>CANMZB010000020.1 GCA_947502265.1 uncultured Sulfitobacter sp.
CAAAATACCTCACTCTCGGTAAGCGCCAATAGTGACGGAGCGAAGTAAGCGAATGCTGCGCATATGTGGCCTTCGTCATCGATGTCTTTGCGCGGCGCATCGTCCGTTGGCGTGCCAGCCGTACAGCAAACGCTGGTTTTGGTCTCGACGCGCTTGAGCAAGCCATCCACCAACGCAGGCCAGCCCAGGACCAACTGGTGCCGCGGATCGCAGTATCTTTCGATCAAGTACACTGAGCGGTTGGCAGAGGCGAAGATTGCGCCGTCTGTCGGCGGTGTCGGGGACTCGTATGACAACGCGATGGCCGAAACGATCAACGGCTTGTTCAAGGCCGAGGTCATTCACAGACGCGGGCTATGGCGCAACTTTGAAGCTGTCGAATATGCCACGCTTGAACGGGTCGACTGGTTCAACAACCTCCGCCTGCTGGAGCCTATCGGGAATATCCCGCCAGCTGAAGCCGAGGCGAACTTCTACGCCGCTCTGGAAAGATTAGACATGGCCGCGTAACTAAGACAAATCAGCCTCCTGCAAACCCGGCGCGGTTCACGTTCGAAGGAAAGGTAGCCTAACAGCTCCGGGCCGACACAAAATCGAGATAGGTCTTTTAAACGCCAGATTCACCCACAGCGCCACAGTCTGCGCGCACATCTAAAGCTTTGATCCCAGAAACGCGCGTGACATCCTCTTGCGAAGCTCATAGCCTCCGCGCACAATAATGGCGCCGGGAGGAGGATCCTTGAGCGTCACTAAAGGGAGAAGACAGATGAAATTCACACGCAAATGCTTTCTGGGTCTTGTCGGAGCCACGGCTCTGAGCGCCACCTTGGGTGCGATGCCGGCGTTCGCGCAGGACGTGACCCTGCGGATGCACCAGTTTCTGCCGGATCAGGCCAATGTGCCAAAGCTGATCCTGTACCCTTGGGCGGACCGCGTAGAGGCCGCAAGCAATGGTCGCATCAAGATCGAGCGTTACCCCTCCATGCAGTTGGGTGGCAAGCCGCCGGAGTTGATGGATCAGGCCATTGATGGCGTCGCTGATATTGTCTGGACGGTTGTGGGCTACACGCCCGGTCGCTACCCCAGCACCGAAGTGTTCGAACTGCCCTTTATCACGACAAGCGCCCGTGCCGCTTCGTCAGCCTTCTGGCAGATGTTCGAAAAAGACATGAAAGACGGTGAATTCAAGGATGTCAAAATCCTTGGCACATGGGTCCATGGGCCGGGAGTGCTTCACACCAGCAGCCCCGTGACGACCCCTGCCGATATGGAAGGGCTTAAGATTCGCGGCGGATCACGGCTTGCCAACGTGCTGTTGGAAAAGGTCGGCGCGACCCCTGTGGGCATGCCTGTACCGGCGATTTCCGAAGCATTGAGCAAGGGCGTTGTGGATGGCACGACCATCCCCTGGGAAGTAACGGGCGCGCTCAAGGTGCCGGAACTGGTCAAGAACCACACCGAATTCGATGGTAACGCGCTTTATACGCTGGGCTTTGTGCTGGCGATGAACAAGGATCGCTTTGACAGCCTTGATCCCGAACTGCAAAAGGCGATCGAGGACAATTCCGGTCTCGAATTCTCGATCTTTGCGGGTGGCACGCAAGCGGATGCAGATGGCCCCGCACGGCAGTTGGCGGTTGACGCAGGCAACAACATCATCAACGTTTCGGGCGATGGCATTCAGACTTGGAAAGACGCCAGCCAGCCCGTCTATGACGAATGGCTTGCCGACATGAAGAGCAAGGGCATCGACGGTCAGGCGCTGATCGACGAGGCGACTGCCTTGATGGATGCTTACAGCGAATAAACCCTGATATTCAGGATGCCGCCCCGCGCCGAGATCTGTCGGCGCGGGGTTTTCCCATGTCCCGATTCCGAATGAGGCCCGCAGATGCACCGATTGATCCGTACGCTTGCCCACGTGACGGCGCTGATCGGGGGGGGCGTTTTGATTGCCCTTATCGTGATGGTGACGTTGTCGATCATCGGGCGATCGGTCAATAAACTGCTGCACGCGGATTTCTTTGATCGCTACCTTACATCGGTTTCGCAGGCGCTTCTGGATCTGGGCGTGGGGCCGATCAACGGCAACTACGAAGTGCTGGAGGCGGGGGTGGCGTTCGCCATTTTCTCTTTCTTGCCGATTTGCCAGTTTTACGGCGCCCATGCGACCGTGGACATTTTCACGTCTGCGTTGCCGACGCGGATCAACCGTTGGATCATTGCGTTCTGGGAGATTGTTCTGGCAGCCGTGATCTTGCTGATCATCTGGCGGCTTTTTGGCGGGCTTGAGCGGTATTACGGCAATGGCGAGACGACGCTGTTTTTGCAATTCCCGGTCTGGTGGTCTTACGCGGCCAGCTTTACCGCAGGTGTCGTTGCGGCTGTTGTCGCGGTGTACTGCGCGTTTGTGCGGCTTCAGGAGGCCGCGGTTGGCCACAATATTCTGCCCACAGAATACGGAGAGCATTGAGCGATGAGCAATCTTGAGCTTGGATTCTGGTCCTTCCCTGTCCTGTTGGTGATGGTGTTTTTGCGTGCGCCAATTGGCCTTGCCATGTTGCTGTGCGGTTTTGGCGGATGGTTTATGGCGATGGGGGGCAATCCCGCGCCGCTGCTTGCCAAGCTGAAATCAGAAACCTACACGACATTCTCCAGCTATTCGTTAACGATCATTCCGCTGTTTTTGCTCATGGGGCAATTTGCAACGCTTTCGGGCATGTCGCAGGCGTTGTTTCGCGCGGCAGAAAGCTTTCTTGGCCACCGGCGGGGAGGCGTGGCCATGGCAGCGGTGGGAGCCTGTGCAGGCTTTGGCGCGATCTGTGGATCGTCGCTGGCGACTGCTGCGACAATGTCCAAAGTGGCATTGCCCGAACTACGCCGCTACGGCTATTCGGGCGGCTTTTCTACCGCGACACTTGCGGCGGGCGGTACCTTGGGCATCCTGATTCCGCCGTCTGTTATTTTGGTGATCTATGCCATTCTGACGGAACAGAATATCGCCAAGCTGTTTCTGGCGGCGTTCGTTCCGGGGATTTTGGCCGCGATCGGTTATGTCATTACGATCTCAATTTATGTGCGTCTGTATCCCGATGCCGCCGGAACCCGCCCTGCTGTCCCGATGGCCGAACGCTTTGCTGCGCTGGCCAAGACATGGCCGGTACTGGTGATCTTCTTTGTCGTTGTTGGCGGTATCTATCTGGGTTGGTTCACTCCGACCGAAGGGGCCGCCGTGGGGGCCGCAGGGACCGGCCTTGCGGCGATTTTATCGGGCTCTCTGGGGTGGAGAGTGCTTAAAAACAGCTTGCTTGGCACCGCGCGCACCACCGCGATGATCTTTTTCATCGTGTTGGGGGCCGGGTTCTACAACGGCTTTCTGGCGTTGTCCGGCGTGCCACAGTTCATGGCCGACTGGGTGGTGACCCAAGGGTACAGCCCATGGCTGGTTCTGAGCATCATCCTGGTATTTTACCTTATCTTTGGCTGCCTGATGGACAGCCTTTCGATGATCCTGTTGACCGTTCCGATCTTCTTTCCGGTGATTTCGGCGATGGAATTCGGCATGACCCCCGAACATGTTGCAATCTGGTTCGGGATACTCGTTTTGATCGTCGTCGAAGTGGGGTTAATTACGCCCCCTGTGGGGATGAACCTTTTCATCATCAATTCGATGGATCGCGAAACTCCCATGACCGAGACCTACAAAGCGGTGATGTTCTTTGTTGGCTCCGACATTGTGAGGGTGGTTATCCTTGTCGCGTTCCCGTCGATCACATTGTTTCTTCTGGCTTAGGATTCCGCATTTCGCAAACGGCTGAAACGCCGCGCGCAGGAAACCAAAAGGGCCGCGACTGGCGCGGCCCTTCCGGTTTTCTGTTTCAAACGTGGTTTAAGTGGTCCACGCCATCCGTGCCGGATGGTATTCAAAGGCGATGTGGTGCGCGGCACCGGTCAGCCCCTCGCGGGTGTGGTTGTACAGTGACCGCCAGTACGGCTGGATCGTCACCCCCTCATCCTGAATCAGCTTCTCGCCTTTTGCCATCAACGCACGGCGTTTCTCAACGTCCGGTGTTGCCAGCGCTTCTGCGAGCAGCGCGTCGAATTCCTCGTTCGCCCAGCCGAATTCATTCCATGCCTCGCCCGAACGATAAGCAAGCGCCCAGATCTGAACGCCCAGCGGACGCGGGTTCCAGTTGGTCGAGGAGAAGGGATATTTGGTCCAGTCGTTCCAGAACGTGGAGCCGGGCAGGATCGTCCGTTTCACATTGATGCCCGCATCACGCAGTTGCGCCGCAACGGCGTCTGTCGTGTCCTTGCGATAGGCATCGTCGATCGAGATCAGCTCATGCTCGAAATCGATCATGCCCGCTTCTTCCATCAGTTTGCGCGCCCCTTCGGGATCGGCCTTGCGCGGTTCAAGTGCGGCGTATTCGGGGTGCATCGGACCGACGTGATGGTTTTCTGCGATGATGCCACGGCCGGAATAGCCCAGTTCAAGCAGCACGTTGTTGTCCACCGCCATCGCAAGGGCGCGGCGCACGCGCACGTCTTCGTAAGGGCGCTTGCCGTCAACTTCGGCCAACTGGTTGGGACGGATCACAACGGTCGCACCCGTGGCGATGTTGTGTTCGACCCAGCCGTCCAGACTGGACAGGATATCAATGAAATCCCCCTCCATGGAATAGAACGCATCCACTTCGTCGGCCTCGGCTGCGGCGATCCATGCGGAGGGGTCGGTGCCGTAGTCGATGTATTCCAGACGGTCGATGTAGGGGCCGCCAGACACTTCGGTGCCCCACCATGTGTGATCGGGGTTTTTCACCAGCACGCCTTTGACGCCTACCTCAAGCGTTTCGGGCAGGTAGGGGCCGGTGCCTACGGGATTGTCCAGAATGCTGTCGGCGGTGAAGCTGCTGTGCACAATCGCGGCGGGATAATCGGCCATGCCGGCAATTAATGTGATATCAGGGGCGGGCAGGTTCAGCTTGACGGTGTGGCTGTCAACGACTTCGATAGCGCCCTCAAGTGCGTTGCCGGTCTCCTCGTCGATCAGGGTCGCAAAGCGCCCCGCCATCGAGTTGCCTTCGAGCGACTTGTCGCACCAGCCTTCGATATTGCGCGCAACATCTTCGGCAGTGAAGTCGTCGCCGTTGTTCCATTTGACGCCCTTGCGGACGTTCAATGTGTATTCGGTCGCATTGTCGTTGATTTCCCAACTTTCCAGCAGGGCAGGTGTGAACGTGCCGTCATTTTCATAAATGGCGAGATATTCGAGCCAGCCGCGTGTAAAGTTGCCGATCTGGGACCAGTCAAATGTGCGGGGATCCTTGAGTGCGCGCACTTCCATCTGCATGCGGACGGTGCCGCCCATCTTTTTGTCGCCGTGGCTTGCGGCCTGTGCGGGGGCCGCCATGCCCATCATGGCGTATGCGGTCGCTGTCGTCGCCCCGAAGGCGCTCGCTACAGCGAGAAATTCGCGGCGGCTTACCGGATCGCTCTTGGCGGATTCGGCGCTGTCCAGAACGGATTGTGGCAGCGGTTTACCGGTGCGTGTCGTGAAATACATTGTCTTCCTCTCTGTTATCCAAGTGGGGATGTGCTGCGTACATCTTCATCCCGAAAACCCGGATATCCGGGCCTTGGCGATTGCAGGTTGGCCTGCATTTTTGATCTGCTTCGTCTGCACAGGCGTTGACGGCGAGATATTCATGAAGAGGATGATCAAACGTATCCTCGTTGAGGTCAACCCTGTCAAAAAGATGTGATTAATGCAGTAAGACACCACAACGGGCTGCGCGCTATTTCACAGGCACGGTGATGTCGGGCGCACTGATTGCACCGGATGTGATCGTTTTGGACCTTACGAGGCGTTAAAAATCCGCGTCCACGCCGGGCAGGTTGAGCGCCTTGATCAGATCGCGCAGTTCTTGGCGCGCTGCGATATTCGAGATGTTAAGCTGTTTGACCCCGATGTCCTTGAGATCAAGCAGGGTCAGCCCCCGCGGAAACAGTTCGCGGAAAATGACACGCTCGTTAAAGCCGGGAGCGACGCGAAAGCCGATGCGCTTGGACAGGTTATTGATTGCACGCTCCATCTTGTCCTTGTTGACCATGCGCTGTGCGCCCATGCGGTTGCGCACGACAACCCAGTCAATCGCGGGCAGGCCCGCCTGTGCGCGCAACTGCCGCGCATTCCAGACCATCTCGGAATAGACGGAGGGGCCGGTGATTTTGTCGCCCGACGCATCGGTGTGGGCGAGCAGATCAAAGTCGATAAAGCTGTCGTTCAGCGGCGTGATAAGCGTGTCGGCCAGAGAATGCGCGACCTGACTGAGCCGTGTGTGCGAGCCGGGGCAGTCGATCAGGATGAAATCGTTGTTCGGCTCCAATTCGGCCACGGCGGCGGACAGGCGGTGATCATACACGTTCTCGCCCGGTTGCAGCGCGCTTGGGTCAATCTCGGGCAGTTCGTGGCATTCGGGGCTGGGCAGATCAAGGCCCGACTCCGCAAGGAAAGACCGGCGATTATCGACATAGCGCCCGAATGTGCGCTGCCGCAAATCGAGGTCCAGCGCGCTGACCGAATGGCCCATGCGCGCAAGTGCGGTGGCCACATGCATGGACACCGTCGATTTACCGGCCCCGCCTTTTTCGTTTCCGACGACGATAATGTGCGCCATGCCCAATGTCCCTCTGTCCAGCCTGTGTTTACACAGGATATAGTTGAACGCCACTATATGTGGGGTTTGGTGGTTTGGAAAGTGCCGAGCGGCGGCTAATCTGCCACCGTTTTGCGGGTGTGTCGTGGCTGTAGAAACCAGACATGAAAAAGGCGCGCCCGCGATGGGGCGCGCCTTTCCATACAATTAACGGGGTAGGGTTTAGAAGCCCAGACCTGCGTACTTGTTTTTGAACTTCGACACGCGGCCGCCGGTGTCCATCAGACGGCTTGTGCCGCCGGTCCACGCGGGGTGTACGGAGGGATCAATATCAAGCGACAGCTGGTCGCCTTCCTTGCCCCATGTCGATTTCATCTCCACGATCGTGCCGTCGGTCATTTTGACGTTGATCGTGTGATATTCGGGATGTGTATCGGCTTTCATCGATCTGACCTTTACGATTTGAGAGGTTTGTAGTGTGCGTTCTCGACGATACGCGCGGACTTACCACGGCGCGAGCGCAGGTAATACAGCTTGGCGCGACGCACACGGCCACGACGGACGACTGTGATGCTGTCAATGTTGGTCGAATGCAGCGGGAACACACGCTCCACGCCTTCGCCAAAGGAAATCTTGCGAATGGTGAAGGCACCGGCGATGCCGCGGCCATGTTTGCGGCTGATGCAAACACCTTCGTAGTTCTGCACACGCGTACGCGTGCCTTCGGTGACTTTAAAGCCGACCCGGATGGTATCACCAGCGCGGAAATCGGGGATCTCCTTGGCCAGCTCGGCGATGTGTTCCGCCTCGATCTGTGCGATCAGGTTCATCTGATGCGTCTCCTATGATGCTCGTGGTATGCCACGAAGTTGTTTTTCCGATCCAAGAGCTTCGGCCCGTTTGTCGGGTCTGCCGCAGCGGCCCGCCGAAGATAGCATCATCGTTTGCTTGGTGTATGTGCATAGCGCACAAATCCCGAGCCGCATTTTCGCGATTCCGGATTGATGCGCGTATAGGTCCGATACCCGCGCGGATCAAGTATTGAATCGTTTGCAGACCCCTTGATCCACATCAAGGTGGAGCCCTGAAGATTTGCGGTAGACTTTGGCGTCGGTAAAAGAAGGGAAAAGGAGACGGAATGATCGAGGCGCCGAAAGGGCAACGCAACGAAGATCGGAATGCGCAGATTATCGGTTTCGAGCAGGGCAAGTATCCCTACAAGAACAAGATTGCTCGCAGAGCCTATGAGGTGGAAAAGGCCGTCCTTCAGGTTGAGCTTCTGAAAGTGCAGCACTGGATTCAAGAGACGGGTCAAAAGTGCGTCCTGCTTTTCGAGGGGCGGGATGCGGCGGGCAAGGGTGGTACGATCAAGCGCTTTACCGAACACCTTAATCCGCGCGCCGCGCGTGTTGTCGCGCTGAACAGGCCGACAGACGAAGAGCGCGGCAGTGATTTTTTCAACGCTATACCAAGTACCTGCCGACATCAGGAGAAATGGTGCTATATGACCGCTCATGGTACAATCGCGCGGGCGTCGAGCGGGTGATGAATTTTTGCGCGCCTGCCGAGTATCTCGAATTCATGCGCCAGACACCGGAGTTCGAGCGGATGCTGAGCCGTAGCGGTATCCGTCTTTTCAAATACTGGTTCCCGGTCACACAGGAAGATCAGAAGCAGCGCTTCGCGTCGCGTGAAACCGATCCGTTGAAACGTTGGAAGCTGTCGCCGATTGATCGCGCTAGCCTTGATAAATGGGACGATTACACCGAAGCAAAAGAGGCGATGTTCTTTTACACCGACACGGCGGATGCTCCGTGGACGGTGATCCGCTCTAACGACAAGAAGCGCGCGCGCCTGACCTGCATGCGACACTTCCTGTCACAATTGGATTATCCCGAAAAAGATCCCGAAGTTGCGCCGGCACCGGATCCGAAAATCTTTCATCAGGCGGAAGCCGTGTTGCAGGATTCGCAACACATCCACGCCGCGTCTTTACACCCTAAAACCCGTAGAACATAATAAGGAAATATCATGTCGCATACCCCCCACGAACTGAACGAAGAGTTTCCCGAGCAAGTCGAGAAAATGGCAGAACTGCGCCAGTCAGACGGCCATTTTGTCAAGCTGTCCGAGAGCTATCACACCGTGAACCGCGACATTCACCGCGCCGAAACCGATGTCGAACCGACAAGCGACGATCACATGCAAACGATGCGCCGCGAACGTATGGTGCTGAAAGACGAAATCGCGGCCTATCTGCGCGAGAACGCCTGACATCACACGCACCCGGTCGCCGGTTGTTTCAAGCGATCAATCGGCGACTGGCTTGTGCGCCGCCCACAAATCGGGGCGGCGTTCTTTTGTAATCTGCTCGGACATGGCGCGCCGCCATTTCGCAATCCCGGCGTGGTTGCCCGACATCAATACAGGCGGGATCGAGCGGCCCTGCCATTCGGCGGGTTTGGTATATTGTGGATGCTCCAGAAGCCCGGCAGAGTGGCTTTCCTCGACGGTGCTTTCGGCATTGCCTAACACGCCCGGCAGCAGGCGTACGGTGGCATCTATCATCGCCTGCGCGGCCAATTCGCCCCCGGTCATCACGAAATCGCCCAAGGATATTTCGGTGATGCCGTAATGTTCGATCACCCGCTCGTCGACGCCCTCAAAACGGCCACACAACATGGTCACCCCCTGACACGCCGCCAGATCACGCGCCATCGCCTGATCAAAACGTCTGCCGCGCGGGCTCATGTACAGGATCGGCCAGCGCCCGTGGGCATTTTTCTGCACCGCCTCGATCGCGGGGCCAACGACATCGGCGCGCAGCACCATGCCCGCGCCGCCACCTGCCGGGGTGTCATCCACGTTGCGGTGTTTGGTCAGCCCAAAGCGGCGCAAATCATGGGCGGCCAGTTGCCAGCGGCCTTCCTGCAAGGCGCGGCCCGTCAGACTTGCGCCCAGCACGCCGGGGAACAATTCGGGAAACAAGGTTATGATATGGGCCTGCCACGCATCGGCATAAGAGGGCACCGGCTGCATCAGTTCGCGCGGTTGCGCGGCCTGTGTCACGCGCTGCTTGCCGTGGGACCGTGAGGGGGAGGTCATGCGTTAACGCCTTTCGTGAGGATTGCCTGTTTCGCCGCATCGCGCGCTTCGGGATCAGGGTGCGCGCGATTTGCTGCCAGCAGCGCGGCGAGCGTGCGCTCACCCAGCCGCGTGTTCTGCGGTGGTTGAGGTTTCAACGTTTCGCGGATGTCGTCGGGGATGTCACACAGATCCAACACCGGATCGGTGGGCCCAAGCGGCAGGCTGGCGCAGGTTTCGAGCCGGAAATTATGAACGGGGGCGGGCACGCGGCTTGTCACCTGCTGCACGATGTCGTCAAGCGCAGAGGCATCCGGATAGCGGGCGCGAAATTCCTCGAAATCCAATGTCATCGAGGATGATTTCACATGCTCCGCCCACGCCGAGCGCATCCACGTTTCCGGCGCGCGGGTGGAAAAGCAGAAGATAACAGGCGTCTGCGGAAAAGCGGCGTTTGCCCGTTGCCAGAACAGGTGCATCAGGATCGGCGCGCCAGCATAGGTCGCCAGCGGGCCGCGCCCCGGCATATGACCCGCAAGCTCTTCGGCGCTGAGCAGCAGCGTGCGTTGTGGCATCCCCGGCAGACCCGCGAGCAACGCATCGAACCGGCGGCGCACCTTGTCCAGCGCCGCGTCCGTGCCATAGGTCGAATATCCGCGCGTGGCGTGCATCAGATCCACCATCTGCCCCTTGAGCCTGATCGCCAGCGCGGGCATCAAAACCTTGCGATTGCTGCGCAGGACCTGTTGCACCGTCGAGGTGCCGGTTTTGTGAAAGCCTGCGTGTATGACGATTTTACGGGGCATCAGGCGCGCTCCTTGATCAGCGCCTGCTTGGCCTCGCGCAGCGCGGATTTTTCGAGACCGGAGCGGTTGAGTTCCAGAAGTGCCGCCATGAGCGCCGCAGAGGGGGCTGCGTTGGCAACAGCTGCCGCCGTAAAGGTGGCGCGCTGCCCCTCGTTTATGCCCAGAAGATCCAGCACAGCATCGGCAGGGCCAAGCGGTCTGTCGGCGTGCTCTTCGAGGCTTGCATCAATCAGCGCATGATCGGGAAGCTCGCGTTTTATGTCATCCAGAATGACGTCAAGGTTCGCCGATGCTTTAAAGCGCCTCCTGTAGTCGTGTTCATCCAGCACCATGCGGCTGGCGCGTAAATGTTGGGCGTAGCAGCTGCGCAGCCATGCGTCCGGCGCGCGGGTGGTGAAAAAGAAGGTCAGTTCACTTTGCGCGAGCGCCGCCTTGAACGCAACGGACAGCGCGCGCATCAGATGGGGCGCGGCGCCATAGCTGCGGATGCTGTGGCGTCCCGGCATGTGGCCACACAGGTCTTCTGACGCGATAACGATTGTTGGCGCGGGCTCTTTAGCAAGGCTTTGGGCCAGCAGCGCCGCCTCGTATTTCACCAACCCCAGATCGACATCGTCGCGGCTGCGGCTGAACCCGCGCGCGGCCTCGCAAAGGGCTGTCATGCCGGGGCGCAGGATCAACCTGACATCCGGTGCCAGCGCGCGGCGGTTGGCGCGCAGGGTCTGTTGCAGGCTGGTGGTGCCGGTTTTGTGAAATCCGGCGTGAAAGATGATCTTTCGCACGTCAGTCCTTGGGCTGCGGCAGGACGCCTTCGGGGGGATCGGCAATGAGACGACCGGCGCTCAGATCGACGGTCGGCACCGCCGCTTTGGTGAAGGGCAGAAACGTGGTTGCAGACCCGCCAACCAGTTGCACCTCAAGCAGATCATCCGCGCCGTGGTTCTGGACGGTTTTTACACGGCCGATCTTTTCGCCGCCGGTGTCATAAACATCAAGATCAATCAGATCAGCGTGGTAGAATTCATCGTCGGGCAGGGAGGGAAGCTGTGCACGGCGCGCAAAAAGCCGTGTGCCGCGCAGGGCATCGGCCTCTTCTTTGGTGGCGATATCAGCGATGCGCGCGGAAAAGCCGCTTTTGACGGGCCGGAGGATGGCAAGGGTGAAGGCACGGGTGCCGGTCTCGTCGCTCAGGGGGGAGTAGGTCTCGATGTCCTCGGGGACCGCGCAAAAACTTTTGACGCGCACCTCCCCATGCACGCCGTAAGACCCCGAGATCACACCCACGCAGATATGGTTTTCGCTCATTGTAGCAACTCCGAATTGACGCAAATTGTGCCGGTCCACTGGCCTTCACCAGCGGCACATTCGCTGCGCATTAGCGCCATGTTAAGCTGGAATCCGAGGGCCGCACCGAGGGCCAGCACGAACAGGAATTTAAGCAGACGAAACATCAACGTTCCTCTATGTGCAAGGCGGCGGCGCGCGCCTCCCAGCCTTTGGTTTCAAGCTCTGGTGTCAGGGATACATCGCACGGCCAGCCAAGGCAAAGGTAAGCGACGAGGGTCCAGCCCTCGGGCGTATCCAGATCACGGCACAGCTGTGCTGGATCAAGCACCGAAACCCACCCCATGCCAATGCCGTGTGCACGGGCGTGCAGCCACATCAACGAGATCGCCCCCACAACGGAATAGCGGCGCGTTTCGGGCATGCTGGCGGCCCCAAGGCCCGCGCCTTTGGCTGTGGTGTCATCGCAAAAAACGGCGAACTGCTCGGGCGCGTCAATCATGCCTGACAGCTTGAGCGACGCGTACAAGCGTGCGCGATCACCATCGTAGCCTTCGAGGGCTTTGGCGTTGGCGGTGCGGAAATTCTCAAGGGCAGACGCGCGCGCGGCATCTGATGTGATACGGATCACGCGCCACGGCTCGGACAGGCCAACGGAAGGGGCCAGCGACAAGGTGGAGAGGCACTCCTGAACAAGCGCCTCGTCCACGGGATCGGTGCGGAACTGGCGCACATCGCGGCGCCAGCGCATAAGGTCGGTCAGCCCGGCACGGAAATCTTCGCTGAAGTCATGCATGCCGGACCTGTCCAATACCTTTTATTCTGCGGCTGCGTCTTCCGCAGGTGCCTCGGCTGGCGCGTTTGCGGCTTCTGCTGCTGCGGTGGCCTTGTCGGCTTTCTGCTGGGCGCGTTCCTGGGCTTTTTTGCCGGGCGTCCCTTTGTTGGGGTTGTTACGCTCTGCCTTCTCGCGCACGCCTGCCGCTTCCAGCATCCGCTGAACACGCTCTGTCGGCTGTGCGCCGTGATCAAGCCAGTGCTGAACGCGCTCGATGTCAATTTTTACGCGGTCTTCGCTGTCTTTGGGGAACAGCGGGGAGTATGTGCCCAGCTTCTCGATGAAGCGGCCATCGCGTGGCATGCGGCTGTCCGCAGCAACGATACGGTAGAACGGGCGCTTTTTGGAGCCACCGCGGGCGAGACGAATTTTCATGGCCATGATATTGAGTCCTTTATATTTTTTCTGCGTGATGTTGGTGGTGCTGAATGACTTCAGCGATGATGAAGTTGAGAAACTTCTTGGCAAATTCGGGATCCAGATCGGCCCGTTTCGCCAAATCTTCGAGCCGCGCGATCTGGTCCGCTTCGCGGTTGGGATCGGACGGGGGAAGGTCGTGTTCGGCTTTGAGTTTCCCCACCGCCTGTGTGTGTTTGAACCGCTCGCCCAGCGTATAGACGAGGATCGCGTCGAGCCGGTCGATGGAGGCGCGGTGATCGCGCAGGACATGCGCCGCGACTGTTACGGGATCGCTCATATGATCCTCCAGACCGGCTGTGTCGGGGGGGTGCTATGCGTACACAATGCGTACACAGGACGTGCATCGCCGCGATGCGGCGTGGACATATGTTGAATCGCGCCGCACATCATTTCTTTTTCCCGAAGCCGGAAAGGCCGGGGGGCAGGGACAGGCCGCCGCCGCCCATGCCGGGCAGTTTGCCGCCCATCTGTTTGGCCGCAGCTTCCAGCGCCTTGGGGTCCATGCCCTGGGCCATCGCGGCGGGGTCCATGCCGCCTTTGCCCATCATGCCCTTCATGGCTTGTTTAAGCATGCCGCCTTTGCCCATCTTACCCATTTTCTTCATCATGTCCGACATCTGCCGCTGCATCTTCATCAGCTTGTTAAGGTCGGACACTTCCATGCCAGCGCCTTTGGCGATCCGCTTTTTGCGGCTGGCCTGAAGCAGCGCGGGATTGGCGCGCTCTTTCTTGGTCATGGATTGAATCAGCGCGATCTGTTGCTTGAGGATTTTGTCGTCAAGCCCCGCATCGGAGACCTGTTTGGCCATCTTGCCCATGCCGGGCATCATGCCCATCATGCTTTGCATCCCGCCCATCTTGATCATCTGCTCAAGCTGCATCTTGAGGTCGTTCATATTGAACTGACCTTTCGCCATGCGCTTCATCATCTTTTCGGCCTGCTCGGCCTCGATGGTTTCCTGTGCTTTCTCGACCAGCGCAACGATGTCGCCCATGCCTAGGATACGGCCCGCGATGCGCTCTGGCTCGAATGTTTCGAGCGCGTCCATCTTTTCGCCAAGGCCGACGTATTTGATGGGCTGTCCGGTGACCGCGCGCATCGACAGGGCCGCACCGCCGCGCCCGTCGCCGTCCATCCGTGTCAGCACAACGCCGGAGATGCCGATACGGTCGTTAAAGTTCTGGGCGGTTTGCACGGCGTCCTGACCCGTCAGGCCATCGACCACCAGCAGTGTTTCACGTGGAGTGACGACATCGCGCACCGCTTCGACCTGTTGCATCAGCTCTTCGTCGATGGACAAACGGCCGGCGGTATCAAGCATGTAAACGTCATACCCGCCAAGCGAGGCCTGTGTCTTGGTGCGTTTGGCGATGGCGACCGGGTTTTCGCCTTTGACGATGGGCAGGGTATCAACGCCGATCTGCACGCCCAGAATCGCAAGCTGTTCCATCGCCGCAGGGCGGTTCACATCGAGCGAGGCCATCAACACGCGCTTGCCGTCTTTTTCCTTGAGACGTTTGGCGAGTTTGGCGGTGGTTGTGGTTTTACCTGAACCTTGCAGGCCAACCATCAGGATCGGGGCAGGGGGGCTGTCGATCTTCAGGGCACCCGGTTCACCTTCGCCGCGCAGCACGTCGATTAGCGCATCGTGCACGATCTTGACGACCTGCTGGCCGGGGGTGATGGATTTGGTGACGGCCTGACCGGTTGCTTTTTCCTGCACCGCATTGACGAAATCCCGTGCGACGGGCAGCGACACGTCCGCTTCGAGAAGGGCAACGCGCACTTCGCGCAGGGCTGTTTTCACGTCCTCGTCAGAGAGCGCGCCCTGTTTCGTCAGGCGGTCGAAGACGCCGGAGAGGCGTTCACTGAGGTTCTCAAACATGGGCGGTGGCCCTTTCGTCGTCGGTTGCGGGATGCTCGTGATGTAAGAGCGCGCGCATCATTTCACAAATACCCCGTAGTGCCGCACAGTTGGGATAAACCCAAATGGCTTGGCCCCAGTGGGCGCAACGCGCTGACTGGGGGCGATCCTGAAACAATGTCAGGACCGGAAGGCAAGGGCTTCCGGGGGATTTGGCACGCGTTTAAGGGGTGAAGAGAGGTGAGTCAAGCGCAGGGATTAGCGGTTGCACTTCGTCGCCCAGCGGGGAAGATTGGATAGAAGACGCTACAAGTCAACGCGAGGGCGGGTATGGAGAACTGGGACGAGGTCCGAACCGCCTATCAGGTGGCGCGTCTGGGCACTGTGAGCGGTGCGGCGGAAAACCTTGGAGTGCATCATGCCACGGTGATCCGTCATATTGACGCGCTTGAGAAGCGGCTGGGCGTGAAATTGTTCCAGCGTCATGCGCGCGGCTACACGCCCACCGAGGCGGGTGAGGATCTGATGCGGGTGGCGAATGCCACCGAAGACCAGTTCGGCCAGCTTCTCAGCCGGCTCAAGGGGCACGGCACGGATGTCTCGGGCGATCTGGTTGTTACGTCGCTCGCGATGTTGAGCCAACAGATCACGCCGCTGCTTGCGGCCTTTCAGGAGGTGCATCCGGATGTGATTGTGCGTTATCTGACGAGTGACCGGCTGTTCCGGCTGGAGTATGGCGAGGCGCATGTGGCCGTGCGCGCAGGCTCTGCGCCGGAAGAGCCCGACAATGTGGTGCAAAAGCTGACGGATCAGGCGATGGGCCTGTATGCCGCGACATCATATGTTGCGGCACATGGTCTGCCACAAGGGCCGCAGGAGTATGGCCGTCACCGGTTTCTTGGTCCCGAAGGCATCGACAGCCGTGCACCGTGCTTCCGTTGGCTGCGCGAAGCGGTTGCGCGCGAGAATGTTGTGTTTCGCAGCGACGACCATCGCGCGCTGGGCTATGCTTTGGCGTCGGGTGCGGGCATCGGATTTGCGAGTGTGGCACATGCCGCGCAAAACCCCGATCTGGTCGAGGTGGCGACGCCAAGACCGGAGTGGTCTTCGCCTTTGTGGCTAGTGACGCATGTGGATCTGCACCGGACCAGCAAGGTTCAGGCGCTTGTGCAGTTTCTGAAATCCAACGTAAAGGCGGGACTGTTATGATGTCACCGCAGACACAGGGGCATCTGGCGATGCTTTTGTTCTCCGCGTTGGTGGCGGGGTCGTTTTCGCTTGGCTCTCTGGTGGCCAATGAAATCGCGCCTCTGGCGCTGAACGCAGTGCGTTTCGTGATCGCGGCGGTCGCGGTGGGTGTTGCGGCGTTTCTGACCCAGGGGGTGCCGCGCCGTGCGTTTGTCGCGCCGTGGCGCTATCTGGTGCTGGGCGGGTTTTTCGCGGTGTATTTCGTGCTGATGTTCGAGGGGCTGAAGACGGCGGCGCCTGTCAGTTCGGCTGCGGTGTTCACGCTGGTGCCGGCGATGGCGGCGGTATTTGCGGTGATTTTGCTACGACAGCGGATCACGCCGCGCATCGCGCTGGCGCTTGGCGTTGGCGGGACGGGGGCGCTTTGGGTCATTTTTCGCGCCGACTGGTCTGCATTTGTGGCGTTCGAGGTGGGGCGCGGGGAGGCGATCTTTTTCGTCGGGTGTATTTCGCACGCCATCTACACGCCGATGGTGCGGTTGCTCAATCGTGGCGAGAGCGCGGTACAATTTACCTTCGGGACGTTGATTGCGGGGGCTGTGTTGCTGGTGGTTGTCGGATGGTCGGACATTCGCGCGACCGAGTGGAGCAACCTGCGCCCGCTGGTCTGGGTCACCATCCTGTATGTCGCGCTTTTTGCCAGCGCCTCGACCTTTGTGCTGTTGCAGTTTGCCGCCCTGCGTCTGCCGAGCGCCAAGGTGATGGCCTATACATATCTGGTGCCAAGCTGGGTGATCGGATGGGAGGCTGCCTTGGGGCACGGCCTGCCACCGATGCTGATTATTGGCGGGGTGGTTCTCACGATTATCGCCTTGGTTTTGCTGTTGCGCGATGATGATGCGCCGCAACCTGTTGGGCGGGCGGGGAATATAATTCACCAGGACGGGAACCCGAGTGCCGCGTGTCGCGTTTGTTATCGAGTCGATTAACTTAAGGAACAGTCACATGCGTAGCATTATTTATCTCGTTGGCCTCGTGGTCGTCGTTATTTTTATTCTGCGTCTTCTCGGGGTTGTATAAGTCCGGGACTGATGGCCGTTCCAAACTGTCAATAAAGGGAGAAAAACATGCGTGGTATCATTTATCTTGCCGGTCTCGTTGTCATCGTTCTGGCAATCGTACAATTCGTACTCTGACCGTTCGACTGATCTGCATGGTAAAAGGAGCGTGCCTGACGGGCCGCTCCTTTTGTCGTTCAGGGGTCTGAAGAGGGCGTCTCGTCGCGATCCGGCAGTTCCGCTTTGAGAAAGCGCTCAAAAGCATCAAGGTTGACCGGTTCGAACTGGCCAAAGCCCTGCATCCAGACCGAGGCGGCGCGCAGAGCGTCTGGATCAAGCTTGCACCATTTCACGCGCCCGCGCTTTTCCTGTGTGATCAGCCCCGCTGCGGTCAGGACGATGAGGTGCTTGGAGATCGCGGCAAGGGACATGTCGAACGGATAGGCGACATCCGTCACGGCCATATCATCTTCGAGCAGCATCGCGAGGATCTGGCGGCGGGTCGGGTCCGCGAGGGCCGAAAATGTGGTGTCGAGGGAATTGCTCATGATGAAAGTCATACTGCCTTGCCAGTGGCAAGGAAAGCGGGCGCGTCAATGTCGGGGGCGGATGCCCTTGCGCGGTTAAAGATCAACCAAATGGTTGAATGAAGTTTGGCGGCGGGTTCGCCGTCGAAAGCGGGTAAAAGAGATGAGGGAATCCTTAGCCCAAATATTAAATCATTTTAAAACAATACATTACACGAGGTCATCCGCCCGTTGACTCCGAAGGGCGCGCGCAGTAGCTACTGGCCCAAGACATCCCATTGGGGCATGCGCATGGAAGACCACGATCGCAAGAAAGAAATGGACGCGATCGAGGCGCGGATTGCTGCTGCAAAAGGCACTCTCGCGCCCAAGCCCCGCGCGGATGAGCATTATTCACAGGCCAATCTGGCGTGGCGGATGGTGATTGAGCTTGTTGCCGGTCTGGGGATCGGTTTTGGCATCGGATACGGGCTGGATGTGCTATTTGGCACGCTGCCGATATTCATGGTGCTGTTTGTAATGCTGGGCCTCGCGGCCGGAGTGAAGACGATGCTTCGTTCGGCGCGGGAGATACAGGATAAAGGGCTGGCTGAGCTGGCTGATAAGGACAACACACCCAAAGACGGGTGATGAGAGTGAAGGGGCCCCGAGATGGCAACACAAGCACAAGGCGCAGAAGAAGGCGGTCTGGTCTTTCACCCGATGGACCAATTCATCGTTTCACCTTTGGGCGGCGACGGAGTGGTCAGCTGGTTCACGTTTACCAACGCGGCCCTGTGGACCGGTCTTGCGGTTCTGGCGGTCTTTGCCATTCTGGTGCTGGGCACGTCCAAGCGCGCAGTGGTGCCGGGCCGGATGCAATCGGTTGCCGAACTGGCCTATGGGTTTGTCTACAAGATGGTCGAAGACATCTGTGGCAAGGAAGGGGTCAAGTATTTCCCCTATATCATGACCCTGTTCATGTTCATTGTCTGCGCGAACTTCCTTGGCCTGCTGCCCACGGCCTTTACCCCCACATCGCATTTCGCCGTGACTGTTGTGCTGGCGATGGCTGTGTTCCTGACCGTGACAATCCTTGGTTTTGTCAAGAACGGCTCGGCTTTCCTTGGCCTGTTCTGGGTCGCCTCTGCGCCTCTGGCGCTGCGCCCTGTTCTGGCGATCATCGAGCTGATCTCGTACTTTGTGCGCCCTGTCAGCCACTCCATTCGTCTGGCGGGTAACGTCATGGCGGGTCACGCTGTGATCAAGGTGTTCGCAGGCTTTGCCGCGATTGCCGTCATCAGCCCTGTTTCGGTCGTCGCTATCACGGCCATGTACGGTCTGGAGGTCCTTGTGTCCTTTATTCAGGCCTACGTCTTTACCATTCTGACATGCGTGTATCTGAAAGACGCACTGCATCCAGGTCACTAACGACGGTGGGACTTTTCCCGCCTTATCTACTCAACTTCCAATCGTAAGGAGAATTCACATGGAAGGCGAACTCGCACACATCGGCGCAGGTCTGGCAGCAATCGGTTCCGGCGCAGCCGCTATCGGTGTCGGCAACGTGGCTGGCAACTTTCTGGCAGGCGCATTGCGCAACCCCTCCGCAGCTGCGTCGCAGACTGCAACTTTGTTCATCGGTATCGCGTTCGCAGAAGCGCTGGGGATCTTCTCGTTCCTCGTCGCACTCCTGCTGATGTTTGCCGTCTAAGCGTCTGACGTTTATTCCTTACGCATTGGGCGGTGCGAATACCGCGCCGCCCATTGGACTAAATGTTCTGACAGGAGGCCATGATGGCAACTGAAACCACACACGGCGATGGTCTGGCAGACGCCATGGGCGTGGCCGAGCATTCGGGTGCCGGTAACGCCGGTATGCCACAGCTGGACTTCTCCACTTGGGGAAACCAGATTTTCTGGCTCGTGGTCGCGCTAATCGCAATCTACTTTATCCTGTCACGCGTGGCCCTGCCCCGCATCGCTGCCATTCTGGCAGAGCGTCAGGGCAGTATTTCAAACGACATCGCCGCCGCCGAAGACCTGAAAGCCAAGGCTGTTGAAGCCGAAGCCGCTTATGATCAAGCGCTTCTGGATGCCCGTGCCGAGGCACAGCGCATCATAGCAGCAGCACAGGCCGACATTCAGGCCGATCTGGACGTGGCGATTGAAAAAGCCGACGCCGAGATTTCGGCCAAGACCGCCGAGTCCGAAAAGGCGATTGGAGAAATCCGCGCCGGTGCCATCGAGAACGTAAAAATCGTGGCCAAGGACACCGCAAAAGAAATCATCGCAGTGCTCGGAGGTCAGGCAGATGCCAAAGCCGTTACCGCCGCTGTGACCGCACGGATGAAGGGATAAGCCAATGCGTTTTACACTGACATCCATCGCCGCTTTGATGGCCGGATCGCCTGCATTTGCAGCGTCGGGGCCGTTTTTCTCGCTGGGTAACACCGACTTTGTCGTGCTGCTGGCGTTCCTGCTGTTTATCGCTGTTTTGTTCTACTTCAACGTACCCACGTTGCTGGGTGGTATGCTGGACAAGCGCGCCGATGGCATCAAGACCGAACTCGAAGAAGCCCGCAAGCTGCGCGAAGATGCGCAAACGCTTCTGGCCTCCTACGAGCGCAAGCAAAAAGATGTTCAGGAGCAGGCCAATCGCATTGTGGCAGCGGCCAAAGAAGAGGCCGCGGCCGCTGGTGTGAAAGCACGTGAAGATCTTGCCAAGTCGGTGGAGCGCCGTATGGCCGCCGCTGCGGAGCAGATCGAATCAGCGCAGGCTGCCGCGATCAAGGAAGTACGCGATCAGGCCGCATTGATCGCTGTGGCGGCTGCGCGCGACGTGCTGGCCAAGCAGATGACCGCCGCCGAAGGCAACAAGCTGATAGACGCGGGCATTGCCGAGGTCGACGCCAAGCTGCACTAGACTGCGTTTAACGGATCAGAATTGAAAACCCCGGCCTTTGCGTCGGGGTTTTTCTTTTGCATGTCTGGCCCTGTGTTTCGTCGCCACCTTTCAGGGTGGGCAGGGTGGAATGAGGCAGTCGCGCGTTCACGCTTTGTTAACTGCTGGTGTGGCTTACTCGGGGGATGATGCGCTTGTTTTGTCTTTGCCTGCTCCTTTTGTCCGCCTGCGATACCGCAGGCCCCCATTTTCGCGGCTTGCCTGCAACGACCCTCACGGTTGACGGGTCGACCTTTGATGTGCGGGTGCGCGGCGATATGGCCGAGGCGATCCGCACCAGTTCCGAATATGCACCGCGCTTTGGCCCCGTTCGGGCGCGGGCGGGGCGTGCCATGGCGATGGCCAGCGGTTGCGAGGTACGTGAAGTGCGCGGCGATCAGGCGCAGGCAACGGGTATCCTGAAATGTGGTAAAGGTAGGCGCAAGGCGATCCCGGAGGTGCCACGTGATCTGGAATGTGCGCCTGTCGCCGGGTCCGCGATAGACGAGATGGGCGGCATTTCGGTCATGCTGGAGTGTGACCCGATTCTATAGGGCCGATATGTTGTGGATAAGTCGTTGAGGCCTGTTTCGGCGGCTGCTGTGCGGTTGACAGAGGTAGGGCAAAACCGCCAATTACGCCTTCGTTCCAGAATCAATCGCGAAGGCGGTACATGCGCTTTTCCAAACTCAGGCTGACGGGCTTTAAAAGCTTTGTGGACCCCACGGATCTCGTCATTGCCGATGGGCTGACCGGTGTTGTGGGGCCGAACGGCTGTGGGAAATCCAATCTGCTTGAGGCGCTGCGCTGGGTGATGGGCGAAAACCGTCCCACAGCGATGCGCGGCGGCGGGATGGAGGATGTGATTTTTGCCGGTGCCTCGACACGTCCGGCCCGCAACTTTGCCGAAGTTTCCTTACAGATCGACAATTCCGAGCGGCTGGCGCCTGCGGGGTTCAACGACGCGGACCAGTTGGAAATCGTGCGCCGGATTACCCGCGATGTTGGCAGCGCGTACAAGGCGGGCGGCAAGGACGTGCGCGCGCGTGATGTGCAGATGCTTTTCGCCGATGCTTCGACGGGCGCGCATTCCCCCGCGTTGGTGCGTCAGGGGCAGATTTCCGAGCTTATCAACGCCAAGCCAAAAAGCCGCCGCCGAATTCTGGAAGAGGCGGCGGGTATCTCGGGTCTGTATGCGCGCCGTCACGAGGCGGAATTGAAGTTGAACGGGGCCGAGGCCAATCTGGCGCGTGTGGACGATGTGGTTGAACAGCTGGCAGCGCAGTTGGCACAGCTTGCGCGGCAAGCCAGACAGGCGGCACGTTACCGCGAGATCGGTGATCAGCTGCGCCGCAGCGAAGGGATGCTTTTGTACCGGCGCTGGCGTGAGGCGGATGATGCGCGAGCGCGTACAGAGGACGAATTGCGCGAATTGCTGACTGCTGCGGCGCGGGCCGAGGAGCTGGTGCGTTCAAGCGCGAAAGCGCGGGCGGCTGCCGAGGATGCGCTGCCGGCACTGCGCGACGAAGATGCAATCGCTGTGGCGGTTATGCAGCGGCTTGCAGTACAGCGTGATACGCTGAGCGATCAGGAAGTGCGTGCCAACGCGCTGATTGAGGCGCTGGCCAACCGTATTGCGCAGCTTGGCCGCGATATCGACCGTGAAGCGGAATTGAACCGAGACGCGGGCGAAACGATCGAGCGGTTGCAATGGGAAGCGCGCGCGCTTGAAAAAGCGGGCGAGGGGCATGGTGAGGCGCTGGAAGCGGCCGCAGAGGCCGCGCGTGAAGCCGCCGCCGTGCTTCAGATGCGCGAGGCGGATCTGAGCCAGCAAACGGAAGATGTGGCGCGGCTCGCCGCGCGCTATGGTTCTGCCGAGCGGCTGTTGAACGATAGCCGCAAGACCCGCACGAAATCAGAGAACGAAGCCGCCCGCGCCCGTGAGGCCGTGAGTGCAAGCCAAGCCGCGCTTGTCAAAGCGGGTGCGGATTTTGATATGGCGAAGGCCGCAGAAACGGCGGCTGTTGCGGCTGCCGAAGCGGCCGAGGATGCGCTTAACCATGCCGAAGAGGAGCGGGCCGAAACGCAGGGCCGCGAGGCCGACGCGCGCGCGGAACGTTCCGAGGCCGAGGGCGAGATGAACGCGCTGCGCGCTGAAACAACGGCACTGGCCAAATTGTTGGAGCGCGATACCGCAGAAGGCGGTCAGATTCTGGACCGTTTGCAGGTGGAGCACGGGTTTGAAAAGGCGCTTGGGGCGGCATTGGCCGATGATCTGCGCGCGCCCGAAGTCGAGGCGGATGGGCCGTCGGGTTGGTCGGCTTTGCCGGTCTACCCCGCGCCGCAGCCGTTGCCGGAGGGGGTGACGCCGCTGACCAATCACGTGTCTTGCCCCGAGGTTCTGTCGCGGCGGATGGGGCAGATCGGCCTTGTGGACGCGGACGCCGGGGCGCAGTTGCAAGCGGCGCTGAAGCCCGGACAGCGGCTTGTGTCTCCGGAGGGGGATTTGTGGCGCTGGGACGGGTTTCGCGCGTGGGCCGAGGATGCGCCGTCAGCCGCCGCATTGCGTTTGCAACAATTGAACCGGCTTGAGACCCTGAAACAGGGGTTGGAGCAGGCAAACAACCGCGCCGGGGGCGCGCAGGCGGCACATGAGGCGCTGACCGCGTTGCTGGCCGCACAGACCGAAGCCGACAAAGCAGCCCGCGAGGCCCGCCGCAACGCAGACCGGAGCGTGGCCGATGCAGGCCGCGCGTTAAGCCGTGTCGAGGCGGATCGCAATCTGGCCGAAGGGCGGTTGGAGTCGCTGGGCCTTGCGGTGACCCGCCACGAGGAAGAAGCGATGGCCGCGCGGGCGCGCGTGCTGGAGGCGGAACGCGCGCTTGCCGATCTGGGTGATCTGACCGAGGCGCGCCATGCTGTCGACGATCTGCGCATGACGGTCGAGGCGGCGAGAATCACCATGATGTCACGCCGGTCGGCCCATGATGAAACGCGCCGCGAAGGTGAAGCGCGTTTGAAGCGCGCGCAGGACGTGACCAAGGAATTGAGCGGCTGGCGGCACCGGTTGGAGACAGCCGAAAAGCGCAGCGAAGAATTGGTAGAGCGCAAGGAAGCATCGGAAACGGAGCTGGAAGAGGCGCAGGCGGCACCCGAAAAAATCGCGGCCGAGCGTGATGCGTTGAACCTTCAGATTGCGCAAGCCGAGACGCGCCGCACTGCTGCGGCGGATATGTTGGGCCGTGCCGAACAAACGTTGCGCGATACAACGCTGGCAGAGCGCGAGGCGGAGCGCGCCGCGTCAGAGGCCCGCGAGGCCCGCGCGCGTTCCGAAGCGCGCAGCGATGCCGCCCGCGAAACCGTTGCCGCCGCTGCCGAGCGGATTGCCGAAGACCAGCAGCTGACGCCGGAACAACTGCTCTCGCGGCTGGAAATGAGCCCGGACCAGATGCCGGGGGCGGACGGGCTGGAGACGGATGTGAACCGTCTGAAACGCCAGCGCGATGCGTTGGGCGCGGTGAACCTGCGGGCCGAAGAAGATGCCAAAGAGGTGCGCGAAGAGCACGACGCCCTCGTGACCGAAAAGGCCGATCTGGAAGAGGCAATCAAGACGCTGCGCGCGGGTATTGCCGGCCTTAACCGCGAAGGACGCGAGCGGTTGCTTACAGCGTTCGAGCAGGTGAATTCCAACTTTTCGCTGCTGTTCACGCATCTTTTTGGCGGCGGCGAAGCCAGTCTGGTTATGGTGGAAAGCGACGATCCACTGGAGGCGGGGCTGGAGATCATGTGTCAGCCGCCGGGCAAGAAGCTGAGCACGCTGAGCCTGCTTTCGGGGGGCGAACAGACGCTGACGGCGATGGCGCTGATCTTTGCGGTGTTTCTGGCCAATCCTGCGCCGATCTGTGTGCTGGATGAGGTGGATGCGCCGTTGGACGATGCCAACGTCACGCGGTTCTGCGATCTGTTGGACGAGATGTGCCGCCAGACCGACACGCGGTTTTTGATCATCACACACCACGCCGTCACGATGGCGCGCATGGACCGGCTGTTTGGTGTGACGATGGCCGAGCAGGGGGTGAGCCAGCTTGTCTCGGTTGATCTCAAGAAGGCGGAAAAGCTGGTCGCCTGAATCTGCTGTGTAGCAGTTCGTCGATCTTTGACCCTGTCGTTCTGCAACGGTCAGCGCGGCGGTATTTTTTCGATTGGCCCGCCTGTCTTTTCCCAGCCGCTAAAGCCGTCTTTTACGTGCGCGGCGTCAAAGCCCATGTCTTGTAACGTCGCCACAGCAATGGCCGAACGCCAGCCGGAGGCGCAGTGAAAGACAAACTTCTTATCCTGCCCAAAGATATCCTTGAAATAGGGGCTGTCGGGATCGACCCAGAATTCCATCATCCCGCGCGGGCAGTGAAAGCTGCCAGGGATAAAGCCGGTGCGCGCGCGTTCGCGCGGATCGCGTAGATCTACGATTTGCACGTCCGGATCATCGACCATCGGGAGAAGATCGACGGCCTCGACCTCTTCAATGCGGGCGCGGGCATTGGCGACCATTTGGGCGGCGGTTATTTTGAGAGCCATTGGCAGTTCCTTTCCGGTTCAGAGCTTCGACAAAAGAGCAGGCGTGGGCCACGCGTCTACGGGCAGTCCAAGGCGCTGCTGTTCGGCGCGGATCGCCTGACGGGTTTTTGCGCCAAGGATACCGTCAACGTCTCCCACATCATGGCCGCGTGTGGCAAGCTTGGTTTGTAGGGATTTCATCTGCTCGCCGTTCAACCCCGTCTCGGGGGTGCCCGCATCATAAACGGGTGCACCTTGCAGGCGGGTGGCGAAATGGGCGGCTGTCAGGACGTAGGTAAAGCTTTGGTTCCATTCGAAATACACCCGAAAGTTGGGGTAGGTGAGGAAGGCGGGACCGTGCCGCCCCTGTGGCAGGATAAGAGAGGCGGGCAGGTTACTTGACAGCGCACCATCACGCGCAGTGACGCCCAAAGTGGCCCATTCGGCGCCGGTTTTTTCGGTTTCCAGCCCGCTCAGGCTCAAGTCAAAGCTGTCAGGGAGGCTGATTTCGTCAATCCACGGCTCTCCTGCGCGCCATCCCAGAGATGAAAGCATCTTGGCCCCCGACATCAGCGCATCCGCCACCGAGGTTTTAAGCGCGACATGCCCGTCGCCATCGCCGTCGGTGCCATTGTCAAGGATATCGCGTGGCAGCATTTGCACCATGCCGATTTCACCAGCCCATGCGCCCGTGGTTGTCACCGGATCGAAATCACCGCGCGCGAACAGCTCCAGCGCGGCAAAGATTTGTGGGCGGAACAATTCGGGGCGGCGACAATCATGGGCGAGGGTGACCAAAGCGTTTGCAGTGTTGAAATCGCCCTGTATCGCGCCGTAGTCGGTTTCGAATGCCCAGAAAGCCAAAAGAACGCCCCGATCAACGCCATAGGTCGCTTCGATCTGCTCAAAGACGGCATTGTATCGCTGGCCATTGCTTTTGCCGCGGTTGATCCGGTCCGCCGAAATCAGGCGGCGCGAGAAATCGACAAACGGGCGTTGGAACACCCCTTGCGAATTGTCTGCGCGCAATACGGCAGGGTCTTTTCTGACGCTGGCAAAGAAGCGGTCAGTGGTGGCGGCATCGAACTGTTGGGAAACCGCTTGGGATTTGAGATTTTCGACGAAGTCGGAGAAGGGACCGCCACAGGGTGCCTGGGCTTGTGCAAATACTGGAAACGTACAGAGGGCGGCGGCGAAAAAGAGGGAGCGCATGGCATTCCTTTGGTTGGTCGTCTCAGATCAAGGCCAGCGCAAACGCCAACCCCAGCGAGATGCCCCACGCCAGCCAGAGGTGGCGCACGGCGGCGTCAATTTCCTTTGGTCCGATGGTGCGCGCTCCTGCGCCGCCGACCCAGGGGAAGTCCTGCATACGGCCATCATAGGCGCGCGGACCAGCAAGCGCCACACCGATGGCGCGCGCCATCGCCGCCTCGGGCCAGCCCGCATTGGGTGAGCGGTGCTGCCGGGCATCGGCCACAATCGCGCGCCACGCGCCGGTCACACCGCCGGGCAGGGCGATCAGCAGGCAAGTCAGGCGCGCAGGAATCCAGTTGAGCACGTCATCCATGCGGGCGGCAGCTTTGCCGAACTGTTCATAACGCGGCGTGCGGTAGCCGATCATGCTGTCGGCGGTGTTGACAATTTTATAGACCATCAGCCCCGGCAACCCCGCGACAAGGAACCAGAACGCAGGAGCGATCACACCGTCGGACAAGTTTTCTGCTGCGCTCTCGATGGCGGATCGGGTGACGGCAGAGGCATCCATCGCGGCGGTGTCGCGGCTGACGATCATCGCCACGGCGCGGCGGCCCTCGCCCAAAGAAATGCGCAGCCCGTCCGCAACAGCCGCCACGTGTTGCACAAGTGAGCGCTGCGCGAGCAGAATCGCGGCAACGAGGATTTGCACCCACGCGCCAAGGCTGCCCACTCCCCAACCAAGCAGAGCAGCCCCGAGCATCAAGACGCCAAGTGCGAGGGCACCTTTGGCCAGCCGGTTGCCTGTGGTGTTCAGCTTGTGTTCAAGCAGGCTTATGGCACGCCCCATGAGGACCGCCGGATGGGGCAGCCGCGACCAAAGCCAGCGCGGCTCTCCCAAGGTGGCGTCTAGCAGGAGCGCAAGGGTCAGCATGGCGGCTGTGCTCATGCCAACGCGGCCTCTACTCTTGTCCACGCATCAGGATGTGGCAGGCCAAGGCGCAGCCAGCGTGGATTATAGGGGAAAATGCGGCTCCATATCCGGTGTTGCGCCAAACGGTCCTGCCAGTCGGCAGCGTTTGCCACATCATAGAGCCGAAACAGGGTCGTCCCACCGACAGGCGTGGCCCCTGCGTAGGTCAGCAGCCCGTCAAGGCGCGCGGAATCCGCGGCAAGACGCGTGCGGGTGGTAATGGCCCAATCGGTATCTTCCAGCGCGCGCGTCCCTATTTCAAGGGCCGGACCGGCGACCGGCCATGGCCCCAGCATCGTGGAAAGTTCCGACACCAGATCGCGGCCCCCGATGACAAAACCGAGGCGTAACCCCGCCAGCCCCCAGAATTTGCCGAAACTTTTCAGGATTAAAGTATCGCGGCGGGCCGTTTGCGCGATCAATGAAGCGTCCGGCATCACATCGCAAAAGCTTTCGTCGATGATGCGCAGGGGGGCGTGCAGGTCTTGCGCGCAAAATACGCGCCCGTCAGGATTGTTCGGATGGACGACGACCTGTGCGTGGGCTGGCGCGGTTTCGGTAATGTGCCAGCCAACCGACGTAAAGGCGGTAGCGTGTTCGTTGTAGGTTGGGGGCGCGATGTGGACGCCAGCGGCGGCGTGCAGGCGGGGAATCATCGCGATTGGCGCGGAAGCTCCCGGCGTAGCAAGCACCGCCGCCCCGTCAGGCACGTGCCAGAAACGGCGCGCGGCAGCTATCAGGGCGTTTTGGGCATCGCGGTCCGGCAGTGCCGTCCATGAATCGCCTGTCAGGGCGGGCAAGGGGTAGGAAACCGGATTGATTCCGGTGGACAGATCAATCCAGTCGCCGCGCGTTCCGCCATAGCGTTCCGCCGCCGCGTCCAGGCCGCCGCCATGATCTTTTTTCCGTTTGGTCAAGTGGCTTACTCTTTGGTTGCACGATGGGCTGAAAATGGCCCATTCGGGTCCAGCACAAAGCGGAAAACTGCGCATAATTCAATAGTGCGTTATAAACACAAATGCGGTCGGATTCGTTAGGGGTTTGTTAACCAAATCGGACGAACCCTCGAATGGCCAAGGGGGCTTGCAAATGAACATGAACCTAATCCAGACAACGCGTGTGTTGATTGTAGAAAGCCTGCCGGAGCTTGCTGCCGTCTGGCAGCGGCATCTTGAACGGCAGAACATGGAATGCGCCTATGCGGCGAGCCAGCAAGAGGCGATTGCGCATTTGTCGAATTGCACGGTAGATATCATTATCCTTGATCTCGTGATCGAGAACGGGTCGGCGTTGGCGATTGCGGATTACGCGAACTACCGTCAGCCCGATGCGCGGGTTATCTTTGTGACCAACACGAGCTTTTTCTCGGATGGGTCGATCTTTGCCTATTCTGCCAATGCCCGCGCCTTTGTGCAAACCAATACACCGCCAGAGGATCTGGCGGCGATGGTGGCGCATTACGGCGCGGAGTGCAGCGTCGGCTGACGGAAATCAGGCCCTGTTGTGGGGCGCTGTCCAGTCGATCTGCGGATTGACGGGGATGATCCGGTGCGGATTGATCGTCTCGTGGCTGTAGTAATAGTGGCGCACGATGTGATCGAAATGAACGGTACTGGCCACGCCTTCCCATTGATACAGCGCGCGAGTGTAGGCCCACAGGTTCGGGTAATCAATGATCCGCTTGCGGTTGCATTTGAAGTGTTGGTGATACACCAGATCAAACCGCACAAGCGTGGTGAACAGGCGCCAGTCCGCTTCGGTGATCCGGTCCCCCGTCAGGTAACGGTTGTCGGCAAGGGTGCTTTCGATCCACTCAAGCGTGTCAAAGAGGGGTTCAACGGCCGCGTCATACGCCTGTTGTGTGGTTGCGAACCCGGCTTTGTAAACGCCGTTGTTGACGGTGCTGTAGATGCGCGCGTTGACCGGTTCAATCGCCGCGCGCAGGTCTTCGGGCCACAGGTCAAGCGTGTTGCCGGTGATGCCGTCAAAAGCGGAATTGAACATGCGGATGATTTCGGATGATTCGTTTGACACGATGGTGTCGCGTTCCTTGTCCCACAGGATGGGCACGGTCACGCGGCCGGTAAACTTGGGGGCCGCACGCAGATAGAGGCTGCGCGCATAGGGCAGATCGAACAGGCGGTCACCCGTGGCACCGTCAAAGTCTGTGTCGAACGTCCAGCCCTCGCCCAGCATATCGGGATGCACAACCGACACGTCGATCATATCTGTGAGACCTTTCAGCGCGCGGAGGATCATCGTGCGGTGTGCCCAGGGGCATGCGTGGCAGATATACAGGTGATACCGCCCGGGCTGTGCCTTGTGACCTGCTTGGCCGGAAGGACCGGCGCTGCCGTCCGCAGTGATCCAGTTGCGAAACTTTGCCTCGTCACGTTCGAAACTACCGTTGGTCTCTTTTGTATCGTACCATTGGTCGCGCCATTTGCCGTCGATCAGAAGCCCCATGTGCAAATCCTTTCTATCATCGTGATCCTTAATCTTGACATAACCCATCGCCGCCCTGTTTCGAACGGCAACGCCTGCGCAGTAAGGGTGCAGATATGCACATCTCCGGATTTCTCCAAAAAGTTATTGATTTCGGAAGGATTCTGACCGAGCGTAAAGTGATGACTGGGAGGGTGAAGCATTGGATATTTTTCTGCCAGAAGGTTTTCGGCCTTCAAAACGGGCACATTCGTCCGCAGGCACGCGCGCGCGGCGCCTGCATGTGAAGGCCGGTGACGTTCTTTATCCGGTGCTGCGGTGTTGGGACGGGGGATTCGCCGTTGATGCGACTTGCGTGCCGGTTCTGGCGGGGCCGGTCGATCTGTATGACGCGACAGAACACATCGCCCAATATGTGATCCGGCGCTGTGATACGGTGCAATCAGAGCGGACATTCACAGTCCGGCGCGCGGCGGCGGTCAACTATGCAGCGGCGCCGGAGATGGATCAGGACCTTCAGGGGGAAATGCCCGAGCACAGGTAGTGACCACATTTTGAGTTTGCGTGTTGTATTTGCGCGGGCGGCGAAATCGCCCGCGCAGTGAGTGTCTTTTGCAGGGCTACTGGAGATCTTTGAAGGCTTCGGCCAGACGTTCGCAGGCTTCCTGCACCCGCGCCCGCGGAGTCGCAAAGTTGAACCGCAAGAAGGTTTCACCGCCGGTGCCGAATGTCGGGCCGTGATTGGCGGCGATGCCTGCGCCCTGTTCGACGCGGTTGGTGAATTCCTCGCGGGTCATGCCAGTGCCGGTGAAATCGACCCACGCAAGGTATGTCGCGCCCAACGGCATCGAAGCAAGACCGGGAATCGCATTGACCGCTTCGTCGAACAGACGCCGGTTGCCATCGAGATATGTGATCAGCTCATCCACCCATGCCGCGCCTTCGGGTGAGTAGGCAGCGGTGGCCATGAACAGGCCAAAGCTGTTGGCCGAGAGGCCAAGGGCGGCCATCCGCGCGCCGAATTTTGCGCGCAGGCCGGGATCGGCGATGATCACATTGCCGGAGTGGCAACCCGCGATGTTGAACGTCTTGGTGGTGGCGGTCATCATCACAAGACGGTCCTCGATCCCTCCGATCAGGCTCATCGGGGTATGAGTGTGGCCCGGCATGACAAGATCATGGTGGATTTCGTCAGAGACGAGAACCAGATCGTGTCGCTTGGCAAAGTCAGCCACGGCCTGAAGCTCTTCGCGGCTCCAGACGCAACCGCCGGGGTTATGCGGAGAGCACAGAATCAACATCTTTTCTGTGCCGGTCATTTGCGCATCGTAGGCCTCGAAATCCATACGGTAGCGGCCATTTTCCTGCACCATCTCGCATTCGACGACTTTGCGGTCAGCCGCTTCGATCACGCGGGCAAAGGCGTGATAGACAGGCGTGAACAGCACGACCCCCTCGCCCGGAGCGGTAAACGCATCGACGCACATTGCCGCGCCGTTCACCAACCCGTGCGTGGTAAAGATATGGGCCGGATCGAGATCCCAGCCGTGACGCTCTTTCATCCACCACTGGATCGCCGCGCGATATTTGCTGTCATCGCCGAAGTAGCCAAAGACGCCGTGATCGGCCATGTCCTGTACCGCCTGCCGGATCACCGGCGCTGCGGCGAAATCCATGTCGGCCACCCACATCGGAATACCCGTATCACCCGGCACATCATAAAGCTTTTCCATCGCATCCCATTTCACACAATGGGTGCCGCGCCGGTCGATCGGGGTGTCAAAGTTCATGGGCCGTCTCCTCTGGAATTGTTGCGGCAAATCTACCGTGCGCAGTCTTATGTGCAAGCCCCGCTTGCGAGGGCGCATTGCGTGTCTTACATGACCCTCATGAAACGCCCAATCCTGTACCACCCCGACCCACGGCTGAAAAAACACTGCGCACCGGTGGAGGATCTCTCTGATGCGTTGCGCAGTCTGGCCGATGACATGCTGGCGACGATGTATGACGCGCCCGGTGTTGGTTTGGCCGCGCCGCAGGTTGGTGTGCTGAGCCGCCTTGTTGTGCTTGATTGTGTGAAAGAGCAGGGCGAGACGCCGCGCCCGTTGATCATGTTCAATCCACAGGTCATTGCCGCGTCGGAAGAGCTGAACACCTATGAGGAAGGGTGTCTGAGCCTGCCCGAGCAGTTCGCCGATGTGACCCGCCCCGCCGAAGTGGAAGTGTCGTGGATAGACCGCGACGGGAACGAGCAGCGCGAGGGAATGGATGGTTTGTGGGCGACGTGTGTCCAGCACGAGATCGACCATCTGGAAGGCAAGCTGTTTATCGACCACCTCAAGCCGCTGCGCCGTCAGATGATCACCCGCAAGATGGTGAAATTCAAACGCGAGCTGGCGCGCGGATGAGCGTTTTGCCCATCTTGCAATGGCCCGATTCGCGTCTGATGGAGATTTGTGCGCCGGTGGAAGAGATTACCGCCGAAATCGAGGTGCTGGCCGCTGATATGCTTGAGACGATGTATGCTGCCGCCGGACGCGGCCTTGCCGGCCCGCAAGTGGGCGCGATGCTGCGTATTTTCGTGATGGATACCGGTTGGAAAAACGGCAAGCCGGACCCGGTGGTTTGCATCAATCCGATGTTGCAAGAGGTGGGCGAAGAGCGGGTGACCAACACCGAAGGGTGTCTGAGCATCCCCGGCATCAGCGCCGATGTCACGCGGCCTTCGCAGGTGCAGATGATGTGGACCGGTCTGAACGCAGGACGTTATGTGCAAAGTTTCAAAGGGTTCGCCGCCACTTGTGTGCAGCACGAGATGGACCATCTCGACGGGGTGGTGACCTTTGACCACCTTGACACACAGGCGCGGGCCGCGCTGGAAACCACTTATCGGGAGCAAACCGCATGACCGTTCGCCAGATTCTGCAATGGCCTGACAAGCGGTTGCGCACAGTGGCCAAAGAGGTGTCTGATGTCACCGACGACACCCGCGCCATATGGCAAGATATGATCGACACGATGGATGCAATGCCGGGTGTGGGGTTGGGTGCGCAGCAGATCGGCGTGATGCAGCGGCTTGCGGTGGTGGACACCTCCGAGGCGCGCAACACGCGGATCAGGCTGGCCAATCCGGAAATCATTGATGCCTCTGCGATCATGAATGTGCATGAAGAAGCGTCGCCCTGCCTGCCCGGCGTGTCGGCCAAGGTGAGCCGCCCGCGCGGTGTACGTGTGCGGTATCTGGACGAGACGGGTAGCATCATCGAGCGTGATTTTGTCGGACTGGACGCGACCAGCGTGCAGCACCAGATCGACCATCTGGACGGAAAGCTGTATTTCGACCGGTTGAGCAAGGTCAAACGCGACATGCTGCTGCGCCGTGCCCGTAAACTGAAAAGCTAGGAGACGGCGCATGCGTGTGATTTTCATGGGAACGCCCGATTTTTCGGTGCCGGTTCTGGACGCGTTGGTGCGAGCGGGCCACGAGATTGTCGCCGTCTATTCGCAGCCGCCGCGCCCTGCGGGGCGTGGAAAAAAGGACCGCCCGTCACCCGTTCAGGCGCGCGCAGAGGCATTGGGCCTTGAGGTGCGTTATCCTGTTTCGTTGAAAACGGCCGGAGCATTGGCGGATTTTGATGCGCTTGAGGCGGATGTGGCGGTTGTGGTGGCCTATGGTCTGATCCTGCCGCAAGCGATCCTTGATGCGCCCGCACGGGGATGTCTGAATATTCACGCAAGCCTTTTGCCGCGCTGGCGCGGAGCCGCGCCCATTCATCGCGCGATCATGGCGGGCGATGCGGAGACGGGCGTGTGCATCATGCAGATGGAAGCGGGGCTGGATACCGGACCTGTTTTGTTGCGCGAGACGCTGGCCATCGGGCAGGACGAAACGACAGCGCAGCTGCACGATAGGCTGAGTGCGCTTGGTGCGCGATTGATTACGCAGGCGCTGGGCGCTCAGGAGCAGTTGACGCCCGAGCCGCAGCCGGAAGCGGGCGTTACCTATGCCGCCAAGATCGACAAGACCGAGGCGCGGATAGACTGGGAACGTCCGGCGGCAGAGGTCGACCGTTTGATCCGTGGTCTTTCGCCCTTTCCGGGTGCATGGTTCGCGCATGAGGGCCAGCGGATCAAGGTGCTTGGATCGACGTTGGAAACCGGCACGGGCGCGGCGGGCGAGGTTCTGGATACGGATCTGCGTGTGGCGTGCGGGGACGGGGCGGTGGCGCTGACCCGCTTGCAAAGGGCAGGCAAGGGCGCGCAGGATGCACAGGTGTTCCAGCGCGGCGCGCAGATCGCAACAGGCACAATTCTAACCTGAGGATACCTGTATGTTTCCCACCATGATCGGCACAGTCGTGATTGCGGGCATCATTGGCTATCTGTCTGAAATGACAGGGTTCACCCGCAACGGGATTTTGCCCTCGATCATCATCTGTGTGGGCGGGGCGTTTCTGTTTTACTTTGTACGGCTGATGTTCGGGTTCGGATTTTCATCACCGGGGGTGAATGCCATTGTGGCATCCATCGGGGCACTGATCATTGTGCCGTTTCACTGGCGGAAATGACGGGATTTTGAGTTTATAGGCCAAATGAAGCACGGGGGCGCGCGTTAACTTTTGGGTGGCGTGCTTTTGTAGACGGGCAGATGCCAGCCAAAAAGCACCGAGCCTGCGCGCAGCACGAAGGTAACGATGGCGCAGGCCTGCAAATAGTATGGCAGATCCGGCAGATAGGTTTTGAACAGTACGGCGGTGGTGGCACCCGCAAAGGCGGCGGTGACGTATAGCTCGCCTTGTTTGAGCACGAGAGGGACATCGCCCACGACCACATCGCGCATCAATCCACCCATGCAACCTGTGACCATGCCCATCAGCACCACAACCACCGGTCCCTGTTCCAGATTGAGCGCGACTCCCGCGCCTGCCGCAACCGCAATCGCGAGCGCGAGGCTGTCGAGCCAGACCATCGCACGGCGGCGGCTTTCCAGCAGGTGCGCCGTGAAAAAGACCAACAGCGCGGCGATTGCGGCAGCTCCCAGATAGGAGGGTTCGGCGATCCAGAAGATCGGAAAACGGTCCAGCAGAAGATCGCGGATCGTGCCGCCGCCGACCGCCGTAAGGCAGGCGATGAAGGCAAAGCCGACCAGATCAAGCTGGGCGCGGCTGGCAACCAGCGCACCGGTGATGGCAAAGACGATCACTGACAGGTAATCGAGAAGGCTTACAAGGGTCATGTGACCTCCGCCAAAGGGGTTATCTGGATTTAAAGGGGGCCATTCCAGCGCGCGCGAGTTCATCCGCGCGTTCGTTTTCGGGGTGGCCTGCATGGCCTTTGACCCATTCCCACGTCACGCGGTGGCGCGCGTTGGCTGCATCAAGACGTTGCCAAAGCTCGGCGTTTTTGACGGGTTTTTTGGCCGCGTTTTTCCAGCCGTTTTTCTTCCAGCCGTGAATCCAGCCGGTGATCCCGTTTTTGACATAGTTGCTGTCGGTCACGATGGTGATTTCTGTTGTTCGCTCCAGCGTTTCAAGGGCATTGATCGCGGCCAGCAGTTCCATGCGGTTGTTGGTGGTGTGGGCCTCGCCGCCTTTCAGCGCGCGTTCCTTGACCACCTGATCCCCGTCTTTCGCCTGCATCAAGGCACCCCAGCCGCCGGGGCCGGGATTGCCAGAACAGGCACCGTCTGTGTATGCGAAAAGCTTAGCCATATGCGGCGAGTGCTATCCAATCCGCATAGGTGCCGTCCAGCCCCTTATCACGCCCTGTGTCCTTTTTAACGATGCTAAATCCGGCATCCGACAGAAGGGCGCGCAATTCGTCCTCGGTGACATAGGTGTACAGGCGGCCGATCGTGTCGCGTTTGCTGCTATCGCCCAGCTTCATCGCGATGTGAAAGCGGCCCTTCGGGACCAGCGCACGGTGCAGCGCGCTCAGGATCGCGGGCAGGGCGGTGCGCTCGGCGTGCAGAAGGCTGAAGTTTGCCCAGATGCCGTCATAGATGTTCACGCCGTCAATCTCGTCAAAACGGGCCAGACGGGCAATCACACCGGGGTGGCGCGCGGCGAGGCGGACCATCTGCGCAACCGCATCGGTCGCTGTGACGCGCAGACCGGCCCGCGCCATAGCGGCGGCGGACGCGCCCGGCCCGCAGCCGAGGTCCAGCACATGCGCGCCCGTATCAAGATCGGCAATGAAGGCGGCAAGGCGCGGATCGGACGTGTTATAGGTGTCCGTTCTATTGGCGTAATCGGCAGATTTTTCCGCATAGACGCGCAGGGTTTCAGGATCGCTCATAGATAGGCCGTGAGGCCAAGGCAGACGACAACGATTGCCGTGAGCATCAGGCGCAGAGATATCCACCATTGTGGCGCAAGGCCCCAGTTCCAGAACGAGAAATCAATTAGCAACAGGCCGACGAATCCGATCATCAGATTCAGGCTGGCGCTGGTGGGGCCGTTGCCTGTCATGACGAACGCCCAGAGGGCCGGAATGACCGACAGCACATAGCAGATTGTCGCGCGACCATCTTCGGCCTTGGTGGCAAACCCCCAGAGCACGCCGGACATGAACGCCAGGATAACTGCGCCGTAGAACAGTTGCACGTAGGGGCCGATGAAACGTGGCCCCAAAACGCTGACCCCGAAATCTGCGGCGGTGGGGCTTAGCAGGGTCAACGTGCCCCAGACGAAGGGGATCACACCAGCGAGGCCGAGCAGCAGGGGCGCGCGAGGAATGGGGTGCATGGTTTGTGGCTCCGTTGGGGTTCAGGCGCGTTCAAACGCCAGGCGTCCGGCGAGGGCGGCAAAGATGGCGGCAAAGGAGCGGCCAAGCCACGCCATGACGCGCTCCGAGCCCAGCAATCTGCGGCGGGCGGCGGCGGCGAATACGCCGTACAGGATGAAAACGGCAAATGTCAGCGCCATGAATACTGCGCCTAACAGCGCCATCTCGGTTGTGGCGGTGGCGGCGTTGCCGGAAAGGAATGGCGGTAAAAGCGCCAGAAAGAAGATCGAAAGCTTGGGATTGAGGATATTGATCAGCGCCCCGCGCTGCGCGATGATCCAGCCGCTTTGTTGGTTGTCGGTCGCGATGACGCCAAGCGCGCCGCCTTCCTTCAGGCTTTGCCATGCGAGGTAGAGCAGATAGGTTACACCGGCCCATTTCACGAGTGTGAACAAAACCGCGGAGGTGTGAAGCACTGCCGCCAAGCCCAAAGTGGCCGCCGCCAGATGCGGCACAATACCAATGGTACAGCCCGATGCCGCCCAGAACGCTGCGCGGCGTCCCTGTCCAAGGCCAAGCGCAAGTGTGTAAATCACGCCGGTGCCGGGGGCGATGACGACGACAAGGGCCGTAACGAGGAACTGAAAGGTGATCATGCGTGTCTCCGTTCCGGATGGGATACGCGTATGGTAGCGGTATCCGCCAACACTGCAAGAAGCGGTGTTATGCGGGGTGTCGCAGCACGCGGGGCACCTTGAACTCGACATTCTCGACGGCGGTTTCCACCAGCTCCTCGGTGACGTCGTAGCGGGATTTGAAGGCGTCGATCACCTCGTTGATCAGCACTTCGGGAGCGGAGGCGCCGGCGGTGATGCCGATGCTGGTGATCCCGTCGAGTGCGCGCCAGTCTATGTCATCCGCGCGCTGGACCAGTTGCGCATAAGAGCAGCCCGCGCGCGATCCGACCTCGACCAGACGCTTGGAGTTGGAGGAGTTGGGCGCGCCCACCACCAGCATGGCATCGCATTTGGGCGCCATCGCCTTGACTGCTTCCTGCCGGTTGGTGGTGGCGTAACAGATGTCTTCCTTGTGCGGCCCGACGATGGCCGGAAAGCGGGTGGTGAGGGCGGTAACAATGTCGGCGGTGTCATCCACGCTGAGCGTTGTTTGGGTAACGTAAGCCAGTTGTTCCGGGTCGCGCACGGTGATCAGCGCCACGTCCTGTGGTGTTTCCACCAGCAGCACATCGCCTTGGGGCAGTTGTCCCATTGTGCCGATCGTCTCGGGGTGGCCTTGGTGGCCGATCATGATCATTTGCAGGCCGGCGTCGGCGTGCCGCTGCGCTTCGATGTGGACCTTGCTGACCAGCGGGCAGGTGGCATCTACATAAACCATATTGCGCGCCTGCGCCGCGTTTGGCACGGATTTTGGCACGCCGTGGGCGGAAAAGATCACCGGCCGGTCATCGGGACATTCCGACAGTTCTTCGACAAATACCGCACCTTTTTCACGCAACCCGTCCACGACGAATTTATTATGCACGATCTCGTGGCGCACATAGACCGGAGCGCCCCATTTTTCGAGGGCCATCTCGACGATCTTGATGGCGCGGTCCACGCCTGCGCAAAATCCGCGCGGCGCGGCAAGATAGAGGGTGAGGGGTGGCTTGGGCATGGGTATCTCCGCTGTTGCGAGACACAGGTAAGGGGGCGCAGGCTATACGTCCAGTCTCGAATGGAACATGCGTGTGACCGGATCACAGGCTGAACAACACTGGCGTTTGCGCTCAATACCCCCATTTCGGGGGGGAGAACCGCGCGGCTTTTTTTGCTAGGTCTGTTGATGGGGTTACGCATCTGTCCGCGCGTTATTTCGCCCCTTATTTTATGACGACAATTTTTATGACGACAATGCACCGGATCCGTTAAACTGGACCGGTGCATCATTTCTTTTCAGAGGGCGGCAATCAGTCCGCGTTGGTGTCCGCCATTTCGCGCGCCGGACGGCCGACGACTTCGCGCAGGTCGTTCAGTTCGATAAAATTATCGGCCTGACGGCGCAGTTCGTCGGAAATCATCGGTGGCTGGCTGCGGATGGTGGAAACAACAGAGACGCGCACGCCCTGACGTTGGAGCGATTCGACAAGCGGGCGGAAATCCCCGTCGCCCGAAAAGATCACCGCGTGATCGACATGCGGTGCAAGTTCCATCGCGTCCACGGCCAGCTCGATATCCATGTTGCCCTTTACCTTACGGCGGCCCATGCTGTCGGTGTATTCTTTGGCGGGTTTGGTCACCATCGAGAAGCCGTTATAATGCAGCCAGTCAACCAGCGGGCGGATCGGGGAGTATTCGTCGTTTTCCAGCAGCGCCGTATAATAGAACGCGCGCAACAGCTTGCCGCGGCGCATGAACTCCTGCCGTAGCAGTTTGTAGTCTATGTCGAAACCCAGGGTTTTGGCGGCTGCATAGAGGTTAGACCCATCTATAAACAGTGCCAGTCGCTCGTCCTTGTAGAACATGTTAAATCCTTTATGCGGCTGACGGCCAAAATAGTAAGCTGTTGAAATCTTTGAAATCTTCGCGCAGCAGAATGGCCGTTGCCGATAAATGCTTGTTTGTGCTGAATATGTAATCGTTATACTATAAGCTGCAAGGTGGAAAACACGGGGAAAACATGCGGCCTAAGCCTAATCCCGCCTATTTTCAGTTGATTGCGCTGGGATCTAACCTCGCGTCAGGTTCGGGCACATCGCGTCAAACCCTTGAAAAGGCGCTGTCGTCGCTCGCGCAGCGGGGTGTTTCGATTCGCGCCTGCAGCCGGTTTTTCAGCACACGCGCTTTCCCGCCGGGGTCAGGTCCCGATTTTGTGAACGCTGCGGCGGTCGTTGATTGCGGGGGCGGGGCTGCTGGTCTGTTGGCGCATTTGCATGCTGTCGAAGCCGAGTTGGGACGTGTGCGCGCGGCACGCTGGGGCGCGCGGACGGTGGATCTGGATCTGATCGCTTACGGCGCGCAAGTGTCACCGGACGTACAAACCCAGCGGTATTGGCGCGAACTGCCTGAAAAAGCTCAGCAGGCACAGGCGCCGGACCAATTGATCCTGCCGCATCCGAGAGTTCAAGATCGGGCCTTTGTGCTGGTGCCTCTGATGGACGTGGCGCCGGATTGGACGCATCCGCTGCTGGGAAAGACGGTGCGCCAGATGCATGACGCATTGTCCGATGCTGTCCGCGCAGAGGTGATTGCCCTTTAATACCTGCTTGTAAAAGGGGAGGAACGGGCATAAGTACCGTTCTCTATCAGATTTTTCATATTGGAGCATCCAATGGCCCGCGTCACCGTCGAAGATTGTGTTGATAAAGTCCCGAACCGGTTCGAGCTGGTGATGCTTGCTGCGCACCGTGCGCGCGAAATCACGGCGGGTTCGCCTGTGACTGTTGACCGTGATAATGACAAAAACCCGGTTGTGGCCCTGCGCGAAATCGCGGACGAGACACAATCCGCTGACAGTCTGCGCGAGCGCATGATCGAAAGCAACCAAAACCAGATCGAGGTTGACGAGCCCGAAGAGGACGCCATGGCGCTTCTTATGGGTGCGGAGCAGGACAAGCCCGAAGAAGATAGCATGTCCGAAGAGATGCTTTTGCGGCAGTTGATGGCTGCGCAAGGGCAGGGGTGAAGCTGGCGGGATATCGTTTTCCGCTCATCGGGTGCTAGAGGCAGATAATGGCGACCACTGCGGACGATCTCATTAGACTTGTCCGCGGATTCAACCCGAAAACCGACGCCGCACTGATTGCCAAAGCGTTTGCTTATGGCGAGCAGATGCACGAAGGGCAGTTCCGTCATTCGGGCGAGCCCTATTTCAGCCATCCCGTCGCTGTTGCTGCAATCCTTGCGGAGCAACAGCTTGACGATGCGACGATTATCACAGCGTTGCTGCACGACACCATCGAAGATACGCCCGCCTCCTATGCGCAGGTCGAAACGCTGTTCGGTCACGAGGTGGCCGAGCTGGTCGATGGTGTTACAAAGCTGACCAATCTCCAGCTTAACTCGACCCAGACCAAGCAGGCAGAGAACTTTCGCAAGCTGTTTATGGCGATGTCGAAAGATTTGCGGGTGATTCTGGTCAAGCTGGCCGACCGTTTGCACAACATGCGTACGATCAAGGCGATGCGGCCCGAAAAGCAGGCGCAAAAAGCCCGCGAGACGATGGATATCTTTGCGCCGCTTGCGGGGCGTATGGGGATGCAATGGATGCGCGAAGAGCTGGAGGATCTGGCCTTTCGGGTGCTCAATTCCGACGGTCGCGCCAGCATCATCCGCCGCTTTATCACCCTGCAAAAAGAGACTGGCGATGTCATCGAACGCATCACGTTCGATATGCGCAAAGAGCTTGCGGCGGGGGATGTCGAGGCCGAGGTGCTGGGGCGTGCGAAAAAACCCTATTCGATCTGGCGCAAGATGGAGGAAAAGGAGCAATCCTTTTCCCGCCTGTCCGACATCTATGGTTTTCGGGTGATCACGAACAGCGAAGAGGACTGTTACCGTGCGCTGGGCGCAATCCACCGTCGCTGGCGGGCGGTTCCGGGGCGCTTTAAGGATTACATCAGTCAACCGAAAACAAACGGATACCGATCGATCCACACCACCGTGTCAGGGCGCGATGGCAAGCGGGTGGAGGTGCAGATCCGCACCCGCCAGATGCACGACGTTGCCGAAACCGGTGTTGCCGCGCATTGGTCCTACCGCGATGGCGTGCGTTCAAAAAACCCGTTTGCCGTGGACCCCGTCAAATGGATTGCGCAGCTCACCGAGCAATTCGATGGCGAGGACGACCACCAAAGCTTTCTCGAAGCGGTCAAGCTGGAGATGTATACCGACAAGGTATTTTGTTTCACCCCCAAGGGGGAGGTGATCAAGCTGCCGCGCGGGGCGACGCCGATTGATTTCGCCTATGCCATCCACACCCGCATCGGCTCCGCCTGTGTGGGTGCCAAGATTGACGGGCTGCGCGTGCCGCTCTGGACGCGGGTGAAAAACGGGCAGTCGGTCGAAATCATCACCGCCGAGGCACAGACGCCGCAAGCGACCTGGCTGGATATCGCGACAACCGGCAAGGCCAAGACGGCAATCCGGCGGTCTTTGCGCGAGGTGGGCAGGGGACGGTTTATCAAGCTGGGCCGCGAGCTTGCCCGTTCTGCTTTCGAGCAGGTGGGCAAGACCTCGACCGAAAAGGTGCTGGACACCGCCGCGCGCAATCTGCGGCTCAAAAACCGCGATCATCTGCTGGAGCAGTTGGGCAGCGCAGAGGTGACAGGCCGCGAAGTTGTCAACTCGGTCTATCCCGAGCTGGCGGAGGTCTCTGGTGACGTGGTGGATCGCAAGCGCGCCGTGATCGGCCTTGAGCCGGGGCAATCGTTTGACCGTGCGTCATGTTGCGACCCGCTACCCGGTGAGCGGATTGTCGGCATCACCTTCCGTGGCAGAGGCGTGACCCTGCACGCGATTGATTGCAACCGTCTGAGCGTTTACGAGGACCAGCCCGAGCGCTGGCTTGATCTGCGCTGGCATGATGGCAGCCATCCGGCGGTTTATGGTGTGACGCTGGACATGACGATCGGCAATGATCCCGGTGTTCTGGGCCGCATCTGTACGTTGATCGGTGAGGCCGAAGCCAATATCGCGGATCTCAAATTCCTTGAGCGCAAGCCGGATTTTTATCGGTTGCTTGTCCGCGCAGAGCTGCGCGATGCCGCGCATCTGCATGCGCTGGTGATGACCCTTGATGCGGATAGTGACGTGGCCGAGATCAGCCGCCACCGCGATCCGGGCCAGAGCGCCTATCCGCAAACTGATGCGGAGGCCGCTCCGTGATATTCAAACGCCGCGACCCGAAGCCTTTTTTCCGGTCCGTGGCTGAATCTTTATGGCCGCGCGGCGGTTGGGGGCGGGCGTTCCACTATGTCAAGCACCGGATGCGCCGCCTGCCAGACAGCCCAGAGCGGATCGCGCGGGGCATTTGGGCGGGTGTTTTCGTTAGTTTCACGCCGCTTTTCGGCATGCACTTTGTCGTGGCGGCGTTGCTGGCGAAGTTGATGAAGGGCAATATCCTTGCCTCTCTGATGGCCACGTTTGTCGGCAATCCGCTTACGTTCGTCTTTATCGCGCTATCCTCGCTTAAATCGGGCCACTGGATTTTGGGAACCGAGCTTGAGCATGGCGAACTGCGTGCGCTGAGCAAGAAATTCTCTGACGCGGGCGTTGATCTGTGGCAGAACTTCCTGTCGATCTTTACGTCGGAACAGATGGATTGGTCGGGCCTTGCTATCTTTTCGCGCGACGTGTTTTTTCCCTATCTCATCGGGGGCGTTTTGCCCGGTATCGTTTTTGCCACGCTCAGCTATTATCTGATGGTGCCGGTTTTGCGTGCCTATCAGAAGCGTCGCAGGGGTATGATCAAGGCAAAGTTCGAAGTGCTTAAGGTGAAGACGGCAGCAAAGGCCGAAGAGAAAAAGCGGGCAGCCGCAAACGAGAAAAAGGAAGAAGCCAATGGCTGATGTTCAAAAACTGCGGCTTGGTGTCAACATCGACCATGTGGCAACGGTGCGAAACGCGCGCGGCGGCGCATACCCTGATCCGCTGCGAGCTGCGCGGATCGCACAGGAAGCCGGCGCTGACGGCATCACTGCGCACCTGCGCGAAGACCGCCGCCACATTTCGGATGCGGATATCGAAGCGTTGATGGACGTGTTGACGGTGCCGCTCAACTTCGAGATGGCAGCGACCGACGAGATGCAGAAAATCGCCCTGCATCACAAGCCCCGCGCCGTGTGTATTGTGCCGGAAAAACGCGAAGAGCGGACCACCGAAGGCGGCCTTGAGGTTGCGCGCGAGGAAAACCGGCTTGCCCATTTCATCGCGCCTTTGCGCGAGGCGGGCAGCCGCGTGTCTATTTTTATTGCCGCCGAGCAGCGCCAGATCGAAGCCGCCCACCGTATCGGTGCCGAGGTGATTGAACTGCACACCGGCGCCTATTGCGACGCCCATGCCGAGGGTCGCACGGACGAAGCCGAAGCCGAGCTTGGCCGTCTGCGCGACATGGCGACATTCGCGCATGGTTTGGGGCTGGAGGTGCATGCCGGTCACGGGCTGTCCTACGAGACGGTTGTCCCTGTCGCGGCATTTCCCGAAGTGTCGGAATTGAACATCGGGCATTTTCTGGTGGGAGAGGCGATTTTTCTGGGCCTTGCGCCTGCGATCCATGAGATGCGCCGTCTGATGGATGCGGCCCGCGCGCCACGTTAAGCGGTATGTCGGAAAGCAACACATGATCCTTGGCATCGGTACGGACCTTGCAAATATCGACCGGATTGCCGGAACGCTGGAGCGGTTCGGTGACCGGTTCCGCAACCGCGTGTTCACCCGGACAGAGCAGCAAAAGGCCGAGGCGCGGCGCGATGTTGCGGGCACCTATGCCAAACGCTGGGCGGCAAAAGAGGCATGCTCGAAAGCGTTGGGCACGGGGTTGCGCATGGGCATCAGTTGGCGCGACATGGCGGTGAGCAATCTGCGCACAGGCCAGCCCGTTATGGAGGTCACGGGGTGGGCCGCAGAGCGGCTGGCCAGCATGACGCCCGAGGGCCATGAAGCCATCATTCATGTGACGCTGACCGACGATCACCCTTGGGCGCAGGCTTTTGTTGTGATCGAGGCGCGCCGCATCGCTGACTGAGGTTGTGCAGGACCGCAGGCCACCTTGACACTGCGCCGGACCCTGCGCATGTAACCCACACCCAGAAGAGATAGGAGCGCCTGATGGCCAAGACGGAAAAACAGGGCAACGCGATTGTCGAGACGATCAAGACAATCGTCTATGCGCTGTTGATCGCAGGTGTTTTTCGGACACTATTTTTTCAGCCGTTCTGGATTCCTTCGGGCTCCATGAAGCAGACCCTGTTGATCGGTGATTTCCTCTTTGTGAACAAGATGGCTTACGGATATTCCTATGCCTCCTGCCCAAGTGTGATCCTGCCGAGCGTTGGCATCAATCTGGATGCCAAAAAGCTGTGCGGTGTGTTTGACGGAGATAACACGCGCCTGTTTGGCGGCGATCCCGAGCGCGGGGATGTGGTGGTGTTTCGCCATCCCGTTTCGGGGCATGATTATATCAAGCGGCTGATCGGGCTTCCGGGTGACAAGATACAGATCAGCAACGGTATTTTGCAGATCAATGGCGAAGCGGTGCCGCAGGAAGCTGACGGAACCTTTGACGAAGTTATGACGCTGCAAGGGCCACAAGGTCTGCGTCCGCGCTGTGCCAATGGTGCGGTTGGCGAAGGGGGCACCTGCATCAAAGAGCGCGCGATAGAGACGATGCCAAACGGCGTCAGCTATCCGGTGCTTAACATCGGGCCGCAAGCGTCGGACCGGACCGGAGTGTATTCGGTGCCGGAAGGGCACTACTTCTTTATGGGCGACAACCGCGATAATTCCGCCGACAGCCGTTTGGCGCAAACGGCGGGGGGCGTGGGGTTTGTGCCTTATGAAAACCTGATCGGCCGCGCAGACCGTGTGATGTTCAGCTCTGCGGGGCGCTCCATGCTGTTCTTCTGGACGTGGCGCAGTGACCGCTTCTTTGAAGCGATCAAGTGAAGCTGTCGGCCGAACTCAAGGCGTTTGAAACGCGTCTCGGTTATCATTTCGATAGCCCCGAGTTGCTGAACCGGGCCGTGACTCACGCCTCGATGTCGACGCCCAACCGGGACGACAACCAGAGGCTCGAATTTTTGGGTGATCGTGTGCTGGGCCTTGTGATGGCCGAAGCCTTGCTGTCGCTTGATAAGCAGGCGTCAGAAGGGCAGCTTGCTCCGCGGTTCAACGCATTGGTGCGCAAGGAAGCCTGTGCAGATGTGGCTCGCGAGATCGACATTGGCGCGGTTCTGAAGCTAGGGCGGTCCGAAATGTTGTCTGGTGGCCGGCGCAAGCAGGCGCTTCTGGGCGATGCGATGGAAGCCGTGATTGCGGCGGTGTATCTTGACGGCGGCTTTGACGCGGCGCGCGCGATGGTGCTACGGCTTTGGGGGGCGCGGACGACACAGGTCAAGCAGGACGCCCGCGATGCCAAGACCGCATTGCAGGAATGGGCGCAGGCGCGGGGGCTGGAGCCACCTAAATATGTGCTGACCCAGCGCAGCGGCCCTGACCACGCCCCGATCTTTACCATCGCCGCGCGCTTGTCGACCGGCGAAGAAGCCTTTGCCACCGCTGGTGCGAAACGCAACGCAGAACAAGACGCCGCGAAAACTTTGCTGGCGCAACTGGAGCAGAACACATGACCAAGGCCGGATTTGTCGCCCTTATCGGAGAGCCGAACGCGGGCAAGTCGACGCTTTTGAACCGGATGGTCGGGGCCAAGGTGTCGATTGTCACGCATAAGGTGCAGACAACGCGCACGCGCATCCGTGGGGTGGCAATGGAAGGCGAGAGCCAGATTGTGTTCGTCGATACGCCGGGCCTGTTCCAGCCGCGCCGCCGGTTGGACCGCGCAATGGTTGCCGCCGCGTGGGGCGGTGCGTCGGATGCGGACATTATCGTGCTGCTTGTCGAGGCGCAGCGCGGTGTGAGCGACGGTGTTAAGCGAATTCTCGAAGGTTTGGCCGAGATCGGTGAAGGCCGCCGCGTGGCTTTGGTGATCAACAAGATCGACCGCGTGGAGGCACCGGTTCTTTTGGGACTGAGCAAGGATCTGAACGAGCGCTATCCGTTTGTGGAGACGTTTATGATCTCTGCCGAGAAGGGGTATGGCGTTGATGTGCTGCGTCTTTGGCTGGCGGCCGAATTGCCCGAGGGACCATGGCTGTATCCCGAGGACCAGATTGCCGATCTGCCGATGCGCATGATCGCCGCCGAGATGACCCGCGAAAAGCTGACGCTGCGCCTGCATCAGGAGCTGCCCTATCAGCTGACGGTCGAGACGGAAAACTGGGAAGAGCGCAAAGACGGTTCCGCCCGGATTGACCAATTGATCTATGTGATGCGTGACGGGCATAAGGGCATCGTTCTGGGCCATAAGGGTGAGACGATCAAAGCTGTGAGCAAGGCGGCGCGTGAGGAGCTGGAAGAGTTTTTGGGGCGCAAGATCCATTTGTTTATGCAGGTGAAGGTGCGGCCGAACTGGTTGGAAGAAAAAGAGCGCTACTCGGAGATGGGGCTCGATTTCAAAGATGGCAATGGCTGAGGCGTGGATCATCGCAGGCGGGGTCGTGCGGGGGTACTGCGGGATTGAGTTTTCAGGCCAAATGAAGCGGGGGGCGTCATGCCCCGTCTGACGGCCCGGTTCTGGGTCGATGCCTATCTGGCGCGGCTGCGGATGTATGACATTCCTGCGTATGTGGTCGCGCATGGGGATGACACCGGCGGCGCGGTTCTGGTCAAGCTGGCAACGCTCGACGGGAAGGCGGTTCTTTTCCAGCGCTCCTTTGATCTGACGAGCGGGACGCGGGTGTGGGTCGAACTGGCGTCCGGTCCCGAGCGGGACGTGGACGCGGCGGTAAACCGGCAGCGTGAATTTGACCCCGATCTCTGGGTGATCGAGGTGGAGGATCGCGCAGGAAGGCATCTTCTGGATCAGGAGGGGCTTTCCTGATGGAATGGCGCGATCAAGGCATCCTGCTGAGCGCGCGCCGTCATGGGGAAACATCGGCCATCATCGAGGTATTCACGCCTGCTCACGGGCGGCACGCAGGTGTGGTGCGTGGTGGGACCAGCCGCAAGATCGCGCCGATTTTGCAACCGGGTGCGCAGCTTGATCTGGCATGGCGTGCGCGCCTTGAGGATCATATCGGTGCGTTTTCCGTCGAACCGGTACGCAGCCGTGCCGCAACGGCGATGGGCGACCGGCTGGCGTTGGCGGGGCTGAATGCGGTGACCTCCCTTATCCGCTTTTGTCTTCCGGAGCGGGAGGCACATCTGCCGCTTTACCGACGTACGGAAGCCCTGCTGGATTTGCTGGACCAGATGGACTTGTGGCCGCTGGCCTATCTGCATTGGGAGGTGAGTTTGCTCGAGGAGATGGGCTATGCGCTGGATCTGACGCGCTGTGCGGTGACGGGTGCGCGGGAGGGGTTGTGCTTTGTCTCGCCAAAGTCGGGTCGCGCGGTTTCACAGGCGGGTGCGGGCGTGTGGGCGGACCGGTTGTTGCCGTTGCCGGAGGTGCTGCGGGGAGAAGGAGACGCGCCTGACGCGGAGATCGCGCTGGCGTTCAAGACTACCGGGTATTTTCTGGAGACACATTTGGCTGCGGGCCTGGGCGGTAAGCCGTTACCGGAGGCGCGGGCGCGGTTTGTCGAGGCGTTCAGTCGGAGGCTTTGAAGACCATGCTCAGCCCGTCGGGATTGGACAGGATCAGCGTGTCGCCGGACACTTCTGAAATGCTTGCCTTTGATAACGCTGCAAAGAATTCGCCCTCGGATTGCAAATCGGGGCAAGCCATTTTGGTGCTGGCGATCTGTTGTGCGTCGAACCACGGATAAGGGGCGCTCATCGGGGCGGTGTAGCTGTTGCAGGGGGCCTTGCCTGCTATTTTTCCTGTTTCGGGGAAAATCAGGGTGGCTTTGGCGGGGAAACGCGTGCCGTTGATTTCTGTCAGGGTCCAGACATGATCGGCTGCGCCGTAAGCGCGGGCGGTTTCGTCGTCTTGGCACGCGGCGAGCGTTGCGAGGGTGAATGCTGCTACGACCATCTTCATGCGAGTGCGACCACTGTATCTACCAGCGCATCGAACGCGGCGGTTTTTTCTGTTTCGGTTTGTACCTGCGGCAGGCCGATGAGGGCGGCCAAAATAGCTTGGGCAAAGGCCGGATTACTCAATCCGAACTGTTTGAGCAACAGGCGGAGATATAGAATGCGCTCTGCGTCTACCTCGGAGAGGCGCGCCGCAACGTCCGAATCGGTGTGCGCCCAGACGCGCAAGGCCGCTTCCGAGGCGTCACCCAGAACACTGCGTCCGAAATGGCGCAGGCGCGCATCGGCGGCACCATCGGACGCGAGCAGGTCGGCCACATCCGAAAGTGCGTCTTTGTGCCAGTGGTGCAGGAGGGCGGCATGAAAGGCGGGGACATCTTTGAAGTGCCAATAAAACGACCCCTTTGTCGTGCCAAGCTGGCGCGCAAGGGGTTCAGCCGCCAAGGCTTTTGGGCCAAGTCGGTTGAGGGCGTCAAACCCTGCGTCGATCCATTTTTCCTGTGACAATCGTGTGTTGCTCATTCTCGTCAACTAGGACGAGTGAGGGCGCACCGCAAGGTGCGCCCGTCGCGCATCGGCGGCGATTAGCCGAGGATGCGGCGTGCGATCACTTGCGCCTGTATCTCTGCGGCACCTTCAAAGATGTTGAGGATGCGCGCATCGCACAGAACGCGGCTGATCTTGTATTCCAGCGCGAAGCCGTTGCCACCGTGGATTTGCAGGCCATTATCGGCCGCCGCCCACGCCACACGCGCGCCAAGCAGTTTTGCCATGCCCGCTTCGACGTCGCAGCGGCGGCCCTGATCTTTTTCGAATGCCGAGAAATAAGTGAGCTGGCGGGAAACCATGATCTCGACCGCCATCATCGCCAGCTTGCTGGAAACGCGCGGGAAGTTGATCAGGGCTTTGCCGAACTGCTTGCGGTCCTGCGCGTATTGCATCGAGATATCGAGCGCGGATTGCGCCACACCAATGGCGCGGGCGGCTGTCTGGATGCGCGCGGATTCGAAGGTCTCCATCAGCTGTTTAAAGCCTTTGCCCTCTTCGCCGCCCAAAAGGTTCTCGCCTTTGACTTTGAAACCGTCAAACGCCAGTTCGTATTCCTTCATGCCGCGATACCCGAGCACTTCGATTTCGCCGCCGGTCATGCCGTCCGTGGGGAACGGGTTTTCATCGGTGCCGGGCGTCTTTTCCGCGAGGAACATGGACAGACCCTTGTAGTTGTCTGTTGCAGAATCGGTGCGTGCCAGCAGGGTCATCACATGGGTGCGCGCGGCATGGGTGATCCACGTTTTGTTGCCGGTGACGGTATAGTCGCCGTCCGCGCCCTTGACGGCACGGGTGCGCAGGGAGCCGAGATCGGAGCCTGTGTTCGGCTCGGTGAAAACGGCTGTTGGCAGAGTTTCGGCAGAGGCGATGCGGGGCAGCCATTTCTGCTTTTGCGCGTCGGTGCCACCGGCGATGATCAACTCGGCAGCAATCTCGGAGCGAGTGCCGAGCGAGCCAACACCGATATAGCCGCGTGAAAGTTCCTCGGAGACCACGCACATTGACGCTTTGGATAGGCCGAAACCGCCGTATTCTTCGGGGATGGTCAGGCCGAATACACCCATTTCGGCCAGCTCGTCGATGATTTCAATCGGGATCAGCTCGTCTTTGAGATGCCATTCATGGGCAAAGGGTTCGACCTTTTCGGTTGCGTAACGGCGGAACTGATCGCGAATCATCTCCAGCTCTTCATCAAGGCCCGATGCGCCGAAAGTCGCGTTTGCGGTTTGCTCTTGCATCAGATCAACCAGGCGGCTGCGCGCGGCCTGGGTATTGCCGCCTTGGGTCAGCGCCATAACGGCGGGGTCCATCAGGCCGCGCTGCTCTTCCTGAGCAAGGCCAAGATCGTGAAGGCGGACAACTTCGCCCTGATTCATCTGGATGCCGCCATAAATCTGCCAGAGGTATTCACCAAAGGCGATCTGGTGGATCAATTGCTCGGTCTCGCCGAATTTACCGTTCGACTGAAGCTGTTCGGCCCAAGCCTGCATTTGGCGCAAGGCCTGCGCGTAGGTGGCAAGCCATGCCAGCCCGTGAGCGGCGGTCTGGTTCTGTTCGACCAGCGCGTTGGAAACCTTGCCGTCCTCGCTGACGATGGTGCGCACGGTTTCGGTGGCGTGCTCAAGAATCGCTTCGACCGGCTTTACCGCGGCTGCGGTGAGCCCCAAAAGATCCTCAAGGAGAACCTTGGTCTCCACATTCAACTGTCCATCATGTGCCATCTTAAACATCCTTTTCCGCTTAGCGCTCCGCATAATCACTTTGCAGGTGCAGCGCAACAAAGATACGTTTGGCTGCGCCAATCCGATTGAAAATTGCGCCGTCGTTTTGCCCGTGCAGGCCGACCGGTGGGTCGCTATGTAGGGGGCATGGAGACGGTTTTTCCCCTTTTGTCCGGTTCGGAACTTTTGCTTGCGATCGTGATCGCCATTTTGGCGGGCTTTGTCAAAGGCGTGGTGGGATTCGCCATGCCCCTGGTGTTTATATCAGGTTTAACCACCTTTATGGTGCCCGAACTTGCGCTGGCAGGGCTTATCCTGCCGACCCTCGCCACAAACGTCCAACAGGCGCTGCGTCAGGGAATCGGGCCTGCCGTCCGTTCAACTTTGGATTTCCGCATTTTTCTGCTCTGCGGCGGATTCGCGCTGATTTTTTCGGCACAGTTTGTGCGCGTTGTGCCTGATCAGGTGATGATGGCGATGATCGGTGTCCCCGTCACGGTGTTTGCTTTCATGCAACTCACCGGTCGACAGATCCGGCTTGCAGGGCGTTCCACCGGTATTGAAGTTGGTGCAGGAACGTTTGCGGGGGTGTTGGGCGGTGTTTCCGGGATCTGGGGGCCGCCGACGGTCGCCTATCTGACGGCGCTGGACACGCCCAAGCTTGACCAGATGCGGGTTCAAGGTGTGATTTACGGTCTCGGCGCTGTCGCGCTTCTGGTGGCGCATTTGGGGTCGGGTGTGTTGCGCGCCGAGACGATCGGTTTTTCGCTGGCAATGATGCCGCCGGCCTATATCGGCGTAAAAGCGGGCAATGCGGTGATGGACCGGATAGATCAGGCCATGTTTCGCAAGGCCACCCTTGCTGTTCTGACCATCGCTGGTTTGAATCTTATCCGGCGGGCGTTCATCGGGTAGAATCAGCCGTGGCGTGCGACAGTCATCCCCGAGACGTCTTCGATGAATGTGACGATCCGGGATTTGACATCATCATCTTTGATCGCCGCCAAAGCGTTGACAATTTCCATGCCAGGATCGCGATTTTCCATTTCGTTGGTGGCGTTCTCGTAAAGGCCCTCGAAGAAATAGGCTGGTGAGATTTCGAAAATCTGGCCCAGTTCAAAAAGGCGGCTGGCGGCAATGCGATTGGAACCTATCTCGTATTTCTGAATTTGCTGGAATGAGAGACCGAGCTTGTTTGCGACATCGGTCTGGGAGAAGCGGCGCAGCGTTCTGATCTGCTTTAATTTCCGTCCAACATGAATGTCCACTTTATGTGCCATATTATTTTTTTAACCTCCGGTTGTGCTTCACTCATTACTCCAGAAATTTGATCAACCGATCAATTGACTAGTTTTAGACACTTTCCGACTAAGAATGGACCCTATATGGATGATTGATATTGCGTTGATGGATGATAAATATGCATAGTGGGAACATGAATGAGACGACTAACTTGAAGGATCAGGCGGATGCGTTCCGCGGGTCACCGGCGCTGCTGCATGAGATGATGCGGTCCTTTACTGCTTTGGCGCGCACATTAAACCTGACGCAGGCGGTGCAAGAGCTTGGGAGTACGCGCCAGACTGTGCGGCGTCATATCAACCAGCTTGAAGAAGCGATGCAGTTCAAACTTTTTGATGTGGAGCATCGCCGTTATGCCCTTACCGATGCGGGCGCGCGTGCCATCGCCCCGGCGCAAATGCTGCTCGATCAGGGGGAGGTCTGGTTTCGCGGGCAGTACGACAGCGTCGATGGAATGGTGCGGTTCTCCTATGAGAATACGCAAGGATGGAAGCTTCACCAGCAAGAACTGCCGATAAGTGTCGCCTGGACCTGCCGGTCGGAGCTGCTGCGCACGGCGCTCAAGGCCTGGGCTCTAAGCGAGGGACGCCTTGAATGCCCCCAACTTACCCGGATTCGTCCCTATATTCTGGCGTACAGAGACATTCCTGACGGGTGGATTTGTACCGAAGTCGGGGAGAAATCATTTTACTCCAACTGGTTCGGGTGGGCGCAGGCGCGCAGTAGTGTCGGGCGGAACCTTAGCCAGTTTCAAGGCGGGGAGCAGTTTGCATCTTTGGCGGACGGGCCTTTCAGGGACATCAGCGCGACGCATGGTATCCGGATGGACCAGATGATGGTCGAAACACGGGCCGAGGACGATGGACCCAAAAACTGTATTTTGTTTGATCGCTTGTTGATGGGGGTGCGGATGCCTGACGATTCCCCCGCGATTGTGTCTGTGGTTGATCGTGCGTGCAAGGTGCGGATTCTTGGTGTGGACGACAACGTTTTGGAGCGGATACCTGAACGGGCAAAGGCGGACTTTGCCCTATAAGCGAGAATGAGAGTTATTTTTTCGCGATTTCCGATAAACTATCCGTGAATTGGAGCGAAAGGAAATTCCCGATGACACTACTCACGATGAATGCTGGCGACCGGTTTGTGGCCAATAGCGCAGAGGTTTTCCAACGCCACGGCGTGATTTTGGAAGTCGGTTACGACTTCGAGGTTTACCGCACTCTTTTGAAGGAGGCCCGTCCCGACCATATTCTGGGCGCCCCGTTTGACCCGGAGATCCATGAGTTAACCGCGCAGAACGCGCTTTGGATTGTCGGGCGCTCGGCCGGGGGGGAAATCATGCATACGCAGGCTTTGCGGATGCTGGATCTGAATGGTGCCAGCGTGGGTGAATATTTTACCAGCAAATTCCGCGAATTTCCACCATCGGGTGTTGATCTGGATCTGGACCGCTCGCGCTTTCGGGCCGGGCCGGCGGCGAAAAAAATGCACGGAACCTGTGCCTATCAGGGTGAATACTGGATCGCGCCGGGCAATCACGGCTTGCGTGGCCGCAGCCTGTCTTACGTGTTGGGCCGTTTCGCATTTGTTCAGGCGATGCAGCATTGGGATCCGGATCATATTATGGCTTTCATGGTCAAGGCGACAGCAATGAGGGGGCTCGCGGAGCAGGGGGGATATATGCACACCCAGCCGGGTGCATTGCGCTGGTACCTCACGGGTAACGATACGCCGGTCGAAGGGTTCCTGATCCATATGGATCGCGAAGACCTGCACTATGTTCTTGATTTGCCACTTGCGGAGTTGACGGCTCTGGCCGCTTGATCGAGCTATGCACAAAAAAGGCCGCTGTACCGACGGGTACAGCGGCCTTTTCTACATAACGTCTTTTCAGCCGATGACGGCGGCTTTCACATCGTCGTCGATGTGCGGCATGTATTGCTCAAAGTTATCTGCGAACATTTTGACCAGCTTTGCCACCTGACGGTCGTAGGCTTCGGGATTGTCCCACGTCCGGCGGGGATCAAGCAAGATGTCGGCAACGCCCTCCATGGACACCGGCACGTCAAAGCCAAAGTTCTCGTCCTTGCGGAACTTGCCCGCCATCAGCGAACCGTCCAGAGCCGCTGTCAGCAGCGTGCGCGTGGCACCGATCGGCATCCGCGAGCCTGTTCCGTAGGCGCCGCCGGTCCAGCCTGTGTTCACCAACCAGCAGGTCGCGCCGTGCTGTGCAATCTTTTCGCGCAGCAGGTTGCCGTAGACTTCCGGACGGCGCGGCATGAAGGGCGCGCCGAAGCAGGTGGAGAACGTCGGCTCGGGCTCGGTCACGCCGCGCTCTGTGCCGGCCACTTTGGAGGTGAAGCCGGAGAGGAAGTGATACATCGCCTGCGCCGGAGTCAGTCGCGCGATGGGCGGCAGGGTGCCGAAGGCATCGCAAGTCAACATGATGATGTTCTTGGGATGACCGCCCACAGCCTTTTTGGACGCATTTGAAATATAATGCATCGGGTAGGCACAGCGCATGTTGGCGGTGAGACTGTCGTCGTCGAAATCAAGCTCTTTGGTCTGCTCGTCGAAAACCATGTTTTCGATCACTGTACCGAACTTTTCTGTTGTGGCGTAGATTTCAGGCTCCGCCTCGGCACTCAGATTGATTGTCTTGGCATAGCAGCCGCCTTCAAAGTTGAAGGTGCCTGTGTCGGACCAGCCATGCTCGTCATCACCGATCAACGTGCGCGTAGGGTCGGCGGACAAGGTGGTTTTGCCGGTGCCGGAAAGGCCAAAGAAAATGGCGGTATCGACAGGGTTTCCAACGGCATGGTTGGCCGAGCAGTGCATCGGCATGACGCCTTTTTCGGGCAACAGGTAATTGAGCAGCGAGAACACGGATTTTTTGTTTTCGCCCGCGTACTCTGTGCCTCCGATGAGGATCAGCTTGCGGTCGAAGTTCGTGGCAATCACAGTGTCGGACCGGCAATCATGCTTGGCTGGATCGGCCTGAAAGCTCGGGCAGTTGATGACAGTGAAATCGGCAAGATAATCGTCAAGCTGGTCGCGATCGGGGCGACGCATCATGTGGCGAACAAACAGGCTGTGCCATGCCAGCTCGGTCACGAAGCGGACGTTGATGGCGTGCTTGACATCTGCACCGCCAATAAGGTCCTGCACAAAATAATCGCGCCCCTTCATGTGGGTCAACATGTCTTGGTAAAGCGCGTCAAACCCTTCGGGCGACATGGCGGCATTATTTTCCCACCAGATCGTGTCTTTTACGCTGTCGGTTTTGACAACGTGTTTGTCTTTTGGAGAGCGGCCTGTGAATTTTCCGGTGGTAACGAGAAACGCACCGCCTTTGCCCAGCGTCCCTTCGCCGCGCACCAGTGCTGTCTCGATCAGCGCAGGCTCGATCGCGTTGTAATAGACATCGCCAAGCCCTGTGATCCCTTGATCTTCGAGGCTGAAGTTCGGATTAACCCGTCCGGTTTGCATGCGGTGTCTCCTGTTTAACATGCGCGATTTGCATATCGCAAAAAAGCTCTGCCAAGCCTCCGGCGCTAATGGAGACGGCGGTAATGCGGCCTCTTAACACGATGATTTGCGAATTGAACAGGTGCCTCTGTATAGTTAGCGCCATCAAACGCCCGATTGGCAAAACACAGCCTGAATCAGGGCGCTAAACGGCAAAGCGGGCGGCGAGGAGGGCGCGCGCATAGCTGTCGCCGGCGATGGTGATCCTTGACATAAGGTGAGGTAATTTAGCCATTCCTAAACAAATTATGGCTGAAATGTGGTTGTCCTGCGTAGTGATTCGCACTTTGGGATTGATTCGACCGCGAAAGGAGTGATCAGTGTTGGAAAAAATAAGAATACATTGAGCAGCACAAGGAAACAGGCAGTGTCAAAAATTGCATTGGTGGACGACGACAGAAATATTCTGACGTCCGTCTCGATGACTCTCGAAGCCGAAGGTTTCGAGGTGGAAACATATAACGACGGTCAGGCGGCGCTGGATGCTTTTAACAAGCGTTTGCCCGATATGGCCGTTCTCGACATCAAGATGCCGCGCATGGACGGCATGGATCTGTTGCAGCGTCTGCGTCAAAAAAGCGCGATGCCGGTGATCTTTCTGACGTCGAAAGATGACGAGATCGACGAAGTGCTTGGTTTGCGCATGGGCGCTGACGATTATGTGAAAAAGCCGTTTTCCCAGCGCTTGTTGGTCGAACGTATCCGCGCGCTCTTGCGGCGTCAGGATGCGGTTGCCACGGAAGAAGTGGGCGACACGGAAGAAACCAAAGTGATGGAGCGGGGCGATCTGCGGATGGATCCGTTGCGCCATGCAGTGGCCTGGAAGGGCAAGAACGTTTCGCTGACCGTCACCGAATTTTTGTTGTTGCAAGCGCTTGCACAGCGCCCCGGCTTCGTTAAGTCGCGTGATCAGCTGATGGACGTTGCCTATGACGATCAGGTGTATGTGGACGACCGCACGATCGACAGCCACATCAAGCGGTTGCGCAAAAAGATGCGGAACGCGGACGAGGAGTTCTCCGCGATTGAGACGCTATACGGGATCGGCTACAGATATAACGAAGAGTGATCCTGTTGTATGGCGCTGGTCGAAAGGAATTTTGTGCGTGATCTGAGCCCCGCAAAACGAGATGGCGATTTGGTCTTGGGTGAAGATTGGGTCACCCCCGACAGCGCAGCCCCGAACGAGATCAGAGCCCGCCGCGAACGGCGGGGGCTGTTTTCGTTGCGGGCATCGCCGCTTACACGCAAGATTATCACGTTCAATCTCATTGCGTTGAACGTTCTTGTGGCCGGTATCCTGTACCTTAACTCGTCGCGTGACAGTCTTGCCATGCAGCGGGCCGCTTCGCTCGTGTCCGAGGCAGAGCTGGTCGCCGATGTTGTCGAGGCGCAGCTGCCTGAAGACGGGTTGGTCGACCTTTCTTCCGGTGCAGATGTCGATGTCGCGCGCACGCTTCAGGGGCTCGATATGCGCAGCGGTATTCAAGTCTTTGTCTATGATACCGACGGGGCGCTGATAGCTGAATTTGAGGGCGCAAGTGATGACATGGCAAGCGGTGGCCAGACGGGCTCCCGGAGCAGAACGGTCCTGACTGATGGGTTAGCCTGGCTTTGGAATGTGGTTTCGGCCCCCTTCGGCAGCAATTCCACCACAGGGCCGACCATCGAAGAGCGGCTGAAGCCGGTTGTGGCTGCCAGCCTCGCGGATGGCGCGCAAATCAGGGAGGAGCATGACGAGAAGGGGGCGACCCTACTGGCTGTGGCGACACCAATCGAGCAGAATGGAACGCCTGTCGGCGTTGTGGCCATCGCCAGCGCCAACGGAGAAATTGACCGCCTGGTGCGCGGCGAACGCGAGCGTGTTTTACAGATGTTCGTCATCGCAACGCTTGTTTCTATCGGATTGAGCCTCGTACTCGCCTCCACCATCGCCAACCCTCTGGCAGACCTTGCCGCTGCGGCGGAATTGGGCCGCGACAAAGATGCCCGTAAGATGAATCCGGGCCGTATTCGGATCCCCGACCTGACCGCCCGTCCGGACGAAATCGGCCGGCTCTCGGGCGCGCTGCGGGGGATGGTCAATGCCCTCTACAATCGCATCGACGGCAACGAACAATTCGCTGCCGATGTCGCACACGAGATCAAGAACCCGCTGGCCTCTTTGCGTTCGGCCGTGGGGACGCTGCGCGTGATCAAGCGTGAGGACCAGCGTGACAAGCTGTTGGATGTGATTGACCACGACGTACGTCGCTTGGACCGGTTGGTAAGTGACATTTCAAACGCGTCCCGCCTCGACAGCGAGTTGGTCAAGGAAGAAGAAGAGCCGTTTGACCTGATGCATATGCTTGGAAATCTCGGGCAGTATCTGGGCGAGGATGCGAAAAGCGATGGCATTGATTTCATCGTCGATTTGCCAAAAAATCCGATCACCGTGCATGGGCTTGAGGCGCGTCTGGCGCAGGTGTTTGTCAATCTTATCACCAACGCGATCTCGTTTTGCGAGGATGGCGATGCGATCCGCGTGTGGGCGCGCAAAAAGGATAACCGCGTGCTGGTTGTGGTCGAAGACACGGGGCCGGGCATACCGGACCAGGCTTTGTCAAAGATTTTCAACCGGTTCTATTCCGAGCGTCCTGAAAAGCACTTTGGCAACAACTCGGGTCTTGGCCTTGCGATTTCGAAACAGATCGTCGAGGCGCATGGTGGCGTGATCTGGGCCGAGAATATCCGTCCGACAGACGCTGACATCACCTCTGATCCTCTGGGCGCGCGCTTTGTCGTGGGCCTGCCGGTTTGAGGCCATTGAATGAGCCGCGATCCGATGATCCTTCACGCGACATGCGTGGCCATAGACGGACGCGGGCTCTTGATCCTTGGCCCCTCTGGCGCGGGGAAGTCCTCTCTTGCGCTGCAACTGATTGCAATGGGCGCGGTGCTGGTTGCGGATGATCGCACAATGTTGCGTCAAAGCGACGGCGACATCTTCGCCTGCGCGCCGTCCGCAATAGCCGGAAAGATCGAAGCGCGCGGTGTCGGAATTCTGGAAATTCCCTATCTGGCCGAAGCCCGTGTCGGGCTGGCGGTAGATCTGGAGCGCCGCGAAACCGGGCGTCTACCGCAAATCCATCACCTGCAACTGCTGGACAAGATGCTTCCGTGCCTGCACAAGGCTGATGCACCCCATTTCGCCGCAGCGATAAATGCCTACCTCAGAGGTAGCAGATCAGAGCCCGTATGAGCATAGCAGAACCAACCCTCCGCCGCATCGTCCTTGTCACTGGCCCTTCGGGCGCCGGACGGTCTTCCGCGCTCAATGTGCTGGAAGACGCCGACTACGAGGTGATCGACAATCTGCCATTGCGGCTCTTGCCCGGTCTCTTTGATGAGGCGGAGCAAAACCGCTCGCTCGCTCTCGGGATTGATCCGCGCAACCGTGGCTATTCGAGCAATGCCGTTGTTGATTTGCTGGGATGGCTTGCGGTACGGCCGGGCGTTGCGGCCGAACTGTTGTATCTGGATTGCTCGACAGACGTTTTGCTGCGCCGTTTCTCCGAAACGCGTCGTCGTCATCCAATGGCACCTGAGGGGCGTCCGGGCGCTGGTATCGAACTTGAGCAGGAAATGTTGGCCCCCTTGCGCGCCCGTGCCGATGTTTTGATTGATACAAGCGATCTGAACATCCACGAGCTGCGCGCCGAGGTCGAACACTGGTTTGCGCCGGGAGGTTCGCGCCATATGGCGGTTTCGGTGCAATCGTTTTCCTACAAACGCGGGCTGCCCCGCGCGGTTGATATGATCTACGATTGCCGCTTTCTGAAGAACCCCTATTGGGAGCCGCATTTGCGGGCGCTCAACGGCATGGATGCCGCAGTGGCGGCCCACGTGGCGAGCGATCCGCGCTATGGCGAATTCGAGCAGAAGGTACTGGACCTGAGTCTCCTCATTCTGCCCGCTTGTCGCGAAGAAGGCAAAAGCCATGTTTCCATCGCGTTTGGCTGCACGGGAGGGCAACACCGTTCCGTCACCCTCGCTGAAAGCCATGCTTTGCACCTTGCCCAAGAGGGCTGGGAAGTGTCAATTAGGCACAGGGAATTGGGCGCGAGACAGCGCAAAGGGGCAGAGCAGACGTGATTGGAATTGTGATCGTTGCACATGGGGGGTTGGCGCCTGAGTATCTTGCGGCGATTGAACATGTTGTCGGATCGCAAAATGGCATCCGCGCCATCGAGATCCACGCCGACCACGACCGTAGCGCGAAAGAGGCCGAGATTTGCGAGGCCGCCGATGCCGTGGATCAGGGAGATGGCGTGGTTGTCGTGACTGACCTTTTCGGCGGCTCCCCCTCCAATCTTAGCCTGCTGGCCTGCCAGCCTGCGGGGCGGCGCATTCTATATGGCGCGAACCTGCCGATGCTGATCAAGCTGGCGAAAAGCCGTCACAAGCCGCTTGCGGTGGCCGTGCGCGCCGCCTTGGAAGCGGGTAAGAAATACATCGACGCCCAGAACGTCAGTACCGAATAAGAAGGCCAGTTTATGACCCGAATTACCCTCGAAATCGTGAACGAGAAGGGGCTCCATGCCCGCGCCTCTGCCAAACTGGTGGAGGTTGTGGAAGGTTTCGACGCGCAGGCCGAGGTCAGCAAAGAGGGCATGAATGCTTCGGGTGACAGTATCATGGGGCTTTTGATGTTGGCAGCGGCACGGGGAAGCTTTATTGAAGTTGAGACGACCGGCCCTGACGCTGATGCGCTTGCAAGCGCGCTCACGGCACTGGTGGCTGATAAGTTCGGCGAAGGTATGTAACGCGACGACCCGCCGCCCGAGTTTCAATGAGGTTGCCCAATTGGCCGACAAAACACAGTCAGCGCAAGCCGGTGATCTAACCGGTACGGAGGTGGACAAGGTTACGTTCACCAAATACGACCGGAGCAGTCTATCCTACGCATCAACCTTCGATACGCCCTGGAAAAGCGCAGTGATTTCAGCGATGGAGCTGTTTACCGGCAAAATCGCGATCCTGCGCATGATCCGAAAATTCGAACGGCGCGGTACGCCTTCGGGGCAACTATTCTGGCGCGCAGCGCTGGATACGATGGGAATCGACCTTAAAACCCCCCAAGAGCAGTTGGACCTGATCCCGAAAAAGGGACCGGTCGTCGTGGTCGCGAACCACCCGCACGGAATGATTGATGGCATGATCTTTGCCGATCTCATCGGGCGTGTGCGCCCTGATTACCGTATTCTCACCCGCTCCCTGCTCACCTCGATTGATGAAGTTGCTAGCAGCTACATGATTCCGGTGCCGTTTCCGCATGACCCGGATGCGCAGCGCAAAGGGGTCGAGATGCGGGCCAATGCGATGAACCATCTCAACGAGGGCGGGGTCGTCGCGCTGTTTCCGTCCGGGGTCGTCGCCGCATCCAAGACATGGTGGAGCCCGGCAGTCGAGGCCGAATGGAACGTCTTTACGGCCAAGATGATCCGCCGTTCGGGCGCGCAGGTGGTGCCGATGAAGTTTCCCGGCCAGAACAGCCGCGCATACCAGATCGCCAATCAGCTATCGCCGATGCTGCGGCAGGGGCTTTTGCTGCATGAGATCGTTCATAGCTGCAACAAACCTCAGGCCCCGATCGTCGGCGCGCCCATCGAACAAGCGGAAATTGATGCCCGTGCTGGTGATCCGCGCGCCTTTATGGCGTGGCTGCGCGCACATACACTGGCGCTGGACAGTCAGACCGCATAACAGCCAAGATCCGGATGCGCCCTTGGCTTCATTTGGCCAATAAACTCATATACAGTGGCGGCTGCCCGCACCGGCGGCGGCGTTCAGCGTGTCGGGACCGGCTCATCCCCGCGATAGTCGTAAAAGCCGCGATTGGTCTTGCGACCCAGCCAGCCCGCCTCGACATACTTGGTCAGCAGGGGGCAGGGGCGGTATTTGGTATCTGCCAACCCCTCATGCAGCACGTTCATGATGGCAAGGCAGGTATCCAGCCCGATAAAGTCTGCAAGCTCCAGCGGTCCCATCGGGTGGTTCGCGCCCAGCTTCATCGAGCTGTCGATGGATTTAACAGAACCGACCCCCTCGTAAAGCGTATAAACCGCCTCGTTAATCATCGGCATCAGAATGCGGTTCACGATAAAGGCTGGAAAATCCTCGGCAGAAGCAGAGGTTTTGTTCAGGCGGGTCACCACGTCCTGACAGGCCTTGAACGTTTCCTCATCGGTGGCAATGCCGCGGATCAGCTCGACCAGCTGCATCACCGGCACAGGATTCATAAAGTGAAACCCCATGAACTTTTCGGGCCGGTCCGTCCGGCTGGCAAGCCGCGTGATCGAGATTGAGGAGGTGTTCGATGTCAGAATCGTTTCCGGCTTCAGATGTGGCAGCAGCGCGTCGAAAATCTGTTCCTTGATCTTTTCACGCTCGGTCGCCGCTTCGATGATCAGGTCGCTTGGCCCCAGATCGGTCAGCGTCACGGTTGTCTTGATCCGCGTCAGCGCGTCTTCCATCTCTTGCTCGGTGATTTTTCCGCGACCGGCCTGCCTCGACATATTTCCGCGCATCACCTCCATCGCGTTTGCCAATGCTTCTTCGGAGATATCGTTGAGCAGCACGTCATAGCCTGCCAGAGCCATCACATGCGCAATGCCGTTTCCCATCTGGCCTGCGCCGACGATGCCGATTGTCTGGATGTCCATAGGTGCCGTCCTTTGCTGAAGTTGCACCACTCTAGGACGGAGTGCTTTGTTCCTGCAAGGGCCGCAATCGTCGAAAAACTTAACCAAATTTCACGTTTAAGCGAATCGTAAGGGCGGGTCGTTCATGGTGGTCGCGGGTGAGTTAAAAAAGGTGGGTGTAATGACCTATAATGTGCTGGGGCCGGGGGCCCTTGAGTATTTGCCGTGCCAGTATGGTACGTCGAGATTGACGTTCAGAGGGCCGAAGCGGCGGCTTTGTGATCCTTATGTTGCCTTTCTGGGGGGCATTCAAACCTATGGAAGGTTCATCGAAAAACCTTTCCCGTTGAGGGTCGAACACCAGACGGGGGTGACCTCGGTCAATCTGGGGCAGCCGAACGCGGGCCTCGATGTGTTCGCCAGCGACGCCCCTGTCGCTGCGATAGCGCGACAAGCGCGGGTGAGCGTGCTTGAGGTGCTGGGTGCCGCGAATATGGGCAACCGGTTTTACAAGGTGCACCCGCGGCGCAATGATCGCTTTTTGGGGGCCGCACCGCAGCTCAAACGGCTTTATCCGGAGGTGGATTTTGCTGTATTCAACTTTACCGGTCACATGCTCAGACATCTTCACACTCTGGATCCCGAGCGGTTTTGTGTGGTGCGTGACACACTCCAGAAGGTTTGGGTGCAGCGGATGCGCCGGTTGCGCAAGCAACTGGGAGGGCGTGTTGTTCTGCTTTGGATGGCGCGGGATCCGATGCCGAAAGACTGGACCGGAGGGGTGGGCGAGGGGCCGGCGTTTGTTACGCGCCCGATGGTTGATGCGCTGCGCGAGAGCGTCAGCGCGATTGTGGAAGCGCCAGCATCGGCGCAAGCGAAGGCGCAGGGCACTGTCGGGATGGTGTTCAACGAGCTGGAGAAAGCGGCCGCGCTTGTGATGCCGGGACCGCAAGCGCATCAGGAGGCAGCAGAGGCTTTGCGCCCTGTGCTGGATGATTTGATGTAAAAAAGGCCCGCCTCGGTTAGGGGCGGACCTTTCCAGAATTGGCGTCGGGAGGCCAGAAGCCTGCCCATCCAAATCAGAGTTTTTCGGTCAGTTCCGGCACGGCCTCGAAGAGGTCTGCAACAAGGCCGAAATCCGCAACCTGGAAGATCGGCGCTTCTTCGTCCTTGTTGATGGCCACGATGATTTTGGAATCCTTCATGCCTGCAAGGTGCTGGATCGCGCCGGAGATGCCAATCGCGACATAAAGAGCGGGTGCCACAACTTTACCCGTCTGCCCGACTTGCCAATCGTTTGGCGCGTAGCCGGAATCAACCGCAGCACGAGATGCGCCCACGGCGGCACCCAGCTTGTCTGCCAGCTTTTCGATCAGCGCAAAGTTCTCTTCGGAGCCAACACCGCGCCCGCCGGAGACGACAACGCCAGCAGAGGTCAGTTCGGGGCGGTCGCTTTCCGCCAGTTTATCTTCGACCCACTCGCTCAAGCCGGGGTTGTCCACGGCAGAGATGGTTTCGACCGGTGCAGAACCACCTTCGCCAGCGGCGTCGAATGTGGAGGTTCGGAAGGTGATGACCTTCTTTGCATCTGACGATTTGACGGTCTGGATCGCGTTGCCAGCATAGATCGGACGCTCGAACGTGTCGGCATCAACAACGCCGGAAGCGTCGGAGATGATCATCACGTCGAGAAGCGCGGCCACGCGCGGCATCACGTTTTTGGCGTCTGTCGTGGCGGGGGCGACGATGTGATCGTAATCACCCGCCAGCGACACGATCAGCGCAGCCGTGGATTCCGCCAGACGGTGGCCAAGCGATGCATCCTCGGCGACGAGAACCTTGGCCACGCCTTCGATCTTGGACGCAGCTTCGCCTGCTGCTGCGGCGGAGCCGCCCGCGCACAGAATGGTCACATCGCCCAGCTTTTGTGCGGCTGTCACGGCTTTTGCCGTGGCATCCATCGCCAGTTCGCCATCGTTAACTTCTGCAAGGAGTAGAACAGCCATTACACGGCCCCCGCTTCTTTGAGTTTCGCCACCAGCTCGTCGACGGACTCAACCTTGATACCGGCAGAGCGCGCTTCGGGCTCGGATGTTTTCACGATTTCCAGACGGTTGCCAACGTCCACACCGTAATCGGCGGGCGTCTTCTCATCCAAAGGCTTTTTCTTTGCCTTCATGATGTTTGGCAGCGACGCATAGCGCGGCTCGTTCAGGCGCAAATCAACGGTGACTACTGTTGGCATGCTGACCTTGATAGTTTGCATGCCGCCGTCCACTTCGCGTGTCACAACGGCTTTGTCGCCTTCAATCGCCACTTCGGAGGCGAATGTCGCCTGCGACCAGCCCATCAGAGCTGCCAGCATCTGGCCGGTGGCGTTCATGTCGTTGTCGATCGCCTGTTTGCCGCACAGCACAAGGCCGGGCTGCTCTTCGTCCACAATCGCTTTGAGGATCTTGGCAACGGCCAGCGGCTCGATGTCGTTATGGACATCGTCGGTGGCGACCACGAGGATTGCACGGTCCGCACCCATGGCGAGCGCCGTGCGCAAGGTTTCCTGCGCCTGCTTCACACCAATGGAAACCACCACAACCTCATCAGCCTGACCCGCTTCTTTCATGCGGATGGCCTGTTCGACGGAAATCTCGTCAAACGGGTTCATGGACATTTTTACGTTGGCAAGATCAACACCGGAACCGTCCGCTTTTACGCGTACTTTCACGTTATAGTCGATCACGCGTTTGACAGGTACGAGCACCTTCATGAGCGATTATCTCCTTGTTAGCGACTCAGCCCGGAGAGGCCAGTCAATTAATCTGCGCCATGTCTAACGAAGCATAGGCGCGCTAAACAGCGAAAAAGTGCCCCTGCGACATGACGCACGTCACGTTACCTATTATTCTGTGCCCGAATAGCAAGAATATTGCGCGGACGAGCAGTGCCTTTTGCAGGGTGAAGCATGCGAATCCGGATAAGCAAGCGTGAGGCGACGTTTGCGCGACGGCGTCAACGGTTTGCGCCCGGCACCCACAAGACATCATCCTTGCCTGCGTTATTGGCCATGCGCGAGGCGACAAAGAACCAGTCGCTCAGCCGGTTAAGATAGCGGATTGCGGCCTCGTTGATGTTTTCTGTAATCGCAAGCCCGGTCGCAAGGCGTTCGGCGCGGCGTGCCACGGTACGGCAGACATGCAGACGTGCGGCCAACTCGCTGCCACCGGGCAGGATAAAGCTGCGCAGCGGGGACAGTTCCGCGTTCATCACGTCGATTTCGGATTCCAGACGGTCCACTTGCGAGGGGACCATGCGCAAAGGCGGATATTCTGCATCGGCGTCTTTTTCCATGTCGGGGCGACACAGGTCCGCGCCCAGATCAAACAGATCGTTCTGGATGCGCGATAGCGCGGCGTCTGTTTCTGCGGTGGCGATCAGGCGCGCGACGCCGACAAAGCAGTTCAACTCGTCCGTCGTGCCATAGGCCTCCACCCGTGGATCATGCTTGGCCACGCGCGTGCCGTTGCCGAGGGCCGTATCGCCTTTGTCACCGGTGCGGGTGTAAATCTTGTTAAGAACGACCATCTGTTTTTACCCTTTTATCGCGTAAACATAGATCACGATCAGAACGACCGCGACAAACTGCGCGATGATCCGCCACCGCATCAGCTTGTTCGAGTTCGCCTTGTTGAACGCGCCCCCCTTTGCGAAGCCGCCAAGCCCCATCATCAATACGACGACAACCGCCACGATGGCGATGGTGATAACGATGAAAAACGGATCTACCATGTGTGGCTCCTCGTGTGGTTACGTCAGGATGTAGCGGCCTGAACAGCCGCTGCAAGCATTTTAGCGTCCGAGTGCCTTGTCCAGTAAACGTGTGGAAAGGATTCGGCGCAGGAAACCGGCGATATAGGTCGGGGTTGTGACGAAATAACGCGGGCGGGGGCGTTTTGATTCCAACGCGCGGACAAGCTTTTTCACGACTGCCTCGGGCGGGAGTTCGAATTTGTCAGGTCCGCTATCGTTATATAGCCGCTCGGCCAGCTCGGTTTCGTAATCCGCGGCGCGGGCGGAGTTTTCCCAATCAATCCAATGCTCGAAATGCGGAATCGAATTGCTGCGAATTTTCGAGGTAATCGGGCCGGGTTCGATCAGGATCGTTTTGATGCCGCTGCCGCGCAATTCGAGGCGCATCGTATCTGTCAGGCCCTCAAGCGCGAATTTGGTCGCACTATACGCGCCGCGCCAGGGCCGTCCGACGAATCCCAATACCGACGAGCATTGTATGATCCGCCCGTGGCCCTGCGCGCGCATCACGGGGATGATGGCGCGGGTCAGCGTGTGCCAGCCAAAGAAGTTTGCCTCGAAAATTGCGCGCAGGGCTTCTGTTGGCATATCCTCCACCAGACCGGGCAGGGCATACGCCCCGTTGTTGAATACCGCATCCAACGTGCCGCCGGTGGCCTCAAGCACATCGGCGAGGGCGGTGATGATGCTCTCGGCGTCGGTGTAATCAAGGCGCGGGCTTTCAAACCCTTCATCGCGCAGGCGGGCGCAATCAAGCTCTTGCCGGCAGGAGGCAAATACCCGCCACCCGCGTGCGCGCAGCCCGACTGCTGCGGCGTATCCGATGCCCGAGGAGCAGCCGGTGATCAAAATCGTAGGTGAAGACATCAAAAAGGCCCCGTTAAGAAACGAGATCTGAGATGCGCTGTTTTGAGCTGTTTAGCAATCGTTTGTGTCGGATCAGCCTGATGTGAGCAGAAAATCGGCCATCCAGCCTTGTTCGCCGCCGTCGAGCGGCTGCATCAGTACCCAGCCATCGCCGTTGTCCTCGATGATTTGCACCTCGTCACCGCGCACAAGTTTGCCGACCACGCTGTATTGGGTGCTTGGCCCGCCGCGCACGTTAACGCGATTGCCCGACACGCGCCGGATGTCATCGCCTGTATAGGTCGCGCGCACAGGTCTGGAACCGTCATCCGTTGAGGCAAGCAGGCTTGGCAAGATTATCTGCGGGGTTTCCGTGCTGTCTATGATGACTGCCTGACGCACGGCTGCTTCCACTTCGGCCTGCGCGGGCGCGGGTGGGGCGGTTGTGGTAGCGGACGCAGGGGCGGGGGAAATAGATGTCAGGTCAAGTGAGATGCGGCTCACGTCCGATGTCGTTTCGATCTTCTCGACCGAGGCGGCTTCCACCACAACGGGCGGGGCGGTATTTTCGGTGGCAGGCTGTGCCTCGGGCGCGGCTTGCGCAATATCATTGCTTGGCGGCACAAAATCTGCACCGCCGCTCATTTGATAGAAAGCAAAACCAAGAAAACCGAATGTCAGAAGAATAAACGTCTTCATAGCGCAACCTCGCAGATAACTTTGAAGCTTAACGCGCAGCTTCCCCCATTCGTTCAGTATCAAAATTCGAGATTCGCTTTTAGAGGAAAAAGAAAGAAAGTTATACCGTCATGCGGTGGACACACTCTGTGCAAATAGGCCACATAAATCAGCGCGGTTGTGCTTGTCGGCCCTGTGCGGCGCGGATACACAGCGCTTATGTCTGATACCAGTGATCCAGAAAACCCCGGCTTTGCCGTGATGTCCGAACCCCTGCGCCGCGCGTTGGGGGACCGTTATCTGACATATGCGCTTAGCACGATCATGCACCGCGCGCTGCCGGATGCCCGTGACGGGTTGAAACCGGTACACCGCCGGATTCTCTATGCGATGAGCCGCCTGCGTCTGACATCGACGGGCGGGTTTCTGAAATCTGCCAAGATCAGCGGCGACACGATGGGGGATTTCCACCCCCACGGCGACGCCGCGATTTATGATGCGATGGCGCGCCTCGCGCAGGATTTCAACGTGCGTTATCCGTTGGTCGACGGACAAGGTAACTTTGGCAACATCGACGGCGATAACCCTGCCGCCAGCCGCTATACCGAGGCGCGGATGACGTCTGTTGCCGAGGCGATGCTGGAGGGGTTGAGCGAGAACGTTGTCGATTTTCGCGACAACTATGACGGGCGCCTGACCGAACCTTCGGTGCTGCCTGCGCAGTTTCCCAATCTTCTGGCCAATGGCTCGACCGGGATTGCCGTGGGCATGGCCACCAACATTCCGCCGCACAACATTGCCGAGCTGTGCGATGCCTGTATCCATCTGATCAAGGTGCCGGATGCGCGCGATGATACGCTGCTCAATTATGTGCCGGGCCCGGATTTCCCGACCGGCGGTGTGATCGTCGAGCCGCGCGAAAATATCGCGACAGCCTACCGCACCGGTAAAGGTGGTTTCCGCCTGCGTTGCCGCTGGGAGGTCGAGGACCTGGGCCGTGGCCAGTGGCAGATCGTGGTCACAGAAATTCCCTATCAGGTCCAGAAATCCAAGCTGATTGAAAAAATCGCCGAGGCGATCCAGACCAAGAAGATACCGATTCTCGCGGACGTGCGCGACGAGAGCGCCGAGGACGTGCGCCTGATTCTCGAACCACGTTCGAAAAATGTCGATCCCGAAGTGTTGATGGGCATGATGTACCGCACCTCCGATCTTGAGGTGCGATTCTCGCTCAACATGAACGTATTGATTGACGGCGTGACGCCCAAGGTCTGCTCGATGAAGGAAGTGCTGCGCGCTTTTCTTGATCACCGCCAGGAGGTGTTGCAGCGCCGCTCGAAATTCCGGCTTGAGAAAATCGACCACCGGCTTGAGGTGCTTGAAGGGTTCATCGTCGCGTTCCTGAACCTTGACCGCGTGATTGACATCATCCGCTATGACGAAGAGCCGAAACCCGCGCTGATGCGCGAGGACTGGAGCCTTGATCATCCGCGCGCGATGGAAGAGGCGGATTATATATCGCCGCCAGCCGGTGACGGCGAGTTGTCCGAGGTTCAGACCGAAGCGATTTTGAACATGCGTCTGCGCAGCTTGCGCAAGCTTGAAGAGCTTGAGTTGTTGCGCGAGCAGTCGGAGTTGATGGAGGAACGTGCGGGCCTTGAGGATTTGCTGGAAAATGACGCGATCCAGTGGGACGCGATCACGGACCAGTTGCGCGCGACCAAAAAGCAGTTTGGCAAGGATTACGAGGGCGGCGCGCGTCGCAGCACGTTTGCCGAGGCGGGCGAGATCGAGGATGTGCCGCTGGAGGCGATGATCGACCGCGAACCGATCACTGTCGTCTGCTCAGAAATGGGCTGGATCCGCGCGATGACGGGTCATATTGATCTGGCGCGCGAGTTGAAATTCAAAGACGGGGACAGCTCGCGTTTTGTGTTTCATGCGGAAACTACGGACCGGCTGCTGGCCTTTGGGTCGAACGGGCGCTTCTACACCATTTCCGCCGCCAATCTGCCCGGCGGGCGCGGTATGGGCGAGCCGTTGCGCCTAATCGTGGATTTGCCGAACGAGGTGCAAATTGTCGATCTGTTCATTCACCGCTCTGATGGCAAACTGCTGGTGGCAAGCTCTGCCGGTGACGGTTTCGTTGTGCCGGAGGCCGACGTTGTGGCGCAGACCCGCAGCGGCAAGCAGGTGTTGAATGTGCGCGGCGAGACGCGCGCGATGGTGTGCAAGCCGGTGACCGGCGATAGCGTTGCTGTTGTGGGCGAGAACCGTAAGGTGCTGGTGTTCGGTCTGGACGAATTACCCGAGATGGGACGCGGCAAAGGCGTGCGCCTGCAAAAGTACAAAGACGGAGGCATGTCGGATGCAACCACCTTTAAGCGCGACGAGGGGCTAAGCTGGCTTGACCCAGCGGGCCGCACAAGAACTGAGCCGGATTTGACCGAATGGACCGGCAAGCGTGCCACCGCAGGGCGCATGGCGCCGCGTGGCTTCCCGCGTGACAATACCTTTAACGGATAGCGCCGCACCGCCGCCGGTCCCTGAGCAGGGGCTGGACGTGTGGTTCACCGGCAACCGCTCGGCGCTGTTCTGGCTGGCGCTGAAATCGGGCTTCTGGACGGTCCTGACGTTGGGATTCTACCGTTTCTGGATGAAAACACGATTACGGCGGTGGTATTGGTCCGCGATCCGGCCGGGCGGGCATCCGTTGGAATATGTCGGCGATCCGTGGGAAAAACTGCTGGGCTTTTTTATCGCCGTGGTGGTTCTCACCTTCTACATCGGCATCGTCAATCTGGTGCTGATGTTCGTCAGCTTTTCGGTTTTTCAAAGCTCGTTCGTCGGGTATCTGGCAAGTTTTGCAGGGGTCATTCCGGTGTGGTTTTACGCGCAGTACCGTGCGCGGCGCTATGTGCTGGCACGCACACGCTGGCGCGGTGTGCGATTCGGATTGGCGGCAGGTGCGTGGGGCTATGCGTGGCGCGCGCTGATGCATTGGAGCATCACGATCCTCAGCCTCGGTATTCTCTGGCCGCGCATGACTTTTTGGCTGGAAAAATACAAAACCGACAGAACCCGTTTTGGCTCGGCCAGACTGCACCAAGGCGGGGATTGGCGCATGCTGTATCGTGCGGCGGTGCCTTTCGGCGCAGGGGTGTTGTTGCTGGGGTTGTTGGCGCTCTGGATGGCCGTGCTTGATCCGTTGATCCCTGCGGGGGGCATGTCATGGGATGCTGTCAGTGATGAAGCGGGGGCCGCGATCACCTATGGTTTCGTGCCGCAAGGGTGGTCGGGGCCGGGGCGGATATTGCTGGTCTTTCCGGTCCTGATGCTGATGATTTACGGGATCATACACTACCGCTTTGTGACCAAGCGCATTCTGGCCAATCACAAAACTGCCGACGGCATTTATCTGCGCTCGAACCTCAAGGGGCTGCGCATCTCGATGATCTATGTGTTGGGAACGACGATCGCCTATACTATTTTGGCAGCGGGCATTGCGATGGTCATCGGCACGGCGCTGGGCGTTCTGGGGCCGCTGGCATTCCTTGAGGCGCAGCCGGGCGATGGCGATCTGTTCGGGGCGGTGCCACGCTGGCTGTCGTTTGCAGTCATAGCGGTGATGTACCTTGGGGTTTTCCTGCTTTGGGGTGTGTTGCACCATACCTTTGTCACCTTTCCGTTGATGCGCCACATGGCGATTACGTTGGATATCGGGAACGTCGCCGCGTTGGCCACCGTCAGCCAGCGCGCGCGCGATGCGTTCGCCGAGGCCGAAGGTTTTGCCGAAGCGCTTGATCTGGGGGCGGCGATATGAGTGTGCCGCCGGAATTGCCGTCTTTTGCTGCCAATCTGGCGGGCGTCTTGTTTGATGGCGACAGGCCGGTGCCGCAAGCCGTGGATTTGCGATTGGATCATGGCGCAGGGGTGCTGGACATCACCCAGCCGGCCGGAGGCGGCGAGACCCTGCGCTGGCCGCTGGACGAGATCAGGCGCCTACCCGATAGTGCGGCCCGTGAGGGAGCCGTCTTGCGCTGGACCGGCGATCCGCTGGCGCGACTTCAGGTGGAGGACCGGCGCATCCTTTCGGCGCTTCCCCATCCGGCCCGTCGCGCGCCGCCCAAAGGGCGCGGACGTCTGGCCGCTTGGGCCGTGGCCGCGGTGGCGGCTGTTGTGCTTCAGATCGGTGTGCTGATCCCGCTTTTGGCGGACCGTCTGTCAGGGTTTGTGCCCCCCGAGGGGGAGCGCGCGCTGGGCGAGGCGACGTTTGAGCAGATCCGTCAGGCGCTTGCGGGCAGTGGGTTGCCGCCCTTGCCGACCTGCGATGCACCGGCGGGCCGCGCCGCGCTGGACAAGATGCTGTTGGCGCTGGGGCAAGACAACGGAGCGGGTGCGTCGGCGCGCGTCTATGTGCTGGATCACGAGATGGTTAACGCGTTTGCGCTGCCCGGCGGCTATGTTGTGTTTTTTCGCGGCATGATTGATGCGGCGGAAGGGCCGAATGAAATCGCCGCCGTTATGGCGCATGAGATCGGCCATGTGGAGAACCGCGACCCCACCCGCCATGCGCTGCGCTCTGCGGGGTCCATCGGCATCCTCGGGCTGTTGTTTGGCGATTTTGCGGGCGGTGCTGCGGTGCTTTTCCTGACGGAGCGGTTGATCAGCGCGCGGTACTCCCAAGGTGCCGAAAGCGGCGCGGACGGTTTTGCGTATACTGCGCTGGAAGAAGCGGGCGTTTCACCTGCTGCACTTGGCGACATGTTCGAACGGCTGCGCGACCGCTACGGTGATGCGCAAGGAATCACCGCGCATTTTCTCAGCCATCCAACGCTGACCAGCCGTATCGCGCGGGCACGGGCAGCGGCACGCCCCGATGCCAAATACGGCGACATTCTGTCAGACGTGGATTGGACCGCGCTCAAAAGTATCTGTGACTAGAATCGCATCGGCACCCGAGGGATCGGTCCATGTGGCGGCAATGGATTGCGCGTGGACAGGCCTTGCGGTATCGCAAGTTAACTGTCGGCGAGGGGCTGGATTGATGGGCGAATACAGAATGAAACGGTTTTGGGGTGCGCTGTTGGTTGCGGGTGTGCTTGCTGCCTGCAACGGGGCTGCTGATCTGGACGAAGCGGCGGTGCCGCTTGGTGATTTCAATCTGGTCCACAATATCGTCGTCGCGCCCAAGGTCCAGAAAGTCCCTTTGAGCCGCGAATTGCCGGTCGAGACGATGACAACGATGCTGCAAGAGGCCGTGGCCGAGCGGTTTGACCGCTACGACGGTGAGCGCGGCTATCACTTCGGCATCTCGATCGAGAGCTATTTTCTCGCGCCTCCGGGTGTGCCGGTTGTGGCCGCGCCCAAGTCGGCGATGATCATCCGCATCTCCGTCTGGGACGATGCCAAGGCAAAGAAGCTGACGTCCAAAGCGCATCAGATCACGGTGATAGAATCGTTTGATCAGGGGCCGCTTGTCGGGTCGGGGTATACCAAAACCGCCGAAGAGCAATTCAAGAACCTCAGCCAGAACGCGGTAAAGCAGATCGAGACGTTTCTTGTGACGAAAAACCGTGAGGAGGGGTGGTTCAACGATGGCGTGGCCATTGCGCCGGTAGGCGATGACACTTTGAGTGTTGGTAAATAGCCGACCCCGGCCTGTTTCACGGGGCGGGACGCGCAAGCGCTGCGACAAACGCGCATTCAGGTGAGAAGTGGGGTGCAAAGCGCAAGACCGCTTGATTTTGTCGTCCAGACCAAATATGCCGCGCGCCATACAGTATCCGGGCCCGCGTTGGGTCCTTGAACACTTGGAAGGGCGCCCATCATGGCAAAGGCAAAGTTTGAACGTAACAAACCACACGTCAACATCGGCACAATCGGCCACGTTGACCACGGTAAGACGACATTGACGGCGGCGATCACGAAGTATTTTGGTGATTTCAAAGCGTATGACGCAATTGACGGCGCGCCCGAAGAAAAGGCCCGCGGGATCACGATTTCGACGTCGCACGTCGAGTAC
>CANMZB010000021.1 GCA_947502265.1 uncultured Sulfitobacter sp.
CTCGCGTAACGATCTGAAAGATCGAAAAAACCCATCTGCGCCATCGCTACATCCCCCGTGTCGACTCGTCGCCACATCGTATCGCAGCGCCAAGGTCAGGGCAATTTTTAGAGGTACCCTAAATATAGTAAATCGTGCGCTTGTTAATACTCACGAAATGATGTTTGGAGATTGGCGTCTAACGATGACAAAACTGATGCCGAACGATGTAAAGCTATATGGCAACCGTGTTGTTCGATCTGTTCAGCTGATTAGGAGAAATACCGATCAAGATATTGTCGACAAAGCGCTACGGCCAACGAGTAAAGATACACAAATGGATATGGAATTTTCGTTGAAAGCCAAAGATATGGGGCACTTCGGCAAGCTAAAAGATCTTAATGACAAGATAGGTGGCCATTTAGAAGTCGGTGACGTTGAGTTTTCTGGTGCCTATGCAAGTGTAAAAGTCGGATCTTCATTCAAGAATGATAGGTGTGGTGGGAGTTTCAAGTACTACCGGTGTTATTGACTTAACAGATGACTTGGATTTCGACGCAGACAAGCACCCTACTTTTGAGAGTATTTCCAAGGAAACCGAACGTCATATGGCCGACTTTGCAAAGATGCTCGGATGAAGGGAAGGCTCAATATATCTTGTATTTTGAGCGACTTTTGGAAAGCTCTAGTGCGGGATTTATCGGCGCTCCAGATTCTGTATGCTGTCGCGTCTTTTTTCGTTGTTCCTCTGTGTATTGGCGCAGCCGCACATGCACTCAACATTCAAATTCCGGACAAGCAATTCTCTTCTCTGATCTCGGTATATGCAATTTTCTCAGCGCTTCTTTTTGGGGCTCAAATCTCTGCGTTTTCCATTTTTAGTAGTTTAACGAGGTTCCAAAATTTGAGAATTAAGGGAAATGAGGAAGACTCAGTATTGAAGGCTTCTATAGAATATGATACGTCTAATAGACGTTTCCGATCTAAAATTGGCCTTTAAGGATATTAACTCCAATATTTCATATTTGATACTAACGGCAGTAGTTCTTTTAGGCATTTTGCTAATCTTTGCAATTTTTGATGCCGCAAGCGTACTTTCGAGTTCTATAGTGATATCACTCACAGCGCATTTGGTTTTGGTACTTACAATGGTGATTAGGCAGTGCCATCGTATTTTCAGCGCTGCTTACTCTCAATGAATTCGTTCAACGTGAGAGCCATCTGCCGCAGGACACAGCGCTAATGGTATGCCGCGACATAACATTTTGAAGGCAGTTTGTGTGTTTGATCATCGGACTGTGTAGCATTTTAGAATCTGCAAAGTTCATAAACAGAAATTTATGCAGCGTGCGGCGAAAGGCCGGAATCCGCTTCTCTAACCGTCCAGCCGATAGCGAGCTTGCACCTTAGGGTCAGGACCCATAACCAGAATATTACTGTTGCGGCGAGAGCGATTGCTGACAGGAAGACCTTTGGGCATCGGTCATACCGGGTTGAGACACGTCGCCAGTCTTTGAGCCTGCCGAACATCCTTTCGATGCGGTTGCGGCGTTTGTATCGGCGCTTGTCCACTGCCCGACAGGGTATTGCGCAGCAATGTCCCGAAAGGGAGGCTTGACCAAGGGTGGCATGAATACAAAGTTGCATGCTGTTACAGACACCAGCGGTCGCCCGGTCCGCCTGTTCATTACCGCAGGCTGGAGGCCGTGCCCCTCTCATGCATGTAAACATGCATTGCGGGGCAATGGATGTGCTTTGAGGTAGGTGGCATCAATCGAGAGAGTTTGGTTATCAGGAGCCAGCTCAGCCAGTCCCATCATGACCCGGGCAAACACGCCCATTTCACTCCAACGCTTCCAGCGATTATACAACGTCTTTGGCGGGCCATACTCCGCTGGTGCATCACACCACCTTAAGCCATTGCGGTTAATGAATATAATGCCACACAAAACACGCCTGCCATCAACGCGAGCACGACCTCGGCTCTTTGGAAAGTAAGGCCGCAAACGCTCCATCTGCGCCTCAGTAAGCCAGTATAAATTGCTCATGTTATCCCCCGAAACTGGGGATCGTGAATCATGACAACGCGACAACCTCAATCAATTAATGGGTCCTGACCCTATGCGCCCGAATAAGTGCCTCCGGCGGGGCAGCTTTGGTTTTGGGGCCGAGCTAAAAGCTCGGCCTAATCCTTATTGGCGTTCACTTGCTTTACGACTGACCTAAATTTCAGCGCGTTCTGCAACTTTCGCTAAATTCAGCAAATCGCCCTGCGCAAAGCTAGTTGTGTTCTTCCAGTCCCCGTCGCCTGTTTTGTAAGAGCGGGTGACGTCTACCGAGTGAAAGCCGTCATTGTCCCAGATCGTGGCCGTGATCAGGCCGATCTTAACCTTATGTGCGGGTTGATTAGTCATAGTGGTGTTCCTTTTGTTTGAAGTTACCGGCAGACATAGGAAGGGCGCGAAGTGCGATACCTCGCGCCCCTTATTGAAGCCGTCGGCCCCAAAATCCCGTCCGCCGCTGCCAACTGCGAACGGGCAAAACTGATTATTGAGAAATGTGCGCCCTGCGCCTTGCCTCAACCCATTTGGTCAATTCACGACGGCGATACCGCACCGAACGCCCGAACTTATAAAACTCTGGTCCGGCCCCCGTGACGCGCCATTTCTGAATAGTGCGCACAGATTGGCAAAGAAAGTCTGCCGCTTCGGCTTTTGGTATGAACTCGTCCCAAAAAGTATTGGAACTGCTTGGGTCTTTGGTTGTGTCTGCGTGCGTTTGCATAGGGCAGCGCTTTTACGTGGGCCTTTCCAACCCACTGATACGGGTCGTACATCTAAGGCGATTTGTTCCAGCGCTTTGACGAGCTGCGTGATCTCTTTGAGGTCAGGATAAACAGTTTCGGCGGTGTCGTAATCCGTCAGACCTACCAGTCCAAGCCGATCTTCAGTCGCCCCATCGTCCGCAAATGCCTCGCGTTCCATCGCGCTAAACGCTTGATCAGATAGCCCTTCAAGCGCCTGTTTTAGGGAGCACGCTTTTTCGCAATGGCGCGTATCTCTGCTGCCGTTGTCGCTGGGGCTTGAATGCTCTGCTCAGCGCCATGTTGATCGTCGGCATCATCACATGGGAGGACGCACTGCGCGAAAAGGCGGCGTGGAACACGATGGTCTGGATCGGTTTGTTGGTCATGATGACCAGCAAGTCGAACGATTATGGTTTGATCGACTGGTTCGGCGGAGCAATGCCGTGCAGGGTTGATGTGCCCCAGCCACGCCCCGTTGGCCCAGTGATGACGGCTTCGTTCAATTTTTCTGTAATCTTACGCGGCGAAAGGCCTGCCGCGTAATCTGTAAAGATGCGCCGTACCACGTCTGCCTCGATAGGATCAATCTTGCGGTCACCCCTGATCGGCTCGCCGCTGGCGTCATAGTGAATGACATTTTGATAGCCGAAGGCCTTCCCGCCCGCTGATTTACCGGCAAGGGCACAGCCCTTGAGGCCACGATGGGTTTTGATGGCGAGATCTTTGATAAAAAGAGAGTTCATCGTGCCCTTCAGCCCGATGTGCATCTTGGAAATCACGCCCTCATTGACAGTTTCAATCATCACGTCGCGAAATTGCAACTTTTGATAGATGGCCGCGATGTCGGCTTGATTGCGCGACAAGCGATCTAGGGCTTCTGACAAGACAACATCAAAGGCGTTGCCTTGTGCGTCCAGCAACAGTTTCTGAATCCCACTGCGCATCAGGCTCGCGCCAGAAATTGCCTTGTCGGAATAGACCTCGACCACATCCAACCCCTGCCGTTTTGCATCCTCACGGCAAGAACGGATCTAATCATCAATGGACGCATCGCGCTGCATGTCGGTGGAGAAGCGAGCATAGATTGCGGCGCGAATAGATTGGGTCATGAGGGATATCCGGTTTTGTAAGTTTGGCCTCATTTGCGAGGGTGGCGTGAGGCGGGCGGTTTGGCCAGACCCGTTTCATGATCGGCGCGGGCGGCGTCGCGGGCCAAGGCGTGGATCAGGGCAAAGAACTGTGCGCCTTGTTCGCCTGCACCGTCGTGACCGCAACAGGCGGTGCTGTAGGCATCCCCTTGTCGCTTGCATGGATCTTCCGGTCTCGTGCCATTGGCCGAGGTCTCCCGCCCGTTCCGACGCAGCGCCGGACGGTTTAAATTGATGTTTATGGTGCCGGGAATTGGTCCGGCGCTATGGACATCAATGCAATGCATGGGCGACCTCATGGGGTGATATAAGTATCTGAACTCATGCATAGATGACTCTTTTCTGTAGATTCGAAAGAGGCTACGTCTCTGGGGAACTGGCGGGATGTCGTTTTTCAGGTTTGATGCTCATCTGCGATCCCTGCGACTTCAAGATTTTGTTAATTTCAATTGAGTTGGATGTGTGCATGGGTGATGCGGAAACAATCAAGCATGTATTCAGGCGGAGCCTCCGATGAAACGACTAGGAATCGCAATCTCGATTGCAGCCCTCTTGGGTGGTGCCTACTGGATGACGCGCCCGCCCTTCTTTGATACGGGAAGCCCGCTGCTCGGCTCAGGGCAGGCCATTGATTTGTTGGCTGATCTCGATACCGGTGACCTTGGGGACGGTTGGCGGGAGCGGCGCTTTTTTCGTATCACGCCAGCACAGTATGGCGTCATTGAGGAGAACGGAACGCGCGTTTTACACTGCACAACGGACAACAGCGCGTCAATTTTGGCGCGCGATACACAGATCCCCGTGACCGAGCTGCCGATCCTGTCATGGCGGTGGAAAGTGAGCGAACCGATTCAAAGTGATGTCGATGAAGCCATTGAGGCCGGTGATGATCATCCCCTTCGGTTCTATATGCAGTTCTCGAACGAAAATGGCGAAACACGCGGCGCGGAGGTCATCTGGAGCAACAAGAAATATGCGCCGGGTGACTATAAGATCATTGGCGGTTTTTATCACTATGTAGCCAATGGATTAGATGAAAATGTCGGGGAATGGCATGATCAATCGCTCGATCTTGGCAAGCTTTATACAGATATCGGTGGGACGGGAACGCCGACCCTACAGACGCTGGGCTTCTTTTGCGACAGCGACAACACAGGCAGCAGCAGCGCTGGCGCGTTCAGCAATGTGATGTTGTCAGTCGACCCGTCATAGTGGGCCGGAATCTTTTATGCCGGTACCAGCATTGCAACTCTATCAATTTTCACAGTTGTTGCGCGGGGCAATGCCGATGTTGAACGATCCGTATTGCAAAGACCGATCTCACGAACCAGTAAGCTTTGGAAACTGATTGATGGTTCGAGGTCCGAAGGAACTTAAATCTTGGAGGCAAAAGAGAATAGTTGAGGTTGAGATACTGGACAGCCCTGTTGGCCCTTGGCGGCACCGCATTTTTCTTATCGACGCAGGGGGACAAGCGACTCCGGGGCGAGGCAGCGATGTCCGAAAGCGCGTTGGCGCACCCGGAAGGCATAAGCTCGTCGGCAGGCGCCAGCTTTGGCGAAGACAACCTGACGATCAAACCAACTGGCGCGAGTGCCGACAGGCCGTCACTGGCGGATGACGCCGTGACATGGACGAGAGTGGTAGGCACTGGTGACAGCCTTTCAGGTCTTCTGGCCGAGGCCGGTCTTGATAGCCGGGCAAGGACCGAGGTAGCCCGTGCCATCGGCTCCGAATACGATCTGCGACAGCTAAAGCCGGGGCACCGCCTTGCCGTGTCGATGGCCCCCGATGGATTCGCCCGAACTGCGACGCTTGAAATCGACAACGGGACGCGCATTTTCGCCACCTTAGGTGCTGAAATATCGGTTCAAAGGCTGGCACCCGACCTTGAAGGCGTCCGCCATGCAGGTGAAGCAAAGATCGAAAGCTCTATCTATGCTGCATTGGATGATGCCGGCATTCCGACCAGATTTGCGACCGACCTTGAACTTATCTTCGCCGGCGCATTTGATCTTCGAACTGCGCTGGGTGGCGGTGAGAATATTCGCCTGATGTGGCGGGAATTCCATTCTGGAAATCGTGTGGTTGGTGAACCTATGATTGATTTCGCGCAACTCGATCTGGCCGACGGGCGCTACGAAATACTATGGCCAGATGACAGTTCCCGAAGAACCATGATCTTCAAGGACGGCCACCTTGTGCAAACCTTTGACCAACCGATCCGCGGCGCACGCCTCAGCTCGGCTTTCGGGCCGCGGATGCATCCCGTTCATGGCAATATGCGGATGCACAGCGGCGTGGACTTTGCGGCGGTTCAGGGCTCGGTTGTGGTCGCGACAGAGGCAGGAAAGATCACGTTTATGGGAAAGCGTAGCGGTTACGGGCTCTTGGTAGAGATGGAGCATGAAGGCGGCATCCGTACTCTCTATGCCCACCTAAGTACTTTGAACGACGCGTTGCAGACTGGCCAGCGCGTCGCGGCTGGATCGGAAATTGGCAAGGTCGGATCAACAGGCACGTCAACCGCACCACATCTTCACTACGAAATTCAAGTAGACGGGCGCCCTGTATCCCCTCTGGCCGACACGCAGTTACGCGGTCCGGCCGACGGTGCTCCAAGAGCTATCGAGGCTGTTGGTCTTGCAAATAACATGCAAAGCACACTGGACCGGCTGCTGGCATCAGGCGGTTAGTGTGCGAATGTATGCACTCGAAACGTCCGGCTCTGTATCCCGCTTAATGTGAAGGCCGGGAGAAGCGCTGGCAGTTGCGGACAACGCCAACCTCTGTCGCTGGCATCAGTAGGCTCTTGGCCATGTCCGCAGTTCATTGGTCATCTCACGACAATCAGGCCGCTGTCATGGCGACATACGCCTTTACGTCGATAAAACCGCCGCGCGCGCTTTGCCGGATTGCAGCCAAAGCAATACATATCCGATCACCATGCACATACCAAAGTGTCCGATGAACGAGGACTGTGTGTAAGCGCCAAAGCCCATCATGAAGGTACGCCCGACCAACGGTGCAAGAAGACCCTGAGCCACAAACCAAAGTACCAGACCGGCAATCGCACCCGAGAGGACAAGGTTGGTGCGGGTCACCAAGTGGGCCAGCCAGACAAAAGCGGCAAACCCGATAACGCCGATCGAAAAGTGCATGGCGAAACCGGCCCAGTACGGCAGGGTAAGATCAAACGCCAGCTTCGTCAGAGCGACGATCAGGTTCGCGGGCCCGAGGGCTACCCCGAACAGCAAGGGCGAAATGAGCCAGGCATAGAATTCGAACGCGATTTCGCCCGCCAGCCCGGCGATAATCAGACTTCTGAGTGTGAGGGAGGTCATCATATCGGTTATTTTCTATATTTTCGGAACCACTGAACCAGTCAGAGGTCTACGGAATAGGAACCGACAGCGGGCAACGGCGCGCTTGGTGCGACTTGTTGGCCTGCCGCCGGAAGGTTGTGTGGGTATTTCAGTCAAGGCGCACAATACGGGGGTGATGCCCGCGATCGCGAAAACATCCATCGACGCAATCGCAACCTAGATAGGGCGCACCCCCGTTAAACCTATACCTTCAGCGGTGTATCGCCGCGCTGCCATGCGAGCGGTTTGAACACTTCATCAATCGGGGTTTCGGCCACGTGGTTGATGTAATTCGACATGGTTTTTTGAGCGAGCCCCAGGATCACGTCCAGAACTGCGCGATGACCATAACCTGCATCAAAAAACGCTTCCATCTGCTCTTGTGACACATTTCCGCGCTCGCGCACCATCTGAACAGTGAACGTCCGCAACGCTTCAAGCTTGGCGCTCGGCAGTGGCGTTTCGTTGCGCAAAGCATCGGAGATTTCCTCGGACACCTTCATCATCTTGGCGATGCCGGTATGAGCGGGAACACAGTAATGACATTCATTCTCGACGTTGATCGACTGCCAGACAACCGTCAACTCGTCTGCATCAAAATCGGTTTCAGTGAACAGTTTGTGAAGTGTTTGATAGCCTTCATAGGCCTGCGGGCTTTCTGCGAGAACTTTGTGCAGGCCCGGTAGGCGACCGAAAGCCTTTTGTGATTTCTCCAACAGCGGCTTGGACGCTTCGGGGGCGGAATCGAGGTCGTGGGAAGGAAAGTTCATCTTGGTGAGCCTTTATTTAATGACATTGAGGGCTATTTAGGCTTTATTGAGCGATCACTCAAGTATATAATTGAGTGATCGCTCAATAAATGGTGATCCAATGCCACGTAAGCCGAACCACGACCGCAACGAATTGATCGACCGCGCCCGCGACCTGTTCTGGCGTCGCGGATGGGCGGGGACCTCGTTGAAAGACCTCGAAAGTGCATTGCAAGTAAAGCCGGGTAGTTTTTACGCGGCATTCGGATCAAAAGACGCGTTGTTCGAACTTGCGATGGACCGATATGCGATGGACGGGGCAAAGCGGCTCAAGGACCTCGCGCAAGAATACGGGCCTATCGAAGCACTCCAGCGCTTTCCGCAGATGGCAATCGGAAACAATGATGTTCCCGCCAAGGCCTGTATGCTGTGCAAAACGCTGTTGGAATTGCAATCGCACAATCACCCGTTGGCAGACAAAGCCGACTCGCATCTTTCAAGGATGGAGGGCCGATTTGCAGAGTTGTTTCAACTGGCTCAATCCGCCGGGGACATTGATAGCGGACATGATCCAAAGGCGCTCGCCCGCCGGTATCAGTCTGATCTTTTGGGATTGCGCGTATCGGCGGAACGCGGCGGCGTCGACGCCAATGCAATCGCACAGGAGATAGCAGACAGCTTGGCCCGACTTTGACGGCAGTGCTGCCCGCTGATATCCTACGTGAATACCTCAAGAAACTGCTGAATTTTTGTGATATTGAGGCCGGGGAACGCGCCCAAGCTTTGGCGCTTGAAAAGTCTGAACCCGAGGCCGCGCTGCAATTTTTCCACGACTGGCCACATCTTGATTTGGCAGCAAAGCTGATCGTGGCGCATCCTCGCCGCTGGAACGGCGGGGATTGGCACTTTCTACCGAAAGTAGCGTCCCTTCTGGAGCACAACCATCCGCTAGCCGCGACAATCCTTTACCGTGCACTTTTGGACGATATCTTGACCGGTGCGGCATTCAAAGGCCTATTCTTATGGCGCGAAATATTGGCCCTGTTGGCCCAAGACACAGACCCCGCTCGGTCCAGCGGGATGGCCAACCATGAAACCTATCTCGTGCAATCGAGAAAGGACCATCTTCGTGGAACGCGCCTGTCATGCGGTAGCCATAGCTGATCCCTCCAGCCGATTTGCCATTACGCACACGCCCCTCAAGACCTCGGTGCGTTTTGGCGGCGAGGTCTTTTAGGAACATCGCAGATAACACGCCGTTGAAACCGATGTGCATCTCGCTCACATTACTCTGTGACACGGTGACGATACAGATGCCGCGATACTGCATTTGTTTGAGAATACCGTTTATGGGTTCCTGATCGCGACTGATGCGGTCAAGTCCCTCGGCCACGGCCACGTCGAAGAGGCCGCTGCGGGCATTGTACAGAAGGCGCTGATTGCCTGTGGTTGACGATATGGAGCGGGCGCGGCCCTTCGATTGTGCCGATACGGGTTGGTTCGGACACCTCAATGTCTAGTCGAGGGGCAAACCACTGCACAGGAAGTCGACCTGATCGTTGTCGGATTGCACGGCAACAATCAGCGCCTCGTCTGCCGACGGATAGAGCTTTGCCAGTCCGGTAACCTCAAACGCCCAGCGCAGATCTGGCGCATTGATGTCGATGGCTGTGATTGTCGGCGAGGTGTGGTCTGCGACAAAGATACGCCGTGCAATCGCTTCATTATCCGCCCAGGGTGAAGCGGTCGCGGGAGAGCGTCTTGCGCTCTGCTCGCTCCAGACGGGTGAGTGCTTGCGCATCGTCATCGCCGTTTGCATGTGCAATCAACCAGATGCGGCGGCAAGATGCGGGTGACCAAGGCAATGCGGCCCCGGCCAGCCACCTGCGCAGGACGGGCGGAAGCGCATCGTAGGCTGCCATCGGCTCCACGGTCCTTTGGCGACGTCTCAGTGTCGTCGCGCCAAGATTACGTGTCATACCGCGTACTCCGGATCGAGAATCGGGTCGAGGACCAGCACCAGACGCGTTTCACCCGTGCCCTCGATGGGCGGCGAACGGTGCAGCAAACCGGACGCGGGGCGTTCGGGCCAGTCGGCGCCACGCAGGACAACGGGCGCACCGGTCGGGGCGGTGAAGATGCGGCGCGGCAGTCCACCATCCGTGGATATGCCGTATTGTGTGCCGGTGCCACGGTAGGTGCAGATCAGGCGCGCCGTAAGCGCGTCGATGTGAAAGCGCCGACAGGCGTTGGTGTCCACCGGAGACAAGCGCAGGCGTAGCTGTCGCGCGGTCATCACGTCCGCAAAGATGTCTGCCAGCGCCACTATATCGTCGATCAGGCGCGCCCGTTCGGGGCCATCCGGCGTATCGTGGATATCGCAGACCTCGGTAACGGCAGGACGAACATCGCCAGGCCGCAGGATCAGGCGGGCAGCGGGCATGGCAACCGGATCGAGCGCGTCGGTCCACGTTTGAAATCCGGGGTCGGGCCGCCGCTGCCAGAGCACGGCCGCGCAGTCGGGCGTCTTGATCGCCCCAAAGCCTTCGGGCTTGTCGCAGGTGACGATGCCCGGCGTTGTGTCTGCTATGATCGGGGTCTGCTGGTTCATTCCGCCGCCCCTGCCCGCCGCCAACCCGGGAACGGATCGGGGAAATCCGGCAAGTCTTCTACCGTTGTTGCCGAGCCTTCGGGCAGCAGTGCCCCGTCGAGCCGCGCCTTCAACGCTGCCCAGTCTATCCCTGAGCCGATAAAAACAATTTCCTGGCGTCGATCTCCCCAAGGCTCTTGCCAATGCTGGTTGAGATAGGCTTTGCCACTCTCATGATCTGGCCACCTCTCGCGCGGGACCGTCGCCCACCAGTTGCCCAACGGTTTGACAGAGGACAACGCGCCCGCAAGGCTGAATTCAGCGACCCAGTCGGGCCGCGTCGCCATCCAGAAATGTCCCTTTGCCCGGATCACGCCGGGCATCTCACCGGTCAGCACCGCATGGATCGCTTCGGGCACGAAGGGGCGGCGGGCGCGATAGACATAAGAGGCAACACCATATTCTTCGGTCTCCGGCACATGGTCGGCAAAACCGTAAAGCTCTTTGGCCCACATCGGGTGCTCATGCGCTTTCTCAAAGTCAAAAAGGCCTGTGTCGAGTATCGCGTCAGCGGGCACATCCGAATGCGATGTCTCGATGATGCGGGCGTCTGCGTTCAGGCTACGGATGATCTTGCGGGCGGCATCCACCTGTTCGCGCGTCGCGTCCGCAACTTTGTTGAGCACCACGACGTCCGCGAATTCAATTTGCTCGACCAACAAGTCAACGAGAGTGCGTTCGTCGCCTTCGCCCGCCGTATCGCCCCGGTCGCGCAAAAAGTCGTGGCTGGCATAATCACCAAGCAGGTTTACAGCATCCACAACCGTGACCATCGTATCAAGTCGCGCGACATCCGACAGGCTCTGACCGTGCTCGTCGCGGAAATCAAAGGTGGCGGCGACGGGCAGCGGTTCGGAAATGCCGGTGGATTCAATCAGCAGCGTGTCAAACCTACCTTCCTCAGCAAGGCGGCGCACCTCCACCAACAGATCATCGCGCAGCGTGCAGCAGATGCAGCCGTTTGACATTTCCACCAAGGTTTCCTCGGTGCGGCTGAGATCAGTGTCGGCGCGCACGAGATCGGCGTCGATGTTCACTTCGGACATGTCGTTCACAATCACCGCCACCCGTCGCCCATCACGATTATTGAGGACGCGGTTCAACAGCGTGGTTTTCCCAGCGCCGAGAAAGCCGGACAAAACAGTGACGGGTAGTTTTTCATGAATCATTTAATTGGTTCCTCGGATTGGAATGTATCGTTTTTCTTGGGAAGGTGGCCGCGCAGCATATCGAGGCTGCGCACCAGTTCGGGGCGGGCTATGTCGCGGGCGATCACGACGATGCGTGAGCGCCGGTCGCCGCCGGGCCAGTCGCGCAAGGGGACGGGCGGATCAAAGACATGCTGCACGCCGTGGAAGACGAAGGGCGTTTCAATCCCTTCAAGAAACACAATCCCCTTTACCCGCAAAATGTCGGGACCGCGCAGTGCGACCAGCGTATCGAGCCAAAGATCAAAAGCAGCGTCGGGGATGGGATATTCCAGAACGATGGAGGCGGAGCCGATCCGTGTGTCATGCGGCGACAGCGTTGCGTCTGTTGTGGGTTCAATGGGGTTAAGACCAGACAGGTTGGCGAACGGGTCGGGAGCAGGATCGCGGGGGGTAAGCCAGCTTAGTGTCTGTTTCGGTGTCGCAGTATTTCGCAGGCCGCTCAGTTCCCACAGGGCATTCGCCCGTAAGTCGCCCCGACGTGCGTGCAGGATGCGCGCCGTTGGATTGAGCGCAGTGAGACGTGCTTTGAAGGTTTTTACCATCGCCGAAGGGACAAGATCGGTCTTGCTGAGCACCAGAAGATCCGCCATCGCGACCTGCGACACCGCTTCGAATTGCCGGTCGAGCGTTTCCGGTCCGGTGGCGGCATCCGCGACCGTCACGACGCCATCCATTCGCACGTTGCGTGCAAGATAGGGGTCGACCAACAGGGTTTGCAGGATCGGACCAGGGTCCGCGAGGCCCGTTGTCTCGATTACCACACGCTCGAAAACGATGTCCCCGGCTTGTCTGCGATCAATCAGGTCCGCAATTGTGCGCGCCAGATCACCCCGGACCGAACAACACAGGCAACCCGATTGCATCAGGACGGTTTCCTCATCCACAGCCTCGATCAGGTCATGGTCCAAGCCGGCTTCGCCAAACTCGTTCACAATGACTGCAATCCTGGGTCCGGTCGCCACCCGCAGAACAGCATTTAAAAGCGTGGTCTTTCCGGCACCAAGGAACCCCGTCAGCAATGTGACAGGCAAACGAGTATCAACGGGAGACTCAGTCGTCGTCATGTTAAAGGTACCTCGGGAGCAGATGATTCGTGATATGTTATGACATAACGCCAAACATGTGAAAAGAACAAATCATGGCAGGTGCGCCGCAACATGCCGATGCTAAGGATTGTGATTAGCCCCCCACCCACGATGTGGAAGGCCGCTGAAAGCGTCTGAACGCTATTGGCGTCGCTTGCGCCCAGCTCGGCAAGATTGCGCGCCACGTAGCCAGACCCGGCTACCAAAAGGTTGAAGGCTGCTGTGCCAAGCCCATCGTGACGACCGAAATAACGCCCATCCAGAAGACATCGAACCGTGCGGTAATGACCAGAACGAATAGCGCGCCGGCGCAGGGTCTGACGGCGATGCTGGCGATGAGCGCCAATGCATCCCGTTTTGAGCTAAGTGTGTGAACGTCATCTATGATTGGCCCATGGACGTGACCGCACTCGCAGGTTTCGTGATGATGAAGCCGTTTCCCTATCCAAACCCACGACCGTACTCCACGCAGGATCAATACCGTTCCTATCGCTGCAATGGCGGCGTAACTGGCCGGGGCGAGCCATCTTTCGGTGATGCCCACCAAGTCTCTCGATCCCAACCGAAACAGAAAGACGAGACCACCGACAAACAAGATAGCCGTGCCTGCCTGCGCCAGACTTGAAAGAAGTGTTATAACGCCAAGGCGGCGCATACGCACTGAACTTGCCAGAGCCGCCCCTCCGAGCAGGACCTTGCCGTGGCCCGGCCCGAGGGCGTGAACGAAACCATAGGCCGCAGTTGCTGCGCAAAGGCTCCAGACAGCCAGTGGTTCACCGGCCCGAATGCCGCGCAGAGCGTGTGCCATTGCGTTCTGGCACATCCGTTATTCGCTGTTTGCCCAATGCAGAATTGTCGTCCATGGAAGGGTAAACCAGAACGCGGCGAGCGCTGACACCAGAATGGCGAGGGCTGAAATGAGCCTTATCGACATCTCAGGTTGACCTCACCGGAGAGACGGCACTCGACTTTATCCTGTTCCGGCACTTCCTCCAAGTAGCGGGCGGTAAGCTGTGCCTGCAATGCGATCGTAGCGGCATTGGAGTTGAACGGGACAATTTTCGCGCCGCATGTGCTTGAGGAAGGTTCCAGCAACTGCCCCGCTTTGGCCGGAAAATCGGTTCGGCTCCTGCAAACGCGAAGGGATGCGCCTTGGCGTGATTGACGCGGCGCATCCCAAGAGAAAATTCGCGGATTAGAGGCATTCCGCGAGGGATGATGCAAGATCGCGGATGACTTGGGGATAGAGCGCAGGGCCAGTCTCCCAGTTCGAGCCCAAGGGGTCGATCACTGCGGTTTTCGCCTCCGATCCCTCCAGAACTGTTGCAACCAGGCCCTGATTGAACTGCGGTTCGGCCAGTACGCAATCGACGCCTTCAGCGGCAATTCTATCGCGGATTTCGGCGATACGGGCCGGGCTGGGGTCAGAGGCGTCGCTGACCGAAATAGCGCCTGCGGCAGGGAAATCGAAGTCATTTTCGAAATATTGGTAGGCGTCATGGAACACGATGAAACGGCCACCACGCAACGGTTCAAGCATCGCTTCGACCTCGGTGATCACAGCGGCAAGCTCTGCGCGGCCTGCAGCGGCATTGGCGAAATAGGTGCCTGCATTGTCCGGGTCGGCGACCGATAGCTGTGCTGCGATTACATTCAGCCAGTTCGAGGCATTGTGCGGCGAAAGCCACGCGTGAGGATCATGTTTGCCGTGGTCGTGGCCTGCGTGATCATCGTGTCCTGCATGGTCATCGTGACCTTTTTCCTCATCGGCGTGATCCTCATGTGCCTCGTCGCCATGGTCGCCATGTGCGTGTTTCTCGAACAATGCGCCTTCACGGAATTCCAACTCGATTGTCCCGTCGGTTTCCAAGAGCTCGGTCATCGATGCGTCAGCGGCCAGCGTATCCATCGCGCCTTCCAGCCAAGGCGATAGACCCGCGCTCACCCAAAAGACCACATCAGCGTCTTGCAGCGCACGTGCCTCAGAGGGACGCAGGGCGTATTCATGTGGGCTGGCACCGGGCTGAACGATCAAGTCCGGGGTTCCTACGCCTTCCATCACGCGCGAGACCAACGAATGAACGGGGGCGATATCAACGGCGACATTTGGTGCTTCTGCCAAGGCAGTGCTGCCAATCAGGGCAGCCGCGAGGGAAACGGACAGGAGGGTTCTGGACATCGTTCATTCCTTGTGATTGTATAACATTACTGCTTCACTAGGGGAAACGTGATAACATGACAAGTAGCTCCTCGAATATTTCTACCGAAGTCCCTCTCGGTTTCGCGCGGCATGATCATGCGGCTTGTGTCGCGGATGGTCTGTTGGCGGCTGAAACGCGCTGCGCGGATGACGGGCTGCGGTTTACGCCGGTGCGCCGGAAGGTGTTGGAAATCCTGTTGCAAGAACATCGGGCGCTGGGGGCTTATGTTATCCTCGACCGCTTGCGAGATGAGGGATTTGGCTCTCAACCGCCCGTCGCCTACCGTGCGCTTGATTTTCTGGTGAGCCACGGGCTTGCCCATAAGATAGAACGGCTCAATGCATTTATCGCCTGTGCCCATCCCGACCAGATCCACGCGCCGGCTTTCATGATTTGCCGGATGTGCGACTCGGTCGCCGAAGCACATTCGGAAACCACCCGCAGTGCCTTGGCATCAGCCGCAAAAGCAACCGGATTTAAGATTGAACGCACCGTCGTCGAGGCGGAAGGCGTTTGCCCCGGCTGTGCCGAGAAGGCAAACGCATGAGTCTCGTTGATGTTGAAAACCTGAGCATCCGCTATGGCGCCAATACCGTGCTTTCAAATGTATCCCTTAGCATTGATGCGGGTGAGATCGTGACCATTGTCGGCCCGAACGGATCAGGCAAAACCAGTCTTTTGCGCGCCATTATCGGGGCTGTTAAACCGTCAAAAGGACGGGTGACCCTCGGAAGGGATGTTAGGCTGGGCTATGTCCCGCAAAAGCTGCACATTGATCCGACCTTACCCATGAGCGTGGCGCGCTTCCTTGCGCTGCCCCACGGTGTGGCACCGGCCCAGATTGAGGCAGCTCTTAAACAAGCGGGTGTGCCGGAACTTGCCATGGCGCAGATGTCACGGCTGTCGGGGGGGCAGTTTCAACGGGTTCTGCTCGCGCGGGCCTTGACCGGCGACCCCCAACTTCTGATTCTGGATGAGGCAACACAGGGTCTTGATCAGCCCGGTTCTGCCGCGTTTTACCAACAGATCGAAAAGGTGCGCCGCGACACGGGCTGCGCTGTGTTGATGATCAGTCACGAACTGCATGTGGTGATGAGCGCATCGGATCGTGTGGTCTGTCTTAACGGTCATGTGTGCTGCGAAGGTACGCCCGAGGTCGTGGCGTCTGCGCCCGAGTATCGCGCGCTGTTCGGCTCCGGTACGATGGGGGCATTGGCGCTGTACCGTCATGACCATGATCACGCGCATGACGCAAGTAACCACACCAAGAAAAAGGCCGCCGAATAATGCTGGACGATTTTATGATGCGCGCAACGCTCGCCGGAATAGGTGTGGCATTTGCCGCGGCCCCTTTGGGGTGTTTTGTGGTGTGGCGGCGCATGGCCTATTTCGGCGATGCAACGGCACATGCCGCGATTCTGGGCATTGCGCTGTCATTGGCCCTCTCGATCTCGGTCTTCGCGGGTGCCTTGGTGATCGCGCTTGTCATGGCGCTGACGGTAAACTTGCTGACGGGGCGCGGTTACGCGATGGACACGCTTTTGGGGGTGTTGGCGCATTCCGCGCTTGCCTTTGGTCTGGTGGCGGTGTCGTTCCTGTCAGGCATCCGGATTGACCTGATGGCCTATCTTTTTGGTGATATTCTGGCTGTGTCACGCAGCGATCTGGTAGTGATTTGGGGGGGCGCAGCCCTTGTTGTCGCGCTCATCGGTTGGCGCTGGTCGGACCTGCTGACCGCGACGTTGAACGAGGATCTGGCCTATGCCAGCGGGATCGATCCCAAGCGCGAACAACTTGTGCTGACGCTAGCACTGGCCATCACCGTCGCGGTCGCAATCAAGGTCGTGGGCGTACTGCTGATTGCCGCAATGCTGATTATTCCGGCCGCAGCCGCACGCCCATTAAGCCGCACACCGGAAGGCATGGCCGTGGTGGCGGCAGGTATCGGCAGTATCTCGGCGCTGGTAGGGCTGCGGGCGGCCTACGTCTTCGACACGCCCGCAGGACCGTCCATTGTCTGCGTTGCCGCGCTGATCTTTGCGGCGCTCAGCATCGTGGGAAGCCTTCGCACATCCACCTAATACCCCATTTTCACCTCACCACCCAGCACCGAGCACCCCCATAAAAACGCAACTTTGATTATCGCCGTTTTTGCGCAGGAGACGCGCGAGCCTGGCGCGCACGAGCACGAACACTCCGCGCCCAATATCGCTATCGAGGCGATGGATCTGGAAACGTCCTGTGCTGGCATCCTGGGCTTTGAGTATGAGGCCAAAACGGCAAAAGATCGCGCCAAACTGGACGCCGCGATTGCCGAGCTCGGCTTAGTGCACAAATCAGCTGACGATCGCATTTCCCCTTAACCGGGACGGAGTTAGCCTATGGCCTCGGTGGTCTTGTCGCGTTTACGTTCCGGTCTCTCAGTTCATTTAGGCAGCCTTACGTTCGAAGGCCAATGGGCTTTTGCCTCCTAACGACGAGTGCCGGCGTCGTGGATTGTAGAACCCGTTGATATACTGAAATATCGGACGTCTGGTTTCCCAACGGTTGCGCCAGATCAGCTCAGCCTTGAGGGATTTGAAGCACGTTTCAACCATGGAATTGAACCGCCCCGGGTTTACCGGAGAGCAAGACCCTCCAAGGATGAACCTTATGACACAGCGCAAACACACCCCGTCTTACACAGCTGGATTGCGCGCGCGCGGTGTTCGGCTTGCCGTGCAAAAGTCCGGCAGTGCGAGGCTGGACAGTGTGCCGGATGCACGGCGCTGGCGGTGGTGCAAAGCTGGGCAAGGCGCATCCGAATTATCGGCATGGTGAACGCAGCCACGAATCCGCAAACCTTCGCGCCCTAGTGAACGCTCTTACGCGTGAAGGTCGAAAAATCAATCAAAGACTGGCCGATGATTGAAACTGCTTGGTGAAGCGTTGCCATGTTCCGGCATATTCCGGGGCAATCCGCTGCAAGGTGGGGGATAAGGTAGGGGATGCGGTTTTCACTTACCCTGAAAAAACAACGATTTAGAGGGGGGCAGTGGCGGACCGAGGAGGATTCGAACCCCCGACCCCCTGATTCGTAGTCAGGTACTCTATCCAGCTGAGCTATCGGTCCGTTGAGGGGCGGTTTAGTCGGGCCGCACGGGCAATGCAAGCCCTGTCTGACGCTAAATCACCAGATAATGCATTTCTTTAAAGTGTGCCGTCGCCCCTAGGCAGATGGATGCGGAATTCGGATCCGCTAGAGCCGGTTTTGAACAGTTGGATGTCACCGCCATGGCCGCGCAACAACTCGGCGGAAATCGCAAGGCCAAGGCCCGCGCCACCTTTGCGAACCGACCCTTGAAACGGCTCGAACAGATGTTCTTGCGCCTTCGGCGGCAGCCCCGGTCCAGTGTCGGCGATGGCAATACACCAGGCATCGACGCTTTCGTTTGCCCGCACAGAGATTTCACCAGGTTTTCCTGTCGTCACTATGGACTGACACGCGTTACGGATCAGATTGCTCAGCACACGGTGCATCTGCTCGGGATCCGCGCGCACCTCCATGTCCGCCGGCATTTCCGCTCGCAACTCCAGCGGATGCCCCCCCACCCCGAGCCGTTCGCTTTCCAGAACTTCCTCAACCAGATCAGCCAATCTGAACACAGTCAACCTTGGCCCCGGCTCTTCGGCCTTACCGAATGCCAATGTCGATTCGCACAGATGTACGGCACGGCTGATCGAACTTACCAGCTTGGGAGCCAGCCGTGCGACCACAGGGTCTTTCGACATTTCAATCCGGTCCGTGAACAGCTGCGCGGTGGTCATGATATTGCGCAAATCGTGGCTGACCTTGCTCACGGCCGCGCCCAGCTGTGCCAGACGTTCTTTCTGGCGCAATGCCTGAGTGAGATCCGTTTGCAGCTTCTGCAATGCCTCTTCCGCTTCTCGTAGCTCTCGCACACCCGCCGAGGGCATGATGATCCGGCGCGCATCTTCGGGGGCCGCCGCATAGCGCTGCATGTGCGACACCACCCTCTTGATCGGTTTTACCAGAAACACACGCATCGCCATGAACAAAAGCAATGCCGTTACCACGGAAATCACCGCCGACAGCACAAGAATGCGCAAACCGTAATCAATCATCGCTGCACGCATCGGGGCGGTTTCCATCGTGACTTCGATCAGCAGCCCCGCATCACGCACCGGCGCGCCGATCACACGAATCACATCATTCCTGCGCGAAACAAGCTGGCGCAACGCATCGCGAATCAAAACCGCCGCAGAATCATTGCGTAAATCAACGGTCCCCGCGATCTGCTGTGGCATCGGCGAGGACAGCACAAGCTGGCGCACCTCGTCGCGGCGCAGCACCACGTTCAGCACTTCGGCATTGCGTAAAAGCTCTGCCTCCAGATCCTCGTCAATCATGTCATCGGCCAAAAGCGTCAAAGACGCGATCTGCGCGCGCTCCAGCCGGTCAAGCATGTATTCCACGCGAAACCGCGCAATCGACGGCACGAATATCAGGATTTCAGCCAGCATGACAAAGACCGTAGTCAGGATCAGCAATCGCCCGGAAAGTGAATTGAACATTGCTCTACCTTGCGTGCGCCCCAAGGGACGGCGGGTGGGCTGTCGCCGTTAGGCGCAGGTCACCCACAGCTCCCATCATGGAACAAATCGCTGAACAATGCCAACGACCCGTTTGATCAGATCACTTTCGAACAGGCGCGGGCCGAAATAGGCGCCTGCCGCGCGCTTGTTGATCTCGCCGATGGTCGGATAGGGCGCAACCATGCTGGCAATCTGGCTCATCTTCATCCTGTTGACCAGCGCCAACGCCCAAAGGTTGATCAGCTCGCCCGCCTGATAGCCCACGATCGACGCGCCCACGGGGCGGCCTTTGACGACCATCACCTTGATAAATCCCTTGGTCTTGCGCTCGGCAATGGCGCGGTCATTGTGGCTGTAATGAAACCGGACAACCTCTACGGAGGTGCCATGTTTTTCCGTGGCCTGCGCCTCCGTCAATCCCACCTGCGCCAGCTCGGGGTCTGTATAGGTGACCCACGGAATATGCGCTGTTCCGGCCTTGGAGGGCATTGCGAACAGCATTGAGCGGATGACCACCCCCGCGTGATAGCCCGCCACATGGGTAAACTGCATGCCGCCCGCCACATCCCCGATGGCGTATACCCTCTTGTTGGTGGTCTTCATGCTGTCATCCACCTGGATACCGGTTTTGGTAGTCTTGATTCCCGCCGCCTCCAGATCCAGCTTGTCGGTGTTCGTTTTGCGCCCGACCGCGACCAGCAGATGCGAGCCTTTGAACACGCGGCCATCCTTCGTCTCGATTTCGATAGCACCTACCGTGCCGCGCACCTGCGCCGCCATGGCATTCTCGGCAATCTCGACGCCTTCATCGCGCAGCGTATTCAACACCACTTCCGCCAGCTCAGGGTCATCCTTGCCCAGCGCCTTGTCACCCTCAACCACGGTCACTTTACAGCCAAGTCGTACATGCGCCTGCGCCATTTCCATGCCAATCGGCCCGCCCCCGATAATCAAAAGATGCTCCGGCCGCTCGCGCAGGTCAAACAGGGTCTCGTTGGTTTCGTAAGGCACCTCCGACAAGCCCGGAATTGGCGGCACCAACGGGGAAGAGCCGGTCGCAATCACGACCCGGCGCGCGGTGATCACGGTATCGCCTGCCTGCACCTCACGGTGCGAGATAAATCGCCCGAATTCGCGGATCACGTTGATCCCGAAGCCTTCAAAGCGTTCCTGACTGTCCACTGGTGCGATGGTGGCGATCACATCGGCCACATGATCCTTTGTCGCGGCATAATCCACCTCGCCCGCGGCATCCTTGATCCCGAACCGCTCTGCGTGGCGTTGGCTATAGGCCGCTTTGGCACTGGCGATCAGCGCCTTGGAGGGCACACAGCCGTAATTCAGGCAATCGCCGCCCATCTTGTGACCTTCGAGCAGCACAACATCGGCCCCCATCTGCGCGGCCCCCGAAGCCACAGACAGCCCCGCAGAGCCTGCTCCGATAACCAGCACATCCGTTTTGATCCGTTTCATTTCAAAAGATCCTTCTTGCCGGTGACGGCTTTAAGTATGACAGGCAGCAGCGACAAAGCGCACAGACCAAGGATCGGCAGCAGGATATGTGGCTCAAAGATAATGCCCAGATCAGGCGTCTCGCCACGGGCAAAAACCTCACCCAGCCCCGCGCCCACAGACGTATATACAACCGATCCCGGAATAATTCCCAGAAAAGTCGATATGACAAAACGGTGCAGCGGCACAACCAGCAGCGCAGGGATCAGGTTGGCAACAAAAAACGGCACAACAGGCACCAAACGGATGGAAAACAACATCGACCACTGGTTCTCGTCGATGCCCTTTTTGATCCTCGACACGAGGCCGTCCGAGGCATCCATCCGCTCCTTCAGTCTCTGACCCAACCCGAACCGCGCCGCGAGAAAGATTATCGTCGCCCCGAGAGTTGCCCCTGTCACATTTATCATAACCCCCAATGCCGTACCGAACAAAAAACCACCCGTAAGCGTGGCAATTGTCGCCCCCGGCAGGGAGAACCCCACGATCAGCACATAGGCGAGCAGAAACACCAGAACAGTCATCACATAATGACTGTCGCGAAACGCAATCAAAGCCTCGCGATTGTCGCGCAATGTGTCAAAGCTGAGATAATCGCGCAGTGCAAACGCGCCGATACCCGCCACGATGGCGATGATCGCAATAGGGCCATAGCGGGCGATTGCCCTATTGCCGGGCTTGGTCTGGCTCATATCATTCATTTTCCGTTTCCTGCCGTCGTTGGTCACTCTACCTTCTACATGGCGACAAGACGGCACGGCAGACAGCCCCCTCACGCGCGATTGATCATACCACCCCTAATCGCGTGGTTTTCCGGGCTTGTTGAAATATTTTCCGGGCGATTTGTTGTCGCTTTATTGCAGATAAGGCGAAATTAACCTGCGTCAGGGTTTGACTTGCGCGCCACAGCGCATTAGAGCACGGGTCTGAATTGACGTTAGGCTGCGAATCTGCGGCCCGAACCTGAATATGAGATGGAGCCGGAGCGATGAAACGCACCTACCAACCTTCGAACCTCGTCCGCAAGCGCCGCCACGGTTTCCGTGCGCGCATGGCAACAAAGGCAGGTCGCAAGATTATCAACTCGCGCCGCGCCCAAGGCCGGAAATCGCTGAGCGCGTAATACGCGCCTGCGACGTGAACCTATGGCACCGCCGGAGACCGACCTGATTGGCACCACCGCCAACGAGGATCAACCTCCGGCGGTTCTGCCGTTTGCGCCCCTCACCGTGCTGACCAAGCGCCGTGAATTTCAACGCGCTTCGCGGGGCAAGCGTGTCGCGATGCCGGGATTTATCCTCCAGATGGTGCGCCGCCCCGCAGGGGAAGCGTCCGGTATTCGCATTGGTTATACCTGTTCGAAAAAAGTTGGCAATGCTGTGGCGCGAAACCGTGCCAAACGGTGTTTGCGTGAAATTGCGCGTATGATCCTGCCTGAGGCAGGTCAATCAGACTATGATTACGTACTTGTCGGGCGTCACGCTGCAACTGCCTCCCTGCCCTTCGAGCAGCTGCAAGCTGACCTGCGCAAAGCGCTGTTAATTCTGCACGGCCCGCGCAAATGAGCCCCCTTGCGCAGATCCTGTCACTGCCGGTCCGGTTCTACCGTCTGGTCTTCAGCCCATGGGTCGGCTTCAACTGCCGCTACCAGCCGACATGTTCCGCCTATGCAATGGAAGCGCTACAAAAACACGGCGGAATAAAAGGCAGCATTTTGGCGGCCCACCGGATTGGCCGCTGCCACCCGTGGGGCGGTAGCGGTTATGATCCGGTGCCTGAAACAGACGATCCGCCGCGCTGACGCCACACCCTGACCTTGTCAAAGGTATTGATGGCTCCATATCGGCGCCGCAAGGCTTTTTAGGTAACGTGTTATAGACAAAACCAACCCCGAAATCACGGAGCCCGCCATGCTCGACCACCCCAATGAGATCCACGCGCTGTTCAATGGCGCACCGCAGACGACCGAATTCAAAAAGCTGCGCAAGCGTATCGTACGTCATACCCGCGAAGCGATCGAGCAGTACGGCATGATCGAGCCGGGCGGTAAATGGCTGGTGTGCCTGTCGGGCGGAAAAGACAGCTATACCTTGCTGGCAGTGCTGCATGAGCTGCAATGGCGCGGGCTGCTGCCGGTTGAACTGCTGGCCTGCAACCTTGATCAGGGGCAGCCCGGATTCCCCGCAACGGTTCTGCCGGAGTTCCTGGAGCGGATGGGTATCAAGCACAGGATCGAGTATCAGGACACGTATTCAATCGTGATGGACAAAATTCCGGCGGGCCGCACCTTTTGCGCTCTGTGTTCACGGCTGAGGCGGGGCAATCTTTATCGTGTGGCACGCGAGGAGGGCTGCACCGCTGTCGTACTGGGCCATCACCGCGACGACATTCTCGAGACATTTTTCATGAATCTCTTTCACGGCGGCAGGCTGGCCACGATGCCGCCCAAACTGCTGAATGAAGAGGGCGATCTGTTCCTCTACCGTCCGCTTGCCCATGTGGCCGAGGGCGATTGCCAGAAATTCAGTACCGCGATGAACTATCCCATCATTCCCTGCGATCTGTGCGGCAGTCAGGACGGGCTACAACGCCAGCAGGTCAAAGCGATTCTTGATGGCTGGGAGAGCAATAACCCCGGGCGCCGACAGGTCATGTTCCGTGCCTTGATGAATGCGCGCCCGTCGCATCTCCTTGATCCCCAGCTCTTTGATTTTGAGGCGCTGGTGAGGAAAAGCGAAAACTACGGCGATTTTTCCGGAATAAATGCAGAACATTAACCCTCGCTTGATCTGATTCCCTCTAGGGTAGTGACACCGGAGCGCGCGTTGCGCCCCGATTGGAGGTATTCTAGTGCAGGAACGGGTTTGGGGATTCGATGCGGTGGCCTTGAAAAAGCTACGCAAATCTTTTTTCAAGATTTTGACGGGCCCTCCGGCGCTCGCATTTGTGCCGGCGTTTTCGCTTGCCGCCTTTTGGTTCGGTGGCGAAGGTGCGCTGCTTGTTGTGGCCGCATTGGTCCCCGTGATCTACCTTGCATCGGGCAGTTTCGCCACGGGCCTCAAGGGGATCACCCCCTACAGAACCAACAGCAACGGGCTGCTGTCGCGCGCCGCAATGGACCACCGTTGCGCAGAGATATTTGAGCGGGCCTCCGATGAGGGGCTCCTGTCGTGCATCCATGTCGTCGAAATTGACAATTATGCTGATGTGATCGACCGTTATGGTCAGGCAGCAGGCGACACTATATTACAGCGCATGGGCGAGCAGCTGACAGGTGCAATGCGCGATGGTGATCTTATCGGCCACATCGGCGACGCACGATTTGCCATTTGCACAAGCCCCGTTCGGCAATTGTCGTTGGAGCTTTGCATCCAGTTGGCAAGCCGCTTGCAAGTCGCAGCAGAAGAGCCGGTCTCGATTGACGGCACAGTGATCTATGCGAGCGTTTGCATTGGCTTTTGCCAGCACTCGCGAGCACCGGTGCACACCGGTGCGGATTGGCTGCACGCTGCCGGCATTGCCCTGCGCCAGGCCCAAGCGCGCGGCCCCTCCAGCATCCGCGCCTTCTCGGAGCAGATGCACACTGAAACGCAGACACGGCGCGCCCTGCACGAAGATGTCGTTGCGGCCCTGGACAGCGGAGAAATCGCCGCATGGTTCCAGCCGCAAATCTCCACTGACACCGGAAAGATCAGCGGCTTCGAAGCCTTGGCCCGTTGGACCCATCCTGTGCGGGGCGTCATCCCGCCGGCTGAATTCCTGCCAGCGATCGAGGCTGCGGGTCTGATCGAACGCCTCGCAGAAGTGATGATGCATCACAGCTTCCGCGCGCTCAAAAAATGGGATGCGGCGGGTATCGAGGTGCCACAGATCGGGGTCAACTTCACCGGATCAGAGCTGGGCAATCCCCGCCTGCTGGAAAAGGTCGAATGGGAGCTTGACCGGTTTGAACTCACGCCCGATCGGCTTGCCGTCGAAGTGCTCGAAACAGTCGTGGCTGGTGCGCCAGATGACGTTATCACACGCAACATCAATGCTTTGGGCGCACTCGGCTGCCGCATTGATCTGGACGACTTTGGCACTGGCAACGCCTCCATCGCCTCGATCCGCCGGTTTTCTGTCAGCCGCATCAAAATCGACCGCAGCTTTGTCATGAAAGCGGATCGAGACCCGGAACAGCAGCGCATGATTGGCGCTATTCTGACGATGGCCGAACGTCTGGGACTTGAAACCCTTGCCGAGGGAGTGGAAACTGTAGGCGAGCATGTGCTGCTTGCTCAGTTGGGTTGCGATCACGTTCAAGGGTTCGGCATCGCGCGGCCGATGCCCTTTGACCAGACCTTCGATTGGATGCACGCTCACAATGCCAAACTCACCGATATGCCGCAGATCATGCAGGGCCGCATGAAATAAACGGGAAAGCCACCTTGATACAGCCTTCATAGACCCCTGCGACCCCGAATCCGCTTGACCTTTCGGCCCTCAGGCTGTGTACCCACCGGACAGTTTTAAGACATCAGGTGGCGGTGCGCATGGACAATCAAAACAAGAACCTTATCATTGCAACGGCGCTCAGCTTTGTCGTGATCCTTGTCTGGTTTGTGCTTTTTCCGCCACCAGACGCCGAAACCCCCATTGATGGCACCACGATCAGCCAGACAGCACCGGCCGAAGACGCTCTGGTTACGCCTAGCGCTGATGCCCCCGCAACCACGGCAAACACAGAAACGCCCCCCAGCGCGCTGGAAACAGCCGCGCGCGTCACAATCAAGACCGACCGCGTCTCGGGATCGCTTTCATTGTTGGGCGGGCGGATCGACAACCTCGCACTGAACGACTACCGTACGTCTCTTGAGGCGGACGCCGAGATCGTCACCGTTCTCAATCCCGTCGGTGAGGAAAATGCGCAGTATGCTGTCCATGGCTGGGCTGCTGCGGGCGGCGTTGATCCAACGGCTGTCCCCGGCCCCAACACCGAATGGGAACTTGTCAGCGGTGATGTGCTTGCTGTCGGGTCACCGGTAACTTTGGGCTGGAACAACGGCGCGGGCCTTCAGTTCACCAAAGAGATCGCGATTGACGACCAGTACATGTTCACGATCACGCAATCCGTTGAAAATACTGGTGGTGCCCCCGTTTCCGTGGCCCCATATGGCGTTCTGGCACGCCACGGCATCCCGACTGATCTCAAGAATTTCTTCATCCTCCACGAAGGCGTCGTGGCCATGACGGATGGCGCGTATTCGGAGACCGATTGGGACGACATGCCGGAGTTCGAATTCAACCAACGGGCCGGCGCACGCACTGAAGAAAAGAGCATCACCGAGAACGGCTGGATCGGCTTTACCGATCACTACTGGATGAGCGTGCTAATCCCGACCCAGGGCTCCGCCTTCAAATCCGTTGCCAAATACGACGAACGCCGCGACATCTATCAAACCGAAACGGTAATGCCCGTCCAAACAGTCGCCCCCGGCACCACGGCAGAGACGACGACACAGTTCTTCTCTGGCGCAAAAGAATGGGAAATCCTGCGCGACTATGAGGCACAAGGCATCTACAACTTCATCGACGCGATCGACTGGGGGTGGTTCTCCTTCCTGACAAAGCCGATTTTCTGGCTGCTCCACCATCTCAACCAGTTGATCGGCAACATGGGCATCTCGATTATCGCGCTGACCTTGCTGATCAAGGCAATACTGTTCCCGCTGGCGTATAAATCCTACGTCTCCATGGCAAAGATGAAAGAGCTTCAGCCGAAAATGGAGAAGATGAAAGAAGCCGCTGGCGACGACCGCCAGAAAATGCAGCAAGGCATGATGGAGCTTTACAAAAAGGAAAAGGTCAACCCCGCCGCAGGCTGCTTGCCGATCCTTTTGCAAATTCCAATTTTCTTCTCGCTCTACAAAGTGATCTTTGTCACGATCGAGTTGCGCCATGCGCCCTTCTTTGGCCCGTTCCAGGACCTCAGCGCGCCTGATCCAACGTCGATTTTCAACTTCTACGGCCTTCTACCATGGGCCTCTCCCGAGACCGGCTCGATCATGGCGCTTGTCTTTATCGGCATCCTGCCACTGCTTTTGGGCATTTCCATGTGGCTGCAACAAAAGCTGAATCCGGCCCCCACCGATCCGACACAGCAAATGATCTTTGCATGGATGCCTTGGGTTTTCATGTTCATGCTGGGCAGCTTTGCAAGCGGGCTGGTGGTCTACTGGATCGCGAACAACACCATCACGTTCACGCAACAGTACCTGATCATGCGCAGCCAGGGTTACAAGCCTGACCTTTTGGGCAACATCAAAGGCAGCTTTAGCCGCAAGTCCAAGGTAGAGGCTAAAAAGTGATGAAGGTGACGGCGCTCTGGCGCCACCCCTTGAAATCACATGGGCGTGAACCGCTGGAGCGGGTCACGCTGAGCGCTGGCGAGGCGATGCCTTATGACCGCACATGGGCCGTCGCTCATGACGCGGCCAAGGCAGACGGTTCCGGCTGGGCGGCCTGCCAAAACTTTAGCCGCGGTGCAAAGTCGCCAGCCCTAATGGCCATTACCTCAACACTTGACGAGGCATCAGAGACGCTCACCCTGCGCCACCCCGACCGCCCCGATCTATCCGTTCAACCGGACTGCGATGCCGACAAGCTGATCGCGTGGGTACGCCCCTTGGTGGACGCCAGCCGTGCGCAGCCGGACCGTGTGCTGCGCCTTAACGGACGTGGTTTTACCGACAGCCCCTTCCCCTCCCTCTCCCTGTGCAACCACGCCACGCATGTCGCCGTGGAATCCCTCGCGACGCGCCCGCTTCAAACCGAACGCTGGCGCGGCAATATCTGGTTTGACGGGGCACCCGCCTGGGCGGAGTTCGGCTGGATCGGGCGCGATATACAGCTTGGCGCAGCGCGCCTGAGAATCGAACAACGCATCACCCGCTGTCGCGCGACCACCGCCAACACCGACACCGGCGAGCGGGATGTCGATACGCTAGCGGCCCTAAACTTGCTGGCACATCAGGACTTCGGTGTTTATGCGGTGGTTATCGAGAACGGCGAAGTGAGCGTCGGCGATACGATGGAGCTGATCTGATGCAACTGCCTTTCCCCGTGTACGAAGAACCCGATGCGCAAAAGCTCGAACAGGGCCGTCTGCTATTCGCAGGCGAGACCGATTTCGTGAAAGGGGTGGTTGCAATGTCCGGCCTGCCCGAGGCCGACCGGTTGGAAGTCTGCTTTGCAGGGCGTTCCAACGTGGGAAAATCAAGCCTGATCAACGCGATCACCGGCCGCAAGGGGCTGGCGCGTGCCTCTAATACGCCCGGACGCACGCAGGAAATCAACTATTTCACCGCTGGTGATGATCTCTATCTCGTCGATCTGCCCGGCTATGGCTATGCCAACGCGCCGCTACCTGTGGTCGAGAAATGGCAACGCCTGCTCAAGCAATTCCTTCAAGGTCGCCAGACCCTGCGCCGTGCCTTTGTGTTGATCGACGCACGCCACGGTGTCAAAAAGGTCGATGACGAAATCATGAGCCTGCTCGATAGCGCCGCCGTGACCTTTCAGGCGGTTGTGACCAAAGCCGACAAGGTGAAGGAAGTAGAGCGCGACAAAATTCTTGACCAGATTCGCGCAGCGCTGGCCAAGCACCCTGCCGCCTATCCTGAAATGATCGTGACCTCGTCCGAAAAAGGCTGGGGCATCCCCACCCTGCGATCGGTGATTGCGACCCTCGAATAACATCCTATGATCCCGACATATGACGGGAACACAGAGATGAGAAAACAAGACATGAATCGCGATTGGGCCGCCACTGCCGCCACCTTGTCACAAGCCCTGCCGTATATGCAGCGCTACAACGACGCGACCGTCGTAATCAAGCTGGGCGGTCACGCCATGGGCAGCGATGAAGCGATGCTGGAATTCGCCCGCGATGTGGTCTTGATGCGGCAAGTCGGCGTGAAGCCCGTGATTGTGCATGGCGGCGGACCGATGATCAACGAAATGCTCGGGCGGCTTAACATCCGGTCCGAATTCGTGAACGGCAAGCGCGTCACCGATTCCGCCACCATGGAAGTGGTCGAGATGGTGCTTTCGGGCCTTGTAAATGCAAAGATCGTCCAAGCAATTTCCGCTCAGGGTGGCCGCGCTGTTGGGGTGACAGGCAAGGATAGCGGCCTGATCATCTGCGAGCCCGAGGATCCTGCGCTGGGTCTGGTGGGCAAGCCGACGCAGGTTAATCCGCGGCTGCTGTTGGATCTGGCCGAAAAGGAATTGATCCCCGTCATCGCCCCCCTTGGCATGGGTATGAACGGCGAGACGTTCAACATCAACGGCGACACCGCGGCGGGTGCCATCGCCTCCGCGCTCAAGGCCGACCGCCTGCTTTTGCTCACCGATGTTTCCGGTGTAAAAAATGCGTCCGGCGAGGTGCTGACGGAACTGACCGCCACCCAGATCGGCCAGATGACCAAGGACGGCACCATCGCGGGTGGCATGATTCCCAAGACCCAGACCGCGCTTGATGCGCTGAACGCGGGTGTGCGCGCGGCTGTTATCCTTGACGGACGCGCTCCGAATGCGTGCCTGTTAGAGCTTTTCACCGAACATGGCGCAGGCAGCATCATCCGTTCGGGATGATGCGTTTACCGGATACCCCTTCCGGGAAAGAGTGAATGACACACGATGGCAGCCTCACGCGGATCAATGCAGCAATCACGCCGCAAGGCCTGATGCTGATGGGTGTGCTGCCAGATCCCGACGATAGGCGACGCAGCATCGCCCTTGTCGGTACGGATGCAGGATTCTGGCAGGTGTTTACCGATTCGCCCGAATACCACGATGAAAAGCGCGACCCGATTGACCGGTGGTCAAAGCGCATCCTCGGTGCGCTTGCCACTGCCTTGGGCGCGCAGGCCGCTTACCCCTCTGACGGCCCGCCCTATGCCCCGTTTATCGCGTGGGCAAAGGCAACAGGGCGTTTTTGGTCCAGCCCGACAGGCATGTTGATCCATGATCGCGCGGGCCTGATGGTTTCCATTCGCGGCGCGCTGGTCCTTGCGCAGCCGTTCGAACCTGACGTTCCCTCCCAAAACCCTTGCGCCATTTGCACGACGCGGCCCTGCGTGAGTGCCTGTCCGGTTGACGCGCTCTCTGACAGGCACAATTATGGTGTGCACGCCTGCAAGGACCACCTCGTCACCCCAGAAGGGCAAAGCAGTTGTATGCAGCACGGCTGCCTTGTCCGGACGATCTGTCCCGTCAGCAAATCGTTTAATCGCCGCGACGCGCAATCCGCTTTCCATATGCTTGCCTTTAAAGGAGCCTGAATGAAACGGCTGATTCTCATGCGCCACGCGAAATCCGATTGGTCAGGCGGCGACATAACCGATTTCGAACGCGGGCTGAATCCGCGCGGGGAACGCAGCGCCACAGCGATGGGCGACTGGATGCGCGCGCAAACTCTACGCCCCGATCATATCCTGTGTTCGGAAGCCGTCCGCACACAAGAAACCCTTAAGCGGCTCAAGTTCGATGATGATATTCCCGTCACCCGTACACGGGCGCTCTATCTTGCATCGGCGGATATCATGGCCAACGCGTTAAAGTCCCAAACCGAAAGCTGCGTGATGATAATTGGGCATAATCCCGGCTGCGCGATCCTCGCGGAGCAACTGGCACGCCGCGCACCAGACCATCCGGATTTTGACGCCTACCCGACCTGCGCAACGCTTGTGCTGGATTTCGACATCCAGAACTGGAATGACCTGCCCCAGCAACAGGGGCAGGTCATTCACTTTGTCGTACCCCGTGCATTTACCAACTAGGGCTTGCCATCAGTGACCAAGGATCTGGCTTAGAAACATCTGTGTCCGCGGGCTTTGTGGGTTGTTAAAGAACGCTTCGGGCTCGTTCTGCTCGACGATCTGGCCTTCGTCCATAAAGATAACCCGGTTCGCGACCTGACGGGCAAAGCCCATTTCATGTGTCACACACAGCATCGTCATGCCTTCTTCGGCCAGCTCGATCATTGTATCAAGCACCTCCTTGATCATCTCGGGATCAAGCGCTGATGTCGGTTCGTCAAACAACATGACGCGCGGCTTCATGCACAAGGAGCGCGCAATTGCGACCCGCTGTTGCTGGCCACCGGAAAGCTGTCCGGGGTATTTAAGTGCCTGATCGGGAATTTTAACCTTTTCAAGGAAGTGCATAGCCGTGGCTTCGGCCTCCTTTTTCGGGGTTTTACGCACCCAGATCGGTGCCAACGTACAGTTTTCGAGGATCGTCAGATGCGGGAACAGGTTGAAATGCTGAAAGCACATGCCAACCTCAGACCGGATTTTGTCGATATTCTTGAGATCTGACGACAGAACCGTGCCGTCCACTTCGATCCGGCCTTTTTGATGCTCTTCCAGCGCATTGATACAGCGGATGAGCGTCGATTTGCCGGAACCGGAAGGCCCGCAAATCACGATCCGCTCGCCCCGATGCACCGTCAGGTCGATGTCACGCAGCACATGGAAGGTGCCATACCATTTGTTCATATTCTGGATCGAGATCGCGACCTCGTCAGAGACCTGCAACTTTGACGTTGTGTTGACGTGTTTTTCAGCAGTGTCAGCCATGTTTCGGCCTCCTTAACGGTGATCTGTCGCGAGGCGGCGTTCAAGCCACTGCGAATATTGCGAAATGCCATAGCAAACGACGAAGAACAGCAGGGCGGCAAAGCCCAGAAGCTCCCAGTAGACGCCGTTCCAGTCGGTGGAGGCGAGGATGGGGCCGCGAATCATGCCCACCAGATCGAACATCGAAATGACCGACACCAGCGTTGTATCCTTGAACAGACCCACGGCGATGTTGACGATGCCTGGAATGGAGATTTTCAACGCTTGCGGCAGGATGATCAGACGCATTGATTGCGCGTAATCAAGACCAAGGCTGTCGCCCGCCTCATACTGCCCCTTGGGGAGTGCCGCGAGGCCACCACGAATCACCTCGGCAATATAGGCCGAGGAGAACATGGTGATCATGATTACCACCCGCAGGAACAGATCAACGTTGGCTTCGGGCGGGAAGAAGTAAGCCAGCATCACGCTTGCCACGAACAGCAGCGTAATGAGCGGCACGCCGCGAATAAACTCGATGAAGATAACGCAGATCCATTTGATCAGCGGCATCGAACTTTGCCGGCCCAACGCCAGCGCAATCCCCAACGGGATCGACAGGGACACGCAGGTAACCCCGAGCATCAGGTTAAGCATAAAGCCACCCAAATCGCGGCTTGGCACCGCTTCGAGCATCGGGTTTTCGGATGCCACGGCACCAACGATATAGCCGCCGATGAACCAGACGACGAATGCAGCCACCACGCTGCCAAAGAAACCGGCGGCAAAATTGCGTGTGACCAGCTTGCTATAGGCGACATAACCGGCCGAAAAGCCAACAAGCGCCACGATCGGAGACAGGATGCTGCCGCCCCAGATCAACCAGTAGGCGATGAAAGGGTAAAGCACGGTGAACGCCAAAAACTTGCGCGGCATATCGAAGAACAACACCGGCGCGGCTGCAAAGAACAACAACACAAATGCCAGTCCCGGCCGCCAGTATAGCTCGTCCGGGTATTTGAAGCCGAAGAGCAACTGGTTCCAGCGCTCTGTCAGAACCGAGAAACAGGCCGCCGACTTGCCTTGCAATATCTCGCGGCATTCTGCCAACGAGCCTGTTGTCCACAACCCGCCGACGATCCACGGCAACGTCGCGGCAAGGACAATATACAGGAAATAAAGGGCCGCAACGGTAAGCAGCGCATTGGCCCATGTGGCAAACAGATTGTCGCGCATCCACTTGATTGGTCCGGCGGCGTTCACCGGAGCGGGCGACGGCGGAATGGCTGTCTCACGAACGAAGGCAACGGAATGTGCGTGTGTGTCGCTCATGTGAGGCGCTCCTTTGGATCGACCATCTCAGCGCTCCTTCAGCTTCATTGAGTTGTTGTAGACATTCATTACCGTGGAAATCACCAGCGAGATCACGAGATAGAAAAGCATCAAAAGCAGCACACATTCGATCGCGCGCCCCGTCTGGTTCAACGTGATACCGCCCAGCGTTGCGGTGATGTCCGCATAGCCGACAGCAATGGCGAGCGACGAGTTTTTGGTGATGTTGAGGTACTGCGAGATCAACGGTGGAATAATCACCCGCAACGCCTGCGGCAGCACAACAAGGCTCATCACCCGTCGGGGGCGGATGCCCAAGGCCTCGGCCGCTTCGGTTTGGCCCTTGGAAACAGCTTGAATGCCTGCGCGCACGTTCTCGGCGATAAAGGCGCCGGTGTAGATCGAAAGCGCAAACCACAGGGCGATAAGAGGACCGCCCACCTTCAAACCACCTTGGAAGTTGAAGCCTTTGAGTGCCGGAATGTCCCAGCTTAGCCCCATAATGAAGCACACCAGCGCTACCGGTGCCAACCAGATCGCGAGGTTGAGCCACAATGTCTTTGGGCGCTGCCCCGCTTCTTCCTGAATCTTATTTGCGCGCGCCGTGACACGACGTGTGGCCAGAAACGAGCCGACAAGCGTGGCGATCACAATCAACCAGTTGAAACCGCTTCCGTCAGCGCCACCGATCCCCCGCGTAAAGAACGGGCCGGGAACGTAAACACCACGATTGGTAAACGCAAAAAGGTCAAGCAGCATGGATGACGCCGGATCATCCCCGCGAAAATCGCGCGGGCTGGGCATAACGGCTGTCATGATGGTGAAGATGATGATGATCCAGATCAGGACCGGAATATTGCGGAAAATCTCGACATAGGCTGCCATCAGCTTGCTCACAAGCCAGTTGTCGGACAGCCGCAGCACCCCTGCAACCACACCGAAAACCGTCGCGGTGACACAAGCCAACACCGCCACAAGCAACGTGTTGAGGATCCCTACAGCAGCAGCGCGCAAATTTGACGACTGACTGGTGTAGTCAATCAGCGTCTGGTTAATGTCGTACCCCGCCGCGTTTCCAAGAAAGGAGAACGAAATGTTCAGGCCAGCGGCCTGAAGGTTTGCCACAAGGTTCGTGTAAATATAGAACAGCGCCAAAGCCAGAACGATTGCAGCGATGACCTGAAAAGTCATCGACCGGTAGCGCGTGTCATTCAACAGCATAGAAAGCCGGAACGACTCCTTGGGAGGATCGGTGAGTGTCGACATCAGTAATATCCCCGTAATCCCGGCTATTATTGAAGTGCGTCTTTTGACGTCTGTGCCGGGTCAATTATTTGATCGTCTGATGCAGTCTACATGATCCGGAGCAAAAAGCGACGGTCACCCAATATGAAGCGAAGAAGAGCGCCGGGCGCGGATTAAGGAGAATGAAAACTGCCGGAAAGTGCGAAGGGCGCGTAACATGCGCGCCCTTCGACAGATTGGATTAACGGAACGGGGGCGAATACAGCAGACCGCCATTGGTCCACTGTGCGTTCAGACCACGCGCCAGACCGATTGGCGTTTCCTCACCAATGTTCTTGGCAAAGATCTCACCGTAGTTGCCGGATGCAAGGATTGCATTCTTGGCCCAATCCGATGACAGACCCAGCATTTCGCCCAAATTACCTTCGGAGCCCAGCAAACGCGCAACTTCGGGGTTTGTTGTAGATTCCGCCATCTCGTTGATGTTGGCGGAGGATATACCAAGCTCTTCGGCAGCGATCAGGGCGTTAAGTGTCCAGCGGACGATATCGCCCCAATCGTTATCACCGTGACGGACCAGCGGGCCAAGCGGCTCTTTGGACACGATCTCGGGCAGCAACATGTGATCACCGGGCGCTTCGAAAGTCGCGCGTGTCGATGCCAGACCGGATGCGTCTGTCGTATAAACGTCGCAGGCACCTGCAAGATATTGCTGCTGTGCTTCACCATTTGTTTCAATCGGCACGGGCTCGTAGCTGATGTTGTTCGCGCGGAAGTAATCCGCGAGGTTCAGCTCGGTTGTTGTGCCGGTCTGGATACAGACGGTTGCACCATCCAGATCCTTGGCCGAGGACACACCCAGCTCTTTTGGCACCATAAAGCCCTGGCCATCGTAATAGTTCACACCGATAAAGTCGAACTTCAGGTCGACATCGCGCGACAAAGTCCATGTGGTGTTACGCGCCAGCACATCAATTTCGCCTGCGGCCAGAGCCGTAAAGCGCGTCTTGCCGGTCAGCGGAACAAACTCGACAGCCATGGCATCGCCCAGAACAGCGGCGGCAACTGCGCGGCATACCGCAACGTCAAAGCCTTTCCATTCGCCGTTCGCGTCGGGGGCGGAGAAACCGACCAGACCGGTCGTCACACCACAGTTCAGCTTGCCGCGCTCTTTAACATCGTCAAGCGTTGCGGCGGCGGCGGCACCGGCAGACAGACCTGCGATGGTCAGTGCACCTAGAATTACAGATTTATTCATTTTAACCTCTTCCTGATTTTCCGCCACGTTCCGGACGGATCATTCCGGCACTTTACGCACCAGTGGCGATACTTCGCGTTATACATTTCGCGTAGTGATCCACAGTTTGGGCGGATTTCCGCGCGAACGTCAAGTATCAGAGGTCAAAAAAGGCAGTTCAGTTCGCGCCCCCCCCAAGGAAGGCCGCGCTGCTGCTTAACGAATGTGCGCAAGATCGAACATGCGTTTAGCGTGGCAAAAAGCGGTTTCTTTGATCTTAGCTAAACGGGACGCCTCTTCGTCCTCGCCCCACTGCTCTTCTTCCCAGATGTCGTCCAGCCGCGAAATTTGCCAAAGCTCGAGCGTGGGCTGCACGTTTTGCGTCGCCGCGAATCCGATCACAAGCGAGCCGGACAGGCTAACCAGATCGTGAAACGCCGCCAGTTCGAAAGCGGTGAACGCAAAAGTCCGCGCCCGCAAAATGTCGAGAGATCGGGGATCTTGCGGCACATGCATCACGCCAGTGCGCTGCGCCAGCCTTGCGCCAAGCGTCTGCGCGCTCCACTCCAGCAGCGGATCCCACTTTTCAGCCTGCCGCGCCACCAGCCTTTCCGGCGACGGCGCGCGATAGCACAAAAGATCGCTGTCGCCATACGCGGACAGCAGTTCGGCGACCTCGGTATGTTGTGTGGCGACCTTGTCAATCGCTGCATTGGCGGTTTTGGTAACGGGCATCGTGTGGGGATTGATCACGCCCTCTTGCGCGTCCCACTCTGCGGCAATTGCCTCTGCCATCGCGCGCGTCGGCAGAACGAGATGGCGTTTTGCGGGTGTCCGCACGGGGCGACCGTCAAGTTCGACAGAAAAACCGTCATCGCCCGCGACCGTCGCAGCCTCTTTCCAAAACCGTTTCGCTTTCCAGTCGCTCATGGTTCAATCCTTCCAGATCGCATCAAGGAGGGGGGGCAGATCGCTGAAGCGGTCCAACATGTGCAGCGCCGCCGTCAGCCTTTCCTGGGGGTGGTAGCCCCAGCGCACCCCGATGCCCGTCACACCGGCAGCGGCGGCCATGTCCATGTCAAAGCTGGTATCGCCCACCATCACGGCATTCTCGGCCGCAACTCCGGTATCGGACAGCGCCTCATGTATCATTGACGGGTGCGGCTTCGAGGGATGAAAGTCCGCGACTTGCTGGGTCACGAAAAGCCCGTGCAGGGCGTGACCCTCGATCAGCTTGTCAAGACCGCGGCGGGACTTGCCGGTGGCCACGCCCAAAAGAACCTCGGAGCGCGCCTGCAAATCCGATAACACCTGTGCCGCACCGGGATAAAGCGGCGATGAAACGGCGCTCCCCTGATGGGCGCGCAGCGTCACATATGCCTCGCGGTAACCTTCGACCAACCGCGCCAACGTGGCGGCATCAGCATGGGGGGCCAGCACCGGCATCAGCGCAGGCAGCGACAACCCGACAACACCCAAGACATCCGCGCGCGCGGGACAGGCGATTCCTTCGGCGGCGAACGCAAGCTGCATCGCGCCGAGAATGTCAGCCTGACTGTCGACGAGCGTGCCGTCGACATCGAAAATCACCAGCCGCAAGGGTCGATCCGTCATCCCCAATCTTCCTCGAAAGGGTCATCCGGCACGTCCGCAGGCGACCATTGGAACGTCTGCCATGTACGCGCCATATGCTCGGGCAAGGGGGCCACAAGGCTCAGGATCGCCTTGGTCGCGGGATGCTCGATCTTGAGACTACGCGCATGCAGGTGCAGCTTTTTGGAGATGTCACCCCCCAGTTGCGCGCCCCATCCATCACCAAGGTTTTCCTGCGAGGAACCGCCATACTTGCCATCACCGACAATCGGGTGACCGATTTCCGCCATATGCACCCGCAGCTGGTGCGTGCGGCCCGTCACAGGAATAAGCGCCATCCAGCAGCAGCGGTTGCCCGCCTGTTCCAGCGTGGCGTAATCCGTCAAAGCGCGCTTGGCGCCTTCGGTGCTGTCCACATCGCGCGGATGCACGGCAATCATCTTTTCACCTTCGCCGCGCGCACCATGACCGCCCGCCTTGACCAGCCCGAACTTGATCGTGCCGTTGCGCGGTTGCGGCACACCCGCGACGACAGCCCAGTAAATCTTGCGCGTCTCGCGGTGCCGGAAATTCGCCGTCAGCGCCTTTGCCGCCTCGCGCGTACGCGCAAGGATCAAAACACCGGACGTGTCCTTGTCCAGCCGGTGAACAAGGCGGGGCCGTTCGTCGAGATCAAACATCAACGTTTCGGACAGCGCGTCAACATGGCGATCACCCTGCCCCGATCCGCCCTGCACCGGCAGGCCCGGCGGCTTGTTAAGCGCGATCACATGATCGTCGCGGTAGATCACGCAAGACCGGATGAACTTTGCATCGGCATCGGTGACCCGCGTGCGTTTTGGCGGCGGCGGTGCTTCGCTGTCGGGCAGCGGCGGGATGCGGACCTGTTGGCCGACCTCAAGACGCGTCGACGCCTTGACCCGCCCGCCATCCACACGCAAGTCGCCCTTGCGGCACATCTTTTCCAGACGCCCCTGACTGATCAAAGGAAACTGGCGCTTGAACCAGCGGTCCAGCCGCTGGTCCCCATCGCCTTCTTGTACGGTAAGTGTCTGAACACGGCTCATGCGAATACTCCTCTGGCGACAATCAGTCCCAGCATCAGACCCAAAATACTAATCCCCACGGATAGCGCGACATAGGCCATTGCCGCCCCGTGATTGCCACGCTCGATCAGAGTGACCGTTTCAAGCGAAAACGCGGAAAACGTGGTGAAGCCGCCCAACAGGCCGGTCATGACAAACGGGCCGAGATGGGTCAGCCCTTTGTGCGCCGCCGTGACGACGAAAACACCCATGAGAAAAGAGCCAAGGACGTTGACGCCCAACACCGCAACCGGAAAATCCAAAGGGCCGGCCACGCGCAATACACCCACCCCCACAAGGAAGCGGCACGCAGCACCGATGGCACCGCCCAGAGCAACAAGAGCAACTGTAGATATCATGCGCCTGCAATCGCGCGCGACGCGCGGAGAGTCAACTCTCCCGCTTGGAGCGCAGCTTGGCGAAATAGTCCTGCCGCTTCTTTAGATCACGCTCGAAACCACGCTCAACCGGCGCATAGAAAGACGGGCGCGCCATCCCGTCGGGGAAATAGTTCTGCCCTGAAAACCCGTCTTCGGCATCGTGGTCATAGGCGTAGCCATCGCCAAAGCCCTGATCCTTCATCATCGCCGTGGGCGCGTTCAGGATATGCTTGGGGGGTGGCTCTGATCCGGTGGCCTTGGCCGACTTGCGCGCAGCCTTGTAGGCGACATATGCCGCATTCGATTTCGGCGCGAGCGCCAGATAGGTGAGCGCCTGCGCCAGCGCCAACTCCCCTTCGGGCGAGCCCAACCGCTCGAACGTTTCCCAGCTTTGCAGGCAAACTGCTTGCGCCTGCGGGTCCGCAAGGCCGATATCCTCGACCGCCATGCGCGTGATGCGCCGCGCGAGGTATCGCGGGTCTTCGCCCCCCTCAAGCATCCGCGCAAACCAGTAAAGCGCCGCGTCGGGGTCACTGCCACGCACGGATTTGTGCAGCGCCGAAATCAGATTGTAATGTGCGTCCCCGCCCTTGTCATACTGCGCCGCACGCTTTGAAAGCCGCTTGCCCAAAGCGACCTGGTCCAGCGGATTGTCCAACTTCCACGCCGCAATCTGCTCGATCAGGTTGAGCAATGCGCGCCCGTCTCCGTCCGCCATATCCAACAGCGCCTGGCGCGCTTCAGGCTCAAGCGGCAAGGTAATTCCCAACTCGGCTTCTGCCCGCACAACCAGTCGTTCCAGATCTTCCTGCGGCAAGCGCTCAAGCACCAGCACTTGGCTTCGGCTCAGGACCGCACGGTTCAACTCGAACGAGGGGTTTTCGGTAGTTGCCCCCACCAACAAGATGGTTCCGTCCTCCATGTGCGGCAAGAAACTATCCTGCTGTGCCTTGTTGAAACGGTGGATCTCATCAACGAATAAAAGCGTGCCCTGCCCGTTTTGCTGGCGGATTTTTGCAGCGTCAAAGACACGCCGCAACTCTGGCACACCGCTGAAGATCGCGGAAATCTGAACGAAATGCAGATCTGTTTCATCAGCAAGCAACCGCGCGATCGTCGTTTTTCCCACCCCCGGCGGCCCCCAGAAAACAAGCGAACTTAACGCACCTCCCTTGAGCATGATCGTAAGCGGCCCGTCCGGACCAAGGATCTGCTCCTGCCCGATCACCTCGTCCAGCGTCTTGGGCCGTAAACGATCGGCCAGAGGGCGGCGTGTGCTTTCGCGCGGTTTTTGCGCACCGGTGCCAAAGAGATCAGCCACCGTTCTAGACTCGTAAGCGCAGGGAGATACGCTGTGCGCCGCGCTGCACCAGCATCTCTACCTGTCGCGACGCCCCTGAAAAGGCCGCGGCGGCCTCTTGGGGGTGGGTAACAGTATTGCCATTGATCCCAAGGATCACATCGCCCCGCCGCAATCCTGCGCGCGCCGCAAAACGCCCCGCATTCACAACAGCAACCCCTTCGGCTTCCAGCGGCAGGTTCAATTCTGCCAGCACTGCCGGGTTTAGTTGCACAAGTGCGAGGCCGGGAAACAGGCTCCGGTCCGGCATCTCGATCATGTCGCGCGGTGGCTCTTCAGGTGCAGCGATCAGGGAAACCTCCACAGTTTGCTGCTCCCCGCTTCGTATAAAAGTAACCTGCGCCGACGCCCCCGTGCCTGCCACGCTCATGCGATAGACCATCTCGGAGGGTGTGTTCACCGGCTGCCCGCCGACCTCCAAAATCACGTCACCTACCTCAAGTCCGGCCTTCAGAAACGGGCTGACCGAATGCAGCCCCGAAACGATGATCCCGCCCGAGCGGTCAAACCCCAGCGTTGCAGCCATGTCCGCATCCAGCGGCTGTCCGCTGATCCCCGCCCATGGCCGCACAAAGCTCTCGTTGCCCGACCGCGCCTGCGCCACAAAGGCGGCGACAAGGTCCGAAGGTATCGCAAATCCGATCCCGTTCGACCCGCCAGAGCGCGTCAGAATCGAAGTATTCACCCCGATGAGCCGCCCCGCCATATCCACAAGCGCACCCCCCGAGTTGCCCGGATTGATCGGTGCGTCCGTCTGGATGAAATAACCCTGACCGCTGCCTGCGGACCCGCCAGACCGCGCAAGCCCCGAAACAATCCCGCTGCTCACCGTCTGCCCTACGCCAAACGGATTACCCACAGCCAACGCCAGTTCTCCGACTTCGACACTATCGCTGCCGCGCAGTTCCAGAAACGGCAACGCGTCGGGTGCGTCGATCTTCAGGATCGCCAAATCGCTCTCCGCATCACCCAAAATCACATGCGCGCTGAACTCGCGCCGGTCGGTCAGCACCACCCGAATATCCGTCGCGCTCCCGACAACATGATAATTGCTCACCACATAACCGTCATCAGACAAAATCACACCAGAACCGAGCGAATTTTGCACCTGCGGACGCTGTTCCGAAAACGGGTCACGAAAGAACCGCTCGAAAAACGGATCGGATCGCAGCGGTGTCGCCTCGGGCGCACGCATGATTCTGGCGTATATATTTACAACCGCAGGTGCCGTCTGTTTGACCACAGGTACAAAGCTCAGCTGCATTTCAACCGCGGAGGACGGCACCTGCTGCGCCGCCAGTGGCGTGGCGAACAGCGCGAGGATCAGGATAAGCGTTTTCATACGTCCAGATATGCGCAGACGCTGCCCGTCTTGCAACTCCCCTATTTCTTTTGGCAGAAAATATCCCGACACAACGCAGGCAACAAAAAGCCCCGCCAAAAGGCAGGGCTCTTCACTTCACCAGGAGGCGAAATTTTATTCTGAAGTTTCTTCCACCGCGACGCGCGCCTTGTCAGCAGCGCCTTTGGCATCACGGTCACGGTCCACAAATTCGATAATCGCCATCGGGGCCATGTCACCATAGCGAAAACCGGCTTTCAGGACGCGGACATAACCGCCCTGACGGTCCTTGTAGCGCGGGCCAAGGATGTCGAACAATTTCGCGACATACTGGTCCTCTTTCAGACGCGCACGGGCTTGGCGGCGGGCGTGCAGATCGCCACGCTTGGCAAGCGTGATCATCTTTTCGATGATCGGGCGCAGTTCTTTTGCTTTTGGCAATGTTGTTTTGATCTGCTCATGCTCGATCAGCGAGCCGGCCATGTTGGCCCAAAGCGCCTTGCGGTGCTCATGTGTGCGGTTCAGGCGGCGGTATCCACGTGCGTGACGCATGTTGTAGTCTCCAAATCAATGCCCTCTACGGGCTGTTTTACTTTGTCCGGCCTTTGATGCGTGTCTCAGGCTCTCCTTGGGGTCTTGCAACCCGGTCGTGCGTCGGGTGGAGGTTGCCCCCCACCCTAATTTTCAGAACGAATCTTCGAACTTTTTCGCCAGTTCTTCGATGTTGTCCGGCGGCCAGTCCTCGACGTCCATGCCAAGGTGCAGACCCATACCCGACAGCACTTCCTTGATCTCGTTCAAGGATTTGCGGCCAAAGTTCGGTGTGCGCAGCATTTCGGCTTCGGTCTTCTGGATCAGATCGCCAATATACACGATATTGTCGTTCTTGAGACAGTTGGCCGAACGTACCGACAGTTCCAATTCGTCCACCTTCTTCAAGAGAAGCGGGTTGAATTCCAGACCGTCGTCGTCGTCCTGACGGGAAGCCGATTCGGGCTCGTCGAAGTTGACGAAGATGCCCAGCTGATCCTGTAGAATGCGCGCAGCAAACGCCACTGCATCATCCGGCGTGATCGAGCCGTCTGTTTCCACTTTCATGGTCAGCTTGTCATAATCCAGCACCTGACCTTCGCGGGTCGGCTGCACATCATAGCTGACTTTTTTCACAGGGCTATAGATCGCGTCGATCGGAATCAGGCCGATGGGCGCGTCTTCCGGCTTGTTCTTGTCAGCAGAGACATAGCCTTTGCCGGTGTTGACCATCAGCTCCATGTAGATATCCGCACCGTCATCGAGGTGGCAGATCACATGATCGCGGTTCAGGATCTCGATACCCGAGGACTCGGAAATGTCACCCGCCGTCACAACGCCGGGGCCCTTCGCGGAGATCGACAGGCGCTTTGGCCCTTCGACTTCCATGCGGATGGACACACCTTTGAGGTTCAGAATAATATCGGTGACATCTTCGCGTACGCCCGCAACGGACGAAAATTCGTGCAGGACATTGTCGATCTGCACCGATGTGATAGCCGCGCCTTGCAGGCTCGACATCAGAACGCGGCGCAGTGCGTTACCCATCGTGAGGCCAAAGCCCCGCTCAAGCGGTTCGGCAATCACAGTTGCCTGACGTGCCGGATCGTTGCCGGGCTTGACGTCAAGCTGCTGTGGCTTGATCAGCTCGGCCCAATTTTTGTGGATCATGTGTCCCTCCATTCCTGTCTGCACCCGTATGTCCGACCGGGGCAAACTCCCGAGGTTTCAAAAAGTCGTAAGGGGTCCGTGACAAAGCACGGACCCCGGATAGAATGATGATCGCTTAAACGCGGCGGCGTTTGGGCGGGCGGCACCCGTTGTGTGCCATCGGCGTCACATCACGGATCGACGTGATGTTGAAACCGGCAGCAGCCAAAGCGCGCAGCGCCGACTCACGGCCCGAACCGGGGCCTTGCACTTCGACTTCAAGCGTTTTTACGCCGTGATCCTGTGCTTTGCGACCCGCATCTTCGGCAGCCATCTGGGCCGCATAAGGCGTCGACTTGCGCGACCCCTTAAAGCCCATGGTGCCAGCAGAGGACCATGCAATTGCATTACCCTGAACATCGGAGATCAGGATTTTTGTGTTGTTGAAGGAAGAGTTCACATGCGCCACACCAGCGGCGATGTTCTTGGAAACCTTCTTCTTAACGCGTGTCTTTTCACGTGCCATTGGTCAAACCCTCCCTTATTTCTTCTTACCGGCAATGGCCTTTGCGGGGCCTTTGCGAGTGCGAGCGTTGGTGTGCGTACGCTGACCACGCACAGGAAGGTTGCGACGGTGGCGCAGGCCACGGTAGCAGCCCAGATCCATCAACCGTTTGATGTTCATCTGGGTTTCACGGCGCAGATCGCCTTCGACGCTAAAGTTCTCGTCGATATGCTCGCGAATTTTCAGAACTTCGGAATCGGACAGTTCATTCACGCGACGTGAAAGATCAATACCAACCGCTTCGCAGATTTTCTCTGCGGAAGAGGTGCCGATACCGGTGATGTAGGTGAGGGCGATTGGAACCCGCTTTGCAGTCGGGATGTTTACGCCGGCAATACGTGCCACGTGTGCTATTCCTTTTCGTTGCGGATCCGTCGTTCCAGACCCTTTTTTCACAACACGAAGCCCGAGACGATTTGCCTGCGGGCTGGAGCTGATCAGGTGTTCATGCGAGGCGGCGCGACCGGTCCCGCAGTTTGATTCTCATTCGAGATGTCGGTGAGTATGAAGTTTTCGCAGGATCGTCAACCCAAGCTTTGAAGCAAACCGCCGATACAGCTTGACACGGCACGATTGCAAGCGCGTCATCGATATCCCAGCCCATGCCCCGGCGCCGCATCTATCAAAGAAAACGGGCCGGGATTAGGAAGTTCGACCCGTTTTCACAGTTTAACCAGCGCGGCAGGATCAGCGGTCAAGAACACCGGCGATGCTGGTCTGGACCTCGTCGATCGCAGCAAGGCCATCAACGGTTTCCAACATATCTTTGGCGTAATAATATCCGATGAGGGGCGACGTCTGCTTGTAATACGCCATCAGCCGGGTTTTCAGGCTTTCTTCATTGTCGTCGGCGCGGCGCTTGAATTCTGTGCCGCCACAGCTCGTGCACTTGCCATCCGCGGGAATCGGTTTGGTGTTGTCGTTATAGACCTCACCACAGCTACCACAGGTGGACCGTGCAGTGATCCGCCCGACCAGTGCCTCGTCGTCGACGCGCATCTCGATCACAGCATCCAGCGTCTGGCCCTCGGCCGCCATCAGATCACCCAACGCGTCGGCCTGCGCCAATGTGCGCGGAAAACCGTCAAAGATAAATCCACCGTGGCTGGTCTTGTCGGTCAGCTTTTCGCGAATCAGGCCAATCACAATTTCGTCGGTGACCAATGCGCCGCGGGCCATAACATCGGCAACGACCTGGCCCATTTCTGTTCCGCTGTCTTTTGCTTCGCGCAACATGTCTCCGGTGCTTAGCTGCACCATATTCCGCGTTTCAACAAGGTGGCGGGCTTGGGTGCCCTTACCGGCTCCGGGGGGTCCGAGGAGAATAATGTTCATCGACGCAGCGGGCTCCGTTTTTTGCGTGGTTTGCCGGATTTGCCACGCAATTGCGACTTCTCAAGCAGACCTTCATATTGATGGGCAAGCAGATGGCTTTGCACCTGCTGGATCGTATCCATTGTCACGGACACAACAATCAGAACGGACGTGCCGCCAAAGTAGAACGGGATTGCGAATTGTCCGCGCAGGATTTCCGGCAGGATACAGACTGCCGCCAGATAGGCAGAGCCAAGCACCAGAACGCGGTTCACCACATATTCAAGATACTCGGATGTCCGCTTGCCAGGACGGATTCCGGGGACAAAACCGTTCTGGTTCTTCAGGTTGTCAGCAACATCGTCCGGCTTGAAAGCAACGTTAAACGTATAGAAATATGTAAAAAAGACGATCATCGCGATGAAGAACAGAAGGTAAAGCGGCTGACCCGGACCAAAGTTGGCAAGCAACCACGACATCACCGGATTGGTGGAGTTGCCGGAGAAGGTGCTGATCGTGACGGGCAGCAGCAAAAGCGAGCTGGCAAAGATCGCAGGAATCACGCCTGCCGGGTTCACCTTGATCGGCAGATGGCTGGAGCCACCGTCATAGACTTTCATGCCGACCTGACGGCGCGGGTATTGGATCGGAAGCTTGCGCAGCGCGCGCTCCATGAATACCACAAACATGATGGTCGCGATCACCATAACCAGAACAGCAACGATGATTGCAGGGCTGATCGCACCCGAGCGACCGGAGGCAAAGAACTGCGCGATGGCGGCCGGAACTTCGGCAATGATGCCGACGAAAATGATAAGCGAAATACCGTTGCCGATGCCGCGCGCTGTGATCTGCTCGCCCAGCCACATCAGGAACATCGTACCGCCCACCAGCGTGATCATACAGGCGATGCGGAAGTACATGCCCGGATCCGCGGCGATATCGCCAGCCTCAAGCGACACAGAAAGCCCGTAAGCCTGCACGGTCGCCAGCGCAACTGTACCGAAACGGGTGTACTGGTTGATCTTTTTGCGGCCCTGATCGCCCTCTTTTTTCAACTGCTCAAGGGACGGCACCATGGACGTCAACAATTGCACGATGATCGAAGCCGAGATGTAGGGCATGATACCAAGGGCAAAAATGCCCATCCGGCCCAATGCACCACCTGTGAACATCGACACCATACCGCCGATACCCTGCCCCGCACTTTCCATAAAGTCGCGCAGTGCAGCACCGTCGATCCCAGGAACGGGAATGAAGGTGCCAAGGCGGTAGACGACCAAAAGCAGGAGCGTGAACAGAATACGATGACGCAAATCTGTTGCCTTGCCAAAGGCGGACCAGCTGCTGTTGGCGGCCATATTCTCGACGGCAGATACCATGTTGAGGGCTCTCTTTATGAACAAAACGCCGCCCGGGCCGTTTTCCGGCGGGCGGCGTTTGGGAAAACTTGAAGTCTATGTAAGCGGCTCGGACGCCGCTCACAAGTCCGAAGGCTTATTCAGACGCTTCTGCCGCGGCTTTCGCTGTAACAGTCAGGCTTCCGCCTGCCTTCTCGACAGCTTCGATAGCAGACTTGGAAGCGCCTGTTACCTGCAATTCCATCTTGGCAGAAATGTCGCCTTTAGCCAGAACGCGGATGCCGTCACGCTTGCGACGGACCAGACCGGAAGCGATCAGCGTGTCTTCGGAGATGGCGGATTTTGCGTCGATCTTGCCTTCGTCGATGAATTTCTGGATCAGGCCCAGATTGACAACGGCAAACTCTTTGCGGTTCGGCTTGTTAAAGCCGCGCTTTGGCAGACGTTGGTAAAGGGGCATTTGGCCGCCCTCAAACCCTTTGATCGCCACACCCGAGCGGGATTTCTGACCTTTGATACCACGGCCACCCATTTTACCCATGCCGGAACCGGGACCGCGACCCACACGCTTGCGTGATTTGGATGCACCGGGATTGTCAGAAAGTTCATGCAGTTTCATGTCGCTTCTCCTCTTGCCGGAATTGGCCCCCAGCGACGGGAGCAGCCAAACGCGGCGTTTCGATTCTTGTGGTCACACCTGTGCCACCGGAGGGCGTATAGGGGATGTCAGTGAGCGAGGCAAGAGGGTGAGGCATGTGTCAAAGGCCCAATATCCGCACCAGTCCAAAACGGCGCGCAAGTGAAAGTAGCACCAATGGGCAAAGCACCCCTGCTGACCACGTCGCAATCAGAACCAGCCAAAGCTCGCCAGCCCCGATTTTAAGCAAGATGACACGGACGGCTGCTGAAAAAATCGTATGGCTCAGATAGATCGCCATCGACGCAGTTCCGAGATAGCGCAGGACCGCCAAAAGCCTTGGCGCAGTGGCCGCGCTTGCGTCTATACGGCTCCAGACCACCCAGAGCAGCAGGACCAACACCAACGACTGTCCAACGCTCGCTCCCTGCGCCGCGACGCCTGCCAACAGCCATGCGAACGCGATCCCCGACACAATCGCAAGCCACTGCGGCGTGCGCAAAATGGCAAAGGCTCCAAAACCGATACCTGCCAGAAAGTAAGGGATGTGCTGTACCATCGGCCCCCAAAGCAACGACGGCACATAGAAAAACGAACTGCTCAAGGCCAACACGACAGCGGCCACGCCGGCGACTCCGCGAAACACCTCGGTCGGCCAGATACCGCGCAATGGCACAAAAACGCCGATCACAATGCACTGGGTCAAAAAGAGCGCCCAAAGGAACCATAAGTGTTCGTAGGGGGGCAACGGAACCAACGGAAAATCAGCCACCGTAACCGGATCATTCGTCGCGGATCCGGCCAACAGCTTGACCCCGAAAAACACCCACGTCCAAAGCGCCATTGGCCAGAGAAGGCGCCTGATCCGACCGGAGACCAACGAACCGGCGGGATGTTTTTTCAGGGTTTCGAGAAACAGCAGCCCTGAAAGAAAGAAAAACAGCGGCATGTGAAACGCATAAATCGCATGATCGACCCGATCAAAAAGCACTGTCTGCGGAATCAGACCGGAGGCGTAGGCACCGCGCCACGCGTGACCAAAGACCACCAGCAGAATACCAACGCCCTTAGCACTGTCGATCGCATAAACACGTCGTGCGCGAAGGGTTGGTTTCACAAAAGTATTTTGGGTTTTCGACATATCCATCGCTCGCTTTGAAGCAGGTAAATATGAAATCTTTAGAGCGGGGGACAGGCTTTGAATGGTCTTTGTACGGAGCGGATGCAGGTTGATCCCGTCCTCCCTTTTTGCCGGTAATGCAAAACGCCCCGCGCAGGAGCGCGGGGCGTCTAAAACGTTCAAATGTCGAAGAAATCAGCGCTGACGAAAACCTCAGCCCTTTTCTTCGATGATCTCGACCATGTGGGAAATCGAATTGATCATGCCACGCACGGATGGCGTGTCTTCCAATTCGCTCACGCGGTGCATCTTGTTCAGGCCGAGGCCAATCAGCGTTGCACGCTGTTTCGCGGGGCGACGGATGGGCGAACCCACCTGCTTGATTACGATAGTCTTGGCCATGCTTATGCCTCCTCAGCCACTTGTGCGGAAGAATCAGCAGCATCTTCACGCTTGGGCAGAATGTCAGCCACTTTCTTGCCGCGACGTTGCGCGACCGAGCGAGGGCTTTGTTCCTTGCGCAATCCGTCCATTGTGGCGCGGATCATGTTGTACGGATTTTGCGAACCGATGGACTTGGACACGACGTCCTTGATGCCCAGCATTTCGAAAACGGCACGCATTGGGCCACCGGCGATGATGCCTGTACCCTCTGGCGCTGTGCGCATCTCAACCTTGCCTGCACCGTGACGGCCGGACATGTCGTGGTGCAACGTGCGACCTTCGCGAAGCTGAACGCGAATCATCTGACGCTTGGCCTGTTCGGTTGCCTTGCGGATCGCCTCGGGCACCTCTTTGGCTTTGCCTTTGCCGAAGCCGACGCGGCCTTTTTGGTCACCAACCACTACGAGAGCAGCAAAACCAAAGCGCTTACCACCTTTTACGGTCTTGGAAACGCGGTTGATCGCGACCAGACGGTCTGCGAATTCTGGGGTCTCGTCACGCTGGTTGCGGCGATTGCCACCCCGATTGTCATCTCTGGCCATGCTGGCCTCCTAATTTGGCGGGCCGCTGGCCCTATTTTCTCAATCCTGGTGAGAACATTCAGCCGTGCGAAAGCTCCCGGATCATCGAGAGGCCCAAACAGCGGGCCTCTTCGCTTTGCTCATCGGCAGGACAGCGCCCTGCCGACATGTTTAGATATTCAAGCCACCTTCACGTGCGGCGTCGGCCAAAGCCTTCACCTTACCGTGAAAAAGGAAGCCGCCACGATCAAAATAAGCTGCCTCAACACCGGCCTTCTTGGCGCGCTCGGCAATGGCCGAGCCCACTTTCGTTGCGGCTTCGATGTTGTTCTTGCCTACAACGCCCAGATCTTTTTCGAGTGTGGAAGCGGACGCGACTGTCACGCCATTCACATCGTCGATCAGCTGGACGCTGATGTTTTTGTTCGAACGGTGCACGCTGAGACGCATACGGCCCCGGTTGGTGCGACGAAGTTTGTTCCGAACGCGCAAGCGGCGTTTGATGAACAGTTGTCTTTTGCTGTTTGCCATCTTTGCGTTCCTTACTTCTTCTTGCCTTCTTTGCGGAAGACGAACTCACCCTTATAGCGGATGCCTTTGCCCTTGTAGGGCTCGGGCTTGCGCCATGCGCGAATGTTCGCAGCGACCTGACCAACCTGCTGTTCGTCAATGCCTTCCACAATGATTTCTGTCTGCTTGGGCGCGGTTACAGTCACGCCTTCCGGCGGTGTGTAATCCACGTCATGCGACAGGCCGAGGTTCAGCTTCAGCGTGTTCCCGGTCATCGACGCTCGATAACCAACACCCTGAATCTCAAGCTCTTTCTTGAAACCGTCTGTAACGCCTGTGACGAGGTTCGCAATCACGCTGCGGGACATGCCCCACTGCTGACGCGCGCGCTTGGACTTGCCGCGTGGCGTCACAGTGATGGCATTATCCTCTACCGTGAGGGTCACATCGTCCGTTGCCTTGAAGCTGCGGGTCCCCTTGGGGCCTTTCACTTCAATCGTTTGGCCGCTGACCGCAGCGCTGACGCCGCTGGGCATATCGACCGGTTTTTTACCAATACGAGACATGATCTACTCCTTAGAATACGGTGCAGAGCACTTCGCCGCCAACGTTCTGGCTGCGCGCATTCGCGTCCGACATCACACCTTTGGAGGTGGAGACAATCGACACACCCAGGCCCTGACGGACCGACGGGAGGTCATGCGTACCCATGTAAACGCGCCGACCGGGCTTGGAGACCCGCTTCAGTTCGCGAATAACAGGTTCGCCCTCGTAGTATTTCAGGCTGATTTCAATGGCAGGGTGGCCATCGGCGCCTGTCATCTTTTCATAGCCACGAATGTAGCCTTCATCGGCAAGCACGTCCAACACCCATGCGCGCAGCTTGGAAGCAGGCGTCATGACTGTGGATTTGCCGCGCAACTGGCTGTTGCGGATGCGTGTCAGCATATCTGCGATAGGATCGTTCATCTGATGCGCTCCTTACCAGCTCGACTTGACCATGCCGGGGATCTGGCCGGAAGAGCCGAGATCACGCAGCGCGATACGCGAGACTTTGAGTTTACGATAGTAGGCGTGTGGACGACCGGTCAGCTGGCAACGGTTGTGCAGACGCACGGCCGAAGAGTTGCGCGGCAGTTTCGCCAGCTTCAGGGAGGCGCGGAAACGCTCTTCCATCGGCTTGCTTTCGTCGTTCACGATCTCTTTGTACGCAGCCCGCTTGGCGGCATATTTCTTGACCAGTGCTTCACGCTTCTTCTCGCGTTCGATCATGGATTTCTTAGCCATATGTTTTCCTTCCCGCGCTTACGAGTTGAACGGCATGTTGCAGAGCTTCAACATGGCTTTCGCTTCAGCGTCGGTTTTCGCAGTCGTTGCGATAACGATGTCCATTCCCCAGTTCTCATCCACTTTATCAAAGTCGATTTCAGGGAACACGAGGTGCTCTTTCAATCCCATGGCATAGTTGCCGTGGCCATCGAAAGATTTACCCGGAATGCCGCGGAAGTCGCGGATGCGGGGCATTGCAATCGTGATCAGACGATCCAGGAATTCATACATACGGTCACCACGAAGGGTCACTTTCGCACCCAAAGGCATGTCTTCACGCACCCGGAAACCCGCGATGGATTTCTTGGCGATGGTTGTCAGTGCCTTCTGGCCTGCGATCGTTGTCAGGTCTTCCTGAGCGGATTTGGCTTTCTTGCTGTCACGGACAGCTTCGGCACCACATCCGATGTTCAGGACAATCTTGTCCAGACGCGGGATCTGCATGTCGTTTTTATAGCCGAACTCTTCTTTCATGGCCGCACGAATGCGGTCCTTGAAGTCGGCCTTGAGGCGGGGTGTATAAGTTGCAGTATCGAGCATCAGATCACGTCCCCTGTTGTCTTGGCAAAGCGCACTTTTTTGTCGCCGTCCATTTTGAATCCGACGCGTGTCGCCTTGCCATTGGCATCGACGATTGCGAGATTGCTCAGATTGATCGGCATCGCCTTGGGGATGCGGCCGCCCTGAGACGTCTGGCTTTGGCGGGTTGCGCGGACGGCCATGTTAAGGCCTTCTACGATCGCCTTGTTGGACTGTGGATCAACAGACATGATATTGCCTGTCTGGCCTTTGTCCTTGCCGGTCAGAACGATGACCTTGTCACCTTTTTTCAGCTTAGCAGCCATGATTACAGCACCTCCGGAGCAAGCGAGATGATTTTCATGAAGTTCTTGCCGCGCAATTCGCGCACAACCGGCCCGAAGATACGGGTGCCGACCGGCTCGTTGTTGTTATTCAGGATAACAGCAGCGTTGCGGTCGAACCGGATGGCAGAGCCATCGTCGCGACGAACTTCTTTGGCTGTGCGAACGACGACGGCCTTACGGACATCACCTTTCTTTACACGGCCGCGTGGAATGGCTTCCTTCACCGAGACGACAATAATGTCGCCAACGGAGGCGTACTTACGCTTGGAACCACCCAGGACCTTGATGCACTGAACACGGCGCGCGCCGCTGTTGTCAGCAACATCCAGGTTGGTCTGCATCTGGATCATTTGGAGTCTCCCGACCTTCTGGGGGGCGATGCGTGCCAGATCCCCAGGGTTTCGTTAATGTCATGTGCCCCGAACAGGCAACGCGGCGCCCCCGAAAGGCCACCGCGCGGAGGATCATGCTTCCGCAGTGATCACTTCCCAACGCTTGGTTTTGGATCGTGGTGCACATTCGATGATGCGAACGCTGTCGCCCACTTTGAATGTGTTGTTCTCGTCGTGAGCCCGGTATTTCTTGGACTTACGAATGGTCTTCTTCATAAGCGGATGCGTAAAGCGACGCTCTACGGATACGGTTATTGTCTGTTCGTTGGCGTCCGAAGTTACGGTGCCTGCAAGGATACGCTTGGGCATGGGTCAGGCCTCCGTTTCGGTTGCTGCAGAAGCAGCTTTCTGGTTCAAAACTGTTTTTACACGGGCCGCGTCACGCTTGACCGTGCGCAGACGTGCAGGGTTTTCCAGCTGGCCGGTGGCCTGTTGGAAACGCAGGTTGAACGCTTCTTTCTTGAGGTTGACAAGTTCGTCGCGGAGCTGGTCCGGCGTCTTGTCGTGCAGTTCGTTGGCTTTCATGCCGTCTTCCTTTCAACATCACCAGCAGGCCCCTACAAGGGTGACCATGATTCTGGTGGAGTTCATGATGAGATCGCCGTTTAGGCCTTATTCTGCAAGGGCGCAACCCCCTGTTGGCTTATATCATAACGATCATACTGGCAGCCATTCGCGGAACGCGGTAAAAGCGGGCCATGACAGATATCAAATCACTCTTCGTGACCCGCCTGTACCGTGCCGCCCTTGGGGACACCATTGATGCCAACGAGCTGGAGGCGTCCTGCTACTCCATCGCCGAAGACGATGAAGCGGGCCAGCAATGGTGCGAAGAGAACGGATACCCGGGCTATACCTCCTACGCGTCCCTCACCGATCTCGGCTGGCGTTTTCCCATTTTTGCGGAGCTGATCAAAGCGCTGGATAAACATGTCGCGGCCTTTGCCGGGGATCTTGAATTCAATCTGGACGGCCGCGAGCTAAAGCTTGAAGACATCTGGATCAACATCCTCCCCGAAGGCGGCATCCACACCAGCCACATCCACCCCCATTCGGTGATCTCCGGCACCACCTATGTTGCCATGCCCGACGGCGCGAGCGCGCTAAAGCTCGAAGACCCCCGCCTGCCGATGATGATGGCGGCCCCCGGACGGAAAAAGGATGCACGCGAAGAGCTACGTCAGTTCGCCTATGTGGCCCCCGAAGTGGGGGATGTGCTCCTATGGGAAAGCTGGCTGCGCCATGAAGTACCGATGAACATGAGCGAAGACGACCGGATATCGGTATCGTTCAACTACGCTTGGTCTTGATCGGTTCTCTGGCCGCCTCCATGGCTTTCACGGCCGCCTTTTCTTCTTTCGTCAGCTTGTTGCCCCACTGATTGTTGCTAAGACCCAAGTCGTCCGGCATCGGCTTGGTCTTGCCCTTCTTGACGGAGCCGCCTTTGTCGAGGAACGCCTGGATAAGGTCGGCGTCGGTGGTGGGTTTGGGGACTTGTTTCATGGGCTATGACCTTTGTGGGCTTGGGGCTTTTTCACATAGTAACCATCCGTAATGGCGATAGCCAGCACGAGAGATCAACACATCCCTAACTCTTGAGCACCGCCCCCGCCCCGTGCGGGCGGTGCGGGCGCTGACTTTGGCAAAGCCAAAGGCATGTAGCAGAGAGCTCGCTTGCCTATCCAAAAGGGTTGAAGTCATGAAGGCCGATTGAGCTGCTGGCACCCCAAACTTCACCTCCATCACTTCCTTCAATGTACCAAACAGAAAAACCCCCACCGTTTTCACAGCAGGGGCTTCGTAACTCTACCGGAGGGGAACGGGCATTTGCTGTGCAAATACCCTGCCTCCGCCGCGCCAGCTCCGGCTAATGCCGGAGCGACGGGATTACCAATCCTCGCGGACAACAACCCGTGTTTTGATTGGCAGTTTCATCGCTGCCAGACGCAGCGCTTCACGCGCTACATCATCATTCACGCCGTCGATTTCGAACATCACGCGGCCTGGTTTGACCTTGCATGCCCAAAAATCAACAGAGCCCTTACCTTTACCCATACGCACTTCGACGGGCTTGGAGGTGACAGGCACATCAGGGAAGATGCGGATCCAGACACGGCCCTGACGCTTCATGTGACGCGTCATGGCACGGCGTGCGGCTTCGATCTGGCGCGCTGTTACACGCTCCGGCTCGGTCGCCTTCAGGCCGTAGGTGCCAAAGTTCAGGTCAGACCCGCCCTTTGCCAGACCCTTGATCGTGCCTTTGAACTGCTTACGAAACTTCGTACGCTTTGGTTGAAGCATTGATCAGTCCTCCTTAGCGCCGACCGCCGGCACCGCGAGGTGCTGGGCCGTCTTGCATTTCTTGTGCCTTGCGGTCACGGGCAGCAGGATCATGTTCCATGATCTCGCCTTTGAAGATCCAGGTCTTGATCCCGATGATGCCATAAGCTGTCATCGCTTCAACGTGCGCATAATCAATGTCGGCGCGCAGGGTGTGCAGTGGCACGCGGCCCTCACGATACCATTCGGTACGCGCGATTTCTGCACCGCCCAGACGACCGGCAACGTTTACGCGGATGCCGAGGGCACCCATACGCATGGCGTTCTGGACCGCACGCTTCATGGCGCGGCGGAAAGACACCCGGCGCTCCAGTTGTTGTGCGATGGATTCACCAACAAGTGCTGCGTCCAACTCGGGCTTGCGCACTTCAACAATGTTGAGGTGCAGTTCGCTGTCGGTGAACTGTGCCAGCTTCTTGCGCAGACCTTCAATGTCCGCGCCTTTCTTGCCGATGATCACACCAGGGCGCGCCGTGTGGATCGTAACGCGGCACTTCTTGTGCGGACGTTCGATGATCACACGCGAGATACCGGCCTGCTTACACTCGGTCTTGATGAAATCGCGGATCGCGAGATCTTCGAGCAGCAGATTACCAAAATCTTTGGTGTCGGCATACCAGCGGCTGTCCCAGGTACGGTTGACCTGAAGGCGCATGCCGATCGGATTTACTTTGTTACCCATTATGCTTGCTCCTCAACCTGACGCACGACGATGGTGATCTCGGCAAACGGCTTCAAAATCTTGCCGAACCGGCCCCGCGCCCGTGGACGACCACGTTTGAGGGTCATGTTCTTGCCGACATAGGCCTCGGCCACGATCAGTTCGTCCACATCGAGGTTGTGGTTGTTCTCGCCATTGGCAATCGCGGACTGAAGGCATTTCTTCACGTCCTGCGCGATCCGCTTTTTGGAGAAAGTGAGGTCGATCAACGCCTTGTCCACCTTCTTGCCACGGATCATTGCCGCAACGAGGTTAAGTTTCTGCGGCGACGTCTTCAGCATGCGCAGCTTTGCACGTGCTTCGTTGTCTGCCACGCGGCGGGGATTTTTATCCTTGCTCATGGCTTATTTCCGCTTCGCTTTTTTGTCAGCTGCGTGACCGTAATAGGTCCGCGTTGGTGAAAACTCACCAAACTTCTGACCGATCATGTCTTCAGTGACGTTTACAGGGATGTGCTTGTGACCGTTATACACGCCGAACGTCAGGCCAACAAACTGCGGCAGGATCGTGGAGCGGCGCGACCAGATTTTGATCACTTCGTTGCGACCGCTCTCGCGGGACGCTTCGGCCTTTTTGAGGACATAAGAGTCAACAAAAGGACCTTTCCATACTGAACGAGACATCTATTAACGCCCCTTCTTCTTGGCGTGACGCGAGCGGACAATCAGCTTGCTGGACGCTTTGTTCTTGTTGCGGGTTTTTGCACCCTTCGTTGGCTTACCCCAAGGTGTCACAGGGTGACGACCACCGGACGTACGGCCTTCACCACCACCGTGAGGGTGGTCGATCGGGTTCATCACGACACCACGCACAGACGGGCGGACGCCCTTGTGGCGCATGCGGCCCGCTTTACCGTAGTTCTGGTTGGAGTTGTCGGGGTTGGACACGGCACCGACGGTGGCCATGCATTCCTGACGGACCAGACGCAGCTCTCCGGAGGAAAGGCGGATCTGGGCGTAACCACCATCGCGACCAACGAATTGGGCGTAGGTGCCGGCTGCACGGGCGATCTGGCCGCCTTTTCCGGGCTTCATTTCGATGTTGTGGATAATTGTACCGATCGGCATGCCGGAGAATGGCATTGCGTTACCGGGTTTGATGTCGGCCTTTTTCGAGGCGACGATCTGATCGCCAATGGCGATACGCTGGGGGGCAAGAATATACGCTTGCTCGCCATCATCATATTTCACCAGTGCGATAAACGCGGTCCGGTTCGGGTCATATTCAATGCGCATGATCGTCGCGGTGACGTCCATCTTGTTACGCTTGAAATCAACGATACGGTAGAGGCGCTTTGCACCACCACCCTTGCGACGCATTGTGATCCGTCCGGTATTGTTCCGGCCACCGTGCTTGCTCAAACCCTCGGTGAGGGATTTGACAGGACGGCCTTTCCAAAGCTCCGAACGGTCGATCAGCACCAGCCCGCGCTGGCCTGGCGTCGTCGGTTTGTACGACTTGAGTGCCATGTTGTCTGTCTTCCGTTTGCTTATGCGCCCCCTCTTGAGGCGGCGATGGTTAGAGGGCCCCGAAGGTCCCAGGTAGAATGTTCTGGCAGCAGAGACTTGCCCCGCCATGAACAAAAGCGAAGCCCCGGACGAATCCGGGGCCATGCCGATGGGTTCGTTTAAGAGAGAGTGCGCGGAGGGTCAAGCCTGTTGTCGGCAAATCGCGCCAGTAACGTCTATAGCCCTTAGGCAGCTGCCCTTTTGGCCGCCGAAAACGACAGCAGCTTTTTGGACTTCTCATCCCACAAGTGCAAACGCGCATTCGCCAGACTTTCCCGGATCGTCATCCTGTTCATATTCCCGAGCGCAGCATGATCGCGCACAACCTCAGGTAGCCGGTAGAACGGAATGCGGCTATAAAGATGGTGTACATGATGGATCCCGATATTTGCACTTAACAACTGCAAGAATGCGGGCAGGACGTAGTACGAGCTACCATGCAGGGCAGCTTCATGCAGATCCCAGTCCTCTTCAGGTTCCCAATGTGCCGACTCGAACTGGTGCTGCACATAGAACAGCCAGACTCCGGCCGTTGCGGCCAACAGCGTCGAGGGGAGGAAAATCAACAGAATCGGCATCACACCGCCGAAATACAGAATCAGGAGCAAGGCCACGAGAATCGCCACGTTGGTCCCCATCGCGCTGATCCAATACCTCGCATTGGCCATCAATCCTAAAGGCAGCCGGTTTTGCAACAAAAACAGGTATCCCGGCCCCAAGCCAAACAAAACAACGGGGTTGCGGTACAGCCTGTACTGCAAGCGCCGCAAAAACCCGGCACTTTGATACTCGGCAACGGTGAGCGTGTAGACATCGCCCATCCCCCGCCGCCCCAGATTACCCGAAGAGCTGTGATGTATCGAATGGGAGCGCCGCCAGACATCGTAAGGGGTCAGGGTCAGAACGCCGATGGCCCTCCCGATCCAGTCGCTCAAGGTGCGGTTCTTGAAAAATGCGCTATGGCCACAATCATGCTGGATCGCGAACAAGCGTAAAAGAAGGGCACCGTTGCACAGGGAAATTGCAAGGGTCAGCCATGCGCTGATGGCCAAAGACCACCATGCCAGCGCCCACAACGCGAGGAACAGCCCAAAAGTGGCTGCAAGTTCCATCGAACTGCGCAGCGTGTTGGGTTCGCGGTAATTGGAAAGGATCTTCAACCAATCGCGCGTTTCTACGACCTCGACATCGTGTCGAAGGGAACTGGAATGCTGCGTCATATACCTACTTCGTGTCATTAGTTGGGACACTCATAGCGGATAGCGCCCGTTGCACAATGTATAAAGCAAACACATCGCTTAAGCTCAGGTTAATAGCCGCGCGAAATCCGTGCCGGATTGGCCCGCGAGCGCCCCAAACAAGCCCCACAACGCAAAAGGCCCCCGCTTTCGCGAGGGCCCTTCACCATTTCTTGATCAGTGATCTTTACAGGCCGGTCGACACGTCGATCGTGTTACCTTCTTCAAGTGTCACATAAGCTTTTTTGACGTCGCGCCGCGTACCAAGCTGGCCACGGAAGCGTTTGACTTTGCCTTTGGTGATGGTCGTGTTTACAGACTTCACCTTGACACCAAAGAGAGCTTCGACAGCCTCTTTGATCATCGGCTTGTTGCTTTCAATCGCCACTTCAAAAACGACGGCGTTGTTTTCAGACGCCATTGTCGCTTTTTCTGTGATGACCGGCTTGCGGATCACGTCGTAATGTTCTGCTTTCGCGCTCATTTCAAACGGGCCTCCAGTGCTTCGATACCCGCTTTGGTGATGACAAGTGTGTCACGCTTGAGAATATCATATACGTTTGCGCCCATCGTTGGCAGGATATCCAGACCTTCGATGTTGCGCGCTGCTTGGGCAAAGTTCTCGTTCACGGACGCACCATCAATGATGAGCGCGCGCTTCCAGCCCAGTGCCTTGACCTGCTTGGCCAAAGCCGCTGTTTTGCCTTCGCCGGCAGCTTCGTCGATGATGACGAGGTTACCTGTCTTTGCCTTCGACGACAAAGCGTGGCGCAGGCCCAGCTTGCGGAACTTTTTGGTCAGCTCGTGGCCGTGGCTCCGCGGGGTTGGACCCTTGTAGATACCACCACCACGGAAGATCGGAGCAGAACGCGCGCCGTGGCGTGCGCCGCCGGTGCCTTTCTGGCGATAGATCTTCTTGGTCGAGTAGCTCACTTCAGAGCGCGTCTTGACCTTGTGCGTACCCTGCTGCGCGTTGTTACGCTGCCAGCGGACGACACGGTGCAGGATGTCGGCGCGTGGCTCAAGGCCAAACAGTGCCTCGTCCAGATCTACCGAACCGGCGCTGCCGCCGTCGAGTTTGATGACATCGAGTTTCATGCGTCACCTTCTTTCTTGGTGTCATCGAGCGTTTCGCTCTGGTCACCGGCTTCGTCTTTGTCTGACTGAATATCAGCTTCAGCTGCCTTCAGCTGCTCCGCTTCCTGTGCGGCTTGCTCTTCGGCCAGACGTGTTGCTTCGGCCTCGGCCTCGGCTGCGGCGGCTGCGGCGGCTTCGTCGGCTGCTTTCGCAGCTTCTTCAGCGGCAGAGCGCAGAGCGGCGGGCAGGATCGCATCGGTAGGGAACGGCTTTTTCACAGCATCTTTCACTGTGACCCAGCCACCTTTGGAACCTGGAACCGCACCTTTGACCATGATCAGACCACGCGCGCTGTCGGTTTTGACAACTTCGAGGTTCTGCGTCGTCACGCGGGCAGCACCCATGTGACCGGCCATTTTCTTGCCTTTGAAAACCTTGCCCGGATCCTGACACTGACCGGTGGAACCGTGCGAACGGTGCGAGATCGAAACACCGTGTGTCGCACGCAGACCGCCAAAGTTGTGACGCTTCATCGCACCGGCAAAACCTTTACCGATAGATGTGCCTGCAACATCGACGTACTGACCAGCATAGTAATGGTCCGCGATGATTTCCTCGCCAACGGCGATCAGATTGCCCGCATCGACGCGGAACTCCGCAACCTTACGCTTTGGCTCAACCTTGGCCGCAGCAAAGTGACCGCGCATCGCCTGTGACGTCCGCTTTACTTTGGCTGTGCCTGCGCCGAGCTGAACAGCCGTGTAGCCGTCCTTCTCTTCTGTACGCTGGGCTACGACCTGAAGATTATCGAGTTGAAGAACGGTCACAGGAATCTGCTTGCCGTCTTCCATGAACAGACGGGTCATGCCCATCTTTTTTGCAATAACGCCTGAGCGCAACATGATATTACCCTCCTACGCTTATGACTGCAGCTTGATCTCGACGTCCACACCAGCGGCGAGGTCGAGCTTCATCAGCGCGTCAACGGTCTGGGGAGTCGGATCAACGATATCCAGCAAACGCTTGTGCGTGCGGATTTCGAACTGGTCACGGGATTTCTTGTCAACGTGGGGACCACGCAAAACGGTGAATTTCTCGATTTTGTTCGGCAGCGGAATGGGGCCGCGAACGGAAGCGCCTGTACGCTTTGCGGTGTTGACGATTTCCTGTGTGGAGGCATCAAGCACCCGGTAATCAAACGCCTTCAGGCGGATGCGGATGTTCTGGCTGGCAGCCATGAGCAAATCCCTTATCTTCGGGAAGAAGTCGGAGAGGAGGACGCACGCTCATCGTGAACCCTCATCGCGCTGTAGTGTAACGTCAACGGGGCACGCAAAAGGCGCACCCCGGTGAAGTAAGGGGCGTATAGGCGGAGTCGGGCGGCGTGGCAAGAGTTTTTCGGCCTGCCCGGACAGAGAAACCTGCACCGGTCGTTATTGTGCTGGTACCCCGGAAGCAGACGTACCGCGCGGATGCGATGGCAAGGCGAATGCGATAGCCACGAATGCGGCGCCAATCAGCAATCCCAATATATCACCGGAGATGTTCCAGAGTCCCTCGTAGCCTGCGTCCTGCACCGTGCCAAGCGTCACCTTGCCGCCAGCATTATCTTCGAGAAGACCGGAGGCTTTCCACATGGAATAGCTCAGCATATAGGCCGCGGCCCCCAAGAGCCCGCCAGCGATGTAAACAGCGCATCAATACGTCCCGATGCCGCCGCACACACACCAGTGCCCGGGCAAAAAACCCGACAGCGCCCAGCCACCGCCCAAAAGCAGCCCGCCAATGGAAACGCCGGCATAAGCCGCTTTCACAGACATATGCCCAACATCAACAAGGCCCAGTATCTGCCCCCCTAAACATCAAGACTGACCCCGTTCTAATGGCGAGCAGAATGGTCTTCATCAGATTCAGGTTTGTGAAATTCAGCATGCGTCCGATCAACGACGGGTTCGTGGCCCCGACGCGATCAAGCGTGCCACCGAACCCGGCGCCGATGACAATTGCCAGTAAAATAGATGACATGTTTCAAGCCTCCGGATACATGTAAAGCGCGACAGGAACTGCGGCCGCAAAAGCGCCAGCTGAAAAGATGTAGCCCGACAAGGCGGTCTGCATCATGCCGGACATCATATGCCCGGACGTACATCCACCAGCCAGTCGCGCTCCACTGAGCACGATGCCCCCCAAAAAAAGGCGGCGGCATACCGCTTGACCGGGCCTGCCCCGATCGTGCTGCGCCAAAGCTCGGGGATGCGGCGGTCATCCATTGGCCAACCGCCACGCGCCCACACCGACACACCAGCCCCCAGCATCATCGCCAAAACGAAGATAAAGCTGTAGTTTCAAGGGTTGGCGACAGCTTCCGCGTATTTTCCACCTGATTTATTCAGGTAGGCATTTGTCGATGCGTACCCCTCGTTCGTGGCGAACTACGACATTCGGATTAACTGCATCTCACAGGATACCGTCAAGGAATACAAATTGTGTCGAAACCCCGATAGGCCTGACAAGCGCAACCGCCAGAAAAAAGCACCAGTCCCAGCAGAAGCTTCCAACCTTCCAGTTAGTGTCATGATCACTTCCCCCACACTGCATGCAGATTATTGAATGTAATGCGTTCACGATGCTCTCTTTGACATGGATCCAGTCGCGCCCGTGAGCCCGCACTTCGTGATATTGGTATCAGAAAGCAAAAGGCCGCCCCCTTGTCAGGAGCGGCCTTCAGTGTGTCAGACGTGTGTGGGGGAGGCCCCCACCCTACGGCTTATTCGACGATCTTGGAAACCACGCCGGCGCCGACTGTGCGGCCGCCTTCACGGATCGCAAAGCGCAGGCCCTGCTCCATGGCGATCGGCGCGATCAGCTCGACGTCGAACTTCAGGTTGTCGCCGGGCATAACCATTTCCGTGCCCTCGGGCAGGTTCACGGTGCCGGTCACGTCCGTCGTCCGGAAGTAGAACTGTGGACGGTAGTTCGCGAAGAACGGCGTGTGACGGCCGCCTTCATCCTTCGTCAGGATATAGGCTTCGGCTTCGAACTTCGTGTGCGGGTTAACCGACTTGGGCTTGCACAGAACCTGACCGCGCTCAACGCCTTCACGATCGATACCGCGCAGCAGAACGCCAACGTTGTCGCCCGCTTCGCCGCGATCCAGCAGCTTGCGGAACATTTCAACACCGGTACAGGTCGTTGTTTT
>CANMZB010000022.1 GCA_947502265.1 uncultured Sulfitobacter sp.
ACTGTGCTCGATATTATGAAGCGGCGGCGACAGAAATCCTTGTGATACGATCCTGCCCCCTACCGGAATCTACCCCTGTTAGCATGGTGCCGCGCAGCCATTCCGAAACCGACCAGCAGACCGCGAAGATCAATGCGCCGGAGACACCTTTCGTCCTGCTCCATGCGAACGCTGCCATTGCCGCCGCCGGGAACAGCGCAAGGCCGGCGGCCAGTCCAGCCACCGCAGGAACGGCCATCCAGCCGAACCGCTCCGCGTCGACGAAAAAGCTCTCCGCGATCCAGGACAATCCGAACAGGAAGAAGCCAACGCCGAACGCCCATCCGGCAAGTCCGGCCCGCATGCGGCTCTCTCCGACCGTGAGGAGATACAGCGCGCCAAACGCGACGGGCAAAAGCACCGGCAACGAGAATGGTGGCAGAGCGAGAACCGCCAAAGCGCCGAGACCGAATGCACAGAATGTGAGGATGATACCTGACATTCTGGAAATGCGGAGAACAGTGATGCCGATTGAAATCACCGAGATCTATCTTGAGGTTTCGGGCGCATCGACCTTCTCGCGCCCCGCGAAGATCAGCAAAATCCCGACGCCGCAGACCACGAAGACATCCGCAAGGTTGAACGCTGGCCAATGCGCCGTTCCGAGATAGAAATCCAGAAAGTCGGTCACACCGCCAAAGCGAAAACGATCCACGACATTCCCAAGAGCGCCGCCGATCACTATGCCGTAGGCAACCGCCTCGGCTGCCCGCGTTGCCCGGATCAGCGAGACGGCAAGAAACAGGACGATGGTGGTGGCGACCAATGCAAGGACCCACCACGGCACATTCTGAAAGAACCCGAAGGTCACGCCGTAGTTGCGGTGGAAGATCAGGTTGAAGCCGGGGAACACAGCGACGCCGGGGGCGAGCGTTTCCGCATTCGCGAGCACGAACGCCTTCGATGCCTGATCGGCGGCGAGCGCCGCGACAGCTGTACAAATGCCAATGGAGCGAATTGCCATGCGTCATCCCAACCAGACATCGAGGAACAGCATAACGACGAGGCCGATCGCAAGACCGGTCGTCGCCTGCTTCTGGTGGCCGCTGCGATGGGTTTCGGGGATGATCTCGTGGCTGATGACGTAAAGCATCGCGCCCGCTGCGAAGGCCAAGCCCCAAGGCAGCAGAGGCTCTGCCACGACAATTACCGCAGCACCCAGGAAACCGGTGACGGGTTCGACCAGTCCGGTCAGTGCTGCGATGCCGAACGCACGGCCCGCCGAGTATCGCTCGCCCAGTAGGGCGACTGCAACAGCCAGCCCTTCAGGCGCATTCTGCAATCCGATCCCGAGAGCGACGGGAAATCCGCCTGTAAAACCATCAGCTCCGAACGCAACGCCGACGGCCAAACCCTCCGGCGCATTGTGGATCGTGATGGCGATGATGAAGAGCCAGACACGGCGCAGCGAGGCAGCCTCGGGGCCTTCGCGCCCGCTGCTGAAATGCTCATGCGGGATCATTTCGTTCATCATGGCGACCGCGCCCATGCCCATCAGGATCGCAGCACAGACGATCAGCGCCGGTATCGCGCCATCTCCGTATCGGCCCTCCGCTGCGTCGAGTGCCGGTATGATGAGAGAAAAGAAAGACGCGGCAAGCATGACCCCGGCGGCAAAGCCGAGCGAAATATCGCGCCATTTGCGTGACGGGGTCTTGCCGAGAAGCACGGGCGTCGCCCCGACGGCGGTCATGAGACCGGCGGCCAGGCTGCCTAGAAAGCCCAGTGCGACTGGTGAGAGTGTTGTGATTTGCTCCACTTTAACTCGCCGGATAGGACGAAAAGATCTCAGTGGAGCCGTCGGATTTCACCAGAAAGACATCGTAGGCTTCGGCATCGTCGCCGAAATCCATGCCGGGCGAGCCGATGGGCATGCCGGGCACGGCCAGGCCTATGGCATCGGGACGTTCTTCAAGCAGTCGAGTAATATCGGCTGGCGGAACGTGACCCTCGATGGTGTAGCCTTCGACGGTCGCCGTGTGACAGGAGAACATATCGACGGGAATACCGCGATCCATCTTCAGACGGATCAACGCCCCGCCCATATTCTCACCTTCAGGGGCGAAACCGGCCTCGGACAGCTTTTCCATCCAGGCAAGGCAACAACCGCAGCCGCGCGTCTTTCCGACGTGGATAGCGGTCTGGGCGGTCACGGCCGTCGCGGCAACAATCATGAGGGTCGCAGCCGCCAAGGTTGGAAACTTGTTTTTCATCGTAATTCCTGTCAAATCAGTCATGTGTCTTCGCGAAGAACGGTCACGAACCGTGTGCGCGTCGCTTCAAGGATTTCAGTGGCGTCCGCAGAGTCGAAATTTTCCACAGAGGCGAGTAATTCCTCCCCAAGCGGATCGATGGGACGCCCGTCCACGCGCACTTCGTAGTGAAGGTTCGGAGCTGTCGCCGTGCCTGTCTCACCGACCTGACCAATCGTTTCGCCTGCGACCACGCGGTTTCCGACGGCCAGACCGTCTGGCACAGCGCTGAGGTGAGCATAGCGTGTCATGGTGTCGGAACCGTGCGTGATCTCGACCACCCGGCCATACCCGCTCCGCCATCCGATGAAGGAGACCCGTCCGGGCGCGGTGGCCGCCACAGGCGTCCCCGCAGCGGCGGCATAATCGACGCCTGTATGCATCCGCATGTTACCGTAGATCGGATGCTTGCGCTGACCGAAGACCGACGACAGTCGCGCGCCTTCCACCGGCGGCGCGACCGTCCGCAGGATTTCTCCGTTCAGATAAACCGTCGCGCGCCCGCTGTCTTCGTCCGACCACACGATCTCGAATTGATCGTCGCCAAGATCGAGCGCCGCATAGGACATCAGCGGCTGGCCGATCTCGGAGCCGTCCGGAAGGACTGTCTGACCCCAGAGGATGTTCAGGCTTTCGCCGCCCTGGAGGTCCCGGCGAAAATCGACAGTGTCCCCCAGAATTTGGGCGAGATCGACGGCAAAACGGGCCGGGACGCCTGCCCGGTCGAACGAAGCGTAAATCGACCCATTCACCAGCAGCTGGCTCGCACGTTCAACTGTCGACGCGCTCGGCGTTACCGTCCGGCTCGCAATGGTGTCGTCCAGGTTGACTTCGATCCGCACACCGTCATCGACAGCCAATGTCACAATGGATGGCGTGCCGTCCGGGCGAAAGTCGACGCTGAGACGATGGCCCGGTCGAAGGCGGCGCAGGTCGTATTCAACCGCCAGTGCCAGTGCGACTTCGGCCCGTGTTTGCGCCTCCATATCCGCGCGAGCGAGTAGCACGTCCAATGTGTCACCCGCCTCGACCGTCGCCTCCCAAGGCGGCATGGCGAGGGCCTGAACAAGCGCCATCAGATTATCTGGCTCGGCCCGTTCGAGTGCGAGAAACTCAGGCGGCTGAAAAGCGGCCGGAAGCATATTCGGCATCGTATCGCCGGATGTGATGACGCCTGGTCCATCGAGAGGTTCGGGTGGACTGACCAAAGCCACCGGAGCCTCGGAAAAGATGTTCTCGGGCGGTGCCTCTAGGATCAAAGCCCGGCTCGCTATAGTGCCGACCGCTGCTGCGGCCACGGTCGCTCCCAAAACGATATGTCTCAGTTTCAAGATTCTGCCCCCTCGGTTCTGTCCTGCATCGCGCGCCTTATCTTCGGCACGGCGAATTCGCGCGGTTCGTGGTAATCGATGATGCTGACGAAGCGGCCTGTCGCATCGAACAGGAAAACACCCGCCGTGTGATTCATCGTATAGCTGCCGTCTTCACCCTCGACCTTCTCATAGGTGGCGCGGAAACCGTCGGCGATGGCGGCGATCTGGTCGAGCGAGCCTGTCCATCCCTGAATCTGCGGATGGAAATACGAGACATACTCGGCCATGGTCTCGACCGTGTCGCGGTCCGGATCTACGGTGATGAAAACAGTGCGCAGATCTTCGGCCTCCGGCCCAAGCTCGTCGAGCCAGCCGGAAATATCCGAGAGGGTCGTCGGGCAGACGTCCGGGCAGTAGGTGAAGCCGAAGAATACCAGACTGGGCTGACCGATGAGGGTTTCCGGACCTACATCCCGACCATCCTGATTGGTCAGGCTGAAGTCCATCGAGGTCAGCGGCATGGGCCGCTTACCCGGAGCGGAGTCAGCCCCAGGCCCATCGACCTGCCACCAGCCGACGAACAGGGCGGCAAAAATTGCCGCCGCTCCGATCGCTGCGATCTTGGCCACCCTCACCATCATTCGGATCAGCCTTCGGGGCCGCGTGCGCCGATGCCAAGGACCGGGACGGTGATTTCAAGCTCCGTTCCGTCAGAAAAGAGCAGGGTCAGCGGAAAGGTCTCACCCTCGACGAGCGGAGATTGCAGTTGCATGAGCATGGCGTGATATCCGCCGGGTTCGAGGGCGATCATGCCCCCGGGCGGGATCATGATATCGTCCGCCGGTGCCATGCTGCTGACGCCGTCAGAATTGGTTCTGGTTTCGTGGATCGAGGCCATGTCGGAGATCTTCGCGCGAAGACCGATGAGAGAGATCGGATCGTTGCCCTCGTTCCGAACGGTCAGATAGGCCCCGCCCGGTCGTGACATTCCAAGGCTCGCGCGCGCCCAAGGGCTCTCGACCACAATCCATGCGTTGTCTGACAACTGCTGCGCTGACGATGCCATTGGCAAGCCCATCAGAAGAGCGACAGACAGGCTCTGAATTGCGTTTGCGAAGGTTTTGAACACTTTGGTTCTCCTGTTCGTTCTAGTTGGTTGCCACAGCCTCGACTTCGGCTTGGACGAGCGACAAAAGCTGCTCCGCACCGAACTCTGGCAAAGGCTTACCGTTGACGAAGAACGTCGGTGTGCCCTGGATTCCGACAGCTTCTACATCGGCCCGATCCTGATTGAGGACGCCGACGATGCTGGGTGACATGATCTGATTTGCGGCGGCGTCTGTGTCCAAGCCCGCCGCTCCGGCGATCTCCATGATGCGCTCCGCTGCCGGAGCGCCGTGAGAGGCCCAGGCGGGCTGATTTTCAAGCAGCGCTTCCAGCACGGGAACAAAAACGTCCTGCAACCGCGCCGCTTCCAGCACCTTGATCGCCAGCTCGGACCCCTCGCCGTGGAACGGCGTATAACGCATGACGACGCGCACATCGTCGGGGTATTGCGCGAGTATCTGCTTCACGATGGGATGGAAGGCGCGGCAGGCCTCGCAGGCGGGGTCGAAGAACTCCACGATGGTCACTGGCGCATCCTCACGCCCGAGTATGGGAGAATAGGACCGAACGAGACGATCCTGTTGTTCCAGCGGAACGGCTGTCGCCACCGGGGTCGGATCAGGGCGCGACACGAACCAGGCACCAGCCACGAAAACGGCCAGTACCAGAGTGAGTATCGCGAGCAGAAGAGTCTTTCGGTTCATGTTGAAATCCGTCGAAGTTGAATGAGAAGGACAAGGATCGCCCCGAACGTCAGCAGGGAGAGCAGAGGGATTGGCAGGCCAAGGATCAGCATCGCGTCATCGGTGCAGGATGGCCCGGACGCCGTGCAGGGGACGATCGGCGCCGGCACGATCCCTGCGTAAAGCAGGGAATGGTAAAGGGCGACGGCACCACCCAGAACCGCGAGCGGCGCGGCATAGCGCCAGATCGAGAGGTCGGCGCGCCAAGCCGCCACCCCGAGGATGACCGCGAGCGGGAACATGAAGGCACGCTGGAACCAGCACAGATTGCAGGGGGTCTGCCCCAGAACCTCTCCGATGAAGAGCACGGCAAGCGACACGGACAAGGCGACGAACCATGCCGCGAAGAGGAAAGCTACCGGGCTCGCGGCGCGTGGCGTTGCGTCTGGGCCAGCTGTCACGCGCCGATCCTTTCGCGAAGATCAGTAACGATCAGTCCGGGTTCCTCGTCGTATTCGTAGATGCGGACAAATTCGCCTTCCGGATCGAAGAGAAGGAAGGACGACGTATGCCCCATCGTATAGCCGTCGGGCGCCGAGGCTTCCTCGATCTTCTGGTAGTAGATCTTGAAGGTCTCGGCAGTGCGTTCGATTTGGTCCGGCGGTCCGCTCAACCCAAGGATTCCCTGACCAAACTGGGGAACGTAGTTGGCCAGAGCGCTTGGCGTATCCCTTTCAGGGTCGACCGTGATGAACAGGGGCTGGACGGCGGAACCTTGGGTGCCGAGCTCGTCCATGACCTGCGCGATGGTTGCGAGCCCCATGGGACACACGTCGGGGCAGTTCGCAAATCCGAAAAAGACGAGCATCCAGCGTCCCCGGAAATCCTCGTCGGTCTGCACCATACCGGTATGGTCCGTCAGCTCAAAATCCGCAGTGAAACTCTCGGCCTCAGGATCAACACGCGCGGCGACCGGTCCCTGATTGCGTTCAGTCATCCAAAGCGTGGCTGACACCGCCGCAGCGACAACCACTGCCGACCAGAGAACTATCCGGACCTTCTTCATTGCTTGCGCTACCCACCTGTTCAGTTCGTCTGTGCGCGGGATACAAGCTACAGCAGATAGAGGTTCAAGCGAAAAGTTACTTTTTGTTGTCCGAAGTCACGCTGATGTGAAACCTTTGTCTTTTCAATGGAGTTGGCTCTTCAGTAAGCTACAGTCTTTGTAGATTGAAGGATCGCACATGCTGGCAATTGGAACACTATCGCGGAGAACCGGAACCAAGGTTCAGACGATCCGCTACTACGAACAAATCGGTTTGATGAACGAGGCCGGAAGGACCGCAGGCGGCCAGCGCCGGTACTTTGAAAAGGACCTCGACCGGCTGGCTTTCATCCGGCACTCTCGCCAGCTCGGATTTTCGCTCGACTCCATCCGGGAGCTGCTGGACCTCTCGGACAACCCGTCCCAATCCTGCGCGGAGGCGGATTCGATCGCGCGTCGGCAACTCCACCAAGTCGAACAGCGGATCAAGCGTCTGCAAGCGCTTAAGAAGGAATTGAAACGCATGGTCGCCGAGTGCGACGGTGACAGCGTTGCGGAGTGCAAGGTTCTGGAGGTCCTTCGAGACCATGCGGAATGTCTCACCGAGCACGACGAGATTGGGGCTTGAACGCCGCAATTGCCTATCCGCTGGCTGCTGTCGCGGAGATCAGCGGGTGTTTCGCCATCTGGGCGTGGTGGCGTCTTGGGGCATCACCGCTCTGGCTCGCACCCGGCATAATCGCGCTCGCGCTTTTCGGCTGGTTGCTGGCGCAGGTCGAAACCAGCGCAGCGGGCCGCGCTTTCGCAGCCTATGGCGGCATCTACATCGGGGCCTCCATGCTCTGGATGTGGTTCGTCGAGGGCGAGCGACCTGACAGATGGGACTTCATAGGGACGTCCATCTGTTTGATCGGTGCCGCGATTATTCTTTCGGTGCCCAGAGGGACGTAAATAAGCTATTTTGGATCTACAGTCGTTAGAGATTCTATATATCTTTTTGACAGCTGCATCCGAAGAGGGCGTTTCTGCCCCCTTTCTTAGAAATCGGAAGGTTTGCCAGTTCGATGGTCGAAAGCGAATTCAGCGGGAAGAATGAAAAAGAGCGCCAGACGCTCTGGATTGTTCTCGGTCTCAATCTCGCAATCGCTGCGGGGTTCTTCGCCACGGGAGCCATCGGCGATTCCAGCGCCCTGATCGCCAATGGTCTCGACAACACATCCGACAGCCTCGTCTATGGCATCAGCCTTCTGGCCTTGTCCCGGTCGTCGAAGTGGAAGCGGGGTGCCGCAAACGTATCCGGCGGATTGCTTCTGATCTTTGCGGTTGGCATTCTGATTGACGCTTGGCGGCGCTATGTTGGCGGTTCCGAACCGCTCGGAACTCTGATGATCGCAATGTCGCTGGTCGCTGCGGTCGTCAACCTCGCCTGCATCTGGCTGCTCGGGCGACTGAAGGAACCGGACGTGAACATCCGGGCCGCCAACACCTTCAGCCTCAACGATTTCGCATCGAACGGCGGCATCCTGATCGCGGGCGGTCTCGTTTGGTGGCTGGGCAGCAACTGGCCCGACCTCGTTGTCGGGGTCGCGGTGGCCGGCATCGCTGCGTGGGGCGGCATAGGCATCCTGCGGGACGCGCATGACGAGCATCACAAGGCAGTTCACAATCACCAACCAGAATAGTCTCTCGCGTCGCGACAAGATAAAGGTTGAAGCTACAGTGACTGTAGAAACTATCATCTTTGCATAGTTGATTCTAGGAAACGCTCATGACCCCTGTTGACCCGCTGCTTTCGTCCACGCCACTCTTGGATTTCAGGCATCCTTCACTTGCCACTCTGATCGCCGACCGGGGCTGGGGAACCTTGCCGCTGCATGATCGAATTGGTGCAATCTACGACTTCGTGCGAAACGAGATCGACTTTGGCTATAACCGCGCCGACGACATTCCTGCCTCCGAAGTGCTCGAAGACAGATATGGACAATGCAACACGAAGGGAACGCTGCTGATGGCGCTTCTACGCGCTGTCGGCGTAAGATGCCGCTTGCACGGGTTCACGATCCACAAAGCGTTGCAACGGGGCGTCGTGCCTGAACTGATCTATCCGATCGCACCCGCAGAAATCCTCCACTCATGGATCGAGGTCGAGACCGAGGCAGGATGGGTCGATCTTGAGGGCTTCATCCTCGACACATCCTTCCTGTTGGCCTTGCAGCGGTCGTTTCCCGAGACTCAGTCCCTATGCGGCTACGGTGCCGGGACCGACTGCTTGAGCGCACCGCCAGTCGGATGGACGGGGGAGAGTACATATATCCAGAAGACCGGCATCGCCCGCGATTTTGGAACATTCGATAATCCTGACATGTTTTATGAGCACCATCGTCAGGCGTTTGGCCCCCTGCGCGACTGGATCTATCGGCACCTCATTCGCCATTGGATGAATGCCCGCGTCAGAGCGATCCGCGCTGGTCGTTTGCCCAGCGTTCCAGGGCTCAGCCGGCCAAACCACGGCCATGAGGAGCCTTCTCGTGCCGCATGATCATGCCCATATGGAGCCTAAAGAAGGCGACCGGCGGGTTGCCATTGCCATCTGGGCAAACGGCCTCTTGACGGTCGCGCAGATTGTCGGCGGGATACTATCCGGCAGCCTCGCGCTGATCGCGGATGCCATCCACAACTTCTCCGACATGGCGTCGCTCGTCATCGCATTCGGCGCGCGCAAGATCGCGCGCCGCCCGGCCGATGCGAAAATGACCTTCGGATATGGCAGGGTCGAGATCGTAGCCGCCCTGATCAATTATACCTCGCTGATCATCATCGGCCTTTATCTGGTCTACGAAGGCGCGATGCGGTTTGTTGATCCGCCAGAAGTCGCGGGTTGGACCGTGGTCATCCTGGGCAGTGTGGCGCTGTTCATCGATACCCTCACCGCGTGGCTGACCTATTCGATGCAGAAAGGCAGCGTGAACATCCGGGCGCTGTTCCTCCATAACCTCAGCGACGCACTGGCGTCCGTGGCCGTGATCGTCGGTGGCGTTCTCATCCTGCTCTACGATATCCGCTGGGTTGATCCTGCGATCACCATCGGGATTGCTGCCTACATTCTCTGGCTCGCCTTCAGCGAGATCGGTGGCCCGATCCGCACGCTGATGCTGGGAAGCCCACTCGATATCGACACGGACAAGGTTATCGCGGCCGTCGAGGATGTCGACGGTGTCGAGGAAGTTCATCACGCGCATTTCTGGCAGATGCAGGAGCATCGTGCGGCGCTCGATACCCACGTCGTAATCGCCGAGGACCGCTGGGATGACCTCGAAAACATCAAGACGGCAATCAAGACCCGCCTCGACGAGGAATTCGGGATCGACCATTCAACGCTGGAGTTTGAACGCTCAGCAACCAAACATCAGAACGCAGACAGGTATGGTCATGGGTGACCTCAAAACCGTGTTTCTCGTGCTGGGTTGTGCGGCCAATCTGTTGCTGGTCGCGGGAATACTCTGGTCCATGTTCCAACCGGAGCGACGTGTCTGGCCGCCGATTCACTCTACAGCAGCCCACAAGATTGTCGTCTGGGCACTTACGTGCGTCGGCTTCGGATCTGCCATCGTTTTGGCTCTGCTAGAATGGGGTGAGCTCGACTTCCCATGGATCATACGTTGGGGTCTAGGGCTTTGTCTGATCGTTCTGGGCAATGCCGTTGTCTGGTCCGGTGTGATGCAACTTGGGATGGCGGCGACGAGTGGCGATGAAGGCGTTCTGCGGACCCGTGGCCTTTACCGGTTTTCCCGCAATCCTCAGTATGTGGCTGACATGGTGATCCTTATCGGGATCGGACTGCTCTCCGCCTCAATCCTCGCGTGGTCGGTGATTTTCACCGGCGTCGCGGCACTGATCCTCGCGACCTTCGCCGAAGAGCGCTGGTTGATTGATCGCTACGGGGACTCATACCGAGGCTACCTCCGCACAACCCGCAGGTTTCTTTAATGCCCTGACCGAGTTCAATTTCACGAATTTGTGAGCAGTCACATGTTGAAGCTCTAGGGGGTGTAGGTCTTAGAACCGGAAAAAATAACAAGACCAGAGGTTTCCTTGATGAGACGAGCTAACGACAGACCGTTCACACGCCGGACTGCACTCTTTGGTGCAGCAGCAAGTGGGTTGGTTCTCGCGACAAGCAGGGCAATGGCACAGACAAGCGAGGGTCTGGCGGCACCGGCAGTGCGGAGCAATATTTCCGGGTTCAGGGTTGCATCTTGGCAAGACCATTTCGACGATCTGAGAAACGGCGCAATCCTCTGCGACATCGACTCCCGCGCGGTCCAATTCTGGTCGGAAGACGAAAGCATCTACAAGCTCTACCCGTCCAGCGTTCCTTTGACAGAGGAGTTGACTAGGCGCGGATATACCACGGTGGTTCGCAAGGTAGATGGCCCGAGCTGGCGACCTACGCCGTCGATGAAGGAGCGCAATCCCGAATGGCCGGATTTCGTTGGCCCTGGCCCCGACAATCCCCTTGGAACACACGCCCTTTATCTGTCATGGCAGTACTACCGCGTTCACGGCACCGGTGACACGCGCAAGATCGGTCGACAATCGTCGAACGGCTGCATCGGTCTCTACAACGAACATATCGAAGAGTTGTTTGGATTGGCCGAGGTCGGTACTCAGGTTAAGTTGTTCTAAAGGCGGAAATTTTAAATATGCGTATTCATCTTGGCTTACTTCTCCCAGCAGCGTTTTTGCTGGGAGCGTGTTCCGCTTCTATTCCTGGCGCGCCCGACACTGTACAAAACAGACCACTGCCGGAGGCAGTCGTCGCTATGGCCGCAACGGGTCAGGATCTTCAGTCCGCGCGCCTTTTGCCGGAAGACGGCTGCTACTGGTATCTGCACAACGGTCCCGTGGAAGCGACCCTGGTGCCGCTCCGAACCCCTCGCGGAAATCCGATTTGTACCGCGCCAGCGGCCTAGCGGGGTTCAGTAATCCGAAGTGCTCCCCGGCTAGGATAAACTCCCGTCACTTTCCCTGACCGATGGTGCTTTGGTACACGGCCTCAGCTTCCCGCAGTGACACTGTCCTCGGCCGAGTAGAGGAAAGCCGTCGAACCAATATCGACGTTGGGATAAAGCTCGTTTATGTGCGCCATGACCATTCTGACGCAGCCGGAACTCGCACGACCGCCAATGCTTCTCGGCTGTGGCGTACCGTGAATGCGGAGATAAGTATCCCGGTCGCCCAGAAAGAGATAGAGAGCTCGCGACCCAAGCGCATTCTTAGGTCCGGGCTCCATACCGTCGGCGATATCAGCGTAGAGTTCTGGGTCGCGGTCGATCATGTTCTGCGTCGGCTGCCAATGCGGCCATCTGACTTTGCGCTTGATCGTGTATGTACCTGGTTCGTACAGATCACCACGAGCAATGGCGACGCCATAGCGCATGGCAGTCCCGCCCTCCTCGATGTGATAAAGGTAGCGCGCAACCGCATCGACATGAATGTCGCCCGGTGTCAGCCCGTCTTTCGCGGCCACCCGGGTCGGGAGAAACCGCGGATGTAAGCCCCATGGATTCGAAGTTGCCGGATCAAAACCGGGCGGCGTCACCTGTGCATCCCAGCCCGCTTTCTGCGCTTCGGTCGGCCAAGTATTCGCCAGCAACGGGTTGGCAATCGGGGCAGAAAAAAGGGCGGCGGTGGTCATCACGAAATGTCGTCTCGTCAGCATGTTATACTCTTCCAACTTTGATTTTCGAATGCCGCAAAACGAGAAACGGCGTTTCTTGTGTTTTAAAACCTCTACCAACTAGAGCTTCAAGAAATTTATTATGACGCAGATTGACTGCTCAGATTTTACATCTTGCATCGTGGTCGATGGCGATGACACCCCTACCTTGACCACGACGAGAGTCGCAGTCCAGGTGGCGTTCACAACCGGCTCCACTCCAAACTAGATCACCCCATCGCCATGTCATTGCTGAATAAGTTGGATGAATTGCCCGTATTCCTGGCTCACTTCCTGCGCCTCGGTGAAGGCACGGGAACGCTCGCCTTCCATGCAGCGGAAGTAATCCTGCACGTCCGAAATGTAGTCCTCGAAATCTTGACGGATCAGGTCGGCATAGTCGCGGGCGGCGGCGGGGTCGTTCGGCACGAACGGCCTGGCCGGTGCCAAGCAGGTTTCGGCTTGCGCCGCAGAACTCACAAAAATGGGCAGAGCTATAACGACGAGTATGGTCAGGAACGGGCGTGGTCGCATGGGGAAATCCCTCAACATTCTTGTTAGATAGGCGGTTTCATGCCAATTAACGCTCCAGAAACGAAGCCTCTACAAGAACGATCTTATAGCTTGTGGACACTCTTATAACAACGTAAGACTGAGGCACCCGAGGAGGGTGCCCGGTCTGCCAACCGTATGAAGAAGGCGCACCGTGGGGACAGAGCTAGAAAAAGAAGCGCCGAATGTGGTTACGGAGATTCAATTCAAGACTCTCATGCACAGTGGGTATCACGCTGAGGTTGTGTGCAAATCCCACGCACACCGCGAAAAATCGGTCTGGTATGGAGAGTGGTTCATCCGGGCGGTCAGTCGGGATCATTCCGTCGAACGGCTGCTCGTGCCCGCAAGATCACGCTCATACGACGGCGAAGACAGCATCAGGCTCCGGGAGTTCAAGACCGCGAACGGCCTCATATCCTTCCTCGAAGGTCTCGGCTTCGAGGAAGTTAGCATCCCGCTCAAAAAAGGCGGTCGATCGGTCCATCAACTTCGCGCCGGGGGTTCCCAGACAGATCAGGACTAGCGCTGCGGCGCTACTCCTGACGGCGGGTGCCGCGCAGTCCCAGATCGTCTTTGCGATGGACGGCGACGGAACGCTGACCGGCTCGAAACCTCAATCCTCTTTCACCACGCATTACAATGACGGCATCGCGCAAGGCGCGGCATCGGACGAATTGCAGTTGTTCGGACAGCCCGACGAGCCGGACGATGATGGATCGTTCCGGATCGCGTCGGTAGCGCCCCGCGTGAGCGCGCCACGCCCGGAAATCATGGCCGGAATTGACCAGGCGGCGATGCGCTATGCCAGCCACCCTGCCCTGCGCCGCTCGAACCTGACCGTCACAGAGTGGCGAATGCTCTATCAGGCGAACATCGAAATCGAGAGTGCCTACAATCCGAACGCCCGGTCCCGTGTGGGTGCGGTCGGTCTCGGACAGCTCATGCCAGAGACTGCGGCCGATCTCGGGGTCGATCCGCACGACTGGCGACAGAACCTCGACGGGTCGGCCCGGTATCTGCTGATGATGCTGGTCCAGTTCGAGGACGCGCGACTTGCTCTGGCCGCCTACAACGCCGGTCCCGATGCGGTCACGCGCCACGGCGGCATCCCGCCCTACCAAGAGACGCAAAACCACGTCAGCCGCGTGCTGGCCGTGTTCAACAGGCTGGAAGGAGAAAACTCATGAAGCCGAATACCAATCTCATCGTTGCGCTTTCGGCGGCGATGATTGTGCTTGCTGGACCGGCGCTGGCGCAAAGCATCGACCTGTCGCCGGTCCAGACGCTCTTGCAGGGCATCGTCGATGCGATCACCGGGCCGCTTGGCATCGTGATCGGGACGCTGGCCCTGATCGGTGTCTTTCTGTCGTGGCTCTTCGGCATCCTCGATTTCCGGCAGGCCCTCTGGGTCGTCGTCGCAATCGCGGGCATCGCCGCCGCGCCGACGATCGTTGCCGCAATCTGGACAACCTGAAGGAACCTGAACCGTGGCAGAACAGTCCCGCCTCTTCCTCGGCCTTGTGAGACCGCCCAAGCTGATCGGCTTGCCGATCATGTATGCGATGGTCTGGCTGTTCGGGTCTGTTCTCGTGTTCCTCTGGTTCCAGCATTGGACAGTCGCCGCTGCGGCGGCGGCTGCCTACCCGCTCTTGTGGAAGGCCGCGGATTGGGACCCGAACTTCCTCGATGTGGTCGCCACGACCCTGCAAGAGACGCCCCCGACCGCCAACCGCAAGATCCACGGAGGCGACAGCTATGCCCCGTGACGACGGATTTGACCCCACGACGCTGCTCCCCGATTGGGTGAAGAGGGAAAAAGAGCTGGCCCACATGCTGCCCTATGTGAGCCTGGTCGATGATTGGACAGTGCGGACACGCGGCAATGAGCTGTTCCAGTGCCTTCGGCTGAAAGGCGTGAACAGCTACACGACCGATGACGAATATCTCGACAGGTCGCGGGCGTTGTTCGCCCGGATCATCGCCCAGATCGGAACCGATTTCTCGTTCTACGTCCACAAGGTCTCAAAGGCCCTCGATCCCGATCTGACGCCGGTTCCGGGCGAGAGCTTCGCGGCGGCGGTGGACCGGCGGTGGACGGATCATATGTCGAACCGGAGCCTGCGGGACAAGACGCTGACGCTTACCGTGATCCACCGTCCTGCCATCGGGACGAAGGTGCCGTTCGGCAGTCGCAAATCCACCGGCCTGCTCAAGGGTCAGACGGAAAAACGGATGCGTCGGCTCGGTGAAGTTGTCGGGCTGCTCAAGTCCACCTTTGCCGACATGGACCCCAGGCTTCTGTCGGCTGAAAAGGGCGAGCTGCTGGGCTTCCTCGGGGGCCTAAACACCGGGCAAGAACTGCCGCTCTACTCCAAATCGAAATTCGGGTTCGTGGCGCAGGACGTGGCGAACACGCGCGTCACCTTCACCGGCCCGACATTCCGGGTTTCGGACGGCGCTGTGGGCAGTCGCTTCGGCACTACGTTCGCGATCAAGAACTACCCTGCCAAGACGAACTGCACCATGTTCGACATGCTGAACTTGCCCGTCGACATGGTGGTGACGCACTCGTTCACGCCGATCAATTCGAACCTCATGTCCGGACGGATCAAGAAGCAACAGCGCCTCATGCGCGCCGCTTCCGATGGCGCGGTCTCTCTTGAAGCCGAACTTGTCGAGGCGCTGGATGATCTGGAATCGAAGCGGTTAAGCTTTGGCGATCACCACATGACCGTCACCGTTTTTGCCGACACCCTGCCGGAGCTGGACTCTATCGCCGGGGAGGTCAGGAACACCGCCGCGACCGAAGGCGTGAACATGGTCAACGAGGGGTTCGCCGCGCGGACGCATTACTTCGCGCAGCACCCCGGCAATTCGGCGAAACGGAGCCGAAAGGCCGCTGTCACGAACAAGAACTTCGCCGACTTCGCAGCTTTCCACCGGACCCAGCTCGGCAAGCGCGGCAGTCAGGTGCCGTGGGGCACGGAAATCACCATGTTCCCGACCCCGGAGCTTTCGGGCTTCTGGTTCAACTATCACGAACTGGGGTCGCCCGATAAGGAGCCGACCGGCGGGCACACCCTTATCCTGGGCCGTCCCGGCTCCGGCAAGTCGGTCCTGTCGGCGTTCCTGATGACACAGGCACGACGTGCGGGGGCACGGCTCTTCGTGTTCGATTACCGGCAAGGGATGGAAATGGCGGTCCGCGCGAACGGGGGCCGCTATGCCTCGATCAAGGCCGGTGAGGCGACGGGTCTCAATCCTCTCTGGACCGAAACCGATGATCGCGGACAGGCATGGCTCGCGGACTGGTTGGCGTCACTGGTCCACCGTCCGGACAAGCCGCTGTCGCCCTCGCAGACCAATTTCATTCAAGAGGTCATCCGGCAGAACGCAACGGCGTCCGACGCCCGGTTGCGAAACTGGAGCGATCTCGCATCGCTCTTCATTTCGGCCGACGATGGTGGCGATCTGCACGATCGCCTGCGGGAGTGGACCGAAGACGGGCGCTATGGCTGGATCTTCGGCCAAAACCGCGAGGACACATTCTCGCTGAAGGGCGATGTGGTCGGGTTCGACCTGACGGGCATCCTGGACAGCGAAAGCGAGAAAGAAAGGATGGCCGTTCTGTCCTATCTGTTCCGCCGCGTCGAGCGGGAAATCGAGGATCGCAAGCCCACGATCATCGTGATTGATGAGGCGTGGAAGGCGCTCGACAATGCCTATTTCGCGGAACGCCTGTCCAACTGGCTCGTCACGGCCCGCAAACAGAACACCGTGGCCGTGATGATGACGCAGTATGCGAGCCAGCTCGAACGCACCCGTACCGGCAAGACAATCATCGAAGCGGTCCCGACGCAAATCCTGCTGCCCAACATCCGGGCCAGTGCGTCCGATTACGCGATGCTCAACCTGCACGACAAGGAACTCGATGTGCTTCTGAACGCCGGAAGCAATTCCCGCCTCGGTCTGGTGAGGGACGATCAGGGATCAATCGTCATCAATGCCGATCTTGGCGAACTCGGGAATCTCCTGACCGTCCTCGGTGGAATGGAAAAAGGCGAACAACTGGTGGGCGCCGATTACCGCACCCGCGATGACTTTTGGAGGCTCTGATGAAATCTACCGCTCTGCTCCTGGCTGCCGCAACACTCACCCTCGCGGGCTGCTCCGGCTACCGTCCGTCCCAGGCAAACTGTTTCAGCTTCGTCGCGCGAGGGCCGTCCAATCCCGATTGCACCTTCACCCCTCTCGGCGGTGCGGAACCGGCCTTCGTTCCTGTTTCCGAAGAGGCACTGGCGGGGGCGCTTTCTGACTAGGTTCGTCACAGCCACGGCGATCGCGCTTGTCTGGGCGTCGTCCTCGGTCGGCCAAGGCGTTCCGACCGTCGACAACGGCCTGATAATACGAAACCAGGCCGCACACACACAGCGGGAAGCCGACCTCGCCACGCAGCGTGAGACGCTTGCGGTACAGGAACAGATCGCGGAAATCGAGCGTGAACAGCTCGCCGTCCTGCAACAGATACTCGATGCGCAGACCAGCCTCGGCGGTCAGGGCATCCCGGAAATGGTCTCGGGCCTCGAAGATGGGGCGTTGCCGGAACAGTCGGCGGATGTGCTTTACAGCCCGACCGATCCGAATCCCGCCGGACCGGAAATGTTCGGCGATGCGGCGCTGAACATCGAACAGCTTATCATCCGTGTCGCTCAGGAGACGCACAGTCGGCCCGGTGTCGGCAAAGCCGGTCTGTCGGTTGTCCAGTGGCGGTGCCTGCTGCAAGCCCTGATCTGGCAGGAAAGCCGCTTCACCATCGGCGCGCGCTCTCCGGTCGGGGCCTTCGGCCTGACGCAGATCATGCCGGGGACGGCTGGCGATCTCGGCATCTATCCGGCCTATTACGACAGCCCCTATCTCCAAGTCGAAGGTGGCGCGCGTTACCTGTCGAACATGCTGAATATGTTCGACGGGAACATCATTCACGCCCTCGCGGCCTACAACTCCGGACCCGGTAATGTGCAGCGATATGGCGGCGTCCCGCCATTCCAGGAGACGCAACACTACGTCCAGGTCATCCCGGCGAAGTATAACGAATATCTCCGCACTGTAGCCGGTATCGACGCGCTTGGGACGATCGACCCTGCCCTGCTGGCGAACTCGAACCTCTCGATCACCGGGGCCGGTGCCAGCTTCTATGGCAACAGCTCGTCGGCCTCGATCATCGCCGCCGCGATGCGGATCAGGAACATCGTGGAGCGGATCGGGCAGACGCAGGACGTGCAGGAGGCGATGGCGCTCAACACCTATGCCCGCGCTGAACTCGTCAGACTGATTGCCGCGCGAACCCGGCTGCAAGCCGCGCGGACACGCCCCTTGAGTGCCGCGGAACTTGCGATGGCGGCGGCGCAGCTCAGCGAAAGCGAATTTATGGACTTCACCCTGGAGGAACTTCGATAATGGAAAAGATACTCAACATCGGGGCGATGCTCCGCTCGACGGTAGCAGCGACGATCATGGGTGCCGGTGTGGCGATGATCGGCGTGACGACGGCGACGCCTGCCCATGCACAGGGCGTTCCGACCGTGGATGTCCAGAACATCGCGCAGGAAATCAATCAGCTTCGTCAGATGATCGAAGACGAGGTTCTGCAAAACGAACAGTTGACGCAGCTTCTCTCCCAACTCGACACGCTGCGCGAGCAATACGCGCAGTTGCAGGAAACCTACGCCGCCCTGACCGGGCTGGCGGAGCTTCCCGAGATCATTTCGGCCCAGATGGAAGATGGCCTCAACGGGATGCTCGATCAGGAGTTTGGCGACATTCTGGGAACGATCGAGGCGATCCAGAACGGGGACTGGTCTCAGCTCACCGGCAATGCCAGCCCGCAAATTCGGACCCAAATGACCCGCGTTCTGGCCGAGGCCGGGTTCGATGAGGACACGCTATCGGAAATGGCGAACAGCGGAACGCCGGGGGCCGCGCGGACCGCAACGCAGGCGACCACCGGCGCGGCCGTCTCTGCCGCTGCACAGACGAGCTACGAAGAGGCCGGCCAGTCGCTCGAAAGGGTCGACCGACTGGTCGGCATGATCGGCAGCATGGAAGATCTGAAAGCCAGTGTGGACCTGAACACCCGCGTCACCGCCGAACTCGCGATCGCGATGGTGGCGATGTGGCAGTTGGAGGCCGTGCAGACAGTCGGAACGGGTCAGGCGGGCGTCATCGACGCGGCCACGCTGGCGGAAGAACAGCGATACATGGATTTCACCCTGCCGACGCTCTCGGCCGACTAGAGATTGAGGTTAGTGTCGGTGACGAAGGATCAGGAAATCATTGAGGAAGAGCTGATTTACGGCGCGCGGCGTCGTGAACGGCTTTGGCAGAAAGTCGGCCTCACCGGTGCGGCATTCGGTGTGATCGGATGTCTGTCTGCCGCCGCTGTCGCGGTCCTCGATGTGGACCCTGCGCCGGTCGTCGTGCCCTACGATCCCGAGACGGGCATGGCTCTGCCGAACGCATCGGTCGGGGCCGTCCGGCTGACGGAGAACCAGGCGATCATAGAAGCCGAAGTGTTCCGGTATGTGACCGACCGCGAAACCTACAACCAGCTCGACAATGACCTGCGGGTCCGGCGCGTTCTGGAAATGTCGGACAGGGCTGCGGAAGCCTCGATGCGGTCCCTCTGGGACAGCGCGAACACCGCGTATCCACCGACCGTCTATGGCAACGGTGCGCGGCTCGAAGTGGAAGTGCTGTCGATCACGCCGGTCGGCAACAACCGCGCACACGTCCGCCTTCGCAAGCGCCTGACCTCCCCACAGGGGGTCCAGGCGGGCCTCTTTTCCGTGACGCTTCTGTTCGAGTTTCGACCCGAAGAACGCCGCTCGATTGATGACGTTTGGACGAACCCGTTTGGCTTCACGGTCACGGAATATGCCATCCGCTCGGACAGACAGGAGAATTGATGTGAAGCTGCTCAATGGGACGATTCTGTCCGCTCTCCTGATCCTCACCGCCGCACCTGCCGTCGCGGAGTATGTCCCCCGCTCGGGCGGAAATGACGCAAGGGTCCGTGTCGCGACCTACCGGGACGGCGAAGTCTATCGCCTCTCGGTCAGCATGACGCATGTGACCTCTATCGAGTTTGGCGAGGGCGAAACCATCCGCTCGATCATCGCCGGGGACACTGAAGGATTCCAGCTCGACGGGGTGCCGGGCGGGCGCGCTTTCGCGGTCAAGCCGACCGCGCGCGGCGTCTCCACCAACATCACGGTCTATACGAACCGTCGAAGCTATTACTTTCACGTGACCGAGGCCAGCTCGCCGACCTTCTATGTCGTGCGGTTTCAGTATCCCGGTGAACAGCGCGCCGCCGTCAATGCCGTCGCCGCGCAGGCCCCGAACTACAACTACGGGGCCAGCGACCAGACCGAATTTACCCCCACGCAAGTGTGGGACGACGGGACGTTCACCTACTTCCGATTCCCCCGCAATGCGCCGGTCCCGGCGATCTTTCGGTATTCCAATGGCGGTGAACGCACCGTCAACAGTCAACAGGTCGAGGACGGCGTTCTGCGCGTGTCCGGGGTGAGCGGACAATGGGTTCTTCGCCTCGGCGACGAACTCGTGTGCATCCAGACCACCATCACAGCGAGGGCAGGTTCATGAGCGATCAAGCCGATCTGGAAAGGCGTCTCAAAGACCTCGAAGATAGTGGCGGCGGACAGGCGAAGGCAAGAAAGCGGCCCTCGGGGGTCGCGGCGGCTGCCGGTATTCTTGGCATCGTGGCAGTCGGCGGAGTGTTCTACATTCTCTCGCAGGATGAAGAGACGCCAAGCCTCCCGACCGCACAACCGGACGAGTTTCAGACCGATGGCGGTGGTTTCGGGACAATCGAACCCTTTGTCCCCCCTCCCCCTCCCGAACCCGAAGTCCGCATTGTGGAGACGCCAGCGGCGGAGCCGAACGCGGAACTGCTTGAACAGCTCGCCGCTCTGCGGGCCGAACTGGACGAATTGCGAAACGCGCCGGAACCGGCTGTCGAGGACGGTTCGGCTGCGGCTGCGGCGATTGACGATCTGACGGCCCGGATCGGTGCCCTTCAGGAATCCTCCGAAGCCGCACAGAGGGAGTTTCAGGCAGCACTCACGGCGCGGGACCGCGAACTTGAACAGATGCGGATTGACCTCGAACTGGCGCAGCTTCAACAGCCGACCCCTGCCCCGCTCGATCTCGGTCCGAACGACGAAGAACGCCGTCTCGCCGAAGAAGAGGCCCGGCGGCTGGCGGAATTGCAGGCCCGGCGCGAAGCGGAGCTTGCGTTCCAGCAGGCACGCATTGACTCGCCGATGATCGCGTTCGGTGGCGGCGCCGACAGCGGCGATAGTGAGCTGGCCGAACGGACGTTCGGCGCGGCGACGGATTTTGTACTGAACGGCGCTCTGCCGACGCAAGTGACGCAGGCCGAAGTGATCGCAAACCCGTCGAACACCGTGATTCAAGGAACGATGATCCAAGCCGTGACGGAAACGGCGCTGGATAGCTCCCTGCCCGGCCAGGTCCGGGCAATCATTTCCGAGGACGTTCATTCCTTCGACGGCTCGCGCATCCTCATTCCTCGCGGATCGCGGTTGATCGGTCGGTATCGTTCGGGTGCCGACATTGCACAGGAACGCGTGACGATCGCGTGGGACCGCATCATCATGCCGAATGACCAGACAGTCACCATCAGCTCTTTCGGCGGGGATGAACTCGGCCGTTCCGGTGTGACGGGCCAGGTCGATACGCGGTTTGGGACACGGTTCGGCTCCGCAGCTCTGATCTCGGTGATCGCGGCGCTGCCCGGTGCGGCGGCGGCGCAAGTCGAGAACGATACCTCGGCGGAGGTTCTGGAAGATGTGGGGGACGATCTGTCCGACAGCTCCGGCGGTGTGATTGACGAATACCTGTCGATCGGCCCGGCGATTTATGTCGAACAGGGCTCGCGGATCACAGTGATGGTGGACAGGGATTTGGAGATCTTCTGATGACCGGGACCAGCTATCTGCAATCCTCGCTCGACAAGCTGGCCGACGCCGTTCGGGACGATGTGATCGAAATCTGCATCAACCCGAACGGCACGGTCTGGGGCGAATTTCAGGGCGATCACTTCATGCGTCTGCTCGACACGAAACTCGGGCCTGTGGCGATCCGCGACCTCGGCAACCAGATTGCCTCGGCTGCGAATACGAAGATGAGCAAGGACAAGCCCATCGTGTCGGTCAGCATCAGGTATCGGGACCGGCCGATCAGGGCGCAGGTGATCCAGCCCCCGGCAGTGAATGAGGGATACTCGATTTCATTGCGATTCTTCTCGACGCTGCCCCTCGACAAGATCGAGCTGAAATATCTGTTCGGTGAGGAACGGAAGCTCGAAGTCGCAAGACAGGACCGGAACCTCGAACTGCGCGAAGTTGTCCAGAGCGGCGACATTTATGCCGCTGTCGAGTTTTGCGTTCTCAACAAGCTCAACATGATCGTGTCCGGCGGCACGTCCACCGGGAAGACGGTCGCCGCGCGTAAAATCCTGTCCTACGTTCCCGACGAAGAACGGATCGTCACCATCGAAGAGGCGGCGGAGTTGCTACCGTCGCAACCGAACGTGGTGACACTTATCTCGAACCGGGATGTGGAGTTTCAGAGCGCGGACGTGCTTCTGACCTCGACGTTGCGAATGCGGCCTGACCGGATCGTCCTCGGCGAAGTCCGTGGCCGCGAGGCCATGACATTCCTGGAAGCGATCAATACCGGCCACGGTGGCTCGATGACGACGCTTCATGCGGAAACACCGCAACTGGCGGTGCAGCGGCTGGCGATTGCCGCCCTGAAAACGGATGTGCCTATGACCTATAACGACATGGTACAATACATTGAAAGCTCGATTGACGTGATTATCCAAGCCGGACGGCACGAAGGCGACAGAGGCATCACGGAGTTTTACCTACCCGGCAATGACACTGGAGGAGGCGAAGAATGAAACGGTTTGAACATGAAGTGCTGACGTTCGCCGTTAGCAAACCCAAAGACTTCGAGAAAATGCGTGACACGCTTCAGGAGTGGGGTGACGCTGGCTATGAAGTCGTTTCTGCGCTCCAACAGACCACCGCAGGCGCCACCTTTACCGTATTCCTGAAAAGGGAAACGGTCGGTTCTGGACAAGCGGAAGACGCGGCATGATGGTCCGCCTCCTTGTCGCCGTGATAATCGCAAGTGCTTCACCCGCCTTCGCGCAATTCGTGTCGCCCGCTGGACAGGCGGTCGAGTCATGCGCCGACCGCCGCCACTTAGAACCTTCGTTCTTTTCATCATTCGATGTTCGTGACGCTCACAAGGTTGAGCTGATCCAGAAAATGCGAACCGCGCAAGCGTTCACGAGTATTGTGGAAACTGGCGAGTGTTCTTGTGAACAAAGGTTTCCTGATTGGGACGGTGCTATCAGTTATTACCTAGAACACTACGCTGGGATAGATGATCGTCACGAAGTTTATGCAGAAACCGCCGTATACCGCGATATTATCAACTCTCGGCGTCTAGACGCCCGCGCGATTTGCGACGCGCAGGGCAACTGGTGAGGTAGAGCGTGAGCGTTGTAGCCTATTTTGTAGATACGGCAGAGACATTCCTTGATGATGCGGCCCAAACACAATTCGGTTCAGTTGCCTCAACCGTGGGAACAGTCATCATACTCGCTGCGACTCTTTTGGTTGTTCTTGTGTTCATCAACATGGCTTTTCAGGTTAGGTCCATGGATGGCCGAACGGCGTTCTGGCTCGCTCTCAAGATAACTCTCGTCGGGATATTCGCCACAAATTGGGTCCAATTCAACGCATTTACTGATGCGATCCTTAACGGCATCGACAGCGTTGCAGGGGCCTTGGTGGCGTCGGTAGGCGGCGGCACTCCTGGGCCGTCAGGGACATTCGCGGAAGAGTTCGACAACCTAATCGCGAGCCTCGGAGAATACCTGAACGCTGCCGGAGCTGAGTTGAATTGGATGGCAGGCGCGATGCTGGACATTCTTGGCGTATTCATGTTGTCGCTCTTAGGAGGGCTTGCAGCCTTCATTCTGGTCGCTTCCCGACTTATGATCGCGCTTCTGATTGGCCTCGCTCCGATCATGATTTTTCTGACGCTGTTCGAGGTCACGAAAGATTACTTTTCTCGCTGGCTTTCAGCCCTCATTTCGTTTTCGATCTATCCCATTGTCGTGGCGGGCGTCTTTGCGACTATTACGGGTGTGGCGCGATCCCTTCTTACGCGACTTGGCGATCCGACCGACGCGACGAATATCGGCGCGCTAATCCCATTTTTTATGATGATCTTAATGGCAAAAGGTTTCATCGTCGCCACCCCTTTCATCGTGAAAGCAATCTCAGGGAATATCGTCATGCCAGCCCTGACAAGCGGGATGGGTGGAGCATACGCCTTTGGTCGGGCGGCTGCGGGAAGCCAGCAGGCTTACAACCGATATGGCGTAGGTGCCGCGTCCGGTGCCGAAGTTGCAGCAATCCGTGGACGGCAAGTGATGGGTCTCCAACCCCCGTCAAACGCTCGCGCTGAACCTAGGGCTGCCAACAACCCGACCCCGCAACCGACGGGTACGGGCCAGCAAATGCGACAACAGGCAGAACGAGCTGAACGGCTCCGCAAGAAATGAGAAAGAACCACGCAAGCGGACCTTTGCTTCTATGACCTTGGGACCGGAGATGATCATGGGTGTTAGCCTTTACGCCCGAAGGCCTCCGGCACGTTCGTGCAGTTCAAACTCGGTCTCTGTGCCGTCCGGCGCAGTCGCCACCCAGACCCCATCGGCCCGTCGTTGCGTGAGTGTTGCACCATTCTCCTGCTGTTCGCGCAGTATCTCTTCCTGCTCCGTAGCGAACGGCTCTGTCGGATCGAGGCGATCAACACCTGCATTGGCGGGATTGGAACCGCCGGATGGGGTCTCACCCCCCTGCCCTTTCGTTATAGCCTCTTCTAAAGCGATCAGTTCCTTCTCTGCATCGGACAGCACGGCCACATTCTCGTCCTTGATTTTCTCCGGCTCCGGCATGTCAAATTTCTGCTGCACCGGCATATGAAACGCCTGCTGGTGATAGACCGTGCCAAGCTGCGCAGCTTCGGTGCCACTAGATTTCTTCTTGCCACGCTGTTTTCGTCTCGTGGGCGTGATCGTCCCGCCGGATTCCTCGGACTGTGCTTTCTTGACCGGGATATTAGTGGGCCGATCGCCTGGCGGCGGGGTTGGCGCTGCCGCTGCGATCGGTGCCGGCTCTTTCGTGGGCGGCTTCTCGGCCGACCCCTGCTCGGGCTTCTGGTCGACCTTACTGAGATTGAGTTGCGGAAACGGAAGCTCGCCCTTCTGCGCGGCGTGGATCGCTTTGAAAAACGGATCATCGTAGTACTTGATCCGTTTCGCCCGCACGGGCATCTGGGCATCCACAACCATGATGATATCGTCCAGCGACAGCCGCCGTGCTTCGTCCTCGGGCAGTAGCGAGGTTTCCTCGGTGCGCTCCGACATGCTTCGGCCCTCGAACGGATTTCGACCGATGGACCGTGAACGGGTGACGACACGCTTCGTGGTTTTACCCACGGCCTTGCTCAATTCCTCGACTGTCTTTTCGTCCGAAGGCGTGAGGTAAAGTTTCACGCCCGCGTTGCCCTGCAGGGCGCGGCGGGTGTTCTCGCCGTAAATCTCGTCCAACGCCGGAATGGTCTGCGTGACGATCGCAAGATGGGCGCGGTACGACCGGAGTGTCTCGATGCTTTCCACGACGATTGGCATTTTTCCGAGGCGGTTGAACTCGTCCAGCATGATCATCACGGGCCACGGCTCGTCCTTTCCTGGCTCCTTGTCCTGCAAGGAGGAAATCAGGTCCGAAAAGAACAACCTGATCAGTGGGGCCAGCGGTTTGACCATATTCGGTGCCACGACGAGATAAACCGTGAACGGCTTCTTTCGGATCGTTCGAAAGTCGAAGTCGGACACCGCCGTCGCCTTGTCGATCGCCGGGTTGCTCCATTGATCGAGGCCAGAGGTCATCAGAAGCGAGACGTACGATGTGAGCGTATCGTTGTTCGTAGACGCCAACCGCTCGAAAATGAGCTTCGCAGCCGGGTTGCGGACTTCGACGTGCCGCAAGATGAACTCCTTCTGCTTGTTGCCACCCGACGCGCTGATCCTGTAAATTTCCCCGAGGGTCGGCTTCTTGCGCTGAAACGCCAGAAGTCCTGCCGCGACAAACAGGTCGATGCCACCTTTCAGGAGGCCCTGCATCTTGTCGTTGTCGGCCTGCAAGAACAGCGAAGCGAGTAGCTGCAACTCCATCTGCTGACGGTCGGGATCGCCCAGCTCGGCAATTCGCAACAGCGGGTTGTAGCGATGGCTTCGCCGGTCGTGCCAGTCAGTCGGCGCGAACCGATACACCTGGTCACCCTGCGATGCGCGATGACGGGCCGTCGCCTCAAAGTTTTCACCCTTCACGTCCAGCACCACGGCCGACCCCTTGAAGGTCAACAGGTTCGGGATCACGAAGCCGGTCGTCTTGCCGCGTCCGGTCGGCGCGACGATCAGGACGTGTGGAAAGATTTTCGACTGGATGAACGGAGCCCTGCGGCCCGGCTTGCCCGTCTTCCCCAGAATAAAACCGGACCCGGATTTCCCGAAAAAGCCGTTGCGCCGCATTTCGCCCCGTCTCTGCCAGTGGGTCTGACCAAATCGGGTAAGTGCGGATCCGGACAGGACCGCGCTCAAGAGCAGCCCGGCAAGGGTGAAACCGCCGACGATCAGATTCACCAACCTGAAATCGTTCGGACGAACATCGCGCAGCCCAAGGTAATTCTGGGTCAGCCAGAAAAAGTCGATCTCGGCTCTGATGCCATAGTCGCGGAAGGTCAGATAGGCGGTCGCCACCACGTAGCCCACGGCGGCGAATACGATTGTCAAAAGAAAGATGCCGACGACGATCTTGCCCTTATCCATGGGTCAGCCCCTTCTCCGTCTGCCCGTGGGGGTGCTTGATCCGCTGCGCCTCATACAGCTCGTCGGCAATCTCGGTATTTACGGTCTGCACTGCCTCGCTGTTGGCCGTGGTCTCATCGGAAGTCAGGTAGGCTTTCGCCGCATAGAGACGGTCCAGCCGGCCATCGATGATCTCATCCAGCACATCGCTGTCGCCCGTCTTGAGCGCCGCTACCTGATCATCACTCAACTCCCGCTCGATCTCCTGACGATAGACGTCCCTGCTGTTCTGGTCCGGGAATGTCTCGCCGAGGGTCGCGTCCTTCTCATGCGCGATGACGCGGGCGATTTCCGGGCGGTTCTGCGCCGCGATACCATCTCGCTCCGCCCGCTCGATCCCAGCATCCGTTTGCAGAGCGTCGGACACGCGGTCACGATAATCCGCGTCGCGCGCCGCACTCAGGTCAGCTTCGATGATTTCAGCTCGGTTGTTGGCCTCAAAAGAGGTGCCGTAGGTCTCGCCAAGCCCATGCGCCAGGTGATCCGGCATGTCGGGGTAGCGTTGCTTGAAATCAGCCGCCACGCTGTCGGACAGGGTCAGGTTGCTGTCGCCGCGATCCATTATCTCCTGAACCTCACGGTCGATCCTGTCAGCCCTTTCCCGGTCGGTGATTTCAACAACGCCTGAATCTTGCGTCGTGAACACCTCTCGCGGTGTGGCGAGGATATCGGGATGCCGTTCGAGATAATCGCGCTGCTCGCCCTCGATCTTGTCGTAAACCCGGTCTTCGATCTCGGTGGTCCGCGCCCGGATTTCCGTCTCGGTGGCCCCGCTTGCGCGCATGTCCTGACGGATGGCCCGCGCCTCGTTCTCGAATTGCTCGTCGCTGTAATGGAAATCGGCTTCCCGGTCGGTCTCGATGATACCGTCCGTCCGCAAAACCTCGGCACGTTCCAGGGTCGATCCAAGCTCGACGTGAACCCGGTCCAGCTTCTTGCTGGCCGTCTCAAGATCTGCGCGGCGATCGAGATTCAAACCATCGTTGAGGGCGATCTTTTGCAGGTCATCGGCAAGCCACTGGCGCTCAAGCGCCACGTTCGTCGCGCCCGTCTCAAGTCGGGCGATAACTGTCGAAGTGGAAATTCCGGTGTCGCGCAAGGCAGTGTCGATGCGCGCCCGCGTCTCCGGTTCGCCCGCCTGAGCGACCATGCCTTTGTTGATGTTCCCCTCCGAATAAACACCGCCGTCTGACGGCTTCTGCAAGAGGGTCTGCGACCGAACGCCAAGAGGCTGCATGTGCGCGACCTTTTCGTAGATCGCGTTCAACTGCTTTTCATATTGCGCCCTCGTCGACGCGGGTGCTTCGCGGATGAACTGTTCGACCCGCTCGGCCCGCTCCGCAAAACGTCCGCGCAGATCGTCAAATGCCTCTGTGGTAGCCATGTATAAATCTCCATTCGGTTCGACCTGTCCGCCTCGTGCGAGGAGTTCTCCTGCACTGAACAAGGCATTCGCAATATCTTCCCGGTTCTCTTCCGACGCCTCGGCGGACAGGGAACTGTAGATCTTCGAGGTGTTGGCGATCTCCGCCAGCGTTCGGTCGAGGTCTTTCCCGACGCGCTCGCGCCCGACGGGCACCCTGCCCTCTTCCCTGGCGGCATAGACCTCGCCGGTTCTTGCGGGATAGGTTATCACGCCACGATCCACGCGCCGTGTGGCCTCAAGCCGAACGCCATGCTTTTCGGCCTCTTCGACCATCGCAATGCGGAAATTATCGTAGTTGAAGTGATGATCGCGTCCCAAAAAGAAGAACTCGCCCTCCTGCGACTTCCGGTTCAGCACCACATGGGCATGAGGATGCGACCGGTCCTCGTGGACCGCGATGAGATAGTCGAAGTGACGGTCTTCATTTTGAAAGAACCGCTCGCATACGCCGGTTGCGATATCGCGCACATCGGTTCCGCGTGTGCCTATGGGAAAGGACATGAGAAGATGGGTCGTGTGGCCCATCTTCGGGTTGAACCCTTCATCCCAGCGTCTTGCAAACCGGTCCGCAACTTCCTTGATCTCGTCCTTACCGAACGTCCCCTCCCTCGACAGGATGCTCCGGCTGTCAACAATGTGGGACGATTTCGAAGTCAGGTAGTCGAGCTGGTTGGAAAGCTGGCCCTTTGTGCTGCATCCACCCGATCGGATCGCCTTGAAGACGGCGGCGCGATTGCCCGCTGCGGCTCGGGTCATCTGCCGTTGCTTCTGACCTACACCCTGCATCGAGCCGCGCACACGGCTCCAGCCCTTTTCGAACAACTCGCCGGTGACGGCGGTGACGGCATCATTCCGCACCATCGGCCAACTCCTTCAGGGCGCTGCGGACCCGAAGGTCCATCTCCGATTGCCGTCGCTGGGCAAGCAGGTGAACCTGGTCGGCGAAGTCCAGAACGAACCCGGCCAAGGCCCGTACCTGCTCAAGACTGCTCTTACTGAACGGAGGCCTCATGCCCTTGTTGGCCGCTTCGTTCATCCTTTTGGCGATCTGGCTCACGTTGTTTCCGACGCGATTGAGCGCAGCGCGAAACCCCGCAAGTTCAGCGCCGAGCTGGTCGTCGGGGATGAACAATCCATTGGCGGCCTGAATCAGACGGCGCAAACCATCCGACCGGCTGGCGATATTCTGCTTAGCGAGAACCGCGTCGAACGCCCGCAGCTCGTCTTCGGACAACGTGACGGTCACGACGCGGTTGCGGGTGCTGCTCTCGCGCTGCCGCTCTTTTTCAGTGCGGAGGATATAGTAGATCGCTCGCGTGGTCACACCATAACGATCCGCAATGGCCTGATGCGAAACGCCTTTCGCCCGATTACGAACGATGGCCAGCCGCTCCTCGCGGGTCAGACGACGTCGTGGCAACATAATGAACAATCACTCCCTATTTCCTGCTACCTTCCATACAGAAAATCAGGCTTCGATGCAATTTGGATTGCATCGTGAATCGAAGCCGTCGAGATTGTCTGTATTCCATCGAAGCGATTCCAGCTCGGTATCGCGCGTCGAACCAACGGTGAGACCGACCTGAAACCTCGTTGAAGGTCGCGCGGCCCAGAATGGGCCGCCAGAGGCCCTCGAACCTGATCCCGCCACCCCCTCCTAAGAAAACACCAGCATGGCCATCTGACGGCCCGCTCCGGCTGTCTGGGTCCATGCTTCCCATTACTGCCTGCCTCCGATTGCAGCCGTGCTATGCCGACTTTGAGCGGATCGGCAGGCAGAACGCGGTATGTGAATTACGGAACACAGAACACAGAACGCGGGTTACAGTAAACCGGACACCGAACACCGGATGCCGAACGCCGTCAGCCGTAAACCGGACACAGAAAACCAACTGCCGATCAAGGCACGCCGAACACAGAATGTGGAATACAGCACACTGCCAACAGAACACCGAACATAGACTACCGACTACGGTACGCAGTACGCAGTATACTTAACGCATGACATGGAGCACCGACTACCTAACACGCAACGCCGACACTAGAACCAGCAACACGGGATGTGGGATAATTGACAAGGAACACAGAACACGGCAGATAGAACACCGAGCACGCATAACCGAACGCCTATAACAGAACACGGGATGCGGAACACAGGACTGGACCAGACAATGCCGAACGACGACATGAAAGTAATTGCCGTGCTGACCCGAAAAGGCGGTGCCGGAAAGACGACACTGGCCAGAGCCTTGATCAGTGCGGCAATGCGACGGGGCAAGCGTTGCCTCGTCCTGGATGCGGACCCTCAACAGGCCCTTCACCGGTGGGCGACGAAGCTGAAGATCAGCGATCCTCTTTTCAGGATCGAGGCCCTGACCACCACTGGCGAACTGGCGGCGAAAACCGACGAGGCATGGGAAGACGGAAAGACCGATTTCATCATCATCGACACGCTCGGGGCAGGCGGCGCATGGGCGGACGACATTGCAGAAGCCAGCGATGCCCTCGTGATCCCGATGATGTTGAGTGCCGACGACATGGAAATCACGAAAGACACCTACAACTGGTACGTCGAGCTGAAAGACCGTACCGAAGATCCCGAAAATCTGCCGTCTCTCAGTGTCGTGTTGTCAGCGGTTCCGCCAAAACCCAGCAAAGCCGAGTCCGAAGTGGAGCAGGAAGCGCTGGAAAATTTCCCCGTGATCGATGAATATTTCATGTCTCGCAAGCAACATCGGGACGCTTCGCAGACCGGCTTTCTTCACCAGATCGCAAAAGACCGGCGCAAAAGCCGGAATCCGCTGATGCGGCACCATGCGAAGTATTTCGAGGAAGCGCTGGACGAAGCCGATGCGATCCTCGACCAGATCGTGAAGGCGGCGTCCTGATGGCCCGCAAGCAGAGACCGAAAATCAGCGGCGCTGACGAAAACTACCAAAGCAGTATCGTCTCGTCCCGTGATCTCAAAGTCCTTCCCACGACCAGGCTTCCGGTTGCTGAGGAGCCGAAGAAAGACGAACCCGAGCCCTTGCCAATTGCCGCTGAGGCGAAGCCGGTCCATGCGGCCAGGAAGCCTGCGGAGAAGCCCGCATCGAAACGAAAGACAACCGGCACGCGTACGTCAGCAAAGAAGATGCCGAAGGAAAGTGACGCGGCAGAAACCCGGTCGGTAAATCTGTTCGTGACCCCCAGGCTCGATCACGCCCCGAAGCTCGACGCTCTCGAAGCCAAGGGTCTGCCGCGCCGGGACATGATCGCTCTGGCGGGACGGCGCGCGACACAGAGTTTCGTGCCGGAACCGAAATACGTCGCACCTGCGGAAGTCGACAGGATGCCCGCAAGGGGTGGGCACAAAAACTCGAAGATGGTCGATGGGGACTTGCTGGACAAGCTGCGCGAAAAACATGATCCGCTGCGGATCCATTCGGATTTCGCGATGATCCGCGGCCAGTACGAACTGCTGTTCTGGTCCTGCCTCGATGATGTGATCGATGAACTGAATGAAAAATACGGGGTGAAAGCAAAGCAAGGCCCTTCCGGGGCATAAGGGAAGAATGAAACCATCTGCTCCAAAGGGGGGAGGAGTTTAGGCTTCCTCCCCCCTGAAGCGAAATCGACAGGGCCGTGTCCTCGCGCGTCGCGCTGCGGGCCGCACCACCCCCGTCGATTTCGCTTCACCCCCCACCTCTCACGCTCGCCGCTCGGCAGGCGGTCAGCGAGGCTGACCGCCGCATCCATCGTGTCGTGATGCGAGGTCGAAAAGCCCTGCGACCAGTGGATGAAGAGGAAAGAAACCATGTCCAGGCAGAAGAGACTCCAAGCGAAAGCGGTCCGCCGCATCCTTAATGCTAGAACGCGCGAGGTCGTCGGCTGGCTCTACCAGTGGAACACCGGCGCACTTGTGCCACGTTGGAAAGACGCGCCCGTCAAGGAGGTAGTCTATGAGTGAGAACGGTCTGTTCGCCTTGCACGGGGAGGACGCGGTGCATCATCTGGGCGTAATCTATTCCACAAGCGAGGCGACGTTGCGGGCTTTCGGCGCGTCCTACATGCGCGACCCGAAGACGATTGGCTCTCTCAAGCTGGTCAACCCTTCCGGCCAGCTCGTCGCCACCTTCGACGTATGGGCCGATAACTGGAAAGATGCCGCCTGCGATGCCGCATCATCTTCCATTTGCAATAGAAAAACCGTAGGGTGAACAGGATAAGGAGACATGCGATGTGTCTGAAAATGAAAACGATTTTGGGCCTCGTTCTGGCTCTCGCTCCGGCTTCCGCCTTCGCTTGGGAATATGAACTCGAACGTGGCGTCGATCTCTACAGCGCCACCGATGGGGTCGCTGCCGTTCGTCTGGTTTGCGATCCCAACAACGTCTATGGCGGAACGCCGGAAACGGCGGTTCTCGTCCGGCTTGGCGGCACTGACGACGCGACGGCAGACGCCACGTTCCGGTTCGCAGACAATGTGAGCGTCACCGGGACGATGGTTCATGGCCGTATCAGCAAGGCTCATGTGCCAGCGGAAGTCTGGAATGATCTTTTGACGGGATTCCGGTCGAACGAAACGGTCGAAGTGACCGTGGACACCCGGACGGAAAACGTGACGCTCGGGGAACCGATGCCGTTCACCTGCACCTGACGCGGCCCGAAGGGCACGGCGCGTAGCGCCGGGCGGGGGCGGAAGCGGGCGCAGCTCGGTTCCGCCCCCGTCAATTCCGGGGCCTCGAGCCTAGTCACGCCAGCCGGAACGAAAAACCCCCGCCACAATCGGCGAGGGCAGGGGCCTTTCGGCCAACAAGGAGTTCGCGGACGGTATCAAGGGATTCCGGGATGCAACGGCCTTATTGGACAGCCGCTCACGCGGCCACCTGTTCGTCCGTCTCTGCGGTGCCGGTCGCGGCGATCACGTAATCAACCGCTTTCTGCGCTTCTGATGCCGCCTTGAAGATCATGCCCTTGTCGGCTTTCAGGGCCTCAAGCCAGCCTTCGACATAGGCGGCGCTCTGGCCGAAGTCCGGGGTCAGGCCAAGGCGGACACACAACATGCAGTTGCCGATCTCCGCGACCAGTTCCTCGAACGCATAACCCTTGCGGTCGGTGTATTTCTTGATCCGGTCCAGGCGTTTTTCCGCGCCGGTCCAGTGCGTGATTTCATGGGCAAGGGTGCCATAATATCCCGCCGCGTCGTGGAAGGTCGCAATCGGCGGCATGTGGATGCTGTCGGTCGCGGGGCGATAGTAGGCGCGCGGCTCGTCGCTGGTCAGGATTTCCGCGCCGGTTCCGGCAAAAAACGCTTCAAGCTCCGCGTCGGCCTCGGTGCCAAGGTCGCGGGCCGGATCGGGGCGGATATAGTATTCCTCCGGCAAGCCCTCGATCTGGTCGGCATTGAACACGTTGTTGAACTTCGCATAGGGTATGCGCCGCTTGTCCTCGCCTTCCGGCTTGCCTTCGTCGTCCTTCTCGAACGTGCCGTAGAAAACCGACTTCGCGGCCTTCGCGCCCTTCATGACATTGCCGCCAAGCTCCTGTGCCTGCCGAAACGTCATCCAGCGTTCGGACGTGAACCCGCGTTCCGCTGCCGTCGCCCATAACATCAGAATGTTGATGCCGCGATAGGCTTCCTCATTGTGGCGGACGGGCAGACAAGCGCCACCCCTGCCGCCAGTCCACGGCTGCCGCCACGGCGGAGTGCCTGCCTCGATCTGCGCGATGATGGTATCGGTGACATGCTGGTGAAGGTCGAAACGTGCCTTTCCCATGTTCAACCCTCCACTGCGAAAATGACGGTTTCGTCCTCGACCGTATAGGGCACGGCCTTGGACAACAGGTGCGCGACGGCTTCTGCGGGAACCGTGGCAAAGGTGTCGGTGATGATCCTGCACATGCACTCGCGGTCGGCCTCGAAAGTGTAGCCGTTGATTGCCCATGCGATCAGGCCGGGGGTGTGAACAGCGGGGGATGATCCAAGTCGATAGGTAGCCATTTGTGGCCCTTCCTTGTGGCGATGCCCTGTCCGGTCTGGTGCCGAAAATCGGGGCGGGGTTTCTGGCGAGGAAGCGCGAAGCGCGCCCCTCTCCTGAAAACCTGCCTCCCGGCGAGGGCAGGAGGGGGGCCCGCGCAAGGTTGTCCGTAGGGGCGAAGGGGAGGGGGATCACCCGGCGACGCAGCCCGACCGCAGGGAGGGACCGTCGTTGGGGACACCCCTTCGCCCCGTCAAGCGGACAGCCTTGCGTGGGGGAACCGGCGGTTTCCCTCTTCTCTTGGCGGTGAAGCGGCGTTCGGCTTGTCCGAACCCCGAACCGCGCCCCAGCGATCGTCACTGTCAGGTGTCAGGCAAAACCGACTTTTGTGTCAGGTCGCTGACCCATCTCGCGGGTGCAGAACGCCTAGCGGTCGTTCGTGCGTAGCGCGGCGAACGCCCGGAAAGAGCCCAATCTGACGAATGCTGCGTTCTGCACGAATGTCGGACAACACAGGCGAGGCAAAAGCCTTCAATAAGTGTTCAGTTTGGAACGGGGTTTTCGAAGCGCCAATCGGGCTGGTTTGCGCATGTTCCAAAAACCAGGGTTTTTGGAATGCCTACGAATGATCTGCACGTTTATACGCTTTGGCAATTTCTAGCCCTATGCCTGACCAGAGCGATCCAATCGTCGGCATTAAGTCGCGCCTGATTGAAATTCACTGCGCAGTTGAATACCCCCAACAAGCCATCAATGCGACAAGCCTATTTCAAGGGCTGACCCCGTCAACGGCACCGCCTGCTGCAACGAACGTTCCATCAAGCCAGCTATAGGCCGCAAAGCAAATGTCGCTCCCTGATGCATCACAGTTCACGCCATCCTGAGCCATCAGCAATATTGCCTTATCACCCAGAGAAACCGTGATCATCCCAAGCCCCGTAAAGCTGAACTGTTGATAAGGGTTGTCCGGATCGTTTGTGGATACAAAAACGTCTATCATCCGCCCGGCGCCGAACCCGTGGAACAACGTCGCGGAGGTTGAACAATCAAACACTCCGCTATCGATAATCGGATCGGTAATCCCATCACGGTTAAAGTCGGCTATGTATTGCGCACCGCCTAAGTTTACTGTCAGCTCTCCGTCATCAATCTCCGAGCAAGCGTCCCCTTGCGTTTCAATGAACCCGCGAAGGACAGGCGCGAAGCGCTCACTCGCTTCTGCAATCATATCTTCTTTATAGGATGTATTCGTCTGCGCGCCCTGCGCGAACAAAGAGCAAGAGGTGGCCGCCAGTATCGCGACAATCATTGTGGTTTGATGCAAAATTCCACCCATAGCCAGTTCCAGTCTTTCAGCTTCAATATCGAGCTACCAAGGTAGCGTATCGCGCAGAGGCTGCCAACTTGACTTAGCGGCGCGCGATGATTTGCTTCCCGGAGCTGCTGCCAAGAATAAGTGCGCCGCTCTCGTCGATGCGATATGTGGCAACGGTCCCGAGGAGGCCGACCAGCGTGCGTTCCTGATCCATCAACGCGGGCGGGCAGGCCATCATCGTCAGGCCCCCAGGACTACTGATAGTAAGCTTGTCACCCTGAACGGTGTAGCTTGCGAACAGACGGTTGCAGCTCGCATTGCCGGACAACTGACCGTCGCTCCCGAACAGCAAAGTCGCATCAGAGCCGTCGACTACGCCCTGGCCGCCGATGTTCTCAATCTTCCATTCCCCGTCCTGCAAAAGGGCCTCCGAGGTTGCTCCTTCCTGCGGGGCACCGGACTCGTTCACGATGCAGGCCGCAAGTAGCAGGACAGAGGTTACGGCAATGGCAGTGATCGAGCGTCGTAGCATAATGGCCTCCTAGGCTGATTCCGGCACAGATAGCCAGCCAATACCCTGAAGACAATCTATAAGCAGACGCTCGCGGCGCTGCATATGGGTCGCTGGCAGTTAACCGCCAATCCATGTCTCATTGATCCAGTCGCGCAGGGATTTTTCATCCAGAGAGGCTATGAACCTCGCATCGGCGGGATCCTCAAGATGATAGAAAAATACTATGCGGCTGTTGTCGGCGTATTCAGCCCTGACATACTCACCATCGCCGAACCGGACATCGGCGCAATCGCAGCGAAATGGTACTTTGTCCGCACACCAGTCCTTCGCGCGGATCGCGGCGAAGGTCAGGTATAGGTCAGAAATGCTTGGCATCTGGGTCGGGATTGCTTGGCACGACCTTCCGACAAGATTCAGAAAATCCGCAAGTCGAGTCACTTTCGCGCGGCATTCGACAGTCACCCGAACGGGCGGATCGGCGCGGCCCAGGGCGAGCATGGGACAAAGGGCGAAGGGCGGCTCGGGACGAGACGCGATCCGCCCTATTGAACCAGCGAGGCCAGGGTCGGGACGTTCCGGGCGCAGGCCGCCCGCCGGCCGGAGCCTGAGAAGCGCGGTGCCCGGTCCACCGGACAGGGCAGGGGCCATCACTAAGTTATGTGACGGAATGAACAGCCAATTTGAGCCATAGTAATCGAGGGAAATGATGATAAAATACCAAGATGACGACGACAAACCAGTATGACTTCCGCAAAGCTACGATGCTGGATCTACCCTTGCTGGTGGAATGGCAGTCCCATCCGCATGTCCGCGAGTGGTGGGATGACGATGAGCCGTTCGATCAAGAGGAGATTGATGATCCACGCGTTGCAAAATGGATCGTTGAAACGGACGGCAGACCTTTCGCATTCATGCAAGATTACACGGTCCATGGTTGGGATGAGCATCATTTTGCTCAACTGCCAGAGGGGTCTCGTGGTATCGACCAGTATATCGGCGAGCCCGACATGATCGGTCTCGGACACGGATCAGCACTGATTGCGACACGGGTACGATCCCTGTTTGATGCGGGCGCTCCGGTTATTGCCACCGACCCGCACCCCGACAACAAACGGGCGATTGCAGTCTACAGAAAGATCGGTTTTGAGGTATGCGGCCCATCGCAGGAAACCGAGTGGGGATTGATCTTACCCATGCAAGTAACCCGATAGCTGCAAAATTCTCGAATGGCAGCAAAGTCCCGCAGGCCGAAGTCTAATCGATATCGCCTACCAGCTCGTCCACAATCAGGCCGACGATGCTTGCGCGGGCCATCGACCCGTCCGGCTGCTCGTCACGGGCCAGGGATTTCGCCACGTCCTCGGGGCGAAGCCCGTGCTGCAACAGAAGCGACAGCAACACGCAATCGTCCTGAATCTGAAACTCCAGTTGCGATCCGGATTTGAAGCCCGCGGAGTAGAAGACTTCGCGCGGGCGCTTGGGGTCGCTGGGGTCGAAGCCGACCGACAGATAGATGGTGTGGCCGTCGCGGGTCTCGACGCGGCGGGTTTCGGTCAGGCGGCGCGTCGGCAGGACGTGCCGAGGATCGGGGGTGTTCTTGTAGTTGTCCATGACGGCCTCCAGGTTCGGCGGACGGTAAAGGGCGGACCGTGTGGCCCGCCCTGTCGGTCAGCTCTCGTCGCTCGCCTGTTTCTTCGCCAGAAGGTCGAAATCGTTGGCTGCGATGGTCATGCCATAGACGGTCTGGCCGTCTTTTTCCCATTCGGTCTGCCGCAGGGTGCCGCGCGTGTGAACCACGTCGCCGGGTCCGATGTTGTCCTTGGCCCACTTGATGACCTTCTCGTTGAAGAGCGTCACTTCGTTCCAGTAGGGGTTCGATTTGAAGTCCCCGTTGTCGTCGCGGCGGCCATACTCGGCCGCGATGCTGACCCGAAGGGTGGTGCCGACTTCCTTGATTTTGCCGACCCGTCCGATGATCTGAAATTCTGCGAAGGTTCTCATGGTGTGTCTCCTTTTAAGACGTGTTTCGATGAAAAACGGTCATGCTGACGGGTGATGCGATCAAACCAAAAAGCGGAGGGTCCGCATAGCGGAAACCGTCTTTTTTGCTTGAAGACCGGCGACTTAGCGCCGGTTGGTCGCCAAGAGACCGGCAAGCGATGTTCCGTTTGAGAAACACGGGGATATGGAGATACCCCGAACCGGAGTATGCTCGGTATTCAGATTGGCCGGGGAAGGCTCAAGGAAGTTGGTGCCATTTGGAGCTGCGATCGCTGCGCAGCATCGGCGCGACCCAAACGGGGACGATCGAACCTCTGGAACGGGACGCTTTCGAGAAGGTCGGGGGCCAGGGCATGGCTCCGGCATGGGATACAATGCGGCTCCGGCAGACGGGAAAAGGACGGTCGCTCTGGACCGTTCAAGGTATGACGCAGCCTAATTCGACTGGCAAAAGGGCGGGCTTCGATGATCGGGATTCAGGGCGGGAACAGACGGCTCGGCTTGCTCTGGCTGGTGGTGGTGTTTGGGGCGACGATTGCTACAGACGCCAGTGCGGAACGGATCGACCCTGCCTCGATCCGGGTTATCGACGGCGACACCATCGAATTGCACGGCCAAACTGTGCGGCTGGTCGGCTTCGACACGCCGGAGACGTGGAAGCCTGAATGCGATTTCGAGCGTGTCCTGGGACAGCAGGCGACGGCCAGGCTCGCGGAGCTGGTCCGCTCGGGCAGGGGGGTGGACGTCATGATGCTCCCCGGACGAGATCGCTACAATCGCGGTTTGGGCCGTCTTTTCATCGGAAACGTGGATGTGAGCGAGATCCTGACAACGGAAGGTCTCGCGCGGCCCTATGAGGGCGGGCGGCGGGAAGGCTGGTGCGGATGACAAACCCCGAACGACCGGAAACGGAATCCTTCTGGCTGCGAAAGGCGAAACTCGATCTCTTGCAGCGCGATCCAGTCGATGCGGTGAACGATGCCGAAGCGCTGGCGCGCTTTGCGCAGGGACGTCTCGATCAGCTCCTGACGAGGACCGAAGATTGATCGAGTGAAGGGCGGCAAGCGCCGCCTCGCCGCAAGGAGCGGCTTCCGCGCGAACAGCGCCGGATCGGGCGGGGCAGGGCGAAGTCCTGGCCCGCCCGAACACCTTTCCGCTCTCGAAAAAAAGGCCCCGCCGAAGCGGGGCCAGTGTTTCCTCACCACAAGGAAATTCGGAAAACTAGGTCAGACGGGGAGCCTTCGCGGCGCGTCGGTTGAGGTCAATACCGTTGTAGGGGTTCGCCGTTCCGTAGGCGATGCCGCTTTCGGTGAAATTGCCGTCGAAACCGGATAGCCACGCCCGGTGGATTTGCGACCGCGCCGCAATCCGGCGAAACCACACGGGCAGGGCGTTGCCGCTGTAACCGTGCAGGTAGAACCTGTGCAGGATGCTGTTTTTCAAAGTGGATCGGTCCCTGTTCTCGGCACTCCGAACGCTGCTTAATTGTAGCGTATTGCCGGGGGAGGTGCCAGTTATCGTATGGTCCGAACCGGGCCTAAAACAGCGCAAGCTGTTCGGGCTGGGGTCGGATACCGGCACGGCCTCGCGGATCGATGGTCCAGACGTTCTCGACGCGCTCGATGCTGGCGTCCGGGCCGTGCTGTTCGATGAACACGCGGTCGGCCTCGACCTTCCGGCTCCGGTGCAACTCACTGGCCTTGTGGCCGCTCGGACGGACGCACCAGATGCCGAGAGCCTTTCCGCAATCGGGACAGCGGACGGCGAGGACGGGGTGACGGTGAGCGGTGAAGTCGGGCATGGGACATGTCCTCGATCCGGGGGAAAGGGCAGGGCGCTTTCGCGCCCTGCGGGTCTGGTCAGGCCATGCCTTCGGGAAGCCACGCGGCGATGCGGGCGGTCTGTTCGTCCGTCAGCCCGAGCGCCGTTCGGGTCGCGTCGTCGCCGAACAGGCTTTCCAGCTTCTCGGCCTTCTCTCCCTTTTTCAGCTTTTCGAACGTGGTGACGGTCGGGTGGCCTGCCGCCAATCCCAGAAGATCGCTCCAAAGGTCGTTGAGGTAGGGGCCTCCCACGCGGGAAAAGAAGTTCTCCGCCGTGGGCGTCCAGACTTCGCGGATGCTGGTCGTCACCTGCTTGTCGATCACGGGCGCAAGGTCGGACGGTGCCGACAGAAGCGCCGCAAGATGGCGGTGCAACTCGGCCATGACATGCTCCATCCCCTTGCCCTTGAATGCACGGAAGCTGCGGGCGAGGTCTATGTTCCACGGGTCTTTCGGGCCGTTCGTCGGGGTCGTCAGCCGGTCGTCCAGAACATAGCCTGCGCCCTCGGTCGTGGGCCAGTTCGGCACATCGTCGGTGCGGATGCCGAACGGGCTGCCGCGATAACCGCCCTTTCCGGTCAACTGAAACGCCAGAAGGGCCAGGATCATGTCGGGATCGCGCAGCGCCGCATGTTGCCGCGCCCCGCGCACCACACGGTCCAGATCGTCGCGCAGCTTCTGGCTGATCGGCGATTTCGGCTCGGCGTCGTCGGCGTCCATCCGAGTTGGCTTGCGAAGGAACCCGGCCTCGATGGCGGCTTGATTGTCCTCTCGGGCGACAAGCCCCTCGTAACCCTGCAACCGGCCTTCGCGGTCCACATAGACCATGACGCCGGAAACCGCCTTCTGCTCGGCGCTGAACGCGCCGTCCAGTTTCTCCTGCAACGTCGCCAGTTCGGCCTCGCCGTCCTCGCCCAGAACCTCGGCCTCGGCCAGTTCCGCCAGTTCGTCATACCGTTCGGTCTCCGCTTCGGTCAGGTCGCCCTGCGCCGCATAGATACGCTCGAATTTGCGGTCCTCGATGGTGTGATAGCCGATGTAGCTGTCGCTGATCGCCTCGGCCCATTTCCATCCCTTGCCCGTCAACAGGGTGGCGGCGGCGTCCAGCTTCTCCCCGAACACTTCGTCCAGCTTCTCGGGATCATCGAACAGGCTTTCGTCGGCGAACAGGTCGCCCCCGATCCGGCCTCCTGCGGCCTTGTAGGCGTCCTCTCCGACGAAGATGGCGCGGCGGTCGGTGCCGCGCACGGCATCGGGTTTCAGCATCCGCTTGATGTTGTGGTCCGACGCGCCCTCGCCGCGCACCTGTTCCAGAACCTCTAGGCTCCGCTTCTCGTCGTCGCTGATGGTGAACGCGGCGGCGTTGGACAGGCTAATTTCGTCGGCTTGCAAGGCGTCCAGCACGGGCGCGGGAAGATGCGCTAGCGCGAGGCGGCGATAGACGTGCTTTTCCGTCACCGCGAAGGCGCGGGCGATGATCGCCGGGGTCGATCCGCCTTGCTCCATCTTGCCATAGGCCCGGATTTCCTCGGCGGGGTGCAGTGCGCGCCGTGCGATGTTCTCGCTCAAAGCCCATGCCTCGCCGGTCGTTCGGTCGGGGGCGAGATTGATCATCGGGTTCGCAAGTTCAGGGCGTGTCTCGGCCATGTCGGGATGCTGCTTGGCCAGATATTTCAGGGCGCGCAGTCTGCGGCCACCCGCGACGATCTCTGCGCCGCCGGTCGCGTCGGCCAGTCCCGAAAGGTTTTGGATGAGGCCAGCGGTCCAGATGCTCTCCGCCAGTTCGATCACGTCCGCTTCCGGCACGTCCTGCCGGGGGTTCAGGGGCGAAAGGGTCAGGCTTTCCAGCGCGAAGCGGGCTTCGGTGGCGGTGATTTTGGTCTGTTTGGTCATTGGGTCAATCCTTGATTTATGGTGAAAGGTGAAGGTTCCGGTGCGTGGTCCGCGCCTTGTCGGTCGCGCCCCTTGCGGGACGCGCCGGTTTCAGTAGTCGGACGGGAACATGATGGTCAGGACGCGCCGCGTCTTGGTGGCGTCGTCTGGGGCCTCCGAACCCCACTCATAGGCGAGGTCGTAGAGGTCGATCTTCCACCACACCTTGCAACCCGCGATGGTCACGGCTCCGAACGAATGGTCGCCGTCCGGGTCGTTGTCCTCGGAAAACATGCTGTCAGCCGCGACGGCATGGGCGGTAGCGATATGAAACGCTGCTCCCATGGCAGCTACGGCGCGGGTGACGACGACGCGCCCCTGCGGTGTCCCTGCGGTTCCGCCGTTGACGATGTTGCTGCGAAACTGGTCGTTCTGCTCGGCAATCCGGCGGGCTTCCGGGGTGATTGCGATGCTCTCGCTCATGCCGAAACCCTCCGGCCCGTATGCACCTTGATCTGTTCGGGCAGGCCCTCGGTGAACAGGCGGGACATCTGGCGGAAGTGGGTCGAATAGTGGTTTTCGGTCGGAGTCAGCAGGTCGAGGATGGCCAGCGGGCAACGGGTATTGTTCGGCCCCATCCGCTCGTCCACGAATTTCCAGCCGATCTGGGTCGCGGTCCGGTGCTGCAAAACGGTGAGGCAGGACACTTCGCGGCCTTGCTTGGTGACGGTCTCGATGGCGGCATAGGTGACGAAGGTGTAGCCGCAGCCGATCACGTCGCGGTCGGTCGCAAAGGCCAGAACGGTCTGGCGCTGGCCCTCCCATGTGCCTTCGATCTGCGACAGCGCGTATCGCGCCGCGTCGGCGTCGTCCTTGGCGCTGTAGTTGGTGGTCATATAACCCATATCAGGCCCTTCCTTGTGGCGATGCCCTGTCCGGTCTGGTGCCGAAAATCGGGGCGGGGTTTCTGGCGAGGCAGCGCGAAGCGCGCCCCTCTCTTGAAAACCTGCCTCCCGGCGAGGGCAGGGGGGGAACCGCCGCAATGCTGAAATCCAGCCCAAAGGGGAGGGGGATCACCCGGCGACGCAGCCCGACCGACGGGAGGGACCGTTGTTGGGGACACCCCTTTGGGCGCAGTATTTGAGGGTTGAGGTGGGGGACCGGCGGTCCCCGTCTTCCTTCCTTCAAGGCGCAGCGGCGTTCGGCTCGACCGAACCCCAAGCCGCCACGCGGTCTGGATTGAATTACCGTTTTCTATGATTTGACGAGGAACCGGGGGCTTTCTGCCCCCCGCACGCCAGGCGTGCTCCCCCCGAGGATATTTCGGGAAAGATGAATGGGGCTGCGTTGAACGCTGCACGATCTTATGATATCGTTATGGAGCGATACAGGCAGGGATGCCGATGGTCGTGAAAGGTGAAAGCGCGAGTTTTCCCGAGAGGCCGGAGCCGCAAGGTTGCGGCCTCTGCCGCTTAAGAGGCCCGATCAGGGTTCACCGGATATTGGTGTCTTTCCGACGTTTGCTGCTTTCGGGGCGAGCAGGGCTGATCCTATTAATGTGGAGGTTTTGACGATGCAGTCGCTTCAGGACGCGATTCGATGATCACCTGTCAACGGTGCGTCAGGGCGCGTTCAATCGGGACAGATCCACCATGTCTGAAATGTTCATGAATCTCCCCTTGGCTTTTGGATGTTCAGGAAACCGAGAGGGTGATGTGTGTTGGCTTATCACCCACCTGTACGGCGCAGCTCGTGCTCGAAGCTGCCTTGTTTCTAAGCAAAATCCTGACGGATCATGTTGCCCGGATGGTGCAGTATTTGTCCCCTGCAATCCTCCGGTGTTATATATGTGTTAATAATAGGGTTACGGCTTCGGAAAGCCCTCTTTTCCTGTTTAGTTTCAGATGTCTACCGCAGACCCCGGTGGGCAATAGGACAACAGATGGTGGGTGATAAGCCACCATTCGGTGTGTGGCAGGCCAATGCGATGTCCCCGGCGCGCGCTGCATCGGCAGGCGGTGCTGAGTCCGGAACTTCACCCCTGAATTCGGCCACAGGCGCAGGCAGTCTTGGTCTGGTGGGTGATAAGCCAACGCAGCCCCTTCGGTGGGTGATAAGCCAAGGGATTGACTCTGGTGGGCGATAAGACAACAAATGGCAGGGTGGGCGATAAGACAACGTTTCGCGAATCAGTGGGTGATAGGACGAATGGTGACGCAAGGTGGGCGATAAGACAACGAAACGCAGCCCGCTGTTGCCGGACCGGTTCCAGCAGCCGGACCTGTTCATCTGCGATATTTTCGATGCAGCCCCCAAGAGCGACATGGCAGGGATGGAGCACCCTGTCTTCTCGATCAGCAAACGCCCGGATCATCAGTCGCGAAAGTACCAGAACGGCGACAACTTCATCGAGGTCACACCCTCTGCCAAAGGCATGGCCACGGTGTTCGACCGCGATATTCTGATCTTCTGTATTTCCCAGCTGATCGCGGCGCTGAACGAGGGCCGTCCGGTGTCCAAGACCGTGAGCTTCAAGATCATCGACTACCTCGTCGCCACCGGAAAACCCGTCGGTGGCAGCGCCTATCTCAGGGCCGAAGATGCCCTGGAGCGGTTGAGAGGCACGTCCATCAAGACCAATATCGTGACGGGGGAAGAACGCCAGTGGACGATTTTCGGTCTTGTCGAGAGCGCGAAGACCGTCCGGCGCGACAGCGACGGTGCCCTGCTGGATGTTCAGGTCACGTTGTCGGACTGGGTCTTCAACGCGATCCAGGCCAAGGAAATCCTGACGATCAGCAAGGACTACTTCCGGCTGCGCAAGCCGCTGGAACGCCGGATGTACGAGATCGCCCGCAAGCACTGCGGCAAGGCCGCCGAATGGCGGATCGGTCTCGAAAAGCTGCAACTGAAATGTGGATCCCAGTCGTCGCCGAAGGAATTCAAGCGGCTGGTCACCAACATCATCGCAGAGAACGGGGAGCACGATCATTTCCCGGACTATGTTCCCGCTCTGGAGGGGACCATCGTCGCCTTCCGCGGCCGTGGGACGGTGCCGGTTAGGATTGAAGAGATTTACGAAGGCAGGCTGAACCCCGAGGCGTTCAGCGATGCGAGAACCGTCGCGCCTGGTTGGGACGTCCGCCATCTGGAGCACGAATGGCGCCGCTGGTGCGCCTCCGAAGAGATCGAACCCAAGCACCCCGACCGGCATTTCGTAAAGTTCTGCCAGAGCTGGTTCGAGAAACGCGGCAAACCGTAAGGTTCGGGGTCTCTTGGGATTCGCGAACGGCCGGGTCGTTCTGTAAAAACGCTGGAAATCGTCGAGTAACGAAGGCCGGATTGAAAATTGGCATCAGGATGACAGCGGATTGCTGCTCAGACCCTTGTCGCCTGGGCGAAGATCGTCACCCGAATGGGCGGAGACGACAGGCTCCGGTCGGCCCGCCGACTAGAGCTGGCCCCCGCACCGGGGGCGTCCCCCTGAATTCACCCTGTTCCTGAAAAAACGAACCGGCCCATCGACGTCAGCTGACTCGAAGTGAAAGTCCCCGGCCCATGCCTCGGATCACGATTGACCACGCCGTCTTAATCATCGCCGACAATCGCCAGCTCACGCACGAAAGGCCCGCAGTCTGCCTGAGGCCAGGATCATCGCCCGGCCAAGGAAGGCGGGCACCGCGCGGCGAACGAAATGTTCATCAGGGCGAACACGATACCCCAATTGCGAAGATCCGGCACCCCTGCGTCGCGAACCAGATCGAAACGGCACACCACGGAAAGAATGCGTTCGAACCACCACGTTGCCCTGGTGATCTGCACCAGAACGCTCGCACTTCCCTCAAAAGCGCTATGCGACCCGAAATTGATCAGCTGAAGGCTCACGGGATTCCGCACCATTGGTCACAAACCGGTTTTTCAGAATGACGGAATGATCCTGGCACACCAAGACTGAACGCCTGGCCGGCGCTCTTCGACTGATTTGCCGGCGCCACAATAATGCGCGCCATCCGCGCCGACCTACCCACCCCGTCGCCGGTGCAGCCCGATCAGACTTCCGACCACGTTCAGCTTCTTTCGATTGTAGGCTTTCGTCATGCCACGAAGCGCACCGCCGGGGTTTCTGACGGGGCTGATCGGATGGTCGAGGTTTGCATCCAGGATCATGACGCATGTGGCCGCGCCCACGCGGCCCATGCGGTGACAGGCAGCGTCCCATGCGGTTTCGTTAATGCCGAGCGGTTTGAGCCGCGCAGCGGCGGCGTCGACGAACGCAGACTCAATGCCTCTGTCTGAGCGCGTCTCCACCTCGAACCGGAAATCTTCCGTTGCCAGTGTGACCATGTGCGACAGACCGTACCGGCTCTCGAAAAGACCTTGCAGGGCCGCCCTCTCCGCCGCACGCTTTTGTTCTATGCCCTGTTCGGAGCCGTCAGGCTCCGATTTAGAAATATCGGTGTGTGCGGGCTTGCCCGCACTCCGCTTATCCACGTGGTCGTTACAAGAAACATAAGGATTCTGATTGTTGTCCTCTTGTATAAAGGACCGGAAGTTATGCGCCGGTTCACAGGAAGAATCAGAGTGGTTCTCGATCCATTCGCTCAGTTCCGAGCACAGCATCGTCGCATCCTCGACGTGCTGTGAAAGCAGCTGCTCGCCCATCGGCAGGAGGCGGTCGGCACGGGGCCATGCGTCGAAACGTCGGGCGATGGCGAGGATCGCGGGGGCCATCCTGTCGCTGCCGGACAGCCGCGCGAGCTGCTCTTTGACCTCGGCCTTGCGGACGCTGCGCAGCGCCTTGAGCTGCTTCATGCTTTCGCCGGATGCGCGGCAGTCGTCCCGGATCGTCAGCAACTCGATAAACCGATGGATGAGGGGCGTCAGGATCAGGCCAAGGCCGGTGCGGAAATCGCGCCCGCCATTGGCGAGGGTGCGGCGCTCGATGAGGCCCAGCCGGGCAAACTTGCGTTCGTGATTGCGGAGCTGGCGGGCGCTGATCCCCAGACGGGCGGCAAGGGTTTCCTGCTGGCCGAAGAAGATCGGTTCGCGGGTCGGATCGATCCAGTCGCGCTTGTCGGTGCTGCCGATGAGCTTGGTCAGGATGAAGGCTCCGGCACTGGAAAGGCCGATCTTCGGCCCGATCTCGCTTGCGAGCGCGATCATGTCTCCCCGGCCGTAGCCTTGGGGAAGGATTGGATATGGGTCTGCTGTCATGGGTCTTGTCCTCTGTGCGATGAAGGGGACAAGGCGGCAGAGGCATGGTTTCTCTGTTCGCACGGATGCGTTTTTTTCTTGCCTCAAATGTCAGGGGGATGGTAGAACCAGTCCAAGTTTGGAGTGTGGACCATCAGGAACGCCAATTCCCTGGTTCTAAAGCCCCCCTCGCCAGGTTGCCGCCTTGCGGGGGGTTTTCGTTTGTCTGGGGTGCTGCTCACTCCTCCGTCCGATTCTGACGATCGTTGGCGTCAGATATACAACTTTTAGATATCTGACGCAATTATAGTGGCGTCGACGAAGACAGGCACTACGGCTAGTAATTCACCTGCTCGTATCCGTAATTCCCCTCGTAATCCCGCCAGTCGATGAAAACCGAACGGTTGTAGATGCTCGGGCACGTGTCACCGTAGCGTTCCAGACCGACATGGGCGGCGGGGATCGCAGAAACGTCAGACCTGCTCCAGCGGTAGTCGCCCTGGGTGCCGTAGGTGCCGAGACGGACGCTGGCATACCGCGAGCAGTCGTTGTCGCGGCCATGCTCCCATTGCCGCGCCTGGACGTTGAAGACGCGAATGGACCGGACGAAGTTGAACTCCGCACCGCTGATGTCGATGTCGGCCTGCCCGTTGTCGTCGCTGTAATCCTGGATGAGGTGCAGCATCGTCTCTTCCGGAAGGCGCGCGGCTGTGCCGCCGCTGAACCGCATCACGGCGGGCTGCGGAGCAAGGTGGAAGTCGGACATCGGCTCGGTGGGATACGATTGGGCGGGCGCGGTGCGCTCCATCGCAATGTCGAAAAAACGCTGCGTGTCGATCGGGGACGGATCGACCTCATACGCGACACCCATCGGGCAGCGCCAGATTTGCAGCGGCGGCTCAATGGGCCAGGGTGTGATGCGGCGGATGAACTCGGCGCGCGCGCGAGTGCAGGGAACCGATGCGGGCCAGCCGCCCGACAGGCACAGCAGGATCGCGCAGTCGATCTGGTAGGTCTGGGCTTCCGCGCGTTCGGGGATCACACTGAAACTCGTTGCGGCGACGGCTACCACGGCTGCGGCAGTGCGGGATAGGTTCGGCATCACGGTTTCCTCGGCTTACGATCCTAGAAGAGCGTCCTTATGTTATAAGATCGTAATAATGGGAATCGCTCCGCTTTGGCAATCAGTTTGTCAGTCGGCGTAAAAATGATAGCCGGACAAAGCCGGGCGCGGAGGAGATGAGACGTGCGTTCGGGTCGTCACGATGACCGTGCCGGTCAAAAGACTCGCAACAGCACGGAAAGTGCTATATATGATAGCATACATGCCATTTAGCTGGGAGGCTCAGATGTCCCGTTCACTTCACGTCCGCAATCTCGACGATGAAATCGTTCACCGGCTGAAGGCGCGGGCCGCCAGACATGGGCGGTCGGCGGAAGCCGAGCACAGGGAAATCCTTAGCCATGCCCTGTCCGCAGAAGTCGATCCTTCCTTCGCCGATCTTGCGGCCCAGCTTAGATTGATGTCCGCAGGCCGTAAGCACACACCTGCCGAGCAACTCCAGCACGAGGGCCGGGCAGAGCGGTGACGGCTTTCGTCGTCGATGCGAGCGTCGTCATCAAGTGGGTGGTGCAGGAGGAGGGCTCCGATGCTGCCGTCCGCCTCATCGAGGGACCGACGTTAAGTGCCCCAGACCTGCTGATCCCTGAATGCGCCAACATCCTGTGGAAGAAGGTCCGTCGTGAGGAGCTGACCTGTGAGGAGGCCGTGCTTGCCGCGGAGCTCCTCATGCGGGCCGATATCGAACTGGTCCCGACCCGTGCGCTGATGTCGGCGGCCCTCAGGCTGGCGGTTGATCTTGGCCATGCGGCCTACGACTGCATGTATCTCGCCCTGGCGATGGAACGGGGTGACACCTTCGTGACGGCCGACGGAAAGTTTGCGCGGCTGGTTGCGCGTGCGGGTGGGTCCGAACTCGAGGGCAAGGTCGTGGAGCTGGGAGCGGTCGGGACCTGGGATGCGTAACGTCGCACTGCCGCTCTTGGTCTGGCTGGCCGCTCGGACAGACGGAATGACGGGAGGACCGCGGCTGTGCCGACGCTAGACTGGGCCACGCGGGATGCGGACATGGCAGCGGCAGACCGCGTGCCGTATCGCCTGCTCGACGACGTACCGACGCTGTCGGCAGGGAAGGGCGATCCGTCGGGGCTGCTGGTACAGGGTGACAATCTCGAGGCGCTCAAGGCGCTGTTGCCGTTCTACGGCGGGCGGGTGCGCTGCATCTACATCGATCCGCCCTACAACACCCGGTCGGCGTTTGAGCATTACGACGATAATCTGGAGCACGCGAAGTGGCTGGGTATGATTGTGCCCCGGCTCCAGCTGCTGCGCGAATTCCTGTCCGAAGACGGGTCGATCTGGGTCAGCATCGACGACAACGAGGGGCATTATCTGAAGGTCGTGATGGACGAAGTGTTCGGGCGGCGGAACTTCGTAGCGAATGTCGTTTGGCAGAAGCGGACATCCCGTGAGAACCGAGCAGCAATGTCGAGTCAGCACGATCATGTCTTGCTCTATGCCGTCGGAGGTGCATCCCACTGGAAAGATACTCGCAACCTACTCGCCGATACCGATCGCGGATATTCCAATCCGGACGATGATCCACGTGGCAATTGGAGATCCATACCCTTCAGTGCACAAGGTTTTAGAGCAAATCAAGTCTACAAGATTGAGACGCCGACAGGCATTCTGTTGGATCCGCCACGCGGAAGATGCTGGGGTGCCACGGAGCCCGAATTTATGCGCCTACGCGACGAAGCGAACAAAATTTATTGGCCACGAGGCGGCGAAGGTCGGCCTCGTGTGAAAAAGTTCGCGTCTGAGGAAAGCGGACTGGTTCCTTTCACTATTTGGCCTGCTGAGGATGTTGGTGATAATCAGGCAGCAAAAAAAGAAGTTATGGCAGTCAATTCTGATGAACTTTTCGACACCCCCAAACCCGAACGCCTCCTCCAGCGCATCCTGCACATCGCCACCAACCCCGGCGACCTTGTCCTGGACTCCTTCCTTGGCTCGGGCACGACTGCCGCTGTCGCGCACAAGATGGGCCGTCGCTGGATCGGCATCGAAATGGGCGATCACGCCCGCACCCACGCCGCTGCGCGCATGGTCAAGGTGATCGACGGCGAGCAGGGCGGTATCAGCAAGGTCGCCGAATGGCAGGGCGGCGGAGCGTTCCGCTTCGCCACGCTTGGGGCCGAGGCGTTCGACGGATCGGGCCGCATCAACCCGGACGTCACCTGGCCCGACCTCGCCGCGCATGTCTGGTTCGCCGAAACCCGTAGCGCGCGCACCGAACACGGAACGCAGAACGCAGGCCCGCTGATTGGCGTCCACGAGGGCGGGGCGGTGGCGCTGCTGTGGAACGGTGTACTGAAGGACCGCTCTGCGTCCGGCGGCAACGTTCTGGTCCACCCCACCTTGCAACTGATCCGCGAAGACATCGCTCGCCGCTATCCGGGCCACGATGGACCGCTCACAATTTACGGCGCTGCGACCCGGCTCTCGCCCGCGACGCTCAAGGCCGAGCGCATTACTTTCAAGCAGACACCGTACGCCGTGGCGCACCGGCTATGATGGAGCTGAAGTCTTACCAACGCGAGGCGCTCGACGATCTGCGCGACTATCTGGACCTCGCCCGCTCGGGTGATCCGGCCCAGGCTTGGGAGATCGCGGCGGAGGCCGCGCGCAAGCGCGCGCTGGAAAACGGGCGTGCCCGCAACTTCGACGCCTACCGTCCTCTGGAGGGTATGGAGGCCACACCCTACGTCTGCATCCGCCTGCCTACGGGGGGCGGCAAGACGCTGTTGGCCGCCGAGACTATCCCGCTGTCGACCGCCTTCATGGGCACACCGCGCCCGTTGGTCGTCTGGTTCGCGCCCACCAAGATCATCGTGGCGCAGACGGTAGAGGCGCTTACGAAGGCGGGCCACCCCCTGCGCGAGCGGCTGCACGCAGCATTCGCGGGTCGGGTGCGCGTGTTCGACGTGAGCGCCTTCGAGACGATCTCGCCGCAGGACATCGCCTCGAACTGCTGCATCGTGGTGTCTACGCTGGCGGCCTTCAACGTGACGGATACCGTGGGGCGGCGGGTCTATGCGCACAACGAGGCGATGGAGCCGCATTTCGCAGGCGTGGACACGCGGGGGTTCGAGACTGTGTCGGATGCGGAGGCGGCGGACAACGACATGCTGACCGCTGGCCGCCCGAAATGGTCGTTCGCCAACCTGCTGCACCTGCATCGGCCTCTGATGATCGTCGACGAGGGCCACCGCGTCACCTCGCCCACGGCGCGGACCACGCAAGCCAGGCTCGCACCGCGCGCGGTGATCGAATTCACGGCCACGCCCACGGGGAGCAACAACGTCCTCTTTTCCGCCACCGCCACGGCGCTGAAGGAGGAAGAGATGATCAAGCTGCCGATCCGCGCCCGCATTCATGCGTCTTGGCGCGATGCGGTTTCAGCTACTGTCGCACGTCGCAACTGGCTGGAGGAGGCGGCGGACCGGGAGGTCGAGCACTTGCGGCCGGTGGCGCTCTATCAGGCACGACCGAAGAACGCAGAGCCGACGGTGGAGGATGTGCGCCGCTTTCTAGTGGAAGAGCGGATGATCCCCGAGGCGCATGTGGTTGTGGCGACGGGCGACCAGCGCGGACTCGACGGTGTGGACCTTACCGATCCCACCGTCCGGGTGCGCCACGTCATCACCGTCGACGCGCTCAAGGAGGGGTGGGACTGCCCCTCGGCCTATGTACTGTGCGCCACGCAGAACCTGTCCTCGTCCACGGCAGTGGAACAGATCCTCGGCCGCATTCTGCGGATGCCCTATGCCGCGCGCCGCAATACGCGGGCCCTGAACGAAGCCTACGCCGAGATCGTGGAAGGGGATTTCACCGCGACCGCGGCGGCATTGCGGGACAAACTCTTGTCGATGGGCTTCACCGATGAGGAGGCCGCTGTCGGCATCGTAGCCGACGCCCCGCAATCCGACGATCAGGGTCGGTTGTTCGACCCGCGCCCCGATCCCCGTCCCGTGGTCGAAGTCGATCTGCCATCGTCCCCGTCGCCAGAAGAGGCCGAGGCACTCGTGCGGGCCGGGGCCACCATCGTGCAACGCGGGGACCGCGTGATCGTCGCCGTCGCGGGCGAGGTAACCAACGAGACGGCCGAGGCCCTGCGCCGCGCGGCACCGTCGGAGCAGCGTGCCGAGGTCGACGCCCGACTTGCCGCCCACGCCGCGCGGGTAGAGCGTCATCGCAGTCCCGCTGACCGGGGGGCCGCGATCGAGTTGCCGCTGCTTGGGCTGGATTTGGACGGAGAGGTGATCGACGCCTCTACCGACAGCCTGTGGGAGAGGTCCGACTGGCGGCTGCCTGCAGCGGAAGCGGTGCTGTCGGAGGCGGAGCTGACCCTCAGCCGCGACACAGGCGAGGTGGTCATGGACGTGGAGGCGGGGGAGGTGGTCCACCGGCTCGCCTACCGGGCCGAGACGCCCGGACTGGGTATCCCGGAGGGTGATCTGGACGCGCTGCGAATCCAGATTGTCCGCTACGTCGCCCGCGAGTGCCGGTCGCCCGAACTGGTAGAGTCGGAAGTCGAAGCGTGGATTGGCACCGTGATCGGCGCGCTGGAACGCGACCGTGGACTGACGCCGGACGCACTGGCCGACTGGCAAGACGTGATCGCCATCACGCTGCGCCGCAAGATCGTCCGCCTTCGAGCTGCGGCCAGACGAGAAACCCGCGAGACCATGCTGTTTGGCGCGACCGCATTACCGCGTGCCACCCGCGGCACAATTCGCCTCGACGGGACAGCTTTCGCGAACCAGGCCACGGAGCCTCTGCCCGGCGGCCAACGGTTCTCGCATCACCTCTACGGCGCGGACCGAATGCACCGTCTTGACGGCAAGCCCCTAGGCGAGGAGTTCCAATGTGCAGTGCAGCTCGACGCATTGGAAGCCGTCGAAGTCTGGTGCCGCAACATCGCGCGCCACCCCGATGCCTTCTGGCTGCCCAAGGCGGAGGGGCGGTTCTTCCCGGATTTCGTGGCGGGACTGACCGATGGGCGGCTCATGGTGATCGAGTACAAAGGGGACGATCGCGCGACAAACGACGACACCAAGGACAAGGATAGGGTCGGGCGGCTGTGGGCCGCCACAACGGGCAATGTTTATGCCACCGTGTTCAAGACTCTCCACGGGAAGGGGCCGGCAGAGCAGATGATGACAGCAATAGGTCGAGATCCTTCAGGGGGTGTGGGGTAATCGACAACGTTTGCCCGATTTTGTGGCGAACAAATCGAGTATTTTTGCCATGACGGTCTGCCGAACATCGGACGTCTCTAGGAAAAGTTCGTGTTTGGCATTGGAGATAATCTCAAACTTGCCTTGGGGCCACCGGCTCATCCGCTCACGGATTGCCGGAACACCAACGGTTTCCTCTTGATCGCCGCATAGCGATACGCAGGGGATGTCCGGCGACGGAAGTTTGGATAGGCTGCGGGTTTCCTGCAATGCAGCATAGAGCCAGCTCATGCTTGGCCCGCCAGTATGCAACGCTGGGACGGTGCGCCCCTGCATGATCCAGCGTTCGTAGTTCTCAGAGCTATTGGTGAGCGTGTTGGCTTCGAACTTGTTTCGGAAAACATAGCTTTGGTCGTTAAAGCCGGGTGCATAAACCTGGCCCTTGCCGATTGCTTGCATAGCCCATGTCAGGGGCCGCGCCGCGACCCGCTCATATGATGCCATGTGAATATCGAACATCGGCGCAGTAAACGCAGTTGCTTCTACATCAAGCCCGTCAATTAGTGAACGCAGGGCGATGCAGGCCCCCATCGAATGACCGATCAAGTACCACGGTTGCGGAAGGTCCAGTTGTTGCGCGGCCACGGTCATAGCAGCGACGTCCTGTTGGTAGTCGGAAAAATGCTCTACATGGCCCACCTTCGGGTTCGTGGCAATTCTCCCTGACAGGCCGTGCCCGCGCCATTCAACGATGAGAGCTGAATATCCGGCCCGTTCAAGATCTGTGATCAGATTGCCGTAAAGCTCGATGTAGTCGCCGCGCCCTGGGAATATCAGCACCGTGCCGCGGCTATTCCTTTCAGGCTTCCATAGTCCGATGCGGAGCTGCACCCCATCAGCGGCGCTTGTCCAGTATGCGACGCCGTTGTCAGGGGCGCTCGATATGTCCAGATGGAGGGGTGCTTGTTCCATTGCTTTATGTCCCGTGGGTGTTGTTATCGAGTGGTTTTGGTCGCCAGAGAAGGCCCGCTAACGAAATGGCAACGCTGAAGACAAAAACGATCGAAAAGCCGAAAAACTGTCCAACAAGCATGTAACCAGCGGCAAGGATGACAATTGTTAGGGTCATTCGAAACCACAATAGCTGCAAATATCGCTTCTCACGAGGGTTCTGAACGGTCCGATCCAAAGCGGGTTTGACGAGCATGAGGCAGGCACCGAAGACAAAGCACAGAAGAAAAAGCAGTAGGAAGCTTGTGAAAAATGGGGATGGGCTGCCAGTGATCCATCCCCATGTGTCGTCACGGAGACCGAACGCAAGTGCGGCGTCGTGTTTGAGCCAACCCGTGATGCTCTCGCTGTTTGAAATGAGGTAGGCAGCGTTCAATTTGATGCACAAGGCAACCAAGATACCAAGGATTGTGCAACGGAATATGCCCTGCATGATCTTCGTTCCACTCGCGAGCGCGCGGGCTCTGAATACTTCTGCGTCGCCCTCCTGCCTGAACCCACATATTTCTGCGAGGTCACCGGCCAGGGTGTAAAGCAACAAAAGCCCTGTGAACAAGAACCAGTAAATCATGCCGGAATATAGGAATCCCAGAAACGAGACGAAGATCGCGGCGTTTGTGGACAGTACGTCTGGTCGGACCAAGGCAATGAGCAACCAGTCAATCATCGCGACGTCGGGGTCATTTTCAAGCAGGGGGAAGAGATAGACCCCGACCCATTGCAGTAGAAAAATTACGATGAAGCATATGAAGAAGATTGCCCAATAAGACAGCCAGAAAGAGTCGATCTTGCTCGCCCACGGATCAACCGCGTGAACATCGCCAATATTCAACAAACCTGTTCGATCGCTACGCTTCCAAGAGTTCAACAGTCCGGAGACGATTATCAGAAATATTGGAAGAAAAATCGCTTCGCCGACATTCCAGGCGGGGTTCCAGATAAATCCTACCTGCTTGTTGATGCCGATCAAGGGGCTGTAAGTAACGCTATGTACCCCCAGACTAATTGCCAAGAACCAGAGCACGCCCAAGCTGCCCCATATGGCGATCGGCAAATTCAGGGAGTTCGGTCCTGCGAACATCGCTTCAGTTCGTGAGGCGAGGCTAATACCGCCGTTTCGCACAATGGCGTCGCCTTCGGAGTTCGTGCGGCTGGAAGGGTCGGGTCGGACGTCCTGGACCGTGGGGAGGGTCGATGGTTCGTTAGGATGGTCAGGGTTTTGCTGCGAAGCGGTGCCAAGGTGTTTTCTCTTTGTTCTCCGCTCACTCGCGAGCCGTTCCCTGGCGGCTCGCAGTTCGGCTTGCCATAGACTTGTGGCTTCTGGGTCGTTGCATCCGAAAATCCGCGCCAGCCAACGGATATTGTCGATGTTGATGCCGTTGTCGTTGTCTTGAAACCAGACCTGCACGGTGCGTAGATCGACGCCTTCGCGGTTTGCATCAATGGAAGAAATGGCTTCGGCTAGAGTTTCGGGGGTCCAGGGACCGTCAGGCATACCTCGACTGTCGGCTGGACGACCTGCGCCCTGCGCCGCCAGACGGGCAAACAGCACCTTGAAGTTGTCCAGGTTTTTCTGCGGTGCGACGAAATATTTACCATTTCTGATCAACCGTTTGCAGCCCTTCCTTTCGTTCTTTTGCGCCGCTTTTCGTATCCTATCGTGCATTGGCAGAAATTGTAAGCACAACTGCGACGTGTGAGTTCTGCTGCCAAACGTGGACACTCGTGAATCAGTTTCTTGGCACTTCGACGCCACAAGATCGGGGGATCTATCGTGACAACTGCTGTTAGAACATTGTCGGAACCAATCGAGTCAATCGCGTCTACGAGGTGTAGGAGCGAGGTCAGCAAACGCAGGCACGCCAGACCGATCAAGCGGATACTGGATCGAAAGACGGGCAAAGTCGTCGGATGGCTCTATGAGTGGAACACTGGCGCACTGGTTCCGATGTGGAAAGCTGCAAGGTGTAAAGACGTCATCTATGACTAGCTCGGCGAGGTCTGACGTGTCAGAAACCCTTATTTTGTGTCAATATAGCTGACCTATTTAACATAAGACGGATTATGCGTTCATACTTTTAACCAGTGTCGGAGCTCGTAATTAAGTAACCGCGCCATTGAGACCGCAGCTTATGCGGCTTGACTGTCGGTTGCGGATGCCAGCGGCACCCAATTCCACGGCAGCAATTCATCCAGCCGGTTGATCTTGTGATCGTGGATACGGTCGAGGATGTCAGCCAGATAGGCCAGCGGGTCGAGACCGTTCAGTTTGGCGGTTTCAATGACGGTCATTGCACGCGCGAGCGTTTCCGCCCCGGTATCGGCTCCTGCAAACAACCAATTCTTACGTCCAATTCCAATCGGGCGCAGGGCGCGTTCTGCCGGGTTGTTGTCGATGGCCACACGCCCGTCAGACAGAAACAGGCTGAAGGCCTCCTGCCGCGCGAGACCATAGCGGAAGGCCTTGGCCAGATCGCTCTTGCCCGGGATGCGCAGAAGCTGCTGTTCGGACCAGGCAAAGAAAGCCTCGACCTTGGGCAGGCTGAGCTTTTGACGTGCCGCATAGCGGGCGTCGGCGGACTGGCCGTTGATATCGCGCTCGATGTCGTAGAACTTGCCAATCCGGTCGAGCGCCTCGCGGGCGATCTCGGATTTGGTCGAGGTCCAGAAGTCATGGAAGTCGCGCCGCAGGTGGGCCCAACAGGCCGCCTCGCGCAAGCGCGGTTTGCCACCGGGTTCAGGCGCGTAGAGCTTGGTATACCCTTTGTATCCATCCGCTTGCAGGATGCCGCGCGCATCGGCCAGGTGGCCAAGAACGTGCTCTTCCTTCCAGTTGGGTGCGAACCGATAGACAGCGCCGGGTGGCGCAGCTCCTGCCCAGGGCCGTTGATCACGCACGTAGGTCCAGATACGGCCTTGCTTCACGCCTTTCCCCAACCCTTTATCTCTCTTCGACCGGTCCAGCACCCGGATTGGGGTATCATCCGCGTGTAGAAGATCGCTGCTCATGATGTTCGCCTCGATCCGCTCGATCAGCGGCGACAGGGTCTTCATGGCGCGGCCACACCAGCCCACCAAAGTGCTTTCGGGGATATCAGCCCCCATGCGCGCGAATATCTCATGCTGGCGATACAAAGGGAGGTGATCGTCGAACTTCGAGACCAGCACATGCGCCAGGAGGTTCGGCCCGGCCATGCTGCCCGGGATAGGACGGCTGGGGGCGGGTTCCTGCACCATCCGCTCGCAGCGCCGACAGGATTTCTTGATCCGAGCGATCTGAACCACCTTCATCTGGGCGGCGATCATATCGAGCAGTTCGCTGACATCTTCGCCGACTACACGCAGATCACCGCCACAGTCGGGGCAGCAGGCACCGGGGTCCAGTTCACGACGCTCGCGCTGGGTCGTATCCGAGACACGCGGCCTGCGACGCAAAGCGGGTGTATCGGCAGTGTCTGGTGATGGCTCATCCTGCCCTTCGTCGATGAGTGCGTCATCGTCTTCGGCCACCGCCACCAGCAGGTCTTCGAGCGCCAGTTCCAGTTGTTCAATCTCGCGCTCGATCTTTTCCGAAGATTTGCCAAAGGCCAGTTTCTGGAGTTTGGCGATCCGCAGGCGAAGCGCCTGAACCAGCTGGTCATGGACGCGCAATGTCGCCGATACCTTGGCGTTCTCGGCTTGCAATGCTGCGATCATCGCCTTCAACACAGCGGGATCATCGGGGAGGTTTTCAGCAGGCTTTGACATGCGCCTGACTACCAAAAATCAGGCCGAAGCACCATAGAAACAAAGCAAATTAAGCAACAGAATCACCCCACCCGCGCAGGCGGAGCACCCCAGTCCGGACGCCGCCAGTCGATGCCTTCCCAGAGCATCGCGAGCTGTGCCGAGGTCATCCGCACAGCTCCATCCTTGGCGCTCGGCCAAGGGAAGCGACCCCGTTCGAGCACTTTGTAATAAAGGCAAAATCCCTGACCATCCCAATACAGCAGCTTGATCCGGTCACCCCGACGGCCCCGAAAGGCAAAGACCGCATTACTGGTCGGCTTCTGATGCAGCACATCCTGGGTCAGCGATGCCAATCCCGCGATCCCCTTGCGCATGTCCGTAACACCGCAAGCGAGATACACACGCACACCAGTGCCGGGGCCGATCATGCCCCTTCCACCGCGCGGATCAGCTCCGACAGCGTCGCCGGATCGACCGCGCTTTCAAAATGTAAGCTGCGCCCACCACGCAGACGCAACTCAACAGCAAATGAAGGCGGTGACCCAGCGACCGGTGCCTGCGCCATCGGCAGATCCACTGGAAAGAACAGCGCCCCGGCATCGGGCGACCACAAGCCTTTCTTCTTCAGCTCATGTCGCCACGCGTAAATTTGCTGTCGCTTAATCTCATGACGTTGCGCAACCTGCGTTACGCTTGCACCATCGACACCAACCGACATGACAATCTCAAGTTTGTCGTCGTCATGCCAAAAGCGTCGCCGCTCCGCCCCAAGAATTTCGCCACGCATCGCAGACCCCGTCTAAGAGACGTCGTTAATGACGTCCTTAGCGACGTCTCTTAGATCATTGCCAAAGCGTCAGGCAGGCGGTCCCAATGGCGCGGTTACGTAATTAATGGGACTGAAATAATAGGACTCCCTAGCCTTTAGTTTCAGTATCTTAGAAATTTGGCGTTCTGACTGCCTATAACAGACCTTGGCCAACTGTTTGGTCGCTGCGGCGCAACTTACCCAGACCGGACATTCACGCGCTAGGAATCTTTTCTCAGGTTCACAGCGATTGGTCCCTTACGAGAGTATTCTACATCAAACACGACGTCCGACCCTACATTCAACGTATCCCATTGTTCGTCTTCACTTTTGGACGCTGGTCCAAAAATATCACGTGGGCAGTCTCGCATCTCAATGAAGATATATGATCCAAAAGAGCTTTTAAGCGAACCTTTCCGCGACTTGAGCAGATCTTCCAACCATCGTTCCGCCCTACTGAGTTTTGGATAGAAATCACCAGGAGCTCGAGCGTTGACCTCATCTGCAAGTTGATAAGCGCCCTCGAAATCGTGTCTCGCAAATGCAACAGCAGAAGCAATGAACCGAGCATAGTACTCTCGATCACCATGTACAAATGACTGAGCAAGGAAACGTTTGGCATTAGCGTCTTCCAAATTATTCGAGGCTGAAAAATAAATATTGGCAATCAGCAAGTTAACAGATCGCTCCGAAGGATCTCGTTCCAACGCTTCTCCCAGAACCTCCAGCGCGAGATCGTTTTTATTGTCTGCAATATACCTTTTGGCCAAACGTTTCGCCACGCCAGAACCCCTTGGCATCTTTGTCCATGCCCTTTGTAACCGCTCCGTAGAGGCCGCAGTGTCGCCCAGAATTTCTTTTAGCCTGGCCTCGGCTTCCAAAAAATCTGGATCTCCGGGATACATATTAAATGCGCGGTGCAGGGCACGTTCGGCCTGATCTATGGCATCGGCCAATTCGTCTTCGTACACTTCGTTTGGGTTTTTGCGAAGCTTCTGCAAGGCATCTGCTGCGCTGTCGACTCTCAGTCTAGCGCGGCTGCCCAAAACATAGGCATTGTTCTGATCCGGAATCTTATCAAGGGCGGCACGGGATTGCGACCTGAGTGAGTGGCGTGCAAACTCCGATGGAGTTTGAAGAGCTTTTCTGCGTAGAATCTGCGCTTCAGTATGGCGAAATGAATGATTGCTGGGGTCCAGCGATAAAGCCTCAGCCACTGCGACTTCCGCTTCATCAAGACTGCCACGACTGTGGGTGTATTCGAAGATCGCGCGCTGTTGAGAGATATAGGGTCTAGAGGGGTTTCTGCGGACCGCAATGTCGTAGACTTGTCGTGCGAGAATTACATCCTCAAAAGTTTCTGCAAGGTTCCGACCCCGAATGAGTTGCGACAGTGCAATGTCATCCGAACGATAACTTGTGTCTAGACCATCAATTAAGCGCGAAATCTGATCTCTACGATCCTCATCAGAACGGCAGATTTGGTTAAACACCATCTCAGATACGATAGGATGACGTGAACGGTACTCCCAATCTCCAGTGATTGCGTTCTGCTTGGTGAAAACAAGGTCTTGTAGAGGCTCAAAGAGTTCAGTTTCAAAGTCCCGAAACGAAATCCCAGAAATTCTGGAGATCACGCCAGCCCGTACCGGCACATCAAAGCGATGCAACGTACAAATATCGAGATACAGCGCCTGAGCACTTTCAGGAGAAACTCCCAAATACTCGTCCCCAACAATCTCTTCAAATGACTTGCCTCTCGTAATCTCATAGAGCGCCACAAGAAGCTGTCGATCCAAGCGTTCGACGATCATTGCCCTCTTTTTTTCTTCGGTTTCACCTTGTAGAATTCCTTCGCAACTGTGCTTCTTTAGTTTGGTCAGTAACTCGACAATTTCTTTCTCTGAAAGGTTCTTCAACTCAAAGAACTCAGGCCGGTATTTCTCCAGTCGCTGGCAGTACATCGACCATTCGTTCTTCCGCTCCGCCGTCATTATTGTCACAGGTATCTGCTCGGCGCGAGACAATGCCAGTATCTCCTCGACTTTCGAACTGTTTAGGCCGGCCCTATCGAGGAAAACATAAAGTCTCTTTCCTGAAAGATTAAACAGTTCCCGGATGACGTCGGATCGAAGCTTTGAATCATCATCCATCCAAACAACGAACTCGGGGTGGATTCCGGTAGGGGGCAGGATCGTATCATAAGGCGGCTGCAGCCTGATATTTCCACCTATATTCGCCTGTG
>CANMZB010000023.1 GCA_947502265.1 uncultured Sulfitobacter sp.
TACTGTGCTCGATATTATGAAGCGGCGGCGACAGAAATCCTTGTGATACGATCCTGCCCCCTACCGGAATCTACCCCATAGAGAGGGCGGGTTGCTGCCTTGATGGTCGGGCTTTTCATGCTGCTGGGCGCACCGATAAGCAGCACCCAGATCCTCGCGCACTCAAGCCATGTCGTGTCATGCTCCTTGACCTGCAACGCAACCGTGTCCGGAATTGCAGCAGCGCAAGCAAGCAGCGCACCCATGGCAAGGCCGGAGGGGTCGGCCCCCATCTGGGTGGCCATTGTGCGTGCAAAATCCTCGATCCGCCGGGGCAACAAACCCTCCGGCAGAAGCGGCACCGGAAATTTGCCAAGCAGATCAACCGGCGTGACCTCATCGCTCCGCGATACGGGGTCGCCGGTGGTTTCTTTTTTCAGGGAAATAATATTGCCGGGGCCGGACGTATGCGTCTCCAGAAACTCGGGCAGAGGCATTGTATGGATGTCAGCCATGTGACGTAACTTTCTTGGGAAATTTATGTGATGCGGGCGCGGTTTTACCACTCACGCGGCGCCAGCCGTTGGCTTTGGCCAGATGAAAAATCGTGCCCGCACCGATCCTGTCAGGTCGGAAAGACCGCCATGCAATAGAGGTGGCCGAAGAGGCATGTTTGGAAGATCGTGCCGACCAGCCATTAAACAGATCCGCGCCTGTCTCTCCCAGTGCGCCTTTGAGGGCCATGCCGACGCGCACCCATTCATTGTAAGGCACATCAGGATTGGGGATGTGGGAAAGAGCGCTCTTGATAGCACCATGATCTGCCCGCAACTCCGCCGAAGGCTTTGCACCGCAAAGACGGGGGGCAAGCGCGGGCGTAAACACGGGTGCCGCACTCTGCCTGGACGGGAATTCCTCATCCAGCGATGCGCACAATCCTCTGACTTGTTCTGCTGTCACCACAGGAAGCGCATCAAGCGGCAGATCCGCCAGACCTTCCTGAAGCCACGAATATGGTGCGCCCGTGCGGGGATGTATGCCATATGCAACAAACTGCCGCCCGAACCCCAGAATATCAAACTGGCCGAAAGACACCGAGGCAATCTGGTGCATTACACGGTAGACAAGCAGGCATTTGGGCGCCTGACCAACCCGCCACGCCGGTGTTGATCCCAGATGATCCTCTGTCATCTTACGGGCCTTGAAGGCGTCATCCGCGTCGAGAAGGTCAATATCGATCGCCATGATAACAGCGCCGCAGACCACACCAATTCCGGCGCCGGGCCATTGCTGCCAGTGCCACAATTCAAGATCGGTAGGCTGGCGCATCCCGTAGCGGTCCCATGAAAACATCGGACGCCAGCCCCCTATGTCAAACTGGCCGGGAAACTTCTGCCCGGGCGCGATGGGCAGAATATGATATCCTGCCTCCACCATGCGCGCGCCCAGATTCTTCATGTAATCCGCCATCACCAATTCTTTCACATCTGCGGGGAGGCTGATGCCAGCGCCCCGTTATCATTTGCGGGTGGCAGAAAGTTGTAGCGGTTGCGTGCGCCGTATTTTTCAGACTTCTGCACCGACACGCGAACCCGGCATTTCTTGCTGATCAGGTCCTCGGTATCCGTCAGCACGTCCATGCCGATTGCAGCCATAAGATCTGCAAGGTTTTTGCACGAAATGCTGCGCGCCGCCTCCGAGGCGCTGTTGATGCCCAGCCATTCCCAGACAGAGCGCACGTCATCCGCAGACGTGGACAAATCCATCTGCACGACAACAATTTCTTCTTCTCCATCCTGTCCAACGCGGATCGTGCTGTCGGAAATAACGGCAGGATAAATGCCTTCCGGGATCAAGGTTTCTTCAAGCGCTTCTTTTGCGCGGAACGGTTTTGCCAAACGAGCCATTTTATATCCTGTGTTTGAGTTTAAGATACCAATTAACATAAGCTTAAAAACACGCCTGTCAATATAAATGTTATTTGGTATCTAAATCTCTTGCACATAAACTGTGGATTGTGCTATATTTTACAGGTAACCCTTCGTTGTGAGGAGATTCCGCTTTCTTCTTTTTTCCCTTCTATTCATCAGATTTCGACGGTGAGCCTTTCATAAATTTTTGTGAGGCCTGCTATGCTGTGCGTAAACGAAAGCCCACGCTGTCGCTGCGGGGGCTGCAAACGGTCCTGACCGTGGCCTCCGCGCGGGAGGCATTGACATATAACAGCGTGCGCGATGCGACCCGCCAGACCTATAGCTCGACCTCGATCCAGCTTGCTTTGCTGTCTGATGGCCGGGGAAAGCAGCCCGGAATGGGGCTTATCCGTCGGGTCGCGGGCGAGGACCGTCGGCAAAAGAAGGTGCTGATCACGCAAAGCGGCGCAGAGATTGCCAATATTTTTTTGCAAAAACCGGAAGACGCAACAGCATCTGTCGCAGACCTTGCAGAGTTTCGAGAAACTATTCTGCCAGCCCTGCGCCAGGTCCTTACCGTGGCACCAGACATCACACTGGGCACTTTTTGCGTCCTGCTCTACCTCGTCCAGCATAATGAGCGGTTCGGTTTAAAAGGGTCGGCTTCGGTCACAATCTCGAATGATCTGCACATCTCGAACCTGCCGCGCCATCTGGCAAATTTGTCGACCGGAAGCGGATCACGCGAAGGTCTTGGCCTTATCGAGATGATTGCAGATCAGGAAAACGATCGACGCGTTGTTGTGCCCGCCCCCTCACAGAAGGGTTTGAACCTTGTTGCAAACGTCGCGGCCACTTTGCAGCGCAAAAAGCCTGCTCCCGTAAAAACTCCCAAGCCGGAGCGTCTGGCACAGGATGCAACAATGGAAGATGTGGCCGGTTTTGGTGACGACGATTTTGATTTTACCGACATTGTCAGGATGGTTGAGGATGACGCCGATACGGCCCAGCCGTGATGGCGGTGTTTTCTGAGGTTTCTGATTGCGCGCGCGTCAGGATTGATTTCGCGGGCTACATGGAGCAAGCGGAGAGCCTGTTAAAGTCGGTTGGTGACGAACTCCTCGCAAACCTTTGTCAGGTTTTGACAGCACAATGATTTGTGCTGCACGCAAGAATATAATCCCGAACGTGGAAGAGGTTTGACTGGGCTGACACAGGACATACCACGATGAAATATCAGAGGTTTATCGACATTTACGCTTTGCAGGCAGACGAAATTGAGACAAGCTCTTACGATAGGATGTCAAAGGCTTTGAGTTTCGCCGTTTCTTTTGATTTATCCTGTTTTGTCCTGACCTCGATACACTTTGATATCGTTACACGCGCGCAATCATAAATCTCAGAAAAATGTGGTGCAGCGGGAGCGACAGGAGGCTTTGCACACCGATAAAGCCCGAAGAACGGGCTGAATGCGGTAGAGGGTTGATGCAAAACCTCCTTATAGTGCAACATATGTAACCGCCCCAAACGCAAGAGATATCTTCAGAGCTGATTTTGGCGCGTCGGCGGGTGCTGACATATGTCCGGCCTCATGATGCGACGTCACAAATGTCGCGGGCCCGTATGGTGTTCGAAGATCGGGTCCAAATCAAAGCCGCGTGCTCAAAAGGCACTCTGTTGCACACTGGTTTTCCCAATCCCGTCTCACGACCGTTGCGCCATACAACTCCTTGCCCTCCTCCGCTCCGACGTCCTCGCGGCTGTCAGTCGGCTTACGCCGCTGCAGCCGGAGCTCTGTAAACTTCGCTCTTCACCATCAGCGCCCAGACAATCCGCGCCATCTTGTTTGCCAGCGCCACCCGCACAAGCATCGGTGGCTTGCGCAAAAGCATCCCTCCCAGCCAAGTGCCCGACCCGGCCATTGGATGGACATGCCGCTTTATGATGACGCTGTTGGCACCAATAATCAGCAATCTCCGCAAAGATCGCTCTCCCATTTTCGTCGTCGCCCCGAGCCGCTGCTTGCCGCCCGTCGAATGTTGTCGCGGCACAAGTCCGAGCCAAGCCGCAAAATCGCGCCCTCTGCGGAAGGTCTCGGGAGGAGGTGCGAGGGCTACCAAAGCCGTGGCGATCAACGGTCCGATCCCCGGGATCGTCATCAGCCTGCGCGCCACCTCATTCTCTTTGGCACGCCGGCTGATCTCGGCGTTAAGTTTGGCAATCTGGTCGTCGAGGCGGATCTTCGTCTCGATCAGGACCAGCAGCGTTGCCCGGGCTTCCTCGGGCAAGCCGCTTGCCGGATCCTCTATGATTGCACTCAGGCGCGCTGCGTTCGCTGCGCCCTGTGGAACCACCTCTCCAAACTCCGTCAGGTGGCCGCGAAGCGCATTGATCGCTTGAGTGCGCTGACGGATCAGCAGCTCCCGGACCCGGAAGACCATGGCTGCGCCCTGTACATCTTCGCTCTTCACCGGAACGAAACGCATAGACGGGCGCACCGCCGCTTCGCAGATCGCCTCGGCATCCGCAGCATCGTTCTTCTGGCGTTTAACGAATGGCTTGACGTAAGCGGGCGGGATCAGTCGAACTTCGTGGCCCAACTTGCCAATCTCACGGCCCCAAAAATGGGCACCGCCGCACGCTTCCATCGCAACCATGCATCGCGGAAGTTGGTTGAAAAACGCCAAGACCTGCGTTCGCCGCAACTTCTTGCGCAGAACCGCGCGGCCTGCGCCGTCAGCTCCATGCACTTGGAATACATTCTCCGCCAAATCGAGCCCAATTGTGATAATATCCGACATGACCGCTCTCCTTTTTGTGGATCATTGCAGACCCACCTTGGCACAATCGATGCCGTCGGGGGGCGGTTACATCATCAAAGCCAGATGGAGCCACAACGCAAAGGCATGGCGGACACCCGCTCGTCTGGAACACCCATGACGGATTTCGACACGCTGTTTCAGGCGGTCACGGCCCACGCCACCCGCGCAGCGGAAAAGCTGCGCCAGCACGGGCTGGTGGCGGGAACTCTGACGGTGTTTTTCCACACCAATAGGCACCGACCTGACAGGCCGCAATACTCAGGCTCGCGCTCCACGCGGATGACGCCAGTGTCCTCGGATACGTTTGATCTAGTTGCGGCAGCAAAAAGATGCGCGCAGGCTGCTTGGCCGAAAGGACAACCAAGAGCATACGGCTTCACCAACGCCGGGATCATGCTGGATGACCTTGTTACCGACCCCTGACCCTGTTCGATGCGGAAAAGCCAAAATCTCAGGCCCTGATGACCGCGCTCGATCAGGTGAGCGACCGTTTCGGGAAAAGGCGATGGTGCTGGCGAGTGAGGGTATGAAAAGACCTTGGCAACTTCGGGCAGATTACCGCAGTCCGCATTATACGACGCGGCTGTCCGATCTGCCGGTGGTTCGTTGAAGGTTTTCAACAAAACGGGAATGGCCATTGGCGCCGCCGTGTTGCACAGATCAACTGCGGGTCTGGGCCCGCGATCAGGTGGAAACCTTCAGCAGGCTGGGCATTGCCGCGCAGATCATTCCACAAGAAGACATGTATGTGGCGATGAAGACCGGCGTGGTAGACTGTGCGCTCTACCCCGCACTTTATGCCCATACGGTGTCCTTGCAGGAGGTCTCTAAATACGCGTCCTACCTCTATCCGATGGCGTCGGGGCCTTATGTGATCGGCGTGGCCACCGACCGTTGGGAAAAGACCGACGAAAAGGTGAAAACAGCCATCACACAGGCCGCAGAAGACCTCTGGACGCGCACCAACCAGTATGAGGCGGATTTGCAGCGTGAGATGGAGGCCCGCGAAAAGCTGGCCGAGGGCGGCATCATCTGGGGCGAGGAGTTCTCGGAAGAGGACCGCGCGCCTGTCGTGGCCTCTATGACAGAGACATGGGTGAAGTTGGCCGAGGAAGCCGGCGGCAACGCACCGGCCTACCGCGAGCGGGTTCTGAAAGCTTTGGGGCGCTAAGCCGCATCATGATGCACCGTATGTAACACGCAATCGCGCTGGGGCTGGAGTATCTGGCCCTGGCTTTTGCCGCACTGGCCGCGCTGTGCCTGAGCCTGATCGTCGGCGTCATTGTCACCAGTGTTGTGATGCGCAAATTTTTCAACGCACCGCTGCACATCACCGAAGAACTGGTGGGCCTGTTGCTGAGCGTGGCGTTGTTTCTGGGCCTGCCGATGGTCACGCTCGGCTCACGCCATGTGACGGTTTCACTGCTGACCACTTACACCAAAGGCAAGGCGCTGCGGATTGCCGGATTGATCATCGGCATCGGATTTTTCGGCTGGCTGATCTGGGAGACCATTCCGTGGTTTGAATTTGCGTTCAAACGTGGCCTCAAGACCGAGACAGCGCGCCTCCTGCTCTATCCATGGATGGCACTGATACCTTTGTCGCTGGGCGTGACCGGTATCATCCTGATTGCCCGTCCGGCAGGTATTCTGGGCGAGGAAAAACCATCCGCGCCCGCATTTCCAACAAACGGTGACGCGTTGTGATGTCTCTCTGGCTGACCCTGATCGGCGGTGTTGTTGCAACCGCGGCCACCGGTGTGGCGCTGGGGGCTGCACTGGGCATCACGGGCCTTGTGATCCTGCAATTTTATTCCAACGGCGCTACGTCGGTTGCCATTGATGCGATCTGGAATGTCTTCAACTCTTTCACTCTCAGCGCCGTGCCGATGTTCATCCTGCTGGGTGAAATCCTACTGCGTAGCGGGATCAGCGAAAAAGCCTATTCTGCCTTTTCGCCGATGTTCCGCCGCATCCCCGGCGGGCTTTTGCACACCAACATCGCCGTCTGCACCCTGTTCGGCGCGGTCAGCGGATCAAGCCTGTCAACCGCCGCTGCCGTTGGGTCTGTCGCCTACCCCGAGATGGCAAAGCGCGGCTATGACAAGGATACCGTCGTCGGCAGCCTTGCGGGGGGCGGCACGCTGGGCCTGCTCACCCCGCCCAGCCTGTCATTTCTGATCTATGGCGCGTTGACCGAAACCTCTATCGGCCGGCTGTTTGCCGCAGGGGTTATTCCGGGTCTCATCGTGGGCGCGATGTTCATGACCTATCTGCTGGTGAAATGCATCCGCAATCCGGCCATCGCCCCGCGCGATCCGCAGACCTCGACCACATGGGAAATCATCGCGGGCTTTCGCCACATCTGGCCTCTGCTGGCGCTGATTTTTGCGGTGATCGGCAGCATCGTCGGCGGCATTGCCACGCCCACGGAATCCGCTGGTGTGGGTGTGGTTCTGGCAATTATAATCAGCACAATCTGGGGTGATCTGACCCCCGCCAAACTGGTCGAGGCGGTCTATCACTCTGCCATCCTGTTTTCCTCCATCGGGTTTCTGGTATTGGGCGCAACGATCCTTGCGCAATCGGTCAGCATCCTTGGCCTGCCTCAGCAAATTCTGGAAGGCGTCGCGCAAAGCGGCTTTGGCAGATACAGTGTGCTGATGATCGTGGTGCAGATCTATCTTCTGCTGGGCTGTTTCTTTGATGGTCTGTCGTTGATGATCATGACCCTGCCGGTGGTCTTTCCACTGCTTACCGGCCTCGGCTTTGATCCGGTCTGGATTGGCGTGATCATCACCATCGTCATCGAGATCGGCCAGATCACGCCGCCTGTCGGGCTGAACCTGTCGGTTCTGACCAGCCTCACAAACAATGAGGTCAGTCTGGGGCGTGTCGCCTATGCTACCGTCCCCTACTGGCTGATCCATCTGGGCGCGATTGTCTTGCTGACGCTCTTTCCCATATTGGCGCTATACCTTCCCAACCTGTTATTTTGACTTCCGGAGACTCCAAAATGAGCACACCTGCAAAACCCAGAACATTCGGCCCTGTCTTTGCCTTCTCCGACGGCGCCGACACCACCCGCTATGCCTATGACGAAACCAGCACGCCCACGCAGTGTCCGCCTGACGGCACGCCGGTTGACACGATGCTGGCCTCGCTGGCGAATTGCATCGTCAAATCGCTGATCTGGGCAGCAAAGGATCAGGGCGTGCCGCTGGGTGCGTTCAGTGTCAGGGTGACGGGGATCAAGGCCACTGATCTGCCCTCCCGCCTCGGATCGGTCGAGATCGTGATTAAGGCCGATCTGGGCGCAGACAGCGCGCTGGCACAACGGTGCGTGAAGGTGGCCAAATCGGTCTGCACGGTCAGCAACACGCTCAACTGTCCGATCACCCTCACCCATGAGTGACCCCGCACAGATCCCCACCGACACGCTGACGACGGTGGGCATGCTGGAGAACACGCCCGCCGAGGTCTACGCGCGACTGCGCAGGACCACGCCTATCGTGCGGTTGCAGGCACTCGGCGGGTGGATCGTGTTCACCGGCGCCGAAGACGTTAACCGCGTAAAGACCGACGGGGCGCATTTCTGGTCCAGTGACACCACCAGCCCGATGCAGCGCGCCTTTGGCGGTCATACACTGATGCGCAAGGACGGATGCCCGCACCTGCGTGAACGCGCCGCGATGGAGCCCGCGCTGACGGCGCAGGCCGTAGCGCAATGGCGCCCAGCGTTTGAGGCGCTGACCGACCGTCTTCTTGACGGGCTGGCCGGACATTCTAAAGTTGATCTGCTTCCTGCCTTTGCGACCCCGTTGTCGGCGGGGTATCTTAAAATCGTCCTTGGTCTTGATGATGCCCGTGCCGCACGCCTGTTTGACTGGGCGCAGGCGCTTGTGCGCGGCGCAATGAACGGCAGCTTTGACGAGGATATCTTTGCAGTCAGTGACAGTGCAAATACAGAAATGAACGCCTGTTTTGACCGGATGATACCGCAGCACAAGGCAGCGCCTGACGGCTCGGTCCTGTCGACAATGGTTAACGCCACTGACCCGCTGGAGATCAGCCGGATCAGAACCAACATGAAAATCTGCATTGGTGGCGCTGTGATCGAGACGCGCGATGCACTGCTTTCCACGCTCACCGGACTGCTACGCAACCCCGACCAGTTGCGCCATTGCATCATGACGGGGGAATGGGCCGCCGCGGTCGAGGAAGGCCTGCGCTGGGTCGCGCCCATTCAGGCCAGCCCGCGCATTGTGAAAAAGGCGCTTATCATGCGCGGCCTGCACATCCCGCAGGGCGAGACGGTCATGGCCATCCAGGCCTCGGCCAACCACGATGAAGATATCCGGAGCGCGCCTGACATTTTCAACATCCACCGCCCCCCACACCCGCACCACAGCTTTGGTGAAGGCGCGCACAGCTGCCTTGGTGGTCCGGCCTACCGCCTGCTGGCCGCCAGTGTCGCTTTGCCCAAACTCTTTGCGCGGTTTCCCACCCTTACGCTGGCGGATCACACAGCCGTAGAATTCAAAGGTTTTGCGTTCAGAGGGCCGTCCTCCCTGCCCGTATCATTTCAGTAGCGGACAGGTCTGGCACCGGGAGGTGCTAAAACCTGAGGACGCATGTCAGACAGGCCTCTGAAAACGAGTAGCTGCAAAGCGTTATGCCAAAATTAAACCACAGGCCCTTAACCGCGTGGCCGGTCTTTCGACAGGAAAGGGCGCTCCGCGCCTATGCCTCCGGCATCATCATTCAAAGGTTTCAGGAAGCGTGTGGGGATACTGAGGCCGTGTTTGAAATTGTTGGAGTTTTTCACCGATATCGAGCGTTTTTGGAATAGTCCCATATCTGCCGCGGACACTACAGGGCTAATATCTGTGGTTTGAGACGCCTGTAATTTTCCGCCTGTATGGGCGCTCAAAGAAAAGATGGCTGTATGATGAGATGAAAATGCTACCTTAGGTTGACTTGTGGAGAGGACCTATGTTCGATCAATTTTCATCAATGGGCTTTGAGCCTAGCCGTTCTAAATGGCCCGAGTACGTGCCAAAGGATCTTGAACTCCGTTTGCTGGATGCTTTGAGTTATCAAAACTGTGGCCAAGCGGACATCTGGGACGAAGTCAAAAGCTGGCTCGAAGAAAATTGCATCGAACCCACAGAAATGGTTGACCAGCAGCGCATCGCCTCCGACCCGCAACCACGCGGATGCACTAAATATTCCCCCAACACATGAACACCATCTCCAAAAACAAAAGCCCCGCACAAGGCGATGAATTCCCTGCGGATAGACTTGGCGTCGATGACAAGGAAATTTTATTTCAGCGGATCACAGAACTTGAGCGTGTCGTTGCAGACTATGCACAGCGTTATGTTTTTTGGTCTGCCCCTTGATCGCTGTCCGACACGGATATAAGAAAACTACCGATATCAACATGCTGAAGCTGCCCACACCGGAGTAGACAGCGAATGCCAGCAGAACGGATGGGAGCACGTCATCCTCTCTGGCGACTTCGATTGGCATTCTGGTGCAGCAGAGCGCAAAATTGCGTGGCCACTGAACATCAGGCCCGTCAGAGACTGGGGGACTTGAAGATGTTCGCTGAAAGTTCCCCCTTAGCGTGGTTTTACGAAGAAACCTTTCGATGGGGCTCTCATGGCATCGAAACGCTATCAGCGTCATGCGCCGGGGTGGACATGGGCGCGCGATGTCCAGATCATCGATGATATTGCTTTTCCTGAATTCAGACGCCTATCCCCGATCTTTGCCGGTCGCCATGATCCGAAGATGGTCATGACGACCCAAGCTGTGCGATCTTTCAACGGGCGCGGATCGCATTGTCGTCTGTAGCCCCCTCTCAAACAGGGCCGCTGTCTTTGCCAACTACTGCTGCTTCTGACATGATGCTGACCTGCCCGGGCTTGTGCAATTTTGAAGAGACCACTGGTCTGGTATCTTCAAGATATTTCACGGGCGGCTCATCTTTCACCATGCCCAAACGTTCACAAAGCATCAGCCACAAAATGGCGACGCAAGGAAAGATAAGCAGGGCTGTTATAATCACATATGTGTCCTCGTTGGAATTCGATACACTTTATGGTTGCATGATGTTCTTAAAAAAATGCTAACGACGTCGCTGTCAGAAAATTTACCTTCTGTAGCGCAGACCTGTCTAACGTGTTGCATTTGTTGGGCAGATTTCAGCCTGAAAGATACTGAAACCCACAGCAAAATATGTGCAAAAACGCAGTCTCAGCCAAACCTGAAAAGTTAATATTTTACACATAACTTCAGTATTTTAGGTAGTGTCCCATTGCGTGGTGTAATTTGTTCTCCGGCTGGATGTTGAGCCGGTTTACAGGGCGGCGATTTTCGCCGGGTCCATGGTGTTATCCTCGCAGATGGCGGCAACGGTTTCCAGCGTCATGTAACGGCGTGTGACCGCCCAATCGTCGTTCTGCTCCAGCATCAGCGCACCGACGAGGCGTTTGATGGCTGGCTCGTTGGGGAAAATACCGACGACATTGGTCCTGCGCTTGATCTCCTTGTTCAGTCTTTCCAATGGGTTGGTAGAGTGTATTTGGCGCCAGTGTGCTTTTGGGAACGTCTTGTAGGACAGCACGTCGTCTTCGGCGCGTAGCATGAGTTCGGCGAGCTTGGTGTGACGGGGCTGGAAGGCCTCAATGAGCCTCGCCCAGTGATCCTTGGATTCTGCCAGCGTGTCCTGGTCGAAGGCAGTTCTGAGTGCTGCTGTGGCAATTGGGCGGTCCTTTTTACCGACGCATGCCAAGGCATTGCGCATGAAGTGAACCCTGCAACGCTGTATCGTAGCCCCCAGCACTTTGGCGGCCGCGGCCTTCAGCCCTTTATGTTCATCCGCGATGATCAGTTTGACCCCACGCAGGCCCCGGTCGGCCAGAGCGCGCAGGAACTCGTCCCAGAACACCTCGGCCTCGCTGGGCTGGATGGCGATGCCCAGAACCTCGCGCCGTCCATCCAGATTGACTGCAACCGCCACTATGGCCGCGACGCTGACGATCCGCCCCGAGCGGCGGACCTTGATGTAGGTGGCGTCCAGCCAGACGTAGGGCCATTCGCCCTCCAGCGGTCGGTTCAGGAAAGCGTCAACACGTTCGTCAATCTCGACACACAGGCGCGAGACCTGGCTTTTGGAGACGCCAGTCATGCCCATCGCTTTCACCAGCTCATCGACTGAGCGGGTAGAAACGCCCTGAATGTAGGCTTCTTGGATCACCGCCGTCATCGCCTTTTCCGAGGCCCGACGAGGCTCCAGAAACTCCGGAAAATATGATCCCTTCCGAAGCTTCGGGATCTGAACGTCGATTGTTCCGGCCCGCGTTTCCCAGCGGCGCTGACGATATCCATTCCGATGATTTACCCGTTCGGTGCTGCGCTCATGCGTTCCAGCACCGCATTGCTGGTCCACATCCAGCGCCATCAGGCGGTCGGCGACAAACCCAAGCATCTCGGCCAGTATTTGATGATCCGCGCTGTCCGAAAGAAGCGCCTTCAGCGCGACGGTTTCTGCTAACATGTCTTTGGTCATGGGTGATCTCCTCGATCGGTAGGTCAGTTTTGCAACTCAACCCTACCGGAGAACGTCCATGACCACCCAGAAAGCCGCGCGGGCTTCGCCTGAGCTGCGCAGAGCTCCACTTAGCCCGCGCTACCGTCGGAATTACACCACGCCCCGGGGCACTATCGTATTTTAGCTTTCTCCAGACATCAAACCTTAAGATCAATCCGCTTTTCTACAGGCGGTTTACCGGAGTTTTACGGGGCGTGAAACCTCACTTGAAACGCCGGTTCGGGAAAAGGGGAACGAACTGATGAAATTGAAGAAAACCCGTTTGCGGGCATGGAAGAGGCTTATCCGCAACAATATTACACTGTGTATAACAGCCGCAGGAATACTATCCACGGCTGCAATGCCCGCCGCCGCCCAGACCCGCGCAGCCTTTGTTGTGCAAAGCGACAGGGGCGGCTGGTTAGGTCAGCGAAGCAAGAAAATCCGAAAAATGCGCGCCACGGGGCAGCGTGTAGAGTTGCGCGGCACATGCCTGTCTGCCTGCACAATGTATCTGAGTTTGCCAAATGCCTGCGTGTCGTCCAATGCCACGTTCGGATTTCACGGGCCCTCACGCAACGGACAGCAGCTTTCCCAACGTGAGTTTGATCACTGGTCACGGTTGATGGCAGATAATTATCGCGAACCTTTGCGGTCATGGTTCCTGACCAAAGCGCGGTATCGCACATCGGGATATTACAACATGAGCGGCACAGAGTTGATCCGCATGGGCTATCCCCAATGCTGAAACGACAAAGCCCTGACCAGTCAGGGCTTTGTTCTTTTCTTCAGGTATGACTGACCTTACTGGGTGTCGGGCGTGCTGCCCCCGCCACCCGCTGCGGCAGCGGCGGCGGCGACACCGACAACAGCGGCGGCAGCGCCTGCACCACCCAATCCAAGTCCTGCGGCAGCCAGAGGCACAAAGCCTTCGGCGTCGTCACAAGTGACCGTCACGCGGTTTTCAGTTTCATTCACATAACGCGCCGAGCTTACAACGCGGTCTTCACCACAGGCCTGCCTTTCGGTCGCATATTGAATAAGCTGTTCTTCAGAAAGCCTTTGCTGGGCCTGGGCACCGGCGGGAAGCGCCAGAGAAGCTGCAAATAGGGCAATGGTAAGTTTCTTCATGGTCGTTCTCCAATTTTACGGAACCTTAACACGGTAAAAGGCGATATGCCTAGATTATCTGGTGAAATATCAAACTTCCCGAATTGGCAATGCCGGTATTTCTAATTAACGGGTCACCTTTTGCGGATACTGCTGCGCAGATACCCGATTTCTGGCGATATCCACTGGCGAGACTGGACAATAAAGCCTGAAGAATCCCGCCAGAAAATATTGGTGAAACTGTTTTGCCGCGCTCTGCACTTTTCTTCCAGACGCTCCAGACGCTGCCCACCGACAACCTCCCAGCCTGTCACAGTCATCTGGCAGCCGGCCATCAGATAGGTGGAATGATGATCGCCTGTCAGATAGCGCATCTGGCGGCGGTAAACCGGTGCCCCCTGCCCTGCGAATGCAGCAAGCGTTCCATTGGCGTCCGCGCCCATCAGATCAAAGCCCAACCCCCTGCTGGCCACCAGCACACCATGCCGGAACGACAGCGAGATATTGTCAACGGCCAGCCATGTTTCCACATCATCCTTCACCGCCACCCGTGACAGCTGCGCGTCCGCCCCGCGCGAAGCAATCTGGACCCGCATCACAGGTCCGGCCAGCGCCTTCTGGGAAAGAGTAACCTGCGCAGGCGCCTGTGTGCCAGCAATCCGCTGCAAGGCTGGCTGACATCCGGCCAGCAGGGCAATTGCGGCTGCACAAAGAAATATCCTCATCGCCAAAACCGCCCCCATGTTGCATCTATATCGGTGGCCTGAAGCCCCCGCACTCGATCATAAAGCCTGCCTGATACTTTCAGACGCGCGCCGCCATCACGCTGGACAGGGCGGATGACTGTATTCAGCTTGCTCTTGTTCGGGCGGCCTGTGATCCAGTCAAGCGGGACAGTCAGCTGGATGCCCTTGTCAAACGATCCCTCGCCAAAATCTGCGGCCGAGACATCGGTAACGGTGGCAAATGCCCCCACCCGCCAGCCATTATCGAACTCACGCGCCAGCGTCAGAGTCGCGCCCACATCACCGGCCAGGTATTGCCCGACATCAAGCTGCCCGAAATAGCCGCCTCCGATCTCGTAATAGGCTGAAACGTGGCCCGTGAAGGTTTCATAATCGCGGAAACCAAAAAGCTGGTCAAAATCGCGCTGCTTGACGTAATTCACCTCGGCCCCCAAGGCGAGACGGCTGTTTTGCGGTTTCCACAACAGCTCGGACGAGACGCCGCCAAACATGCTTTCCAGATAACCTGCCGTGACACGGCCAAACAGATCACCCCCGGGCCGGAAATAGTAGGCGCCGGTCAGTTCAGGTATCGTCGTGTCACCGCCCTTGTAATAAAGGTAGGATTCACTGCGCACCCGCTCCAGAACCGATGTGGATTCCCGCGTGCCCTTGTCGAGGTTGCCCGCGATTTTCTGATGCACGCGGCCAGAGAAAACCAGACCGGGTGCCGGTTCAAACCGGCCCGTCAGTGCCACGCCGAAATCCATCCGGACCGGCTCATCCGGGTCAAACAGGCTGGGGGTGATGTAGGGCTCAAAACCATAGGTCAGTGCAGGATAGCGCCCGTTAATTGCCGGCAGGCTTTCTGCGGCATCCACAATTCTGGTTTTTACCCGAAGCAAATCGGGTGCAACGGGATGAAACTCCAGCCGCTCCAGATCACTGCGGCGCAGCAGCACAGATGTCACAGGCGCGCCTTCAGCCGCCAGACGGATTTCGAAATTATCGACATAAGCAGGCGCGATGCGGGTCAGCACGCGCGCTGCACGGCCCACCGCCTGAACGGAGGTGGCATAGCGGTCATTGCGTATCTGGATGCGCAGGGTTTTTCCATCGGCCTGTAATCCGTCAAGGGCGACCCCTTCGCGTGCAAGCGCCTGACGGGCGGTGCGCGCAAAACCGGGGCCGGAAAGATCGACCGGCTCCTGCCCCCTGCCCGCGACACGCGGCAGAATTGGCGGCGGAGCTGAATCCAGACCCGAGCCAAAGCGCGGCTTCTTGGGGTTCAGCGCATAGGAAAGCTGAACTCCGATCTCGGAGCCATAGAGATACCGCAGATCAAGAGTTGTGCGATCATTGTATTGATAGGAGACGCCAAAGTTGAAGGGGGATTTGCGGTCAAACGCAGAGCCATCCTCACGCGCGTAATCATCCGAGGAATACTCCGCCGTCAGCCGCACACGGTCAGTGGCCTGCCACTCAACCCCGCCGAAAAACGCAGCGTCGCCGCGAAACCATATATCCGGATCAAAACTCCCTCCCAAGCCACCCTCTGCGAGGGGGCGCGACTTGACCCCGTCACCAAAAACAGCGCCGAGAGGATTTGAGAACCCGTTATAGGATCCCAGACGACCCCATCCCAATCCCGCAGTGGCCCGCAGCCTCGGAGTCAGGGTTTTGGACGCGACAACATATTCGCCGCCGTAAATGCCTGTCCCGACAATATCGTTGATCCCGAAAGCCATGGCAGGCCGATAACGCCCCTCGTCCGCGAAACGGTATTGCAGCGAAAAGCTCCGATCATAACGATCGGGCAAAACTGCGCTACCTGGATCACGCCGGATATCAAAGAGAATTGCATACCGAAACGACGCTGACAGCCGTTCAGATATCTGGAATGTCATCGTGTTGCGGGTCTGGTTTTTGAAATGACTGGTGGTAAAACCAAGCTCCGCATCTTCACGCCCGAAGGCCGTCGGCATGTCGATCATCCCCGGCACGCCAAAGCTGTTGTAGCCCCAAGCAATGCTGCGTTCTTGCGCTGCCAGTGATATAGGGACGCATACGATCATTGCAAAAACGGATGTCTTGGCAAAGCCCTGTCGGCAAAGACGGTTCGACATTATATCCCTTGCAGGCGGCACTCCCGCCCTTAAAAATTACCTTATCGCGACCTTGAACACAGGGCGCGTAAAAATCAACCGAAGGCAGACCAGATCAGGTCCGGTCACTCTTATAACTATAGCGGTAGTTGTAGTAATGATACTGTCCACCATATTTAGCGCCTTCTGACACTTTGTAGCCGTTCAGGATCGCGCCTGTGACTTTGACACCTGATGTCTCGAAGGTGCGACGCACGGCTTCGATCTCGCCCGCCATTGTCTCAAGGTGGCGCGCGATCACGATAGTTGCTCCGGTATACCGCCCGATCACAACCGGATCGGTCACCGCCAGCGCGGGGGGGCTGTCAACAATGATCAGATCAAAGCGCTCGTTCAGGGTTTCCAGAAGCGCCTCGAAATCGGCCCGCATCAGCAATTCTGACGGATTAGGCGGGTAGCGGCCCGTAGTGATGACAGACAAACCTTCTATCGGCCCTTGAATCAACACCTCACCGAGGGTCTTTTCCTTGGCTAGAAATTCGGCAAGCCCGGGTGTGTTTTTCTCTTTCCCCAAGAACCGGCGCAGATATCCTTTGCGCAGATCGGCGTCGATAATGCAAACTTTCTGACCTGCCTGTGCTGCGACTGTGGCCAGGTTGATCGCGGTAAAGCTCTTGCCCGCGCCGGGTGCGGCAGAGGTCAGCAGGATGGTGTTGGTTTTCGCATCAAGCATTCCGAAATGCAGCGAAGTGCGTAAGGATCGTAGCGCTTCGATCACCAGATCATCCGGCTTGCTCAATGCAAGGATCGGCAGCGTGCCTTTCTGTTTACGCAGATTGGCCGCTTCGGGTGAGTAATTGACGGTTGCAAAAACCGGCAGACCCAGCTTTTCAATCTCCTGCGCGCCACGAATACCGCGCCGCAAGAACCGCCGTAGCAAAACAAACCCGACCCCGATGATCAGACCCACAATTAGATGGGACATCAGGATCCTGCTGGTGCGCGGTGCGATACGGCCACCGCTGGAATAGGCTGTGTCGATGATACGCACCGACCCCACGGTCGAAGCGCGCACAACCCGCAGTTCCTGCCCCCTGTTCAACAGCTGGATATAAACCTCCTGCGCCACTTCCAGATTGCGTGTCAGGTTGAAAATCTCTTTCTGCGTTTCCGGCAGATCGAAGGTAGAGCTGCGCACCTCCTCAAGCTGTCTGTTCAGGGCTGCCTTATTCTGGAGCAAAGCCTGATAGGCGGGGTGGTTGATGGTATAGCGTTTTTTCAGCTCTTCCTCTTGCAGCGTCAGCGCGTTCAGCTGTGCCTCGATCTGTGTCGCCTGCTCCAGAAGGGTGCGGGTTTCATAATCCACATCCACTGATTGTTGCTGCTGGCGATAGGCGTTCAGCACATTTTGGGCCTGTGTGACGGCCTCTTTTGCGATGGGCAGTTGCTCTTCTATGAAAGTCAGGCTGTTTTGCGCTTCGGCAGCACTGCGCGAAATGTTCTGGTCAACATAAGAACGCGCAATCGCATCCAGCGCGGCCTCTGCCCGTCGTGGGTCGGGGTCAGTATATGTAATGCGCAGAATCGAGGAATAGGGTGGGCTCTCCATCACGGAAAACCCTCCCTGCAACATCCCCGTGGCAGCAACCAACGGCATACGGCCGATAAAAAACTCGCGCCCGGCAGGGCCTTCCAGCCTATCTACAACCAGTGATAACCCTTTTTCGGGCAACGCCAGCCGTTCACGCAAAGTGCCCGTTACAACCGTATCGTCGGGAAGTCTGACCTCATATGTATCCGGCCCCGTTATCGTCAGCAGTAGGGAAGCACCTTCCCAATCCTGTGGAAGCTCAAGCTCACCGACTTCCAGAGTTTCATTGCCCCATTGATAGGGACGCAGAAAATCAAGCCCCGGATCGGGCAGCTTCAAACGTTTCGGAATAAGCCCCAGATAGGGTAACGGGCGGGGGTAAGCATAAACCTGCAAATCCAGTTCGCGGGCTGCCTGCGCCATAACCATGCGCGACTTCATGATTTCCATCTCGGCTTCGCCAGAGTTCCTGCCCGAATTTCCCCCCATCAGATTCTGCATGCCTGCCGGCAGGGCCATCGCGCCGGACCGCTGTTCCAGCTGAAGCAACCCTCCCGCCTGGTAGATGGGTGTTGATTGCAGCACCGTAATCGCACCGATGCACCAAGCAATAAATGCTGCCGCCGCAATCCAGTATTTTCCGTTCCAGATAACTCCCAGAAGATCCAGAAGGTTGATATCATCTTCTGGCGGGGCGTCAGGAGTGTTGGTGGCTGGTATCATCGAAATGTCCTGTCGGTTGGCTGCTGGTGGCACATAATAGGGCCAGCCGTAGGTCGGGGCCCACGCGGGGCAATATCAAAGATGTCGCTAGCATGGTTGCCAGCGGTCGGGAATGCTTTATGCCACGCACAGCCTAAAGAGAGGGTTTACGTAATTTTTCCACCCAGGCTTGCGCAGCGGCCATAATCAGATCGCGCGCCACGCGATGATCCTCAATGGGTTTGCGGTAGGGGTCACTGATGCCCCTGCCCCCGACCCAATGGTCAAACAGCATCGTGCGACCGGAGATTTGTGGAAAGCGGCGCCCGATCTCGTCGCGGTGTCCCGGCTCCATCACAAGGATCAGGTCATGGGCGGAACCGATCTCGTTGGTGAGTTGGCGCGCAATATGGCCGTCCATGTCAAGGCCGATCTCGGCTGCGGCGTTGGTGGCTGTGTCATCCGCCCCTGCCCCCACCACAGCGCCAATACCGGCAGAGGTGACAGTGATATCCGGCAAGGCCTGCCGTAGCGCCCGCTCCCCCATCGGGGAGCGACAGATATTACCGACACAGACCACCAGAACAGACTTGATCACGGCTCTTAATTCCCCGTGAGCGTATCGACCGCCCGCGCACTCGTGACGGATGGCAGCAGGCTGGAGATCAGACGGTTCCAGCGATAGAGCGGTGCCGTGGTCACATAGATCACGTCCTGCGGCAGGATTACAAAGCGCGTGCCGATCAGGAAAGCGGCGGGGTTTGATGCATCAAGTTGGTAGACCGTGATCCCCATCGGCGTGTCGCGGAATACAAAGATACCGCGCGCATCCGCCTGATCTTCACGCAAGCCGCCTACGCGGGTCAGCGCTTGGGTGAGCGTGACATTTTCGTAAGTCAGATCAACAGTCGATGGTTTGACAATCTGCCCCAGAAGATAGGCTTCCTGAAGGTCGAGACGCGCCACGCTGACCACATCGCCGTTTTGCAGCACAGGATTATTGGCGCTCACGCCTTGCTCAAGAAACGCCTGCATATCGACGGTATAGCTGCGCCCGCCCCGACGCAGCACGACCCTGCGCGCATCCGCTTCTTTTGTCAGACCGCCCGCCGCATCAATCGCATCAAGCAACGTCAGCGGTGTATCGGTGAGGGAATGGCGGCTGGGTGACCCCACCTGCCCCGTTACAGAAACAGCCTGCGACCGATACGCGACCACGCGGACTTCGACCTGCGGATTGGGAATGAACTCCGCCAGCCGGACTCTCAGGTCACTGCGCACCGCCTCCGGTGTACGGCCTCTGGCGGTTACCTGCCCGACATAAGGATAGAAAAAGGTGCCGTTGGATTGCACGCGCAAACCTGACTCCTGGGCACTACGCCCCTCCCCCGCTGGTAGGGTCAGTTCGGGGTGGTCCCAGACCACGACTTCCAGAATATCGCCGACACCGATACGATAATTCCAATTCCCCGAAGGAACGGTTGTCCGTGTGCCGGCCAGATCTCGCGGCTCGTTGAACGCTTCGATGTTGTTTGCGGTCAGCTGCACAATGGCAACATTGGTCGACAGCTCCTCGACCTCGGATCTCACCGCTTCTGTGCGGACGGGAAAGTCGGTTTTTGTCACATCGCAAGACGCAAGTATAAAACCAAAAAGAATAAAAGCCAGAATTCGCATGCAGTCCCCGCGTGACAAGTTTGACCGCAAGACAGTTCCAGCAGCGTAAGTCAAAAGACATGCCCTGCTAAGAGTCCAAGATGTCTTCCCAAAGACGTCCGGCAGCACTCTTTGAATAAGTCAAGTTTTGCGAAATGCCAACCGAAGAGATGCAAGGTGTTAACTCTCTGGCGCATGCGCGGTCTGGCGGCCACTGCCCTGTGTTGATGTTTGATCTGTCTGGCGTTGTAAAAACTACCCTTACTCTAGCAATATACGCAAGACGAGTCACAAGAGCTGCATAAGCTTCCCATCTAACTTGACTTACTCAAGTTAGATAGCTGGTTGGGTTTGGCCAATATATACAGATTTTTCATGGCAAATTGCTCTATCACCCTTATAATTACTATATTCCGCCTAACTCTTCTAACTAAACTTACTTGACTCACAGGCCTTACTCATGCAATATGCCATACACACAGAACTCAAGATATACGAGTAAGTAGAATTGAAAATCACCGTATACAGCTCCAAAGGATCAGCAGGCAAAACGCCGATTTCAGCGAATATCGCCTTTGATCGCGGCTATGCCCTTGGCACAAACGAGCCGTTCAATGTGCTCGAAGATATCTTTGATGATGACAAGGTTCTGTCGATCGCGGCAGATGATACCTTTCCCGATTTGCCAGATGACATCGACATCGTGTTCGATCTGGCTGGCTCCATCAGCCGCCACGCACACAGCATCACCAGTGCGCTGCGCCAGTCGGATCTGGTGATCGTGCCGGTCTACAATGATTTCAAAAGCCGCAAGTCGGCAATCGGCACCATCCTTGAGATCGAGCCGATCACGCAGTCCATCCTTGTGGTTGCGACCAAGCTGCAAGCGCAGAAGGGGGAGTTTGTGAAAGACTGGACCACGTCGCGCGACTTCCAGCAGATCGAGCGGGACTTACGCGCAAACATCGAGACATCTTATCCGATCTTGCCGCTGAAACTCTCGCGCGGGTTTGATACCATTTTTGACCGCGAGATGTCGCTACGTGAAATTACCCGAACCGACCCGTTGCTGGCGCATGCCTTTCGCGATGTGACGCGCCAGTTTGATGCCATCTATGACCATATCGACGGTGTGAAATGAACAAGAAGAACAGCCTGACCCAGTTTAAAAAACCGGAAACCCGGATTTTGCCTCCGGAACCGCAGAGCGTGCCGCCTCAGGTAACTGCCGCGCCACAAGAGTTCGTGATGGAGAAAGGCAGAACCGGACCAAAACCAAAACCGGCATCCGAAAAGCGTAGCCATCGTGTGATGCTCTCCATGACACCGGCCGAGGCAGTCTTGTCCCGGCGCAGGGCAGGGCTTGCTGGTGAGGCGACAGTGATCATGGCCTTCTTGAAGGAGAACGGGTTTTTCGATAATTAAATCTTACTTGGGTAACTCTGGTAAGTTGGGTTAGGATGCCTCATATATGTCGAAAGGGCAGGGGCTTGGAACAAGCAATGCCAAGGCTTTGACAACATCTCGTGTCTGACAAGACGTCGTTTGTCATCTTACAAATTATAAAATTTCCAAAAATCTACATCCGAAACAGGGGGCCGTCAGGCGCCCTGTTGTTGTTTAAGATGTTTAAGAAACAACGTTTAAAGAGTTTAGGGGCTGAATCCGCGTTTTGAATCAAGGGCCTACAGGGTTTTAGGTGAAAGGTTTTGGGACGACAGGTGAAAGGATTTGGGGAAAAACGCTGTTTGAGGTGAAAGGATTTGGGAGTTTAGGTGAAAGGATTTGGGATATTAGGTGAAAGGATTTGGGAGGGGTAACAGTATCTTTATAAGTAACTGATATTGAAGCATAAAAGTATTGCATTTGCGGTATATTCCTTTGATTTCCGGTTCTGAGGTGAAAGGATTTGGGATTAACCCCACAGCGGTCTGATATTTAAAGAAAATATGCATATTCAGGCCCTTTCGGGATGCGATAGGTGAACGCTTTTGGGGAATGGTGCTCTGCGCCGTTGAGAATTGCTTTTGTGTGGATATTTGCCACGTTTCCGTGCTGTCCGTATTTTTGCGATCGGCAACAAGGTGAACGTTATTGGGAGCCGGTTGCCTGTGTATTGTCCGGCTGACACAAGAAACTTGCTTTTACTCCGAGAACTGTGAAATGGTGAATGAACAGTTTGGATTCCCGTTCACCTATGGCAGAAGCTCTCGTAAAACACAATAAAGACAAGCAGATACTCAAAAAGCATGTCGCGGCGATTCACATCGGGGCGAAGCTGTCCCTGCTTCAACGCAAGCTCATCAATGCATTGCTCTACAACGCCTATGACGGGTTGTTGACCGCACGCGAACATCACATCAGCACCAGTCTGCTCTGTGAGATGATCGGTTTTGACAGCCACAATACGGCCCATCTCAAGTCTGCGCTCAAGGGGCTGATGGAAACGATTGTCGAGTTTGACGTGCTGGAGGAGGATGGCGAACAGTCCTGGGAAGCGATGGTGCTGCTGCCCTATGTCAAGATCAAGGGGGGGCGCTGCACGTACCGCTACGAACAGGCGCTGGCCGAAAAGCTCTATCACCCGGAGGTCTATTCCAAAATAAATCTCAGCGTTTTGCGCGAAATGAAAAGTGCGCACGCGCTGGTGCTGTATGAAAATTGTTACCGCTATGTCGATATCGCGCATACGCCGTGGTGGGATCTGGATATCTTCCGCAAGCTGATGGCGGTGGATACGTTGGCCAGCTACAAACAGTTCAAGCTGCTCAACCGTGCCGTGATCCAGCCTGCGATGAAGGAGGTCAACGCGCTGTCCAACATCCAGATCGAGTTGGAGACCCGTCGCAAGGGGCGCACCGTGACGGGGGTGCGGTTTGTGATCCGGCCCAGTGCCCAGATGACCCTGATGGGGATGGAGGGGGAAGACGAGGTCATGCAAATGCCTGCATACGGCGCGCTGATCGGTGAAGGCATCTCCAAAACGCTGGCGCGCGCTTGGGTGCTGGAGCATGGCGAGGAATATATTTTTGAAAAACTTGATCTGGCGGCCAGACAATCGGTGCAGGGCAAGATCAGATCCTCGAAGACCGGATTTCTGAAATCTGCAATCGAAGGGGACTATCGCAACGAAGACGCCAAAACCCGAAAACATGTCGCGACCTTGCAGGAGGTGGCGCAGACACGCGCAAAGCTGGAGGATCGCCTTGAGGAACTCAAAGCGGCACTGAAGCAGGCGGAAGGGGGGTATCACAGCGCATGTTGCGAGATCATCGAACAGACACTTGGCGCGCATCCAGAGGCGGGCAGGACGGCTTTCGCTTCGCGTTTTGAGGAAGGGCTCGACAGTCGCATTTACGTCGATGCGTTCCGGAAGGGGGGGTGGGGCGACCGGCTGAACGCTTTGGCTGTCCGCGCCTTCTGGCAAGAGGAGGGCGTGGAATTTCCAACGCCTGCAGAGTGGGCACAGCGCAATGGCACAGAAGATCCGGCTTCGCTTGCTGCACAAGTCAGGGATTTGCAGATCCGGTTGAACAAGCGGGCACCCTAGGGTCTGGACTCATTGAGTTTCAAAGCCAGTAAATGACGATTGCGGCGAGGGCGATTGCTGACAAGAAGACCTTTGGGCACCTGTCGTATCGGGTTGCTACGCGCCGCCAGTCCTTGAGCCTGCCGAACATGATCTCGATGCGGTTGCGTCGTTTGTAGCGCCGCTTGTCGTATTTAACATTCTTCTTGCGCTGTTTTCGACCGGGGATGCAGGCGCGTATCCCTTTGTCTTTCAACGCTTCTCGGAACCAATCGGCGTCATAACCCCTATCGCCAAGGAGCCAGTCGACGTTCGGCATGCTGCTCAGCAAAGCCCGTGCGCCGATGTAATCGCTGACCTGACCGGCCGTTACAAACAAGTTAAGAGGGCGACCTTGGCTGTCGCAGATGGCGTGCAGTTTGGTGTTCATGCCGCCTTGGGTGCGACCAATCAGGCGCCCACGCCCCCCTTTTTCACGCCCATACTGGTCGCTGTTCGGTGGGCTTTGAGATAGGTCGCGTCGATCATGACCGTCTTCTTTTCACCGTGCCCTGCGGCCAGGCCGGCCATCATCCGGGCAAAGATACCCTTGTCGCTCCAGCGCTTCCAACGGTTGTAGAGCGTCTTGTGCGGCCCATATTCCGCAGGCGCGTCGCGCCAACGCAACCCATTGCGATTGATAAAAATAATGCCACTCAGCACTCGCCGGTCATCGACGCGCGGCTTACCGTGGGACTTGGGGAAATAGGGCTCAAGACGCGCCATCTGCGCGTCACTCAACCAGAAAAGATCAGACATGTTCACCGCTCGTTTTTCGAGCCGTGAATCATGCCATCAACCGAAAATCAATGGGTCCTGACCCTAGTCCTGCTGCCCTTTTTGAAAGTCAGATTCCGGACAATTAACCAAGACGTCAAAATGTATAGTAAATTTAGACTAACCTTTATATGTTTTGTGACGTATGTAGACCACATTTGACGAGTTGGTTGTCTGGAGCGAATTAAATATGGCACTTTCTATGGCGTTTCTATTCGCTTTTCTGGCGAGCTTTATTGTATCTGTTCTAATTGTTTTCACTCAACGGTTTCATGGGCATTTAACACTGGATAACCATCCGGGGGTGCAAAAACTGCACACAGCCCCTACGCCCCGGATCGGCGGCCTGGCTTTGTTGGGTGGCGCAGTGGTGGGGGGATTATTTCTTGCGCCGGAGACACAGTGGCTGTGGTGGATGATTTGTATCTCAGCGGTGCCTGCCTTCGGGGCGGGCTTGTTGGAGGACATGACCAAGGGTGTGAGCGTGAAGATGCGGCTGCTGGCTACGATCTTCGCTGCAATGGTTTTCTGCACTCTGACAGGTTACCGGATCACTGGTGTGGACATCATCGGCATTGACGGGCTGTTGTCGTTCTGGTTGCCGTCCTTTGTGCTCACTGTCTTTGCCGTTGGTGGAATCGCCAATGCCATCAATATCATCGACGGCGTGAACGGGCTGTCCTCAGGCACATCAATCATCATCCTGACCGGTTTTGCCGTGGTGGCAGGGCAGGCGGGAGATACGGCAATTCTGGGTGCCTGTCTTGTGGGCATCGGTGCGCTGTCGGGGTTTTTCTTCCTCAATTTTCCCAGCGGGCGTTTGTTCATGGGCGATGCGGGTGCTTATACGGCGGGCTTCCTGCTGGCGGTGATTGCTGTGGCCTTGCCCCAGCGAAATCCCGAGATTTCGCCGCTGATCGGGCTTCTGGCGCTGGCCTATCCAGTGATGGAAACAGCGGTTTCTGTTGTGCGGCGCATCATACGTGAGGGCGCGCATCCCGGCGCACCGGACCGGTTGCACCTTCACAGTCTGGTCTACCGCTGCCGTGCAAGACGGCTGTCTCAAGCGCTGGGTGCGCCGCAGCTGCGCAATTCGCTGGCCGGTTTGATGCTGATGGGGATGCCGCTGCTCTCGGTCGTTCTGATGGTTCTGGTCAGCCACAGCAGCGCGCTGGTCTGGCTGAGCATCGCTTTTGTCGGAGGGGTTTATATCGTGCTTTACCGCAAGGTTGCGTTGTTGCCCCCGTTTGGCCGTATCGCAAGGAAACTGCGGTCCGAGATTAAAGCCTGATCTTTGAGATGTGTCTTAGACGGGCCGTTCAATCATTGCGGGGGGCACGGTCAAAGCTGTCGTACGTCCCAGCATTTCAAGAAGGAGGTGGATTCGCCGGTCCGGTTCGATCTTCTCGACTGTGCCGATGAACCCTGCAAAAGGACCACTGGTCAGGCGCACAGCTTCGCCCTGCTGAAAATCATCAGGCGGCATCAGGCAGCCATCAGCGTCACAGCGCATCATAAGACCCGTCACGATGCTGGAGGGCACCTGCGCAGGGCGGTTGCCGGATTTCACCAGTGATCCAATACCGGGCGTGGTGGCCACTTCGTGCCAGCGCGGCGCAGCGGGGTCGGTCGAGAAGAACAGGTAGCCGCCAAAGACCGGCCGTAGCCCGTCAATTTGCCGCCCGCGCCATCGTCTGGACGTGTGATGGCGCGGCATGAACACAGCGAAACCCGCCTTCGCCAGATTGCGGAATGCGATATGGCCCTGGTTCGGGCGACAAACGGCCAAATGCCACGGCGCGTCGACAAAACTGTCTGATGAAAAGGCGCGCATAGGGGGTAAAATCCGGAAATTGTTAATACGTTCATTAATGAACACAAAACGCCCATTCCTGCAATGCGCGAGAGGGCAGGTGGTTAACTATCTGTTCAAGTATCAGTGGCGGGGGCTTTAGTCTGAAGGACACCCGTGCTATTGACCCCCATCTGCATATGCGAATTTTCGTATTATATATTAAAATCAAAATGTTACCGTATTTGCCTGTGGCGAATGGCGGTGCGGCGCCCTGCCATGGGTGATCCTGTCGAAGATGCCCGCTTCCGGGTCATGTGGCTGGTGGAAAAACGCCCTGAAATCAGCCAGCGCGAGATTTCCGAAGAACTGGGCATGGCGCTAGGGCGCGTCAATTATATCCTGCGCGCGTTGTCTGACAAAGGGCTGGTCAAAATCGCCAACTTCCGAAATTCGCGTAACAAGCTGCGCTATGCTTATATCCTGACGCCCGAAGGAATATCCACGCGCAGCGCCCTGACGGCAAACTTCCTGCGCACCAAGCTGCGCGAATATGATGCCTTGCAAGCGGAGATCGAGGCACTGCGCAGCGATCTGGATGCTGCGGACTCAAAGGATGGCGTTCCCGGATGAGTGGCGAGTTTGTCATCTCGCTTGATTTCGAACTGCTGTGGGGCGTGCGCGATCATGCCACGCGCGACAGCTACGGTGCCAATGTTCTGGGCGGTCGCGAAGCTATCCCGCGCATCCTCGACCTGTTCGAACGCCACGACATCAAAGCAACATGGGCCACCGTTGGCCTTCTCATGGCCGAGAGCCGCGACGAGTTGCTGGCCAGCCTGCCGCCTGAAGAGTTGCGCCCGCGCTACACCGACCCGCGCCTGTCCAATTACAGCTACCTCGACGAGGTCGGCGAAGACGAGCGCCGCGATCCGCATTATTATGGCATGTCATTGGTCCGCCGGATTATGGAGTGTCCGGGGCAGGAGATCGGGACGCATACGCATGCCAATTATTACCCGCTTGAATCTGGGCAGGACATCACCAGTTTCGAGGCTGATCTGGTGGCTGCAATCGCGATGGCCAAGCAGCGCAGTATTGTGCTCAAATCTATTGTTTTCCCGCGTAATCAATATGCGGCAATGCATCTGAAGTCCTGCGCAAAGCTGGGGCTTCAGACCTACCGCGGAAACGAGACAGCATGGCCTTACCGCGCGACACCGGTTGCGCGCCAGACACTTAACCGCCGTGCATTGCGTCTGAGTGATGCCCATAGTGGCATGTTTGGTCCAAAGACCTTTTTACGTGAGGCGGGGCAGGGGGGGGACATGGCAGATGTGCCTGCAAGCCAGTTCCTGCGGCCCAAGGTTGGTGCGCTGCGGGCGATACATCCCTTGCATGTCCGCACGATCAAACGCGCGATGACAGACGCCGCACGCACCCGCAAAGGGTATCATCTGTGGTGGCACCCGCATAACTTTGGCCTGAAGACTGCTGATAATCTGGCCGCCCTGTCAGGTATCCTGACGCATTTTCACAAGCTTGAAAATGAACACGGCATGGTATCGCGCTCCATGTCTCCCGTTACTTTATGAATAATAGGCTAACCATATGAAACGTATTCTCATCACCGGAACTGCCGGTTTTATCGGCTTTCACCTTGCCAAGTTGCTGCTGGCCGAGGGGTTTATTGTGCATGGCTATGACGGGATGACCGACTATTACGACGTCGCCCTCAAGCAGCGGCGTCACCAGATGCTGCTGCAATCGCCCGGCTTTTCCGCGACCGAAGCGCTGCTGGAGGACGGCGATACGCTGGACCGTGTGTTTGACGATTTCAAGCCTGACGTGATTGTCCACCTCGCGGCACAGGCGGGCGTGCGTTATAGCCTTGAGAACCCGCGCGCCTATCTGGATGCAAATGTCATCGGCACTTTCAACGTGATGGAAGCTGCACGGCGGCTGGAGGTTCAGCACCTGCTGATGGCCTCAACCAGTTCGGTCTACGGGGCAAACACCGAGATGCCGTTTATCGAGACGGAAAAGGCCGACACCCAGCTGACCATCTACGCCGCCACCAAGAAAGCGAACGAGAGCATGGCGCATGCCTATGCCCATCTGTGGAACCTGCCCACCACGATGTTCCGGTTTTTCACCGTCTACGGCCCGTGGGGGCGGCCCGATCTGGCGCTGTATAAATTCGTCGATGCGATCCTCGATGACCGGCCTATCGACATTTATAACCACGGCGACATGTACCGCGATTTCACCTATGTCGATGATCTGGTGCGCGCGATCCGCCTGCTGATCGATGCGGTGCCGGTGCGGCCCGAGGACGGTGTGGTGCCCGAAGGCGACAGCCTGTCGCCCGTCGCACCCTACCGCGTGGTGAACATCGGCAATTCCGACAAGGTGCGCCTGCTGGATTTCATCGACGCGATCGAGGACTGCCTCGGTCAAAAGGCCAAGCGCAACTACATGGACATGCAGATGGGCGATGTGCCCGCCACATGGGCCAATGCCGAGCTGTTGCAAACCCTCACCGGATACCGTCCGCAGACCGACTTTCGCGATGGCATCGCCAAGTTTGTGGAATGGTATCGGGACTATGCAGGGAAATAACGTGCGAACGGCCCTTGTTCTCGCTGTTTCGACGTTATTGGCGGTAACGCTATACTATGGCGTTATCTTTGAAGGCCAGCTGCCTGATCACCGCATATTGCGTGGTAAAAACGATCTTTTTCTACATTTTTTCGTTTTTGCGGCTCTGACCATTCCCGTGCGGTTGCTGTGGAGTGGTTGGACATCTCTTGCGGCGCTGGCCTTTTGCGCGGTGGCCATTGAGGCCATTCAGATATTCCAGCCCGGGCGCAATGCCACCTTTGATGACATCGCAGCCAGTATCGCGGGAATCCTGGTCGGGGCTGTGTTTATTGCACTCCTCCAGCGCGGCATTTACAGAATTTCGAACTCAAACCATAAGTGACTTTACAGATATGACCCAAACCATCGCGATCATCGGCCTTGGCTATGTCGGTCTGCCCCTTGCGGCGGAATTTGGCAAACACCGGCCTGTCATCGGTTTTGACACCAACTCCGAGCGCATCGCCGCCTTGAAAGATGGACAGGACTCCACACGTGAGGTGAGCGTGGAAGAACTGCAATCATCAACGCATCTGACGCTGAGCTCCAATGTGGATGATCTGAAGGCCGCTACGATTTTCATCGTCACCGTGCCGACGCCGATTGATGCGCACAAGCGGCCTGACCTGACGCCGCTGCTGCGTGCCTCGGAAACGGTGGGGCGGGTGCTAAAAAAGGGGCGATATCGTGATCTATGAAAGCACGGTCTATCCCGGTGCCACGGAGGAAGATTGCGTGCCAGTGCTGGAGCGTGTCTCGGGCCTCACGTTCAACGAGGATTTCACCTGTGGCTACTCCCCCGAGCGGATCAATCCCGGAGACAAAGAACACCGGCTGACGACGATCCTCAAGGTCACGGCAGGCTCTACCCCTGAAACGGCCGAGGTGGTGGATTCACTCTATGCCTCGATCATCACGGCGGGCACCTACAAAGCCGAAAGCATCCGCGTGGCGGAAGCCGCCAAGGTGATCGAGAACACCCAGCGGGATCTGAACATTGCGCTGGTGAACGAGCTGGCGATTATCTTCAACCGTATGGGCATCGACACCGAGGCTGTGCTGAAAGCGGCTGGCACCAAGTGGAATTTCCTGCCCTTCCGTCCGGGTCTTGTCGGCGGGCACTGCATCGGCGTGGACCCCTACTACCTGACGCACAAAGCCGAAGCGATGGGCTACCATCCGCAAGTTATTCTTGCGGGTCGACGGATCAATGGCGGCATGGGTGCCTATGTCGCAGGCCAGATGGTCAAAGCGATGCTGAAACGCCGGATTCAGGTGAACGGCGCGCGGATTTTGGTGCTGGGCCTGACGTTCAAGGAAAACTGCCCTGACCTGCGCAATACGCGCGTGGTGGATGTGGTGGCCGAATTGCGCGAGTATGGCGTGGAGGTCGATGTGCATGACCCTTGGGTTGATGCAGCAGAGGCCAGGCGTAAATATGGTCTGGACCTGGTGACAGAGCCGGAAGCGGGCGCTTATGATGGCGTGATCCTTGCCGTGGCCCATGATAGCTATCGTGACATGGGGGTTGATAAGTTGCGCGCTTTTGGTGCAGCCGCGCACCTGTTCTTTGATCTGAAGAATGTCTTTGCCAGCGACGAGAGTGATCTGAGGCTGTGATGCAATCCACCCTGACCCGTATTGAAGGCCCAAATCTTACGTTGCGGCTCATCCAGCCCGAGGATGCTGATTATGTGTATGGTTTACGCATGAACCCGGCCTACAACCAACACTTGTCCCAAGTGCAGGGAACAGCCGAAGATCAGCGCCAATGGATTGAGCGTTATAAAACCCGCGAGGCCGACGGTCAGGAGTTTTATTACATTATCGAACGGAATGATGGGCAACCGTGTGGCGTCGTGCGGCTTTATGACCTTGATGAAGAGAGCTTTACATGGGGCAGCTGGATTTTGGATGGCAATAAACCGGCGAAGGCGGCGCTAGAGAGTGCAGTTCTATCGTTTGCTCTTGGTTTTAATGTGCTGGATCGTGAGTTTGCGAATGTTGATGTGCGCATCGAAAATAAACACGCCCGAGCATTCTATCAACGGTTGGGTATGATCGAAACGTCCAGAACCCAAACCGACATTTTCTTTATTTATCCCCGCACACGATTTGAAGCGGATCGAGATAAATACATTGCAATTTTGAATGTGGAAAACAAAATATGAGTGGACAAAAGAACTTTGTACAAGAAATTACCCTTCCGCAAATCCACGATCCTCGCGGGGACCTGACTTTTGTTGAGGGCGGCAATCATATTCCGTTTGATATCCGTCGGGTCTATTATCTTTATAACGTTCCCGTGGATTCCGAACGTGGCGGTCACGCCCATAGGGAGCTTGAACAGGTGGTTTTCGCCCTATCAGGCAGCTTCCGTATGAAAATAGACGACGGCCACACAAAATCTGAATATTGGCTGCGCGATCCCCGCAAGGGGCTTTACATCAACAAACTGATCTGGCGCGAAATGGATGCGTTTAGTCAGGGTGCGGTTTGCATGGTCCTTGCGTCACACCGTTATGACGAGGCGGATTACTATCGTGATTACGATGAGTTTCTGAATGCCACAAGGAACAACACCCCATGATCCCCTTTCTCGACCTTGGCGCGGCATACCGCGAGATCAAACCGGAAATTGACGCGGCTGTGCAGCGGGTGCTGGACAGTGGCTGGTATATCCTTGGCCCTGAGGTTGAAGCCTTTGAGGAAGAATGGGCCGAGTATTGCGGGGCGGAACATGCAGTGGGTCTGGCAAATGGTCTGGATGCGCTGGTGCTTGCGCTGCGCGCGCTGGATGTAGGGACGGGGGACGAGGTGATCGTGCCGTCCAACACCTATATCGCGACCTGGCTGGCGGTATCGGCAGTCGGGGCCACGCCTGTCCCGGTCGAGCCTGATCCCGCCACACACAACATTGACCCCGACCGTATTGAAGCTGCAATGACAGAGCGGACCAAAGCAATCCTGCCCGTGCATCTTTATGGCCAGCCAGCCGATCTTGATCCGATCCTCAAGCTTGCGCGGGCAAGGGGCGTCGCTGTTGTTGAAGATGCGGCGCAAGCCCACGGTGCGCGTTACAAGGGCAAACGCATCGGGGCGCATGGCGATATCGTCTGCTGGAGCTTTTATCCCGGCAAGAACCTTGGTGCCTTGGGCGATGCAGGGGCAGTGACGACCAATAATCCCGATCTTGCCGACCGTATTCGTGTGCTGCGCAACTATGGCAGCCGGGTGAAATATGTGAACGAAGTGCAAGGCGGCAATTCGCGGCTCGACCCTGTGCAGGCGGCGGCCTTGCGGGTGAAGCTGGTGTATCTGGAGGAGTGGACCTCACGACGCAGCGCCATTGCGGACTTCTATCTGAAGGGTCTTGCCGACACAGACCTGATCCTGCCACATGTGCCGGACTGGGCCGATCCGGCGTGGCACCTGTTCGTCGTGCGCAGCGCGCGACGGGAGTCTCTCCAGACACAGCTGGCCAAAGCGAACATCGGCACCCTGATCCATTATCCAATCCCGCCACATATGCAGGAAGCTTATGCCAAAATGGGATTGGCCGCAGATGCGCTGCCACTGGCACAACAACTTGCGGATGAAGTGTTGAGCCTGCCTATCGGCCCGCAGTTGCCGTTGGATGATGCAAGAGCAGTAGTTGCAACTTTTTTTCAGAAAATAGAATTATGAGCGGCCACCTCTACATACACATAGGTCCACCGAAAACAGCTACAACTTCACTGCAGCTTGGTTTGCAGAGATGTTTAGATCCGTCTTTCGCTTATCTTGGAACTCGACAACCCAGAGCGCTCGAAAATTTAGATGAGTCTAGAGTAATATTGGCATTTGCATCAGGACGTGAATCAGGTGATCTAGTTGAAATCATTAAAAGAATTAAAGACTTGATCAGTGCCGGGAAAACCGTCTTCCTTTCTGAAGAGATGTTTTTAGTCTGGCAGCCACAGTCATCATTTTGGGACAAGTTAAAGCGGCTTGAAGAAGCTCTCTTAGATATCCCACATTCATACATTATGACCCTGCGCGATCCGATTGATGCCCTCCCATCATACTATCAAGAAGTATATGCTGGCCTCTCAATGCCAGAAAAGTGGAACGCGCAGCGGTTCTTTAAACATGAAAGATGCGACAGCTTTGATTATATGAAGGTCACTAGATTCATCGAGTCTCTCAATCAAGATATACGACTTATCGACTTCAAATTACTAACTCGGTCCGAAATTTCCTTCAAAGAGTTGCTTGGTTCTGAGGTAAATTTATCAGGAACCATATCAATTTTGAAAGAGAACGTGGGGGGGAAAAACAAAGACAATAAGCGCAGTATGCCACCTATCACTCTCACCGATGTTTTTCGGTATCGGAGCTTTCAAAGAATAAAAAACTTTTCAAAAAGTCATCTTCCAGACTTTTTTCGATACGTGAAAGTTTTCTCGGAGAAGTTTAGAATCAGGGGCCATCGCCATGAATTTATAACGGTGCATGAACCGCGATTGTCGGAGTTGCGCCAATCATATTTTGAAGCGCTAGAATACGCTAAGCCTCACACCAATGCCTGAAACGAACGATACGAAGCCAAAAGCATCTGATCCTCCAGCTTCGGGTGGGATGATCCGCTCAATGCTGGTGATAGGCAGCGCGCAGGCGGTAAAGATTGTCATCTCGATTGTGCGGATGAAGATCATTGCGGTGCTGGTCGGTCCGGCAGGGATTGGCCTGTTGGGGATCTATAACAGCCTGCAATCTACTGTTGGTGCTGTTGCGGGTCTTGGCCTGGGTAACAGCGGCGTGCGCGATATTGCTTCGAACCGGAACGATGTAGCGGTGTTGGCGCGTGTGCGGACGGTTCTGTTTGCGGCCAATCTGGTGCAAGGTGCTATCGCGATGGTTCTGGTCTGGCTGTTCCGTGTCCAGCTGGCTGAATGGCTGTTCGGTGACACCGAGCGCGCGACCGAAACGGGACTGGTCGGGGTGGCGATCCTTCTCAGCCTGATCCTCGCATCGCAAACCGCGCTGCTGCAGGGGTTGCGCCGGATTGGTGATCTGGGGCGCGTGACGGTTCTGGGGGCGCTTGGCGGAACGGTCGCAGGTCTTGCCGCGGTCTGGCTGCAAGGAGAGGCGGGCTTGATCTGGTTCCTGCTGGTTCAGCCGCTTGCCTCGGTTATCGTCGCCACGGTCATCACACGCAAACTTCCCCGCCCCGATGCCGGACGATTGGCCGCGTCAGAGGTGTTCGCGACATGGAAGCCAATGGCCGCTCTGGGCGCGGTGTTCATGCTCAGCGGTCTGGCCAGCGCGGGCACATTGCTGCTGGCGCGCAGCCTGATTGCGCGAGATTTGGGTATCGAAGCGGCGGGCCTGTTTTCGGCCTCTTGGGGGGTTGCCATGATTTATGTCGGTTTCCTTCTGGGCGCGATGGGAGCTGATTTCTATCCACGCCTGACAGAGGTGATCCGAGACCGTGACGCATCCACTCAGCTGATGAACGATCAGGCGCAGCTGGGCCTTGCGATTGGCGGGCCAGTCCTGTTGGGCCTGATTGGTGTCGCGCCGTGGTTCATGGCGGTCCTCTACTCGCGTGAGTTCGTGCCAGCTGCGGATATGCTGCAATGGCAGGTTCTGGGCAACGTGTTCAAGCTGGCAAGTTGGCCAATGGGCTTTGCTTTTGTCGCGGCGGCACGGTCACGAATATTTCTGATGACCCAGTTGACCTGGAACGCGGTGTTTCTGGGTCTGTTGTGGGTTGGTATACCGCTGCTCGGGGTTGAGGCGGCGGGGATCGCTTTCCTGATCGCTTACGTGATTTTGTTCGCGCTGCAGCATGTCCTGACGCGCCGCCTGTTCGGCTTCCGCTGGGAGGCGTTGTCACTCAGCCTGATCGGTGTCCATGCGGCGCTTGCCGCATTAATACTGGCGCTTTCTGCGCTATCACCGATGCTGGCGGCCGGGGCGTCCATAGTCCTGGCTGTAACCACCGGCGTCATCGGCCTGCGCATCGTCGTGATGAAAATCGGCCCCCACGGCCGCCTGTCCATCCGCCTTCACGGCCTCTTTGCCAAACTGAACTGGCCCATCCGGAGTATAGAATGACTGACCCCGACCGCCCTCTCGTGACCTTCGCGCTGTTTGCCTACAATCAGGAGAACTACATCCGCGAGGCGATCGAAGGCGCATTTTCGCAAACCTATGAGCCGCTGGAGATCATCCTGTCCGACGATTGTTCCTCTGACCGGACCTATCAGATCATGCAGGAGATGGCGGCGGAATATGACGGACCGCATGAGGTGCGGGTGCGGCAGAGTGCGGTGAATGCAGGCACTCTAAAACATGTTCTTGATGTAGTGAAGGACAGCAAAGGAGGCGTGTTGGTCGTCGCTGCTGGAGATGATATTTCACTGCCACATCGAACCAATACTTTGATGCCTCATTTAATGTCGAGTGAAGCGTTGGCTATATGTAGCAACGACTTAGTTGTTGATGCTACGGGTGCTCCAGCCGATCTCCATTCTGACAGATTCGAGCTAAGAGAAAAGTGGCATGCTGATAAGCGGACCATGCTTTTAGGAGCAACTGCGGCATACAAGCGAAATCTGCTTGAAACACTACCATATCCAGATTTTCCAATCTTGAACGAAGACACCGTTTTTCAAGAGGTTCTGTCGATCAACAGCTCGGAGAGCATTTATCTTAAAGAAGCTCTCATCAAGAGAAGAACACATGATGAAAACGTGGCATTCAAAGAGCATAGAGCCCAGACGTCTGAAGAGCTCGAGAACAAGGCGATCAAAAATTGGCAAGTGCAATCTGTTGTGATGATTTACTGTGTAAAAGTAGCAGAGCAGCTTCAATCAGAAGACTCAACGGAAATTAGGAAGAAATATCAAAATGATGCTGAGTATTTTCACTATCTGAGCCGATGGCCAAACCTTCATATACATGAGAGAAAAAAACTTTTTTTGATGTCATTTCAGAGGGGAACAATGCGAACTTGCCTACCACGTCTTATCGGCTGGCGTGGTTTCATAATGTTGAAATACAGTTGGTTCAGGCGTATTTTTAATTGGAACTGATATGAAACTCTCCATCCTCCTCCCCGACCTGCGCGGAGGCGGGGCTGAGCGTGTCAATATTGATCTCGCGCATGAATTCATGCGGCGTGGGCATCAGGTCGAGTTTGCGTTGATGCAAGCCAAAGGCGAGTTGTTGGAAGAAACGCGTGCGCATTTCAAAGTCATTGATCTGAATTGTCCCAGAGCGCGCAATCTGCCGCGGGTTTTGTCGCGGCACATTCGCGATACGCGTCCTGATGCTCTGCTTGCCGCGATGTGGCCGCTAACCACCATCGCTCCGGTTGCGCGCAAGATGTCGGGACATCGCTGCAAGGTTTTGGTGTCCGAGCACAACACACTGTCTGTTCAATATGCCTCTTGGGGGCGGGCGCATCACCTCGCCCTGCGGTTGTCCATGGCCGCCGGATACCGTATGGCCGATGTGCGGGTCGGGGTGTCTGGTGGTGTTGCGTGGGATATCGCTGCGCTGGCCGGAATGCCGTCTGTCTCTTTCGAAGTGATCCATAATCCTGTCCCTCCACGCCCGACGCCATCGCTTGAGGATATGCAGAAGGCAAATTCGCTTTGGGCTGTCCCGGAAGGCAAGCGCATCGTGCATGTTGGCAGCCTCAAACAGCAAAAAAACCACCCCCTTTTGCTGCGCGCCTTCGCACAGATCGCGGATGCCGACGCGCGGTTGATGCTGGTCGGCACGGGGCAGGGGGAGGGCGCGTTGCGGATTTTTGCTGCAGAACTTGAAATCGCGGACCGCGTTATTTTCGCAGGGTTCCATCCCGATCCAACCCCGTTTTACACAAGCGCCGACTTGTTTGTTCTATCATCAGTTTACGAAGGCTTCGGCAATGTTATCGTCGAAGCCATGGCCTGCGGCACGCCCGTTGTCTCGACCGATTGCCCCTCGGGCCCAGCGGAAATTCTGGAAAACGGACGCTACGGGCGGTTGGTTCCGGTGAATGACCCCGCTGCGCTGGCCACCGCAATGCAGGCAGCGCTGAGTGAATCACCCGACCGCGCCGCATTGCAGCGTCGCGCGGCGGACTTTTCCCCCGCGATTGCGGCGCAACGATACCTTGACCTACTGGGGATGGCATGACGCCGAACCGGAAAATAGAATCACTGGAATACATAAATTATGACTGCACGATCAATATTTTTGACCAACAATGGTCTGGCTGACCATATTGGCGTTGCTCAAGTCTTGCCGTATCTGGAGGGGCTTGCAAAACGCGGCCATTCTATAGAATGCATTTCAGTCGAGACGCCAAATCAAGATGAAGTATACGAATCAGATGTTAGGTCTCGCTTGCAAGCTGCAGGCATTACACATCATACAATACGAAGATCAGAGAACCATCACTTTCGCAGTTTCGAACGGTTCCTAATTTCCCGCCGAATGTATTCACTACTAGTGAAGCGAATAGACACTTTTCAACCAGACTTGCTTCATTGCCGAAGCTACATGCCGTTAGGCGCAACATTGAAAGCTTCTGCCGTCAAGAATATTCCCTTTATTTTTGACATGCGCGGATTTTGGATAGATCAGAGGGTAGAAAGCGGAATCTGGAATACCAAAAACCCAATTTTCAAAGCAGTAATTCGACACTTCCGAAGACAGGAAGCTGAAGCTTTTTCGAAGGCAGCAGGTGTTGTTGTCCTGACAGAAGATGCTAAATCTGCGGTGACGCAGAGAGAGGATTACAACGCAGATAACCTCATTGTAGCGCCTTGCAGCGTTGATCAATCGCACTTTAATTTCCGAAATGGCGCAAGAGGCAAAATACGAACCGAGCTTGGATTTCTTCCCACGGATATTGTTCTAGCTTACCTTGGGTCAACTGGCCCCCTTTACCCAATAGATCTAGTTTACCGCCTCTTTTCTCAACTTAGAGAATATGGTTATTCACCAAAACTATTGATGCTTGGCAACCATGACGTTAAACACCAGATCCAAAACGCCATGAAAGCCGGATGTGTTTTGAAAGCAGAAGATATCAAAGCAAAACTTCTGCGTCATGAACAGGTGCCAGAGTATCTTAGCGCTGCGGACGTTGGGCTCGCGCCGCTGCTTCAAACATTTTCCAGTTTAGGCGTATCTGCAACAAAGATTGGCGAGTATCTCTCGTGCGGACTGCCCGTAATCTGCAATTCCGGCGTTGGTGATATTCACAGCATTATTGAGCAAGGTAGAACAGGATGGGTATTGGAAGACTTCTCTAATGAGCAGATTAAACGAGCCGCACAACAGATCACGAGCGGACGATTCCTACCTCCTCAAGAGATTTCGAGAAAAGCTGCAGAGGTTTTTAACATCGTACATGCTGTTGATAGGTACGATGAACTTTATCATTCCATAATTGCCGAACCGGATGTGAATTAACGTGAACTCAGAAAAACTTTCAAATGAAACGATGCGAGTGTTGGCTGTTGATGTTTGCGGCACTCTCTTCAACACAAATACCTCGTTGGGTTTGGTGCTGCATCATCACCGAAGATCAGGACACCGATTTCGAAAATTGTTCGTTCAAACCTTAAGCAGTCGAAAGCTACCATTCACGTATGCTTGCACTATTTTAAGGCGTTGTATTGGATTTGATCTGCATCGATATTTAACCCTGCTGAGCTTGCGTGGTGTCATGCGTGGTGATCTTTCGACATCAGCTGAAAGTTATGTTGATGTTTTGGCTTCAAAAGAGATCCCATTAGTCCACACTCACTTACGCCGAATGATTGCGGACGGTTGGACTCCCATCCTGGTGTCTAACAGCGTATCTGCAATAATTGGTCCTATCGCTAAAAAGCTGAGCATGAATTTCATTGCATCAGAGCTTTGCTGGACGGACGATAGGTGCATGGGATGCCTTGACAAGGATCTTACTGGCGCAAAGCGTAAATACCTTGAGGATCGCTTAGGTAGGCCCTTGGATGTAAATTGCTTTTCAACAATTACGGATAACGAATCCGACATTGACCTGATTGAAGCAGCAGGTATTGCAATGATAGTTTCACATGGACCAAAGCGGAAGTGGATGAGAGATCTTGATGCCGAATTCTTATATATCTGACAAAAATAAATACTTACTTGCCGTGCCGTTTATGTATGCTTTTGCTACGCGTTACGAATGGCCGCGTGCGTTTCTCGTAAACGCAGCTACAGCATGGATTCCCGGATTAATATTAATTTATTCATTAACTCAATATAGTCTTTGGGCGAGCATCTTTGGATATTTTGTTGGCTACATAGCGTTCATTTGCGTTTATGAGATAGGATACATGGTCAACGACTTCTATAGTGTGAGATACGATGCGATACCTAGGCGTAGAATAAACTTAACTTTAGATCTCAATATTATATTTACATTTACTGCATCGAGGGTAGTAATTTTTTCTATTTGCGCAGCTCTTCTGGATCTCTGGAGTTATCCTTTATTTTGGTTCTCATATATTGCACTAATCCTTACACTGATCCTACACAATACTCTGAGGAGGGTTGAGTATAAGTTCATCACTTTTCTTCAATTGTCTCTGTTACGTTTCGCCCTTCCTATTGTTCCGGTGTTTTTATTAACTAATAATTTAAAGATCTTTTCTCTTGTAGCTATAACCGGCATGCTTTTATTTACTTATCCAAGGTTTCTTACATATCTTGATGCAAAGGGTCGATTTCAGATTCCTGAACGGAAGGAGGTTAGGTTTCACTTCACTTCACATCTTTTATCCCTTCCCTTGCTGGCCTTAATTTCTACGTTTTGGGTATCATGGGCCCCTATGCTGGTATGGGGATGGCTAATATTAGTTCAACTGGCATATATTTTAATGAATGAAGTGCCTAGACTTTCAGCATTGAGAAAACGCATTTCGAAAAGCTTATAATGAGAGCCTTGCAGCATTCACGCGGTGCCAAGTCGAGACGGAGTGTTCGCTACCGGTTTGTCTTCTCGCTCCTCCAGGGGGGCTGCTAGGCCATGCTTTATGTTGCTATCGTGGGCACACTCTTCCTACTTAGATTTAGTGTGGCAGAGCAGCCGCGCGCACGTCATCAATTATACTATGTTGCGATGTTAGGATTGTTTCTGTTTTCAGCTTTCCGTTATGAGGTCGGGTGTGACTGGGGTGGGTATTATTACCAATATTTGCGCGCAGAATATAAAAGTTTCGAGCAGGTCTTAGCCAGTCGGGAGCCTATCTGGTGGGGGGTATTGAGCATTCAACGTTACTTCAGCCTTTCCTATCCATGGGCCAATGTTGCCGCTTCCTTCGTTTTCTTTGCAGGATTTCATGTTCTTGCGCGGCGACAGCCCGACCCATTAGCTTTTCTGGTGCTGGCCTTTCCAATTCTCATTATCAACATGCCAATGTCCGGCATTAGACAGGGTGCCGCGATTGGTCTGATTTGCGTTGCGTTTTGTGCGTTTATGGACAAACGAACGCTACGTTTTGTGTTCTGGGTGGTGCTGGCGTCCGGCTTCCATGCCAGTGCTCTGATTTTTTTGCTGCTGGCGCCGCTGGTAGGGGGGAAGCGACTGACCTTGGGGCGTCTGGCTCTGACCGCTGTTCTTGCGGTTCCGGGAGCATTCCTTTTAGCAAGTGGTGATGCAGCGGATATGGCCATCGACCGTTACATTGTTAACGAGGTCGACGCTTTCGGTGCTGCTTTTCGCGTGGCAATACTTGCGCTGTCGGGGCTGTTCTTTTTTATGTTTCTGCGCAAGCCTTGGGCTCATGCAAGTCTGGGCGACTATAAGATGGCATTGGTCGGTGCGCTTGGCATGTTGGCAGTCGGTATGCTTTTACCTGTGTCCACAGTGATCGGGGACCGGATTGCTTATTATCTTATACCGCTGCAATCGATGATTTTCGCACGCATTCCCTATCTTTCGATTCCTCGTAGCCGCGCGCTTTACGCCGCGCTGCCGTATCTTGGATTGATGCTGGTGTTTACAGTATGGACGCTCAACTCACGGCATTTCCAACAATGCTATTTGCCTTATCAAAGCTGGCTCTTTGGGTTCCCTGGCGGCGTCCCGTTCAGGAATTGAAGTCATGCGTATCCTTCTGACCGTCAATCTCGCTTGGAACATCTTGAACTTCCGCATGGGAGTTGTGCGCGCGTTAATTACGGCAGGCCACGATGTCAGCGTGCTTGCGCCTGGCGACGGGGCGGGGCTGGCGGCGGCAGGTGTGCGGCATATTCCGTTGGAAATGGACGCAAAGGGGTTGAGCCCTCTGTCTGGAGTGGCTCTGACCGCGCAGATGATGCGGCATTTTCGCAAGGAGCGCCCCGATGTGATCCTGTCGTGGACCATCAAGAATAACATTTTTGGCGCGATGGCCGCGCGGCGTGTGGGTGTGCCGTTCATTCCGAATGTATCGGGGCTGGGCACGGCATTCCTCTCGGGCGGTGCGCTACAGTTTGTGGCGCAGACGCTTTATCGCCGTGCGTTCCGATCATTGGAGACTGTGTTTTTCCAAAATGCCGAGGACCGCGATCTGTTCACGCAGCGTCGTCTGGTGCGTTTTGAACAGGCGCAGCTTTTGCCAGGCTCCGGCATTGATCTTACCCGCTTCATTCCAACTCCTTTACCTGACACGGCGCCAGTCTTTCTGATGGTTGCGCGTCTGTTGCGTGACAAAGGCGTTGTGGAATTCGCACAAGCTGCGCGAATTGTGCGCAAAACTCATCCTGACGCCACTTTCTGCCTTTTAGGCGCGCTGGATGCTGATAACCGCAGCGCCATTCCGGAAACGCTTTTGCGCGAATGGGAAGCGGAAGGCATCATTCGTTATCTTGGCACTGCGCCTGACGTGCGCCCACATATCGCGCAGGCCCATTGCGTTGTGCTGCCATCCTACCGTGAAGGCGCGCCGCGCACGTTGATCGAGGCGGCGGCGATGGGGCGGCCGGTAATTGCTACCGATGTGCCCGGATGTCGTGCCGTGGTCGAGCGTGGCCAGACCGGTCTGCTGTGCGAGGCGCGCAGCGGTGAAAGTCTGGCCGAGGCTTGTTTGCAGTTTCTTGACATGTCACCAGAGGCGCGTGCTGCCATGGGACAAGCGGGACGTGCGCGGATGGAAGAGCACTATGATGAGAAACTGGTGGTAAACGCCTATCTTGCAGCGATCGACAGAGCGGTGCGGTAAGCTATGGATACAGCGTTTTTCATTGCGTCCAAAGTGATTTGGGGCTTGTTGCGTCCGGAAGCGTGGATCGTGCTGGGCACGGGTTTGACGCTGCTTGCGCTGTGGCGTGGATGGCGACGCGTGGCGGGATGGGCCGCGACTTTTAGTTTTGGTTTTATCGTGCTGGTGGCCGTTGTGCCGGTGGGGGATGTATTGTTGCTTCCGCTGGAAGAGCGTTACCCCTCATCTCCCCAGATAAATAACATAACAGGTATTATAGTTTTGGGCGGTGGCGAAGAAGCTGGCCTGTCCGCGTGGCGTAATCAGGTAGTTCTGGGCGAAGGTGCAGAGCGGTTTACCGGTGCGATGGCACTGGTCCGCGTCCACCCGCAAGCGCGCGTCGTATTCACCGGCGGCAGCGGCGCGTTGAGCCATGTCGGGCGCATCGGCGGGTGGAATGCTGCTGTGGCCGAGCGGTTCTTTGACGAACAAGGTCTTGATCCTGCCCGCCTCACGCTGGAGGGCGCATCACGCAACACTGCCGAGAATGCCACACTGACCTATGCGCAGATTGCGCCGCAACCGGACGAGACCTGGGTGCTGATGACATCTGCTTTTCACATGCCCCGCTCGGTTGCCAGTTTTGAGGCTGCGGGATGGGAGGGTATCGTGCCGTGGCCGGTGGACTACCGCGCGCGTTCTCTGCGCGGCGGGATCGGGTGGGATTTTGCGCGTAATCTGGACATGCTCAACACCGCTGTGCGTGAATATATCGGGCTGCTGGCCTACCGGATGACCGGACGATGACAGCTGTCGATGATCTGGTGGCCAGCGCCCTGTGCGGCCCTGCATCGTGGCCTGCCGCGCTGGACGGTAACCGCGTGGTTGAGCGGGCTATCTATCACGGTGTCACGGGTCTGTTGATGGCGCGCGTGGCGCATCTGGTCGACTGGCCGGAGGATGTGCGCAACCGGCTGCGTGCAGAGGCATTAGGGCGGACCATGTGGGAAATCCGCCACCGCACGGTGCTTGTGCCCTTGCTGGCTGCTCTGGATGCGGCGGGTGTGGGCTCTGTCCTGCTCAAAGGCACCGCGCTGGCTTATGGCCTTTACCCTGAGCCGGCACAGCGGACGCGCGGTGATACCGATCTGTTGGTCGCGCCCGATGATCTGGACCGCGCCCGCGATGCTCTGGTCAAGCTGGGGTTCGGTTGCACCATGCCGATGGTGGCTGATGCTGCCGCCCCCGAGCGTCAGGAAAGCTGGACCTTCATAGCCTCAGATGGCGGGTTGCACGAAATTGACCTGCACGTTGATGTCTTCTCCAGCCCTGCACTGAAGCCTGTTCTTGAGGGGGCCGAAGCATTGGCCGGGGCCACGCCATTGCCCGCCCTGTCGCCGGTTGCGCGTGCGTTGCCCCTGCCGCTGGCGCTGCTACAGGCCTGCCTGCACCGCGCCCAGCATGTGGTCAGTCCTTATTCTGTGGCCGGACAGTGGCATTATGGCGGTGACCGGTTGATATGGCTGGTGGATATTGATCTGGCCCTGCGCGCCATGACCCGCGCCGATCATGACAGATTTCAACAGGCGGCATTAAGCGCCGGCGTCGGCCCGATATGTGCCGCAGCCCTGCGCAGTGCGGTGGCGTTGCTGCAAACCCCCTGCGCGGAAGATATGATCGAAGCGCTGGAGAATGCCCCCAGAGGTCCCGCCGCGCGCTATCTGAGCCAAAGCCGTTCTCTGGGACGCGTGATGAGCGATCTTCACGCCATCCCCGGCTTGAAAGGCAAGCTTCAGCACGCTGGTTTGCGGCTCTTTCCGCCTGCAAGCACCTTGCGCGCCAGTTATCCCGATCTGGAGGATGCCGCCTTGCCCCGCCTCCATTTGCGTCGGATTTCCGGCCTGTTCCGCTACCGCAAGGCGGACCGGACGTGACGCGCGCGCAGCTTCTGGCGCTTGTCTGGCCGTGGCGCTGGCGGATGGCGTTGGTTGCGACATTGATGCTGGTGGAGTCGCTGGCGATGCTGGCTGTGCCGTGGTTCGGGGGCCAGCTGGCGGGCCGGTTGGTGACAGACTCAGACGGGATGACAGGGGGTCCCGCAGCCGGATTAGCCGCGACCGTTTTGGTTCTGCTGGCGGCGGTGGCGGCCCTGCGCGTAGGTGTAGGGCTACTGTCCGGCGCCATGTCGGTCCGTTTTCTTGCAGGGCTTCAGCGCGATTTGCATGACCATCTGCAATCCCTGCCCGTCCCGTTCCATGAGAGCCACCAGCGCGGTGATCTGCTGGCCCTCAGCACTTGGGAAATCCACCGTTTGAGTGGGTTTTTGACCGGCACGCTGGTCAGCCTGCCGCCGCTACTGCTCACCGCTCTTGGCGCTATAGGGATAATGTTCACGATTGATCCGCTGTTGGCCATTGCGGTGCCGGTGCTGATGCCGCTGTTCTATCTGGTTCTTAAGATAATCGGCCGCCGTCTACGCGCGCTGGCAGTGGCCGCGCAAGAGGCAGAGGCGGAGGCGCTGGGGCTGGCCGAGATGCACCTCGAACTGCTCCCTGCGATCAAGAGCTTCACCCGCGAGGCCCCTGCCAGCACGCGCTATGCCGCCGCCATTGATCGCGCCCGCGATATCGGCCTGAAAGAGGTCCGGATCAACGCGGTCATGGGGCCTGTGGTGCAGCTGGTGGCGTCTGCTGCCGCCGTGCTGCTGCTGTTGGCCATCGGGCAAAGCGCGCGAGCCATGTCGGCGGGGGATCTGGTCACGTTTCTGCTCTATGCGTCCCTGCTGACGCGGCCGGTGTCGCAACTGGCCAATGTCTATGGGCAAATCCAGAACCTCAAAGGCACGCTTGAGCGATTGGGTCGGGTGATGGGCACCGTGCCCGAACATGAAGCGACGGATGCGCAGCCTCTTGCGCGTGCCGAGGGGCGTGTGACCTTTCAGGCAGTCGATTTCGCCTATCCCGACCGCGCCGCCATTCTGCGCGGCATTAATCTGGATATTCCTGCAGGCCAAACGCTAGCCCTCACCGGAGCCAATGGCGCGGGTAAAACCACACTTGCGGGGCTGATCCTGCGGTTTCTGGAGGCCAGCGGGGGGGCCGTGCTGCTGGATGGAACGCCAGTGGCTGATTTTCGTCTGGCCGACCTGCGCCGCCAGATTGGCGTCGTCCCGCAACGCCCCCTGCTGTTCAACGGCACCATCGCCGAAAACATCGGCTTTGGCCGTGAAGGCGCCACGCAAGCCCAGATCGAGGAAGCGGCGCGACTGGGACAGGCGCATGATTTCATCACGGCCCTGCCCGACGGCTACGCCACCCAGATCGGCAGCAACGGCGTGCGCCTGTCGGGGGGGCAAGGACAGCGGATCGCACTGGCGCGTGCATTGGTCAAAGACCCTCCCATCCTGATATTGGACGAGGCGACATCGATGTTCGACACGACAGGAGAGGGTGATTTTGTCACTGCCGCCGCCACTGCCCTGCGCGACCGGACCGTGATCTTGATCACCCACCGCCCTGCAACGCTGGCCCTAGCCGACCGCGTTGTGCTGCTGGACGGCGGGCGGATCGTGTCAGATACACAAACAGAAAGGCACATTTCATGAGCGGGATTTGCGGCATCTTGCGGCTGGACGGGGGCGCCCCCGAAGGCATCGAAGCGATGACCAAAAAGCTGGAACAACGCGGCCCCGAAGGCACGCAGCATTTCCGTGACAGGCCTTGTGCGCTTGGGCACACCCTTCTGGCCACCACCCCCGAAGCCCTGCACGAGACGCTGCCGCTGACCCATGCTGAAACCGGCTGCACAATCACCGCCGACATCCGCCTCGACAACCGCGAAGAGCTGATGCCAACCTTGGGTCTTGCCGATGCTGCTCGCGTAGTGGGCGATGGTGAAATCGTCCTGCATGCCTATCTCAAATGGGGCGAGGACTGTCCCAAACACCTGCTGGGAGATTTTGCCTTCGCCATCTGGGATCCGCGCACGCAGCGCATCTTTGCCGCACGCGATCACATGGGAATGAAGCAGCTGATCCACTGTCATGTGGCAGGTAAAGTCTGGGCCTTTGCGTCCGAGCCGCAAGCTGTGCTCAAGGCCGATGACATCCCGCGCACGATCAACGAAGGCCGTATCGCTGATTTTCTGGAGGGTTATCTGGAAGGGATTGACTATACATCGACCTTCTTCGAAGAAGTTTACCGCCTGCCCCCCGCGCATTGCCTGACGGTGGATGCACAGGGCCTAAACCTGCGCCGCTATTGGACGCTGGAGCCGGGGCCTGAGCTGAAGCTGGGCTCCGACGAGAAATATGCCGCGGCGTTTCTGGAAGTGTTCACCGAAGCCGTGCGCTGCCGGTTGCGCAGTAACGGTCCGGTAGGGTCGATGCTGTCGGGGGGGATGGATTCGGGATCAGTGGTGGCGGTGGCGGCAAAGCTGCTGGCCGATGCGGGCGCGGGGCCGCTACATACCTTCTCCTGCCTTGGTCCTGACCCCGAAACCTGCATCGAAACCCGAACAGCATGGGCCTCCATCAACCATGTGCCGGGGCTGGAACTGCATGTGGCGGATTATACGAAGCTCGATCCCTATGTTGATGATCTAATCCGCCTGACAAAAGAAAGCGCTGAACCGTTTGACAGCCAAATGACAATCGTGCGCACAGCCAATCTGATGGCAGACCGAGCAAATATACGAGTTGTAATGGACGGCATGGGCGGCGACAACGTCCTGTCCTCTAGTGGGCGGTTACCGCGATTGATCCGCGCCGGGAAATGGATCACCGCATGGGAAGATGCCAAGGGGCAAGCACATTTTCAACATGGAAAACCTTGGCCGTTTCTATTGGGAGGTATTCGAAATGCCATAGTGCCCGACTTTTTGCGCCGCATCAGAAGGAAAATGCGCCAACGCAACGCCGATTGCGCCCCCACGGGCAGAATTCTGCATCCGGACCTCGCAGAGGATGTAGATCTCGCCGCTCGCAAAGCTGCGTTCATGAGGCTTGGCAGCCCAGTTGCGCTTCCGCAGGGAAATCAACGAGCCGATGCGATCACGCACACCTTCCAGATCGTTGGTCGCGAGCGTTATGATCGGGTAACCGCCGCACTGGCAGTAGAGCCGCGCGACCCGTTTTTTGATCGCAGGCTTGTAGAGTTTTGCTTGCGCTTGCCCGAGGCGCAGGTAGGTGGTCGGGGGTGGCACAAGCTGATCTTGAGGCAGGCGATGGTCGGATTGCTGCCTGAAGCGACGCGTTGGCGAGCTGGCAAGGAGCATCTGGGCGGCCATTTTACGGTTGCCGTGTTGAAGCGCTGGATCGGGTGGGCAGAAAAAATCTCTCGTAGCGCGCTGGAAGAAAAACGGTATGTTCGTGCAGATACGTTTCGGCAGTATGGACAAAGCGACACGGATATGCCAATACATCCTAGAGATATTGAGTTGCTGTCCCTTGCCATTTGGTTGGGCCGGAATTCGAAGCATTAGTGCCACGAATAGTGGGGAGTTTTAGGATGGGATTTCTATGTCTAACTTAGATAGTGGCATTCAGGCAGAGCGTAGAATGAAATATTCTATGCCAACATTGTCTGTTTTTGGAAGTGCTGTTGAATTAACCGCTGCAGGTTCAGGCTTTGCAGAACCCGAGCCTGTTGGTACTTTTGCGTATGGAGATGGTAATTCAGGCCCCTATTGTGCTTCAAGCTCGCCTTGGGTCACTACGGGTGGTTGCACTGCACGGAACAGGCCATAACTAACCTCCATTGCAAATAGGTACTTCAGCATCAATATAGCTCACCGAGCTAGACGCCAGCTTTTTAGACAGATCGAGTTCAATGCCTAAATCTATTCCAGATAGATCGGGAGGCATGTCTGTCGTGCGTGATGAGGATTCAGACACTTTCTACATTCATTTCTTAGGACAGGCCTGTTTCTCTGCGGCCTTACCCGATCTGACTGTTTGCCACACATCGGCCCGCTTCGGCATTCCTCCGGAAACCCTTAATCACCTCCTTCATGATCAGGTAATGCCGCGCATCATCGCGCATCAGGGCGACCTTGTTCTTCATGCTGGCAGTATAGTGATCGGCAGCATGGCGGCCGCAATTTCCGCCAATACTGGCCGCGGTAAATCTACCCTCACTGCCAGCCTCCATGCCGCCGGGAATCCGATCCTTGGCGACGATGCGCTGATCGTCACCGCCGATGATAGCGGCTATCATGTCCGCGCCGTCTATCCCAGCCTGCGCCTATTGCCAGATTCAGTTGCCCATTTATTCGGGGACGCGGCAGAAACCCGCACCATGGCGCATTATTCGGCCAAACGGCATGTCACTGTCGAAGGGTCTGATGCCACTGTGCCTTTGGGGATGCTGATCTTCCTCGCGCCGCCCGCGCCTGACATCTCGTTGCGTCGCCTGTCCGTCGCCGAAGCTTGCATGTCTCTGATCTCCAACAGCTTCGCGCTTGATCCTACAGACAAGGTTTGGGCCACAGCCAACATGCGCCGCGCCAGCGCGCTTGCCGCTGCCGTTCCGGCATTTTCGCTGTCTTATCCACGCGACTATGCCGCACTGCCGGATGTTCACACGGCCATTTTAGAGACGTTGAGCATGATTGGCGAGAACACTTGAAATCCTGCCGTCGCTTCGCCACAACCCTTACATGACCGATCCCCTCACCCAGAGCTTTATTCCCGCACCCGAAGCCGCTGACAGCAGCGTCGGCGATGAAACCGTGATCCTGCATCTGGGCAATGACACCTATTACGGGCTGGACCCGCTGGGCACGCGCATCTGGGCGTTGCTCAAGGACGGACACCAACCGCCTGCGATCCGCGGCACACTGTTGGCAGAATATGACGTAAGCGCCGATGTGCTGGAAACCGACATGCGCAAATTCCTGACCGATCTGCTGGCCCATGACATCCTTGTCCCCTCCCCCGCCTGAACTGTTCCCGCGCACACGTGCAGGAATGCTGCGCCGCCCTGCCCTTTGGCTTGTGCTTGGACGGGCGGTGACAGAGCTGGCACTGGCGCGCTGGCGGCTGGGGCGGCGGCAAGTGCGCGATGTGATGGGCGCTGGCGCGCTTCCTGCCCTGCCCCTTGCTAAATCCGGATCATCCGAAAAATCCACCAGCCTCACCGCCCGCGTTGCATGGGCCATTCCGCGTGTTGCAGCGCGTGTGCCCTGGCGCTCGGATTGTCTGGTGCAAGCAACCGCAGCACAACGCTGGCTGAGCCGCAAAGGGGTGCCGACAGATCTGCACATCGGCGTGCGTAAAGACCGCGCCATCGGGTTCGAAGCCCATGCGTGGCTTTGCCACAACGAGCAGATCATAACCGGCGGCGATATATCGGGCTTTGTGCCGCTGGTTCCCCGCGCAAATCAGGCGGGTTCCCCATCAGGGGATCGAATGCCGGTGAGTGCAGAATGACACCCTAAGATTTTTGGCTATTGATTTGGCCACCTGTATTCGCCTGTGATGAGGATACCAGTCGGGATACCAACACGGGCTTTCCGGTCGTTTCCCTTCTGCTTCGGCCAGCGCCTACTTGCGGCTCTTCGCCTTACGCTATCGGGTTTGATGCGTAAAAGTTTGGCTGCATCTTCGTATGTCATGAATCTGTGCCCGGTATCGTCAGCCATACCATCACCTGTGATTTCACCCATGATAGAGCGGAATTTATCACGGGCTATATTTTTTTCGCAAACTGATGATCGTTATCAACCCCAACCAATCTCATGGCTGGTTCGCGTTACCCCGTCTCAGGCCCCATCGGAAGGTTTGTGCGTAGGATTACTCTAAGGGGGAACTTTCAGCGAACACGCTGGGTTTGCCGTTTTCCCTGATCGCCTTGTAAGCTGTTGATCTTCCTATTCCGAGATGTTTTGCGGCTTGTGAGACAGATTTTCCTGCACCGACGAGGTCTTGGAGGGCAGAGATTGTCGCCGGCTGTAATGGCGGTCTGCCAGGGATGCGGCCGTGCTTTCTAGCGCTCGCCAACCCGTCTTTGGTGCGCTCAGAGATCAGGCGGCGCTCGAAATGCGCAATGGCCCCGAACACATGGAACACGAGCTCTCCGGCTGCGGATGTCGTGTCGATCCTCTCCTCGAGGCTGATGAGGTTGATCTCTCTGGCTTTGAGGTTGTCGACGGTTTCCAGGAGTTCCTTGAGCGAGCGCCCCAATCGATCGAGGCGTATCACGGCGAGGGTATCGTTGGGCCGAGCCTGATCAAGCAAGGCTGCCAGGCCGGGTCGGTTGAAGGTCTTGCCTGAGATCACGTCCTCGAACACGCGAATGGCACCGTGCTGCAGCAACCGGTCTTTCTGGCCGGACAGATCCTGGTCGGCGGTTGAGACCCTTGCGTATCCCAGAATGTCACCGACGCGTGCCATGGTCGTCCTTTTAACGAACGGTTTGGGGACGCTTGCCCAAGGGGTGGGAGATCGTCCCTCCGGATATCGATATCTGTCTATTTAATAGTCTTCATATTAAAGCGTGTCCAGAAAACTTCAACACCGTTTTGAGGACACGTATGCCCCCTCGCTCGCTGCTTTCCACCCGTGCCCGCGCAGAACTCTTCGATATCCCGACAGACCCTGATGGCTTGATGCGCCATTATCTGCTGTCGCCGTCAGATCGGGAATTGATCCGCACGCGCCGCCGCGATGAAAACCGGTTCGGGCTGGCTGTCCGCATCTCCCTGCTCCGTTACCCGGGCCAAGGATGGCGCGATGGGGTGGTATTACCTGCAGCCCTCTTGGACTGGCTTGGGGATCAACTGCATCTCTCGGCGTCACACCTTCTGAATTATGCAAGCCGTGGGGCAACACGGGCTGCGCATCAAGCTCTCGCGCTGCAGCATCTGGATCTGGCTCCGTTTGCCAAAGCGCATGTGGCAATGGCGGAGGATATCGCCACGAAGGCGGCCTTTGCGACGGATCATGGCGTGAAGATTGTTGAGACGCTGATTGCGGATCTGCGCAAGCACCACCTGGTACTGCCGAGCGTGGACACGCTTGAGCGCCTCGCCTTGAAGGGGCGGGCACGCGCCCGGCGTGAGGCTGCCGCAGCGCTGTTTGATGCTCTGTCACCGGAGCAACGTGCCCAGTTGCAGGCGCTCTTGGTGAACGATCCGTCTGTTGGGCAAACGCGACTTACGTGGTTGCGCGGCTTTCCGCATTCGACCAGCCCGGCCAGCATGACCGCGCTTCTGGACCGATTGAAATATCTGCGATCATTGGACTTGCCGCCAGACCTTGGGCACGGCCTGCACCCGGACCGGTTGCTCAAGTTCGCCCGCGAGGGCGCTGTAGCGCCCGTGAGCTTGCTGAACGACTTTGGCGAACGACGGCGGATTGCAACGCTCGCGGCACAGACGGCGGATTTATCCATCACGGTCACCGACGCGACCATCGCCATGTTCGAGCGGCTGACCGGCCAGCTCTTCTCAAGATCCCGCAATCGTCAGGAAGAGGTCTGGCGTATGGGGAAAACCCAGGCTGGCAAGCTGATGGAGCTCTTCGGCGCGTCCATTGATGCCATGGCCCGCGCACAAGACTTGGGACAAGATCCCTTTGCAGCGCTGGATGCGGATGTCGGGTGGGATACTCTCTTGGGCAAGCCTGACGAAATCGCCGGCTTCGGAGAGCTGGCAACCAGTGATCCGCTTTCTCTGGCGGCCGAGCGCTATGCCTATATGCGCAAGTTCGCCCCTGCCTTTCTGGAGGCCTTCCAATTCAATGCCACCGATGCGGGGGATGATCTCAAGGATGCAATCGCCTTGCTGCGTGATCAGAACCGCACCGGCAAACGCAAGTTGCCCGATGATCCGCCCATGCCGTTCCCGGCCAAGCATTGGCCGTCGCTGATCGTACAAGACGGACAACCACAACGGCGCGTGTACGAGACCGCCGTTGTCTCCACCTTGCGAGACCGCCTGCGCGCCGGGGATGTCTGGGTTGATGGCAGTCGTGAGTATCGCCGGTTCGACAGCTACCTGATGCCCCGGGACACGGCGGAAACCGTCATGCGGGACGCGGGCTTCGAGACAGATCCGGAAGCATGGCTGGCGGATCGGGGGGCCACGCTGGCAAAACGCCTTGACCAAGTGGACCACGCCTTGAAGCGCGATGCTCTCACCGGCGTCCGGATCGAGCGCGGGCGCTTGAAAATCACGCCCCATGAAGCTGTGACACCACCTGCTGCGGTGCGTCTGGAACGGGCCATTGACGCCGTGATGCCACGTATCCGCATCACAGAGTTGCTTTGGGAGGTGAATGCGCAGACCGGGTTCCTCGACGCCTTCACTGATCTGCGTTCTGGCAAGCATCACGATGAGCCCGCCGCTGTGTTGGCCACGATCTTGGCTGGGGCGACCAATCTCGGGCTAGAGCGAATGGCCCATGCCTCATCGCGTGTCAGCCATGCGCAACTGACTTGGGCGCAGACATGGTACCTTCGGCCCGACACATTCGCGGATGCCTTGGGCCGCATTGTCGATGCCCATCATGGTCTGTCCTTCGCGCAACACTGGGGCGTCGCTGAACATAGCTCATCGGATGGCCAATTCTTCTCCGCCAATCGAGGCAGCGGGGTGATCAACGCCAAATACGGGCCAGACCCTGGGTTGAAGATCTACTCCTTCCTGTCAGGCCAATACGGGTCGTTCCATTCGAGCGTCATCGGGGCAACCGCAGGCGAAGCCCCTTTCGTGCTCGATGGCCTCCTGAACAATCCGGCCAGCTTCGATCCCCTCGTTCATTACACAGATACCGGCGGCGTGTCGGACCACGTCTTTGCCCTGTTCCATCTGTTGGGGATGACCTTCGCGCCACGTCTGCGCGACTTTCCGGACCGGAGGTTGACCTGCTTCGGGAGCGCGAAAGCGTGGCCCACTTTATCGCCTATCATGGGCAAACCGATCAACGAAGAGGTGATCCGGCAGCATTGGGGCGACATCATGCGGCTCGCGGCCAGCATACGTGACAAATCCATCAAACCGTCTGAAATCCTGCGCAAGCTTGGGGCGTATCGCCAGCAAAACCGGCTATACCTCGCTCTGGGTGAAATCGGTCGGATCGAACGCACGCTCTTCATGCTCGACTGGATCGAGAACGCCGACCTACGCATGGAAAGCCACGCAGGTCTCAACAAGGGTGAAGCGCGTCACTCGCTGGCCAAGGCCGTATTTGCTCATTCACAAGGGCGCATTCATGATCGCTCTGACGCGGCCCAACAGAAACGGGCCATGGCGCTCAACCTCGTCATCGCCGCCATCACGTTATGGAACACGATCTACATGGACAAAGCGGCCAGCCACCTCGAGCAGGCCAGCCCGCTCTACGACGCCAAGCTGCTTCCGCACACCTCGCCCCTCGGGTGGGAGCACGTCATACTATCCGGCGACTTCGATTGGCATTCTGGCGCCGCTGACCGCAAAATTGCGCGACCGCTGAACATCAGACCAGCAAGAGACTGGGGAACGTGATTAAGTTCTATGAAAGTTCTCCCTTAGAGTAATCCTACGCACAAACCTTCCGATGGGGCCTGAGTCACCGCAGTCCAACACTTCTGCCGCAGGCAGAGCAAAGGGCCGAAGCTGCTACACACACCTTTCAGGTAGTCGCACGCGAACGCTATGACAGGGTAGCCTCCGCCCTCGGGATAGAGCCGCGCGACCCATTCAACGACCGCAGGGTGGCCGAGTTTTGCTTGCGCCTTCCCGAGGACCAGGTCGGGGGTGATGGCTGGCACAAGCTAATACTACGACGTGCAATGGTTGGGCTCCTCCCTGACGCCGTGAGATGGCGGGTAGGCAAGGAACACCTCGGCGGTCATTACACTGCGTTTATGTTAAAAGAACGGCCAAGCGTTGTTGGTATTATATCAGATGGCGATCTCGAAAAAAGGCATTACATCAGCACCGAAACACTGCTCAAACATAAATTGGACAAGGCGGAATCGTTGATGAGCCCTGCAGATTTTGAAATCTTGATCCTTGCCATTTGGCTTGCCGCGACCTGAGGATATCTGGTCTGGATCTGTTGCGGTTTAATGCCGCCCCAAGTGGCTCGTTTAAGCCACTTTCCGTTCGAAAGAGGCAGGGCTTTTCTCGCATCTTAGATGCCGGAAACCTTCAACTCGCGTGGGAAATTCTGGTCAAGGCCTGTTTGACTGAAAGGGGAGATCGCTACCACTATAGTTTTTGCACCTACCGCCGCCGTCTGTTCCATTCTCGCACGGTCCGGACCCAGATGCCGTCAACATACTAACGGAACCAAAGACCGTCAGCCTCGGCGCCACGTACACTGGGGCAAAACCCTAAACAGTATTATTATCGACACTCATTCCAGAATTCCTTTCAAATAAACACTGCTCAAATGCGCTTCTGACTCTGGCAGAAACTTACGAACAAAGCATCAACGTTCTTTGCCGCCAGCTTGATCCCCTTTTGCGCGCAGAACGACCGAAGGCGTCTGCCAGCTTGCCGTGATCCCAGTTGCAATTCTCACGGGCCAGATTCTCCTATGGATCGGCATATTTGACACTTCCCGTCTCTGGGAAGGCCAGTGGAGCCTTGGCTTCTGCACTCAGCGGCATTCGACACCATCAGGGGGCGTCCCATCCGGTAAGGCCTGGTTGCGCTAGACAGCCTCGCACTTCTGATGAAGCACACCGGCGCAGATTTGCTGCTCAACATTAAAACCAAAAGCATAAATAAATGCCGAAATTCGGCAATTATCTACATCCAATCGAAAAACGACACCTTATAAAAACCAAAACACCGACATTTTGCTCCTAACCCTATATTGTCGGGGGTCAGTCGGTGAAAATTATGTTTTACGGATCTTTTGGGCTGGGTATCCGTAAAACAGAATTGACGCAGGATCCTCACTCTTCCTGCGTCTTTCCCGAAACAGCCGCTGTTCACAAAAACGCTAAATCAAACGCGGCCGGCTCAGCATTTCTGTGATGCTGTCGGCCATACGCTCCACCATCCGCAGCGAGATACGGCTATGTTGCGCGGAGCAGTTACGAAGGCCGTTCTCGATGGCTTCCCGCCCTGTCTCCCACAGCGCATCCGGCAAACGCGCAGCAATCATTTCCCGTCCGACGTGCATCAACTGATCCATTGTGGGACCGGCCAGCCTGACCAGCTTGCAACGGTCCAGAAAGGCATCGGGCAGATGGTCGATGCTGTTCGTCGTCATAACCCAGCTAACTCGCGTGAGATCGAATGGCACCTGATAATAGGGGCAGGTCCAGTTCTGCGCAGTGGTCGGCTCGATCATGCTTTTCAGCACCTCGAAAGCCCCCGGAAGCACATTGCCTTTGCTCGTCGCGATCTGATCGGGGATCTTGTCGATCTCGTCAAGGATGACCAGTGGATTGGCAACCCGTTCGCGCAACATCATCTGCACCACCCGTCCGGGCGCAGCACTGCCCCAGCCGCGCTCGACTCCTGAGATCGTAAATGTAGCGCCGTTTGTGGCGCCGATATCCACAGTCAACGAAGGCAGGTCAAAGATCCGCGCCACCGCACGCGTCCAGCTGGATTTGGCGATGCCCGGCGGCCCCAGCAGGATCATCGGCTGCGTGTGAAACGGGGCGGCACCGGTCGCTGTGCGGGCGCGCATATGCTGCATCACTGCATTTGACGCCGGAGCAAGCCATGGGTATTCGCTGTGAAGCGCAGCGATCCGTTCCTCCATCGCGTCACGGCCCAGCACTGCATATGCCTGCCCGTCCCGAAGCCCCCAGATCAGGGCTTTGCGATCATCGCCCTTGATGTGGCTGACAGTATCCAAAAGCCTCACCCTCGCATGGTGGAACCTGCGTGCGCGCTGGAATATGCGGCGGCGGTCAGAGGGAGAGAGCGCCCCCTCCTCCAGCCAGTTTTCAAACTCTTCCAATGTGCCGGAAAAGCCGCCTGTCTCGTCCGTCTTGCCATAATGTGACATCCGCCGTTGCCGCAGGCTGCGCGCAAGACGGTCCCGAACCTCTAGCTCGGAATCTTCCGAAGTGGTTGGCAGCTGAACTCCGACAAAGCGAGCGGGCATGGTGGTTTGCATGGGGAAATTCCTTTTCATCAGCCCGGTGGGGCACTTCAAATTACAGGCAGACACGCAGTCCGGGTCCGAGTGATCGGATCAGGCGCGTGTGCAAATAATTCGAAAGAAAAGGTTCATCATGTCTCCATTTTAATAACGGGCCTTGATCGGCGCAAGGCCCATAAAATTTGATGGCGGAAAAATGGCGTGTAACCGGCACGTCCCGTCATTTCGTCTTTTGCGCGCGCCTGATTGCGAAATTCTCGCTCATGACTTTCTTCAAAGCCTTTTTCTGATCAATGATGTCCGCCGTGCGGTCCTTGAAGCGTTCATGAACCAACGGGTTCACCAGCCAACGCTCGGAACGTTTGAATCTTTTTGGTGGCAATTCACTTGCCCATCCCATGCCTTCCAGCATTTCCAGAAGTGCGATGCGGCCATGCTTGGACAGGTTGCGGGTTGCGTTGACGTTGGACTGGAGATCGGCATTACTCACGACATCCAGACCGTGCGCCAGAATGTGTTTTGCCACCTCGGTCAGGTGATGCTGGCTGCCACCTTCCTCCAGAAGGTCCGCGTAGAACGAAAGCGCGTGCGGGAAGAGAAAAATGCGCAGGAACGCAGCGACCTTGCGGGCGGTCTCTCCGGTTACTTTTGACGGCAGTTCCTCCGCCTCGGCATGTTCGATACAGTGCCAGATCAAACACAAGCGCGCGAACATGCCGCCGTATTTCCCGACGTGGGACCCCAGCTTTTTATAGATATCTTCAATGACCTGAAGCTGGACATTCTTTGCCTCTTCCGCCTCACGGATGCGCAGGGCTTCGGCATCAAATCTCAAAGGGACATCTGCCTCAAGCTCGTGCAAAGCGTTGATTAGGGTGGCGTGATGGGCCGCGACATCAGGGATGGGCCGGTCTTGTCCAGTCCCGCCGCTTTTAAGAATCACCGGAAAGAAACGCTGGATCAGGCCGTCATCCGTGGCAGTTGCGGCGATGGCTTTTACCGCCTCTGGCTGGATGCCCCCCAACATGCTGACAGAAATGTTGGGGATGATCGCACCTGCTGATGCGGTGCGCGTCACACGGTTCACCATATAAGTGCCACCATCATAGCTTTTAAGCCAGAATGATCTGTCAGCGGCTGCACCGTTTCCGGCGTATTTCTCAATGCGGCCAAAGAAACCCGACATCTCGTCATCTATCAGCGCGATGCCATCCGGTGACCCCATCAGCACCGGTTGCGCGGCCTCCATTGTTGTATCCTCGACGATCAGCCGCCGCGCCAATGGCGCGGGCCCGATCCGCTCATTTTTGGGGGTTGCCATATAAGCCGAGAAAGCTCTCTGAGATTCCTCGAAAAGAGCCCGGTCTATGGCATAGAGGGGTGGATTCCGGTAGGGGGCAGGATCGTATCATAAGGCGGCTGCAGCCTGATATTTCCACCTATATTCGCCTGT
>CANMZB010000024.1 GCA_947502265.1 uncultured Sulfitobacter sp.
GCTGACGGTCTTCCATGCGCTTCCGGCTGTACCTGCTGCTCTATGGTTGCGAAAGCGGGCAAAAATCGAGGTGCCCTGAGGGTGGCTTCTCTCCCGCTCCTTGCCATTCACCACAAGCGCGATCCGCAACATTCAGTCACTTGGGGACATACAGAAAAATACGCGTCGTCCGGCCGACTGACTGACACTTCATCCACTATAATGCTGCGTGTAGTGGGATTGGCCGAATCTGTAGGGCTGCAGTGCAGCAACGTGCAACCGCCTAAATGTCCGCTCGGGCCGTTCGTGACCGCCAGCACATAAGGCGAATTCTGTTGAAAAACTCTTGTTGAATTGAAGCTTGGCCACTGATTCAATTGTCCTTAGCAACGGGGGATAATTTCGATGTTAGGACCAAAGCAAGAAGCACAAAGCGCATTGTTTTACGAGTTCTCGATTGATGATCATGTCCCGCAAGATCATCTGCTGCGCTCCATTGATCGGTTCGTCGATCTAAGCGACGTCCGGCAATATCTAACTGAGTTTTATAGCCACACAGGTCGGCCATCCATCGATCCGGAACTTTTGTTCCGCATGCTGCTGGTGGGCTATTGTTCTGGCATCCGCTCTGAGCGCCGTCTTTGCGAAGAGGTGCATTTGAACCTTGCATATCGTTGGTTCTGCCGCCTCGATTTGTCTGATCCGATCCCAAACCATTCAACCTTTTCCAAGAACCGACACGGGCGCTTTCGGGAAAGCAAACTATTGCGTCATCTGTTCGAGAAGACCGTTGCGCGGTGCATCGCGGATGGCTTGGTGAGTGGGCAACGTCTTGCGGCAGACGCCAGTCTAATTGAAGCCGATGCGAACAAGCAAAACTCCACACCAAAAATAAAATTGGGACCACAGTGCCATTGACCCAAACGATGCGCCGCGTGCTGTGAAGGAATATCTCGACGTCTTGGACGATGCGGCATTCGGGGCCGCATCGGAGGTCGAACCCAAGTTCACGTCCCATTCTGATCCCGCAAGCCAGTGGACCGCAGCGCGTAAAGGCCCTGCATTCTTCAGTTATTCGACCAACTACCTGATCGATACCGACCACAGTGTCATCGTGGACGTTGAAGGCACGCAGTTGATCCGACAGGCTGAAGTTGGGTCTGTGCGCACGATGCTGGATCGGATCAAGGTGCAGCATGGTATTGATCCGGAGCGATTGATTGCAGACAGCGCCTATGGATCAGGCCCAATGCTGGGATGGCTCGTGGGTCGCGACATCAAACCCCACATTCCTGTGCTTGATAAGGCAGGTCGAACAGACGGCACATGGTCCCCGCACCGACTTTGAATGGGATCCAGAGAACAACCAATACATCTGCCCCGAAGGTGAACCGCTCAAGCAGTTCCGGCGCAACTACTCAGATCCGAACCGGAAACCCACAGGCAAGGGCGTTGCCAAATACCAGGCTCTGAAACACACCTGCCAAGCCTGCCCATCGAAGATGAAGTGCTGCCCGAAAGCCGATGCGCGAAAGATTACCCGTGAAGAACATGAAGATGCCCGACAGGTCGCCCGTGACATAGCCAAAACCAAACAGTACGTCATCTCGATGCGGCTGCGAAAGAAAGTCGAAATGCTCTTCGCGCACCTCAAACGCATCCTCGGGCTGGGACGATTGCGATTACGCGGTCCATGCGGCGCAAATGACGAATTCCTCCTCGCCGCAATCGCCCAAAACCTCCGGAAACTGGCGAAGATCTTTCCTGCGCCTCAGCAAACGCGCAAAGCCCGATAGGAAAGGTGCTCGCGCCGGATTTGGAACATCTATTTCTGCATTTGCAAACGTTAGTTTTTTCACAGAATCGGCGGGAAGCGGAAGTTCGCTGCGGTCGGGAACAGGACAATACTCAGAGTGAAAACCTGACCTTCGTTGCGGTGCTAAGAGGACCGTGGTGCAAGACTAAGCGCGGTCTTCCTACCTTTACAACTTCAGGCTGCGCCAGCCTGGCGCGGTCTGGTGTTATCCTTCAGCGCAGTCGTCCTGCCTCGGCCCAAAGCTGGGCCTTGCTCCGCCACCGCTGGTCCGAATTTGGCAGACCTTGTTCAGGCGGCCGCGCGGCTCCATCAGAAGCGGCAAGCGCTGTGAGGGTTTCAGGGGCGCGCGGCCAACCCGGCGTCACCCAGTTGTTCGGGGTCTGGCAGGTCGCGCAAGCTCTCCATCCCGAAGGCCGTGAGGAAAGCGTCTGTGGTCACAAAGGTATAGGGGGCACCGCGACGCGGCGCGCGCGGCCCAGTTCCGATCAGCCCCTGCGCATGCAGCCGCCCGATCAGGTCCCGGCTGATCTCCTTGCCGAAGATGTCTGTGAGCCCGTCGCGGGTGATCGGCTGGTGGTAAGCTATGGCGGCCAACACTGGGACGTCGAACTCGCTCAGATCCAGCAGTTGATCGCCGACATTTGCCGCTGCGCGGATCGCAGGCGCGTAGACGGGCCGAGTCCGGAACATCCAGCCGTCAGCAACCTTCGCAATCTCGAACGCCCGCCCTTCCAGATCGGCGGCAAGATCCTCGATCAGCAAGTCGACAGACACCCCCTGCCCCACGACCCGCGCCAGGTGCTCGCGTGGCACAGGCGCGGCAGAGGCAAACAGCACCGCCTCGATCCGCCGCATCCATTCCCGCCAGCGCAGCTCCGGCGGCAGGTCGGTTAGTTCGCAATCAAGCTCGGGTTCCGAGCGATCCTGGGCCATCCCTAAACCCCGTAAAGCCGGAACATATCCCGACCTGTCAGCTCGCGCAGAGCGCCGAGCTCAACCAGCCGGCCGCAAAGCCGCCGCGCGGACCGGTCCGGTAGTGGCAGGGCCGCAGGCGCGACGGCATCACGGGTGAGAAACATCTCCACCGCTGCCCCTGCCCCCTTGGCCCGCAATTTCGGCGCAACTGCTTTGAGATGTGTCGCCCGCCGTGCGAGGTCAGCGGCGAGACGCACGGCCTCGACCGACGATGAGACGAGCGCACGATGACAAGCCGAGCGTAGGTCTTCGCCTCGCTTGCGCAAGTCCGCGCGTTTCAGGCCTGCGGCCAGAAGCGGCACGACATGATCCCAACCGAGTGCTTGGGCGAGCGCCGCGTCAGCGAGGACGAACGCCGGCACGTCTGAACGCGGTGCCTCCATCAGCACTGCTTCCAGCACCGTCGCGGCACGGGTCACCGGTGTCCCATGTCCCGCATTCAGCCACCTGGCGATTTGGCTGAGCTCAAGGGTCGGCAAGGCACGGGCCAGAGCCTTGACCGAAACTGAACGTTCCACCGCGCGACGCCAGGTAAGGTAGTTTTCGCCTGCCGGTCCGGGCAGATCGCCGGGGCGCAGAAGATGAACCGCGTCGCGCAACTCCGGGGCTCGCGCCGGACGACCCGATAACGCCACGCAAGTCTCTGCGGCACGCAGTGCGAGGCGATCCCGCAACAAGGCTTGAGGTACCGCATGATGCCCCAACACAACATGCAGGTAGCTCAGTGCTGCACCCGACAAAAACGCCACATCTTCAATGGTTTCACCTCGCGTCGAGGTGATCCAAGAGGGTATCTTGGCTATCGTGTCGAGATTGTCGATGGGATCGTGTCGGGCAAATGTCATGATTTAAGCCTACAACGGCGCGGCACTTTACTCCAGAAAATAGCACTCGTAGCGCCTCACTCTATCTTTTGCAGTAATGCCCAATAACCTTGTGTTATCGGACGTAAAAGTGATATACTCGGAAACATGGGCAGTCTCACAAATAACCGCACCAAAATCGAGGATTCCGACGCGTCTGACGCAGAGATTTCGAGCTCTGCGTCAGACGCGCCGAACAGTGACGAGCGCGACGACAGAACGTCTCGGGACGGAGCCTCAATCGCTCTGCCCACTCGTGTGGTCGGCTCCGGCGCGCTCGACCGGCTGATCGACACCGCTCGCGACTACGCCGAGGCTTCGACGGCTGAGAATACGAACAAGGCCTATGCGGCCGATTGGAAACACTTCACCCGCTGGTGCCGGTTGAAAGGAACAGAACCTCTGCCCCCCTCCCCCGAGATGATTGGACTATATGTGGCTGATCTGGCTGCACCAACCGGGAAGGCCTCTGCCCTTTCGGTCTCCACGATCGAGCGCCGTCTCTCGGGGCTTGCCTGGAACTACAGGCAGCGCGGGTTCACTCTTGATCGCAAGGACCGGCACATCGCCACCGTTCTGGCGGGGATCAAACGCAAGCATGCACGCCCGCCAGTTCAGAAAGAAGCGATCCTGCCTGAGAACATCCAGGCCATGGTGGCCAGCCTTCCTTTCGATCTCCGCGGGCTTCGAGACCGGGCGATCTTGCTTTTGGGCTATGCTGGAGGTCTCCGTCGCTCCGAAATCGTCAGCCTCGATGTGAACAAGGATGATACACCGGACTCCGGCGGCTGGCTCGAGATTTTCGAAGGCGGTGTTCTGCTGACGCTCAACTCCAAGACCGGGTGGCGCGAGGTTGAGGTCGGGCGCGGCTCAAGCGACCAGACCTGCCCCGTCCACGCGCTCGAGCAATGGCTACACTTCGGACGCATCGACTTTGGGCCGGTCTTCGTGCGCATCTCCCGAAACGGCAAACGCGCCCTTGAGGCCCGCCTCTCCGACAAGCACGTCGCGCGACTGGTCAAGGCAACCGTTCTGAAGAGCGGCATCAGGGCCGATCTGCCGGAAGCGAAACGGCTGGCAATGTTCTCCGGCCATTCCTTACGCGCCGGGCTCGCCTCGTCGGCAGAGGTTGATGAGCGCTATATTCAAAAGCAACTCGGACATACGTCGGCCGAGATGACCCGGCGCTACCAGCGCAGGCGCGACAGGTTCCGGGTGAACCTGACCAAAGCCGCAGGGCTGTGATGCCCAGGATTCTTGACGTGTTGGTTAAGCGCTAAGGTGAAATTCCGGCGCTTTAGTTTCAGCTTACTGCTTCAATTGAAATCAGGAACAAAACGCGACACCACAGGTCGCCCTCAGACGTCTCTTCAAGCCCCTCCGGATCCGCAAGAGGATCGTTAAAACCATCATACTTTATAGATGTTGTATGCTTTATATGTGAAAAATATGGTAATTTTGCACATTACCCAAGGGTTCTCCACGAGAGTATCTGCACTCCTTTTATGGCACACCCACGCGACAGTCCGCGAGAGCCCTGTGATCGCGCTGCCTGTGTGGAAACCAAGGGGTTTCTGGCGAACAGCTCCACAGAATGCACCGTTGCATTCGCTTACAAACGGTCGTTTAGTGGCGATACCTGAAACTGCAAACGGCCCATTTCCATGCCCCTGATCGGCTATGCACGCGTATCAACAGAGGATCAAACCCCCCTGCCCCAGTCTCAGGCCCTGAAATCCGCAGGCTGCGCCGAGATCTTTGAAGAGCAAGGCTCAGGCGGCAATCGTGTCCGGCCGGTGCTGGCGCGCGTGCTGGATCGCGTCGCCAAAGGCGACACGCTGGTCGTGGTCCGCATTGACCGCTTGGCGCGATCTCTGTCGCATCTCCTCGAGGTGATCGAGCGGTTGGAGGCTAAGGGCGCTTTCTTTCGCTCGCTGGAAGATCCAATCGACACTGCGTCTCCGCAAGGCAAATTCACCCTGCAGGTACTGGGCGCGGCAGCCGAGTTCGAACGCGCGCTGATCCGCGAGCGTACCAAAGCGGGCCTGTCCAGCGCCCGCACCAAGGGACGCGTCGGTGGGAACCCTGGTCTGCGTGCCAAAGATCCAGCAGCGTTGCGAAAGGTTCGTCTGGCGCGCCAAGATGGATATATGGAGCGCCTGAACGAAACCGCTCAGGATTGGGTACCCCATGTCCGCCGGTTGCGCCCGGACATGGCCTGGGAAGATGTGCTGCGTATCGTAAATGCCCCCCTGCCCGAAGCGCGGCAGTGGACGCAAAGCCGCCTGCTGCGCGCCGTGAAGGCCTACGTGCGCGACGGCTTCCTATCTACGGCCGTTCTTGGCCGCGCCGGGCGACGTGACACCGACGACCGCCTGCCGGCAATCGTCGCCGCCATCAAGGGAGCAGACCCTGATATTACGCTACAGGCGATCTGCGCCCGATTAGAAGCGATGCGCGAGCGCACGCCGCGCGGGCGAACCAGTTGGCAGCCTTCATCCGTCAAGATGCTGTTGGAGCGCGCCGTGAAGCTGGGGTTACTCGACTGAACAGCGCAGAATCGGATTCAGCACCACCCCCTGTCTTTTGCTCTATGATCATCGGATACATCTTGCGGCGAGCATCCTGACCCACAACAACCTATTGACGTTTCGAGATAAAGCCTCTTGGATAAAGTTCTGATTTTTATGGACATAGTTTCAGCAGTAGAACGCCCACTCAACGCCTAAAGGCGCTTCAACGGTTTGGGCTAGATATGTCCGCATTATCTGTTAAGATAACAAAAAATATAACAGACTCGAGGGCAGTTATGAACGGGATACGGGCGTCCCAGAGGTTTGAGGTCATGTCGAAGCGGCTTGGAAGCCGCTTGCGTGAACATGCGGAAGAGACTTATCCGCCGGATGCCCAGAAGGGCTTGCGGCGCTTCGCCATGCGTGAAGCAGCAGAGCTGCTTCGCATTAATCAGAACACCTTCAGGCACCACGTGTCAAACCTTGACGGTTTTCCGGAAGGTGAACTGGAAGGCGGCAATCGTCGAACCTTTTCGGCAGAGGAGATGGTCGAGGCCCAGCGAGTTCTACTCGAAACTGGTCGGATCAAACCGGAAGAGCATCCACACAGGAGGCAAGGGGAACCCTGTCAGATCTTGACGATCTTCAATCTGAAGGGCGGATCGGCGAAGACGTCCACGGTCGCACATGTTGGGCAGCTTTTGGGGTTGCGTGGTTACCGCGTCCTGCTCGTCGACCTAGATAGCCAAGCAAGCCTCACCAACCTGTTTGGCGTAACCCCGGAACTCGATCCGGATATGCCGACGTCCTACGACCTCATTCGAGACGAAGGCCCCCTTCCCGCCTCTGAGATCATTCGCAAGACAAACTTCCCGACGGTGGACTTGATACCAGCCTCCATGGACATCATGGAGTATGAGTTCGAGGTCGCACTTAGCTTCAGGCAAGGTGCTACAACGTTCCACAGCCGCATCCGCGAAGCCCTCGAACCGGTGCTTGATCGCTATGATCTCGTCATCTTTGATACGCCGCCTCAGTTGAACTTCTCTGTGATCTCTGCGCTCTTTGCCTCGACTGGGGTGCTGATCCCGCTGAACGCCTCGATGCTCGACGTGATGTCTTTGGCAAGCTTTCTTGGCATGGCCAGCAATCTGATGGGCGTTGTTGAGTCCCATGCCCCGGAACACGGCCTGAATTTCGTGAGAGTCCTTATCACGCGATACGAAAATACGGACGGCCCGCAGGTCCAAATCTCCTCCCTGCTGAGAACCGTGCTCGGAGATGCAGTTCTGCCCGCCGAGTTCCTGAAATCGACCGCGATTGGTGATGCAGCGAACACTCAGCAGAGCATCTTTGAGGTGGAGCCCCGAGACGTGAACCGGCGAACCTACGAACGAGCGAGCGAATCCGTTTCCCGCGTTACAGACGAAATAGAGCGCGAAATCCTTAGAGCTTGGGGGCGGACACATGGCTCGTAAGGTATTCGGAGACTCCTTGAAAAATGCGATGGGTCAAAGCCCGGTGCGGGATGACGACGCGGAGATCAAACGGACTAGCCCCACCGTCGCACGCGCACAAGCGTCCGTCCTAGAAGAAGACAGGCACGCCACCCGTCTGCTCGACCCCAGCTTGATCCAAATGTCCGCAGTCATGGACCGCATTGATCCCTCCGATGGACTCGGAGATCTTATATCTTCGATCCGGGAGCATGGGCAGAAGGTCCCAGTTCTTGTGCGGCGAACTCACGACGGTACTTTTGAGATCGTTTATGGCCGTCGCAGGCTTCTTGCCTGCCGTGAACTTGGGCAGAAGGTTCGCGCCACGGTCATGGAGATGACCGATGAGGAAGCTCTTATCGCCCAAGGTGTTGAGAACAACGCCCGTCAGGATCTTTCGTTCATCGAAAGGGCTCTATTCGTTGCCGGCATCATTCGCGAACTGGGAAAGACAGACGAAACTAAGAAGAACGCTCAGACTGTCGCGTATCGCGCCTTGCAGATTGACGAGTCTTTGGTTTCCAGGATGAACCGCATCGCGACGGGAATCCCTATCGAACTCATCAGGGCAATCGGTCCTGCTCATGGAGTAGGTCGGAGGATTTGGGAGAAGTTGTTCAAGCTTTGCGAGAAGGATCTCGCACGTGCGCGTGCAATCACCGCCGAAGTACCCCGAAACGTACCGGGATCTGAACGGCTGGAAGCGGCTATCGCCCTCCTCACACCACCAAAGCCTTCAAAGAGAGAGCCGACTCTCGACGCGCGAGTCAGGATTATCCGGAAGGGCAATAAGATCACTCTTGATGTTGATCCGACGCTTATTCCTCAAGTTGAAGAAGCCATAAGAGAGCTGATCACGGAGCTTCTTGACCGCGGTCAAGATGAGACTGCCGACAGCACGAAGAACGACCCACCTTCTTGACCGCGGTCAAGAAGCCAAAAGCAACGAGCAGAATAACGAAAGGAGGACCGGCCAGAAAAAGAAAGACCCCCCGAAAGCGGTGCTTCCGAAGGGCCTCAATTAGTCTCGACACCTAATTGATACCCCCAAAACGAATCGACTTCAACACCGCTCGCGGTGAACGGGGATGCTTTTTCTACCGAAAACACCATGAGACATGCAATTATAACACCAACCGCCTTGGCGGAACGAACCACTGTACCCTGTCGTAGCCCATACGACCTCCTCGCACCGGTTCGGATACTAAGGAAAGACCTTTGCCTGACGCCAAGTGATCTCGCTGTTTTGACCGCACTCATCAGCTTCTTACCTAAAGATAGCTGGGACAAAGCCAGCCACCAAGCGCAGTTGATGACCATCGTTTTTCCATCGAATGCAGCGCTTTCAGAACGCACGAACGGGATTGACGAACGAACGCTTCGCCGATCCCTTGGCCGCCTAACAACATCTGGCCTAATTGAACGCAAAGCTTCTGCCAACGGTAAGCGGTTTCCCCTACGTTACAACGGCGTGATCCGCGATGCGTTTGGCTTTGATCTTCAACCGTTGATCAAACAGCATACGAGACTGACCGCACAAGCGGCGAAAACTGTTGAAAATAACGAACGATTGCGATCCCTCAAGGCAGAGGCATTGGCACTGCGCGCTACCGCCATGAATCGGGGCGACCTTGCTCAGGATGAACTTTCTAGCCTCCAAACCATGCGTAACCTACTCCGCCGTGCTACCCTCACAGTTGAAACCGTCTTGCGTCTCATAAGTGAGCTACGAACCTTCGCAACCGATGCAAAGGTCGGTTACGGGGAGCGCAACGAGGCCCAATCCTTAAGCACATCCGCAGAAGCCCATCAACATGGGCGCCCTTTTTCTGCCATCGAATCCGATGAAGTGTCCGCCACAAACGGGCAAAATGACCGGCACATAGAGTCAACTAAAATAGATATAAAAAAGAAGCCGATCGAGACTGAACAGCACCATCACGGAAAAGGGAATACAACACCTTCCATGCATCGAGACACTAAAATGATGGGATGGGATGAATTCCAGCACATAGCAAAGTTCTTTCCCAAACCACCAAACACACCCGAAGCATTGACACGTATGGTGGCGGAACTGGGAAAGTTACTGAGAATAAGCCAAGAAAGATTGATACACTGGCTCAGTAAAGTCGGACCTGGTCGCGTACTGCTCGCATTCGACTATCTCATCGCTCGAGCCGAAGTGATCAAAGAACCCTCTGCATATTTTGAAACGATCTTGAACAGCTAGAACACCAACTTGCTTTACTTGACCGCGGTCAAGAACTTCGTTGAGAGGAAGAGAGTGGCTTCCGACACCCGTCGTGGAGAAGAACTGATGGCGAAAGCAGCCCAGAAAATCATCCTGTCCCCTTCCAGGGATAACCCCTTCGACAAGCTCGTGCTGAGCCAGCCCAATGTGCGACGCATCAAAGCTGGCGTATCCGTTGATGAGTCGGCCAAGCACATCGCCCGCCGCGGCCTGTGCTGGACACTGACGGAACCCAGACTGGCAAGCTCGAAATCCCGGCCGGTGGCCGGCTCCCTGCTAGTGAAGCAGAATCGTTTGAACAAGACCACGCCCATTCCCTGCATCGTACGAGATGCGGGCACCGACATTCTCGCCGAGAACGACTCTCTTGCGGAAAACATGCAGCGTGTTGCTCTGCATCCGTTCGGCCAGTTCCGTACCTTCGTAGCGCTGCGCGAGAAAGGCCAAGGCGATGAGGAAATTGCTACTGCCTTCCTCGTCACGTCACAGATCGTGAAACAGCGGTTGAAACTCGCCTCCTGCGCCCCAGCCCTGCTCGACGTCTATGCCGAAGACAACATGACGCTGGAGCAACTGATGGCCTTCACCGTGAACCCGGACCACGACCGCCAGGTTCAGGTCTGGGATGTGATCAATTCGTCCTGGAACAAGGAGCCCTTCCAGATTCAGCGCATGCTCACCGAGACCGCGGTCCGGACGTCGGACCGTCGTGCGGTGTTAATCGGTGCCCACCTCTAGGAGACCGCTGGCGGCACGATGCTGCATGATCTCTTTCAAGACGATGACGGATGACGAGGGTGCGGCTCATGCCAAGCTGCTGGCCGAGCATCGGGCGCTGGAAGAGGAATGCGCTGGCCAGGATGAATTCCCCGAAGAGATCGATACTCGTGTGGGCGAACTCGAGCAAGCGATGGAGAAGCTTGAGAACCGTCCGTTAATCTTCGAACAGACGGAAATCGCTCGGGCAGGGGCTTTTGTCACGCTCATCCGTTCCTTGGACTCGCTGTCTATCGGGGCTACGAGCGTCCGGAGGATGAGCTGCGCGAAAAAATCGCGGTCAAGGATGGTATCGATCCAGCGCTCTTGGGGCAGGGGGATGATCTGGCACCCTCCACTGCCCGGCAGACGCATCCGCAGGATACTGTCGAGAGGGGATCAGAAGGTGTAGCGGCCCTGCGGAGCCCTTGTACGGAATGGCAACAGACAGCGTTCTCTGACGACGACATAGGGTGCTGAAGTCTGGCACTGACCAGTACAGTCCGACAAGCTCTCTACAAACCCAGTCGTCTGCCTCAAGGGCAAACCGAACAGAACCTTCAGGGTCAGGCAGGCTTGAATGGCCGCATCGCTCTAAGCTTGTTGGCGGCCCCGTCGACCGGAAGGCGCAGCCTCCCATGTCATCGCGGGATCAAACCAGATCGAAAGCGATCCCCTGTTCTTCAGCGAAAGGTTGTACTCCGTCCAGTTCCGGGTCTTGTACGTCGTCGGTGTCCAGCTGCTCATAGCAGTCCGATAACACGCTGTTTTCACGCAGTTAATCCTTCAGAACGCGATTTGTGCAACAAAGCTAGGTGAAGCCACAACGCAAAGGCATGGCGGACACCCGCTCGTCTGGAACACCCATGACGGATTTCGACACGCTGTTTCAGGCGGTCACGGCCCCCGCCACCCGCGCAGCGGAAAAGCTGCGCCAGCACGGGCTGGTGGCGGGAACTCTGAAGGTGTTTTTCCACACCAATAGGCACCGACCTGACAGGCCGCAATACTCAGGCTCGCGCTCCACGCGGATGACGCCAGTGTCCTCGGATACGTTTGATCTAGTTGCGGCAGCAAAAAGATGCGCGCAGGCTGCTTGGCCGAAAGGACAACCAAGAGCATACGGCTTCACCTAGGCCGGGATCATGCTGGATGACCTTGTTCGGTTCGAAGATCCAAACCGTCAGATCACCGCGCCGCCGCAAACTTCGTTGTAGTTAGCCCAGTTCGTCACTCGATGCCGTTGCTTCGGGATCTTGTCACGACGACCGGCGTTAAACTTGTGCAGCATTTACAACATCTTGAAAAGAACAGACCGCCTCGATATCAGCGCAAGGGCGATCTGTGCAACAAGGCCCATATGATGCAGCATCCGGACGATTTGGGAATTCCGGGCAACATCTTCCAAAAGGCCGGGGTCGGGGCGCTATTCCGCGTGTCTTTAAGAAAAGCCACCTTTTGTTCGTAGGAAGGACTTACTACTATGGAGTTGGCGGGAGAGAATTCGAGCAGATAATCTGCCGCCGGAAGGTTAGCTCAAAGGTCGGTCGACGGGTACCAACAGCCTGAAGATACGCAACAGCAAGCAGGTGCCGAGATGATAAAAGTAAACATGCCGACGCTGCATGATAAAAGTGTAATGATTGAAGATGATAAGGTTCGGATACTGGACCGGCGTGTTTTCCCGATGGAAACCACCTATGTCGAATGCACGACCGTTGAAGAAGTTGCTCTGGCGATCACAGATATGGTGACGCAAAGCGGTGGCCCTTTCTACGCAGCCAGTGCCGGTCTGGTTCTGGCCGCCCATGCGGCGCAGAAGCTACCTTTAGCGGATCGATTGGATACGTTTACCAAGGCTGCTGAACAGCTGATAAATACCCGCCCCACCAATGATATGATCCGCACCGCTGTGGGTCGTGTGATACGTGCGCTGCCCGCGATTATAGACAGTGAAAACCTGTCTTGCGCTACCGAAAAGCTTGTGCGCGGGATTTGGCGCGAACATAATGAGGAGGGTGTCAGGCTCGGCGAATACGCCGCAGAACTGATTGCAGACGGCGACACGATCCTGACGCACTGCTGGGGGGAATCCACGATCATCGAAACGGTTGCCGCTGCGCTGCGTCTGGGCAAAAATTTCAAGATGATCTGCTCGGAAACCCGTCCTTATCTTCAGGGTAGCCGCCTTACTGCACATAGTGTCGCAGAGATGGGCGTAGACGTTACCGTCATCACCGACAATATGGGCGCGGCTGCGATGGATGCAGGTATGGTCCAACATCTCATGACAGCGGCTGATCGGGTGACAGGTGCGGGACATGTGATCAATAAGGTAGGAACGCTTCAGCTGGCCATCGTCGCGCAGCATTTCGGCATACCTTATACGGCCATGGTCAAACGTCCCGACTTCTCGGCGATGAACCCCGAAGATGTTCCCATGGAAATGCGCGATCCCGACGAGGTGCTGTATTGTCTGGGCCACCGTACGGCGACCCCGCTGGCAAAGGGCTGGTACCCCGCGTTTGATATGACGCCTCCTGGGCTGATCACGAATATCGCCACAAGCAACGGGATATTCCCACCCTGTGATTTACACAAAAGCCAGCCCGACCGGTAAGTTGCAAGGCGTCGTTTGCGCAAAGCCGAATTTTTCACACAGGGCTGGTAAAAGGGGTGGGAGTTTTGCAGAGTGATCGCAATTCACACTCGTGAAAGACAAAACCGTCACTGAAGCCTTGAAGATGTATCGCAGTACTTTTGCTGTTTTGACTTTCTCCACTGGTCGTAAAGGAAAGTAGCATGGACCCTGTTGGTTACGCCAATGCATTACCCCAACACAGAAAAGCCGGGCAAACGCGCGTTGCTCTGGCCCGAGATTGCGCGTGGCTGGCAGCGGGGCGGTTATGATGAGCGTGATTGTGTCGCTAGAAGCGCTTGTTTCGCGCATCCGGAGCGGGGACAGGCTTGCCGTGCCGGTGGATTATGCCGGGGTTTCCATGGCGGCAACACCGCACATCATCGCGCAGGGCATAGACGGTTTGCGACTGGTATGCGTACCGACGGGCGGCATGCAGGTTGATATGCTGATTGCTGCTGGTCTGGTGACATCTGTTGAAACCAGTGCGATTTCGCTGGGTGAGGCAGGGGGCGCCCCGTCCTTCGCGCGCGCCGTTAAAAATGGTGACATTACGATCATGGATGCGACTTGCCCTGCAATTCATGCGGGACTTATGGCTGCGCAAAAAGGTGTGCCGTTCCTGCCGATGCGCGGCTTGATCGGCACGGATGTGCTGGCCAACCGCAAGGATTGGGGAATGGTGGATAATCCATTTGCTGAGGGAGACCGGATGGTGGCTATTCCTGCCATTCATCCCGACCGCGCGTTGTTTCACGCCGGATTGGCAGACCGGCACGGCAATGTATGGATCGGGCGACGCCGCGAGCTGGCGGCGATGGCTTATGCTTCGAAAGAGACGCTGGTGACTGTTGAGCGGATTGTCGATGAGGATCTGCTTGCCGATGAGAAAACAGCCGCCGGTGTGTTGCCCTCTCTTTATGTTGACGCCGTGGCACACGCGCCGGGCGGCGCGTGGCCGTATGCCTGTTGGGGGGAATACGGCACTGATGTCGGGGCGCTATCACGCTACGGCGCAGCAGCAGGTGCAGGCGGTGATGCACTGACACCGTGGTTAAGTGGCGCTGAATGGACCAACCGTGCAGAAGGAGCAGCATCATGAGCGCTTCAGCCACCCATAACGAACGGCTTATCGCAGTCATCGCCACCTATCTGGAAGGCGTGCGGCATGTGGCCGTTGGCGCATCTTCGCCCATTCCGGCAGCCGCGGCAATGCTGGTGCGCGCGCGCGCGGCCGCAGCAAACGCGCCGGAGGTCAAGCTCTCCATTCTTGGGTCAGTTAAGCATAATTTCTTTACCAACGGCAGTGCCGAACTGTTCGATTGCGCGGCTCAGGGGCGCATTGACGCATTTTTTCTGGGCGGCGGACAGATTGACGGGCACGGAAACATCAATCTGGTCGGCGTCGGAGAGTACCCCAACACCAAGGTGCGCTGGCCCGGCTCGTTCGGGTCGGCCTATCTGTACTTTCAGGTGCCGCGCGTGATTCTGTTTCGCGAAGAGCACACACCGCGTGTTCTGGTGGATCAGGTTGATTTCATCAGCGCACCCGGAACCAGCGCGCCGGACGTTGTGCGCAGTGGCGGACCTGTGGCGCTGGTCACGGGCCGCGCGGTATTTGATTTTGATAAGGAGCGGGCGGGTTTCACGCTGAAATCCTGGCACCCGGGCGAGGATGCAGACACCATCCGTGCGCAAACCGGTTTTACATACGAGACCGACGCGACGGCGGCCACGACCGCCGATCCCGATGCCGCGACGCTTGAGTTGTTGCGGGGGCGGGTTGCCGATGAACTATCCGAAACCTATCCGAAATTTGCCGCACGGCTACGCGACGAAATCGCCACGCCTGACGGCCCGAAAGCATGAGGGGCAAAGATGAGCGACACGACTGATAATCAGGATAATACCAACAAAGGTGCGTTGGAGGGTATTACGGTAATAGATGCAAGCCGCGTGCTGGGCGCGCCGTATTGCACCCAGATACTGGCCGATCACGGTGCCGACGTTATCAAGGTTGAACCACCCGCCGGTGATGAAACCCGCACATGGGGGCCGCCGTTTTTGGGCGATGCGGCCAGCTATTTTCTGGGTCTGAACCGCAACAAAAAGGGTATTGCGCTGGATCTGTCCCAGCCTGCGGGCCGCGAGGTGTTGATGCATCTGCTGGAAAACGCGGATGTCTTTGTCGAGAATTTCAAGATCGGCACGCTTGAAAAATGGGGCATCGGGTATGAGGAACTTCACAAGAGGTTTCCCGCGCTGATTCATTGTCGCGTGTCGGGCTTTGGCGCGGACGGCCCTTACGGCGGGATGCCGGGATATGACGCCGCGATTCAGGCGATCGGCGGCATCATGAGCGTGAATGGCGAAAAAGGCGGCGAGCCTTTGCGCGTTGGCTTGCCGGTTGTCGATATGGTAACGGGGTTGAACGCAGCGGTCGGCGTGCTGTTGGCCCTGCAAGAACGTGTGCGCAGCGGTGAAGGACAGTTCGTAGAATCCGCATTGTATGACAACGCCGTATCACTTCTGCACCCGCATTTGCCGAACTACTATCTTAACGGTAACGTCCCGAAGCCCTCGGGCAATGCCCACCCCAACATTACACCTTATGACACCTACGCAACCGCTACAGGTCCGCTGTTTCTGGCTATTGGCAACAACCGGCAATTCCGGAACCTGTGCAGCATTCTCGAATTGGGGCATCTGGCGGACGATGCGCGCTTTGCAACAACAGCCAGCCGGAATGGCAACCGCGATGCCCTGAAAACAGAACTTGAAGCAGGATTGGCAAAGTGGAACTGTGACGAAATCGCGGACAAATTGATCACCTCTGGGGTGCCGTGCGGGCCAGTGCGCGACGTGGGGCAAGTCGTGGACTGCCCGCACACCCATGCGCGCGAAATGATCGTGGATATTGGCGATTATCGTGGCACCGGCAGCCCGATCAAGCTGTCACGCACGCCTGCGAGCTACCGCCTGCGTCCGCCGGGTTTTGCCCAGCACACAGAAGAGGTCATGCAGAAATTCGGTCTGGATTCCGAAACCTACCGTGATGTGTTGCCTAAAGATCCACAATCGTAACGGTGAGGAGCGCAGAGCGATGACTGGCAACAGTGAAGACCAGCAGCGGCAAGAGTTGATTGATGCGTGCCGCGCGATGAACGGACTGGGCATCAACCGCGGCACTTCCGGCAACATCAGCATCCGGTTGCCGGACGGTATTCTGATCAGCCCCAGCGGCATTCCCTATCAGGATTTGACGCCGGATCTGATTGTAAAAATGGACGCTGACGGTAATTTTGAAGGCGACACGATCCCGTCCAGCGAATGGCCGATGCACACGGCCGTTCTGCGTGCACGCCCTGATTTGCATGCGCTGGTACATACACATTCTACCCACGCGACAGCTTTGTCCGTGCTGGAACATGATATTCCGCCCTTGCATTATCTTGTTGCCGCAGCCGGTGGCGACACCATCCGCTGCGCGCCATACGCAACCTTTGGCACCCCCGAGCTGGGCGCGCATATTATTGCGGCGATGCAAGATCGGCGCGCGTGTCTTCTGGCGCATCATGGTGTGCTAACGGGCCATAAAACGTTGAAACAGGCATTGTCTCTTGCTGTGACAGTTGAAGAAATGGCCCGGCTGATGCTGCTTTGTCTGCCAATGGGTGATCCACCGTTGCTGACTAAGGCACAGATGGCCGAGACTCTGACAAAGATCGGCTCCTACGGCCAGCAACCCGAAAAAACCTGAGGTTACACCCGCATGTCCCACCCGTCTGCGACCGATACAAAAGGCAAACTGCGCATGCTTTACCGCTTTCTGACAGTGACTGAAACGCTGGTCTGTTATTTGGCTTTTGCCGTAGGAACCCTGGCGCTGATTGTTGATATTTTCGGGCGCGAATTTTTGGGTAACGGTATTTTCGGCGCACAGCGCGTTGCGGTCTATGCGATGGCAGTTGCGGGGATGATGGGATTTTCTTACGTGATCACAAACGGCGGCCATCTGCGCCCGTCGATTGTCGACAAGCTTTTTCCAGAGCGGCTGCATCCTGCGATGGCGCGGTTTGCGGATCTGCTATCCGCTGCCATGTGCGCAGGTCTGACCTATGCATCGGCGGTTTTTGTGGCGAGCACGTTTCGCATTGGTGAGCGTGACATGTCACTGCCTTTCAATATCTGGACCGTCCAGACCGTTCTTGTGGCGGCGTTCGGTTACGCGACATTAAAGTTCCTGATCTTCTTTTTCGAGCCGTCCCTGCGCCCGGTTGAGCAAGGCGAAGCTTTGTGACAGGCGTTCTCATTATAGTCGGGGCATTGGTACTGGTGCTGTTGCGTCAACCGATGGTGCTGGTTCTTGCCTTTGCGGTGCTGTGTATGCACCAATTTGTCGCGCGCAGCTCGTCGCTTGAATTTTTCATTCAGGACCTGTGGTTCACCATCGACAGCGATGTTTTGTTGCCGATTCCGATGTTTATCCTTGCTGGTAACATCATGAGCCGTGGCCAGATCGCACAACGTCTGATCGATATCATGGTCGCCCTCACCGCAAACCTGCGGGGCGGTCTTGCGGTTGCGTCTGTATTGGCCTGTGCGGTGTTTGCTGCCATTTCGGGTTCGTCGATTGTGACACTGGCCGCGATCGGGTCCATTATGTACCCCGCACTGGTAAAGGAGGGGTATTCAAGACCCTTCTCGCTGGGCCTGCTCTGTACGGGTGGCACGTTGGGGGTTCTGATCCCGCCCTCTATTCCGATGATGCTGTACGGGATCATCACCGAAACCTCGATTGTTAATCTGTTCATGGGGGGCGTCGGGCCGGGCATCCTGATGGTTGCCACAATTTCACTATATTGCGTGATCGTTGCGCCGATACCATCGCGCGGTGATTTTTCGGGGCAACGGCTATTTGTCGCGCTGCGCCGCGGCGGGTTTGCCTTGCTGCTGCCGGTGATCCTGCTGGGCGGAATCTACAGCGGCTATTTCACCGCGACAGAGGCGGCTGTTGTCTCTCTCGTCTATGCTTTGGTGATCGAGGGGCTGGTCTACCGGGACCTGAAGCTGGCCGACGTGTCGGCCATGCTGGGTGAGACAATCCGGCTGTTTGGCACCTTGCTGCCACTTCTTGCGCTGGCGGGAAGCTTTAACACGATCCTCGATTATGAAGGTGTGCCAAAACTGCTGGTCGAATGGATGAGTCAATATATCGACAATCCGGTTTCCGCCGGCCTGACGATGAATATCATCCTGTTGATCGCTGGGTGCTTTATGGACATGGGATCGGCAATCCTGATCCTGTCCCCGCTGCTGCTGCCCTTGATGCAAACTCAAGGGTTTGATCCGGTGCATATCGGTGTCGTGACGACGATCAACCTCGAAATAGGCTATATCACCCCGCCTGTGGGTATCAATCTTTTCATTGCGATGGGCGTCTTCCGGGAAAGTTTCACGATGATTGTGCGTGGCATCTGGCCGTTTGTGTTGCTGATGTTGGTGCCCTTGCTGATCACGACCTATGTGCCGTGGATTGTCTATCTGTTTATCCCCTAAGTCCTACGATACCGAAAGAAGGAAGCCTGCCATGAACGGCGCCGACGCACTTTGCGAAACATTGCTCGCACACGGCATTGATACCTGTTTTGCCAATCCGGGCACCTCCGAGATGCACTTTGTTTCTGCGCTTGACCGCCAGCCGGGAATGCGGTGCATTCTGGGCCTGTTCGAAGGTGTCGTAACGGGGGCCGCAGATGGCTATGGCCGCATGGCGGATCGCCCCGCTGCGACATTGCTGCATCTTGGACCGGGTTTGGGCAATGGTCTGGCCAATTTGCACAACGCAAAACGTGGCGGATCTCCGGTGCTGAACATCGTCGGTGATCACGCCACCTACCATTTGAAATATGACGCGCCGCTTACCAGCGATATTGCGGCCATTTCGGGCGCTGTTTCGGATTGGGTGCGCAGCATTGCGGATGCAGACAGCGTGTCGGGCGACACACGCGATGCAATTTACGCGGCGATGCAACCTCCCGGTAAGGTCGCCACATTGATATTGCCTGCGGACGCGGCATGGGGCGATACAGACATCGTTGTGCAACCTCAGGCAGCCCCGGCCAGGCGGGCACCGGATGAAAACGCAATACGCGCGGCGGCCAAAGCCATACGCGCCGACGGACCGGCCACCACCCTTTTGCTCGGCGATATGGCGTTGCGCGGTGAGGCATTGGAAACCGCAGGCCGTATCGCGGTTGCCACAGGTGCGCGGCTGTTGGCTGAACAATCCAACAAGCGACTTGAACGGGGCGCGGGACGGGTCGCGCTGGACCGGGTGAAGTACCGAGTTTCGGACGCAACCAAAGAATTCGCTGACACCACATCGCTGATACTGGTGGGCGCGCGGTCTCCGGTTGCGTTCTTTGCCTATCCCGATCAGCCAAGTACACCGATCCAGGAACACACCGACGTGATCGAGCTGGCTGATGACGCGTGCGATCAGGCCGCCGCACTTGCTATGCTTGCTGATGAACTCGGCGTTGGAAATGTTGTTGTTCCGCAGGCCGTTCTAAGGGAAGGCACGCGCGCAGAGGGGACATTGACTGTCGCTGCGGTGGCTGAAGCCATCGCCGGCCTCCTGCCGGAAAATGCCATTATTGTTGACGAGGCTATCACCGGTGGCCGTGCGCTTTATGCGGCCACGCAAGACGCGGCGCCGCATGACTATCTCCAACTAACCGGTGGCGCCATTGGTAGCGGCATGCCGATGGCGACTGGCGCCGCTGTAGCATGCCCAGACCGAAAGGTCATATCGGTCGAGGCAGACGGAAGCGGTATGTACACGCTCCAGGCACTGTGGACGCAAGCGCGGGAAAATTTGGACGTGGTCACCGTAATATTGTCCAATCGTTCCTATGCCATCCTTCATGCAGAGTTGAAGGATGTCGGTGCGAACAAGGCCGGAAAAAATGCGTCGCTTATGCTTGATCTTGACCGGCCGGAACTGGACTGGTGTGCGTTGGCCAAAGGCGCTGGCGTGGAATCGGCTCGCGTAAACACGATACAGGATTTCTACAAACTACTCGCCACCGCCATGAAACGGCGCGGGCCTTTCATGATCGAAGCTGTGCTTTGAGCTACAGTATGAACAGAAACCTGAAGGAGGAAAAACCATGAAGAAACCAATCGGGAAATTTGCAGCACTCGGCCTTGTCGCGTTGATGGCGCTGCCGACAACAGCCAACGCCGAAGAGGTGATGCGGATCGCGGGCTCCCTGCGGGAAGGATCGATGATGCGCGGCATCATTCAGACCTTCATCGACAACTTTAACGAAAAGTCCGGCGACGACTACAAAATCGAATATCAATTCGTCGGAAATGATCAGGAGATGACCCAGCAGGTTATTCGTGGCCGTCTTGAGATTGGCACAACGGGTCTTGCCGGTGCGGCCGTGTCGGTGCCTCCCGGAGCTGTTATGTCGATGCCTTACCTGTGGGACACCGATGCGCAGCGTCGCTGGGCAACCGACAATGTTGTGCGACCCGTTCTGGGTGACATCTTTAAGGAAAACGGTCTGGTATTGCTGGGCATGGGGGATGCAGGCTGGTCGAATATGTTCTGCAAGGACAGCTGTAGCAGGCCAGAAGAGATCAAGGGCCAGCGGTTCCGCATTCCGCCCGCTGCATCTGCGCGCGCATTCTGGGAACAGGTCGGCGTGAACGGCGTGCAATTGTCTTTGCCCGATTTCTTCACCGGACTTGAGCAGGGCATGGTAGAAGGCGGAGATTTGCCGCTGACCTTTTTTGTGACCACTCCGGCTGCAGAGTTTGCCAAAACCTACGTCACAACCCACCAGTATCACCACGAGCAGGTGTTTTTCGTCAACAAACGCTACTTTGACGGGTTGCCCGAACCAATCCAGACTCTACTTGTCTCGGCGATGCCATCTACCCAGGAAATGCGCGAACGCCAGGATGCCGAAGAAGCACTTCAAGTTGAAAGATTCGAGAAGAAAGGCGGCAAATTTGTTGATCTGGACGACGCGCAGAAGAAAGCGTGGGCCGGCTTGATGGCGGAAGACACCCACGCCAAGCTGCTTGCAACGCTGCCGGACGGAGCACAAGAGCTCTACGACGCCGTGCAGGATGGTAAAGCCCAGTACGCCGCACAAAAATAAGCTATCAGAGCGCGCCGGAGGGTCCGGCGCGTCTTTTCCCATGTAATTGTTGCTAAACCGGAACCTAATATGACCGAAAAACCCATCAGCCGCTTTCCCGTTCCCTCAATCGACGATATGCCTGACGACATCGCCGACCGCATTCGCGCGGTGCAGGAAAAATCAGGCTTTGTGCCCAACGTATTTCTGACGCTGGCACACCGGCCCGATGAATTTCGTGCATTTTTTGCCTATCATGACGCACTAATGGACAAGCCCGGAAACCTCACCAAAGCCGAACGCGAAATGATTGTGGTCGCGACAAGTAACGTGAACCAATGCCAGTACTGCGTCGTTGCGCATGGTGCGATCCTGCGCATCAGGGCCAAAGATCCGCTGATCTCCGATCAGGTCGCGGTGAACTACCGTAAAGCCGACATAACCGATCGTCAAAGTGCGATGCTGGATTTCGCAATGAAAGTGTCCCAGTCTGCTTATGAAGTCAGTGAGGAAGATTTCGACACACTCCGCGCGCATGACTTTGACATGGAAGATGTCTGGGACATTGCGGGAATCGCTGCTTTCTTTGGTCTGTCCAACCGTATGGCTAACGTGACGAGCATGCGCCCGAACGAAGAATTCTATGGCATGGGCCGCGGCTGAAGTACGCTAGGGTACGTTGCGGGCCGCTGCTGTCAGTTGTGCAATATCTGTGACAGGGGCGGCGCGGCCAAGAATTGCACAGGCCATGTCGAGGGCCGCCGCCTCCAGAGGCGCGCGGCGCTTTGCATCCTCGATAGAGTCAAATTCTATCACGTGAGCGCGACCGATGACACGGCGCACAATTTCGACAGCAGCAAAACCCGCGGTCTCGTTCAGTACCTGAGCGAGATACGCTTGCAGGTGGCTCCGGGCCGCGACGGATCCTGCGGCGTCCTCAAACCGGGTCGCGCTGAAGGCCCCTCCGGTTCGATTGTCCTGCCAAAGTGCGGTGAACTTGCGCTCGAAACCGGTCCAGATGGATTCAATATCATCCAATAGCCCGTCGCAGCGTGCGGCGGATGCACCATGGGCGGGCAGTGCAAAGTAGGCCAGAAAAAGGTTGCCAATCAACATTCCGATGTCAAAACCCATCGGGCCGAATGTCGCGAATTCGGTATCGAAGAGATAGGTCTCGTCTTGGGTCAGCAGGACCGATCCGCTGTGCAAATCACCGTGCAACAGAGCATCTGTGCGGGTCAGAAAAGCCAGTTTCAATTGCTCTACGCGCAGACGAATGGCGGGATCGGTTTGCAACCGCGTGACGTGTTTGTCCAGTTGTGGAGTCGTCCAGTTGTTATCCTGAGAGCCTGCAAACGCCTGGTTGAAAACCAGCCGTTCGGTAATTTCGCACAACTCCACATTCAGCGCAAATTCTGCTACCAGTGGCCGCTTTTGCGCAGGCAGCATCGCATAGTCGGACGTACCAAAGAGGGTGTTGGCAAGGTAGGTCGATATATGGTCGGCAAATAGCGGGTACACATTTCCCTCTATCAACCCCTTTCGCATGATTTTATGGGGCGACAGGAACCGCATGGCAAGTATCGAAGCCTCGGAGTTATAATCATACACTTCAGGGATATGTTCCGGTGCCAATTCACGGAACAGCTGCAGTGCGCGGGCCTCGAATTTCAGACGGTCAGGTGTTAGTGCGCGGGCGCCCCCCGACATCCGGGAGAAATTGGGTGCATGTTTGATCGCCATTTGAGCATCAGAAGATTGTACGCGGTAAATGTAATTCAGGTTCCCATCCCCGATTTCCCTAATTTCAGCGGTTTCCAATGAGTCGCCGAAGATTTGCGCAAGCACGGCTTGGTCCGCGATGTGCTGGCGCAGGTAGTCCGGATTTGAATGATCGGCAGGAACGTCAGGCATGAGTGTCACCTTGTTGAAATTTGGGAAAGCGATTTCGCCGCACAATACAATGGTTCACTCAGGTATCTCAGCCCGATCTTATCAAGTCAACTTCGAGAGCGCTTCAGGTAATCGGAGGTTCCGCATAGAAGGGCGGCTTGCAGGCCCTTTTTCTAAACAGGCAGTCTAGACAACGAAACATTCAACGGAGTTGACGGCGTCTATTTGCTGTCGGGTTCCGTCGCCTCGCGCGACCGGAGGTATGAGCGGACCATATCCCGCGCAATAATAACCTGTTGAATTTGGGAAGTGCCGTCAATGATGCGAAAGACCCGCAGATCCCGAAAGAACCTTTCGACCGACTTTTTCTTGAGATAACCTACACCACCGTGGATCTGGAGCGCACGATCGGCAATGCGGCTGCCCATCTCGGATGCAAACAACTTTGCCGAGGCAACATCCGCCGAAACCCGCTGCCCTTCGTCCATCCGCCGTGCGACATCGACGACAAGCGCACGCGCGGCCAGAATCTCGGTTCTGCTGTCGGCGAGCATGGATTGGATCATGCCGAAATCCGCAATCCTGCTGCCGAACTGTTTGCGCTCGCAGGCATATGCCAAAGCCTCGTCCAGAACGCGTTCCGAAGCACCGACACAGACTGCCGCGACATGCAATCGCGCCTTGTCCAAAGACCGGAAAGCCAATGAAAAGCCTTTTCCGATCTCACCTACAACAGCCTCGGAGCTCACACGGCACTCGTTCAGTGTGATGGACGCGATATGTGCGCCGTCAAGACCCAGCTTGGGATCGGACGGCCCGACATTGAAACCAGCCGCTCCGCGATCTACGATAAATGCGGTCGCGCCTTGTGGGCCGGTGTCTTGCGCCTGCCGGACAACTTTAGCCAGCACAATAAATACATCCGCCTCAGGCGCGTTCCCGACATAGGTTTTGACGCCGGACAATCTGATCCCAAAACTAGCCAGCAAATCTCGTATCGTGTTTTCTGTGTTCATGCGCGTCTTGATTGCAACTTCCCGGGCGCGCAAAAGCGCGCGACGTTCTTGGGCAAGGCGGCTCTTGACCTCAATCTTTTTGTAAAAACCCGTCCGCGACAGGTCCGACAGCATGGCAGCGTTTCTCGTCAGTTTTGTTGTGCATCTGGCTCAGAACTGCATGAGCTGACGAGCATCGATACAAACCATGAGAAGGCCCCTCTGGCTGAGTTAATCATACAGCCAGTTAGCCATTCGACCGGTTTCCAGGACGACACAGACGATATGCTCCATATCTGCGCTCATAGCGCGTGAGAGTACATCTGGGTCGGCCGGCTTTTTGAAAGATGTCACTATGTCACCGCGATATCCCGCAGTTTCATCTTTCGAAACATCAAGACCAACATAATAACGTTTCATCTCAGCTCTCCTTTTTCTGGTGCAGCCACTGTGCACCGTCTGAGAGCGCGGATGATCAATTACTCAGAGTGATATCCATGGCCCAGACGATTTGCCCGATCAACCGTCAGCCCCCGGAGCAGGTAAGGATAAATTTTGTGCTAAGGCGCTTGCTCCGTTTGTCTGTGATCCAAATGTGCCGGTCGAACCGGATATTGCGCGGCTGCGTGATGCAATGATGGTGGCTTTTGACCGGGGTTAACCGGTCAAAAGTCTAGCTCAGTCCGGGCAGCCACAGGATGACCTGCGGAAATGCGATCATGATTGTGACGACAACCGCATCGGCAACCAGAAACCAGATCACGCCACGAAAGATCACACCCAGCGAAATCGACCGGTCTACCACGCCTTTAATGACAAAGACGTTCAATCCGACCGGCGGGGTAATCATGCCGATTTCAAGAAACTTTGCGACAAAGACACCGAACCAGATCAGCGAAATGCCCGCTTCGTTCACCACCGGCAAAAGCACGGGCAGGGTCAGCAGCATCGCTCCGATCGGGTCAAGGAACATGCCGAGGATGATATAAACCAGCGCGATGCCCATGATCAGCGCCAGTTCGGACGCGCCGAACGTCAGGATGGTTTGTGTAATCAACTCTCCCGAGCCGGACAGCGCCAGAAACCGCGTAAGCAGGTTGGCACCGATGGCGATCAGGAACAGCGCGGCGGTGGTCACGATTGTCTCGTTCACCGATTGGCGCAGGGTCGCGAACGTCAGCCCGCCATTCAGCCACGCAATAAGACACGCAGCCAAAGCGCCGACTGCGCCTGCCTCGGTTGCGGTGAAAAGACCCGCGAACATGCCGCCGATCACGACTACGAACAGAGCGATCACTGGCCAGATACCGCGCAGATGGCTAAAGCGTTCGGCCCAGCTTGCGGGCTCTTCACGGCTTGGCGCGAGGGCGGGATTGATCCGCACGCGGATGTAGATCATTATCGCATAGATGACGGCCGTCAGAACGCCCGCGCCGATACCGCCGAGAAACAGAGCGCCAATCGGCACCTGCGCGAAAATGCCAAACAGGATCAACAGGATAGACGGGGGTATAAGCGCGCCCAATGTCCCGGCGGCGGCAATGGAGCCGGTGGCAAGGCCCGGATCATAGCCCGCGCGCGTCATCTCGGGGACGGCAATGCGCCCCATCGCGGCAGCACAGGCCACCGACGATCCGGTCACAGCCGCGAACCCGCCCGCGCCGAACACCGACGCAATGGCAAGCCCGCCGGGCAGGGCACCCATCCACGAGCGCGCGGCGGCGAACAATGCGCGCGTCATCCCGCCGTGATAACAGACGTAGCCCATCAACAGGAACATCGGCACGGAGGACAGCGTCCATTTTGCCGCGAACTGGTAAGGGATGCTGGTCAGAATGCCCCACGCAGGGCGCGGCCCCAGCAGGATATAGATGCCGGTGAAGCTCACCAATATCAGTGAAAGGCCCACGGGCATCCGCAACAGCAACAAGAGTCCCAGTACGGCCAGTCCGACCAGCCCGATTATTTCCGGTGTCATTAATTCGTCTCCGTGGGAATGTCGTCGGTGTCCGGGATAAGCGGCTCACGCGCTTGCGCAGCGCCTATCAATCCAAGAAAGACCCGCAGCAAATAGGTTAACGCCAGCAGGGCAAAGCCCGCGGGCAGCAGGAAATATCCCTGCCAGATCGCCATGGATACGCCGTCTTCGACCGCGACAGAGCCGTTGGTATAACGGCGCATCGCTTCGTCCCACATTGTCCATGTAAGGCCTGCGCAGGTCAGCGCGGCCAGCACATGTATGCCCAGTGCCACAAACCGCTGGGCCAGCGGGGGCAGACGCCCGTAGACCAGATCAACCGAGATGTGGCGGTCCTGCGCTTCGGCGAGCGCGAGCGGCAAAAAGGCGATGGCGACCATGAAATAATTTGCAACGATAACCGACACAAAAGGGACGCGGGTATTGAATACCTGCCGCGCAAATGCGTCGGAGGCAACAGTCAGCATCATCGCGATCACCGCAATGGCTGCAATGCCCGCCATGAAGCGGGTCAACAGCAGATCTAGACGGATCAGGTTGGCCATCGGCGCATCCTTCTTTGTACAGAAAAATCATAGCCCGCCCCGATGGTGTCAGGGCGGGCCAGTCAGACCTTAGCCAAGGGAGGCAGGATCAATCTTGGAAAAGATCTCACGCTGGTAGAGATCGCCAACAGCTTTGACATCGGATGCGTCGATATCCTGCACCAGCTTTTCCCACTTCGCGACCAGCTCCTGAAACCGTGCAACTTGCTCGGGCGCGTCTGCGATGTTGTAGGTGTCACGGTTCAATGTGCCGACGGCCTCCATATCGCTGATGCGAAAGGCTTCGGCTTTTTCCTTCACGTCCGCGTCAGGTTCCAGCAGTTCGACACCATGTGCCGCCGGATCAGCAAGGATCGCGTCGGCCTGATTGACGGTGTCAATGGTGGCGACGGCATGGCCGATGGACGCGCCGTCAATCATCGCCCGTTTGGTTTTGTCGCTCAGCCCGTCCCACGTCATCTGGCTTACGTTGAACATCGAGTTCCCGATGAAAACCGCGATTGGCTGGTTCAAAGCGTAGTCTGCGACTTCACCAGCAGACAGTGTGTCAAGCGTTTCGAGGGTGTGGATATTGCCGTCGATGTGGCCCTGGCTCATGCTTTCGTAGACTTCCGTGGCACCCATGCTGATGGCAGACGCGCCCATTGCATTCAGCCAACGCGCGAACGGCCCAAAGCCGCGCACCTTGATGCCCTGAAAATCTGCCAGCGCTTTTACCGGCTTTTGGTTGTACATATAGTAGGGGCCGGTCACGGTGTTGCCCAGAAAGACCTGTCCGGCGTTATTGAATTCCGCAAGGCACGGGGCGCAGGTGAACATGAATTCATTGGCGGCCCCCGCCATCGCAACCGGATCAACGCCCGCGGTGCCCATATCGCTAAGCAGGTTCGCATATGGCAGTTCCGCGCGGTGGTACGCCGGAACAACAAAGCCGCTGTCGGCGATGCCGTCACGCAATCCGGTGAATGTTTCGGTAAAGTTCAACAGCGAACCGGCGAAAATTTTGATCTCTGTCTCGCCGTCGGTGTTTTCCTTGATGTAGTCGGCCCAAGCCTCCGTACCGTCGATCAGCCCGCCCATCGAAGCGGCACCAATAGCGTGACGCAGGGTTTCGGCCTGTGCGGCCGGAGCCAGCGCGAGGGCGGCTGTTGTAGCCAGTGCCGTCAGTTTGAAATATTTCATATAATTCTCCCGATTAGTAATTTGTATTCAGGGTGGTGTGCCCCGTTTCGTGTCGGATGGCGCAGAGGTTCTGCGCCATCCCTTTTCGGCGTCCTGCTAAAGCAGGGCCGCCAATTCCTCTTTTTTGACCTTACCCGTCGCCGTCATCGGCAATCCGTCAACAAGCCGTATTTCGGGAATTTTGAAGGATGACATCTGCTCGCGGCACCACGCGCGCAGCGTGTCTGCGTCAAGGTCCTTTGCCTGTTCAGGGTCCAGATGGATAAATGCGACAGGCACTTCGCCTTTGGCGTCGTCCTTGCGCCCGATCACGCCTGACCCCAGCACGGCAGGGTGACGCCCCAGCAACATCTCGATTTCTGCCGGGAAAACAGGCATACCGTTGACCTTCAGCATTTCCTTGCGCCGCCCGAGGTAATGAACAAATCCGCGTTCGTTCACCATCCCGATGTCACCCGTATGCAACCAACCGTCGCGGATTGCATGCGCAGTCTCGTCGGGTTTGTTCCAATAGGATTTCAACACAGCGGGCGAGCGGATGCAGATTTCGCCGGTCTCTCCCAGCGGTTTGAGCGCACCGGTTTCGAAGTCGCAGATGATGATGTCCGTGCCGACCACGGGCAGTCCGACAAACACCGGTTGCTGCGCCAGATCGTAGTCATCGTTCTGCATGCCGACGGTGAAGGTGTCACAAGTGTGCGATTCCGTCATGCCATAGGCGGCTTCGACCATGGTGCTGCCGGTCAATTCACGCCATTCGGTGCGAAACGCCGCGCCCAGTTTCTTGACGAACGAGCAGACAGAAGTGGTACCCAGCGAGGTCAGATCATAGTTACCCGCCTCCTTGTGGCGCATCACTTCGACGGCATTGTCCACAAGAAGCGTCGTGATGGAAGCGCGGTGTTCTGCCACGGCGGCCATCCAGCCAACCGCGTCCCAGCGGTGCAGGAGGCTCACCGCAGCGCCGGTGTATGCCGGGGCCAGAATGCCAAAGTTTTCGCCCGCAATCCAGAACAACGGGAAGAAGTTAACAATGACATCATCCGCGCCCGAATCAGGCATCGCAGGCCCGCAATAGGACGCGGCAGTGTACAGCATGTCACCATGAGTGTGGACGCAGCCCTTTGGCATCCCCGTGGTGCCGCCGGTATAGTTCAGCGCGGCAACGGCATCCAGATCGGCACAGTCGGGACCGGTGAACGGATCGGCGCTATCGAGGGCGGCAAGCAGACGCTCAACCCCGTCGGCCTGCGGGGCCATGCCCATCCCTTCGGGCCGTGGCACGGGGCCGCTGGTCCCTGCCATTTCCGCCGCACCTGTTGCAAACAGTCTCTGCACAGGGGTGTCATCCAGAACCTGCGCCACCAGCGGTGCCAGATCATCCTGAAACACAAGGGTTTCCGCGCCGCTGTCGTTGAGCTGATAGGCCAGCTCGATCGCCTTGAACATCGGGTTTACAGGCACCAGAACCGCGCCCAGCTTCATGATGCCCCAGAAGCAAATCACGAACTGCGGGCAGTTGCCCATCATCACTGCGACCCTGTCGCCCGCACCCACGCCGCGCGCCTGCAACAGACCGGCAAACCGGTCGGAGAGTGCGTCAACTTCGCCCCAAGAAAGGGTGCACCCGTAATAATGGATCATCGCAGCGTCCGGGCGCGCCTTTGCTTCGGCGCGCACATACTGGCTTAGCGGCACCTGTCCCTTGCGGTAATTGATTTCGTGCGGCACGCCTGCGGGCCAGCTTTCGGCCTGCAAACGGCGAAGCTCGGTCACCTGCTGTTCGATTTCCTGCGTGCGTGTCATGATGTGATCCTCCCGAGGTTCTGTCGTTGTCTGCATCAGCCGCTTGCGGCCATGCGCATTCCTTTGGCGATCCATCCGCGCGTGTCAGCCGGATCAATTACCGCGTCGATTTCATGGGTGGACGCAACGCTAATCGCGGCCCCCCGTTCATAAAGTTCATCTACCAGCCGGTTGTAAAGTGCTTCGCGCGCGACCGGATCGGTTTGTGCTTCGAGCTCTTTACGATAGCCGAGCTGCACAGCGCCCTCCAGACCCATCGGTCCGAATTCGCCCGTAGGCCACGCGAGCGAGAAGGCGGGTTCGCCCAGACTGCCGGCGGCCATTGCTTGCGCGCCGATGCCATAGCCCTTGCGCAGGCAGACAAAGAACATCGGTGCCGTGAGGTTTGCTCCCGCAGTGATCAGATCACATGCGGCACCGACGGCGCCTTCTTCCTCGCTGTGCGGGCCGACCATGAAACCGGGGGTATCGCACAGCGACAGTACCGGCAATTTGAACCGCGCGCAAAGATTGAGGAACCGCGCGCCTTTGGCCGAGGCGGCGGCATCCAGCGCACCGCCCAGATGTTGTGGATTGTTGGCGATTACCCCCATGGGCCGCCCCTCGATCCGCACGAATCCGGTGATCATCCCCGCCGCGTGTTGTGCGCCCAGTTCAAGGAAGCTGCCGGAGTCGGCAAGACCCTCGATGACCGGGCGGATAAGATAGCTTGTCTTGCGGTTCTCCGGAATGGCGTGGCGCAAAAGCCGCTGGTCGGAGGCTTCCCATGTGTCAAGATCGCCCTGAAAATACGACAGCACTGCGCGCGTTGCATTGATCGCGTCGTCGTCGTCCTCTGCCAGAATATCCAGCAACCCTTTTTCCGCGTGCATCGGCGCGGGGCCGATTTCCTTGGGGTGAAAGCTGCCGATGCCGCCCGCTTCGATCATCGCGGGACCAGCGAGGCCGATCCAGCTGTTGCGCGTGGCAATGCGGATATCGCCCGCGCCAAACAGCGCTGCGTTACCCGCAAAGCAAAAGCCCGAATTGACGGTGATCCGTGGCCCCCAACCGCGCAGCCGCGCGAATTCGGCGAATGTCGTGACCTTCAGGCCCGATTGAATCGTCTGGGCAAAATCATCATCGTTGGGCCGCCCGCCGCCGCCTTCGGTGAAAAAGACCGTTGCCAGCTTTTGATGGTGCGCCACCTCAAGCATGCGGTCGGTTTTGAGGTGGCCGAAGTACCCCTGTGTGCCTGCCATCACCGTGGAATCGTATGCCAGCAGGGCAACCTGCGAACGGTTTTCCGCAAACCGGTCCGCGTTGATTGCGCCAACGCCCGTTACGATCCCGTCGGCGGGGGATACGTCGATCAGGGCTTCCAGACCCAGCTTGCGCCGCTGTCCTGCCAACACCAGTTGACCGTATTCATGAAAATCGCCGCCCTCGCACAGGGCGTCGACGATCTCGCGGGTGGTGCGTTGGTTGCGGTCACGCCGACGCGCCACAGCCCGCGGGCGGTTTTCATCAAGCGTGCGCGCGATGCGCCCTTGCAGCCCTGCCAGATCCTCGCGGATGTGATCGGGCTCGGGTGTTGTATCCTCGGCCGAGATTTCTTCCAGCGTGTCGTCGGGCGTAAACGCCAGCATCGGCGCGCCTGCTGCGATGGTTTCTCCGGCGTGGGCAAAGACATCGACGACCACGCCGCCCGCTTGCGCAAGGACGGTATGTTGCATTTTCATCGCCTCGATCACGGCGATTTCCTGCCCTTTGGCGATGGTATCGCCAACCGCGACATGCACCTGCTGGATCATCGCCTGCATCGGCGCGCGCAGGGCGTCTGCCCCTTGCGGAATGTCCACTTCATCCACCGTTTCCTCGGCTTTTGCGGTAAAGAAGCGGTCCTGCCCGCCGTGCCCCGCGACAAGATCGTGCATCTGGGTATCAAGCGTGCGCACATCCACATCCCAGCGTTCAACCACTGGCAGACGCAACAAGGCGCGCAGAAAACCGATGTTTGTCTCGACGCCGCCGATCTGGAATTCGGACAACGCCCGCTCGGCTTTGGCAAACAGGCGGACCAGATCGCCGGATTTTTCGTGCACGATCAGCTTGGCCAGCATTGAATCGAAATTCGGGTTTGTGCTGTAGCCGGGATAGGCGTAGCCGTCGATCCGCACACCCGGCCCTGTGGGCGCGTTATAGCTGCTCAGCCGTCCGCCGGTGGGTGTAAACGTGCCGTCCTGATCCAGCGTTTCGGTGTTGATGCGGGTTTGGAGGCTGTACCCCACGGGCGGTGCAGGCGGTTCGCCCAAGCCGACATCTGCAAGCGTGGCACCGGAGGCAAGCGCCAGCTGTATTTCAACCAGATCGAGCCCGGTGATTTCTTCGGTGATGGTGTGTTCCACCTGAATCCGCGGGTTGGTTTCGATGAAGTGGAAGGCACCGTTGTCTTCGACCAGAAATTCGACCGTGCCAAGGCCGCGATAGCCGCAGGCGCGCCCGATGGCGATGGCGGCATCCAGAAGCGACGTGCGCGTGGCGTCCGTCAGATGCGGGGCAGGGGCCAGTTCGATGATCTTTTGATGGCGTCGTTGTACCGAGCAGTCACGCTCCCACAGATGGGTGACGTGGGTTCCGTCCCCGATGATCTGCACCTCGATGTGGCGCACCGATGGCAGAAAGCGTTCGGCATAAAGCGATCCGTCGCCGAATGCTGCCTGCGCCTCGGTCTGGGCTTGCGTGAATGCGGTGTCGATCTCGTCAAGGGTGCGCACCACGCGCATTCCGCGCCCGCCACCACCGTTCACCGCCTTGATCATCAGCGGCGCGCCGCCTTGTACCTCAAAGAACCCGCGCGCATCGGCGGGTGTGTCCAGCGGAGCGGAGCCGTGAAGAACCGGCACGCCAGCCTCTTGCGCCAACGCGCGCGCGGATACCTTGTCCCCCTGACGGCGCAGGGTTGCCGCGTCAGGACCGACAAAGATCAGACCGGCGTTGGCGCAGGCGTCGGCGAAATCCGCGCGCTCGCTCAGCAGGCCGTAACCGGGATGCACCGCGTCACAGCCCGCCTTTTGCGCAATTGCGATCAGGGCCTCGATGTCGAGATAACCGGCAACGCCTGCACCCGGCAGAACGCATACTTCGTCCGCGTGTTTGAGATGCAGCGATGTGGCATCGTCGGGGGTATGCACAGCGACAGTTGTGATTCCTACCGCCGCTGCGGTGCGCGCAACGCGAATCGCGATCTCTCCGCGATTGGCAATCAACAGTTTCTCGATCATTGGCAAAACCTCCCGTGTCACCCTTCCGCCTGTTTCCCTGCGCGCCTGACTGTCTGACGCTTTGGTGACTGGCGGTCATCAAAATTTCCGGAGATTAGTGCGCGATCTTTTGGAAAGTCAACTTATTAGTGTTCATTCTATTGACGCCCGTTGATCGGTTGCCGATAGTCCATGGATGAAAGAACTTTCCGGCTTCCCAACCAAAGAACAGCTGCGCACCCTCAAGCATCGGGAAATCGTGCGCTGTGCGGCCGAGAAATTCGGCAATGAGGGGTACGAGAACGTTCCGCTTGACGCGATTGCGGCAGAGCTTGGCGTGACCAAGGCGGCGCTTTATAACTACGTCAGCAGCAAGAGCGATCTTTTGATGCAGTGTTATGAATTGGGAATGGACCGTTTGATTGCTGCCGTGGAGGCGGCGATGATCGTGCCTGGCTCTGCCGCTGCGCGCCTTGATGCGGGGTTGCAGGCCTATATTGTCATAATGACCCGCAAAGATATGCAATATCTGTGGAGCTATATGCGCCCTATGCTCACCTCTGGCAACAAGCGCGGCCGCGACAAGATCGACGTTATTGTGCGCGAGGCGCTGCGTGACGGAGTTGCCGATGGGTCACTGCGCCCCGATCTGGACCCCAAGCTGGCGAGCCTTGTGATTCTGGGCGCTGTGAACTGGGTTGGCATCTGGTTTCGTGACGAAGGTGCGCAAAAACCGGTTGATATTGCGCGCGAGATCACCCGCGAAACGCTAAAGGGATATTTGGTGGCCCCTTGATGCGACCGGCGCAGGGGTTTGTGCATATGCGGTTCAGCCTCCGCATATGCGTCTTTTTCCCGCTTCAGGTTGCGTAGGCGACCATTGTCAAAAGCTCGTATTGCGCGACCATTTCATCGTCCTGATTGGTCAGCGTGGCATGCCAGCGCACTTCACCATAGGCAGTGTTGCGCGGTGTCTTGTGCTTGACCGTTAGGCGCACCTTGATGCTGTCGCCCGCTTGAACGGGCTTCATGAAGCGCAGGGAATCAAGGCCGGTGTTGGCCAGAACCGGCCCTTCGTTCGGTTCGACAAACAGACCGGCGGCAAAGCTGAGCAACAGATAGCCATGCGCCACGCGACCGGGGAAGAACGGATTTCGCTTGGCGGCTGCGTCGTCCATGTGGGCATAGAAGGTGTCGCCGGTGAAATTCGCAAAATGTTCGATGTCATCAAGCGTGACCGTGCGCGGATCGGTATGGATTGTTTCACCGATCTCGAGATCATTGAAATGCTGCGAGAAGGGGTGCGCGGGCGCGGGGTTCTCGGCGGCACCGGGCACCCATGTGCTGCTGATCGCCGTCAGAATATCGGGGCTGCCCTGAATGGCGGTGCGTTGCATATAGTGCATGACGCCGCGCACGCCGCCCAGTTCCTCGCCGCCGCCTGCACGTCCGGGGCCGCCATGGACCATGTGGGGCAGGGGGGAGCCGTGGCCGGTTGATTCTTTCATGCTGTCGCGGTTGTTGAAATACAGGCGTCCGTGAAACGCGCCCGCACCGATGGCGACTGTGCGCGCGACCTCCGCGTCACGGGTGATGACAGAGGCCACAAGCGACCCTTGCCCGCGGTTGGCCAATGCGATGGCGTGATCCAGATCGCGGTAGCCCATGATGGTCGAAACCGGACCGAATGCTTCGGTGTCGTGGACCCGTTCGGCGGTATCGGGGGAGGCGCAATGATACAGCATCGGCGGCAGGAACGCGCCATTGTCGCGATCTGCGCCGTGAACCTCGAAATTGTCGGGGTCGCCGTAAACACGCTCGGCCTCGGTGCCGATGATGTTGGCCTTTCCAAGCACATCGCGCTTCTGACTGTTGGAGACCAGCGCGCCCATGCGCGTGGTTTCGGCCTGTGGATCGCCGATCACTGTTTTGTCCAGCCGCGCGCGAAGCGCCTCGATCACCGCGTCAACCTGTGCCTGCGGGGCAATGATGCGGCGGATCGCGGTGCATTTTTGCCCCGCTTTGGTGGTCATTTCGCGCTGCACTTCTTTTACGAAAAGATCGAATTCCGGCGTGCCGGGCACCGCATCAGGGCCAAGGATCGAGGCGTTCAGGCTGTCTTGTTCGGCCACAAAGCGGATCGAGTTTTTCAGGATATGGGGGGCAGAGCGCAGTTTGAACGCGGTGTCGGCAGAGCCGGTAAAGCTTATCACGTCCTGACAGCTCAAACGGTCAAGCATGTCGCCAAGACCACCGGAGACAAGTTGCAGCGCCCCTGCGGGCAGAATACCGCTGTCGAGCATGAGGCGCACGGCAAGTTCGGTAACGTAACATGTGGCGGTGGCCGGTTTCACGATTGCCGGAACGCCCGCAAGGAGCGTCGGGGCCAATTTTTCCAACATCCCCCAAACCGGAAAGTTGAAGGCGTTGATGTGGATTGCAACACCGTGCAGCGATGTTGCAATATGTTGACCCAGAAACGTCCCGCCGCGCGAAAGCTGTTCGACATCACCATCAAGGTAGATGTTGGTATCGGGCATTTCACGACGGCCTTTGGAGGCGTAAACCATCATCGTGCCGATGCCGCCGTCAATGTCGATCAGGTGGTCGGATTGGGTCGCGCCCGACGCAAAAGACAGATCATAAAGCGCCTGCTTGTGCTTGCCCAAATGCGTGGCGAGATTTTTCAGCAGGCGCGCGCGGTCGTGGAACGTCAGGGCGCGCAGGGCAGGGCCACCGACATCGCGCGCATGATCCAGCATCGCCTGCACATCCAGCGCATCGTTGCCCGCGCGCGCCATAACGGCACCTGTGACAGCGTTTTCAATGGTGCGCGCGTTCGCGTCCGGCGTGATCCACTTACCTGCTGCGAAACTTTTGACGTCAAGAAGGCTCATGTTCGGTTCCTTTCGGTGGGGGAGGACAATCAATGTCCAAGGCCACCCATTTGATTTGGTAAAAAGAGAACGATTGTCGGGACGAGAACAATCAGGATCAGACGCAGGATATCGACAATCCAGAACGGTGTCACACCCCGGAAGATCGTTCCGGTTGATACATCGCCCACCACCCCCTTGAGGATGAACACGTTTAACCCGACGGGTGGTGTAATCAGCGAAATTTCGACGACAACAACAACGACAATCCCGAACCAGATCGGATCAAACCCGAGCGATACAACAAGAGGAAAGAAGATCGGCACCGTCAGCAACAGCATCGAGAGGCTTTCGAAGACGCAACCGAGGACCACATACACCAGCAAGATCATCACGATCACCATCATCGGCGATACATCATATGCGGTGACCAGTGAAATCAGCGCTTCGGGCAGGCCCGCAACGTTGACAAAGTTGGAAAAGACCTGCGCGCCGATCAAAACCGCGAACAGGCTTGCCGATGTCAGGGCGGTTTCCTTGAGGACGTCGAAAAGACCGGCCAGATCCAGCCCGCCGCGTGACAGGGCAATGATGAACGCGCCCATTGCGCCCATGCCTGCGGCTTCGGTCGGGGAAAATGTCAGGTTGAGCGGTTCGAAATCGAACACACCGTACAGACCGCCGATCACGATAAAGAAGAGCAACAGCACGGCCCAGACGGATCGCAGGGCGATGATGCGTTGTGGCCATGCGGTGCGCTCGCCCGCTGGCCCTGCCTTGGGGTCGCGCCAGACCGTCCAGCGCACAGCAAGCAAGTAAAACAGAATACCCAGAATACCCGGAATGATGCCCGCCATGAACAGCTTGCCGATAGAGGTCTCGGTCAGAATTCCATAAATCACGAGGATAACGGACGGCGGGATCAAAATGCCCAACGTCCCGCCTGCCGCGATTGATGCGGTCGAAAGGCGGTCGGAATAGTTGAACCGGCGCATTTCCGGCATCGCCACTTTGGACATTGTCGCGGCGGTTGCCAACGACGACCCGCAGATTGCGGAAAAGCCGCCACAGGCCATCACCGTTGCCATCGCCAGCCCGCCGCGCATGTGACCCAGAAAGGCATTGGACACGGCATAAAGTTCGCGCGCCATGCCGCCTTTGTTGACGAACAGCCCCATGAGAATAAACAGCGGAATGACCGACAGGCCGTAGTCCTGCGCCGTATCGGTGATTTGGCGGCCCACCATTGAAAGCGATGCGCGCAGGCCGCGTTCGTCAAAAATGCTGCCGCCGCGTTCATAGGCAAAGCCAAGCGTCCCGACAAAGCCCATCGCAAACACGATGGGAAGCCGCAGCAATACCAGAAGGAGGACAAGCGCGAAGCCGATCAGTGCAGCAGTCATGTTTTCAGCTCCGATAGAAGGCGGGGTGCAAATAATGTGATGAGGCCGCACACCAGCATTGCAAAGGCAGCCAGCGTGATGCCCGCTGCGATAAATGCCATGGTCAGATATTGCGGAAACCCGAGGTATTGGGTGACATCGCCGTAGCCGCGTGTGCGCAGGGTCAATGTCCAGACCTGCGAAACGGGCCACGACAACATTGCCCCCGAGACAAGCAGGATCACCCCGTTTCTGATCCGGGACAGGCCCGCTTTTTCAAACCAGCCGTCTGTCAGGTCAACGGCAATATGGCCGTCGGTTGCGGAGATATAAGGCATCACCGCAAAGACCATCACCGCCACCAGAATGCGCGTCAGTTCTGTTGCCGCCTCAATCGGCGCGTCGAAGCTTGAGCGCATAATGACATCGCTGAAGGTCATCAGCATGAGAACGAAAAGGGCCATGCAGGCAATCCAGATCGGGATTTGCACAAGGACATGGAAGGCTTTTTTGACCAGTGGCATGAAGCGTCTCCTCGGGAGGGCCGGCGCGGGCGTTTATGCGTGCGCGCGCCGGTTTTCTGGTGCGCTACTGCGCGTCAAGCGCGCTGCGAAAGGCGGCGAGCGCCGCGTCTGCATCAATGCCGGTTGCGTTGACTTCTTCCAGAACGATCGCTGTCACGCTGTCCACAACCGAGGCAAAGCTTGCGATGTCTTCGGGTGAGGCTTGGGTGATCGAATTGCCCTCGGTGTCCTTGGTCAACTGAATGCTGAAGGCGTCGCCTTCGTCCCAGACCGCGCCGGACATCCGGCTGATCGGTTCCCCGAATACCTTGTCTTCAAGCGCTGTTTGCAAGTCTTCGGGAAGGTCGGCGAATACATCCTCGTTCATGATGTAGGCAAAGGAGCCGCGAAAAAACCCGCCGGGGATTTCATAGTAGTTAGGGGCCACTTCGGTCAGGCGAAAACCCTGACGGCTGTCGATGGTCATCATCACGCCATCGGCGGTATTGGATGCAAGGGTTTCGTAAACCTTCGGTGCTGGCACCTGAATGCCGGTCGCGTTCAGGGCGGTCCCAACTTCGCTTGCGACACCGCCCGGCATCCGCAGTTTCAGGCCCGAAATGCCCGCCAGATCAGCAACAGGTGTGTTGGTGTGCAACTGGCCCGGACCGTGGGTGTGCAGGCCGATGACCTTGACACCGCGGTGTTCATCAAGCGAGGCAAGGTGGCTTTCGTAGGTGGTCCAATAGGCAACCGATGCGGCCTCGGCTGTTGTTTCGACGCCGGGAAGTTCGACAAGCTTATAGCTGGTGAAACGGCCCGGTTGATAACCGTGAAAGACATAGGCAACGTCGACAGCACCATCAAGAACAAGGTCCATCTGGGCGGGCGGCGGCGCGATGCCCATGCGGATTTCACCCGTGACACGCCCGTCGGTAGCGTCTTCGATCATTGCGATTATGTTGGGCAACATCTGGGCGTTGATGTTGTGGGTCGGCGGCACCCAGCTGGAAAAAACCAAAGTGTGTTCAGCTTGCGCAAAGGCGGCGGCACCTGTTGTCATTGCCAGCGCGCTCAGTGCTGCGAATAGGGGTTTGTTCATGTCGTTCTCCTCCAAAAGTTTGACTTGAATTGTTGAGTATCCCTGGCGGCCGCCCCGTCCCGCGCGGCCGCGTTCTGTTTATCAATTACGTCTGCTCCGGCGCTCTGTGCCGGCATTTATTGCCAGTCGGGCGGTTTGTTGTGGTCGCCGCCCCGGACACACGGCAGTAGACGGCGCGTTCACCCGAAGGTTACAATTTGACACCCGCGCCAGACCGTTAATCCGCTTCCCATTGCCGACGCCCATTTCACCGCTTCCACCAGAATCACCGGACTTGTTATAAATTGACCAACCGGTCGGTCCATGCAAGTATCTTTTCATACCAAACAGAAAGCGCTGCCAGATGACAAATTCGATTATTGTACAAGCATATGAAAATTGGACAGAAATCACCCTGAACCGGCCTGACAGACTCAACAGTTTTAACGAAGAAATGCATTTTGCCTTGCGGGCGGCATTGGAGGGCGCGCGCGACGGCGGCATGCGGGCTGTGCTTTTGACGGGGGCGGGGCGCGGGTTTTGTGCGGGGCAGGATCTGGGTGATCGTGACCCGTCCAAAATGGACACACCGCCGGATCTGGGCGCGACGGTTCGGACCTTTTACGCGCCTTTGGTGCGTCTGATCCGGTCGCTTGAATTTCCGGTGGTATGTGCGGTCAATGGTGTGGCGGCGGGGGCGGGGGCGAATATTGCGCTGGCGTGTGACGTTGTGCTGGCAGCGCATAGCGCAAAGTTCATCCAGTCGTTTTCAAAGGTTGGCCTGATCCCCGATACCGGCGGCAGTTGGCATCTGCCGCACCTTCTGGGCGAGGCGCGTGCAAAGGGTCTGGCGTTTACCGCGCAACCGCTGCCCGCGCAGCAAGCGGAAGACTGGGGCCTGATCTGGAAGGCGTTGCCGGATGATGATCTGATGAGCGAGGCGCGCACGATGACGGCGAAATTTGCCAACGGTCCAACCCTTGGCCTTGGGTTAAGCAAGGCCGCGATTCAATCGGCGTGTACGCACACATTGGATGAACACCTCGATCTTGAGGCGGAGTATATGAAAACCTGCGGCGAGAGCGCGGATTACGCCGAGGGCGTGTCTGCGTTTCTGGAAAAGCGCCAGCCAGACTTTAAGGGATCGTAAGATGACGCCAGCAGATCGCGCCGCAAAATCCGCTGCCGCCATGTGGGCCAGTGACCGGGCGTCACAGTGGGTCGGCATGACGTTGGGCGATGTGGGTGAGGGGACGGCCAAGATGGAACTGGTCGTTGAGGCGCATCATTGTAACGGCCATGGCATCTGCCACGGAGGGGTCATTTTTTCGCTGGCCGACAGCGCCTTTGCCTTTGCCTGCAACAGCAGAAATCAGGCCACCGTAGCGCAACACAACATGATCAGTTTTGTCGCGCCCGCACATGAGGGCGATCGCCTGATTGCAGCGGCGTGCGAAGTGTCGCTGACGGGTCGCAGCGGCATCTATGATGTGCGCGTCAACAATCAGGACGGTAAAACGGTGGCGCAAATGCGTGGCATGTCACGGGCGATCAAAGGCGAGTTGTTTACCGAATAATTCAGGGGACGGAGGAATTTAATGAAAGATTTAAGCCCGAAAAAGACGGATCTCGATCCAATCGAGGTTGCAAGCCGCGACGAGATCGCGGCGCTTCAGCTGCGCCGCATGAAATGGTCTTTGCGCCATGCCTATGACAATGTGGCGATGTATAAACAACGCTTTGACGCGGCGGGCGTCCATCCCGACGATCTGAAGGAATTGAAAGACCTCGCCAGGTTTCCGTTCACCTACAAGAACGATTTGCGCGACAATTATCCGTTTGGCCTGTCTGCGGTGCCGCGTGAACAGCTGGTTCGTATTCATGCGTCCTCGGGGACAACAGGCAAGCCGACCGTCGTTGTTTACACCAAGAACGACATTGATGTCTGGGCCGATACGCTGGCGCGCAGTTTGCGCGCGTCGGGTTTGCGGGCGGGGGATATTATTCACAACGCCTATGGTTACGGGTTGTTCACGGGCGGTCTGGGTGCGCATTACGGCATTGAACGGCTGGGCGCGGCGGTTGTGCCGATGGGCGGTGGCCAGACAGAAAAACAGGTAGGCCTGATCACCGATTTCCAGCCGACCGGCATTATGGTGACGCCTTCGTATATGCTTAACATCCTTGAGGGGTTCCACAAAGCAGGGATCGACCCGCGCAGCACGTCCCTTCAGGTGGGGGTGTTCGGGGCCGAACCGTGGACCAACGCCATGCGCGCCGAGGTCGAAGCCGCATTTGACATGCACGCCGTCGACATCTACGGCCTAAGCGAGATCATGGGCCCGGGCGTTGCAAACGAATGTGTCGAGACAAAAGACGGTCTGCATGTCTGGGAAGACCATTATTACCCCGAAATCATCAACCCCGCGACGGGCGAGGTGGTTGAGGACGGCGAAGAAGGCGAGCTGGTGTTCACGACGTTGACCAAAGAAGGCATGCCGATGATCCGGTATCGCACCCGTGATCTGTCACGGCTGTTGCCCGGCACGGCGCGCAGCATGCGCCGGATGGAGAAAATCACCGGTCGCTCCGACGACATGATGATCCTGCGCGGCGTGAACGTCTTTCCGACACAGATCGAGGAACAGGTGATGGCCACCGGCGGCCTTGCGCCTTATTTCCAGATTGAGCTGTACCGGTCGGGCCATATGGACGCCATGCGGGTCTATGTCGAAGCGAACCCGAACGCCGCAGACGAGCTGTCGAAAACCGCAGCTGCGCGGATGTTGACCAAACATATCAAAGATATGGTCGGGGTCTCGACCGAAGTTGTCGTCGGAGAGCCGGGCGCGGTTGCGCGCAGCGAAGGCAAGGCTGTCCGTGTTATAGATAATCGAAAAAGGGACTAGGCGTGGCGCGTCCGATAGCAAAAGATCACAATGCAAAGCGTGAACACATCCTGAAAACCGCAGCCCGCCTTTTTGCCAATAGCGGCTTTGCGCGGGCGTCGATGTCTCAGGTGGCCAAGGATTGTGGTATCTCCAAAGCTAACATCTATCACTATTATGATAGTAAGGACGCGCTGCTTTTTGATATTCTCGACACTTACCTGCGCAAGCTGCGTGATCGTATCCAGTCGCTTCCTCTGGCGGGGCTGTCGCCGCAAGAGCAGTTGAGGCTGGTGGTCACGGAAACGTTGCACGCGTACGAAGGAATGGACGAAGAACACAAGATCCAGACCGAGGGAATCCCGCTTCTGGACGAAAGCCAGCAGGATATCCTGCGCGGGTATCAACGCGATATGGTGAGCCAGCTTAGCGCGATTGTGGCCGCAATTGCACCGGACGTTTTTGCCGGTGATAGGGTCAAACTGCGATCAACGGTGATGTCGGTGTTCGGGATGCTGAACTGGTTTTACATGTGGAACAGTACCGCAGACAGACAGGCCCGCGACCAATACGCGGATCTCGTGACCCGTTTGACCCTGAATGGTGTTGAGGGCCTTTAGGCAGGGGGCATAAGCCCGAGACCTTTCAGGGTTTCACCAGCCTTGGTGCTCCATTGGTCGTGTAGATCAGCATTGCTGGTAGTGCGCAGACCCATGCGCGCCAAAGCCTTGCTGCGCGATGTTGCACCGATGCCAAAGCTTTCGCTGACACGCGGCCACCAATACGCAACGCTTTGGTTGATCTGTTCCGTCTCGCCCTGCGCGATCAGCTTTTCGATGCCTTCAATGGCAAGTTCGGTATGGCGTTGCTCGCGGGGGGCGACTTCGCGGATGGCTTCGGCGAAGGGCTGGTAGGAACAGCGCAGGAATTCGGACAGTTGAATGCCAACGGCCAGACCCATCAGCATGTTCATAACCACGGCATCCGCCCATCCATCCAGCGGATAGTTCAGAACGGAAATCCGCATGTCATGCGCGCTGCGGGTTGTGCCGGCGGGCGTGTCGCGGTGCAGGCGGTCTGTCCAAGGGTGGTGATTGACGTACTGGTCGGTATTGGCCCCGAATTCGCCCATCAGGCGCAGGACTTTATCCGCGTTATCGGTTTTTTCCAGAACGATCCGCGCGGCGGCGATGCGTTCCTTGATGCCCGGTCCGGCGTTGATCACGTCCGCAAACCCCGCCGCAGCGGCCAACTCACTGTCCACAAAGGTGGCCATTATTTTCATGATTTCACCGCGGTAGCGCGATGGCACGTTTGCGGGATTCGTCAGGCGGCCACCTTGGGCAAGGTAGTCATCAATGTTCATTTCGTCGGACATATGCATGATTCCTATTGATCGTAATCGACCACAACGCGGTCGCTGACAGGGAAGGATTGGCAGGACAGAACGTACCCCTGTTCGACCTCGTAATCCTCAAGCGCGTGGTTGGCGATCATTTCGACCTCGCCTTCCAACACCCTGCATTTGCAGGTCGAACAGACACCGGCCTTGCACGCAAAAGGCGCATCCAGCGCGTTTTCGAGCGCCGCATCCAAAATCGTCTGGTCCTTGTCCATGGTGAAACTGCGGGCAGAGCCGTCCATGGTAATTGTGGCCTCGGTCGATTTGGCCTGCGTGCCGGTATCGGCGCTACTGGCTTTGCGTTTGAGACGGCCGGGTTGGGCGCTGGCGAACAGTTCAAACTTGATCCGGTCATCGGTCAGCCCGTGATCCCTGAGCGCGGCAGCAATGGCCAGCATCATGGGTTCAGGGCCGCAAATGAACGATGTGTCGATGCTTTCGATGTCGATCCAGTTGCTGAACAGCGCCTTGCATTTGTCGGCGTCGATGCGGCCTGTAAACAGGTCGATGTCCTGTGCGTCGCTCTCCAGAATATGGATTACGGTCAGGCGCTGCATATACCGGTTTTTGAGATCTTCAAGCTCCTCGCGGAACATGATCGAATTTACACCACGGTTGGCATAGACCAGCGTAAAGGTGCTGTCTGCTTCGCGGCCCAATACGGTGCGCAGGATCGACAGAACCGGCGTGATGCCCGACCCGCCCGCAAAGCCGAGATAATTCTTGCCTTCGGTTGGCGTGATCGGCGTGTGGAAGCTGCCCGCGGGCTCCATCGCTTCGACCACCATACCGGTTGCAAGCGTCTCGTTCGCCCAGGTAGAAAAAGCGCCGCCATCGACCTTTTTGATGCCGACCTGCAAGATGCCGTCATCCTTGCCCGAACAGATGGAATAGGACCGGCGCACTTCGATGCCGTCAAAATCCTGCCGGAATGTCAGGTATTGCCCCTGAATAAAGTCGAAATCGCCACCGTTAACCGGTTTCAGACTGACCACGACCGCATCGCGGATCGTCTTTTGAACGTCAGTGACAGACAGTTGGTGAAAGCGCGCCATCCGCAGACCTCCCTAGATACATTTAAAATAATCGAAAGGTTCAAGGCAGTCTTTGCACTGCCATTGCGCCTTGCACGGGGTAGAGCCGAATTGGCTGATCCGTTTGACGTTTGCCGATTTGCAGCGTGGGCAGGCATCAGGGCCGCCCGCCGCAGTTGGCGGTGCAATCCCGTATTCCAGCAGCTTTGCGCGGCCCGTATCGGACAGCCAGTCGGTGGTCCATGGCGGGTTGATCCGGGTTGTGATGCGGATCTTGTCCAGGCCGTGATCCCGCAGCGCGGTTTCGATATCCAGCGATATTACCGTCGTCGCAGGGCAGCCCGAATAGGTCGGCGTTACGGCCACTTCGACGGTGTCGCCGTCCCACCGGACATCGCGGACAATCCCCAGATCCACGACCGAGATCACCGGAATCTCGGGGTCGGGCACCTTGTCCAACCAGTCCCAAATCGTGTCGGTCGCCGGTTTCATTTTACCATGTTGCTCCGGGATAGGCGCGTTGCAACCACTGCATCTGCGTCAGCAAATGCCCCAGGTGCTCGCTGTGCTGGGTGCCGGATCTGCCGCCTTTGTGGGCGAAATTGCCGTCGGGAATTGTAAGGGTTGCCGCCGCCAGAACATCACCCACTTGCGCATCAAATGTGTCGCGCAATTTGCCCAGGTCAGGTGCGATACCGGCCTCGGCCATCGCAATATCAACCGCATCGGGGATGAATAATTCACCGACATAGGGCCACAACAGATCCAACGCCTTTTGCATCCGCGCATGGCTTTCGGAGGTGCCATCCCCAAGGCCGATAACCGTCTCGCCGGAGCGTTCAACGTGGTACATGACCTCTTTGATCGCCTTGGCCGCGATGTCGGCAACACGTTGTTCGGATGAGTTTTTCAATTCCGTAAGCATGGCAAGATGCCACACATCGAACAGAAACTGGCGCATCATCGTCTGGCCGAAATCGCCGTTGGGCTGTTCAACCAGCAGACAATTGCGAAAATCCCAAACGTCGCGCAGCATCGCCAGCTTGTCGGCGTCGCGGTTTTTGCCTTCGACTTCGCCCGCCAAACCCAGCCACATTTGCGTCTGACCGATCAGGTCAAGCGCGGTATTGGCCAGCGCGATGTCTTCTTCCAGAACCGGCGCATGACCACACCATTCGCTGACCCGGTGGCCCAGAACAAGGGTGTTGTCGCCCATCCGGCAGAGGAATTCGAAATAGGCAGCGGTGTGCGTCATCACATGGCCCCCACTTCGTCGGGGATGTCGAAAAATGTCGGGTGGCGGTAGACTTTGGACTCGGATGGTTCGTACAGCGGCCCTTTTTCGGAGGGCGAAGACGCCGCGATGTGGCGGGCTTCGACGACCCAGATGCTGACGCCTTCGTTGCGGCGGGTGTACACATCGCGCGCGTTCAGGATCGCCTTTTCCTCGTCAGGGGCATGCAGGCTGCCGACGTGGCGGTGGCTCATGCCGTGCTGGCCACGGATGAACACTTCCCACAGGGGCCATTCGTGGCGCTTGGGCTTGGTGCGTGTTGCGGGCGTATCGGGATATGCGGAATTGGGAGAGCTCATTGCGCGGCTACCTTTCTGATGCTGCGTTTTTCGGCGTGCGCCAAAAGACCGTCACGGACCCATTTGCCGTCATCCCACGCCTTGTTACGCGCCGCGAGACGTTCGGTGTTGCAAGGGCCGTTGCCCTTGAGAACATCAAAGAATTCGTCCCAGTCCGGCTCGGTAAAGTCGTAGCCGCCTTTTTCATCGTTCCATTTAAGATCTTTGTCGGGCACCGTCAGGCCAAGGTATTCGGCTTGCGGAACGGTCTGGTCCACGAACTTCTGGCGCAGCTCGTCGTTGGTGTTCATCTTGATCTTCCACGCCATCGACTGTGTGGAATGAACGCTGTCCTTGTCGGAGGGGCCGAACATCATCAACGACGGAAACCACAGCCGGTTCAGCGCATCCTGCGCCATCTTTTTCTGTGCCTCGGTGCCTGCCGCCATCTTCATCATGATGTCGTAGCCTTGGCGCTGGTGAAACGATTCCTCTTTGCAGATCCGGATCATCGCGCGGGAATAGGGGCCAAAGGAGGTCCGTTGCAGCGGTACTTGATTCATGATCGCCGCACCGTCCACCAACCAGCCAACCGCGCCCATGTCGGCCCATGTCAGGGTCGGATAGTTGAAGATCGACGAATATTTCATCCGCCCGTCAAGCAGCATTTCGGTTAGCTCGTCGCGGCTGACTCCCAGCGTTTCGGCGGCGCAATAGAGATACAGACCATGACCGGCCTCGTCCTGCACCTTGGCCAGCAGGATCGCTTTGCGTTCCAACGTGGGCGCGCGGGTGATCCAGTTGCCTTCGGGCAGTTGGCCCACGATTTCAGAGTGGGCGTGCTGGCCCATCTGGCGGATCAGGGTTTTGCGATAGCCCGCAGGCATCCAGTCTTTGGGTTCGATTTTCTCGCCCGCGTCGATACGCGCCTGAAAGGCTTTTGCCTCTGCGCTGTCATCTGCGGCTTCGGATTTTACCATTTGTGCATACATGAGTAAGTCTTCCTTTGCTTCAAACGCGTTCATTAACAAGAGCGGCGGGGGGTCCACGCCTGACAAAGCCTCCACCAAACTTTGCGCAAATGATTAGTCGACCGTATGGTCGGTGTATAGGCAGTCAGAGATTCGAACAAGCATTAAGTTACAGAACGAAATTTTATGATGGCGGTGTGTAACATGCCGATCGGGCGCGGCATTCCCCGCACAGGGTCACATATTTGCTTTCAGCGATGTCGGTTTCTGCGAGAAGAGACCGACACTTTATGCCCGAAGGGAAATCCCCAACGTGGGCAATCAGTGTTGAACACGTCACGCGCGTTGTAAACGAATAACTGTGTCAAAATGGTGTGCGTGCCCGTCTGGGGGCTTAAATCGCGCCTTTGACCGTGGCCAACAGCGCTTGTCGAAAGAGACGGATTGTGGGGGTGGGGTCTTCTTCAGGGCGGGCCATGATCCCGACCGGTCCCGCCATTGTGGTGGTGTCGATGGGCAGCGCCACCATGCGCCCCGCGTCGATGTCGCGCGCGACGACGCCCTGGCTTATGATCCAGATCGCCTGGGCGGGGCCAAGCGTCATCGCGCGACCAAATGCGCCCGATACGGTCTCAAGCCGGTCAGGCCAGTCTGCGACCCCCTGCGTGATCATGAACCGGTCGACCAGAGGCCGGATTGCCGCGCCTTTCGGGGGATAGAGTATCCGGCAGCCCTGCAACGCCATGAGGCTGGATTCCTGTGCCATCGGGTGGCCGCTGGCGACGGCAAAGACCACCTGTTCTGAGTAAAGCTGTGTGAACGATAATCCTGTCATCGTTTCCGGACGCCCCATGCGCCCGACCACCAGATCAAGGTCGCCGGAACGAAGCCTGTCAACAAGTCCGCCGATGCGGCCGTCTTCGACGGTAATGGAGGAGGCGGGCGATAGGTCGGAAAACCGCAAGATCACATCGGGAAGCAGATCGGCCGCAACACTGGGCAGGGCCCCGATCCGCAAAGGCGCGGCGGTTCCGGCGCTGAGGGCATCGAGGCTGGTCAGACCATGGCTTAACGCGGCAAGGCTTTGCTCGGCGAATTGTTGGAAAACCGCGCCCTCGCGGGTCAAAGTGATGCCGCCCCGATCCCTGCGCATCAGGGCAACGCCGAGGATGCCTTCCAAATCCTTCAGGGTTTTGGAGATCGCAGGCTGGGTCAGCATGATACGCGCGGAGGCGGCTTTCAAGCTACCGCAACGCACCGTCTCGACGAAGGCGGACAGGTGGCGCATTTTGATCTGTCTAAGTCGTTTGCTTTCCATTTCGGCAACTAAACCGGCTAAATTATCATTTTCAATGCAGATATGGTACAGATAACATAAGCGCAACGTATTGGAGGCGTGTCGTGAAAACTAAAGTGGCAATCATCGGCGGTGGTCCAAGCGGTATGCTCCTCTCGCAACTTCTGCACACGCGCGGCATCGACAGTATCGTGTTGGAACGCAAGACAAAGGATTATGTCCTTGGCCGTATTCGGGCCGGTGTTCTGGAGCAGGGTCTTGTCAAATTGATGGAGGAGGCCGGATGCGCAGACCGGATGCACGCCGAAGGGTTCACCCATGACGGCGCGCTGATCTCTTATGGCGACGAGATGTTCCGCCTTGATTTTTCGGAGCTGACCGGCAATTTCGTCATGGTTTACGGGCAAACCGAAGTCACACGGGATCTTTACGAAGCCCGCGAAAAGACGGGCGGCGCGATTGAATTCGAGGTGAATGATGTCGCCATACACGACGCCAACGGCGCAGCGCCCCATGTCACCTACACCACGCAGGGCAAAAAACGGCGGATCGACTGTGACTTTATCGCGGGTTGCGACGGGTTTCACGGTGTCAGTCGTCAGGCGATCCCGCTGGAGGTGCGGCGCGAATACGAAAAGGTATATCCTTTTGGCTGGCTCGGTATTCTGAGCGAAACGCCGCCCGTTAATAATGAGCTGATCTATGCGAACTCCGAGCGCGGTTTTGCACTGTGCTCGATGCGCAACGAAAACCTGAGCCGTTATTATATCCAGTGCTCCCTAAGCGATAGCCCCGATGACTGGACCGACGCCGCGTTTTGGGAAGAGCTTAAACGCCGTATTCCAAAGGCGCAGGCGGACACGTTGGTCACCGGACCGGCAATCGAGAAATCAATCGCCCCGCTGCGTTCGTTTGTAACCGAGCCAATGCGGTGGGGGCGGTTGTTTCTGTGTGGTGATGCGGCGCATATCGTCCCTCCCACGGGTGCCAAAGGGCTGAATACGGCCGCGTCTGATGTGCATTACCTATATAATGCGCTGCGCGATTGTTATGAAAACGGATCCGAGGCGGGAATCGATTCCTATTCGGAGAAAGCATTGAAACGGGTCTGGAAGGCAGAGCGGTTTTCGTGGTGGTTCTCGTCGATGATGCACCGCTTTCCCGACCAGTCGGAATTTGATCTGAAGATGCAGATTGCGGATCTGGAATTCCTGCGCTCGAACAAGGCCGCGCAACAGGCAATGGCAGAAAACTATGTCGGATTGCCCTACTGATGTAGAGAGTAACGGCACCACCGCTCTTTTCACCCCGTCCAGAAGGAGATTGCAAATGCACAACCGGTTCACCATCGGGATGGATGTCCGTCGCGACGTGTTGGGCGATGCCCATGTTGATCGCGCGGAAGCTGGCAAAACGGATTTCGACGCCCCGTTTCAAACGATGATTACCGAGGGTGCATGGGGGACGCTTTGGGCGGATGATACCATTTCGCGCCGCGACCGGTCATTGCTGACGTTGGCGCTGCTGGCGACAACCGGTAATTTCAACGAAATACCGATGCACATCCGCGCATGCCGGAACACGGGTGCAAAACCCGAAGAGATCCTTCAGGCGTTTATGCATGTCGCTGTTTATGCCGGTGTGCCCAAAGCAAATCATGCAATCAAGCTGGCGAAAGAGACATTCGCAGAAATGGAGGGGGAGGTATGAGCCTGATCAAACAAACCGGCGGCTATATCCCGCGCGACCGCGATTGGCAGCCTGATGCGCTGACGCCGCCTTACAAAACAAGCATCAAGAGAAGCCCGCAAGCAGCGTTGTTGTCATTTCCCACGACGCTAAGCGAAGAAACCTCGCCTGTTTTCGGGCATAATCTGATTGGCGATCTCGATAATGATCTGATCCTCAATTACGCCAAGCCCGGCGAAAGCGCGATAGGTCCGCGTATCATCGTACACGGGCGGGTTCTGGACGAGACGGGGCGCGGGGTGCCGGGTGCCTTGCTGGAATTCTGGCAGGCTAATGCGGGGGGGCGATACCGTCATAAGAAGGAAAGCTATCTTGCGCCGCTGGACCCGAACTTTGGCGGCTGCGGACGCACGATCACCGCCGCAGACGGGTCATATGAACTGCGCACGATCCAGCCCGGCCCTTACCCTTGGCCCAATGGCATGAACGACTGGCGCCCCGCACATATCCACTTCAGCATTTTCGGACACGGGTTTGCGCAGCGTCTGATCACACAGATGTATTTCGAGGGGGATCCGCACATCAAGCTTTGCCCCATTGTCGGCGCGTTGAAAAGCGCCGAGGCCGTGGACGCGCTTACGGCGCCGCTGGATATGCACCGCACGGTCCCGATGGACAGCCGTGCGTTCAAGTTTGACATCGTGTTGCGCGGACAACGCCAGACCTATTTCGAAAACCGCAAGGAGGGGCTTTGATGGTACAGCCGCTGAACTACCTGAAGGAAAGCCCCAGCCAGACCGCCGGGCCTTATGTGCATATCGGCTGTACCCCGAATTTCACCGGTATCGACCTCTATGGCGGTGATCTGGGAGCAACGATGAAAGCCGGTCCGGTGCGCGGGACCGAGATTACCATCAAGGGCGTTGTCTATGACGGAACGGGCACGCCTTTGCGCGATGCCATGATTGAAATCTGGCAGCCCGATGCCGCCGGACTGTTTGCGTCCGCCAACGAAACACGCGGCACCGTCGACCCGAATTTCACCGGTTGGGGTCGGTCTGCGGGTGATATGGAAACCGGCGAATTCACATTCGAAACCGTGAAACCGGGCGGCGTGCCGTTTCCCGACGGGCGCATGCAGGCCCCGCATATCACCGTCTGGATTGTGGCGCGCGGGATCAATATCGGACTGCACACGCGGATTTATTTCGAAGATGAAGCCGACGCGAACGCCCTTGATCCGATCCTCACGCGGATCGAACATCAAAACCGTCTGCCTACGCTTTTAGCCAAACGGGTGGGCAACGGTGAATACCGCTTTGACATCAATCTACAAGGGCCGGACGAGACCATCTTTTTCGACATCTGACTTTTTCGACATCTGAGACAGGATGCCGAGCGCGTTTGCAAATTCCGCTACATGGCAGATTTTCATGCTTGTCGCCAATGCCCCGAGAGCGCGGGAGGCGTGGTAGGGTTTGATGTTTCAAGTCTAAGGCGGGGCGTCTATTTCTCGAAAAGAATGGCCGGAACTGGGGCAGACGCTGCGATGGCGTTACATGTATCTTGATGGGGTTTGCAAAAATGACGGGAACGAGCGCCCGTGCCGTATTGAGCACGATCCTGTAAGGGGGTGATGAATGAAGGGGCTGTTGGATCGCAGGTGATTACGGCGCTTTGCACCAACGTCTCAGGCTTTGACGTAGTGTCCGGCTATGCGCAAGACTCGCGGTGTCGCGCGAAGTTTTCGAAGAGGTTTCTGCTGTCCCTGAAACGCAAGACCCCCGGCCAAGGGCCGGAGGTCAGGGTCGCGTAAGGGGTCGTAGTTTACATCTTGGGCAGCAAAACCGCATCAATGACGTGGATCACGCCGTTGGACTGAACGACGTCGGCAATCGTGACCGTCGCCACGCCGCCATTTTCGTCTTCCAGCTTGATCATGTCGCCCTCATAGGATGCCTGCCAGGTGCAGCCGCCAACGGTCGGGACCGGATGCTTGCCGCCGTCATCCATGATCATGCCTTGCAGGGCATCGGCCATCACGGCATTTCCGACCACATGGCATGTCAGGATCTTGGTCAACATTTCCTTGTTTTCGGGCTTCAGCAGCGTTTCAACGGTGCCCGCAGGCAGTGCGGCAAAGGCGTCGTTTGTCGGAGCAAACACGGTGAACGGGCCTTCGCCCTGAAGCGTTTCGACAAGACCGGCAGCGGTGACAGCAGCCACCAGCGTGGTGTGGTCGGCGGAATTAACGGCATTTTCGACAATGTTCTTATCGGCAAACATTTCTGCACCGCCCACCATCGGGTTTTCCGCAGAATGGCTGCCAGCCAGCGCGATACCGGCGGAGAATGCGATTGCGGTGCTGGCGGAAAGAAGGGTTTTTGCAATGGTCATGGTGGTAATCCTTTTCATAACCCCAGATTTTTTCCGGGAGACATAAGGAGCCACGAGAGCGGCAGGGGAATAGTTTCAGCTTTCGATTTTTTTCCAGAAACTTCTCAAGTTACTGATATCTAACACCTTATAAAAGGGTAATAGATCCGGCAGCCAGAACTGCGCCGGTCGGTGCGCCGGTGGGCGACCCGCCAAGCGGTTCGTCGCTGATCGCCAGAGTTGCGCCAAGCATCGCGGTTCTAAGGTCTTCGGGTACGGCAATCGTTGCAAGCGGTGCCTCGGGCATAACGCCTAGTGACACAGGCGCAGGTGCACCCTCCGCGATGAGCCACAATTCCAGCACCCGCCCGGTTGTGGCGGCCCCTGCTGTGCGGTTTATGGCGATCACTGCTGTATCAGGGTCAAACGTGGCCTCGACGACCAACGTCCGATCCTGCGCGGCGATGTCCGCAACATAAAGCGGCCCGTCCGGTGTGTTCCAAAGCACAGGCCCGACAAAGAAGGCCAATGCTGCCACAACCGCCAATGCCAGCACTCCGGCGCGCAGCGAAAAGCGTGCCGTTGCCGGTCCGAACAACCGCGCGTCGATGGCAGATTTCGCACGGGGCGGTGGTATAACTTCCTCGAACTGGTCGGCAAGCGATACAAATCCCTCGTCCCACTCGCGCAGAAGCGCCCGCAACGATGGATCACCGGCAAGGCGTTTTTCAAAGGCAAGACGTTCGCCAGCATCTAGAAGATGCAGCGCATATTCCCCGACAAGGGAAATATCGTCTTTGTCATGATCGCCCGCTTGGGTCATCGGCTTAGACAGCCCTTCAGTTTTGCAAGGCTGCGCCGCAGCCAGGTTCGCATCGTATTGATCGGCACTCCGGCACGGTCTGCCAGATCCTGATAGGTGTCCCCCATCAGATAGGCACCCCGCACCGCGTCGGCGTGGGTTGGGTCCAGCTCGTCCAGACACCCGTCGATTTGCGCGCGCTCCGACTTTTGCACGACGGCCATTTCCGGCGTCGGGCCGTTATCCGCAAGGTCGTAGGCGTCTTCTATGTTCTTTGCCGGTGCCTTTCGTGCCCTCAGTTTGTCGATTGCCAAATTCCGGGCAACTGTAATCAGCCAGGTCATCGGGCTGTAGCCATTGACCGCATAGCCAGACGCCTTTTGCCAGACTTTGACATAAACATCCTGCAATGCATCTTCTGCTTCGGCCCGGTTATTCAAGACACGCAGGCAAACGCCAAAAAGTTTCGCGGACGTGGCCTCATAGAGCAACGAGAATGCGGCCCGGTCCCCGCGACCGGTGCGCAAGATCATGCCTTCTATGTCAGCGATGGTTGCCATAAAATCGCAATAACCTGTTTGCTATAGTGAGTAAACGAACGAGAGTATAAATCTTGGGATGTGTCGCGCGGATACCGACGTCAAACATCTATTGAATCGCCCCGGGTTTACCGGAGAGCAAAACTCTCCAAGGTTGAACCTTATGACACAGCGCAAACACACCCCGTCTTTTACGGCTGAATTGCGCGCTCGCGGTGTTCGGCTTTTCAATGAGCAACGGTCGGAATATCGCAGTGACAACGCTGCTTATCAGGCGATCGCGCCCAAGCTCGGCTGTGCTCCAGATAGCCTGCGGGGTTGGTGCCGACCGTCGGAGCGCGATGCTGGTGCTCGCGGCGGGCCGACCAGTGAGGAGAAGGCCCGGATCAAGGATCCTGAGCGCGAAGTTCGGGAGTTGCGCCAAGCAAATGAGATACTGAAGAAGGCTTCCGCGTATTCCCCCCCCCCCCCCTCTCGCGCATGTAAACATGCGCGTCCTGCGTCCTTGCCGGGCAGTGGTCGAACGCTTGATGAAAGTTATGGGGTTACAGGGCCCCTCTCGGCAGAACTGCTGTGCAATTCGCCTGTCCCGCTGCCCGACAGGGTCATGCAGCGCATGATCCCGAAAGGGGGCAATGGTTGTCCGTGGCAAACAGGTCATCACGACGAACCCGGATGCCTCTCAGCCTTGTCCGGGCGATAAAGTTAACAGGGAGTTCGTTGCACAATCACCAAACCAACTCCGGGTCAGCGACTTCACTTACGTATCCACCGCTGCCCGGCAGCACATGCACAGCATGTGTGAGAGGGGTGGCCGGGCATGGGTTACGTCGCATTTGTCATCGACGTCTTCTCTCGCAGGATCGTTGGCTGGCGCGTATCAACGTCGATGACGGCAGCTTTTGTGCTCCCCTCTCGTGCATTGCTGCGCAATACCCTGCCGGGCGGTGGATGCCTTGAATCAGGCGATCTGTCAGCGCAGCCCGGAAAAAGGCGGCGGGCTGATACATCATTCCCCTCTCGGGATCATGCTTCGCATAACCCTGCCGGGCAGTGGACCGCGGATCTCAATATCTATCCATAAAGTATACTGAGCGGTTGGCCGATGCGGGGATCGATCCATCTGTCGCAACCGTGGGAGATTCCTACCCCTCTCATGCATGTAAACATGCATTGCCGGGCAATGGATAACGCTCTCGCCGAAAGCATCATTGCTCTGTTCAAAACTGAAGTCACAAAGTTGCTGGGCCCATGGAAATCAAGGGGCCAGCTTGAATGGGAAACGCTGAAATGGGTCGATTGGTACAATACCAAGCGACTTCACAGCGCAATTGGATATATCACGCCGCATGAAGCAGAGGAGATGTTTTATGAAACCCTGAACCCACATGACAAAGCAGCCTAATATTTGAACCAAACACTCTCCGGTAAACTCGGGGCGGTTCATATCTCCTATAAAGGTCCCGGTAAGGAAGTTGTAACGGCGATGCCATTGCACAGCAAAAAGGATGGCGCGTAAAGAAATCCCGTCATGAGCGTTGTTGCAGGGAACGCCAGTCGGCTGATATCGGTTGCGGCTTGTTCTCCTGAGGATGCTGTAGATGCCGCATAGATTCAACGCCGATCGTAGCGACAATATTCCGAAGCAGAAGCAGCGGGTTACCAGCTGGGCGGAGTACGACGAAAGCC
>CANMZB010000025.1 GCA_947502265.1 uncultured Sulfitobacter sp.
TGGTCACAGTCATCCTGTGATCTTATCGGGAGCTCGACCTCAGAACAGAGGGTAGCCCAATTACGCATGCTTAGGGCCGTTCGCGTTGAGCTAAGAATGGGCCAGGAGGAGCCGCGCTCTACTCACGCCACTGTGGGAGGAAAACACCCGCCAAGATACTGATGTTGTTGACCTCCGGTATTTGTAGGGAAAAATGAACCAACAGACCCCTCCCCCAGCAAGAAGCTGACGAATTACTTGCTGAGATATGAATAGTGATTGCTGAGCCTCAGGTGCAAAAAACGACTGTTTATTGAACGGTTGGCCAAACTGAACATTGATGCACATTTAGCGAAGGTCTGAAAATTCCGCATACCCGACACTCGAGATGGAACCGATTTCACAAATTTCCTCGAGGGTGAGCGTACTTTCAGACCACGGCTTCACGCCGCGCGCGCTTTTCCGGCGCGGCACCACATTCCGTCAGGGATTTAGTGAATGACAGCTCACTTTCCATATTTTGCCAAGCCAGGCTCAACCGAAAGCCGAGGGGCCACCCTGATCAATCCCAGCAGGCCACCATTCTTAATCAAGAAAAAAACTGTACTTTCAGTTTCCGCCGACGCCTGAACGCACCTATGTTCCACTCAAGGCGCTAAAAAGCGTCAATTCCTAAGTCGAGTGATTAAAATCCTCAATTCGGCTTCGAATTCTTCAGTGGCCGCCCTTATCTTGTAGAATGGCCATTTTCTCTAAGAAAATGGCCATTCTACAAGCTTGTCGGCATAACAAATGCTGTCGACGCGGGTATAGTTATGCCAAGCGGATTTTCGAACTCAAAAATATACGTTCAAAATCAATAACTTGAAGACACGTCTAAATAAACACGTGTCAATTGCGCAGCCACTTTTGCCAAGGGTACGGGTATAGTTTTGCGCCGGAAATCGGGGTAAGTTTTGCCATAATGGGAACAAAAAAAGACCGCCCCGAAGGGCGGCCTGAGTTTTTCGATATTGGCTTGTCCTAAAGGTCTTTTCGTCGGAAGACTTTTGCTTGGAGCGACTTAAACTCCATGATCGGTTCAATACCCGTCTTGCTCAACTTTAGGCCCATTGTTCTCGTAACAATGCCATACTCGGCAGCCAGGTCCTGAAGCTTGACGTATTTCTTGCGAAACCGTTCCTCCTCTTCTTTGGCGTAACAATACCGGACCGTGCCACGCGCGTTGGTAATGGTGGAAGCATTAAGGAACAGCTCCCCGTCCGTGTCACGGTTTACACGAAGGAGATCAATTGCCAGAAGCTTCAGGCCAATTAGATCAGACACGTTTTTTGGCGACAGCCCATGTCCAGCCACTTCTGCTTCAGACACCATCCGCACATTTTCAGGATCAACAAAGACTGACTTAAACCGCAGTTCTTCCGCTCCGGTTTCGACCCGAGGCAGTCGTCCTGCGAGCACAAGAGCAACGATATCCGCGACAGGCACGCGGGCGATTTCAGACGCAGCAATAACGTCAACCATATCATCGCCTGCTGAGGCCACAGGTTGCCCCGCGCGCCTGAACCGAGCAAGAAAATCGTCAAGATCATCATTCGCAACATTCGACAATAAACCACCTGTTATCGATGGGTCGTTCCCGAGCTTGTTCAAGATACCACTTTTGACCATCATTTGTGCCTGCGTACGGTTACAGTCCAGATAATCTGGTATCTTTTTAATGGGAGTAGAATTTGCAATCCGACGTGCCAGTGCTTCGCCGTCATTTGCGTTAAAAGTTCTTCTGCTTTCGAACTCATCAGGGTTCCCTCCGGCAAGCAGCCCCATAAAAACCAAAGCTCTATTGAGTGTCTTCGGGTGAACCCCGCTCACCTTGGATAACGTAGTCACCGTATGCCGTTTCCGTTGTAGCACAGTGGCTCCGAACAGGACCGTACCTGGCTCGACGGGCATATGATCGATAATAAAATCCCGCACGACATCCTTGATCGGACCCGGATCTTGCTTTGACGTGTTGAACTGGAGCCATTTATAAACCCCACCCAATGCTGACTGTGGGCCACCCCAGCGTTTTTCGACCGTCGCTGCTTGCACAATCTCTTCCAGCAACTGGTAAATGACATCGGTCCCCTGAGAGACAGCTTTCATGCCAACTGAGCCCGCTTCGTTCCATTGCTGAATTGTCATATCGTCGATGTCGGTATGGGCCCCATGGACGCGGTAGACGCCCAGCATTTCACAAGCACGCGCCGCTTGATCGATACGCTGTGCGTCCATCCAGCCGGGCCCTTCCCTGTCGGCCAGTCGGCCTACAACATATTTCTGAAGTGGCGACGCGCTTGCTGCCTCAGCGACGGCAACCTGTTCAGAAAGCTTCTGATTTGATGGTGCAACCTTATCCATGTTCTGGAATCGCTCATAGTATCCCAAATTCTTGCGCCGAGTGAGGTAGATGCCGTGGCGCGGGCAAACGCGGACAGACGAGAGCATCCAAGAAAGGCGCCCTACCCTGTCGCCATGTGCCTCCTCCGTAGCATCATCAAGTAAGCACGCTGGGCAATAAGTTGTGAATTCGCGGGTAATGAACGTGGAACCGAAGATTTCACCGTTGTAGGTCAATAGCCGTTCCCCAGCTTTCTGGGTACCACATCTCAAGATTTGCGTTTCTGAAACGCCAGTCAATTTTGACAGACGTTTCACGGCATAATCGCTAAGGTCCATCACATCGACCTGACTGATCCGCATCAATTCCAGAAAATCTGCGCAGGTCAGGCCAGTGTGAAAACGGGCGACACGGCCACACCAGGAAACGGTCGTTTCATCGGCATATGGAGCCAAGATGGGAAGCATGTGCATGAGCTCAGACCTTCTCCAGCTTTTTCTTCTGTCGCTTTGTACGCGCCTCGTCGTATTCCTCCGCACCCGCGTCGAGCGGGATCGAAAGCCAGTGATCGCTAAGAAAAACATTAGCACTGGGATCGCAACCTTCCTGCATAGCCCAGGCTTCGGCAAAGTGATCAACAGTGAGGATTTTATCCTCCTCCCACAGCGCACATTCGATGGCATTGATGATCGTATCTATACCACGCCCGAAGCGGTGACGGCTTGCGGTAATCAAGCGCGCCATAACATCGGCATTGACGCGAGCCTTGATTGCGGCCTCTTCGCAGTAGTACTCAACCAGAGAGATCAAACCAACTTCGTCAACGCCATGCTGAAGGTTAGAAGGCACAATCTTGGTAAATCGTCGCGAAACCTGTGGATCTAATGCGGCGACCTCTGCCAAGCGATCTGTCCCACTCAAAATGGGAATAACCGCATGTTCGCCTTGCATGAGGGATTTGATCATCCGCAAAGAGGTTTCCGTATCACTGGCCGAACGCGCCATGATGAGATCCTGTGCTTCATCTAACCAAAGGACACGAATCCCGGCGATAGCCAATCGCTGACTAACCGTCTTCCAGATGTCCCATAATTTCGCATTTTTCGATACAGTTTCCACGCCCAAAGCGCCGAGGATCGTCAAGCCAACGCTTTTCAATGTTGCGGGGCTCGGCACCTGAATTTCAAGGTATCGTGGTGCACCCGTATCGGGATTGTGTGCCAAAAATTGTGCTTCCTGAAGCATGGTGCGCACCGCGGTTGTTTTGCCGCCACCTGGCTTTTCAATGAGGATTACGCCTCGAGTTTCCTGCCCCGCGGTGTAGCGGCAAGGTACTGAGGTCATTTCCCCCGAGCTATCGACTTCGAACAAACGATAGAGATGTTTCTTGAGCTCGCGATCGCGTTCGGATGGAATATGGATTTCGCGCAGTTTCTGGATTTGCGCAGCGGCTGAGGTTGTAAACTCCATGGTTATGCTCCCATTAACTGAGTTGCGGATGATGCGAGAATGCGCATATCGAAATTGTCATTGGTCATTTTGAGGTCCTCCGAAGGGATGTATTTGCACGAGGTCGGCCCCCAAACTTTGGCGGGTAACCGGTTCGTATTCGGAATGTGCGTTCATTGTTCTCACGGCGATAACGCCCCTGACGCTACGTCAGGTTTTTTCTGCTATTCCTGTGCGTATGAGCGTTGCAAAAATTCACGCCAGGCGGGAATATAGTGCAATTGGTTCAGTAGCTTGCAGACTTCTCGCACACAAATTTTGAACAGGCCCAGTTTTTGAATAATCTTGGCAACTTCCAACTTCGGTAGCAGCCAAGTAGCCGTCTTCTGACTTCAATGAAGAGGTTGGCCAGTTTTCTGTAAGACGAAGTGGAAACTGACTGGATGGCTGATTTTTCTTCTCGCCCATTGCAAAGATGTGATCAAAATGGCCGATCGTTGGGCATTGAACAGGATGTCCAAATGTTCTCGAGGCTACCCTTGGCGCTATGCCTCACGACTTCAGCCCGGATTCAGAACACTCTTACCGGTGTAGCCTCTGCATAAGCTGACCTTCCGACAAACGATCGACAAGAAAATCCATAAAGCACCTGACTTTCGGGGTCAGAACGTTGGATTTCGGATAGATGAGCCAAAGCACTGATTGATCGTTCAAACGCCATTCGGGAAGGATTTGCATCAACGTTCCTGCTGCGAGGTCATGGGCGACGCTCCAAAGTGAGTTTATCGAAATGCCCAACCCCGCAAGCGTTGCGAGGCGTTGCGATGTGCCGTCATCAAGCACCGTTCGGCAAGTCATATTTTCAGGATCGAGGATCGCCCTTTGACCGTCTTGGTGCACGATCTCGCGAGCGGCCATGTCCGACCAAGCTAAAAACCGGTGTTCCTTCAAATCTTCTGGGGTTACAGGCACACCGAACCGATCCAGATAGGCCGGAGATGCGCAAAGCACACGACTGTCGTCAGACAGCTTTCGGCCCAGAAGGCTACTGTCTTTCAACGGCGCATTCCGCAGGGCAAGATCAAAACTACCGTCGATGATGTCGAAGCGTTTGTCGGAAAGCCGTAAATCCAGCGTAATATCCGGGTAGCGGTTTTGAAATTCAGGTAACAGCGGAATGATATGGAGTTGTGCAAAGCTGCTGGGGGCTGCAAACCGCAAAATGCCACTGGGCCTGAGCGTATCCTCCCCTAATGCGGCACGACCTGCCTCTGCCTGCGCGATTATTTCGCGTGCATAAGGGAGGAATGCCGCACCATCTTGGCTCAGCGAAACCTTACGTGTCGTTCTATGGAGCAGTTCGACCCCCAGTTCCTTTTCAAGCTTTGCCAGGCGATTGCTGGACATGGCAGGCGCGAGGCCAAGGTCGCGGCCTGCCGCAGTGATGTTGAGCCGCTCGGCAGCGGTGACAAAAAGGCGAAGAGTGTCTGTGTCCATGCTGTTTCATTATATCGAAAATCGGAATTATGAAACCAAATATACGCTGTTTCTATAATTTTTGGCGATGGTATTTAGCTTACTGAAACCGCACATAGGAGCAGGACAATGAAAGCAATCGGATATACGCAAGCTGGCCCAATTGACGGCAATGGCGCGTTGCAAATGATGGATGTTGCCAAGCCGCAAGTCGGCCCGCATGACCTTTTGGTTGCGGTCAAGGGCATCTCGATGAACCCCGTAGACGTCAAGCTGCGCGAAGTCCGTCCGCCTGAAGGTCCCACGAGCGTGTTGGGATATGACGCCGCAGGAACCGTTGTCGAAATCGGGTCTGACGTGACGGGCTATGCGGCTGGCGATGATGTATTTTATGCAGGTGATGTGACCCGCGCGGGCACGAACGCAGAACTGCACGCAGTTGATGAACGTATCGTCGGGAAGAAGCCAGCAACGCTCGACTTTACCGAAAGTGCGGGTCTTCCCCTAACGTCCATCACCGCTTGGGAAATGCTATTTGATGCCTTCAGTGTGACCGAAGGCGGTGGCGCGGGGCAAAGCCTATTGGTCATCGGCGGTGCTGGTGGTGTGGGCTCCATGCTGATCCAACTGGCCAAAACGCTAACCAATCTGACCGTCATCGCGACCGCCTCCCGTCCCGAGACCCAAGACTGGGTACGCAAGATGGGCGCAGATCATGTGATTGATCACCGTGGCGATTTGGCGGCGCAGCTTAATGACCTTGAGCAGACGCCGACTTATGTTGCAGCTTTGACGGCTACTGATCAGCACTGGTCTGCGATCATGAACCTGATTGCCCCGCGTGGACACATCGCGCTGATCGACGATCCGCAGAGCATAAACATCACGGATGCAAAGCCAAAGGCCCTGACGATTTCGTGGGAATTCATGTTCACACGGTCGATGTTCAACACCGCTGACATCGCCGTCCAACGTGATCTTTTGAACCGCGTGTCCGCTATGATCGACGCGGGAACGCTGCAATCCACCGTTACGGAACGCGCCGATGTGCTGACTGTCGAAACGATGACTGACGCGCACAAACGCCAAGAAAGTGGTCGCGTGATCGGCAAGCAGGTTCTTCCTGGTTTGTCCGCGTAACTTTGGAAAAAAGGAAGTAATTATGACTTACTACTCGGTACTTGATGTGACCCCCACCAGCGAAGACTGGATTCCTGACTACCTGCCGGCGGCGAATGCCCGTGTTGCGGCCCACGGCGGGCGCTACATCGCCCGCACAGCCAACCACGAACAAGTCGAAGGCTCCCCCCAAGAGGCCGGATTGCGTATCATCATCGAATGGCCGTCCAAAGACGCCGCAGAGGCCTTTATGGCGGACGACGAATATGCGCCGCACCTCGCGGAGCGGACCAAAGGCTCTGTCAGCCATCACTACTTGATCGCGGGCAAAGACGACCTTGCCTAATACTGCTGCGTCGCCCCGTCAAAGGGGCGGCACACATCACGGGAGACCTCAAGTGCGCGACGAGACCAATACCGCCTTTCCGCAAATCAATCGTGGCTTTGATGCGACGTTTCAGAACGGCCAACTCAGCCTCGGTCTGGTCGTGCCGATCGCACAATACGGGCACAGCCCCGTGCCGGATATGTCTGACCACCTGCGCCGAGTAAAACAAGCCGAGACGCTTGGCTTCAAGGCTGTCTGGTTGCGCGACGTACCGTTCAACGTACCCAGCTTTGGGGACGCGGGGCAGCTTTTCGATCCGTTCACCTATCTTGGATTTTTGGCCGGCCAAACTTCGGAGATTGCCTTGGGCGTTGCCAGCATTGTCCTGCCCCTGCGCCACCCCGCGCACGTGGCCAAATCCGCCGCGACCGCCGATGTGCTGTCAGGCGGACGGTTGATCCTCGGCGTAGCCTCTGGTGATCGCCCCGAAGAGTATCCGGCCATGAACGAAAACTTCGATGCACGCGGCGATGCATTCCGTGAGAGCTTTGAATACATCCGAGCAATGGGGCAAACGGTACCGCAGGTCAGCAACGGCTTTGGCTCGGTAAACGCGCCCGTCGATATGCTACCAAAACCTGCCGGAACAAAACTGCCGCTTTTGATCACAGGATCAAGCCGCCAATCCCCCGACTGGATTGCAGAGAATGGCGACGGCTGGATGACCTACCCACGCCCCGGCGTGGCGCAAGACCGCGTTCTGCAAGACTGGCGCGAAACCTTGTTACGACTTGGGCAGCCACCGAAGCCGGTATTGCAACCATTATATATCGATCTGGCCGAAGACCCCGATGAGGCTTCAAGCCCGATCCATCTCGGCTTTCGCTCCGGCCATCGCCCGCTGATGCGCTACTTAAAGCAACTCGAAGAGATCGGCGTAAACCACGTCGCTCTGAACCTGCGGTTTAGTACCGGCCCCATTGAAGATACGCTCGAACAACTTGCCGAGCATGTTTTGCCAACTTTCAGTTAAGGAAACTAAAATGACAAAGACCATCCTGATCACCGGCGCAACCGACGGAATTGGCCGTGCCACCGCTTTGGCCCTTGCAGCCCAAGGGCACCGCATGATCGTTCACGGGCGCAGTGCTGAGAAACTGAATGCTTTGGCGCAAGAGATTGGCGGCGATGTCACGACTGTTCAGGCCGATATGTCCGATCTATCGCAGGTCGCTGAAATGGCGCGCGATCTCAAGAACAGCAACGACAGAATCGACATTGTGATCAACAACGCGGGCGTGTTCAAAGTGCCCGAACCACTTACGCGCGATGGTTTGGATGTCCGATTTGTAGTGAACACATATGCGCCTGCGCTCCTCTCTGACCTCTTGCTGTCCATCATGCCGAACGACGGGCGATTGGTGCATCTATCGTCAGCCGCGCAAGCCCCCGTCGACGTTGATGCAATGCAGGGCAAGCGACGCCTGAACGACATGGAGGCCTATGCGCAAAGCAAACTGGCGCTGACAATGTGGAGCCAGGATTTCTCGGCACAGCATCCCGACGGACCGCTGTCGGTGGCCGTAAATCCGGGGTCTCTACTGGCCACGAAGATGGTGCGTGAGGGCTTTGGCACCGCCGGAAATGATCTGAACATCGGCGTTGATATCCTGTCCCGTGCGGCGCTTTCGGATGAATTTTCAGATGCGTCGGGTCGGTATTTTGACAATGACTCTGGTGCATTTGCAGCGCCACACATCGATGCGGCTGATGCGGACAAAGTCGCAAAGGTTATTGCCGCGATTGATGGAGAGATTAAAGGTGCGCTTACATAGAGACGGCTACAACATCAAATCTGAACGTTGCGCAATGAAGTGATCAATCAGGCGCCGTGTCAGCGCCTTTTGCGGGCCTATGTCCGGCCAAACAGCGTAAATGCCCAGTGTGGGCAAGTTCCAGTCTGGCAGAACGCGAAGCAATTGCCCTTGCGTGATTTCCTGCTCGATCACGCTTCGAGGTAGGTGCCAAATACCAAGGCCGGCCAGCACGGCGGCCTTGGCGGCATTTACGGTGTTCACCTCAATGCGCATGTTTGCTGGGGAAATACTCACCGATTGTTCTTTGCGTTCCAGCGTCATCATGGATGGAATTTGCGTTACCGCGATGAAGTCATGCGCCTCGAGATCTTGCGGCGTCACAATAGCCTCGCGCGCTGAAAGATAATCCGGCGAGGCGACCAGCAAGCGCTCAAAGTCGGCAATACGACGGCTTTTCAGGCTGCTGTTGCGCAATGTGCCCAGCCGGATCGCCAGATCAAACCCGTCCTTGACCAGATCAGTTGGCATGTCACTGCACTGCAGGGATATCGCAACCATCGGGTGCATCTGAGCAAAGCCCCATAGCGCTTGGTGAAGTTTGCTTTGCTCACCGAATGCCGGCATCGCCACATGCAGTGCTCCGACGGGTTCCTCATTACCGGCGTGGATCGCATCAAGGGCCTCTTCGCCTGCGGCGACCATGCGGCGAGCCGGATCAAGGGCGATTTGGCCTTCTGGTGTCAAAGACATCGACCGCGTCGAGCGAAAAAACAGCGTCACGCCCTGACGTTCCTCAAGTCGTGACAGATGGTGACTGATGACGGATGTTGAAAGCTTGAGCCGACGACCCGCCGCACTCAGGCTTCCCGTATCGGCAATCGCGACAAAGACAGCGAGGCTGCGGTAATCTTCGATCATCTTTCTAATCCCTGTAAAAATGATTTCTTAACATGTGGGATAATCATAAAGGCGCATTTTGTCTATTTCTGTCTTCAACACACAGGAGACAGAAATGTTTAGAAGCAACGCGAAATTCACAACCGAACGGGCCAGCGGCTATTTGCAGCAACTCTGCAAGCACTTCGCGCATAAGATTGAAGTACAATTTGATCCTGAGGCTGGTCTGATCAAGTTCCCGTTTGGCCAGTGCAATTTGAATGCCAACAAAGGTGTTCTTGACCTGACGGTCACGGCTGAAACCCAAAGCGACCTTACAAAAGCATGCCGTGTGATCGGCAGCCATCTTGAACGGTTCGCCTTCCGCGAAAATCCAAAGATCGACTGGCAAACTATCGCTACGGCATAGCGCCAAACCTAAATACCAACCCCCATCAAAAACTGGAAAATACCATGACATTTAAGACCCTCTTCGCGTCCGCCGCCCTCGCAACTCTCGCCACAGGTGCATTCGCCGACGACAAAGCCACAGTGACAACGTTCTACGATCTGCTTAGCAATCCGGGTTCCGCAGAACACGTCGCCGCATTCGAAGCTGCGACGTCTGAAGAGTGGACGAGCATGGGCGATTATTCAGGCAACAACAAAACCCGCGAAGCGTTCCTCGGTCAGGTGGGCGGCTTTGGACAACTGATGCCAGACCTCAACTGGGCCATTCAGGACATCCACCAAGACGGCGACACCTTCGTTGTGCGCAGCCGTGCAACTGGCACACCTGTGGCCCCATTCTTCGGTGTTGATGGTGAAGGCCGCAGCTTTGACATCATGACCATCGACATCCACGAGCTGGAAGACGGCGTCATCGCCCGCACCTACCACGTCGAAGACTGGGCAGGCGCGTTGCAGCAGCTTTCTGGTCAATAAATCAAACGGTAGCGGCCCAGAGAAGTCTGGGCCATCACCCCACAGGAGGACATTATGCACCGTAGAACTTTACTCACAACGTCCCTTGGCGCGTCGCTTGCGCTGATCCTTGGCACACAAGTAGGAGCGCAGAACTTGGATGAAACAACACAAGCCAGCTTTGACACCGTCATGGCCTTTATGGGCGCGATGGGCAGTGGCGACATGGACACAATGAGCCGTTTGATGGCCGACGACATGGTCTGGCACACTGAAGGCGACACGACATTGCCTTGGATTGGCGAGACCGTCGGCAAAGAAGCCATCTTTGAGTTCCCTGGCGTCTTTTCGGCTAACTTCCAGACCACGAAATGGGAGAATACCGATGCGTTCGCCTCTGGAGATACGGTTGCCGTGTTTGGTCGCATGAATGGGATCACGACCCATAGCGGCAAAGAAATCGGTGAGTTCACATTCGCCCTGCGTGCCAAAGTGCGCGATGGTCAGGTGGTTTTGTGGAACTGGTTTGAAGACAGCTTTGCGATCAGCCAAGCCTACCACGGCTAAGAAATCAATCAGATGGGCGCATCCTGCGCCCGCTGGTCGCAATGAAGGAGCGCCCAATGACAATCGCGATAACAGCTGTATCAGGCCAACTTGGCGGAGCAATTGCCCGCAACCCGGCGCTACCGCCGCCCACATCGATCAAACGCGAAGGCGTTCCAGCACATTCCGCCAAGCGCCGGGCAAAATGCGACTTCCCGATGCCAGGCGGCCCCGCAAGGATCACAGGTGGCAGGGCAAGCCCGCACCCGCCTTTCTCGATATGTGCAAGCAACTGATTCATCACCCATGCGGAAACATCCCGCATCCAAGGGCTCTCGGCATGAAGGTCGGCCGCGAATTGATATACTTCGTCCTCGCATGACGGCCCATTGAGCATTGCGCCAGCACGGGCCAAGGCCGTAACTTGAGCTCGGGCTTCTTTTGACAGGGCACTCATGCCAACCTGACGCAAGCGACGGGCATGGGCATCGGCCGCAAGGTCTTTTGCCTTCTTCTCCTGACGGTAGCCAAGCTCTTGAACACGGCCCCCAAGCATGAGGTTCTCCTTCATACGGATCCAAGCGCGGATGAAATCCTGCTCCATATCCGCAAGGTGTGGCGTAACGAGATCGGGTGACACAACGGCAAAGCGGTTGGTTTGATGCTTATCCATGACCAGCTCCCACACGATACCGATGAGCGCGGCGCGATGCGGTTCCGATACAGATGATCTTGTTGGTGACCGAGAATTTGCGTTGGGTGGACATGGATTGGTCTCCTCTGGTTGAAAATCCGGGAGGGCCGCGGGCAAATGCCCGGCCATGATGGCGTCAGTGCTATTGGAAAATTGACAGAAGTGACCGGCCCCCGGATGGGGTTCAAATAGCGCGTATTGCGCTCTGAATATGCCGAATACTGTAAGTCATGATGGACACCGGATAGGCCACATCCGCAGTCTATGTCAACTCTCCGCCGGTTTAGCGGTCACCTGATGGAGTGCGACAAAAATAAATAATTGGGCTTCATTATTTCTCGACCACCCAAGGCCGCCCTCTTTCGAAGGCGAACAGGGCACAACCGCTTCACTGCATGGCAGCCCCATTTGGGACACTCTGGAGAGTCAAAGCCGAGGCAGCTACGCATAATGCGGGCCGCGACACTCCCAGAGGCACCAGACCACAGCAAGCCTCTGTTTTTTAAAGACAATGTTCGGGATTTAGAAAAAGAACCCGTCAAGAGAATTAACTCTTGACAGGCCTTGCGCACACTATTGCTTGCTTTTGAGAAGACTATTCCTGCTTCTGCCTAAATGCCTACAATCTCGTTCAGCCACACTTACTGTGACCGCAGCTTCCGCACGTCATGCAGCCTTCGATCATGCGCAGATCGAACTGGCCACAACTGGAGCAGGCTTTGCCGCGGGGTTTGTCGAGTCCCACAACCTTTGCTTGCGGATCGGATTTAAGGCCCAGCCCTTCCCCGGCGATAAACCCTGTCGCAACCATGTGTTGCTCAATCACACCGCCGATCGCTGCAAGGATTGACGGGATGTATTTGCCGCCCATCCATGCACCACCGCGCGGATCGAAAACCGCCTTCAGCTCTTCAACAACAAACGACACATCACCGCCCCGCCGGAAGACGGCTGATATCATCCGCGTCAGCGCGACTGTCCATGCGAAATGCTCCATGTTCTTGGAGTTGATGAACACTTCGAACGGGCGGCGGTGACCGCCGACGATCAGATCGTTCACGGTGATGTAAAGCGCGTGCTCGCTGTCGGGCCATTTGATCTTGTAGGTGGACCCTTCCAATTCCTCGGGGCGGTCCAGCGGCTCTGACATGTAGATGACATCGCCGTGCGGCGCTTGTGGCTCTTCGCCATCGCGGCTGATGATTTCGGGCGCTTGCTTTTTGTCTTCCGAGACCGACAAAACCGAACCGGTCACATCGTTGGGGCGGTAGGTCGTGCAGCCTTTGCAGCCGGAATCCCATGCTTCCATGTAGACATCCTTGAACGCGTCAAAGGAGATGTCTTCGGGGCAGTTGATAGTTTTCGAGATCGAGCTGTCGACCCATTTCTGCGCTGCCGCCTGCATCTTGACATGCTCCAGCGGGGCAAGCGTCTGGGCGTTCACGAAATAATCGGGCAGCGGCGCATCGCCTTTGAGATCACGCCACATCTGCACGGCGTAATCAACAACTTCCTCTTCGGTCCGGCTACCATCTTTTTGCAGCACCTTGCGGGTGTAGGCATAGGCAAACACCGGCTCGATCCCCGAGCTGACGTTGCCCGCATAAAGCGAGATCGTGCCGGTTGGCGCGATAGAGGTGAGCAGCGCGTTGCGGATACCGTGGGTGCGGATCGCGTCACGCACGTCCTCGTCCATCTGCTGCATTGTGCCGGAGGCAAGGTATTGCTCTGCATCAAACAACGGGAACGGGCCTTTTTCCTTCGCCAAATCCACCGACGCCAGATACGCGGCGCGGGCAATCGCGTGCAGCCAGTCTTCGGTCTGGCGCGCCGCCTTGTCCGAGCCATAGCGCAGACCAAGCATCAACAAAGCATCGGCAAGGCCGGTGACGCCAAGGCCGATCCGGCGCTTGTTGCGTGCTTCTTGTGCCTGCGCATCAAGCGGGAATTTGGACACGTCCACAACGTTGTCCATCATCCGCACCGATGTGGCGACCAGATCGTTCAGCGCTTCGATGTTCAGTGCCGCCGCTTCTTCGAACGGATCGCTCACCAATTTCGCCAGATTGATCGAGCCGAGAAGACATGCGCCATAGGGCGGCAAAGGCTGCTCGCCGCAGGGGTTCGTCGCGGCGATGGTTTCACAATAGCTGAGGTTGTTGGCAGCGTTGATCCGGTCGATGAAAATCACGCCCGGCTCGGCGAAGTCATAAGTCGCCTTCATGATCGCATTCCACAGATCGCGCGCCTGAACGGTTTTGTAGACCTTGCCGTCAAAAACCAGTTCCCATGATCCGTCCGCCTTGACCGCATCCATAAACGGATCGGTGATCAGGACGGACATGTTGAACATGCGCAGGCGGGCCGCGTCGGATTTGGCGGTGATGAAGTTTTCCACGTCAGGATGATCGCAGCGCATTGTCGCCATCATGGCACCGCGGCGCGATCCGGCGGACATGATGGTGCGACACATTGCGTCCCACACGTCCATAAATGACAGTGGTCCGGAAGCATCTGCCGACACGCCCAGCACATCCGCGCCCTTGGGCCGGATGGTCGAAAAATCATATCCGATGCCGCCGCCCTGCTGCATGGTCAGCGCCGCTTCTTTCAGCATGTCGAAGATGCCGCTCATGCTGTCGGGGACTGTCCCCATGACAAAGCAGTTGAACAGCGTCACGCGGCGCGCGGTCCCTGCCCCTGCGGTGATGCGGCCTGCGGGAAGGTATTTGAAATCTTCGAGCGCGCCGTAAAACGTGTCTTCCCACCCGTCCTTGTCGTCTTCGACTTGCGCCAGATCACGCGCAATACGCCGCCATGTATCCTCGACCGTGACATCATGGGGCGTGCCGTCGGCTGCTTTGAAGCGGTACTTCATATCCCAGATTTGTTCGGCGATTGGGGCAGCAAAGCGGGACATGGCGATTCCTTGGGTTGGCAGGTGAACGGAGGCGAAACATACTCCATCTGATCGAAAAGGCCACCGCTCTTTCACCTTCTTACGAGGCGTCAGACCACCACAGTTTGCAGTTTCCGTGCAATAAGCTACCTTATGTCGTGGCTCGGGGTGAGTCTGTGGATAACATGGTGGGTAAGCCTGTGAGCAAAACCGTAAACCTGATAAAACTGTCTGTCGGCACCGAAAGCATCGAAGACCTGATGCATTGGCAGCGCCACCGCTCTAAGCAGGTGGCGGGCGGGCAATATTACCATCAAACCCGCATGTGGCCCAAGCGGGTCGAAGAAATTCTCAATGGCGGCTCAATCTACTGGGTGATCAAGGGCGAGATTGCGGCGCGCCAGCGCGTCCTGAGATTCGACGAGAAATTCGGCGAGGATGGCATCCGCCGCTGCGGCATCGTTCTGGACCCTGAGGTGATTCCCACCGTCACTGCACTGCGCCGCCCGTTTCAGGGCTGGCGCTATCTCGCCGTCGAAGACGCCCCCGCCGACCTGCCAAAGGGCCGCAGCAAGGAAGACCCGCTGCCGGTCGAGCTGAACCGTGCACTGGCCGAGATCGGCGTGATCTAGCCGAGCCGGCGCAGAAGTTCCTGAAGGCTTGCGCGCTCGGCCTTGTCCATCGATGCGGTGCGCGATTGCCATAGCGTAGCCTGCGAGCGCAGTATCAAACCGTCACCCAGAAGCTTCAGATGGTTCGCGCGCAGCGTTTCGCCTGTGGAGGTGATGTCTGCAACGGCCTCGGCGGTTTCGTTAGCCACAGTGCCTTCGGTCGCGCCCTGGCTGTCCACCAAAGCATAATCCGCCACCCCGGCCGCGCGCAGGAACTCGCGCACAAGCCGGTGATATTTCGTGGCAATACGCATCCGGAAGCCATGCGCGCGCCGGAAGGCGGCAGCGGCGGCATCCAGATCATGCAACGTGTCAACGTCGATCCATGCCTTCGGCACAGCAAGGATCAGATCCGCATGGCCAAATCCCAACTCTTCGACCCGCTTCACGCTTTGTTCCCACAGCGCCAGCTTTTCATGCACCAGATCGGTGCCGGTCACGCCCAGATGGATACGGCCCGCCGCCAGCTCGCGCGGGATTTCACCGGCCGACAAAAGCACCAGCGATACGTTGTCGATCCCGTCGACCACGCCTGCATATTCACGGTCCGACCCGCTGCGGGCCAGCGTGATGCCGCGCGCAGCGAACCACTGGAATGTTTTTTCCATCAACCGCCCCTTGGACGGCACACCCAGTTTCAGCGTCATGCCCTGCTCTCCAGTTCGAGGATGAGGCCCGGACGCATCACGCCGCCCACTGCCGGAATTTCAGTGCCCTTGCCCAAACGCCGCGTCAGCGCATCATAGCGCCCGCCGGTCGCCAGCGGCGGCATGTCCACATGATCGCGCGCTTTGAAGCCGAATACGAAACCATCGTAATATTCCATCGAAGTCCGGCCATAGCTTGCCTCGAACATCAGGCTGGACACATCAATGCCCCGCGCAGAGAGCGCATCCATCCGCGTAGAGACGCGCGCAACAGCCGGAATGATTGCCGGTAAATCGACCGACAAATCGTGCAACCGGCCCAACGCGCCCGGCATCGGCGCGGCGATATCCAGCAACGCCTCGATCATATCCACATCGCGGGTTTTGATCGGTGCCACGTCGGCGTCCGCCTTCAATGCCGCAATGCGCGCCTCGATTTCGCGGTGCGACCGCAGCCCCACCAACGGCGCATCACAAGTGATTTCTCCCGCCAGCAGCGCGCGGCGTGAAGGCGGCACAGGCGTGCGGCCCGCAAATTGATCCAGCAGCGCGCGAAAGCGGCGCGGGCGCCAGATGTGGCGCATCAACGCGTCTTTGCGAAGTTGCGAGGTTTGCAAACCATCGACAACCGCCATCAGCACGCCAATATCGCCGGTCACCGCACGCACGGGCAGATCGCCCAGCGCCTGCGCTATAAGGGCGAAAACTTCGGCATCGCTGGCGGCGGGATCGGCGCGTTCGAACACCTCGTAACCGACCTGCACATATTCATTCGGCCTGTCCGCGTGCCGCTCCTGACGGCGAAAAACCTCGCCCGCGTAGGTATAGCGCGCGGGTTCGGCCCCCTCGGCCATGTGCATCTGCACCACCGGCACGGTAAAATCGGGGCGCAGCACCTGCTCTCCGCGCAGCGCGTCAGAGGTCACATAGGCGCGCGCGCGGATGTCCTCTCCGTAGAGGTCCAGAAGCGTGCCTGCCGGTTGCAGCATCGGCGGCTCGACAACTTGTGCGCCTTCGCGTTCAAAGACGGCGCGCAGGGCGGTGGCTTTGGCGTTGGTTTCTGCGCGGGTAACCATCAGCTGTACAGCTCCAGAATTTCGCGCACCTTGGCGACCAGTTGATTGCGCGGCACTTCGTACTGGCTGGGCCGTTCTTTCCATTCTTCCAGCGTCGCGTCCTCGGCGATTTTGGCGCCCAGCACCAAATCCTTGATCTGGATGACACCGGCGGCATGTTCGTCGCCACCTTCAATCACCGCAACAGGGCTTTGACGTTTGTCGGCGTACTTAAGCTGGTTGCCAAAGCTCTTGGGATTGCCCAGATACACCTCGGCGCGGATGCCCGCCTGCCGCAACTCGGCCACCATCGTCTGATAATCCGCCATGCGCGCCTTATCCATCACCGTGACCACAACGGGCCCGTGTTCGGACGTGGCCAATTGGCCCTTGGCCTCCAAGGCGGCAAGCAACCTGTCGACACCGATGGACACACCCGTTGCAGGTACTTCCTGCCCGGTGAAGCGCTTGACCAGATCGTCATACCGCCCGCCCCCGGCAACAGAGCCGAAATTGCGCGGACGCCCCTTGTCATCCGTGATCTCGAACGTCAGTTCCGCCTCGAACACAGGGCCGGTATAATAGCCAAGGCCGCGCACCACAGACGGGTCAATCTCGATCCGGTCAGGGCCGTAACCGCCCGCCGCCAAAAGCTCTGCAATGGTTTCAAGCTCGGCAACACCGTCAAGGCCGGTCCGGCTCTCGCCCACCAGATCACGCAGGCGCGCACAGGTGTCGGTGCCATTGTCGCGTTTAGCCTGCATAAAGCCCATGACCACATCCGCCTGCGCGTCTGTCAGGCCCGCGCCATCGGTGTAATCACCGCTCTCGTCCTTGCGCCCTGCCCCCAGCAAGGCGCGCACGCCGTCGGGGCCAAGCCGGTCAAGTTTATCAATCGCGCGCAGGACGATGCCGCGTTCATGCGCCATCGCATCGGGGTTTGCAGGATCAAGAACGCCCGCCACTTCCATCACACCGTTCAACACTTTGCGGTTATTCACCCGCACGATGTAATCGCCACGCTCGATCCCGACTTCTTCCAGACAATCGGACAGCATCGCGCAAATCTCGGCGTCCGCCGCAACCGACGACGCACCAACCGTATCTGCATCACATTGGTAGAACTGGCGAAACCGCCCCGGTCCCGGCTTTTCATTGCGCCAGACAGGGCCCATCGCGTAGCGGCGATAAGGCGTGGGCAAGTCATTGCGGTGCTGGGCATACACCCGCGCAAGTGGCGCAGTCAGATCATACCGCAACGCCAGCCAGTCTCCTGGCGTGTCGGCTTCGGCGTCTTCCTGCCACGCGAACACGCCTGCGTTGGGGCGATCGACATCGGGCAAAAACTTGCCCAACGCTTCAACCCGCTCCACGCCCGAGCTTTCGAGCGCATCAAAACCATAGCGATGGTAGACCTGCGCGATCTTGCCAAGCATCTCTGCGCGTCGGGTGACATCCGCGCCGAAATAGTCACGAAATCCCCGTGGCGTTTCCGCCTTGGGGCGCGGGGTCTTCTTGGGCTTGGCCATGACGGTCCTTTGCAACGACATCTACTTGCGCAGAGGCTCTACCGGATGCGCGCCAGCGGGGCAAGCGCACGCCGACCCGTGCGACGGGCATTGCGCGGGCAGCCAAAGCGAATTAGGTGCAGGGCATGGAACAACTCGAAGAAAACATCGCCCATCTTCTGCGCTGCGTTGACGATCTGTCCGATATCGTGGCCGCCCAACAAAACGAGATCGACAGGCTGACCGCCCGTGTCGAGATGTTGATGCGGCGCGAAGGAGAGCGCGAGGCCGCTGGCAGTGGCGGTGTTGTCATGGGAGACGAGCGCCCGCCGCATTACTGATCCGCGGCACCGCCGGATTTCTTTCGCCTGTGGCGGCGCAGGTTGCACGGGCGGGATTTGCGTATTTCCGGCACAAAAAAGCAGGCGATGCGTGCCTGCCCGCTGCCGTCAGTTCATCTTTTTGACTGCACCCGCCACCACTTTGCCATCGTGGATCAAGAGCTCCTTCCACTGGCCGTTGTGTTCGTTGAATTCATAAGCGCTTAGAAACGCGGCATCCGCATCGAGGCGGCTGATCTTGCTGCCGCAGGGTTTGGATTTGCGCGTGCGGCAAACCTTGGTTTTGATCGCATCATAAGCCTTGTCCGTGGCCGCATAAGGCAGGTTGCTGCCGGCAGGGCCAAAGCGCAACTGTTCGTAGAACGAAGGCGGGCCGAACATCGCGTTGGCTGCGGTAAACTGGCGCGGGCACTTGTCGTCAAATCCGGTAAGATAATAGGTCCGCTTGCTCATGATTCCCGGTGCGCTGTCATACAGAGCGATGCCGCGTTTGCCGAGCTGGTCGATCTTTTGGCCTAGCGCCTTGCCACGGGCGTCACAAACGCGGGCAATCTCGCCAAACGGCAGCACTGTCCCGAAAGATACCTCACGCGCATCGGGGCCACTGTGTGCGCGACTTTTCGTGCGGGGCTTTTGCACGGGTAGCGCCGCGCGCTTTTCATCTCCTTGGGGCGTGGCGGTCGGCTCTGCCCTTGTGATCCGTCCGAGGAAGCCTGAAAACAGACCTTTTTTGACGGGCGCATCTGCTGCTTCCTGTCCTTCAGGTATCTCGCCTTTGGCGGCATCCGTGCCAAAAAACCCCTCGCGCGCCACTTCTTTCGCATCGGGAAGGGCCGCTGCAACCGGATCGGTTTTAACGACATCAACGTCCGACAACCGCTCGACCCCGGCCAACGGATCACCGCAGGCCCCAAGCCCCAACCCAAGACATAAAACAGCAATCAGACGCATTCCAGACCCCTCCGTGACCTGACAAAGTTTAACCTGCCACGCGCAGCAGGTCCAGCAGACCGCGCGGGTCGCCGCCGATGCCCGACACATGCGGGCGCTCAAATCTCTTCGACTTCCAGCACCCCGCCCAAGGAGCGGATCGCGCCTTTGATCTGGGGAGTCACGGGGAATTCCGTGCCAAGGTCCACTTCGACTTCGCCCGGCAGGCCCGGGTCCATCAGGCACAGATGCACCGGCCCTTTTGCCGCATTTTTCGCAGCCTTGCGCGCACCGCCAAGCACTTCGGAGACGGCGGCGATTGCGCCCGGACTTTCGATAAATATCCGCAGCCCCATGCCGCCCGCATCGCCCACTGCCGTATCAATCGGTGTCACCACACGCCCCAGCAACTTAAGCTGATCTGATTCAAGGGTTGCCTCAACCGTGACGACAACTTTCGATCCGGTTTCAAGATGATCGCGGCAGGCTTCAAGGGTGTCGGAGAACAGCGTCACCTCGTAAGCACCTGTTGTGTCCGACATCTGGGCAAAGGCAAAACGGTTACCGCGCGCGGATTTTCGCTCCTGCCGCCCTGCGACAACTCCGGCAAGTTTCGCCACCAGCGGCCCGTTTTGCGCCTTGTCCGTCAGCTCATCAAGGGTGATCACACCCTTGCGCTTGAGTGGTCCCATGTAATCGTCCAGCGGGTGACCCGACAGATAAAACCCGACAGCCTTGAACTCTTCAGTCAGCCGCTCGGCGGCCAGCCAATCGTCGCTGGTCATCATGCGCGGCTCGGGCAGGTCATCGCCCGCTTCGCCAAAAAGCGACACCTGATTGGAGGATTTCTGCTCGTGAATCGCAGCCGAGTAGGCAACCAGTGCATCCAGCGCGCTGAACACACGACGGCGGTTGCTGTCGAGCTGGTCAAACGCACCCGAACGCGCCAGCATTTCCAGCGGACGCTTGCCCACGCGCTTCAGATCCACGCGCCGCGCCAAATCGAAAAGCGTTGCAAACGGCTTGTCCACACCCTCGACGCGGCGCCCTTCGGTGATCAGCTTCATCGCCTCCAGCCCGACGTTCTTCAAAGCGCCCAACGCATAAACAAGCGCGCCATCGACCACTTTGAACGTGGCATCAGAACGGTTCACACACGGCGGCACCCACGGCAGTTCCAGCCGCTTGCGCACTTCCTCGAAATACACCGCCAACTTGTCTGTCAGGTGGATATCGCAATTCATCACACCCGCCATGAATTCGACCGGATGGTTCGCCTTTAGCCACGCCGTCTGATAGCTGACGACGGCATAGGCGGCGGCGTGGGATTTGTTGAAACCGTAGTTGGCGAATTTTTCCAGAAGGTCGAAAACCTCCGACGCCTTCTTTTTATCGACGCCATTTTCCATCGCGCCTTTTTCGAACTTGGGCCGTTCCTTGGCCATTTCCTCGGCGATCTTTTTACCCATCGCACGGCGCAAAAGATCGGCCCCGCCAAGAGAGTAGCCCGCCATGACCTGCGCGATCTGCATCACCTGTTCCTGATACACGATGATGCCTTGGGTTTCCTCAAGGATGTGGTCAATCGACGGATGAACGGATTCACGCTCTTTCAGGCCGTTCTTGACCTCGCAATAGGTCGGGATGTTCTCCATCGGGCCGGGGCGGTAGAGCGCCACAAGAGCGACGATGTCTTCGATGCAGGTCGGTTTCATCCGCTTGAGGGCATCCATCATCCCCGAGCTTTCCACCTGAAACACCGCTACGGTCTTGGCGCTGGCGTAAAGTTTATACGATGCCTCGTCATCCAGAGGAATAGTTGAAATATCGTCAGCCAACCCCTCGGGAGGTGTGAATAACTCTGTCCCGTCCGCAGCTATGTGCAAGTGTCGCCCTGCCGCTTTGATCTGATCCACGGCATTCTGGATCACCGTAAGGGTCTTCAGACCCAGAAAGTCGAACTTGACCAGCCCGGCCTGCTCCACCCACTTCATGTTGAACTGGGTCGCGGGCATATCGGAGCGCGGATCCTGATACAGCGGCACAAGCGCATCGAGCGGTCGATCCCCGATCACCACCCCCGCAGCGTGGGTTGATGCGTTGCGCAGCAACCCTTCGACCTGCTGGCCGTATTCCAGCAGGCGTGCGACAACCTCTTCGTTGCGCGCTTCCTCGCGCAAGCGTGGCTCGTCGGCCAGCGCCTTTTCGATGCTGACGGGTTTGACCCCCTCGACCGGAATCATCTTGGACAGGCGGTCCACCTGCCCGTATGGCATCTGCAAAACACGCCCGATGTCGCGCACTGCGGCCTTGGACAACAGCGCGCCGAATGTGATGATCTGGCCCACGCGGTCACGGCCGTATTTATCCTGCACATAGCGGATGACTTCCTCACGCCGGTCCATGCAAAAGTCGATATCGAAGTCGGGCATGGAAACCCGTTCAGGGTTGAGAAACCGTTCAAACAGCAGCGAATAGCGCAGCGGGTCAAGATCGGTAATCAGCAGCGCATAGGCCACCAGACTGCCCGCACCGGACCCACGGCCCGGCCCCACGGGGATGCCCTGATCTTTGGCCCATTTGATAAAATCGGCAACGATCAGGAAATAGCCGGGAAACCCCATGCCCTCGATGATGCCCAGTTCGAATTCGAGGCGTTGTTCATAGGCGGAAACATCCGCCGCGTGCGGGATGATGGCAAGCCGCGCGCGTAGCCCCTCTTGCGCTTGACGGCGCAGCTCCGCCACCTCGTCATCCGCGAATTTCGGCAGGATCGGATCGCGACGATAGGCCTGAAAGGCACAGCGTCTGGCGATTTCGACGGTGTTCTGGATCGCCTCGGGCAGGTCCGCGAACAACGTCACCATTTCGGCCTGCGATTTGAAATAATGCTGCGGGGTCAGGCGGCGACGATCCTGTTGCTGATCCACATAAGCGCCCTCGGCAATGCAGATCAACGCGTCATGTGCCTCGTACATCTCCGTTTTTGGAAAATAGACGTCGTTGGTCGCAACCAACGGAATCTCCATTGCATAGGCCATCTCGACAAAACCGCGCTCGGTCAGTTTTTCAGCGTCCGGCAGGCCGTCTTCGCCCGGATGGCGTTGCAGCTCGATATACAGCCGGTCGGCGAACATGCCGTGCAGTTCGCGCATCAGCGCTTCGGCGGCAGGGCGTTGCCCGCCTTGCAAAAGCAACCCCACCGGACCGGATGCCCCGCCGGTCAGACAGATCACATCGCCCGCGTTTTCCGCCAGTTGCGCCAGCGTGACCTGCGGCAGCGCCCCGCCTTTGTCTACATACAAGCAGGTATTGAGCTTCATCAGATGCTCGTACCCCCGCTCGGTCTGCGCCAACAAAACCAACGGTGCCGGCGGGCGCGGCTTCTCGCCCGGACCGGTCTGGACATACTCCAGATCCACCTGACATCCGATAATCGGCTGAATCCCCGCGCCCGACATCGCCACCGAGAATTCGAGCGCGGCAAACATGTTGTTCGTATCCGTCAGCGCAAGAGCGGGCATATCCGCTGATGCGGTCATACCCGGCAGCTTTTTCAGCCGCAGCGCGCCCTCCAGCAAAGAATATTCCGAATGGGTGCGCAGGTGAATGAATCGGGGTGCTTGTGTCATGGAGCAATCCTTAAAGTAGAGCGCACGGGCGTTCTACCGCGAAACGCGCGCATCCCGATCTGTGGCGGGCATGGACAAATTTCGCATGTTGCGCGGCTTATCCTTGCCAAACGGCACATCTGCCCTTTAGCGTAGGCAGGCGTCCTTGTTCTACGCCGCATCGAACGCGGGGCGCTTGTGACATGACTCTGGTATCGCGGCGGGGTTATCCCCATGACCATCTCCTTCCTGCTTAACGCAGAGCCTGTCACCGTGACGGGGCTGCCGCCTACAACGACCCTTCTTGACTGGCTCCGCGAGACACGCGCAATGACCGGCACAAAAGAAGGCTGCAACGAAGGGGACTGCGGTGCCTGCACCGTCATGGTCACCGATGCCACCGGTGCCAGACCGCTGAACGCCTGTATCCTGTTCCTGCCCCAGCTTGAGGGCAAACATGTCACCACCGTCGAAGGTCTGGGCGCGCCCGATGGCACGCTCCACCCTGTGCAGTCCGAAATGGTGCGCCACCACGGCAGCCAATGCGGCTATTGTACACCGGGGTTCGTAATGAGCATGGCCACCGCCCATCTCAACGGTGATACGGACCACGACACGGCGCTTGCGGGCAATCTGTGCCGCTGTACCGGCTACGCGCCGATCATCCGCGCCGCACAAGCCGCTGCTGCACACCCCGTGCCGCCGCACCTACCCACGCCCGCGCTTCATTTGGCCGATAAACTTCCGGGGGCGCAGCCATCGGCTGCGGGGGCAGAGCCCCCTGCCCCCCATCTTCCGCGCACCTGCGATGATCTGGCCACCCTTTACGCCGCCAATCCGGATGCCACCTTGATTGCAGGAGCAACCGACGTGGGGCTTTGGGTTACCAAACAGTTCCGCGATCCCGGCGAAATCATCTTTCTCAACCAATGCAGCGATCTGCACGGCATCGTGCAGGCACAAGATCACTGGCGCATCGGCGCAATGGCCTCTGTGGCGGAGGTGGAAAAATACTTCGCTCCGCTCTTTCCCGGCCTCGGCGCAATGCTGCGCCGCTACGGCTCGGCGCAGGTGCGCGCGGCTGCAACCTTGGGCGGCAACATCGCCAATGGCTCGCCCATCGGGGATGGCAGCCCCGCAATGATCGCATTGCGCGCCACGTTACATCTGCGACAGGGCGACACCCGCCGCACCCTCCCCATCGAGGATTTCTTTCTCGCTTACGGCAAACAGGACCGCCGCACAGGCGAATTCGTGGAAGCCGTCAGCGTGCCAAAGCAGCCCGACACCCTGTACTGTTACAAGCTGTCCAAACGCTTTGATCAGGATATTTCGGCCGTGTGCGGTTGTTTCAATATGCCTGTCGAAGGCGACCGGTTTAGCAATGTGCGCCTCGCCTTTGGCGGCATGGCCGGCACACCGATGCGCGCCGCACAGGCTGAAGCGGCGCTTGAGGGGCAGCCCGTCAGTCGCGACAGCATCCATGCAGCGATGGCAGCGCTTGCGCAGGATTTCACGCCAATGTCCGACATGCGCGCCTCTGCCGCCTACCGCGCGCAGGCCGCGCAGAATATGCTGTTGCGCGCGTTCCATTCCTTGAACGGCACTCAGACCGATGTGCAGCAGGTGCGGGCATGAGCGTCGCCAGATCCCTGCCCCATGACGCGGCCGCCCTGCATGTGACAGGTGCCGCGCGCTATGTTGATGACATCCCCACGCCGCAAGGCACGCTGCATCTGGTTTTCGGTCTCAGCGATACCGCCTGCGGGCTGCTTCGGACGATGGACCTCGACGCAGTAAGAAGCGCACCCGGTGTTGTCGATGTGCTGACCGCCGATGACCTGCCCTTTGCCAACGATTGCTCTCCGTCCAACCACGACGAGCCGCTGTTGGCGCAAGACCGTGTGCATTATGTCGGCCAACCGCTGTTTCTGGTCATCGCCACGTCGCATCTGGCCGCACGTCACGCGGCGCGGCTGGGCAAGATCGACATTGATGCGCAAAAGCCGATCCTCACGATCGAAGACGCGCTTGCCGCCAACAGCCGGTTCGAAGAAGGGCCGAGGATTTATTCAAAAGGCGACGCGGACGGCGTTTTGCGCGATGCCGAAAACCGCATCGACGGCAGTATCGAGATTGGCGGGCAGGAACACTTCTATCTGGAGGGACAAGCCGCCCTTGCCCTGCCCGAAGACAATGGCGACATGCGCATTCACTCCTCCACCCAGCACCCCACCGAAATTCAACACAAAGTCGCCGATGCCATTGGTCGCCCGATGCATGCCGTGCGGGTCGAGACACGGCGCATGGGCGGCGGATTTGGCGGTAAGGAAAGTCAGGGCAACGCGCTTGCCGTGGCCTGCGCTGTTGCCGCCATGCGCACGGGACGTCCGTGCAAAATGCGCTATGACCGCGACGACGATATGGTCATCACCGGCAAGCGGCATGATTTCCGCATTGATTACGCTGTGGGGTTCGATGACGCGGGGCGCATTTGCGCCGTTGATTTCACCCACTTCACGCGCTGCGGCTGGGCGATGGACCTCAGCTTGCCGGTGGCGGATCGCGCCATGCTGCATGCCGACAACAGCTATTATCTGGAAAACGTCCGCATCACCTCGCACCGGTTAAAAACCAACACCCAAAGCGCCACCGCCTTTCGCGGGTTCGGCGGCCCGCAAGGGGTCGTCGGGATCGAGCGGGTGATGGACCATATCGCGCAGCATCTGGACCTTGATGCCGCGGACGTGCGGCGCGCGAACTACTACAGTGATCGGATTGCAGACAGAGGAAACATGCAGGCCTCGCCGCCCGAAGATCTGCAAACTACGCCCTACCATCAGCCCGTAACCGACTGCATTATCAACGCCCTGACTGCGCAATTGATGGAAACCGCCGATTACGCCAACCGTCGCCGTGCAATAGAGACATGGAACGCACAGCAGCCCGTGTTGAAACGCGGCCTTGCGCTGGTGCCGGTGAAATTCGGCATCTCCTTCACACTCACCCATCTTAATCAGGCGGGGGCGCTGGTGCATGTCTATCAGGACGGCTCGATCCATCTTAACCATGGCGGCACGGAGATGGGCCAAGGCCTGTTTCTAAAGGTTGCCCAAGTGGCCGCCGCGCGGTTTGGCGTTCCACTGGAGACGGTCAAGATCACCGCGACCGACACCGCCAAAGTGCCGAACACCTCCGCCACAGCGGCAAGCTCCGGCAGTGACCTTAACGGGATGGCGGTGCAGGATGCCTGCGACACCATACGCAACCGCATGGCAACGTACCTTGCAAAGCAGAACGGCAGCCGCGCCGAAGATGTGCGTTTCGAGGAAGGCCGCGTGCAGGTGGGCGATAAATCCCTCACCTTCGCGCAAGCCGCGTATCAGACCTATGAGGCACGGGTCAGCCTGTCATCGACAGGGTTCTACAAAACCCCCGACATCCAGTGGGACCGTATCGCAGGGCGCGGAAAGCCGTTCTATTACTTTGCCTATGGCGCTGCGGTGACCGAAGTCGTCATCGACACGCTGACAGGGGAAAACCGCATCCTGCGCGTGGACATCCTGCACGATGCGGGCGCCTCCCTGAACCCCGCCATCGACATCGGGCAAATCGAAGGCGGCTATGTACAAGGCGCCGGTTGGCTCACCACGGAAGAGCTGGTCTGGGATGACAAGGGCAGCCTACGGACCCATGCCCCCTCAACCTACAAGATCCCTGCCTGCTCTGACAGGCCGCCGGTTTTCAACGTGGCGCTTTGGGACCAGCCGAACCCTGTGCAGACGGTTTACCGGTCCAAGGCCGTGGGTGAGCCGCCGTTCATTCTGGGCATTTCCGCTTACGCCGCACTTGCGGACGCCGTGCGCGCCTGCGGGACGGGGTATGGCGATTTGCAAACACCCGCCACCGCCGAGGCGGTGCTGGCGGCGGTGGGCCGCGCACAAGGCGAGGCCCCGCAATGAGCGCGATCTACGTCGAGGTCACCGCCACGCGCGGCTCTGCTCCGCGCGACGCGGGCACGGCGATGCGGGTCACCGCCAAAGATTGCGAAGGAACCATCGGCGGCGGCGCGCTGGAATACCGCGCCATTGCCAACGCGCGGCGCATGCTGGCGCTTGGACACGCGGAGCAGACCGAGACGTTGCCGCTTGGTCCTGGCCTTGGCCAGTGCTGCGGCGGGGCGGTCACATTGCGCTATGGCACGCAAACGCGCCAGACCGGTGTACCGCCCGCGCGCAGGCTGGAGCTGCCGTATGCAACCGGCCACCAGCCCGCTCTGTGGATATGGGGGGCGGGTCACGTGGGCCGCGCGGTCGTTCAATGCTGCCCACCCGAAGCGTTCGACATGACCTGGATCGACAGCAGCGCCGAGCGTTTCCCCGATGCGACACCCGCACATATCACCCGCCTTCCAACGGCCGACATGGCGCGCCTTGCTGCAAGCGCGCCGCCAGCAGCGCATCACCTTATCTTCACCTATTCGCACGATATTGATCTCGCGATTTGCGCCGCTTTGTTGCAACGCGGCGCGGCCAGCATCGGGCTGATCGGGTCGAACACCAAACGGGTGCGCTTTTCCCGCCGCCTGCGGGCCTTGGGCCTTGATCCCGCTCGGATAATTTGCCCCATCGGCGATAAAACGCTTGGCAAAGCGCCCCATCAGATTGCACATGGCACCATTGCCGCGCTTTTGACCCTGACTTATCGAGAAATACCCGCATGACCGACACACCGCTGCTTTCCCTGTCCGGCCTGACCAAGGCATATCCCGGTGTCGTCGCCAACGATCATGTTTCGCTTAGCATCGCGCCGGGTGAAGTCCATGCACTGCTTGGCGAGAACGGCGCGGGCAAATCCACGCTGGTCAAGATGATTTACGGGCTGGTCAAGCCCGATAGCGGCACGATGCACATGAACGGCGCGCTCTTCGCGCCAACCGAACCACGCGCGGCGCGCAGCGCCGGTGTTGGCATGGTGTTCCAGCATTTCTCGCTTTTTGATGCGATGACGGTGGCCGAAAACATCGCGCTGGGGATGGAGAACGCGCCTAAAATGCGCGCCTTGTCGGCACAGATCACCGCCGTCTCGGAGACATACGGCCTACCGCTGTCCCCCGACCGCGTGGTGGGCGATCTGTCCGCAGGCGAACGCCAGCGGGTCGAAATCATCCGCTGTCTGTTACAAGACCCCAAGCTTTTGATCATGGACGAACCAACATCGGTGCTGACGCCGCAGGAGGTTGAAATCCTGTTCACCACCCTGCGCAAGCTCAGCGCCGAAGGCACCGCGATCCTTTATATCTCCCACAAGCTCGAAGAAATCCGCAGCCTTTGCGACAGCGCCACGATCCTGCGGTTGGGCAAGGTCGTCGGTGAATGCACCCCGCGCGAAACAACTGCGCGGGACATGGCGGAAATGATGGTGGGCAAGATTTTGCAAACGCCAACGCGGGCCGCTCACACGGCGGGCGACGTGGTGTTGCAGCTCAAAGCGCTAAACGCGCCTGCGCCCAGCGCTTTCGGTATCGCGCTCAAGGACATCAACGTTGATCTGCGCGCGGGCGAAGTTTTGGGCATCGGCGGCGTGGCGGGCAACGGGCAGGACGAGCTTTTGGCGGTGCTCTCGGGCGAGCGGCCTGTGGCGGGCGGTATGATCCTGCATCGCGGCGCGGACATCGGCGCGCTTGGCCCCAACCAAAGACGTGCGCGCGCCATCCTGACCGCCCCGGAAGAGCGGATGGGCCATGCCGCTGTGCCGGACATGTCGTTGACCGAAAATGCGATGCTGACGGGTGCCGCACGTCAGGGACTGGACCGGCGCGGCTTTCTTGACTGGCCCGCTGCCACGCGGTTTGCCCAATCGGTGATCGACGCCTTCGACGTGCGCACCCCCGGCCCGCGCGCGGCCGCGCGGTCGCTTTCTGGCGGGAATTTGCAAAAGTTCGTGATCGGGCGCGAGGTCTTGCAGCGGCCCGAAATTCTGGTGGTGAACCAACCGACATGGGGCGTCGATGCCTCGGCTGCGGCCGCGATCCGTCAGGCGCTGCTGGATCTCGCACAAAATGGTGCCGCGCTGATCGTGATCTCGCAGGATCTGGATGAATTGATGGAAATTTCCGACCGCTTTGCCGCATTGAACGAAGGGCGCCTGTCCGATCCGCGCCCCGCGCAGGGCATCACCGTGGAAGAGATCGGCCTGATGATGGGCGGCGCGCACGGCATGGAGGTGGCGCATGCGTGAAGCGGCGGAATTTGAGTTTTTTGGCCAAATGAAGATGGGACGTCGCACATGATAAGTCTGGTAAAGCGCCCCGAGCCAAGCCGTGTTTTTTCGCTGGCCGCGCCGCTGCTCGCCGTTCTGGCGACGTTTGTGTTTGGCGGGCTGTTGTTCGCGGCGCTTGGCAAAGATCCGTTTCTGGCGATCCGCACGATTTTCTGGGAGCCGCTGTTTGGCGAATTCGCCTTCTACTATCGCCCGCAGCTTTTGATCAAAGGCGCGCCTTTGGTGTTGGTCGCCATCGGTTTGAGCCTCGGGTTCAAGGCCGGAATATGGAACATCGGCGCGGAGGGACAATACATCATGGGCGCGCTTTTCGGCGCGGGCGCGGGGCTGGCTTTTTACCCGGCCCAAAGCGTGTTCATCTTTCCGTTGATGGTATTGGCCGGAGCTTTTGGCGGTTGGATCTGGGCGATGATTCCGGCAGTTCTGAGGGTGAAATTTGGCACCAACGAGATTCTTGTATCGCTGATGCTGGTCTATGTGGCTGAGCAATTTCTTGCCTCCATGTCTCTGGGGTTGTTGAAAAATCCAGAAGGCTTTGGATTTCCGGGCAGCCGCAATTTGCAGCAATACGCCAGCGCGCATAATGCCGAACTCATTGCCGGAACGGGCATGCATTGGGGCGTTGTGGCGGCATTGATTGCGGTCATTTTTGCCTATGTGCTGCTGGCACGGCACCGGTTGGGGTTTGCCATCCGCGTGACCGGAGATGCGCCGCGCGCGGCCCGGTTTTCCGGCGTCAATCCGACCCGGCTGGTGTTGTTTTGTCTGGGGACCTCCGGTCTGCTCGCGGGTCTGGCTGGTATGTTCGAGGTCGCAGGCCCGTCCGGTCAGGTGACGATTGATTTCAACGTGGGGTATGGCTTCACCGCGATCATCGTGGCGTTTTTGGGCCGGTTGCATCCTGTGGGCATCCTGTTGGCGGGGGGGCTGATGGCGCTGACGTATATCGGCGGGGACATCGCACAATCCAAACTGGGCCTGCCTGCGGCGGCCATTCAGGTGTTTCAGGGGATGTTGTTGTTTTTCCTGCTCGCCTTCGATCTTTTCACGAATTACCGGCCGCGCATTGGCCGCGCAGAGGTGGCATGATGGACCTGTCTTCAATCAATCCGCTCCTGTTCATCGCGGGCTTCTTTGTCGCCGCGACGCCGCTGATCTTTGCCGCTATCGGCGAACTGGTGGCGGAAAGGGCCGGCGTGCTGAACCTCGGGGTCGAGGGGATGATGATCATGGGCGCGATCTGCGGCTTTGCCACTGCGGTCGAAACCGGCTCTCCCCTGCTCGGCTTTGTAGCGGCGGCTGTGGGCGGCGCGGTGCTTAGCCTGTTGTTTGCGTTCCTGACGCAAATCATGCTGGCCAATCAGGTCGCTTCCGGCCTCTCGCTCACACTGTTCGGCTTGGGATTCTCAGCGCTTCTGGGGCAAAACTATATCGGGATCAAACCGCCACGGCTCGGCGATGTGGACTTTGGACCGCTCGGGGATATTCCCGTAATCGGGCCGATTTTGTTGAGCCATGACATCATCGTGTATCTCGGGATCGCGTTGGTGTTCGGGGTTTGGGCCGTGCTCAAATTCACCCGTGCGGGCCTTGTGCTGCGCGCGGTGGGCGAAAACCACGATGCGGCGCACGCGCTGGGGTACAAGGTGGTGCGCATCCGCACGCTTGCGATCATGTTCGGCGGGGCCTGCGCGGGCGTGGGCGGTGCTTACATCAGCCTGATCCGCGTGCCGCAGTGGACCGAGGGCATGACCGCCGGTGTCGGCTGGATCGCGCTGGCGCTTGTGGTGTTTGCAAGCTGGCGACCGCTGCGGGTGCTGCTGGGGGCCTATCTTTTTGGCGGCCTTGTTCAATTGCAGCTCAATCTACAGGGCGTAGGCGTTGCTATCCCTGTCGAATATCTGGCAATGTCGCCGTATGTCATCACGATTGTGGTGCTGGTTGTTCTGTCTCGCGACGCCAACCGCGCACCCGGATCGCTTGGCCGTATTTTTCATGCCTCGCAATGAGGCGAAGTCCGCCCGAGAGCGGGTGTTACACTGGGGAGAAACTATATGACGTTTACTAAACTGCTGGCCAGCGCTGCGCTGGTTGCCGGCATGGCCACGGCGGCATTCGCCGATGGCGATGATAAAACCAAGCTTGGTTTTGTGTTTGTCGGGCCTGTCGGTGACGGCGGATGGACCTACGAACATAATGTGGCCCGTTTGGCCGTCGAAGAAGAGTTCGGCGACAAGGTCGAGACCGTGTTCGTTGAATCCGTGGCCGAGGGCCCCGATTCCGAGCGTGTGATGACGCAGATGGCGCTGGACGGTGCCGATCTGATCTTTACCACTTCGTTCGGCTACATGGACCCGACGATCAACGTGGCCGCGAAATTCCCCGATGTGAAGTTCGAACACGCAACCGGCTACAAACGGGCTGATAACGTGTCGACCTATGGCGCACGCTTTTACGAAGGCCGCGCAGTTCAGGGCCACATCGCAGGCAAGATGACCAAATCCAACACAGTGGGCTATATCGGGTCGTATCCGATCCCCGAAGTGATTCGTGGCATCAACTCGGCGTTCATCCACGCGCGCAAGGCCAACCCCGACGTACAGTTCAAGATCGTCTGGGCCTACACATGGTTCGACCCCGCCAAGGAAGCCGACGCTGCCAAGGTCTTGATCGAACAGGGTGCGGACGTGATCCTGCAACACACCGATTCCACCGCGCCTCAGGCGGCGGCACAGGAAGCGGGCAATGTAATCACCTTCGGGCAAGCCTCGGACATGGCGCAATATGCACCGAAACCGCGCGTTTCCTCGATCATCGACAACTGGGCCCCCTACTATATCGAGCGCACAAAGGCTGTGATGGACGGCACTTGGGAATCCAAGGATACATGGGGCGGTATCGGCACAGGCATGGTCGGCATCGGTGACATCACGGATGCGGTTCCTGCGGACGTGAAAGCAGAGGCGGAAGCGCTCAGGGATTCCATCGGCTCGGGCGAATACCAGCCCTTCACCGGTCCCCTCAAGAAGAAGGACGGCTCTGACTGGCTGGCCGAGGGCGAAAACCCCGACGATCAAGCCCTGCTTCAGATGAACTTCTACGTTGAAGGTATCCAGGACGACATTCCGCAATAAGCGGCACGTCCGGCAAGTTGAAAGGGCCCCGCCATTGTGCGGGGCCTTTTTATGCGCTCCGATGCGCACACATCTCTTGTAGACGGGCGCAAGCCGTCTAAACTGGTGCAATGATCAAATTACATCACCTGAACAGGTCCCGATCGCTCCGTATTCTGTGGCTTCTCGAAGAAATCGGCGCGCCTTATGAAATTGTCCTTCACGAACGGGATGCACAGACCAATCTGGCCCCACCAGCCTTGCTCAAGGTGCATCCGCTGGGCAAATCTCCGGTGCTGGAACTGGACGGTGATACCATCATCGAAAGCGCAGCAATCACCGAGATGCTTTGCATGAAGCTCGCCCCGCAGATGATCCCGCCCATTGGCACACCTGCGTATCGCCGCCATCTTGAATGTATGCATTTCGCCGAAGGTTCTGTCATGACGCCGGTGCTGCTTAATATGTATGTCGGCCGTCTGGGCGAGGCAGGCGCGCCGCTGCATCCGCGCATCCAGTCGGAGCTCGACAATCATTTCTCCTACATGGAAAGCATCCTGCGCACATCCGGTCACTTCGTCATGGATGACCTGTCCGCAGCCGACATCATGATGAGCTTTCCCGCGCAAATCGCCATGCGAATGAAAAGAGGCGCGGATTATCCCAAACTCGCCCGCTTTGTGGAGGCGATCGAAGCGCGGCCTGCCTATCTGCGCGCGATTGCCGTTGGTGGGGTCTGACTATTGGTGGATTGCCAAGAGACGGTGCAAATGGCACCAATCCGGGCATGACACATATTCTCACCAGCCTTGACGGCACCCCCGCCAGCCGCTTTGCTTTTGGCACCATGCAATTCGGCGGGCGGGCGGATACCGCCGCCTCGCAGGACATGTTTGATGCCTCCCTTGCGGCGGGCATCACACATTTCGACACTGCGCATGTCTATACCGACGGCGCGTCGGAAACGATGCTAGGCCAGATGATCAAACCGCACCGCGCGCGCCTGATCATTGCGACCAAGGCCGCCTATGCCGGCGGTGCCTCGGCGCAAAACATTCTCGACAGCGCCGATACCTCGCGCAAGCGGATGGATATCGACGTGATTGATGCGCTCTATCTGCACCGCTTCGATCCCGATATCGACATGCACCAAAGCTTCGAGGCGCTGGCAAAGCTGCGCGATCAAGGCATCATCCGCTATGTTGGCATTTCGAATTTCGCAGCATGGCAGGCCGTCAAGGCCCTGTGTATTGCGGCGACCTTTGATTTGAAGATTTCGCTGATCCAGCCGATGTATAACCTTGTGAAGCGACAAGCCGAGGTCGAAATTCTACCGATGGCAAGCGACATGGGGATGCTTTGTGCGCCCTATTCGCCGCTGGGCGGCGGGCTTTTGACGGGTAAATACGCGGCGGGCGGCAACGGACGGCTGACCGAGGACGCCCGTTATGCCGCGCGTTACGACTTTGACTTTATGCGCCGCGCCGCCGAACAACTCCCGCAAATCGCGGCAGAGCTTGGCACCCATCCCGCCACGCTTGCTGTTGCTTGGGCGGGCGCCCACGCGACACGGCCCACGCCGATCATCTCGGCCCGATCTGCGGCGCAACTTGCCCCCTCGCTGGCGGCGATAGACTACGAGATGTCGCCTGCCGTCTATGCGCGATTGGCCGCCCTCGTTCCTGCCCCGCCGCCCTCAACCGACAGGACCGAAGAACAATGAACGCGGATATTATCATCATCGGTGGCGGCATCGCAGGGCTGTCCGCAGCGGCGCGCCTTTCGACCGATGCAAAAGTTATCGTGCTGGAGATGGAAAGCGCCACCGGCTATCACGCATCGGGCCGCTCTGCCGCGCTGATCGAGCAGAATTACGGCGCGCCCTCGGTGCAGGCGCTGAACCGTGCCAGCATCGACTATTTGCGCGAGGCTAACGGCGGATACCTTACGCCGCGCGGCCTGATGATCGTGGCCGGAGCAGGTGAGAAGGACGCCTTTCACGACGATGTTGTCAAAATGGGTGTGGACCAGATCTCCGTGAACGAAGCGCTGTCATTCGTCCCTGTGCTGGACACCGACCGTCTCGCCTTTGCGGGTTATCACGCGGATGCGCACGACATCGACACCGACCGGCTGATGCAGGATTTCATCCGCACGCTGCGTGCCAACGGCGGGCAGGTTGTCACCGACGCAGTGGTGAGCACAATCCGGCAGGACGGCGCGGGCTGGCATGTGTCGGCGGGCGGCGATTACAGCGCGCGCACGCTGGTCAACGCAGCGGGCGCATGGGCCGATCTGATTGCGGGCATTGCAGGCGTCACGCCCATCGGCATCGTCCCGCACCGCCGCTCCATGGCGCGGATCAAGGCGCCGGGTGGCCACAACGTGAGCCTCTGGCCGATGTTTTTCGGTGTTGGCGAGACCTGGTATGCTAAACCCGACGCAGGCGCGCTGATCATTTCGCCCGCCGATGAGGATGCAACACATCCCCATGACGCTTTTGCCGATGATATGACGCTGGCCGAAGGGTTGGAGCGTTATCAGAATATGGTGGCCGAGCCGGTGACCAAACCATTGGCGACATGGGCCGGTTTGCGCAGCTTTGCTCGCGACCGCACATTGGTGTTGGGCCGTGATCCCGAGGTGCCTGAATTTATCTGGTGCGCGGGACAGGGCGGTTACGGGTTCCAGACAGCGGCGGCAGCATCGCAACTGGTGTCTGATCTGGTTACGGGACGCCCGCCCGCTTTGGATGCGGGCGCTGTTGACGCGCTCAAACCGGATCGGTTGCGCAGATGAGGCGCCAACCGCCGAGTGCCAGCGTTGCACATGCGACGCAGGGGGCCAAACTCAGCGCGCCCTCGGCGCTGCGCAATGCGCCTGCGCTATTGTCACTGTTGCACGAGATCGCACCGCCGAGCGGTCGCGCGCTTGAAATTGCGTCCGGCACGGGTGAGCAGGTTCTGGCCTTTGCCACCGCGCTCCCCGCCCTTGAATGGCAACCGACCGAGATTGATCCGCTACGCCTTGCCAGCATAGATGCTTATCGCACCGAAGCGTCCCTTCCCAATCTGCGCGCCGCGCGTTTGCTTGATGCCGCCGCGGCGGGCTGGGGCGCGGATGAAACGCCCTATGATCTGATCCACCTGACCAACCTTTTGCATCTCATTTCCGAACGGGCGGCTATGACGGTGCTGCACGAGGTCGCGCGCGCGCTTTCACGCGGTGGCATCTTTATGCTCCACGGCCCTTTTCGCCGGTCAGGTGCGCTTACCTCCGAAGCCGATGCGCGCTTTGATGCGGACCTGCGCGCGGCGGATCCGATGATCGGTTACAAGGATGATCTGTGGATCAGAGAAGGGCTGAGCAATGCAGGTCTGAGCGTCACGATCATTCGTGACATGCCTGCAAATAACCTCGCCTTTATCGCCGAAAAGGGATGAAAATGAATCTCCGCCCTGCCCTCGCCCTCATCGCCTTTCTTGCCGCGTGCAGTGGCCCTGCCGCGACGCCGGTCGGAAAGATCGTTCCGGAAAATTTCCGCGATGCCGATCCGGTTGCCTTTCAGGGACAACGCCCCGCGCGATACGCCGTCCACGGAATTGACGTTGCGCGTTTTCAAAAAAGCGTCAACTGGCGGCAGGCCCGCGCCAATGGCGTTAACTTTGCCTTCATCAAAGCGACCGAGGGCGGTGATCTGATGGACCCGATGTTCAAAAGTCACTGGCAAGGCGCGGGAGAGGCGGGCGTGGCGCGCGGTGCCTATCATTTCTATTATTTCTGCACGCGGCCCGAAGTGCAGGCCCGCTGGTTCATCCGCAACGTCCCGCGCACGCCGGGCGCGCTGCCCCCCGTTCTGGATATGGAGTGGAACCCGTTTTCACCCACCTGCGCACACCGCCGCCCGTCGGCCGCAGTCGTTCAGGACGAAATGCGTCGGTTTCTCAGGATCATAAGGGCGCATTACGGGCAGGAACCGATCATCTATACAACCCCGCGTTTTTACAAAGAGAACAAGCTGGGGCAGTTCACAGGCCATGAATTCTGGCTGCGCACCACGGCAAAAACCCCGCGCGAGACGTTTCCGGGGCAACGATGGCGCTTTTGGCAATACTCCGCAACGGGTCTGATCAGCGGGATCGAAGGCAAGGTCGACCTGAACGCGTTTTCCGGCAGACCCTCCGAATGGAAGCGGTGGCTCACCGTGCGCGCAGCGCGATGAGCAAAGAGGCCGGACTTCATGGATAATCCGCACCACAGTGATCCTGCGGGACGGCTTAACCGTCCACGCGGATCGTTGTATTTTTAGGGTCATAGGGGCTGTCTTCGACGACCTCGGCATCCCAAAGCCGGTCAAACATCTTGACCTTCAGCCTGGTGCCTACCTGCGCGATGTCGGGTGAGACATAGCCCATGCCGATAGATTTTCCAAAGCTGACCGAATAGCCGCCCGACGTCAGACGCCCGACGCGTGTGTCCCCGTGATACAGCACCTCGCGCCCCCAGGGGTCGGCATCATCCGGCCCGTCGATCAAAAGCGTCACACATTTTGCGCGGATGCCGTGATCTGCCATCGCCTGCTTGCCATGAAACTCCTTGTTCAGATCGACAAAGCGCGGCAAATCCGCCTCCAGCGGCGTTGCATCGCGGCCCAGTTCGGTGCCGAAAGCGCGATAGGATTTCTCTTGGCGTAACCAGTTCTGCGCCCGCGCCCCCACCAGCTTCATTCCGTGTTTTTCGCCCGCTCTTTCCAGCAGATCAAACAGGTGGTTCTGCATCTCTATCGGGTGGTGCAACTCCCATCCCAGCTCTCCGGTATAGGCCACGCGGATCGCGCGTACAGGCACCATCCCCAATTCGATGTTGCGCATGGTCAGCCACGGGAACCGTTTGTTCGACAGGACAGTTTCGGGATTTGCGTCCTTTACGATCTCGTTCAACACATCACGCGATTTCGGCCCGGCGATGGCGAAAACGCCCCACTGTGTCGTGACGTCATGGCATTCGACATAGCCAAGTTCGGGCATCTTGTCCGCAATCGCCTTGCGCAGATAATCGCTGTCATAGGCCGTCCATCCGCCCGCACTGACGAGGTAATATTCGTCCTGTGCCAGACGCACGATGGTATATTCGGTGCGCGTTGTGCCATTGGCGGTCAGCGCATAGGTCAGGTTGATCCGTCCCACTGACGGCAGCTTGTTACAGGTGAACCAGTCAAGGAACGCCGTCGCCCCCGGCCCTTTGACCAGATGCTTGGTAAAGGCGGTCGCGTCGATCAGGCCAACGCCCTCGCGGATGGCTTTCGCCTCCTCCACCGCATATTTCCACCAGCCGCCGCGCCGAAATGACCGCGCATCGTGATCGTCAAACCCCTCGGGCGCGTAATAATTGGGCCGCTCCCACCCGTTGACCCAACCGAACTGCGCGCCGCGCGCCGCTTGACGGTCATAGGCAGGTGATGTGCGCAAAGGCCGGCAGGCAGGGCGCTCCTCATCAGGATGGTGCAGGATATAGACGTGCTCATACGCCTCTTCGTTTTTGCGAGCGGCGAATTCGGTCGTCATCCAGTCGCCGTAACGTTTGGGATCAAGCGACGCCATGTCGATCTCGGCCTCGCCGTTCACCATCATCTGCGCAAGGTAATAGCCGGTTCCGCCCGCGGCAGTGATCCCGAAAGAAAACCCTTCGGCCAGCCACATGTTGCGTAATCCCGGCGCAGGACCGACCAGCGGGTTTCCGTCAGGTGTATAACAGATCGGACCGTTGAAATCGTCCTTCAACCCACATTCCTCGCAAGACGGAATGCGGTGGTTCATCGCAACGTACTGGTCTTCGATCCGCTCCAGATCAAGCTGGAACAGATCCGCGCGAAAGCTGTCGGGCACACCGTACTCGAATCGCGCAGGCGCGTTCTTTTCATAAACACCCAGAATCCAGCCGCCACGTTCCTCGCGCACATAAGACTGCGCATCGGCATCGCGGATCACCGGATGTTCGACATTGCCGTCGGCACGAAACTTCACCAACTCGGGGTCTTGATCCATCACGATGAACTGATGCTCGACCGGTATGGCGGGTATTTTAATCCCCAGCATTCCGGCAGTACGCTGCGCATGGTTGCCAGAGGCCGTCACGACATGCTCGGCGGTGATGACGATCTGCTCTTCGGACGGCACCAGATTGCCCCCCTTTTCGATCATCTTCGTCGCGGTGACTTCCCACGCTTCGCCGTTCCAATGGAACGCATCCGCCTGCCATTTCCGCGCGATCATCACGCCCCGCTGGCGCGCGCCCTTGGCCATCGCCATGGTCACATCCGCAGGGTTAATATAGCCGTCCGTGTGGTGATACAGCGCGCCTTTCAAATCTTCGGTGCGGATCAAAGGCCACTTCGCTTTGATCTCGTCGGGGGTCATCCATTGATAGGGCACTCCGCATGTCTCGGCGGTGGCGGCATAAAGCATGTATTCGTCCATGCGCGCGTCCGTCTGTGCCATGCGCAGATTGCCGACCACGGCAAAGCCCGCGTTCAAACCAGTCTCGTCCTCAAGCGTCTTGTAAAAGCGGATCGAATAATCGTGAATATGCGTCGTTGCAAAAGACATGTTGAAATACGGCAACAACCCCGCCGCATGCCAGGTGGAGCCGGACGTCAACTCGTCGCGCTCCAGTAACATCACATCCTCCCAGCCCGCGCGCGCCAGATGGTAGGCGATAGATGTCCCAACGGCCCCGCCGCCCACAACCAATGCTTTGACGTAGCTTTTCATATTCCGACTCCCTTGGGACTGACTTGGCTTCGTTTTATCCGTAGATCCGGATTTTCGATGTTGAACCGCGACGCGACATCGCAGAAAACCGACCTCGCACGAAACGCCGCACCTTCAATTGGCTTTAAAACTCCGGGGAGGCCTTACCCGAAGGGAAAGGACGGGGCAGCGCCCCGCCGCAATCCGCCTTGCGGATTGCCAGCATCGCGTCGCGCTTGCGCGTCCTTTGGATTACGCCGGCAAAATTTTACCCGGATTCATGATGTTGTCGGGATCCAGTGCCCGTTTGATCATGCCCATCACATCGACCGCCGCGCCCAGTTCCTTCACCAGATAGGGCCGTTTGCCCTGCCCGATGCCATGCTCGCCGGTGCAAGTCCCGTCCAGAGAAATCGCCATATCGTTAAGCCAGCTGATAAACGCTTCGGTGCGCGCAATTTCATCCGCATCCTCCATGTCCATCAACACAGAAGCGTGAAAATTCCCGTCTCCAGCATGGCCAACAACAGGCGCGATCAGCCCCAACTCGGCGGCTTTGTCGTTTGTCGCAACCACCGCTTCGGCCAGCCGCGAGATCGGCACACAAACGTCCGTCGCCACAGCCTTGCATCCCGGCCGCAATGCCATCATGGCCCAATAGGCATCGTGCCGCGCCTGCCAAAGCTTGTTGCGCTCCTCAAGCGTTGTCGTCGCGGCATACCCCGTGCCGTCAAAGCTTTCCGCCAACTCGCCAAAACTCTCCGCCTGTTCGGCCACCCCGGCCTCGGAACCGTGGAACTCCAGCAAGAGCAACGGCGTCTCCGGCAACGACAGCTTGGAATACTGATTGACCGCCCGCACCACCAAGGCATCCAGCAATTCGATCCGAGCAACAGGCAGCCCGTACTGGATCACCGCCATCACCGTTTCGCACGCGGCCTCGACGCTCGGAAAGGAACAACTCGCCGCCGAGATCGCCTCGGGGATACCCTGAAGCCGAAGCGTCACCTCGGTGATGATACCAAGCGTTCCTTCCGACCCGACCATAAGCCGCGTCAGATCATATCCGGCCGAGGATTTGCGCGCCCGCGAGGCCGTGCGGATTATCTCTCCGTTCGACATGACCGCCTCGACGCTGATCACATTGTCCTTCATCGTGCCGTACCGCACCGCGTTCGTACCCGAGGCGCGCGTGGCCGCCATCCCGCCGATGCTCGCATCCGCGCCGGGATCAATCGGGAAAAACAGCCCCTGATCGCGTAAATGCGTATTCAGCGCCATACGCGTCACGCCGGGCTGTACGCGGCAATCCAGATCCCCCGCATTCACCGCAAGCACCTTGTTCATCTGGCTTACGTCAATGCTGATCCCGCCCGCCGGCGCGTTCACATGCCCCTCCAGCGACGTACCCGTACCAAAGGGAATGACCGGCACCTTATGCGTGGCGCAAATCTTCACCACCTCGGCAACCTCCTGCGTCGAGTGCGCAAAAACAACGCCGTCAGGCGGCTGGTTCGTGATCCAGGTGGTCGTGTGGGCGTGCTGTTCGCGGATCGCCTGGCCGGTTTGAAACCGGTCTGCGAATTGTTGCCTGAGAATGCCCAGCACCGCGCCGATGCCCTCTTCGTTTCGCGCCATCGCACTCACCTGCACCATTGTTCAATCTCCCAAAGCTATGCCTTCGCGGCGGGGGTCCGCACCGCCTTGTAACGTATCACCGATCGCAATCAGATGAAGCCCTGATGTCAGCGCACGCACACCGGTTTCATAGCCGATTTCGCCCAGTCCCTCGGCAAGCGTGGCCGCATCGGTGCCCTCTTCCAGATCATAGGTGCCGAAACGGTTTACCGCGTGGGGTACGCCAACGGCCTGCTGCACATCCATCCCCCAATCAATCACCGCGATGATTGCTTGCGTGGTGTAACCGATGATCCGGCTCCCTCCGGGGGAACCCGCCGCCAGCACCGGCGCGCCATCCTTCAAGACAATCGTTGGCGCCATGGACGACCGCGGGCGCTTGCCCGGCTCGACACGGTTGGCAACCGGTACGCCCTCCTGATGGCTGCGAAACGAAAAATCCGTCAGCTCGTTATTCAACAGAAATCCACCCACCATCAACCGGCTGCCAAAGCCGTTCTCGATTGTTGTCGTCATCGAGGCAACATTGCCCGCGCCATCCACAATCGAGATATGCGAGGTCGACGGCAGCTCGATCGCCGCGTCATCGGCCCACAGCAGCGCGTGATCAAAGGCCGGGGTGCCGGGGGCGACTTCGGGCAGCGCATCATCACCTGACAGCAACGCACCACGTTCAGTCAGATAGGCCGGATCAATCATACCCGCTACAGGCACAGGCACATAATCGCTATCGGCCACATACCGCCCGCGATCCGCAAAGGCGAGCCGCGCGGCATCGCCCATCAGACGCCGAACGGTGATGTCCTGCGGGCCCGCGCTCAGGTCATAACCTTCAAGCATCCCCAGCATTTGCCCGATGGCCAGCGCACCGGACGACGGTGGCCCCATCCCGCACACCTCGTGGGCGCGGTAAGGCGCGCAAACCGCCGCGCGCTCCTTCACCCGATAAATCGCAAGGTCCACTTCCGACAAAACGCCCGGATTGCCCTTTGCCCCTTGCACGGTTGCAACAATAGACTTGGCCAGATCACCCGCATAAAACGCGCCGACACCCTCCTCGCCCAACATCTTCAGCGTTTCCGCATATGGCTGGTTCACCAGTATCTCACCCGCCTCGACCGGCGCACCGTCCGGCATGAAATAGGCGGCCGTAATATCCGATTGCGCAAGACGCTCCGCATCCCCGGCCACCAGCTGTGCCAATCGCGGGCTGACGGCAAAACCCGCCTCGGCGCGCGCAATGGCAGGTGCCAGCAGGCTGGCCCAGTCGGCGCGCCCCCACCGCTTGTGAATCTCTGCCAGCAACGCCGGCGTTCCGGGTGTGCCCACGGAGCGACCGCCCACCACCGCATCAAAGAACTTCAACGGCTCCCCCGCCGCGTCCTGAAACAGTGTGGGCGTCACCGCCAAAGGTGCTGTCTCGCGCCCGTCAATTGTGGTAATTTCGCCGCTTTCCGCATCGTACCAGACCAGAAACGCCCCGCCTCCCAGTCCGGAGCTTTGCGGCTCGACCAGTCCCAGCATGACCTGAACAGCAACCAGCGCATCCGCCGCCGTACCGCCTGCGGCCAGCACGTCAGCCCCCGCCTGCACCGCCAGAGGATTGGCCGCTGCCACCATCCAGTTCTGCGCCTCGACGGGTTTGCCCGCGTCCTTTGCCGCAAACGCGGCACCCACCGCAGGCGACATGCCTTGAAACGCACCGCGGCTTGCGGCCTCGGGGGCTATGGCATCCGCCGCCTGCTGCGCCGAGGCGCTCCCCGCCGCCGCAACCAGCACACACATCAGAAATTTCCGCATAGCCTCTCCTCCCGCAAATCTTCATTTGGCCTTAAAACTCAATCCGCCCTGTCAGCCCGCGAAAGCCGTGCGTCAAAGCATCGACGGAACAACCTGATCTGGTGGACGGTGCCCATCATCGAATGTCTTGATGTTGATGATCACCTTCTCGCCCATCTCGATCCGCCCTTCGACGGTGGCCGACCCCATGTGCGGCAACAAAACCACGTTATCGAGATCGCGCAGCTGCGGGTTCACGTCCGTGCCATGCTCGTACACATCAAGGCCCGCGCCTTTGAGGATTCCTGCCTGCAACATCCGCGCCAGCGCATTCTCGTCAATCACCTCGCCGCGCGACGTGTTCACGATCACCGCGTCCGGCTTCATCAGTTTCAGACGCCGCGCGTTCATCAGATGGAAGGTCGATGGCGTGTGCGGACAGTTGATCGACATAATGTCCATCCGCGCAACCATCTGGTCAAGGCTTTCCCAATAGGTCGCCTCCAGCGTTTTTTCGGTTTCCGGATGCAGGCGGCGGCGGTTGTGATAATGGACCTGCATTCCAAAGGCAGCCGCCCGGCGCGCAACCGCTTGTCCGATGCGCCCCATTCCCAGAATACCCAGACGCCGCCCCGAAATACGTCCGCCCAGAAGCGATGTAGGCGCCCAGCCTTCCCATGTGCCTTTTTGCATCGTGGCCATGCCCTCGGACATGCGGCGCGTCACCGCAAGGATAAGCGCCATGGTCATATCGGCGGTGTCGTCAGTCAGAACGCCGGGTGTGTTGGAAACAAGGATCCCCTTCTGGCGCGCGGTCGCCACGTCGATGTGATCCACACCCGCCCCATAGTTCGCGATCAGCTTCAACCGCGCGCCCGCGCGCGCAATCAGCGCATTATCAATGTCGTCTGTGATTGTGGGCACCAGAACATCGCAGGTCTGCACCGCCTCCTGCAATTCGGCGCGCGTCATGGGCACGTCCGTCTCGCGCAGCTTGACGTCAAACAACTCGGCCAGCCTCGCCTCGACGACCTCTGGCAAGCGTCGCGTGACTACAACACTCAAGGGTTGTTTTGACATATCTGTTTCTCCGGGGTTGGCTAGTGGCTACGATTGACAGCATGGTGGCCCATGCGACGACGAGGCACAAGAACCCCGCGCCGCAAAAAAAGCGAGCAACAAGTAAAAATCAGTGCAGGCAGCACACCATGAACCTACTCAAAATGCGCAAACGAGGCGCAGGCGTCCTGATTGCCTTGGCGGTGATCTTATTCACCGGCACGGGCTTGCCCGCGTTTGCACAAGAACAAGAGACCGGTAAGGTCACCAACCGCCCGATTCCGCGTTTTGTGTCGTTGAAGGCCTCCGAGGGCAACGTGCGGCGGGGGCCGTCTTTGACGCACCGAATCGATTGGGTCTTCACACGTCGCGACATGCCGCTGAGAATCACGGCAGAGCATGGCCACTGGCGCCGCGTCGAAGACCGTGACGGCATGGGCGGCTGGGTGCATTATTCACTTCTGTCCGGCACACGCACGGCGCTGGTCGAAAAAGACATGCTGACGCTGCACGCCCGCCCCGATGCAAAGGCACCCGTCATGGCAGCGCTTGAGCGGGGCGTTGTGGCGCGAGTCAGCGAATGCACCGTCGAATGGTGCTATCTGCGATCGGGCGGCTACAAAGGCTGGGCTCCCAAGGCGCGGCTTTGGGGCGTCGGCGCAACAGAAATCTTCGACTGATTGCGCAAACCGCGCCGCTGCTCCATGCTGCGCCTATGTTTCCACATGAGCCCAAGGACAGCGCAAGATGAAATGCATCACCTATTCCCGTTTTGGTAAGGCCGCCGACGTTCTGGCGTTGCAAGAGATCGACACGCCGGCACCCGGCCGCGGCGACGTGACGGTCCGGCTGGCGGTCTCTGGCGTCAACCCTTCGGATATCAAATCACGCGCCGGTGGCCGCCCCGGCGTTCCGAAACCGGCGTTCGACCGGATCATCCCGCACAGCGACGGCGCAGGCACCATCGAAGCGGTGGGTGACGGCGTTGATTCTTCGCGCGTGGGCGAACGTGTCTGGATCTGGAATGGCCAATGGCAACGCGCCTTCGGCACCGCCTCCACCCACATCACACTGCCCGCCGAACAGGCCGTCCGCCTGCCAGACGCCAGCAGTTTTGAAACCGGTGCCGTGCTTGGCATTCCCGGACTGACAGCCGCCGAGGCCGTCTTTGGCGGTGGTGATGTGTCGGGGCACACCCTTCTGATTTCCGGAGGTGGCGGCACTGTGGGCTATCTGGCGGTACAACTGGCCGCGTGGGCCGGTGCAAACGTCATCGCCACCTGTAGCGAACGCGATGCGGAGCGCGTGAAGGCGGCGGGTGCGCAAACGGTTCTGGATTACCGCTCGGACACTTTGGCGCAGGATATTCTGGCGGCAAACGGCAGCGCGCCGGTGGAGCGGGTTGTCGAAGTCGAATTCGGCGTTAACGCGCAGATGAACGCCGATGTGATCAAGCCGTGCGGCACCATCGCCGCCTATGGCTCGCAGATTGACATGACGCCCACGCTGCCCTTTGGCCCTTTGCTGTTCAAAGCGGCCACCATCGACATCATCCTGATTTACCTTCTGCCCCTGCCCGTGCGCGAAAAACGCATCGTCCAGTTGCACCGCGCTCTGGAAGAAGGCGCGCTGGTTTGCCCCTGTGCGCAGGTCTACCCGATGGCCGACTGTGCCGATGCGCATGAGGCCGTGCTGGAAGGCAAACGTACCGGTGCCATCCTGCTTGATTGCAGTTGAGCACTCCCCCGTGCGGGGGAATTGCCAAGAATGCATGGCGCGCCTACTCTGATCTCCATTCTGCCTAATGGATTTGAAAGTGTGCCACCATGCGTCTCTTTGCCCTTATCCTGTGCTTGCTGTTGCCATTTGCGGCGCAAGCGCAGGTCAGCCCCCAGCCCTCCGGCACGATCACGCTGAACGACAGCTCCGAACAGAACGCAGGGATCGCAAGACGTATCCGTGACATCCTTGCGGCGCTGGACGGCTACGAAGACGTGCGCGTCCGCGTTGATTCCGGCATCGTAACCCTCAGCGGCAGCACTCTGGATGCGGGCACCGCCGTTCGGCTGAATGAATTGGTCGGTCGCATTGATGGGGTTGTCGCCATCGAGAACCAGGTTACCGGAACCGCCGATGTTGCGCGCAGGCTCAATCCCGCAGTGGAACGGTTCAAAACGCGCAGCCTCCAGCTTTTGGCATTTTTGCCTTTGGCGCTGGTCGCAATCTCGGTTTTTGCGCTGGTCGTGCTGTTTGGTTTTTTCATCGCCCGCCGCAAACAACCGTGGGACCGTCTGGCACCGAACGCCTTTATCGCCGATATTTACCGGCAGGTTTTGCGGCTTGTGTTCATCATTTGCGGTCTGGTGGTTGCGCTGGACATCGTCAACGCCACGGCGCTGCTCTCTGGCATCCTTGGTGCTGCCGGTATCGTCGGTCTTGCCATCGGTTTTGCGGTGCGCGACACGGTAGAGAATTTCATCGCGTCGATCATGCTGTCGATCCGCCAGCCCTTCCGGCCCAATGACACTGTCGAAATCAACGGCGACACCGGCAAAGTCATACGCCTCACCTCACGCGCGACCATCCTGCTCAGCTTTGACGGCAACCAAATCCGGATTCCCAATGCGACCGTCTTTAAAAGCCGCATCGTCAACTTCTCGCGCAATGCGGAGCGACGGTTCACATGGGAACTCGGCGTCATGCCCGAGGCCGATCTGGCGCAAGCGCAGACGCTGGCGCTGGTGACAGTCAACGCGCTGCCATTCGTGCTCAAGACGCCCGCCGCATCGGTCTGGATCGAAACGGTGGGCGATAGCTCGATCACGATGGGCATGGCCGCATGGATTGATCAAAATGATACCAGCATCGTTCTGGCGCGCTCCGAAGCGATCCGCCTCGTGCAGGCGGAATTTGATTCCGAAGGCATCGGCGCACAGGCCCCCGCCTACCGCCTGCTGCAGGAAAGCAACATACCCCGCGCCGACGACACCAAACCGGCACAGCCACCAGCCCGTGAAACACCGGACACCCCGACCGCTCCGGTACAGGATGTGGAAGCCGTTGAAGACAAGCAACTTGCCGATATCGTGGATCACGAACGCGACGGAGAGCGCAGCGATCTGCTGCGCGAAAACGCAGTTCAGGAATAACAGGAAGATTGATTCATTTTCTTGCGGAAAAAGGCTTGCACCCCCCGCCAACCCATCCTATCTAACGCCTCACGTTGGGATGTAGCCAAGTGGTAAGGCATCTGTTTTTGGTACAGAGTACCGTAGGTTCGAATCCTACCATCCCAGCCAACACACATGAAAAATCGCATACTTCCCAATGGGATAGCCGTTAATCAAGCAGCCAGCCTCCCGTCTCCACATCGCGGTGGTACACAAACTGGTTCACATCGCTCGGGGTGTCGACCGCGTGAATCATCAAGAAAGTGGGGGCTTTATCTCGTTCGAAGAAACAAAGTCTTCTACTTCAGGCGCCGCTGGCCAAACAAACTTCGCCAGTATGGAGCGCCAGCATTTCTGTCTGTTTCTCTTCAAACCCAAATTCTCTCTGAAGCGGTAAAGCGGTCGGTCGGTCGGTCTGCTTTCCGCAGTCGAAGCAGGAGAGAAAGACGTGCTCAAAGAACTTGAAAACAACACGGCTTGTGACGCCCGTGTTCAGGCTATGCTCAAGGAAATCGTGCGACGGGCTGTGGCCACCATGATCGCGCGCCAAGAAAGCGACGCGTCAGGCGAGAACTCTGAGACCTGCTTACGCCGGATCGATGCAGTGACGTGTCGTATCCGGGATGCCCAGCGCACCCGCGACTGGAAAGTGGCATCCGACTTCGCGGGAAGTATAGCGCAGCAGAACGGGCTCGATCCCGACTCCGTCGAGACCCCGGCGCTCGCACGGCAAGTGCTTTCTCTACTACGCCGTCTTAACGAGTTGAGCGCTCGCGTAGAGCGGGACTTTGATGACCCTCTCGATGTCGGACGAGAGCTCCTGAGGGATCATGGCCTGAAGCCCATCAGGGATGCCCTGAACCCGCCTATGGTTCTGTCGGACGCGATCAAGAAAGCCTGCGATGAGGCGACACAAGACGTGGAAAACAAGATACGCGTTGTCGGGAAACTTGCCCTGGCGTATTTCGGAGACATCCCTGTCTCCGAAATTCTGATTGAGCAATCCTATCAATTCTTGTTCACCGTTTGGATGCTGCCGAAAGGCTGCGGCAAAAGCCACGGTCGGAATGGCGACGAGCGCGTAGGACGAGTTTTTGTCCCCTGCAAGAAATCCGCGATGCAGATGAGAAAGACGTTGAACTTCTCGAGAGAATTATGAACCTCGACGGGTTATCGATCCCAGACAAGCGTCGCAGGCTCGTGCAAGAGCTGACCCCGCGGCTCACCGATGGGTACCTTTTTGTTCAGCGCGATATGTTCAACCGCATATTCCGCGCAGCCCTCGGGCGAAAACGCGTCGGACGCGATTTGGATGACGAGGATCGCGTAGTGCCCTCGCACGCGCAGCTCAAGATCCGACTGCACTCTTGGCACAAGTCCCAGAAAACGCCCTGCAAACTCCCTAAACGCGTATCGCGTCCGAAGCGGCGCATGTCCTGGTCGCTCGAGCATGTGTCGCGGCTATTGCGGTCGCCGATCTACCTTGGCACATCTTCTTTGAAGCAGCGGAGCCGCAAAGCCACCGCCCGCAAACGCCTTATCATTCGAGATGCGATCTACTGGGTGCCGCTTTTTATGATCACCATGGGCGTCCGCCCCGAAGAGATCCTCCAGGCCGCAGTGCCGGACGTTGTGCGCCGAGACGGCATTCTCTGCCTTTTCATCGGAGACGAGGAGGACGCTGTGCTTAAGAGCGAACAATCTCGGCGCGTCCTACCCATACCGCAACTCCTTCTTGACCTCGGTTTTCGGGAATGGATCGTGGCGAAACGCAATTTCGGCGAAACCTGGCTTTTCCCAGAGATACAGCCTGACAAGAGCCATGGTCGGCGATCTCAGACCTTCGGTGATCGCCTCCGAAACCTCCTGAAGACGCTGAAGCTTCACGATTCGCGCGAAGACATCTATGCAATGCGACGCACGCTGTCTTCCAAGTTCATGGGTCTCGGGATCGATACTGGCACGCGCCAGAGAATTCTTGGCCATCTTGAGGGCACGACCATCGATCGGCACTACTCGGATCATGGCCTTCTGGAATTGAAAAATCTCCTGGATTCCGTGGATTACGGCATTGAGGTCGGCAGCGATAGGCGTTTTGACTTCCCCATCATTGTGGGTAACCGCACAGCCCTGCAGGCAGCTCTCGATGACGAGGTTGCGTTGACCGAACGACGACAGGTTTCCGCAATTCAACTCCGCGATGCGGAAACAAACGAAATCGTGTTTGAATCCGCCATCTCGGCTCGAAAAGCACCGGCGGGATATCCTTGGAATGATTGCGGAACACTTGATGAAAAGGAGGTTGCCGCTCGGGTCATATCGCTTGGCCGAGAGTATTCCCTGACTATGCCTGCGAACGAAGAGGCAACCGGTGCGCTCGAGCACCTGCTTATATTGGTCGATGACAAACCTTTCTATAATCCAGTGTACAGCGAAGATCGTCGTGCGGACGATCACGAAGCGAAGCTGGACGATGCTCTTGAACATGGGACGGGACGGGTGGCGGATAAGGCCGATCTGTCAACTGGTGACCTTTGTCGCGGTGATCTTGTCATCTGCTTGTTTCCAAAGCGAAGCGCCGGTTCAGACACCCGTACTCCACGTCCAGGTTTGATTGTCGATACTCGCACGCTTGCAGGCCAGACATACCTTGACGTAGCTTGGGGTGGACGAATAGGACCCTCCCGTGCAGCGCCATATGAGCTTGTTCTGGCGCAGCCAAAGGAGATGTCAGTAGCGCAAATCGACATTCCGACGCGTTTTAATCTGCGCCGGCGTGCTCTCGTTCCCGTGGGCTCCCAAGACTTCCTTCATGGGCGTTTGGGACGGATCGAGGAGGGTGCATGTACGCGCCTCAGAGAATGCCTCATTCATGCTGGAGACGTATCCCCTACGCCGGTTCAAGAAACCAATCGCCCTGTTCGTGCCCTTACGATCGAGCGCCGCCGCACAAAATCTGTCCGACCAAGAACAAGCCGGTAAGCCTGTTCTTCAAGTCGCGTGTCATTTGACCTCTCTATTCGTAGACGCCGCTGGGTACCGCCCATGCTGAAGCGAACGTGCAAATTACGCTACGCCTTATCGCAGAGAGACGCTGGTTGGTGGAAACGGACAGTCCATAGGCAAAATTTGGTTCCGAGACAGTGCGATTACAGCCATGACTTCCCCGGCTAACCTGCAGTTCGCCGCAGTGCGGGAAACCACCAAGTGCGCTGGATTGTCGCCTCATCCGCGAGCCCTGCTTTGGGACGACATAATATAAATATTCAGGCTTTAGCCGGGATATTGGCTCCGGCGGTAGGGGGGCTCACCGCATGAACCTACGGAATTGATTTTAATTAATAATCTGTGCGCGACTGTACAGTGATCCTTACCCGAATCCGGGATGTGCCGCACTTAGCGCCTCACTTCAAGCACCTTTGTTCAGCGGTAGAAAACTCATGTCAAATTTACTTTAGCGCGAACCGTTTTCACCCCGATCTACGGGTTTGAAAGCTCCCAGTACGATGTCATTTCGTCGCTGGATGGAAACTCAAGGCATCTTTACATAACGCCAACAACGCAGCAGAAACGGATGAGTGCCCCCCCGCCACCTCGACGGTCGAAACAAATAAGCGATCTGTCCCCGTAGGCGATGCGATGTCGTACGGCTTGCAGATTGGTTCGCTTGGCAGACCTTGGTGATGGGGGTAGAGCAGCATAACCCGATTACATTGGTGAAGCTGGCTATAAGCCATCAACTGATACACATTGGACTGACTCACGCCCTGTTTGAGGTCATCAATCCTCGGCATCATCCGTTTCCACTTTGTGTCGATGATCAGCGCGACGTGGTCACCATTTCGAATGATAATGTCTGGGCGTGTACGAAAACGCGCAGTGCCTTCTTCAAAAAGACAGCTCTTGTGACCTCCTTGGCTGGTGACCTTTAGACCAGTGCCCGCCATTGCGCGCTTGAGAACCCGAATAACGTACTCTTCGAATAAGGTGTTCATCTCGAACAGAAGTGCGTGCCCCTCAGACGGACCTGCACTTGTCGTCTGGTACTTGTTCCCATGAAGCAACTGAGCAAGCGAGAGGAGCTCCCGCCAACGCTTATTGGTCCGATCCAGCGTAATCATCTCCCATCGGAGAGCATCTGGCCGCACATCCGTGATATCTGCGTAGGCGAAGGACAGTTCTCTCAGGCTTCTTTGATTATCTGCGGAAGTTGAAAATCGTACCAGTTTGGTAATCGTGGCCTTCATAACCTGATTCAAAGCGATATCTGACCAAAGCTTGTCAAAGCGGCAGGCGAGCTTTTGAGGGTGAGCCGCAAGTGTCGAAAACTGCCGCGTCATGTCGAGCCGTCCTCGAAGAGCAGAAAGATCGTCTTCGTGATTAATGTATCGCCGCGGGATGCCTTGGCGCACGGCTTCCATCGTTTTGCGGCAAAACAATCGGATCAATATCTCGAGAAGTGTGTCACGTTGCCAGCCGAGGCTTGTGGAGTTTTGAGCGTCTATTCGAATGTCTCGCGCCACCGCCAACATATGCACCAGGCGACGGCGCAGAGTTTCGTCCGAAACGCCATTCTCGCCCATAGCGTCAATCTTAGGGTCAGGACTCATAACCAGAATATTACTGTTGCGGCGAGAGCGATTGCTGACAGGAAGACCTTTGGGCATCG
>CANMZB010000026.1 GCA_947502265.1 uncultured Sulfitobacter sp.
TGTGCTCGATATTATGAAGCGGCGGCGACAGAAATCCTTGTGATACGATCCTGCCCCCTACCGGAATCTACCCCTTTCCCGTGCCGATAAACGCGATGCGCCCCGCGTCGATCACCACTTTGGCGTTCTGCTTCTCGAACAGGTCGCAATAGAATTTTTTCGAGCGTTCCATGTCTGTTACGCCGATGGTTGTGTAGCCGATCATCGTATCGTCCTTTTTGATACAAAGGCGCCGGTGAAAACCACCGGCGCCTAAAGCTTAAACTCAAACGTTATGCGTCGTCAAAAGTGCCAAAACGACGGTTCAGCTTGCGCATTCCGCCGATCCAACGGTCGTAGTTGTCGGTTTTATTGCGCATGTACTGGACAACTTCTGGATGCGGCAGCACCAGAAACGTTTCGTCACGGATCGTCTGCACACAGGCGTCGGCCACGGGGCCCGGTTCCATCATGCCGTTAATCGCGGCCACGTGATCTTCGTGCCCGCGCGTCATTTCGGTACGCACCGCTTGCGGGCAGAGAACCGAAACCTTGATCCCTTGATCGCCATAAGTCAGCGCCATCCATTCCGCGAGACCAACAGCGGCGTGTTTCGTCACCCCGTAAGGCGCCGAGCCGATCTGGTTGAGAAGCCCCGCAGCAGAGGAGGTATTCAACAAATAGCCGCCCCCGCGTTGCGACATCAGCGGCACCAAATGGCGCGCCGCCCAGACATGGGACATCACGTTGATCTCCCAAATCCGCTGCCATGCGTCATCCTCGACTTCGACACCGCCCGGCACGGAAATACCCGCATTGGAGCAAAACAGGTCAATCGGCCCTGCATCCGCTTCAACAGCGTCGATCATGCCGGTGATCTGCTCTTTTACCGACACATCCACGCGGTAGGCTTTGCCGCCCACCATTTTCGCCGTTTCTTCCGCGCCCGCCAAATCGCGATCCACACAAGCGATGTGGTTCGCGCCCTCTTCGGCAAAGCGTACGCACATGGCGCGCCCGATGCCGGAGGCGGCACCGGTAACCACGATTATTTTGTCTTTCAACTCCATAGCATCATGTCCACATGTTCGAGCCGCCACAGACGGTAAGCGCCTGTCCGGTCATGTATTTACTGGCATCCGACGCAAGGAAAACCGCGAGGCCTGCGAAATCATCCGGCTCGCCGAGACGACGCAGGGGGATTTCCTCTTCGATACGTTTGGCGACTTCCGGATTGTCCCACAATTCGCGGGCAAATTCGGTTTTCACCAGACCGGGGCAAATTGCGTTAAACCGCAACCCGTCAGGCCCAAATTCCGCCGCAAGATTGCGCACAAGGCCAATCAGCGCCAGTTTGGACATACCATAGGTGCCCAGCATGACCGATGGCTTGAACGCCCCGATAGAAGAGGTAAACGCCATCGAGCCAGCGCCTTTTTCCACCATATCGGGCGCCACCATCTTTGCCAGCCACAGGTTGGACAGCACGTTGGCGTCCATGGTTTTCCGGTAGGCGTCGTCGGGGATGTCGGAGGTTTTACCATAGTAGGGGTTAACGCCCGCGTTGCCGATCACGACGTCGATCTTGCCCGCCTTTTCGTGGGTTTGGTCCACCAGCGCCTGCAACTGGTCTTTATGACCGACGTTGCAGCTGATGCCGATGGCCTTGCCCTTGCCGAGGGCATTAATGCCCTCGGCCGCTTTATCGAGCTGGTCCTGCTTGCGCGCAGAGATGACGACCGTCGCGCCATGCTCTGCCAACGCTGTCGCCATGGCCAGCCCCATGCCTTTGGAGGCGCCGGTTAACAGCGCCACCTTGCCAGTAAGGTCGAACAGGCTCATACGCCGCCTCGCGTGCGACCGGTGGCGATTTCACTACGGGCGCGATCGGTGCGGGCGTTCGAGCTTTGGTAATCCTTCACCTCGGCGCGCGCGATCACGTGGTGGTGCACTTCATCAGGACCATCCGCATAGCGCAGCGTGCGCTGTGACGTGTACATGCCCGACAACGGCGACCACTGGGAAATACCTGTGGCACCATGTACTTGCATCGCTTCGTCGATGATGTTGCAGACTTTTTCCGGCACCATCGCCTTGATCATGGACACCCAGATGCGGGCCTCTTTGTTGCCCAGCGTATCCATTGCCTTAGCCGCTTTCAGGACCATCAGACGCATTGCCTCGATCTCGATCTTCGCGCGCGAAATGGTTTCCATATTCTTGCCAAGGTCGATGATCTTCTTGCCGAATGCTTCACGGCTCAAGCCACGTTCGATCATCAGATCAAGCGCCTTTTCAGCCGCGCCGATGGAACGCATGCAGTGGTGAATACGGCCAGGCCCCAAGCGAACTTGGGAAATCTCGAAACCGCGGCCTTCGCCCCACAGAATGTTTTCTTCCGGCACGCGGACGTTGGTGAACTTGATGTGCATGTGACCGTGCGGCGCATCATCATGGCCGAAGACATGCATCGGGCCGATGATCTCGACACCGGGAGTGTCGATTGGCACAAGGATCTGCGACTGCTGGCGGAAAGGCTCCGCATCGGGCGAGGTTTTGACCATTGTGATCATGATCTTGCAGCGTGGATCGCCCGCGCCGGAAATGTAGTATTTCTCGCCGTTGATCACCCATTCGCCATTTTCAAGCACCGCAGAGGTCGAGATATTTTTTGCATCCGAGGATGCCATATCCGGCTCTGTCATCGCGAAAGCAGAGCGGATTTCACCGCGCAGCAGGGGCTTGAGCCATGTGTCTTTCTGCTCTTGCGTACCGATCCGCTCCAGTACTTCCATGTTGCCGGTGTCGGGCGCGGAACAGTTCAGCGTCTCGGCAGCAAGGGGGTTTTTGCCCAGCTCTGCGGCAATATAGGCGTAATCGAGGTTCGACAGACCTTCGCCGGTTTCGGCGTTGGGCAAAAAGAAGTTCCACAAGCCGTTGTCGCGTGCTTTCTGCTTGGCTGTTTCCAGCAGCTCAAGCTGGCCCTCGCCATAGGACCACCGGTCCGCGCGGCCTTCGCCCAACCGGAAGTATTCTTCGGTGATCGGTTCGACGTTTTCGCGGATATGCTTGATCACGGCGGCCAGCAACGGCTTGGCCTTCTCGGACATACCCAGATTATTCATTTCCATTGGTGTCTCGGACATACAATTGTCTCCTTGGTTTATTTATTGACCCACTCGGGTTTGCGTTTTTCGACGAAGGCGCTGACGCCTTCCTTGAAATCTTCTGTTTTGCTCAGATCCGCGATCACTTCGCGGGAGTATTCAATACTCGCAGCCATACCGTCGGCCTTGGCCATCTCGTTAAGCACGCGTTTCGTCGCCTTCACAGCAGACGGCGAAACGGTGCAAAGCTCTTCGGCCTTGGCCATCGCGCGCTCCATCAGCTGGTCATGCGCGACCACCTCGTTCACGCAGCCCATTTTCAACGCTTCATCGGCCATGATGGTGCGACCGGTGAACATCATCTCCTGTGCGGCCAACCGTCCGATATAGCGCGACAAACGCTGCACACCGGATGCGGCGGCGAAAAAGCCGACCTTTACTTCGGGCAACGCGAATTTTGCATTTTCCGAAGCGATCAGGATGTCACAGCTCAACGCTGTCTCGAACCCGCCGCCCATGGCAAATCCGTTCACCGCAGCAATCAGCGGCTTTTCCAGATCAAAGCGCGAGGACAGACCGGCAAAACCGCTGTCGGGCATCCCTTTGGAGCTGCCGCCCGACGCTGTTGCCTTCAGGTCATTGCCCGCAGAAAACGCCTTGTCGCCCGCACCGGTCAACACCGCGACCCACAAGTCCTGATCGGCGGCGAAATCATCCCAACACGCGGCCATCTCATGGTGCATGTCGGCGTGAACCGCGTTGTAAACATCGGGGCGGTTCATTGTCACAACCAGAACATGCCCCTTCTTCTCGGTTTTGATGAACTCGTAGCTCATACTTTCAGCCCTCCGGTATCAATTTCGGTGAACTTGCCACCACTCGCAGCCAGCTTGCGCAGCGTGTCTGCCGGTGCAAATTCAGGATCCTCCGCACCCAGTTTTTCCATCCGGTCCAGCACAGCTTGCGCGCCGACCATATCGCCATAAAACATCGGTCCGCCCTTATCGGCGGGCCAGCCGTAGCCGTTGAGCCAGACAATATCGACGTCCGACGGACGCTGCGCCTTGTTCTCTTCGAGGATTTTCACGGCTTCGTTGATCATCGGATAGATACAGATTTCGATGATCTCGTCCTGGCTCATCGTCGATGGCTCTGCGCCGGTGATGTCGCGAATGATTTTCGCGGTCACGTCCGACGGGATAGGGCGGCGGCTTTCGTCGTAGTCATAAAAGCCGGCTTGGGTTTTCTGGCCGCGGCGGTCCAACTCGCACAGCGCGTCGCGGATCGGGTTGCTAGTTGTGGCCCCTTTGGACCAACCGATATCAAGACCGGCGAGATCGCTCATCTGGAACGGCCCCATTTTAAAGCCGAACGCATTCAGCGCCGCGTCCACGTCCCATGGCATCACACCTTGGTACACCAGCTTGTTCGCCTGCTTCTGGCGCGCGAACAGGATGCGGTTGCCCACAAAACCGGGGCAGACGCCGACAAGCGTCGCGATCTTGTTGATGTTTTTTGCAAGATCCATGCTGGTCGCAACCACGTCATCTGCCGTATCTTTGGCGCGCACGATCTCAAGCAGTTTCATCACGTTTGCAGGGGAGAAAAAGTGCAGCCCGATCACGTCTTCGGGGCGCTTTGTCATGCTCGCGATTTCGTTGATGTCCAGCGCCGAAGTGTTGGTCGCAAGGATCGCGCCCTTTTTCATCACGCGGTCCAGCTCGGTGAAAATCTTGCGTTTAAGGCCCATGTCCTCGAACACCGCTTCGATCACCAGATCACATTCGGCCAGATCGGCCAGTTCCAGACGCCCGTCAAAACGGTTCATCCGCGCCTCGACTTCGTCTTGCGGAAAACGGCCCTTGTCCGAGGAGCGCTGGTAGTTGCCGCGCACCACTTTGAGGCCCCGGTCCAATGCTTCCTGCGTCGTCTCGACGATCTTCACGTTATAACCTGCGGTGGCAAAGTTCATGGCGATGCCGCCGCCCATGGTGCCGGCCCCGATGATGCCCACGGTCTTGATCTCGCGCTTGGGCGTGTTCGGGTCCAATCCCTCTACATCCCACGCCGCTTTGCCAGCTTGGGCGATATACGCTCCGATGTCTTCTGTTGTTGGTGTCATGTTTATGCCTCTTCTTTATCCAGGTTATCCAGACAGACCGCGCGCAAACTGCGCCGGTCGATTTTGTCGGTGGTTCCGCGCGGCAAGGGATCATGCTGAGTCATGAAGTGCTGCGGGATTTTGTATTTGGCAAGATGCCCGTCCAACGCTGCTGCCATCTCGGCTTGCGTCATGGTGGCCCCTTCGACAAGCTGTACAGTTGCGCCGACTGTTTCACCCAGACGCTCGTCAGGGACTGAGAAAGCACAAGCCTCGATCACCTCTGGCAAGCGGTGCAGCGCCCCTTCGACATCAAGGCAGGCGATGTTTTCGCCGCCCCGGATGATGATGTTTTTCTTGCGGTCAAGGATGGTAACGTAGCCGTCGGCATCAATCACCGCCAGATCGCCGGTTTTAAGCCAGCCGTCCTGCAAGGTTTCTGCCGTCGCCTCGGGCTGGTTGAGATAACAGCGCATGTTCGCGGGGCTTTTGACCGTGATTTCGCCCAATTCGCCCAACGCCACTTCGTTCCCCGCATCGTCCAGCAGCTTGAGCTCCTGAACCGGCGGGTGCAGCTTGCCCGCGCTTTCGGGACGGGCTAGGTAGTCGTCACCGATCATCCCGATGCCAAGCGCGTTCGTTTCGGTCATCCCCCAACCCGTGGCAATGCCCGCATTAGGGAAGGTTTCGGCCAACTGCGCCACCTGCGCACCCGGACGTTTTGCGCCACCGGCACCGACATAATCCATTGTCTCCAGCTTTTCGCCCATCTTGCGAGCGGCCAGCATCAAGTCGGCCGATTGCGTCGGCACGCCAAGGAAACGGGTGATTTTCTCTGTACGAATCAGGCGCACAGCTTCCTCTGCATCCCATTTACGCATCAAAGTAACATGCGAACCCGCAACAAGGCTTAGCAGGAAAAGGGGGTGGGTCGCCGTGACGTGAAACAGCGGCGTGACCACCAGCGCCGAGGGGCGCACCGGCTCCGGCGCCCCCTCTTCGGGCGGGGTAACAAGCTGCCCGACAACCGATTGCATCAACCAGGTGAACACCGCATTAACCGAGCTTCTATGCGTTTGCACAACGCCTTTGGGATGCCCTGTGGTGCCTGATGAATAGATCACCGAGAAATCATCATCTGTGTCAATGGCAGTATCAAGCGGTGCCGCGCTTGACGCGCCATCACGCAGGGCACCGTAGCGATGCTCCGACATTTCCTCGCCGTCCCGCACGCCGATCACGGTCAGGCCCAATTCGGATTTCAGCGACTCAAGCCGCTCCGCGCGCGGTCCGTCGGCAAAGACCAGCTTTGCGTCGCTGTCGCGCAGCGCATACTCAAGCTCTTCAGCCGTCCACCACGCATTGAGAAAAACAACAGTGGCACCGGTCGCAGCGATGGCAAGGACACAGGTCAGCAATTCGGGATAGTTGCGCATGGCAATGGCCACGCGGTCCTGTTTTCCGATGCCAAACGTCTCTTTCAGTGCATGCGACAGGCGATGCACTTCCTCGGCGAATGCGCCATATGTCCAGCGCTCCCCCTCGTACAACAGATAATTGGCAGCCCCGTCATCATGGCGCGCCATACCCGCCGCCAAAAGCGCAGGCACGGTGGGCGGGATGTTCTTAAACGCCTTGAAGGTCACTCCACGGATTTCGGCGGGACCGACAGCAAAGGTCGGATTTGTGCTTAGCACATGCGCAACGGCCTCTTCAGGAGTCATGGCTGCCATGTGCGAGCCTTCCAGTGCGTGCAAAATTTATTCATTGTAACCCTCCCAGATTCAAGTGTCTTGCAGCTTCCTTCCCGAAGATGCCCGACTCTACCTCCGGCACAGACTAGGGGTAAAATTCGCCGCTGCCAATACCGCAGGTCGGAACTTCGTTTCGCAAATGACGGATTCATCCGAACCCGAGCAATCAAGCAAGCGTTCGCAGAGAAGCCCTGCTTCGAAATAGCGCATGTTCAGAGGAGCCTAAAAGCCCGGACAGATGGCGGAATCGCGCTCAAAGATGACCGCAGGCGCTGTAATGTTCGTCCCGGTCGCGCCATAATTTTACATAATCTTGATTATACTCAGGATCGCCATGAGGTACCCAACTGTCGCCACACGTAAGTAATGAAACCCGGATGCGTCCTTGGGCAGACGTCGCAACTTTTGCCGGCTTCATCCACCCCTCGCGCGGGCGCTTTGAAACAAAATACCGCCCCGCAGGCATGACGCAAGGAGAATGGGATTACCCCATTCTCCTTTTTCATTTTTGCACTAAGCTGGAAGTGTCAGTCGTCAAAGCCGACAAAGCTGGCGACCTCGTTCACCTCACGGCGCGTAGACACCACCGCATTGGCCGAGAATTCCTCGTCCGGCCAGCCGAGTGCAACACAGGTCATGATAACCTCGTTCTCGGGGATCTGCGCGTGTTCACGCACCACGGGTGATTGCATGATGCCCTGCCCGTTGATCACCGCGCCAAGGCCTCGCGACCACGCCGCAAGGACCAAGCCATAGGTCACCGCCCCCAGATCGAAATGGGCGATGGTGCCTCCATCAAGCGATTTGTCAAAGGTCACAACGATCGACACGGGCGCGTCGAACTGGCGAAAACCGCGCATCACCCAATCCTGCCGCATCTCCTTGTCCTCGCGGGCGATGCCCATGGCGGCAAAAAGCTGCTTTGCAATCTCGACCTGCCGGTCGCGGTGTGGCCCCTCATAGGCGCCATGATCGACAATTTCGCGCACCGGAGGCACGCCACCCAACATGCGCGAAGAATTCCCCTCGCGCACCATCTCCAGCGGCTTGCCCGTCAGCACATGCAAATGCCACGGCTGCGTGTTCATCGACGAAGGCGCACGATTGGCAAGTGCAATCACATCTTCGATCAGTTCCCGTGGGACCGGTTTATCTTGAAATCCGCGAATGCTGCGGCGGGTTTTCATTGCCTCGTCCAGTTTCATAAGGTCGCTCCGTCAGTTAATTCAGAAATTCAATGTAAAGACTCGGCTCACACCCAGACGCACACGCCACTGGTCGTCGGAGCCTATGGCGGTGATCGGGCTGTCGCCAGCATCGTTCAGCAATTTTTCATAGCTGACCGCGCCCTCGATCGCCCATTTGTCGTCAAGAAAATAGGTGCCTTGCAGCTCGATTCCCGCGCCCAATGCGCCACCACTGGCGTCATATGCAGCAAAGGAGGATGTCACGGATTCGGCGGTGGAAACCCCGAAATAGGTGTTCGCATAGTCGCTGTCACCAAAGTTTACGCGCGGACCCGCAGTAAAAAGCCAGCGGTCGCTGGGGCGATAAATCAGATCGGCCCCCAAAGTACCTGTCACGCCACTATGCCCGCCAACCCCTTTGCGCACTTCGCCAAAGGCTTTCCAGTAGGTCTGCTGATAGCCGATGCCAAAGCCAAGTTCGACCGCATCATCAATGTCGTCAAGACCGGCGAGTTCGGCATAATCATCCGCATCCCGCGCCCCGATGAATTTGAACGTCCCGCCATAGACAAACCCGTTTGCAGGTATGTTGCGCACGCCATTGCCCGCATTCAAGGCCCCCCACTTCAACGCGCCAAACCTGAACCCCAGATCAGGCGCCGCCTTATAGTTGTCAGACCCCGGATAATCCGGCACCGCCGCCGCACCCGCGCGTAGCGAGAAATTGAAAGACCGCTCCTGCGCGGCGGCTGGCAACGCCAGCGTGATCGCAAGTACACTGGCAGACAAAAGTGAGACGGAACGCATAAAAACAAACTCCACAACAGGTTGGAATACGGCAACCGCACCCCCCGATTGCGGCAATTATAAATCACGCCTGACGTCAAGTATATCGCGAAATAATTTTTCCAACCGCCGTACCATCACAATCCCGGCAGCCACAGCGCCAGTTGCGGAAAGATGATCAGCAACGCAACCAGCAACATCGAACAGGCCATATAGGGCACGGCAGAGCCGTAAATCTCGCGCATGGTCGTTTCCTTGGGCGCGACTCCTTTCATCACAAACAGCAACAATCCGAACGGCGGTGTGGTAAAGCTGATTTCAAGCGCAAGCAGGATGATCAGGCCAAACCAGATCGGATCGAATCCCAACGTTGCGGCCAGCGGAAAAAAGATCGGCACGGTCAGCAGCATCATGGAAATCTGCTCCATGAACATCCCAAGCAGCAGCAAAACCCCGAACATCACCAAAAGCATCGCCACCGGAGCCAGATCAAACGATGTCGCCCAGCGGATCAGCCCCGAAGACGCACCCGAGAATGCCAAAAGCTGGCTGAACGTGGCTGAACCAAAGACGATCAGGTAGGCCATCAAAGTAACCCGCAAGGCCCCGACCACCGATTTTTTCATCGACTCCCATGTCAGACAGCGAAACACCACGCCCAAAATCAGAACCCCCAGCGCGCCAAATGCCGCCGCTTCGGAGGGTGTGATCAGACCGCCCACCATGCCGATCACGATGATCACCATAACCGACAACATCGGCAGAATGTCTTTGAACAGCAGGCCCAGTTTCTGGCCGGTACTTAACGGCGTGACTTCATAAGCAGGCGCGGCGTCCGGATCGACTTTCGTCTGCACATAGATCGTCACGATATAGAAGGACGCAAGGATCAGCCCCGGCACAACCCCCGCAATCAAAAGCGCACCCACGTCGATGCGCGCAAGCGTCGCCAGCAGAACCGCCAACGCCGAGGGCGGGATGATGATCGCCAAACCGCCGGTGCCAAGGATCGGCCCGATGGACATGTGCTTTTTGTAACCGCGTTTCGTCATCTCCGGCACCATCAGCGAACCAAGCAGCGCAGTTGATCCCATCGACGACCCCGACAGCGTGGAAAACGCGGTGCCGCCCAAAACGGTGACATAGCTCAACCGCCCCGGTAATTTACCCAACAGCTTGTCAATCGCGTTGAACATCCGCGCGCCAAGACCGGTGTGAAAGAAAATCTCGCCCATCAGCAGAAACAGCGGGATCGGCACCAACGCGAAATTCGTCAGCCCCCCGAACCCGTTGTTGAGCATCAACGTCACGCCGCGCGCGCCGCCCATAAAAAGCCACGCGCCGATGATGTTGGCCGCGAGGAACGCAAGCGCCACAGGCATCCCGATTGCCATCAGGATCAGAATGGAGCCAATCAGCAGCCCCAGTGCTTCGAACCATTCCATTATTCGTGAATCCCTGCTTCGCCGGAGTGCATAAGGTCCGCGCCAAAAACGAAGCGGCTGAATTCGATGGCCATCAGGCCAAAACTGATCGGAAAGGCCAAGGTGAGTATCCATTTGGGAAAGTAGTAGGCGCGCACATCCAGATCGTTGCGCGCGATGTTGGTCAGCATCAGCTCGCCGCCCTTCCACGCCAGCAGCGCACAGACCGCAACACAGATCGCGGCAACCGTGCGGCTGACGATCCGGCGCGCGCGCGGGGGCAAGGCGGCCGTTACCAGCTCGATATGCACGTGGCCCTTTTCACGGACCAGCCACGGCGCGCCGAACATTGTCATGTAAAGGATCGCGTATTCGGACGACGTGAACAGCCACGCAAACGGCTGCATCCCGAGGTTGCGCATGGTCACCGACATGATGACCGAAATCATCAACCAGACCAGCATCACCCCCGCGATCCCCGCCATCGCATAAAGCACTGCGCGATATGCCTTGCCGATCATGTCCATGTAATGCCCCGCCTTGAAAAGGAGCGCGCCGGATCATTCCGGCGCGCCAAACTATTTACTTGTTGTAGAAAAGCTCGATCAGCTTGTCATAGTTGCCGGCACCCTGCGGGCTGTCTTCCATGAGACCTTTCATACGGTCCCATGTGTTCTGAACCGCCGCCGACAGGTACGCTTCTGCCGCCGCGCCTTCGAGGGTCACAACCTGCATGCCGCCTTCTTCAAGTGCTTTGAAATCCTCGTCACGCAACGCGCCCAGTTTCTCGGCGGATTCCGCCTCGTGCGCGATTGCCACGTCTTGCAAGATCGTGCGCGCCTCTTCCGACAGGCTATCCCATTTTTCAAGGTTCACGATCACGCCCAAATCGGTCGAGAAAAAGCACGGCTCGACCCGGTAGTTCAGGAACTCGTTCCACTTCAGGTCAATCAGGCCAATCTGTGTCCAGCCCGTCGCATCCACGACGCCCCGCTCAAGCCCGGAATAAACTTCGGTGGTGGGCAGGTCGATCACCTGTGCGCCCAGATAATCGGTGAAAAAGGCGTTATACACCGCGTTGCCGCGCAGCTTCAGGCCGGACACATCCAGATTGCCGTCCGCATCAAGAGCAGGCTCGTTGCGAGTCCACAGGTTGTAGCAGACACCGGAATCAAACCAGCCAAGGTACTTAACGCCCATCTTTTCCTGATGGATCTGGTCGATCAATTCGATCCCGCCGTTCGCGCGCACGTCCGCCCCGACCTTGTTAGAGGTCACAAGCGCATCCTTTTCGGGCAGCGCACCCGCGTAAAAGCTGCCGGGGGTGTAGACCATATCAACCACGCCCGCGCGCACCGCATCGGGTTGCTGGAACATGCCGATGGCTTCGGGTCCGCCGCGCACTTCGATCTGCACAACGCCCTCGCCTGCTGTGTTTACCTTTTCGACGAATTCAAAGAACGATTTGGTATAAATCAGCGATTCAGGAAAGGCGTGAACGGCTGTCACCGTTTCTTGTGCATAAGCGGTGCCTGCGAGGGCCGTTGTGGCAAGGATGCCGCCGATAATTGTGTGTTTCATTTGGTTTTTCTCCCGTGTTGGTGACGCATTTTCACGTCTTGGTTTCGTGCTTGGATGTGGGGGTTGCCCACGGATGCGCGGCCACGCGGGCGGCGCAAAATCTGGAAATCTCGCCCTTATGCTGTGCGGTAAGATCAATATCGTCCCAGCCGTTGATCAGCTTTTGCTGCCAGACCGGATCAAGATCAAAAGCCACCAGCCGGTTACCAATCGTCGCCGTCCCGGCCTCCAGATCAACAGCCGCCGCCGCCTCGCCCGCGCCAAGCGCCGCGATCAACTCTTCGATGACGTCCGCGTCGATCCGCGCGGGCAACAGCCCGTTATTCACCGCATTGCTGGCAAAAATATCGCCAAAACTGGGGGCAAGCACCGCGCGGATGCCGTAATCCACCAGCGCATAAACCGCCGCCTCGCGGCTGGAACCGGTGCCGAAATTACGTCGCGTGACCAAAACATCCACGCGGGCGTGACGGTTCAGCGGATGCTTTGCGTCATCCTCGCGCGCGTCGAACAGCAGGAAATCTCCATAACCGTCCTTGCGCGGCTGCGACATGAACCGCGCGGGAATCAGTTGATCCGTGTCTATATTGGCCTGCGCCAGCGCCACCGCGCGCCCGTCGATCTTTGACCAGCCGCTCATATCCGCCCCTCCAGCATCGGGCGCACGTCGGCCAGATGGCCGTGTACCGCCGCAGCGGCAACCATCGCGGGGCTCATCAAATGTGTGCGCGCGCCGCGCCCCTGTCGCCCCTTGAAATTGCGGTTGGTGGAAGACGCACAGCGTTTGCCGCTCTCGACATGGTCCCCGTTCATGCCCACGCACATCGAACAACCCGCATCGGCCCACTCAAGGCCTGCGTCGATGAACACCTGCGCCAACCCCTCTTCTTCTGCCTGCCGCTTCACGCTGGCAGACCCCGGCGAAACAAGCCCCGGCACCTTGGCTTTGCGCCCTGCCAAAACCTTTGCCGCCATGCGCAAATCCTCGATCCGCCCGTTGGTGCAAGAGCCGATAAACACCTGATCCACCGGCACCCCGTCCAGCGGTGTGCCGGCACTCAGCCCCATATACTCAAGCGAGGCGCGCGCGTGCGCGGCCTTGCCACCCGGCATACTCTCAGGGTCGGGTATGGAACCGGTGATCGACAGCGCCTCTTCCGGCGTAGTGCCCCATGTGAGCGTGGGGGCGATGTCGCCCGCGTTGAACACCACTTCGCGGTCGAACTGCGCGCCCTCATCCGTGACCAGCGCGCGCCAGTCGGCAACGGCGGCGTCCCATGCGGCCCCCTTTGGCGCAAACGGGCGTCCCTTGATATAGGCAAATGTCACATCATCCGGCGCGATCATTCCCAACCGCGCGCCGCCCTCGATGGACAGGTTGCATAGCGTCAGCCGCCCTTCCATGCTCAGCGCGTCCACCGCAGCGCCCGCATACTCAATCGCATGGCCCCGCGCACCGTCCGCGCCCAGCCCGGCAATCCAGTGCAGCGCCATATCCTTGGCCGTGACCCCCGCAGACAGCATACCATCAAACCGGACGCGCATGGTCTTGGGCCGTTTTTGCCAGATCGTCTGGGTGGCGAGGATGTGCGCCACTTCCGTCGCCCCCACACCAAACGCCAACGCGCCAAACGCACCGTGAGTCGAGGTATGGCTATCGCCGCAATTGATCAGCAGACCGGGCAAGGTCAGCCCCTGCTCCGGCCCGATCACATGCACAATCCCCTGCTCCGGATCATGCAGATCAAACAGCTTGATCCCCGCAGCGCGCGCATTATCGCCCAAGGTTTTGATCATCCGGCGAATATCCGGCGCCACGTCGCCCGGCCGCGTCGGCGCATAATGATCGACAACCCCAAACGTCAGATGCGGCTGCGCCACAGGCATTCCGCGCTCTTTCAGCTTGGCAAACGCGTGGTGCGAGCCTTCATGCACCAGATGCCGGTCCACCCACAAAAGCGAGGTGCCATCGGCGCGCTGCATGATCTCATGCACGTCCCATAACTTATCAAGCAGGGTGCGCGGCTTCATTCCGCCGCCTCCTGCATCGCCTTGTTCACCACCGGCTCCCAATGCCGCCCCTCGCCCGCGCCTACCCGGCCTAGCGTCATTTCCAGCTTGAACATATCGGGCCGGTAGAGCGCCGCAAGGTATTCAACGCCCTGCCCGTCCGCATCGCGCACCACACGGTTAAGCGACAGTAAAGGCGCACCCACACTCAACCCCAGCACATCCGCCACATCGGGCGAAGCCAGCGTGGCACTGACGCTTTGATCGGCGGTTTCCACCTCGACCCCCGACCGCTCAAGCAACCGGAACAGTGGCGTCGTGGCCAATTCGGCTTCGGTATAATTCTCGGCAATGGCTTCGGGGACATAGGTGGTCAGATGCGAAAACGCCTGCCCCTCGATCAGACGCAAACGCACGGCGGTCTGCACCCGCGCCCGCGGATCAAGCTTCATCGCTGCCGCAACCACCGCAGGCGCCGCCCCATAGCTGAATGACAAAAGCCGCGCTGTCGTGCTGTGGCCCATCTGGACGACCTGCGGCATCAGCGTGGTAAAATCGGCGGCCATCGACGGAGTCTCGCCCGTGGCGCGCACCTTCGTACCGGCCCCTGCGCGCCGCTCAATCAGGCCGTCACCGTCCAACGCATCCATCGCCCGGCGCACAGTGACCCGCGACACATTCAGCGCCGCCGCCAGCTTTTGCTCACCGGGCAAAACTGCCCCGGCAGGATAGACGCCGCGCGCGATTTCATCAAGCAATTGTAAATAGACACGCCGCGCCTTGCCCCCCTCGGGAAGGCCGCTTTGCACTCTGTCATTAGGCTTGTCAGGCATAGATCCCACCCCTCTCGGTTCTTTCAAACCTAACGACAGAAAACACAAATGCAAGAAATCTATCTGCTTTGTCTTGAAATATTTGATCTATGCGCATCCTTTAATCTGTACTACAAAAGATACAGCTTTTAAGGGAGAGATTTATGCCGGTACTCGAACTTCATGTGCTTGAAGGGTACACCGAAGCCGACAAGACCCGCCTGTGCAACGCATTGACCGATGCGGTCAGGATCGTTGTTCCGGCCCCGCCCGAGGCAGTCACCGTGATGATCCACGAAATGCCGCCTGCCGATTACATGCGCGGCCGACAGCGGCGCACACCAGCCCCTGTCCTTCCCGATCCCGCCGAAACAGTTCGCGGCTTCCTTGCCGCTATGGAGGCGCGCGATATTGACACCGCGCGTGCCATGTTGGGCGCTGGCTTTACCATGACGTTCCCCGCCACCGCGCCGATGGCCACGCTTGAAGAGCTGATCGCATGGGCCGCGCCGCGCTACCGCTTTGTCACCAAAACCTACGAGGGTTTTGATGCGATGCAATCGGCGGACGAGGCCGCCATCGTCTATTGCCGCGGCACATTGTCGGGTGAATGGCCCGATGGCACAGCATTCGACGGCATCCGGTTCATCGACCGGTTCGAAGTTATCAACGGCCTGCTGACACGGCAGGACGTGTGGAACGATATCGCAGAAACAAAGGCATCCTCATGAGCGCAGAGATAGACCCGATCACGCTGGCCGTCCTGGCCGGACGCATGGAACAGATCGCCGACGAGATGGACGCAACCCTGTTTCGCGCCGCCTTTAACCCGATCATCGCAGAGGCCCATGACGCCTCGCACGGGCTGTATCATGCGGTGTCCGGCGACACGCTGGTACAAGGAAAATCGGGCCTGCCGATATTTGTCGGGGTGATGTCATTTGCGGTAAAGGCCGTCATCGACAAGGCGGCCGAAAATGGCGATCTGCAAGACGGGGATATCTACATCTTTAACGATGCCCATCTGGGCGGCACGCACCTCAGCGATATGCGCCTTGTTAGACCCTATTATCACGAGGGAAAGCTGTTTTGCTATCTCGCCTCGGTCGGCCATTGGCACGATGTGGGCGGGGCGGTGCCGGGAAACTACAATCCCGCAGCAACGGACGCGTTTCAGGAAGCATTCGTTTTGCCGCCCGTGCGGTTGGCCAGGGCCGGCACGATCCAGACCGACATCATCGACATCCTCATGCGCAATACCCGCCTGCCGCAATCGGCGCAGGGCGATCTGAACGGCCAGTTGGGCGCGTTGGATCTGGGGGTAAAGCGGATGGACGAACTGCTGGGCGAATACGGTGCCGACACCGTGCGCGCGGCGCTGGATGCGTTGCAAGACCGCGCCGAAACCCTGATGCGCGCCGAGCTGAGCGACCTGCCCGATGGCCGCTGGGAAGCAACCGATTATCTTGACAATGACGGCATCACCGACACGCCTCTGGCGATCAAGGTCGCGCTGGAAATCAAGGGCGACACCATGACGCTTGATTTCGACGGAACCGCGCCGCGCTGTGCGGGTCCGGTGAATATCGCGCTGCCCACGGCTGTTGCGACTGCCTATGTGGCGATCAAACATATCTTTCCCTCGCTGCCTGCCAATGCAGGTGTGATGCGCCCGATTGATGTGAAAATTCCCGAAGGTTCGCTGCTTTCCGCGCCCTTCCCCGCCCCTGTTGGCGGTTATACAGAGACTATTTTGCGGATGATCGACGTGATCTTTACCGCCGCCGCCGGGGCCGCCCCCGACCGCGTGGTGGCCAACGCCTATGGCACGATCAACGCGCTGTCGATCTCGGGCAAACGCGACAACGGCCAGCCGTGGGTAATGTTCAGCTTTTACGGCGGCGGGCATGGCGGTTCGTTTGAGAGCGACGGCCTGAACCACGGCAACGCGCCGATTTCCACCGCAACAATCCCGCCAATGGAGATCCTTGAGGCGGCGTACCCCGTGATGTTCAAACAATGGGCGCTGCGCCCTGACAGCGCGGGCGCAGGCATGCACCGTGGCGGCGTGGGCGCCACCTATGAGATCGAAGTGCTGGAAGGTAACGGCGCCAAGGCGTTCCTGTTCGGAGAGCGCGGGCGTTACGCCCCGCACGGTGTTGTGGGCGGCGGTGATGCGGCGCTGAACGTGTTCAGCTACGAGCAGGACGACGGCTGGCACCACCCGCCGATGGCGTCAAAAATGGTGGGTATCAGTCTTAAACAAGGGCAATCCGTGCGTCTCGATACACCCGGCGGCGGCGGCTACGGCGCGCCGTCTGATCGCGCCCCCGAAGCTGTGGCCCGCGACGTGGCCGCAGGTTTCCTGTCCCCCGAAAAAGCAACAAAAGACTATGGCCCATCGTGGCAGGAGGAGCGCACATGAGCAGCCGCATGATCGGTGTCGACGTGGGCGGCACATTCACCGATATATTCGTTCTCGACGAGACAAGCGGCATGGCGCAAGTCGCCAAAGTGCCGACAACACGCCCCGACCAGTCGGGCGGTTTCCTCAGCGGCATCGGCGCGCGGGTCGATGATTTGTCGACCGTCTCGGTTGTGGTTCACGGCACCACCGCAGGCACCAACGCCCTGTTGGAGCGCAAGGGCGCAAAGATCGGCGTCATCACCACACAGGGATTGCGCGATGTGTTGGAAATGCGCCGCCGCGACCGGCCCCGCACATGGGGCTTGCGCGGTGATTTCACACCGGTTGTGGACCGCGCGCACCGGCTCGAAGTACCCGAACGCACATTGGCCGATGGCACCATCCGCACGCCTGTCGATCTTGACGCCGTGCGCACCGCCGCGCGCCAGTTGATCAAGGCCGATTGTCTGGCCGTCGCGGTCCTGTTCGCCAACGCCTATGCCAACGACGAGAACGAGGCCAAAGCCGTCGCCGCCGTGCGCGAGATATGGCCCAATGCGCATGTCTCCTCGTCCTCGGAAATCCTGCCCGAGATTCGCGAGTTTGAACGTTTCTCCACAACCGCGCTCAATGCCTATCTACAACCCGAAGTCTCCGGTTATCTGAGCCGTCTGGAAACCGCTTTGAAAGACGGCGGGTTTGCTGGCGAATTCATGATCGTCCAATCCAACGGCGGCGTGATGGACGTGGACACAGCGGCCAGATTGCCGGTGCGCACAGCGCTTTCCGGTCCCGCCGCCGGCGTCATCGCGGCGGGTTACATCGCGCAGGCCGCCGGTTTTCCCGATGTGATCACCGGCGACATGGGCGGCACCTCTTTCGATGTGTCGCTGATCGCCAAAGGCCAAAGCATGCTCTCGCCGCAAACCTCGATTGATTTCGGCATGGTTGTCCGCTCTCCGATGATCGAAATTACCACCATCGGGGCCGGTGGCGGATCTATCGCGTGGGTCGACAAAGGCGGGTTGTTGAACATCGGTCCCGAAAGCGCGGGATCAACCCCCGGACCGGTCGCGTATGGCCAGGGCAACACGCGCCCCACAGTCACCGATGCAAACGTGGTTCTGGGCCGGATCGACCCCGAAAACCCCATCGGCGGCAAGCTGGAGCGGCTGGACGTAGAGGCCGCCAAGGCCGCTATCCTTGAGCATGTGGGCAAACCACTGGGCCTTGATGCGCTGGCCGCCGCCGAAGCAATCCTGCGGGTGGCCAACAGCCGCATGGCGGGCGCGCTGCGCCTTGTGTCGATCGAGCGCGGATTTGATCCCAAGCGCTTTGCCTTCATGCCGTTCGGCGGCGGTGGTGCGCTTCATTCGGGTGCGATGCTGGCCGATGTCGGCCTCGCCCGCGCGATTGTGCCGCGCTATCCCGGCGTGACCTCGGCCATGGGGTGTGTCATCGCCGACATGCGGCAGGATTTCGTGCAGACGATCAATGCGATGCTGGACGGGATCAACACAGATGCCCTTGGCGCGCATATGCAGCGCCATGTGAGCGATGGTCTGGCGATGCTGGACGCCGCGCAAACCACGTTTGAGGCGCGCGAGACGGCATTCACCCTCGACATGGCCTATCTCGGCCAGACCCACACCGTCAGCGTCAGCGTTCCGGTCACCGTGAGCGACGGCATCGTGACGCCCCCGTCCGAGGCGCAGATCGGCGAGGCGTTCGATACAGCCTACCGCGCGACATACGGCCGGTTGCTGAACAACGGCACACGGCGCGTGATCAACCTGCGCTCGGCCATCACCGGCAAGCGCCCGCGTTTTGATCTGGCAACGCTCGCCCCTGTGGGCGGATCGGTCGAAGCAGCCTATAAAGGCACGCGTCAGGTATATTTTGGCGGTGCATGGCATGAAACCGCGCTGTATGACCGGCTCGCCCTGCCGGTGGGGGCGATCATCCCCGGCCCCGCAATTCTGGAACAGCCTGACACAACCGTCCTGATCGAACCGGATCTGGTGGGACGTGTGGATGCCTTTGGAAACACCTTGATTGAAAGGGCCGACCCATGACCCCTAACAAAACCGCCCTGCTGACGATTGATCTGCAAAACGACTTCCTGCACCCTGAAGGCGCCTATGGCCGCGCCGGACAATCGGCAGAGGCAATCGCCGCCCTGCCCGACCGCATCAAACCCGTGCGCGACGCGCTGGTCGCGGCGGGGGGCACCTATATTTCGGCGCAATTCACGTTGGTGCCGGGGCGCGGCGGCGCACCGCTTATTGCGCCGCATCTGAAAACGCTGCGGCCCTTCCTCACCAAAGGCGATTTTGCCCCCGGCGGCTTTGGCCATGCCCTGACCGATACGCTGGCGCCCGCCGATTTCACGGTGGAAAAAGTCGCCTATTCCGCGTTCTACCAGACGCGGCTGGAATACATTCTGCGCGCGATGGACATCGACACGTTGATCGTCGGCGGCATTGTCACCAATGGCGGCGTGGCAAGCACGGTACGCGACGCGCACCTGCGCAACATCCACACGATCCTGCTGTCGGACGGCTGCGCCGCCTTCAAAGGTGACGTGCATGACGCAACCCTGATTTCGCTGGGATCAGTGACGGACGTGACCACCTGCGCCGATGCGGTAAAGCTGATCGGGGGCACACCATGAGCCTGCGTGAACGCCTGAACAGGCCCGATATCCTGATTGCGCCCGGTGTTTATGACGGGCTGACCGCCACCCTTGCCACCGACGCGGGGTTTGAGGCGTTGTATCTTTCCGGCGCTGCGGTTGCCTATACCCGACTGGGGCGGCCCGATATCGGGCTGACCACCGCCAGCGAAATGGCCGATACAATGGCCCTGATCGCGGACCGGAGCGATTTGCCGGTGATCATGGACGCCGACACCGGCTTTGGAAACGCGCTTAACGCGCGGCGCACCATGCAGACCTATGAACGCGCGGGCGCTGCCGCCTTGCAGGTCGAAGACCAGACATACCCGAAGAAATGCGGCCACCTGTCGGACAAGTCCCTGATCCCTCTCAACGAAATGACAGGAAAGATTGCGGCAATGGCAGACGCGCGCCGTCACGATACGCTGATCGTTGCGCGCACGGATGCCATTGCCGTCGAAGGATTCTCTGCCGCCGCCGACCGTGCAGAGGCGTACATCGAGGCGGGCGCAGACGTGCTGTTCATCGAAGCACCCCGCGACAGTGACGAGCTGGCCAAGATCCCCGCGCGCTTCAAAGGCCGTGTGCCGCTGCTTGCCAACATGGTTGAAGGCGGCGCAACACCAATTTCATCGGCGCAAGCCTTGCAGGAGATCGGTTTTGACGTGGTTATTTTCCCCGGCGGGATCGTGCGCGCGCTGGCCCGCTCCGCACAGGATTATTACGCCAGCCTACGCAAAGCAGGCTCTAACAAGCCATTTTCCGACCGGATGCACGATTTCGACGGCTTGAACGCAGCCATCGGAACGCCCCAGATGCTGGCGCTGGGAAAGAAGTTCGATGGCAAATCCTGAGATCAAGCCGCCTCTTGACACCTATGATCTGGACGTTGAAACCCTGATCATCGGCGCGGGAGCCTGCGGGATGATCGCGGCCCTTGTCGCGCATGAGGCAGGGCAGGACGTTTTGTTGATCGAAGCCGACCCCCTGCCCTCCGGCTCTACCGCGCTGAGCGCCGGTTTGATCCCCGCCGCCGGAACACGCTTTCAGCGCGATTCAGGGATCGAGGACAGCGCCGATCTGTTTGCCGCAGACATCCGTGCCAAAACCCACGGCGAAAACGAGCCTGCGTTAGAGACTGCTTTGGCCCAAACTTCCGCCCGCGTGATTGAATGGCTGGCCGACACGCACGGCCTGCCCTTCTCCGTGGTGACCGATTTCGATTATCCGGGCCACACACGCCGGCGGATGCACGGCCTACCCACACGTTCAGGAGCCGAGTTGATTGACGCCTTGCGCAGCCGGATCGAGGCGTTGGACATCCCGCTTGTCTGTAACCGGCGGGCCGACGTGATCTATGCCAAAGACGCGCATGTCTCCGGCGCGCGTCTTTGCCTGCCAGACGGCAGCCAGGAGACGGTTGGCGCGAAACGGATCATCCTCGCCTGCAACGGGTTTGGCGGGAATCGCGCGATGGTCACCACCCACATGCCCGAAATCGACACGGCACTTTGGTTTGGTCACGACGGCAACCGCGGCGAGGCGGTTCTTTGGGGCGAAGCTTTGGGCGCTGCAACCCGTCATCTGGGCGCCTATCAGGGACACGGAAACGTTGCCCATCCGCACGGCATTCTGATCACATGGGCCGTCATCACCCAAGGGGGAATTCAGGTAAATACCTCCGGCGCGCGTTTCTGGAACGAGACGCAAGGCTATTCCGAAGCCGCGCGCGCGGTTCTGGCACAGCCCGAAGGCAAGGCGTGGGCCATCTTCGATACCCGCATAGCCGCCATCGCGCGCCAGTTCGCCGATTTCAAAGAGGCTGAGTCCCAAGGCGCGGTTCTGAAGGCGGACAGCATTGAAGTGCTGGAAAGGCTGTGTGGCATCCCCGCGGGAAACCTCGCAACGACACTTGACGAAATACCTTACCCAGACACCGATACTTTTGGCCGCCGGTGGGACACGCCAGCGCTGGAAGCGCCGTTCTGTGCGGTGCAGGTCACCGGCGCGCTGTTTCACACACAAGGCGGGCTTGATATAGACCCACAGACCGCTTTGGTGCGCCGCACATCGGGGGGCTGCTTTGACAATCTACACGCCGCCGGAGGGGCCGCGTGCGGCGTATCGGGCGCAGGAGACAGCGGGTATTTGTCCGGCAACGGGCTGTTGGCGGCTTGCGTCCTTGGCTCTACTGCTGGTCGTGCTGCGCCCCCGCTTTGATCAGGGGTGCCTGTGGTCACGTTGGTCACACACCTTGCACCGGCTAGTAGCGTCCGGGTTTCCCCATTGGCCCTAACCCGTTCCACGACCGGCCCACAGCGGATGAAAATACATCCAGCGGGCGCGGCCAGGTGCGACAAAATAAAATATCCACAGGCAAAATTTTTAACCGTATAATTCTCGAACACGGGGTGAAATTCCCTTCCTCCAGAACAGATAAATAGGCCCTTTTGCATCAAGTGTCGGGTGATCCTGCCCACGGCAAGACACCCAAAATCTGCCTCAAAATAGATAATTGCAGACTTTATACCTAAATTAGGGTATGCTGTGACTCCCAAGGTTCCGTGCGAAACGGGGGAAATCCGCCGATGAACGACAAACCCTTCGAATCATCCGTGAACGGGACATCCCAAACGCCGGGAAATAACGCCCAGCTTATTGAGAGCATCTATAGAATAGCGCTTGAGCCGGAGACGTATGATACTTTCATCGGACATTGGGACGATTTCATTCAGGACAAGCTTGGCGCGCTTGATGCCCTGCGCACAGAGGACAAGTCCCTCGTAACGACAGAGATCGCAGCGCATTTTGAAATTGCCGAACGTCTGCTGGAGCAGACCCGCACCGCAGGGGAGATGCTGCATCTGGCCCCGGCGTATGGCGCGTCCAGAGTGGATCCGCAATTTCTTCTGGACGCATCCGGGTTGGTCGTCTGGTCCAATGCCGCGGCCACCCGTCTTTTCGCGATCAAGCGGACAACCCGCCTACAGGATCTGACCCTCCCCGAGCGTTACAAAGCGGCCCTGGCCGAACGGATTGACCGGCTGGACGCAGTGCCGGGTCAGGGCGATCCGCCGCTGATTTTCCAGATACCGGTTACTTCAAAGACAGACGGGTTTGCGCCCGGCGATGTAATCCATCTTCAGGCACAGCGACTGCACGAGAAAATGGGCAGTGATCTGCTGCTGGTCAGCCCTCTTGCTGCCAACTGGCCGCCCGGAATGCCGGCGCTGCTCGTGGCGACCTACGGGCTCAGCCAATCGGAATGCGAGATCTGCGAGCTGCTCAGCCGCGCCCACCGCCCCGCCGATATTGCCACTTTGCGCGGCAGCGCGATTGGCACGGTACGGACCCAGATCAAATCGTTGCTTGTGAAGACCGGATGCGGCTCGCAAACAGAACTGGTGCGGCTTTTGCATCTGCTGATGCGCGTGGCAGAGACCCACGGGCCAAGCCATCCTGCCACCCCCGTCGCCCAAGGCAAGATGACCACGCTTCAGCTTGAATGCGGCACCCTGATGCCGGTCGAGATGCACGGCCCCGCCTCTGGCAGGCCGGTAATTTTCCTGCACGGGATGCTTGATGGCGCAAGCCTGACCCGGAAGATGCGTGAGGCGCTTGACGTTCACGGCTACCGTTTCGTGTGCCCGACCCGCCCGTGGTTCGGCAATGCTGCGCCCGATTACGGCGCAATCGACACGGCACCGCAACGCGTCGGTGCCCATGTGCGCGAGATGTGCGTCAAGCTGAACCTAAGAGACGCCATTGTGATCGGGCATATGGCGGGCGCTGTCTATGCCTTCGCCAGCGCGGCGGCCGCGCCGGAACACATCCGCGCGATCTTGAATGTTGCGGGCGGCGTTCCCATCGTGTCGGGTGCCCAACTCGTCGACATGTCACACCGCCAGCGCGTGGTGGCCTATACCGCGCGCTACACCCCGCGCCTTTTGCCCTTCGTGCTGCGTGCGGGCATCAGCCAGATCCAAAGCGGCGGCACCGAGCGTTTCATGCATTCACTCTATGCGAGTGCGCCGGTCGACATGGCCGCGCTGAACGATTCAGATATCCGCCGCCTCGTGTTGCACGGTTACCAGTTCGCCACCCGTCAGGGCCACCATGCGTTCGAGATCGACAGCTATCATGTCGTGCGCAACTGGCTGCCTCTTGTTAATGAATCCACTGTACCGGTCAAACTGCTGCACGGGCGGCATGATCCCGTTGTGCGTGCGGGGTCGGTCGAGGATTTTGCCGAAAGACTCGGCGCGCGTGGATCGCTTGACATGTTCGACGACGCAGGCCAGCTTCTTTTGCATCAGTTCCCCGAGCGGGTGCTTGACGCCTTGGCGCGGATGTAGCGCGGTACGCCTGCTCATCCTTCGAATTCGATACGCGTGACCGGCCCCAGTTCCATCTCGACGGCCCGAACAAGCGGGCGGGCAAGATGTGTCTCTATATAACGCTGAACGAACCTGCTGGGTGCCCGAAGCCGCAAAATCCCCTGATCAAATCCAACAAATTTAAGCTGTGCAAACCACGCGCCGAATTGATCTGCATTCTCTTGGGACAGCCGCTCCATCGCGCGTTTCCATGTGCCCGGACGGTTGTTGTCGTGCGCGCCTTCCCCCGTTTTGGCATAGTCGCGCAATTGCACGATTTTTACAGGGTCGTTTCCCTGATACCTTGTTTTCATCCTGTCATCGAAATCCGGACCAACCAGCGGCCAGCACGGCTCGGACAGCCGCGCGATCTGCGCATAATTCAGCCGGTATGCCGCCACCCTGCCCCGCACACCGCCCCGTTTGCAAATCAAAAGCTCGGCCTCCATCAGCCGCTTTATCTCCCGTTTGACGGTGCGTTCGTTCACCGACCACATTCGCGCCATGTCACGCTGCCCGACGGTCAACTCGTCAGCCTTCCAGTTATAGCGGGCCGTGACCAACGCGATCAGCCGCATAAGCGATGTTTGCAAGGTTGGTGATCCGTTCAACCCTGCCACGCTAAGCGCCGTGAGCAGGTCGTACTTCACCACACCGGCGTCTGCGCCGGTCAGCCGTATCGGTTGCATTGATGCCCTGCCAATTCTTTTCGTACCATCGTTTTGCCTCGCCGGATCTGCCTCTGCGGACCGATTCCATTTCCGTCATCAGAAAGCCTCAAATCCCGTCTTCTGTCAACCAGATTGAAATTACGGGATTTAAGCACGCCCTTCTAAATCTTCAGATGAAATTAGGTTAATAGGTTAAGGGGGACACCTTGGCTGTCACCTTATAGGGGCTACCCTGTCACCCTATCGACCAAAACCCCGCTTGTGCTGTCACCAAAACCGATGTGGTACGCTGTTGAACAGTCGCTAAGCGTATTTCAGGGAATTGGGTCGTTTTTCGAACGTGAAAATTTGTTTTTGCCAATTTGACGAAATCGCGTTATTCAGAATATTGAACCAAAAAACGCGAGCAGTACCATGAGAGATCACAACGACCTTCTTACCATGAACGAGCGCAGCTTGGAACAACAGGCGGCTGTCCGGCGTGCCACGTTCTCTCCGGGCGAGATCAAGACGCTGCGCCCCTTCTCCATTTGGGAGATAAGCCAGTTCATGTTCGACGTTCCTGCGGACACGCTGCGCAAGAAACTGGCAGATGATCCGTCTCTCCCGCAAGGGATCACGGAAGAGGACGGACGCCAGCGCTGGTTCGCGCTCGAAGAGATTAACGAGCTGCGCCGCCGTGCGCGGTTCCGGGGGCGCAAGTTGTTGCCCGAACGGCCCCGTGGCCGTGCGATGCGGGTGGCTGTGTCCAACTTCAAAGGCGGTGTCGGCAAGACGGTTGTGGCCCAGCACCTCGCTCATGCGGCGGCCCTGGATGGCTACCGGGTGCTTTGCATCGACTTCGATCCGCAGGCAACGCTGACCCATTCGATGGGCCTGACCGAGGTCAAGGAATGGAATACTGTTTGGGGCATCATGTGCCGTGATCTGTGCCGCGAGGCGAACCGGATCATGGAGAGCTATGACGACCCTGACGACTGCCCCTACCCTGCTGCCGACGAGTTGCCCGAAGATGTGCAATCCATCGGCGCACAGCGGTTTCAGGATTTCATCCAGCCGACGTGCTGGCCGACGATTGATATCATTCCATCCTGCGCCAACGCGGCCTTCGTCGAATTCGCAAGCGCCCAGTACCGTTCGTTGCACAAGGCGTGGAGCTTTTTCGGCTGTGTCGCGCGGTATCTGGATGAGTTGCCGGACGATCAATACGACATCATCATTTTCGATTGCCCGCCCGCCATCGGGTATCAGTCCCTGAATGCGGCCTTTGCGGCGGATATTCTATATGTCCCCTCCGGGCCCGGTTATTGGGAGTATGACAGCACCACGAGCTATCTTGGGCAGCTCGGTGATGCGATGGCCGACATCTCCGAAGGCTTTGCCGAGTTGGCAGCGGATGCGGGGATCACCCTACCGAAACAGTTCTCTGATATCCGTCTGCTGATGACCCGTTTCGAGGCCGCCAATCCGCTGCACGTTGCGATGATGGATGCCTTTAAAAATGTCTTCGGTTCGGATGTCTGTGCCAACCCGATCGAGATGACCCGCGCGGTCGAGCAGTCGGGGCGCTTTCAGATGTCGGTTTATGAACAGGATTATCGCCAGATGACGCGCGAAACATGGAAACGCGCGCGGCAAAGCTTTGACAGGGCCTATGATGAATTTCATCAGACGGTGCTGCACGCGTGGAAAGAAAACGCCAAACGTAAGGAGGTCGAAAAATGAGCAGCAAGAATAAATTCGGTTTCGCGCCGGTTGACGCCAAGACATCATCCAAGCGCCGCGCGCGCGCGCCGGGTCCGATGGGCGCAGCGGTGCGCGATGCGGCGGAAAGCCTGCAGGAGACAACAGAAGCCAAGATCGAACAACGCCGCCGCAATGCCGAGGATGCCAAGACATTTCGACAGGCGCAGGACGAGGGCAGGGTTCTTTTCCAGTTGCCTTTGGCGGATGTCTCGACCGACGACCTGCCGCGCGACCGGCTGGCGTTGGAAGAGGTCGCTCAATCCGACGAGATGGAGGAGTTGAAATCCTCCATCCGTGAGCGGGGACAGCGCGAGCCGGTCGAGGTTTATGTCGGGCCTGACGGGCGCTATCAGCTCAAAAAAGGATGGCGCCGTTTTACTGCGCTGTCACAGTTGTTTTCCCAGACCGGAGAGACGCGTTTCGCAACCATAACTGCCCGGATCGAGGTGGGTGAAGACGACCGCATTTCACGTTATGTCGACATGGTTGAAGAGAACGTTGTACGCGAGGATCTGTCTTTTGCAGAGATGGCGCAGGTTGCGATTACGGCAGCCCAAGACGAGGCCGTGGGAGAGATTGATCCGGCCGAGTTGGTGAGCCGACTTTACGGCGCGCTGCACAAGACCAAGAGATCCTACATCAAGAACTTCGTTTTTCTGCTGGGCATTGTGGGCGATGATCTTGGCTGGCCCAAAGCGATTCCGCGCAATCTGGGCGTTGATGCGGCGCGGGCGTTGCGCACGCCGCAGGAGGCCGAAGCGTTGCGCGCGCAGCTTGCTGCGTGCGGGTCGGCAGAGGAACAAAACGCCGCGCTGAAGGCGTTTGTCGATGCCAGAGGCGGGCAGGGCGGCAAGCCTGTGCAAAAGGCCGAACCGAAGCAGAAGTTCGAGTTTTTTGTCGGCAAGACCAAGGTAACAGCGCGTCAAGGCGAGTGTCGGATTGTCAGCGAACATGACTTTGCCACGATGCCGAAGAAGCAGCTTGAAGCGGCTGTCCGGGCGTTCGAAGAAGCGTTGAATGGCGGCCCGCGCATCCGCTGATAATGAAAAATGTTACCCGTGGGTAACCGGAGTGAGAACCGGTTACCCACGGGTAACTTGGCCGGTAGTCATGTTGATATGAACCGTCTGGCTTGCGTATTGAATCCGTGCACGAATTGAAGCGCAAGCTGCTGTAATTGAATGGTATATTAGGTCGGTGGTGTTCCTAACCCCTGATGTAGGCCGCGACGCGATAGACCGCTTTTTCGGGCAGAAGGCGCATGATTGCAGGCGCGGGATCGTTAGAAACGGGGGCAGGCCTTCGGCTGTTACAGTCAGATTGCTGTTTTCCAGACCGCTAGAGCGCGACGAGGCGTTGAAACCGCAAAGCACCGAAGTGCTGCGGTGGAGGCAAGATCAAGATGGTTGTCCGGCTTAAGGGCGATGCGCATACTTGATGCGCACGGGTTTGCGCATTATATCTGATCTGAAGAGGAGCCGCACCATGCCAACACCCGCACGCAAGCCAACCAACCTGTCACTTGATCCCGCGCTTCTTTCGGAAGCAAAAGCGCTGAAAATCAATCTTTCCCGTGCAGCGGAGGATGGTGTGCGCCGCGCTGTTGCGCAGGCGCGGACGGAGGAATGGAAGGCGCAGAACGCGCAAGCTCTGGAAAGCTCCAATGCATATGTCCTGGCGCAGGGGCTGCCGCTGGACCGGTTTCGCCGGTTCTGATGGCGCGGTTTGATCTGTATCCCAATCCGTCTAACGGCCGGGGCTATGTGCTGGATGTGCAAAGCGATCTGTTGGAGGGGTTGAACACGCGCATGGTGGTGCCGCTGATGGTCACTGCGCACGCGCCGATAGCGGCAAAGCGGCTTAACCCCGTGTTTGATATTGACGGTCATTCGCATGTTATGGTGACGCAGTTTATGGCCGCTGTACCAAGTGCTGCGCTTGGCGCCGTCTGCGGCAATCTGGCCAAAGAGGCCGACCAGATCACCGCAGCGATAGACATGTTGATGCAGGGGTTTTAGTCCTCGAACACCGCGAGGCCAAGCCATTCTGCGATCAGGGCGGGAGTTTCCTCTCCCTCGATCTCGATGGTCAACAGGTTTTCACGCAGCAGGTTAACGTCGCTTTTGGCGGTCACCTTTTGCAGCGTGAAGCGCCCGCGCAGGCGGCTGCCTGCGACGACGGGCTTCAGAAACCGCAGCTTGTTCATGCCATAGTTGATGCCCATGACCTGCCCCGGCATCATCGCGAAACAATCGTAAGCAAAGCGGCTGGCGAGCGACAGGGTGAGGAACCCGTGCGCGATGGTGCCGCCAAAAGGCGTCTCCTTTGCCGCGCGCTCGGGATCGACGTGAATCCATTGCTCGTCATGGGTTGTTTTGGCAAAGTCGTCGATCATCTTTTGATCAACAGTGATCCAGTTCGAAACACCTACTTCGGTGCCGACGAGTTTTTCGCTGGTGGCCAGTGCGGCCTGTAATGCAGACATGATTTTTCTCCCTTAGCTTGGATCGGCGGACACGCGCACCATGCGCTTGCCCTTGTTGTCGCCGTTGAGCAGACCGATAAGCGCTTGTGGCGCATTCTCCAGCCCGTCGACGATGTCTTCGGTGACTTTAAGCTGACCGCGGTCGATCATGCTTTGCAGCCCGCGGATGGCTTTGGGGTCGTCGCGCACGAAATCCATGACGATAAACCCTTCCATCCGTAAACGTTTTACCACGATGGCGCCGGGCAGGTTGCGCGGCCCTGTCGGGGCGGTGCTTTCATATTGGCTGATCGCGCCACAGCACACAATCCGGCCCCGCTCGTTCATCAGGTTCAGCGCGGTTTCCAGAATCTTGCCGCCAACGTTGTCGAAATAAACATCGATTCCGTCGGGGCAGGCGGCGCGAATCGCCTTGAACAGACCCTCGGCGCGGTAGTCTACGCAGGCGTCAAAGCCGAGATGGTCAACCACCCAGTCACATTTCTCTGCTCCGCCCGCGATGCCGACAACGCGGCAACCGAGTGATTTGGCGATCTGGCCGACAAAGCCGCCGACCGATCCGGCGGCTGCAGAAACAAGAACCGTCTCTCCGGGCTGCGGCTGACCGATGGACAAGAGGCCGTGATACGCGGTTTTACCGGCAACGCCGAAGACCGACATCAGATGCGATAGCTGCGGAACCGATGGCAATTTGGTCACTTTATGCGCGGGCAGGGTGACGTAGTCCGACCACGTTGCCTCGGCGGCGACGATGTCGCCTTTGACAAGGCGGGGGGATTTGCTCTCGACGACTTCGCAGATTGCATAGGTCGGCATCGCATCGCCCGCATTGATCGCATCCCGGTAGGTTGCACCTTGCATCCATGTGCGGTTGGCCGCGTCGATGGACATAAGGATCACCCGCAACAGAACCTCGCCCTCGGCGGGTTTCGGCATATCCCCTGTTGTGAGCTTGAAGTTTTCGGGGGTGAGCTGGCCCTTGGGCAGTTCGGCAACGACGATTTGTCGGTTTGTCATAGTGTTGTCCTTGGGGTTAGAGTGTCAGGGAAATACGAAAGGTATGAGTTATGAGCAACGAGGCGCGTCAACACCGGTTTATCCCGCCGCAGGGGGCCACGGATATTTTGCTGATCCGGCATGGCGAGACACAGGCCGCCAAGCGTGGCGAGAAGTTTGCCATGGTGGACGGGCAGGGCGATCCGTCGCTGCGCCCCGAAGGCGAAGCGCAGGCGCAAGCGGTTGCCGCACGCCTGAAGCATCACGCAATTGATGCGATCTATGTCACCACGATGCAGCGGACGCATCAGACGGCGGCCCCGCTGGCCAAGTTGCTTGGCCGCAACCCGATGGTGGAACCGGACCTGCGCGAAGTGTTTCTGGGTGATTGGGACGGCGGCGAATACCGCTTTCGCGCGGCTGAAAACGACCCCGCTTTTGTGCGCGCCCGTGACACTGGCGAATGGGGTGAAATCCCCGGTGCCGAGACGACATCGCAACTGCACGAGCGGGTGGAGCGCGGGCTGCGACGGATTGCGGCGACCCATCCCGACCAGTTGATTGCGGTGGTGGTGCATGGGGGTGTGGTGGGCGCTGCGATGGCGATTGCCAGCCGCTCGGCGGCGTTTGCGTTCAACGGCGCGGCCAACGGCTCGATCAGCCGGATCATCATTCACGAAGAACGCATGATCGTGCAAGGATTCAACGACTGCGCGCATCTTTGACGCGCAGTCGTTTGGTGTTCCGTATCTGAACTGCCCCACCAGCATAAGAGCTTATGCGACGTCCAGAACGACTTTGCCCTGAACCTTGCGGTCCTGCATCAAGTTAAGCGCATCTGCCGCCTGCTCCAGAGGGAAGCGGGCGGAAATGCGCGGCTTGATCTGGCCATCGGCGTACATGCGGAACAGATCGGCCATGTTTTCGGCGTGCAGATCGGGTTCGCGCAGGGTGTGTGCGCCCCAGAAGACGCCGACGATCTGGCTACCTTTGAGCAGAGTCAGGTTGAGAGGGATCTTGGGGATGCCTGCGGGGAAACCGACAACAAGGTAACGCCCTTTCCATGCCAGCGCGCGCACCGCAGGTTCGGCATAGGCACCGCCGACGGCATCATAGACGACATCCACACCGTCACCGCCCGCAAGCTCTTTTATCTTGTTGGAGAATGCTTTTTGCGTGTCACGGTCATCCATGTCACGGCTGTAGACGATGGTTTCGTCCGCACCCAGATCACGGCAGAACTGCGCTTTTTCTTCCGACGATACAGCGGCGATCACACGCGCGCCTGCGGCTTTGCCCAGCTCGATCGCGGCAGCGCCTACGCCGCCCGCCGCGCCAAGGATCAAAAGTGATTCGCCGGGTTTGATCTCGGCGCGGTTTTTCAGCGCGTGATGCGAGGTGCCATAGGTCAGTACCAGACAGGCGGCCTCGTCAAATGGCATCGCGTCGGGGATTTTCATGACCCGCGTCGCCTCTGCCACGATGTGCGTTGCAAAGCCGCCAAAGCCCGTCATCGCCAGTACGCGGTCACCTACACTAAGGCCCGACACGCCCTCGCCGACGGCATCAATCACACCGGCAATTTCACCACCCGGCGCAAAGGGGCGCGGTGGCTTCATCTGGTACATGTCTTTGATAATCAGGGTATCAGGGAAGTTCAGGCCCGCCGCGTGAACGCGAATCCGAACATGGTTTTTCTTCGGCTCGGGCGTCTCCATTTCCGTCAGCTTCAGGGTTTCCGGGCCGCCGGGTTCGTGGCTTAGCATCGCTTTCATCATTCAATTCCTTCATTTCTTTTGCGGTGTAGTAGGGTCAGTGCAACTCGGTCTTGTCAATCGAATTTCGAAATGCAATTCTGCTCTGCGGAATGGTTGTCCGCAAGAGGGCACGAAAATTCATAGGGAGGATGACGGATGGGCGCTGGTCAAACGGCTGAGGAATTTCGTGCGGAGTTGCGCGCGTGGCTGGAGGAGAACTGTCCGCAGGAAATGCGCGGAGGCGCAGACGCCGAAGACGCGATTTGCTGGGGCGGGAAGAACTGGGTGTTCACTTGCGACGCCCAGAAGGTCTGGCTGGAGCGGTGCGCCGCCAAAGGCTACACCGTGCCGACATGGCCCAAAGATTGCGGCGGCGCCGGCCTGACCCGCGATCAGGAAAAGATTTTCCATCAGGAAATGGCCCGCATTGACGCGCGTACGCCGCTGCAAAGCTTTGGCATCTGGATGCTTGGCCCCGCGCTGTTGCACTTTGGCAGCCAGGAGCAAAAAGAGCATTATCTTCCGCCAATCGCGCGCGGTGAAGTCCGTTGGTGTCAGGGCTATTCCGAGCCGGGCGCAGGGTCCGACCTTGCAAACGTCCAGACCAAAGGCGAGGACAAAGGCGATCATTGGCTGGTGAACGGGCAGAAAATCTGGACCTCCTATGCCGACAAGGCCGACTGGATTTTTGCGCTGGTGCGCACCGACCGTGACGCGTCCAAACACCTGGGCATTTCCTTTTTGCTGATTGATATGACCGATCCGGGCGTCGAGACGCGGCCCATCCGCATGATCTCGGGTATCTCCCCGTTCTGCGAGACGTTCTTTGATGATGTCAAAGTCCCGAAACACCAGATCGTCGGAACAGAGAACCGCGGCTGGGACGTGGCGAAATATCTGCTGACGCACGAGCGCGAGATGATCTCTGGCGGGGGCCAGGGTCTTGCGGGCGGGCGCGCCCTAGGGGCGGTGCTGGCCGAGACGATGGGCGAGGACGGTTTGATTGATGCAACCCTGCGCGCCGATGCGATGCGCTGTGAAGTGGATGCGTTGGCGATTGGCCTCACGCTGGAACGCTACAAGGATCAGTCGGAAGCGGGGCAGGGCGCGGGCAATGCCTCGGCCATGCTGAAATACATGGGCACCGAGCTGAACAAACAACGCCACGAGTTGTTGATGTCTGCGGGTGGATCGGACGCATTGGAGTGGGACGGCCCGTTGGGCAACCGCGCAGGCGACTGGCTGCGCACCAAAGCCAATTCGATTGAAGGCGGCACAAGCGAAGTGATGCTTAGCATCGTGTCGCGTCGCGTGCTTGGACTTCCGGGATAAATAACATGACCAAACTTGTGATGACTGAAGAAGAAACCATGCTGGGCGATATGGCGCGCGGATTTCTGGATGGCGCGGCACCTGTAAGCGCCTTTCGCAAACTGCGCGACGCGGGGGAAACCCACGACGCAAAGCTGTGGAAAGAGATGGCTGACATGGGCTGGGCCGGTGTGCTGGTGCCCGAAGATCAGGGCGGCTCTGACATGGGCTTTGCCGCGGCAAATGTGATTGCGCAGGAGTTGGGCAAGACGTTGGTGGTCAGCCCGTTTCTGTCGACCGCCGTCATGGCCGCCACGGCCTTGCGGCAGGTGGGTGATGCGCGTGCCAAAGGCGCGCTGGCCAAGATCGCCAGCGGTGATCTGACCTATGCGCTGGCGATTGACGAGGGGATCAAACATGATCCCGACGCCACCGCAATGGAAGCCAAGGCGGACGGCAACGGTTTCCGCCTAAGCGGCAAAAAGACATTTGTTGTGGACGGGGCGATGGCCGACCGCCTGCTGGTGCTGGCAAAAACCGCCGAGGGTTTGACCCTGTTCGACATTCCGGCGGACCGTGCCGGGATTACCCGCGATGCGTCCAACATGATCGACGCGCGGGATGCCGCGCGGATCACGTTTGAAGATGTCGAAGCCACCGGCGAAGATGTTCTGGGGCAGGTCGACAGTGCCATGAGCGTGCTCAAGCCTGCGTTGGAAGCGGGGCAGGCGGCGCTTGCTGCTGAAACGGCGGGCCTTGCGGCGGGGGCGTTCGGCATGACTGTCGATTACCTTAAAGAGCGCAAGCAGTTCGGCGCGACGATTGGCAGCTTTCAGGCGTTGCAACACCGCGCCGCGCATCTGTGGTGCGAAACAGAAGTAACCGCATCGGCCATTCTGAACGCCGGTCGCCTGCTGGATTCCGACCCTGACAATGCCACGCTGGCGGTATCGCTTGCCAAAGCGCGCGCAACATCCACCGCGCAACTGGCGGTGATGGAAGGCGTGCAGATGCATGGCGGTATTGGCATGACCGATGATTTTGATATGGGTTTTTACATGAAGCGTGCGCGCGTCGTGGCGGAATGGTTGGGTGATTACGGTTATCACGCCGAAAAAGTTGCTGCGCTAAGAGGATTTTAAGGATGGATATTCAATCACTATTTGGCCTTGGGGGTAAAACTGCGCTGGTGACAGGCGGGGCCACCGGCATTGGCCGCATGGCTGCCGAGGCATTGGTGCGCGCAGGCGCAACCGTGCTGTTGGCCAGCCGCAAGGGCGAGGCCTGTGAAGCGGTCGCGAAAGAGCTCAACGATTTGGGCGCAGCGGGCAAGGCCATCGGCTTTGCCGGTGATGTGGGCACCGAAGAAGGTGTTGATGCGCTGGTCGCTGCGGTGAAAAAGCACACTGACACCCTTGATATCCTGATGAACAATGCGGGCGTTACATGGGGTGCACCACTGGGTGATTTCCCGTTCAAGGCGTGGGACAAGGTGATGAACGTCAACGTGGCGGGTGTCTTTGATCTGACGCAAAAGCTGTTGCCGATGTTGAAAGCGGGCGCGTCTGTCGACGATCCGGCGCGGGTGATCAACGTAGGCTCGGTGATGGGGGAGCGTGAAATGGGCGATGGCGCCTATAGCTATTCAGCGTCCAAAGCCGCTGTGATGCACCTGACGCGTATTCTGGCAAAAGAACTGGCGGGAGACGCGATCACCGTGAACTCGCTGGCTCCTGGACCGTTCGTCAGCCGCATGACCGCCTTTGCCACCCACGACGAAGGCACCCGCGACAAGGTCGGCGAGGATGTGCCGCTGAAACGTGTTGGCCGCGACGAGGACATCGCGGGTTGCATGTTGTTCCTGTGTGGTCGTGGCGGCGCATATGTCACCGGCGCAGCAATTCCGGTGTCCGGCGGCATCAACGTGATGTCGGGACCAAACATTTTTGAGCAGGCGCTGAACTGATGACAGATATTAAATTCGATGGACGGGTGGCGATTGTTACTGGCGCTGGTGTCGGCCTTGGGCGCAGTCACGCGTTGGGGCTGGCTGCGCGGGGCGCGAAGGTTGTTGTGAACGATCTGGGCGTGGGCCGTGACGGCGCAGGCGCTTCGTCCGAAGCGGCAGAGGCGGTCGTAGCCGAGATCAAGGCGATGGGCGGCGAAGCGATGGCCCACGGCTGTGACGTGTCCGACGAAAACGGCGTCAAGGATATGGTTGCACAGGCGATGGACGCGTGGGGCCGCATTGATATTGTGGTGAACAACGCGGGTATCCTGCTTGATAAAACATTCGCCAAGATGGAGATGGCCGATTTCCGCAAGGTCGTAGACGTGCACCTCATCGGCTCGGCCAATGTCACCCATGCCTGCTGGCCGATCATGCGCGCGCAAAAGTATGGTCGCGTCGTGCTGACCTCTTCGGCGTCGGGCCTGTATGGCAACTTTGGGCAGTCCAACTATGGCGCGGCGAAAGCGGCGATGCTGGGGCTGATGAATGTGCTGCACATGGAAGGCGCGCGCGACAATATCCGCGTCAACACCCTTGCGCCGACAGCCGCAACACGGATGACAGAAGATCTGTTGCCGGTAGAGGCGCAAAAATTGCTCGCCCCCGAAACGATCACCCCCGGCCTGCTGTATCTGGTAAGTGAGGATGGTCCGAGTCAGGTGATCCTTGGCGCTGGTGCAGGCAGCTTTGCCGAAACCCGTGTGTACGAGACGCAAGGCATCACGCTGCTGGACGATGACAATACGCCCGAAACCGTCGCCGCGCGCTTTGCCGATATCCGGAACCCTGATAATCAGGAACAACTGCCCGACGCCTTCGGGCAAACCCGCAAATTCGCCCTCAGTGCAGCCAAGGCCCGTGGCCTGAAGCTGGACTGGTAATACAATCAAAGGAGATAACTATTATGCGTGACGCAGTCATCGTATCCACAGCACGGACCCCAATCGGCAAAGCCTATCGGGGCGCTTTTAACAACACCACGCCACAGGCGCTGGCCGCCCATGCGATTACCGAAGCCGTAAAGCGCGCCGGTGTCGATCCGGCAGAAATTCAGGACTGCGTTATCGGTGCCGCCCTGCAACAAGGCCACGCAGCAGGCAACATCGGTCGTCAGGCCGCAATCCGCGCCGGTCTGCCTGTAACTGTTGGCGGCATGTCGCTTGATCGTCAGTGCGCGTCGGGCATGATGGCGATTGCCACCGCAGCCAAGCAGGTCATCATTGATGGCATGGATGTGGTGATTGGCGGCGGCGTGGAAAGCATCTCGATGGTGCAGACGCCCGAAATGCGCGTCAAAGCCGACGAGTGGCTCAAAGAGCACAAGCCCGCCATTTACATGTCCATGCTGGAAACAGCCGAGACAGTAGCCGAGCGTTATAACGTCAGCCGCGAGCGTCAGGACGAGTATGCCGCGCGCAGCCAGGACCGGACACACGCCGCACAGCAAGCGGGCAAGTTCGACGATGAAATCGTGCCGATGACATCGAAGATGATGGTCCAGAACAAAGAGACCAAAGAAATCAGCGAACACGAAGTGACGCTGGAAAAGGACGAGGGCAACCGCCCCGGCACGTCCAAGGAAAGCCTTGCCGGCCTTCAGCCTGTGTTCAAGGGCGGTCTCGTCATTGAAGAAGGCAAGTTCATCACTGCAGGTAACGCTTCGCAGCTCAGCGATGGTGCCTCCGCCACTGTGATTATGGAAGCCAAAAAAGCCGAGCAGATGGGCCTTCAGCCACTGGGCCGTTACGTTGGTGTTATGGCCGCCGGGTGCGAGCCTGACGAAATGGGCATCGGTCCGATCTATGCCGTGCCACCACTGCTTAAGGCACACGGCCTGACGATCGACGACATTGGCCTGTGGGAACTGAACGAAGCGTTCGCCGTGCAGGTGATCCAGTCGCGTGATGTTCTGGGTATCCCTGACGAGCTGTTGAACGTGAACGGTGGTGCGATCTCTATCGGGCACCCCTATGGCATGTCCGGTGCACGCATGGTTGGTCACGCGCTGATCGAAGGCAAACGCCGTGGCGCGAAATATGTTGTCTGCACCATGTGTGTAGGTGGCGGCATGGGTGCTGCGGGTCTTTTCGAAGTCCTCTAAGCCTTGCGTTTTGCAAACAAGAGGGGCGGGTTCGCCCGCCCTCTCACCGTCAATATGAGATTAGGAGGCTCCATGGCCCGAGACGATTCCCACCTGCCGAAGGCGCTGCAAGGTCTGCGCATCCCGTTGATCGCGTCGCCTTTGTTTATTATTTCGGTGCCCAAGCTGGTGATTGCCCAGTGCAAGGCTGGGATTGTCGGCGCGTTTCCCGCCCTCAATGCGCGCGAAGCGGAAGGCGAACCTGCGCTGCTCGATGCATGGCTGACGGAGATCCGCGAAGAGCTGGACCGCCACAATCAGGCGAACCCGGATACACCGGCCGCGCCTTTTGCGGTCAACCAGATTGTGCACCGCTCCAATGCGCGGCTTGAGCGCGATCTTGAAATTTGCGTCAAGCATGAAGTCCCGATCTGGATTACTTCGCTTGGTGCGCGTGTCGAAGTCAACGAGGCCGCGCATTCGTGTGGCGGGGTCGTGATGCACGACATCATCAACAACAGGTTTGCCAAGAAGGCGATTGAAAAAGGCGCCGACGGCCTTGTCGCGGTTGCCGCGGGTGCGGGCGGACATGCGGGGCAGCAATCTCCCTTTGCGCTGATGCGTGAAATCCGCGAATGGTTTGACGGGCCGGTGGCTTTGTCAGGGGCCATTGCCACGGGTGAGGCGCTGTTGGCAGCGCGGGCGATGGGGGCCGATCTGGGCTATACCGGCTCGCCGTTTATCGCAACGGACGAGGCGAACGCCGATCAGGCCTATAAGGACATGATCGTTGAATCGGGCGCAGAGGACATCGTGTATTCCTCGCTTTTCACCGGTGTCTGGGGCAACTACCTGAAAGGGTCGGTCAAGGCGGCGGGGATGGATCCCGACGATCTGCCGCAAGCGGATGCGTCCTCGATGAATTTTGGTCAGGACCGCGAAAAGCCCAAAGCATGGAAAACCATCTGGGGCTCGGGTCAGGGCATCGGCGCAATTAAATCTGTCGGCCCTGCCAAGGATATTATCGACCGGATGGCGCGTGAATACGAGGCTGCTGGTAAAAAACTCGCGGCAGAGTTCGCATAAATGGCTGAACTTCTTGTCATACGCCACGGGCAGGCCTCGTTGGGTCAGAAAAATTACGATGTGCTGTCCGATCTGGGCCGCAGCCAAGCGCGTGTTGCGGGGGACTGGCTGCGCAGCATGGGCTGGACGCCGGACCGGATTATCAGTGGCACGCTCAACCGTCAGATGGATACCGCTGACGAGATGGGGTTTGACGCGGCAGTTGAACAGCATGAAGGTCTGAACGAATACGATTTTGGCGATCTGTTGAATGCGCGGTTCAAGGGCGCCGTCCCCGAGATTGCCAAAGGCGATCTCAAGATGCATTTCCGCATGCTGCGCGAAACGGTTTTTGCGTGGCAGGATGGGGAGATCGAAAACGCAGGCGAGACGTGGGACGCTTTTGTGACACGCGTCGAAGCCGCCCGCGCCGTTGCCACGCAAGGGCCGGCCAAGCGGGTGCTGGCCGTCACGTCCGGCGGGGTCATCGGCCAATTGACGGCGGCCTCTCTTGGCGCACCGGTGCGCCATATGATGCACCTCAATCTACAGATCAAAAATGCAGCGATGACGCGGTTCATGTTTTCAGGGCCCAAGTTTTCGCTCAATGAATTCAATGCGACTCCGCATTTCGCGACACCGGACGCGATCAAGCTGATGAGCTATAGTTAAGGGATGACAATATGAGCGGCGACACACAAACACTCGATGAAGCGGCGGTATCCGCCTATCTCAAGGAAAACCTGCCCGGATTCGAAGGGCCGATGGAGGTTACCAAATTTCAGGGCGGGCAATCGAACCCGACATTCATGCTCAAGACGCCATCGCATTCTTATGTGTTGCGGCGTAAACCACCGGGCGTTCTGTTGAAATCCGCCCATGCGGTTGATCGTGAATACCGCGTGCAAAAGGCGCTGGCGGGTACGGATGTGCCTGTCTCGAAAATGCACATTCTGTGCGAAGATGACGCTGTAATCGGCTCCATGTTCTATATCATGGATCATGTGGAGGGGCGCAATTTCAACCTGCCCTCGATGCCCGAAGAGACGAACGAAAACCGCGGCAAAATCATCGGCGACATGAACCGTGTACTGGCTGCTTTGCACATGGTGGACATCGACGCTGTGGGTCTGAGCGATTTTGGCCCCGAAGGGAATTACTTTGAGCGGCAGGTCGGGCGATGGTCAAAACAGTATCGCGCCTCCGAGACGGACAAAATCCCGGCAATGGACCAGTTGATGGATGCGCTGGTGGCCGAGCGTCCCGCAGACGACGGGCAGCGCACGCTGGTGCATGGCGATTACCGTATTGATAACATGATATTCGCCAAGGATGGCACTGATTGCCGTGCCGTTCTGGATTGGGAGCTGTCGACCATCGGGCATCCTTTTGCCGATCTGGCAGCGGTGATCATGCAATGGCAGATGCCCGGAAATAGCGAAGGACGCGGATTGGCGGGAGTCGACCGTGCCAGCATCGGCCTGCCCTCTGATGAGGAGTTCATAGCGGCCTATTGTGACCGGCGCGGGCTTAAGGGGATTGACCATTTCGGCTATTATCTCGGGTTCAACTTTTTCCGAATGGCCGCGATTATTCAGGGGGTCTTGAAACGGGCGCTTGATGGAAACGCGTCCAACCCCGAACGGGCAATGAAGGTAGGTCAATATGTGCCGGTTTTTGCCCAACATGGCCTTGATGCTTTGAAACGTGGATAGGCCCGTGGAGCAGGTTGATCCGGACACTGGTGAAGGCAAAGACCGCAATTTTGTGACAGCGCTTGCGCGCGGCCTGGAAATCCTGCGTTGTTTTCGCAGCGATGACATGACGTTGACAAACAGCGACTTTTCCGAACGGACCGGCCTGCCCAAGGCGACGATTTCACGCCTGACCTATACGCTTTGCGCGCTTGACTATCTGGTCGCTGACAGCCGTGTGGGGACTTACCGTTTGAGTGCGGGTGTGTTGCGGCTGGGTTTCAGCCGGCTTGCAGCGATGGAGATGCGCGACCGTGCGAAACACGAGATGCGGGCGCTGCGGCTGGATGGACCAAACCCCTTTGTCACGGTCTCTTTGGGAGAGCAGCACCGCACCGATGTCATCTATCTGGCAACGGAAACATCGACCGAGCATGTGACCTTGATGGTGCGCGTGGGCACCCGTTTGCCATTGTTTCATTCAGCGATCGGCAAGGCGATTCTTGTTGCCACACCGGAGGACCGGCTCAAGCAGATCTTCGGCTTTGCTTTGGAGAAGGGCGAGGCCTTTGAGGAGGAGGCGCGCCGTATCTATGAAGAGGCACAGCAGGAATACGCAAGCAGGGGCTATTGCTTGGGATATGGCAATTGGCGCTCTGATGTGAACGGCATTGCGGTGCCGGTCCATTCGCTAAGTGAAGGGCGCGTGTACGGGCTGAATGTCGGGGGGCCTTCGTACCGTGTCAAAACAAAACAGCTTGAAGGCGTTTATGCCGAGCGGCTGTTGAAAGCGGCCGAAGCGCTTAGCCTGCGACAGTAATACAAGGCGTGCCGGAAGGCACATGGAATGAACGGACGCCTGTTTCGCAGGGCGGAATAAGCGGGGGATAGCCGCCGTCGGCAGAGCCGGAACCGGTCGTGGTTCAATTCGTCGCAGTGCCGGTCTCTGGATCGGAAATACGTCAGGAAATCGGGCTGCATGTTTCATGCGAAACTTGCGTAATACGTATAATAACGGGAGGTAAATCAAGAAGTTAAAGTTTTTCGCGTGCGATCTGGCATCGGTCGGACCATTTCCGATAATGGCAGGGAGACTGCGTAAAAACTTTCAAAATACAGCCGTAAACCGCGCCTGGGCGCTTGACTTACAGCGGTGGTGTGTAACGATAAAAAAATGGCCTGAAACAAGAAAATCGCAACAGAGCGATGGGCCGTCCTAGGGAGGAATAGAATGAAGAAGTTCACCAAGCTCGGTGCGGTCTCCGCACTCTCACTTATTGTCGGTGCCAGCGCCGCATTTGCCGAAAACATCAAGATCGGGTTTATTGATCCGTTGTCCGGCCCGTTTGCCAGCACGGGCACCAATGGCCTGCACCAGTATGAATTTGCTGTCGATTATATGGTCAACGACAAGGGCGGCGTTCTGGACGGCAAGAATTTCGAGGTCATCGGATTTGACAACAAGACAAGCCCGAAAGAATCTCTCATCCAGCTTCAGGTCGCGATTGACCAAGGTGTGCGCTACATTGTTCAGGGGAACTCTTCCGGGGTGGCCGCCGCGATCACCGAGGCCATTGACAAGCACAACAGGCGCAATCCCGATTCGCGGGTTCTGTTCCTGAACTATGCGGCCGTAGATCCGTCGCTGACAAATGAAAAGTGTAACTTCTGGCACTTCCGTTTCGACGCCAACGCAGACATCAAGATGGACGCGCTGACGGATGTGATTGCCAGGGACGAAGGCATCAAAAAAGTCTATATCATCGGTCAGGACTATTCCTTTGGTAAATCCGTTGCTGAGGCTGCCGTTGAAATGCTGGGCGAAAAACGTCCCGACATCGAAGTTGTCGGCAACGAGCTTCACCCCATCGGCAAGGTGAAAGATTTCACGCCGTATTCACGCAAGGTCATCTCATCCGGTGCGGACGCAGTGATTACCGGCAACTGGGGCGCTGATATGCTCGGCATCGGCAAATCCGTGATCGAGAATGGGTTCGAAGGTCCGATCTATACCTACTATGCTGCGGGTTCGGGCATGACGGCAGCCTTTGGCGAAAGCGGAAAAGGGCGTATTCGCCTGATCGCACAGGGCAGCATCAACCCCATCGCCTCCGAAGAAGCGCGCGATCTTTATAACGCGTTCCTGGAAAAGTATCCCGAAGGCAATATCGACCAGAGCCGGATCTTTAACTCTATCGGCATGCTTGCACGGGCGATCGAAGAAGCCGGCACTGCCGATGACGTTGTTGCTGTCGCATCCAAGCTTGAAGGCATGGAATATGAAACCATGTGGGGCGGCACGATGTACATGCGTCCACAAGATCACCAGGTGATCCAGGATATGTATGTGGGCGTCCACACCGACGAGGACGTCGAATTCGACTTTGACAGCTCGGGTTTTGGCATTGTCACGGAAAGCGTTGTCGAAATGGCGTCGAAGGATATCGCGACAACCTGCGAAATGAAGCGTCCTTAACTTCTAACGGTTAGCTTTGTGTCCGCTCCGCTTTTGCGGGGCGGGCATTTTTCACTGTAATACTCCTAACCCGCTGGAGGACCGATGGAACTCATCCTCGTCAATTTGATCGACGGGCTTGTCACCGGATTGCTGTTGTTTATGCTTTCGGCAGGCCTAACGCTAATCTTCTCAATGATGGGCGTTCTGAACTTTGCCCATGCCAGCTTTTATATGCTGGGTGCCTATTTCGCCTATCAGATCAGCATCGCGCTGGGATTCTGGATGGGGTTATTGCTGGCACCGATAATCGTTGGCGTGCTGGGCGCCGGTGTCGAACGGTATGGCCTGCGACGGGTCCACCAATACGGCCACGTCCCCGAGCTTATCTTTACTTTCGGTCTCGCCTTGCTGATCGAGGAACTGGTGCAGTTCATCTGGGGCAAAAACCAGATGCCTTACAATGTGCCCGAAATCCTTAATTTCACGGCCTTTTCCATCGCAGGCAACTCTATTCCGGCGTTCAAAATCTTTATGATTTTCGTTTCTGTCGGCATCTTCGTGGGGCTCTTGTTCGTGCTGACCAAAACGCGGGTCGGGATGATCATTCAGGCGGCGCTCAGCTACCCGCGCACCGTCGAAGCATTGGGGCACAATGTGCCGTTGATATTCATGGGTGTGTTCGGCGTCGGCACGGCACTGGCCGGATTGGCCGGGGTGATTGCGGGGCCGGTTCTGGGGACATTCCCCGGCATGGCCTTTGTTCTTGGCTCGATCGTGTTTGTGACAATCGTAATCGGTGGCCTTGGATCGCTGTGGGGCGCGCTTGTTGCGTCGCTGCTGATTGGCTGGCTCACCACTTTTGCCAAATCCTACAACGTCAGGATGGAAGACATCCTGAATGGCATCGGATTTTCCACGCCGGAGAATATGGGGGAAAGTGCGCTGCGCGATCTATGGACGATTACGAGTCCGCAAATCGCTGATATTCTTCCATATATCCTCATGGTTCTTATTCTAATCTTCCGTCCTGCGGGCCTATTCGGAAAGCGGCACCAATGACAGATCAGATCACAACAGACCCGTCAAAGCCGTCACAGCGCATGCGTGCCGGTTCAATGACCATTACAGTTTTGCCATGGGTAGCGGGCGCGATTGCTCTTGCGGTGATGCCCGCGATCTTCACATCGAACTCGGCGCTCACAATCATGAACCAGATGTGGATCACGGTTGTGTTCGCGCTGGCGTACAACATGCTTTTGGGGCAGGGCGGCATGCTTTCCTTCGGGCATGCGGTTTATGCCGGTGTGGGTGGCTTTGCCTGTATGCACATCATGAACATGTCCGATTTCTTCGCCGCGATGCCGCTTCCGGTGCTGCCAATCTTTGGCGGACTGTTCGGGATGGGGATGGCGATGATTGTCGGCAGTTTCTCAACCCGCAACGCGGGGACTGTATTCGCGATGATCTCGCTCGGTGTGGGTGAGCTGATTGCAGCCTGCTCGGTGATCATCGTGGCGTTTTTCGGCGGCGAGGAAGGCATCTCGGGCGACCGGACTTATGCAATGCCGTTCTTTGGCAACGAGTTCCTGCAACAGATAGATGTCTACTACCTCACGTCTTTCTGGGTGCTTGTGTCGGCGATCCTGATGTATCTGTGGTCGCGCACGCCGGTGGGCCGGATGGCAAACGCGGTCCGTGACAATCCCGAACGAGCCGAGTTCCTTGGGTATTCTGCCCGTTGGGTCCGGTTCTACAGTTTTACAGCCTCCGGTTTCTTCGCCGGTGTGGCCGGTGGTCTCTTTGCGATCAACTACGAGATCCTGACCGAGGAAAACCTTAATACGGCTTCTTCAGGCGTGATCTTGCTGGTTACGTTCCTTGGCGGCGTTGGCTTCTTCTTCGGGCCGATCATCGGGGCGATTGCGTTTACCCTGCTACAAACAGTCCTCAGCCTCCAAACAGAGCTTTGGGCGTTTTATGCCGGTGTTCTGTTTCTGGCCACGGTGATGTTCTTTCCGGGGGGGCTCGCAGGGTTGCTGATGATGCACGTGCCGGTGTTCAAGCTGGGCCATGCGCGCAGTCTGGTTATGCCCTATCTTAAAACGCTTTTGCCTGCGGCGATCGGTCTTTTGGGGCTGGCGGCATTAGTAGAGATGACGTTCCATTTCCGCCATGCGGCCTTGGGCGACGACGAAATGACCGTGTTCTGGACAACGTTTGACACCCATACGATCCTGCCCTGGATCATCGCCGGTGTGGTTACACTGGTCGGATTGGGCATCGCCCGCGCAACTGCGCCATCCCTCAAAGAGGCGTGGAGCGCGGCCAACACGGCCCCCCCGGTCACGACCGCAAAAGGAGGTGCAGCATGAGCACACCCGCCCTCGAACTGACCGGCCTGAAAAAGAGCTTTGGGAAAGCGGAGATCATCCGCGGCATTGACCTGAGCATCGGGAAAGCCGAACGCCACGCAATTATCGGCCCCAACGGGGCCGGTAAATCGACGCTGTTCAATCTGATCACAGCGCGCTTCCCGCCTACGTCAGGCACGGTAAAGCTGCATGGCGAGAGCCTTGCCGGACTGGAGCCGTTTCAGATCAACCGCAAAGGGCTGTCGCGCTCGTTCCAGATCACCAACATCTTTCCGAAAATGACCGTTTTCGAAAATGTGCGCTGCGCGCTTTTGTGGCCGCAAGGCTATAAATACTCGTTCTGGAATCTGGTGAACTACAAACGCGATCTGACCGAAGGGGCAGACGCCATTCTGGAGCAGATCAACCTGCTTGAGCGGCGCGACCTTCCCGCAGGCACGCTTAGCTACGCCGAGCAGCGTGCATTGGAAATCGGCATTACCATCGCCGGTGGTGCGAACGTTATCATGCTTGATGAACCAACTGCGGGGATGAGCAATACCGAGACCGACTATATCACCGATCTCATCCTGAAAGTGACCGAAGGCAAAACGCTTATCATGGTGGAACATGACATGAGCGTCGTTTTCGGGCTGGCCGACCGGATCAGCGTTCTGGTCTACGGAGAAATCATCGCCACCGGCAAACCCGCCGACGTGCGCGCAGATCCGCGCGTACAAGAAGCCTATCTGGGCGCCGCATTGGAGGCAGAACATTGATCGAAGTCACAGACATGCACGCCTATTACGGCAAATCGCACATCCTTCAGGGGGTGACGATGAACGTACAAGAGGGCGAGATCGTGGCGCTTCTGGGCCGCAATGGCGTGGGGCGTTCCACCACTTGCAAGGCCATCATGGGCGAGGTCATCCCGCATGGTTCGGTCAAGTTCAAGGGGCAGGAGATTGCGGGCAAGAAAGCCTATGAAGTGGCGAACCTTGGCATCGGCTATGTGCCGGAAAACCGCGACATCTTTCCCGGCCTGACGACACGGCAAAACCTGACGCTGGGCCTTAAGCCGGGCCAGAAGGACGGCAGCGGTCGCTGGTCGATGGAGAGCATGTTCGAGATGTTCGAAAACCTCAAACGGCGCGCGGATGTCGAGGCATCGGTGCTGTCGGGCGGCGAGCAGCAAATGCTGACCATGTGTCGCACGCTGATGGGCGATCCGGAATTTGTCATGATCGACGAGCCGACCGAAGGGTTAAGCCCGCAGATGGTGCAAAAAGTCGCCGAAGTGCTGAAAGAGATCGCAAAACGCGGTATTTCAACACTTTTGGTCGAACAGAAACTGGCGATTGCGATGGACATTGCCGACCGGGTTTATGTAATGGGCCACGGCCATGTCGTATTCGAGGGCACTCCGGCAGAGTTGAAAGACCGCGAGGATGTGCGCAAGGAATGGCTCGAAGTTTGAGCAAAGGACCGGCCGATGACTGGGTTTGACCAATCCCGCCTTGATCGCATCCAGGGTTGGATGCAAGATTATATCAACACGCGCCGGTTCGCCGGCGCGTCTGTTCTGGTGGCACAGGGCGGCAAGGAAGTGTATTATCACGATTGCGGCCTGCGCGATGTGGCACGAAACGCCCCTTGGCAACGTGATACCGTCGCGCGCATCTATTCGATGACCAAGCCGGTTACCTCGGTGGCGCTTATGATGCTGGCCGAGCGGGGATTGTTTCACCTTGATGCGCCGCTGTCGGACTTCATTCCCGCATTCAACGACATGCATTGCCTGATTTCCGGCGCGACCAACATCGACGATGTGACCCGATGCGCGACGCCGACGCTGCATCAGTTGCTCACCCATACCTCGGGTCTGAGCTATCCGTTCAATCCCGGTGTGCTGGGCAAAAAAATGGCGCAAGAGGATATAATATTCCGCGCCAATCAAGGGACGCTGGCCGACATGTGCGATCGCACCGCCGGTCTGCCACTGGCGTTTCCTCCCGGCAGCCGCTGGGAATATTCCGTTGGCATTGATGTGCTGGGCCGGGTGATCGAAGTTGTCTCGGGCAAAACGCTCGAACAGTTTTTCGTGGACGAAATTTTCGACCTGCTCGGCATGAACGAGACGCGTTTCTCTGTCCCGGCGGGGGCGCGCGACAGGTTCGCCGCGCTTTATACGCCGCTCGCGGGCGACAGCTTTTCCGTCGGCAAGGTGGAAAAATCCGATGACACGCTGCGGCTGATAGATGATGTGGGGAAATCCCCGTTCCTTGATGCCGGGATGTATTCCGGCGGTGGTGGTCTGGTCGGTACGATCGACGATTATCTCAAATTCACCGAGATGATGCGCACCGGTGGTGCAGGCATCATCGGCCCCAAAACGCTGTCTTTCATGATGCGCAATCACCTCAAGGGCGATATCGCCTCGATGGGGCCATCAAGCTTTGCAGAACAACCGATGGAGGGCATGGGCTTCGGCCTCGGTGGTGCCGTGGTGTTGGATGCGGGCCGCTCGCGCACGCCTTCGCACATCGGTGATTTCAGCTGGGGCGGCATGGCCTCGACCTTCTTCTGGATTGATCCACAGGCGGATCTTTCTGTTATCTTCTTCACCCAACTTTCCCCCAGCAGCTCTTATCCGGCGCGTCCGCAGCTTAAGGCGCTGGTACACGGAGCAATGACATGAGCGATATACTTTGGACCCCCAGCGAAGAACGCGCAAATGGGTCCACCATGGCCGACTTTGAACGCTTTCTCGCTGACACACGCGATCTGACGTTTGACGATTACAATGCCATGTGGCGCTGGAGCGTGTCCGACCTCGAAACTTTCTGGGCCGCAATCTGGGAGTTTTTCGACGTTACCGCCAGCGTCCCTTACACGCGCATTCTGGAAGAGCGGAAAATGCCGGGTGCGCAATGGTGCCCCGGCGCAATGCTCAACTATACCGATCAGATCATGAAACACGCCGAGGACCGCGAGAGCGAGCCTGCGGTGATTTCGCTTTCCGAAACGGCCGGCCGGATCGAGTTAAGCTGGGGCGAGCTACGCGCGCAGGTTGCCTCCGTTGCGCAAGAGCTGCGCAAGATGGGTGTTGAGCGGGGAGACCGCGTTGTCGCAATCCTGCCCAACACCGAAACCGCGCTCATTGCGTTTTTGGCAAGCGCCAGCATCGGGGCGGCGTGGTCGCTCTGCGCGCCGGATATGGGCCATGTTGCCATCCTCGACCGGTTCAAACAAATCGCGCCAAAGGTTCTGATTGCACAAGACGGTTATGTCCACGCCGGCAAAACCATCGACAGGCGCGATGTTCTGGCGCAAATATCCGCACAGCTTCCCAGCGTCGTGCAATTCGTTACCCTGCCCGTTGTGGGCGATCTGCCTGACGGGCATATGGCGTGGGGTGATCTGACCCACCACGACGCAAAATATGAGGCGACGCAGGTTCCCTTCGATCAACCGCTGTGGATCGTCTATTCCTCCGGCACCACCGGTGATCCCAAACCCATCGTACACGGCCACGGCGGCATTGTGCTGGAGGCGGCCAAACAATCGCTGCACCATGATCTGCGGCAGGGTGACCGCTTTTGCTGGCTCACCTCGTCAGGGTGGATCATGTGGAACGCGCAATGGATGGCGTTGGGGCAGGGGGCGACCGTCTGCCTTTACGACGGCGCACCCAACCATCCCGACATGCTGGCGGTATGGCGATTCGTAGCGGACGAAAAGATGACCTATTTTGGCGCAGGCGCGGCATTTTTTGCGGGCTGCCTCAAGGCGGGTATCATCCCGCGCGAAGCCGTCGATCTAAGCGCGCTTGTCTCAATTGGCTCCACAGGCTCGCCTCTCAGCAGCGATGCCTATGCCTGGATTTACCGCGATGTGAAGGAAGATGTCTGGCTAGGCCCTATATCGGGCGGTACCGATCTGGCGGGGACATTTGTGCTGGGCCATCCGGGGATGCCGGTACGGGCGGGCGAAATGCAATGTCGCGCCCTTGGCAACGCGGTGCGCGCTTTTGGACCGGACGGAGAAGAATTGACCGGTGAGGTAGGCGAGTTGGTCTGCACCGAACCGCTCCCGTCGATGCCGCTGTTTTTCTGGGGCGACGAAGACGGCTCACGCCTGTTCGAGAGCTATTTTGACACCTACCCCGGCGTTTGGCGGCACGGTGACTGGATCTCGATCAACGAACACGGTGGCAGCGTGATCTATGGCCGTTCCGATGCCACGATCAACCGAAAAGGCCTGCGTCTGGGCTCCGCAGAAATTTATCAGGCGGTAGAGGGTCTTCCTGAGGTGATGGATTCGCTGGTGATCGACCTTGAATTTCTCGGGCGCGACAGCTTCATGCCGCTTTTCGTTGTACCTGCCGAGGGCGTCCCGTTCGATGATGCCCTGAAAGACAAAATCAACGCAGCAATCCGCGCGCAGGTCTCTGCGCGGTTTATTCCAAACGAGATTGTCGAGGTTTCACAAGTGCCACGGACTTTGTCAGGTAAAAAGCTTGAGGTTCCGGTGAAAAAGCTGTTGTTGGGCGGTGACGCGGAAACGGTCGTCAATCGAGACAGCATGGCCAACCCCGACAGTTTTGATTTCTTCATCGCCTATGCGGACGCACGGGCCAACATCTAAGGCGCCCGACATGAGTACTGTTGCAGACCGACTGCTAGAGCTTCTCGACATTGAACAGCTGGAGGTCGATCTCTTTCGGGGCATCGGGTCCGGCGGCGAGACTACAACACGCATTTTTGGCGGCCATGTGATTGCACAGGCGTTGATGGCCGCCTACCGCACAGTCCCGGACCGGCTGTGCCACAGCCTGCACGCCTACTTCATCCGACCCGGTGATCCAGAAATTCCGGTGATCTATCAGGTGGACCGCGCCCGCGATGGAGGCAGCTTTACCACCCGCCGTGTGGTCGCGATCCAGCATGGCAAACAGATCTTCAATCTGCTTGCGTCCTTCCACGTTGAGGAGGGCGGTTGGGACTATCAACATAAGATGCCGCAGGTCGGCACTCCCGACGAATGGCCTAACAGGGACGAATTGCGCGAAGCACACGCCGACAAAGTCCCCGAACGCTTCCGCGCCGATTTCCTGCGCGAGCGCCCGATCGAACTGCGCGAAATCGCGCCGCGTGATTTCTTTACGCCGGAAAAGACAACGGATCGCAATCAGCTCTGGTTCCGCATGGAAGCCGCCCAGGGGCAGGGACCACAGATGCAGCACTGCCTGCTCGCCTACGCGTCCGATATGAACCTGCTCGGTTCCTCGCTGCGCCCGCACGGGCTGACATGGTTTCAGGGAAATGTCATGAGCGCGAGCCTTGATCACGCGATGTGGTTTCACGCCCCGATCGAGTTCTCGGACTGGCATCTCTACGATCTTGATGCCCCATGGACCGGCAACGGCCGCGGCTTCAATCGCGGCGCGATCTACAACGCCAGTGGTGATCTGGTGGCAAGTGTGGCCCAGGAAGGTCTGATGCGACAGTTAAAGAAAAAGAGCTGATTGCCTATTTCTTTTGGCCATAAATATCCCTGCACCAACGCCCGCCACAAAGACGGGCGTTGGACGGTCAATCGCTGTTTATCCGAAGATGAAAAAGCAAAGCTTGTTGCCATCCGGATCGCGGACATAAGCCCCGTAAAAACGGTCTGGAATGCGCTGCCCGGCAGCTCCGTCGTCTGACGCTCCAAGTTCCAGCGCGCGGGTATAAAGCGCGTCAATCTCTTCTTTGGTTTCCGACGGGAAGGCGATCATAACGCCGTTTCCGGGCGTTGGCGCTTCTTTGTCATAGGGTTCGCACACGGCAAGCATGGGTTTGCCCTTTCCGGGGTGGATTCCGGTAGGGGGCAGGATCGTATCATAAGGCGGCTGCAGCCTGATATTTCCACCTATATTCGCCTGT
>CANMZB010000027.1 GCA_947502265.1 uncultured Sulfitobacter sp.
GCACATGCACAGCATGTGTGAGAGGGGTGGCCGGGCATGGGTTACGTCGCTGTCGTCATCGACGTCTTCTCTCGCAGCCTATCAGCTTGGCAACAATTCCTACCTTGTGATTGATAAGGGCGCCGCACCTGTTCTCGAAAAAATGGCGCTTGTACAAAGCGCGCCACATGAAGAACGTCAGGCCTTTATTGAAAACCCGCGCGTCTTCATTACCGAGGCCGTGAACCGTCACCTTGAACAGTCCGAAGCATTTCAGAATCTCGATGCCGCGGCACAAGAGGAGATGGTTGAACAGATTGCTGGCCCCACGCTGATCGAAGCCGTGAATATTCCGAACGGGTGACCGGCGTGGTCGTCTATGAGCGCCCACAAGACCAGATCGAGGGCAGCGGCACCACATGGTTACCAGAGGCCTTTGCCCAACATTTCGCATAAGCAATTCAAGCCACGCCAACCCCGGAGCTGCACGCCCTACGGGATCACATGGCGGATGTCTTGGAAACCGGCAAGGATACACCGGCTGGAATCGCCGGAGAAACCGTGCAGGTCACGCCTGCCCGCCTTGCCGCGATAAGTGGTAAAATCGAAAATCGTGAGAAATTGGACGCTCCGAAAGAGGAGGCAGATCCAGCCCCGGAATCCCAAGGCCCGATCATCCTCGATACGCTCGACAATTATGACGACCTTTCATGGGAAGCCAAATTTGCACCGCGTGTTTTAACCGTCCCGACCGAATTGCCCAGCTCCATCCGCACCCCCTGCACCAACACCAATTAGACAGTTCGATTGGGCACAAAAGGCTTGGAAAGCAGGGTTACCCGGAACTCTGAATGCGGATGAACAAGGTCTGGGTAAGACGCTTCAGACAATTGCCTTTCTGACTTGGCTGAAAGAGCACATGAAACAACCAGATGCGGCGAACCGTGGGCCAGTTCTAATTGTGGCACCTACCTCGCTTTTGCGCAACTGGGAACAGGAGGTCGAACACCATGTTGAAGGGCGTGGTTTCGGATCTTTGATCCGTCTCGATGGCGGGGCCCTGGGATCTCAAAAACGCCGTGAGGCACAGGGAACAGAAACGCAATCAGGCCTGCCACTGCTGGATCTCGACTGGTTGGATGAGGCCTTTGAAGATGGTCGCGCCCACCGATACTGGCTGCTCACCACCTACACAACACTTGCAAACTATCAGCATTCCTTGGGCAAGATTCCTTTGTCCGCTATCGTTACGGGTGAAATTCAGAATATTAAAAACCGCTCAACGCTTGCCTCAAAAGCCGTTGAGGCGATGAATGCCGACTTCCGAATTGGCCTGACTGGTACACCAATCGAAAACGCGGCCATTGATCTTTGGACCATTATGGACCGTATCGCGCCTAGCAGCCTTGGTTCTGGAGTGGAATTTCGCGAGCGCTATGCCGCGCCCAATGCTGAAAATATGGCCGAACTACACACAAGAGTGTTTACGGACCGCGGTCAAATGCCCCCTCTCGGATTGCGCCGCCTGAAAGAAGAGGTCGCGCGTGACCTACCCGCCAAACGGCGCTACCTGCACCCGAGGCTGATGCCCAAGGTTCAGGCAGATGCATATGACTTAGCGCAGCTAAAATTGGCTAATGGCGGCCCCGGCGCAGCGTTGAAAATGCTACATCATATTCGATCTGTATCGGTGCATCCTGGTGACACGGAAGCCACCCTACCCGAGCAGTTTATCGCCAAAAGCGCACGCCTTGACGCCGTCATCGACATCCTGCGTAAGATCAAAGAAGCAAACGAACGTGTGTTGGTTTTTATTGAACACCGAGACATGCAATTCCGTTTTGGAGAAATCGTGCGTCACATGTTTGGACTTTCGAAAATTGACGTGATCAATGGCGATACACCGATCCCTCGACGGCAAGATATCGTGAACCGCTTTCAACAACATCTGAAGACAGATGGCGGTTTTGACATGTTGATCCTTGGCCCTAAATCAGCGGGCACAGGGTTGACCCTGACAGCCGCAACCCATGTCATTCACCTATCCCGCTGGTGGAATCCTGCGGTCGAAGAGCAATGCAACGACCGCGTTCATCGCATCGGCCAATCGCGCCCTGTTTCCGTTCATATTCCCATGGCGCTGCACCCTGAACTGGGTGCTCAAAGCTTTGACAGCCTGCTGCAGAGCCTGATGCAACGCAAACGCAAGCTGGCAGAACAGGCGCTTGGCCTATGGGAGACAACAAAGCTGATGTCACAAGCCTAACGCAGGCAGTAGCACAACCGAACCGTGGCCAGCATGCTACCATCGCAGACATTATGATAGAACAGTTTAATCGGGACGGACTACGCCCTATTACCCCTAATTCAGACGGGGCTTACGAATTATGATGATCATGCAAACAAATACAAAAATGGACATAACGCGCGGACTGATCATTGCCGACCCCTGGATCGGCCACATTCTTGATGGTCGAAAAGATTGGGAAATGCGATCACAAGCAACCTCGATACGCGGGTGGTTTGGCCTTATCCGCAAAGGCAGCGGCCATGTCGTTGGGCTTGCCCGCCTTGTTGATTGTGGGAAAGCGCTCTCCCCGTCAGAGATGATCGCAAACATTAACCATCACCAAATTCCGGAGGACATGATCCGTCGCGGTGAAGTCGCAAAATGGGTCATCCCCTGGAAACTCGCGGACATCATTTCTTTGGAGCGCCCCCTCCCCTATCAACACAAGTCAGGCGCGGTAACTTGGGTTGCTTTTTCCCTTGATGAAACGCGAGAACTCAACCGGCTTCGCCACGAGGCCAGAGCTTCACCCAGCTCCGCCATAGCTACGCCAACCCGGTTACTCCAAGACAACTCAAAGCTCTCAGAGACGTTTGACTCTAAGGAGAAACCGGTAATAAACAGATCGGCAAATGCCCCTTCGCCGCCTTTGCCAGATGGCCAGTTTAGAATCCTTGGCCGCAGCCGCCTCACAGGCGGAAATGTACGAAACAGTAACATCAGTCTTTCGAGGATCTTGAATACCTTCCCGCAGGACGTGATTGGCGGCAAAAGCAAGTCTGAAGCAGCCCCTCGGCAAATTGAGATCGACTGGGGCGGACCGCGACCGGTCCTGACCGATATCGACGGCTCCAAGTCCATCTTCCGAGGACGCGGCTGGGTAAGGCGCTTCTTTGCAGCGTCAGGAGCCCAAGAAGGTGATTATGTGGTGATTACACAGACTGCCTCCTACAAGGTTTCCCTGCAGCTCGAACGCGTGTCCTGACCAAGCCGACAGCAATACTGCCACTTCCTTTTTTGGGAACTCGCTGGAAATCGTGCGACGAGGCCGCCGCTCATTACCTAAGAAGATATGAGGTGGTTGCTATTCGATTGCTACCTGACAAATGAAGTTTATTTTATCATTTAAACTCAACAACTTAATAACTGTGGATCCAATCCAACTTTGGGCGCACTTGAGGCCCCCACGGATCACCGCTGCCCGCATCGTTTGAAGTTTCGGTCATTGTTTCTGTTTTAGACAATTTACCGCCATTTTGCCTCAATTGGAGCGGAATCCAGCCTCAGTCGGATTGTATCTCGTTTGGCAAGGCCCGCCCTTCGGGCATCCGCAAAATAACACAAACCGTAATGCCGCGCGCACGTCAGGCGGCCCATTGGACAAACCCCGGTCGTCAGGATCGCCGGTTTTCAAGGCAGGAGCATAGAATATGCCTACGGGATATCTGGTCACACCCGGAAACGGGTCTCTTGATGTTGGCGATATTATCTCCGGCGCCACCGTCAGCTTTACAGCCGCGTCCACCATCGGCACAGGCCAGTGGCAGTGGACCGGTACATATGGCAGCACCAGCTATACCAACGAGATCGAAACCGGCACCTATTACTACGCAACGGACGGCGGCATCTATTTCGTGCCCTCACTTGGCCCCGTCAGCACACTGACCAATGCCACGGCGGTTACGGCTCCCGCATTTGCGCTGCCATCAGACGGCACGGTAAGCGGAACCGGCGGGGCCGATCTGATGGATGCCGATTTCACCGACGGCGACGGAGACCGCGTTGACCGCGACCCCGGCGCGCCGGATGATTATATCGACGCAGGGTCCGGCAACGACACCGTGATTGCCGGAATGGGCAACGATACCGTGATCGCCGGAGACGGCAACGATCTGGTGTATGGCGACAACGGCACTTCTACACCCGCGCCTGTCACCGAACACATGAACTGGGCCACGCAAGGATCGGACGGCACCAGCGTTGCCGCCGGATTCACACAGAATACGGGGGCCATCGACGTCACGGTCGGCTTTACCGATATCGGCGACAACAACCCGACCTATACGGTCGAAACCTCCGATGAAAACTATTCAACGGGGAACGAGAATTTCCCCCTCACATCGTCGCTGTTCCTGTTTGGAGACGGCGACGGGCAAACAGCGGCCACCACCATCAGCTTTGCCTCCAGCGCCGGTGCGGATGTCGAGGACGCCGTCGAAAACCTGACGTTCCGCATCAACGATGTGGATTGGGGAGCGCGCAATCACACCGATACCGTGACCGTCAACGCCTATGATGCTAACGGCGCGCCCGTCACTGTGACAATCACGCCATCGGGCGGCGATACGGTATCGGGCAATACAATCACCGCCAATTCGTCTGCCGATACCGTTGGCACCATAGGCGGTTCGGTCCTGATCGAGGTGGCCGGTCCGGTCTCCGAAATCGAGATCATTTACTCCAATGGCCAAAACGGCACCCAAGGCATCAACCTCACCGATCTGCGCTATGACATCATTCCGGTGGCCTCGGACAGCGACAGCCTTGTTGGCGGCGCAGGCGATGACACGCTGTTCGGAGAAGGCGGCGATGACACGCTGCTGGGCGGCACCGGAGCGGACAGCATGTCGGGCGGTGCAGGCAACGATACGATCGTTGCGGGCCAAAACGATACGGTCAACGGCGGCGCGGGCGACGATCTGGTCACGCTGGTTGATCTGGGGGAAACCGGCAGCGGCACCCTCACCATCGAGGGTGGCACGGGTGGACAGACCGGCGGCGATACGCTGGATCTTGCCGGTCTGGTTGACCGCTCGACGCTGAACATCACGTCGGTCGTTGGCACCGAGCAATCGGGCTATGTCCAGATGCTTGACGGTACGCTTGTCAACTTTTCCAACATCGACAACGTCATCTGTTACACGCCCGGCACCCGCATTCTGACGCAATCGGGATATCGCCGCGTCGAAAACCTGCATCCGGGCGATATGATCGTGACCCGTGACGACGGTCTGCAACCGCTGCGCTGGATCGGCGCAAGCAGATCGAACGCCCAAAGCAACACCGCCCCGATCGAGATCGCCAAAGGCGCCCTGCCCGGCGGCAACAAGACATTGCGTGTGTCACCCCAGCACCGGATGCTGGTCGAGGGGTATCACGCGGAGTTGCTGTTCGGGGAGCGTGAGGTCTTTGTCGCCGCGGCGCATCTGGTCAACGGGCACGACGTGCGCCGGACCCAAGGCGGCGTGGTCACATATATCCATCTGATGCTGGAGCGCCATCAGGTGATCTTTGCCGATGGCATGGCCTCCGAGAGTTTCTTTGCCGGCAAGCGCGGGTTGGACACGCTGCATCCGGCAGTGCGCGAAGATCTGCTTCGCCAGTTTCCGGCGCTGCGCACATCGCCCGAAAGCTATGGCGCGACCGCGCGCAGCTGTCTGAAACGCTCTGAAGGCCAGATGTTGTCACAGCAGATGTTCGGGGCTCAGGGGATGGCCGTTGCGGCCTGAGCGGGCGCGCACAGGTCGACATTGCGGCGCGCAAAGCTTCTGATAAGCTGCGCCAGACACGATAAAGGAAACTCCCATGCAGCAGCCATCAGTTCTTATTGCCGGAGGCGGTATTGGCGGGCTTTGCCTTGCGCTGACGCTGGAACAGATTGGCGTTCCGTTCATTGTCTTTGAATCCGTGACCGAATTGCGCCCTCTGGGGGTTGGTATCAATATCCAGCCGAACGCGGTGCGCGAATTGTTTGATCTGGGGATCACTGCGGCGGATCTTGACGATGTCGGCCTGCCGATGCGCGAATGGGCGCTTGTCGGGCGCAACGGACAGGACATTTACGCCGAGCCGCGCGGCCTTGATGCGGGCTATCACTGGCCGCAATATGGCGTGCATCGCGGGCGCTTTCACATGATGTTATATGACAAACTGGTGGCACGCGCGGGCGCGGATACTGTGCGGCTTGGTGCGCGTGTGACCGGTTACCACAATAACCCCGACGGCACCGTGAGCGCCACAATCGAACACGCGGACGGACACAGATCAGAGCAGCACGGGGCGCTTTTGATCGGAGCGGATGGCATTCATTCGGCCGTGCGCGCGCGGATGCACCCCGATCAGCCGCCAATCCATTGGGGCGGTGCCGTGATGTGGCGCGGCACCACGCGGGCGCGGCCCATTCGCACCGGTGCGTCCTTTGTCGGGTTGGGCGGCAGCAAGCAGCGCATGGTGATTTACCCGATCACACCAACCGACAGCGACGGCTTTGCCACGATCAACTGGATTGCCGAAGTCGCCTTTGAAAACGCGGGCGACAGGCCGACAGGGTGGTTCAAACCTGCACAGGTCAAAGATTTCATCCACCATTTCGCGGGGTGGTCCTTTGACTGGCTGGATGTGCCCGAGCTGTTGGCGGGGGCGGAAATCAGCTATGAGAACCCGATGATCGACCGCGATCCGGTGACGACATGGCGCGACGGATCCGTGGCCCTGATGGGGGATGCGGCCCATGCGATGTACCCCACCGGATCAAACGGTGCGAGTCAGGCGATTATGGATGCGCGCACCCTTGGTGCCATGATGCTGACGCACGGGCCGACGGCGCAGGCATTGGCGGCCTATGACACGGCGCTGTGCGGTCCGGTGTCGGAACTGGTCTTGCGCAATCGCGGGGACGGCCCGTTCGGCTTGCTCAATATTGTTGACGCGCGCTGCGGCGGAGAGTTCGACAACATTGACGATGTTGTCCCCGCCAAAGAGCGCGCCACCTTCATGGCGAATTACAAATCCGCTGCGGGCTTTGCAATTGACGCACTCAACAGCGCGCCCGCGACGATTGCCGCCGGGGCAAAGTTGCCAACTTGATTCCGCACCCCGATCCCGCTGGACAATAATGTTCACCGGACGCCAAGGCACCCACATGTTGATCGAAATCAAAACGTCACACGTATTTTTGTGCTATTGTACGGTCAAGCAAACCAAAGGAAGCCCGTGATGAAAAACGCCACTCTTCTTATAGTTCTCGGCAAAGGGGCCAAGGCAACCGACCTTGAACAGCTCAGCTCAAGTGCGCGCGAACACAATCTGTATCTCAACGTCCTGATCCTTGGCGCGATGCCTCCTATTCCCGTCTTCAGCTATGGTATGGGCGGCTATGGCGGCTCGGTCATTCCAGACCACTGGCACGAACAGATTGATACCCAGAACAAGCAACTGGATCAGAACCGCGAAAAAATGTCCCAATATCTGGCGGATCAGGGGGCGCGCGGCGAGGTGCACGTTGTCAGTGGCGACACGACCGCCCTGATGGATGCGGTCGCGCGTATCGCGCTGGCATGTGACAGGGTGATATTTGGCGATGATCTGCGCGATGACGAACGCCTGTTCGGCGATATCTTCGGCGCGGCCCTCTTCCGCGCGCCTGTCGGTGTGATGCTGAACGCCCTGCAATCTCCTGCGGCACTGGCACCCAAATCCGTGTTCGTCGCATGGAAAGCCACCATCGCCGCGTCACGCGCGGCACATGCCGCCATGCCAACCTTGCGGGCCGCCGATACCGTGACCCTCGCCCTCTTCGATCCGGTTGCGACAGGACCGCAAGACGGTGAGAACCCCGGCTCGGATGTGGCAGCGTGGCTGACGCATCAGGGCTGTAACGTGGATGTGCAGCAATATCCCAGCGGCGGCGGCAAGATCAGCAGTGCGCTGATGCAGCGCGCCAGCGAGAATTCGGCCGATTTGATTGTCATGGGCGCTTACGACCACTCGCGCCTGCGCGAAACGGTTTTTGGCGGCACCACCCGCAGCATGATCGAACAGCGCGAGCATCCGGTTTTGCTGTGTCACTGACGCCCTGAGCTTCACGCCCTGCGCGCAAGGATCGCCTTTCGCGCAGGGCCTTCGACGATCCCGCGCTTTCGGGGGCATCATCAGGGCGGGCGCGCAAAATCGCCGTCAGGCGCGCGCAACCGTCCAGTCGGCCATGGCTGGCAGCAGCGTATCCAGCACATTTTGAAACGCGCCGACAACCGATGCAGGGTTGTCATCCGCAGCAACAGCGCTGTGTGTAAAGCTGCGCGTTGCGATCACCCGCTGGTCACGGTCGCTTAGCAGTGTCAACGCGATGTCGGCCACCACCTCTAGCGCGCCGCCGGGTGTGACGTTTACCTGAAATGCATCCATGCGCACCAAAAGGGCTGTATCAGGCACCGGTCCGCCCTCGCTCCGTCCGACATAACCCATCCGCCCCGTCCCCGAGATGCTGCGGATCAGCAGCGATTGCAGGACAAGGGGCGCTTCATCGCTCCACCGTGCATCCGGCAGATAGGTGATCGAGGCGGCGTCCGGCTTCACCATGATCCGGTCTATCGCCATCGCGGCGGGTGCATCAGGGCGCGCCACCAACAACGTGCGTGTGCTCCGCCTGCCCCCCTTCGCGCCCGAAACCGGCGTCAGATCATAGGTGTCAATCGGTTCGGCCGCCGAATTGAGCGCCGATACCGCGCTACATGCACCCAAGGCGGAAACGGCTCCGGCAAGGGCCGCGCGGCGGGTGATTGTTTTTATCTGCATGACATCATTTCCGGTATTCTGGGACGCGTTTATTATCGAGCAGGAAGCCCGCGGGGTCACGTTCTATCTTACGCACAAGACTGTCGAGGGTGGTCAACAAGCGGCGGCCCTCACCGGCGAGTTGTGTCAATCCCGACAGCCCTGTTTGCGAAAACTCGGTGACGCCGGGCGCTGTTGACGCAACCGCGCGCTGGATCTGGCCCACCACGGTATCCGCCCGCGCGATCAGGGCGCGCAGGTCGGCTGCGATAGCAGGCACATCGCGGGTCACATCCTCGACCGCGACGCTGATCCTATCGGAGGCGCTGCGAATATCGCTCAGGACCGGGGACAGGTCGGTATTCAGCACATCGGTGGCTGCGTCAAAGGTCGTCTGCGCAGAGCCCAGCGCGCCGTTCGCCCCTGTCAAAGTGACGTCCAACGCGTCAAGACTGCGTAATGCGCGCCCGAACAGCGCATTGGCCGAGGCCAGCGCCTGTTCCGCGTCACTCGCCAACGGGTCCAACCGACCGGAAAGGCCGGTCAGATCCTGCGCCACACGGTCCACCGCGTCCGATGCCGTGGCCACGGCCCCGCGAATGTCTTCGACCACCGCAGGCACATCGTCCAACACTACCGCCTCGATCGTGGCGATGGCGGATTTGGCATCCGCCAACACTTCGCGGGCCTCGGTCACCAGCCATTTGCCGTCGTCTTCAACCAAGGCGTAAAAGCTGTCAGAGGCTTCGGTGACGGCGGTAAAGGCAGTGTCGGCTTCGGTCAGCGTTGTCTCAAGCTCGGTCAGCCGCGCGTTCAGCAAACCGGCGGTCGCGGTAAAACCGTCCAGCGTCTCTCCGGATTGTTGTTGCAGTTGGGTTATGGCGCTGTTGGTGGTCTCGATCGCGCCCTTGACCTGCTCCAGCATCTGCGGCACCTGATCGCGCAAAATGGTCTGGGCCTGTGTAAATGTCCCTTCGACGCTGTTGATCGCCCCGGTCGAGGCATCCATTGTGGCCTGCGCCGTCTCGAACGCGCCCTCGGCGGCGATCAACGCGGCATCCGTGCGCTCCAGCGTTGTGGAAATTCCGGTGCCAATGCTGTCGAGCCGTCCGGTAAACAACGTGATCTGCTCGGTGGCGTCGCTGACTGTGCCGGTGATCTGCGAGAAGTCGGTAAGCGCCTGTTCCAGCCCGCCGGATGCCTGATCCAGATTGCGCAGGATATTGGTCACATAGGTTTGGTTCTCGGGGCCGGTCAGCGACTTGAACTGCGCCAGTAGGCGGGTCGCCTCGGCAACCAGATCGGGCGCGTCCTCGACCAGCGCCTGCACCGTCGAGCGGCGCGAGGGGATGATCGGCAGCGTTCCATCGGGCGATGTCAGCCGCGCAGACCCCGAGGTTCCGCCCGACAGCGAGATGTAGGCCACCCCTGTCACCCCTTGTGATTGCAGCTGCGCAACGGTGTTTTCACGCACCGGCGTGGCGGCATCAACCTCGATGGTGGCAAACACTTTCGAGGGGTCTTCCTCGTAGATGCGCAGGCCGATCACCTTGCCCACGGAAATCCCGTTGAACAACACATCCCCCGAAGAATCGAGCCCTGAGACATCTTCGAACAAGATGCCGTAGGTTTCATATTGCCTGTCGATCTGGACACTCGCGAGCCAGATGAAAAACCCCAGCGTGCCCAGAATGGCCAGCAGCGAAAACGCGCCGATCAGGACGAAGTTTGCCCGCGTCTCCATCAGTGCTCCCCTCCGGCCGAAGCGGTGGCCGCGCGTGCGCGTGGTCCGTGGAAATATTCACGCACCCAAGGGTGATCCACCTCAAGCATATCCGCCATCGTTCCCACCGCCAAAACCTTTTTTTCCGCCAGCACCGCCACACGGTCGCAGATGGCATGCAGACTGTCGAGATCATGTGTCACAAGAAATACCGTCAGCCCCAAGGCCGCCTGAAGTTGTTTGATCAACGTATCGAATGCGGCCGCGCCGATGGGATCAAGGCCCGCCGTAGGCTCGTCAAGAAATACGATTTCGGGGTCAAGCGCGATAGCGCGGGCAAAGCCTGCCCGCTTGCGCATCCCGCCCGACAATTCGGACGGGTATTTCGCCTGCGCATTCTCCGGCAGGCCGACCATCCGCACCTTGATGCCCGCAAGGGTTTCGCGCAAGCCGTCCTCAAGGTGCAACTGCTCGCGCATCGGCGCTTCGACGTTCTGGCGCACGGTCAGCGACGAAAAAAGCGCCCCGTCCTGAAACATCACGCCCCAGCGGCGGCGCAATTCGCGGGTGTGCTGTTCAGAGGTGTCACGCACACTTTCGCCGAAAACCTCGATCTGGCCTTCGTTCGGTGTGAGCAATCCGACGATGGCGCGCAGCAGGACCGATTTGCCGGTCCCCGATCCGCCCACCACGCCAATGATCTCGCCGCGCCGCACATCCAGATCAAGCCCGTCATGAACCGTATGCGTTCCAAAGCGCGTCACAAGTCCGCGCACCCGGATGATGTGATCGTCTGCTGTCTCTGACATCACACCCCCACAATGGCGAAGAAAATTGAGAAAAGCGCGTCCATCACGATCACCATAAAGATCGAGAGAACCACCGACGTCGAGGTCAGCCGCCCGAGAGATTCAGCATCCCCGCCAACCTTCATGCCCTCGTAACAGCCGATAATTCCGATGACCAGCGCGAAGAAAGGTGCCTTGATCATGCCAACACCAAAATGCCAGACATCGGTGTTCGACACCAGCCGCGACTGGAAAACGCCCGGCGACACGCCCAGCTCGATCCATGACATCACCGCGCCCCCCACAAGTCCCGCAACATCCGCGATAAGGCCCAGCGCAGGCAACATCAGCATCAGCGCCAGCACCCGTGGCACCACCAGAATTGTGACCGGATCAAGGCCAAGCGTACGCATGGCGTCGATTTCCTCGCGCATTTTCATGGAACCTATGGCGGCGGTGAAGGCAGATCCCGACCGGCCCGCCACGATGATCGCCGTAAGCAGGATGCCCAGTTCGCGCAGCACCGAGATCGCGATCAGATCGACGACGAAAACTTCGGCCCCGAACTGGCGCAGCTGTGTCGATCCCTGAAAGGCCAGCACCACACCGATGAGAAACGCCATCAGCGCAACAATCGGCACCGCGTTCAAGCCGACTTCTTGACAGTGATGCACCAGCGACGTCAGCCGCAGGCGGCGCGGGCGGATCACGATGCCCGCCATCGTCGCAATCACCTGCCCGAGAAACGAAACCAGCTCGACCGTGGTTTGCCCGAAACGCATAACCTTGCGCCCGAACATATCGAGCATTTCGTTCAATGTCTTGTGTTTAGGCGTCGATGCTGCGTCGGGCGGCATATTGGTGCGAACGGTTTCAATCAGCTGCGCCTGCGCGTCCGATCCGCCTTCGATGGTGATCCCCGAAGGTGAGACGCGGTTTTGCAGATCGACGATAAACCACGCGCCTGCGGTATCCATCTGGCGCAGTCCGGAAATGTCGATGACAGTGATACCGCGCGCCTTTTCAAGCGCGGCGTGACTGTCCAGCCCTTGCACCGACTCGATATTCAACCGGCCCGTTATCCTGAGCCGGTTACCCGAGACGGTTATCCCGACAGCATCTTCATCACCGGTCAGGGATGCTTTCACGCGCGCGCCTTTTTACAAGAAACCATTTACACGCCCTTCCATCCAACAATTTGTCCGCATCTTCAAGGCGTCCAATCATCGCAAAGTTGCCGCTGCCAGTTAAAAGACCGTGTTTGCCATCTACCTTGGGCTGCATAGCCCCTGCGGGCAAGCACTGATGCTTTTGGTCCTGTCAGCACGGCTGATCCCGCCCCTTGCAAGAGGCGGGATTGATTTACTGGCGCAAAATGTTTCGGTCGCATTCCGCTCTAAATCGCCTAGCGGCTACAGGTGGATGTACCCAACAGCCGGTAAAGCGGGCAAAACCGGAAAGCCGCTGTGCCGACCAGCACGATCCCCACAAGAACGAAAACGACGGTAAGTGTTGTGCTGACAGAAACGCCGAAAAGCCCGGTAAGCGGTGCTATGATCAGAAGCGCTCCGATCACGAAACGGATAATCCGGTCAATTTTGCCTACGTTGAAAGTCATGTTGATGCTCCTTTTGATGCCTTCTCGGTACGTCTTTTGCAGCCCCCTGTCTGTGACATTGTCACACAGATCAGGCGGGCGGACACGTCGAGCAGTGCTGTAGATTTGCAGGGCGGTCACGGTATTCTACCCCCTCCACTGCGCAGTGGATTGATCGACATCAAACACACTCCACAAAAACAGGTTCATATAGGGATAGAAGACCGGACGTCATCCGGAAGGTGGTTTTGAAGCGTGGAGATGAAATCATGCAAATGCATCCGTTTTACTGTAAAAATACACCAGCAGTCGGCTGCATGTCGCTGCGACAGCCGTACATCGGCGCAACATTTGCTTTGAATGGGGGCGGATATGTGGGGTAACGCCATTAGAGTGGCGCGGCTTGGCGGTTTTGACATCAAGGTTGATGCCAGTTGGCTTTTGATTGCCACGTTGATTGTCTGGAGCCTTGCAACCGCCTATTTCCCGTCGCAACTGCCCGACGCGGGCACCCTCACGCTGATCATTGCGGCGATCGCGGCAATGTTGGGTCTTTTCGGCTCGTTGATCCTGCATGAGCTGGCTCATGCAATGGTGGCGCGCAACCATGGCCTGCGCGTTCGCGCCATTACGTTGTTTCTTTTTGGCGGGGTGGCGGAAATGCAGTCCGAGCCGGACAGCGCTCAAAGCGAATTCCGGATTGCCATCGCGGGGCCGCTGGCGAGCTTTGTTATCGCGGCTTGCTTCTGGCTGGCTGCGGTGGGCGGGGAATACGCGGCTTTGCCCGATGCGGCGGTGCGGGTGCTGACCTATCTGGCGATGATCAATCTGGTCCTTGCCGTTTTCAATCTGCTTCCGGCCTTTCCGATGGATGGCGGGCGGGTGTTGCGCGCGTGGCTTTGGGGGCGGTCGGGGGATCTACTGGCGGCGACACGACGCGCCACGGCGCTGGCGGTCATGTTCGCCTATGCCTTTATCGCGTTGGGGCTTTTCGCCGCTTTTTCGGGGAACCTTGCCGCCGGGCTATGGCCGGTCCTTATCGGCCTGTTCCTGATGGCCACCTCCCGCGCGGCATTGACCCAGATCGAAACGCAAGCCGCGCTGAAGGGGCGGCGTGTTGCGGATCTGATGGCGCGCGCCCCCTGGACCGCGCGCCCCGAACAATCGCTTTGGGAGCTTGTCCACCACATCTTTCTGGAGCACGGCGTCAGCTTTGTTCCCGTTATCGAGAACGACACCCTGTTAGGGTATGTAGATTTCCAGATGGCGCGCAAAATCGACCGCGAGCATTGGGAAAATACGACGGTTGAAGACGTTCTTGAACCCGTCGGCCCCGAGAACACGGTAAATACCGACATGGCGGGGGGCGATCTGCTGGCGCGGATGTCACAGGACGGGCGACGCAAGTTTCTGGTGACAACGAATGGCCAATTGGCCGGTGTTGTGACGCTGGCGGATGTTCTGGGCTTTCTAAGCGTATTTCGCGAGCTGACCTGACGGTTTGCGTATCTGCGTGGCGAAAGACGCCGGTATTTGCGATACATAGGGAGTTGTTTGCCCATATTGGATTGCCCAATGAACCCGGTAAATGAAGGCACGCTTTTACGCGCCGTTCTGGATGCCTCGTTCAATGCTATAATCGTGTCCGATGCCGAGGGCCGGATTCTGCGGCTCAACGCGGCGGCGCTTTTCGGGTATGGCATTGATGAAAGCATCAATGTACGGATGCCCGCACCGGTCGCGGCAGGGCATGACGGTTATATGCACCATCACATCGCATCCGGTGAGACAAACGTCATCGGACATGGCCGCGACGATACAGGCGTGCGCGCCGATGGGAGCCTTTCTTTACCACCAAGCCGATTGGCAAAGGCATGGGGTTGGGTCTTTCGATGGTTTACGGCTTTGTAAAGCAGCCGGACGGGCATCTGACCATCTATAGCGAACCTGGCCACGGCACCACTATCAATCTCTATTTCCCCGCTGTGTTCTGCGGCGCAGAAGACAGCGGCCCCGATGCGCCACAGTCCGGCAGGGTTTCTAACGTCTGTGCCAGCCGTTTGATCCTGATTGTGGAGGATGATCCGTGTGTCATACGCTTTTCGCAGGCGCGCCTTGCCGCACTTGGCTTTAGATACCTGACAGCCACAAGCGGAGACGCCGCAAGGAAAATCTTGCAACGCCGCGATGATATCGGGCTGGTTTTTACCGATCTGGTGATGCCCGGCGCGCTTTCGGGGCATGACCTTGCCTTGCGCATCACACGCGAAATGCCGCAAGTACGCGTGCTGATGACATCAGGATTTTCCGAAGGCGTTTTGCAAGGCGGGCACATCAATGCTGGGCTTTCGAATTTGCGCAAACCCTACCGTCAGCTCGACCTGATCGCAGCGCTTCAAAGCGTGCTGACCACCCGTTGATCGCGCGGCGTGGCCTGTTCGGTCAGCATATACCCCACACCGCGCACCGTTTTGATCAGGCGCGGACATGCCGGATCGCGTTCGATCTTCTTGCGCAAACGCGCCACCTGATTGTCAATCATCCGGTCACGGGGGGGCCACTCCGGCACGTCGATCAAATCCATCAGGCGGTCCCGTGACAGCGGCCGCTTCGCGTTGTTCACAAACGCGGCCAGCAGTTTGAAATCCGCTGTCGTCAGATCGCAAACGCCCCCGTCCCTTTCGATCAGCAGCATCCGGTCAAGATCAACCGCAAACCCGTCAAGATCAAGCGTGTCTTGCGAAGCGGCTGAGGCCGGTAACGGGAGCGCACCGCGCGCGGTGCTTCGGCGCAAAAGCGAGCGCACCCGTGCAAGCACTTCGCGCACATGAAACGGTTTAACCAGATAGTCGTCCGCCCCGATTTCGATGCCCACAACACGGTCAATCACATCATTCTTGCCGGTCAGCATCATGATCGGCACGTCATGTGTCCGGCGGATGTCACGCCCGATATCAAGCCCGTCATCGGCACCGAGGTTCAGATCAAGCGTCACCAGATCCGGCGCCCCAGCCGCAAAGGCCGCGCGCACACCTGCCCCGTCGGCGGCTTTGATCACGACGTAGCCGCCTCCTTCGAGGCACTGGCAAAGGCGTACGCGGATTTTGGGGTCATCATCGACAACAAGTACAGTCTGCCTGGGCGACATTGCCTTGACCCTGTTCACTGCAACTCAAGACAGTCACAATGAGACAGTATAATCAGAAGCAACCTGTGCGCGAAAGTAACACATACTAATTGTTACAATCCGATACGTTCCGGCACGTCTGCCTGCAGACATAGCCCCTGCATTGTGATCCGGCCACAGCCAGTCGAGGGACATATTCGTGTACGTCACACACTCAACAGCCGCAGCGCCCGCTGCCATGCCCTACCGCAGAAACGTACCGCCCAAACTGCGGGCCACTGCGCAACTGCACTCAAGACATGTTACCGGCATCCATCTTTTCTGCGAAGGTGATGATGCGACGTTTATTTACGAGATCAGAACAGGGAGCGTTCGCCTCACACGGGTGCTTGAAAACGGGCGGCGGCAGGTCATCGCCTTCGGCTTGCCCGGCGATATCATCGGATTTCCGGACGAAGACCGCCACCACACCAATTGCGACATCATAGACACCGCCGATATCATCGCCTACCCGCACCGCCTGCTGGATACGGGTGAGGTGGTGGACCCCGACACCCACCAGCGCCTTCTGGGTGCGGCGCTGCGCGAAATCACCGCGATGCAGGATCACTTCATGATGCTGGCGCGTAAATCCGCCATGGAGAAAGTCGCCTCGTTCCTGCATGTCCTCTCGCGCAGAACAGGCACGCCCATCGGAAATTGTATGTTTCTCTCCCTCCCGATGAGCCGGACAGACATCGCAGATTTTCTGGTTCTGGCCGTCGAGACCGTCAGCCGCTCGTTCAGCCTGCTGCGCAAAAAGGGTCTTATCGCGCCCGAGACACTGCAGACGGTTTTGGTGCTCGATCAGGATGCTCTGGTGGCGACGTCGCAAAATCAGGAATAACAGCGACTACCTAATAGGCACCATCCTGAAGAATGTGATCATGCCCCAACGCTTCGAGACCGCTGGCGATTTCGTCCGCGCACAACGGATGTGCAAGCAGATAGTGCGCTGTCGGCGTATCGGCGCGTTCGGCCGCCAGTGACAGCGCCTCTTCCCACCCGTCTGCATCGAAGTCACCGCGCCCGAGCCACATCAACGCAACCAGTTCGTGCTGGTGTTCCGGCACCATCCTGTCAATCTCGTCAACAAGCTGCGCCTGCGTGCCGCCGCTGCCCACTTCTTCGGCCAGCGTGACATGATGCCCGCCCTGCCCTGCGTTATCGCGGGCATCGCGCGGCGTGTCCTCGTCGCCAAGGCTGACTGCGCGCATCTTGAACACAAGGCGGCTCAGGAAACCTGGCTCGATTGTCATCTCTACCTTGTCACTCATCTTCGCGTCCTTTGTTTCGGGGTTTCATCCGCATCACCTGTAACGGGCCTTGTTCCCGCATAACACACAACTGCGCACCGCAATTTGATCGGGATCAACACGCGCGCGCGATTTTCTGTTATTATCGGGGACAACAGCACCGCCCCGGATCAAGCAAAGGAACACGACATGGCCCTCAAGACAATACTCGTCTGCTTCACCGATGAAGCCGGCGCCGAAAGCCTCGCCGCCGCCGCCTGTGCGCTGGCGCGCCGCCACGATGCACATCTGATCGGGCTGCATACCGTCGAGTCGCTGATGGTGTATCCCGGCATCGCGGTAAACCTGCCCGCCACTGTCTACGAGACGTTCGGTGATGCGCAGGTTGCCCAAACCGCCAGTTTGAAAGCCGTCTTTGACGCGCATACCAGCCGCGAAGAATTTGTATCCGAATGGCGGATGATCAAAAGCGAGGCCGATACAGGTGCCAACAAGATCGTGGAAAGCGCGCGCTGCGTCGACATCGTGTTGTTGGCCGCCGCCCAAGAAGGCGCAGACATCCCCGCCCAGCTCAGGCTGATCGAGACGGTAATCCGCGATGCGGGACGTCCTGTCGTGACCGTGCCTGCGTCCTTTGAGGGTGATACGCTGGGGCGCTCCGTATTGATCGGCTGGAACGGCACCCGCGAAGCGGCCCGGGCGGCACATGATGCGCTGGCCCTGCTACAAGACGGCGACAGCGCCCACATCCTGCGCGTGAACGACAGCCCCTATGACGAGATGCGTGATTCCGTTTCCACCGATCTTGCCGCCACCTTTGCGCGCCACGGAATCCAAACCACGCTGGTCCAGCGGACGTGGAGCCACGGCAGCGTTGCAGACGCGCTCAACAAAGAGGCCTTCGAGGCGGGTGTCGATATGATCGCCGTCGGCGCGTATGGCCATTCGCGCGCCTATGATCTGGTGATTGGCGGGGCCACCCGCGATCTGCTCAAACATGCACAGGTACCGGTTCTTTTCTCGCGCTAGGCACCGGTACAAACCAGCGAGGACAGTCTGCCACAGCATAGAAAAATGCACGGTCCGGGGCACGGCAGGTCAACCAGTAGGCTTTCGCCCTAATTTCGGCACTTTCAAAGGCTATGCCGTGGCAGACACAGGATCAGCACCCGATCGACCCGCGAGGACCGAGTATGAGAAGAACGCCCATCAAGCTGTTACAATCTGCGCTCTCGTATTTTGACCTGCGCGTCGAAAGTAAAAGCATCGCGACAGACCGGTCCCTGATCGAGCACGAGATCGAAGCGTTGAATGCACATTCCATCGTCAGCCTGGTCAACGCGGCGGGCGTGATTCTGGAAGTGAACAAGCTTTTTGTCGAAACCTTCGGGTATGGCGAGGAAGAGTTGCTCGGGCAGCCAATCACCACGATCTATTCGAACAGCGAATGGGCGAATTATGAAGCGATTCACACCGCGATGAACACGGACATCTGTTGGACCGGCGAGCAGCGGCTCAAACACAAGGACGGCAGCAACGTCTGGACGCGCACCACAAGTTATCCATTGTACGACACGGACGGAAACCACATCAAAAGCATCTCCATCCGGACCGATGTCACCAACAGCAAGCTCGTCGATTCCGAGCGCGACATGCACGCCGCCCTACACATGTTTCAGGACGGAATGCTGATGTTTACGACAGATACGCTACGCTTTACCTACATGAATCGCGCCGCGATGGAGCGGTGGGGCTGGTCGGAAAGCGACTATATGGGTAAGACGCTGGCTGGTATGATACCGGATTTCGAGCCCCGTAAATTTCTGGAAATAGCACAACCGCTGCTGGAGGGCGACGTTTCGGAAATCGTCTATATCTCCGATTTGTCCGCAGACCCCTATGAGATCACGCTTCAACTTACGCATGCAGCGGACGGCACACCGCGCTTCGTAAGCATCGAACGCAACATCGCCGGTCGGCTGGCATTGGAAAAGGCCAAAGACGAATTCACCGCCACCGTCAGCCACGAATTGCGCTCTCCCCTGACATCAATCAAAGGCGGGCTGGGGCTGGTGCTGTCGGGGGCTGCGGGGGAGGTTCCGGCCAAGGCGCGCGGCCTGCTGGAGATTGCCCACCGCAACGCGGACCGTCTGGTTTTGATCGTTAACGATATGCTTGATCTCGAAAAGATCGCCGCCGGACAGATGGCTTTTACATTGCGGCCCTATGACGTCGCCAACCTGTTCGATGAAGCCGTACGCGCGAATGAGGCCTATCTGGCACAATACAACATCGGTGTGCGCATCGAAGGACTGGAACAGCCCGTCACACTGGTCTGCGATCCTGACCGGATGTTGCAAGTGCTGGGCAATCTCCTGACCAACGCCGCAAAATTTTCCAGCAAAAACAGCGATATCCGGCTTTCAGTTAACGTAGATCCAACGGAAATCACACTCTCGGTTCAGGACTACGGCATGGGTATCCCGCAAGACGCGCAGGAAACCATCTTTGAGCGCTTCACACAGGCCCGCAGCAACGACCGCACCCGCATGAACGGCACCGGATTGGGCCTGAGCATTGTGAAAGCCATCGTCGACGGCCACGAGGGCCGCGTGGAAATGGACAGCACGGAAGGCGTCGGCACCACGTTCCGCGTTATCCTGCCACGCCGCTCCGAAGTTGCGCTATCACCCCCCGCGCTGACCGGCGTCGCCAGTTAAAACAGGCTTTGCGCCGCCACTGGCAAGGCGGGAAAAACGTTCACCACCGTTTTCAGGTCGGGGACAGGCATCTGCCGGTTGGCAGAACGCAAAATTTCATCCCGTACAATGGCAGCATTGCGCCTTTTGTAGCGCCGTATCAGGCGATTGGCGCAATCTCCACCGTGGGGCGTGTGCCGCCCAATACGGCAAAGGCCATCTGGCGACAGGAAAACACGATCACCTGCTGGTCCAGCGCAACGCGGTGCAAGGCGGTGAACATCTTGATGATACGGTCATCGTCGGAATAGACCAACGCATCGTCCAGCACGATTGGCATCGGCTTGCCCTGTCTGGCGAAAAGCCGTGCAAACGCGAGGCGGGTCAGGATCGCGATCTGCTCCTGCGTGCCGCCGCTCAGCACCTCCAGCGCCTCCTCTGCACCATCGCGTGCCAGACCGCTAGGCAACAGCGACGCAGGATCAAAGCTGAGCGCGGCATCGGCGTGCAGGATGGAAAGCAGCGGCGCAAGTTCTTGCTGGACGGGGCCGAAATAAGTCTCCTGTGCCGCGCCCCGTTTGGCCGCCAACGTCTCGACAAGCAGCGCAAGACTTTCGGCTTCATGGGCGAAACGGGCGGCACGGTCTTCTGCAATCTGGTGACGCCCTGTCACTTCGGCCAGCGCCTCTTCGACGCCGTCCTCGGCGCGCGCCCGGATGGTCGCATTCAGATCTGCGCGCTCGGCGGTGAGGCGGGAAATGTCGCGCTGTGCGTTGTCAACGGCACTGCGCGCACGGGTCAGATTGGCCATCACGGTGGCCGGATCAGGCGCATCCTTGCCCAACTCGTCTGCCATGCGCGTGGCTTCGGCCAACGCCGCTTCGGCGACGGTTTGCGCGCGGGCGGCATCGGTTTTGCGGGCCTCGAAGGTCGCGGGATCACCAAAGGCACCGGCGGCGGCGTCAAAACCTGCGGTGGCGGCACTGTGTTGCGCCTGCGCACGCGCCAATGCCGTCTGTGCGGCGGCGTCGGTGGCACTTGCCGCCTCATAGGCAGCACGGTGTTGCTGTTCGGCGCGCTCTGCGGTTTCGAGATCGCGGATCAGGGCATCAGGATCGGCGGGTGCCTCATCCCGTGCGGGGGCCTGCGCCGCCATCACACCAGCGGCTTGGGCCTGCGCCGCCTGCACCACCTCGATGCCTTCGGGGGCAAGCGTGGCCAGAACCGTTTTCAAAAGCGTGACCTCGCTTTGGGCTTCCTGCCTGCGCCGCGCCGCAGCGCGCGCCCCGGCAACATCCGCAACCCCCGCCTCCTCCAGCACCGCTTCAAGTGCTTCATGGGCTTGCGTCACCTTCCCCATATCGGCGGCCGCGGCCCCCGGATCGAGGGTCATTTGCCCAATGCCGGGAAGATCGAACACCTCCCGCGTCAGGATGATGTGGCTCTCGATCGGGGCGCCCTTGTACAAGATGCGCTGTGGGCCATCATAGCGCAGTTGCATGCGCACACCGCCTGACGCCACCTCCGCTCCGGCCTCTTTCCACGCTGCATGGGCGGCCTCGACCCGCTCAAGCAGCGGGGCATTCACCCGCAATGTCCCAAGCGCGGCGTTCGCCTGTTCCAGCGCGCCGCGTTTTTGTACGATTTCGGCCAGTTGCTTGCTTAGGGCTTCATGTTTTTCCTGTGCATTGCGGCGCAACGCGCCCTGCTGCGCCGCCTCGCGCGCACGGCGTAGCTTCAAGAGCGCCTCTGCCGCCGCGCGCCACGCCGCTTCAGCCGCGCGCGCGCGTGTCCCTGCGGTGTCCGCCTCTGACTGGCACGTCTTTTGGCGCTCCTGCGCCCCTTGTAGCGCCTTGTCCGCCTGCGCGTACGCTTCGGCTTGTGCAAGCAACCGGTCCAGCGTTTCGCGTGATCTGTCGTGCTCCAGCTCTTTCAGGCGAACCTGTGCGCGCATCTCCTTAAGGCGATCCGCATGGGCCGTCGCTGCACGCTCTGCAATCTGCGCCTCTTCCAACGCGGACTGTCGCGTTTTATGTGCCTCGGGCTGGTCAAGCGCGCCAAGCCGGGTGGCGACCTGCCGCCGCTGGCTCAACGCCGCTGTCAGCTTGGTGCAGGCCTCCTCCAGCTCCGCCTTGCGGCGACCCAGCGCTTCGGCTTCCTGCACCGCCTCCTTCCATGGGCCATTCGCCTTGGGTTGCCCCGTGGCGGTGGCAAGCCGAGCAAGGGAGGCGCGCGCCGCCTCGATCACGCGGTCCATCCGCCGCCCGCCGGTGACCATGTCAATCTCGCCCGCGACCGACGACAAAAGATCGCGCCGCGCGCCCAGAAGCTTTTCCTTCTCGGTCTTTTCCGCGCCACTGCTGCCTTGCGGCTCAAGCGCGGTGGTGCCCTGTCGCACCCACAAAAGCCCTGCTGGCCCCTCCAGCCCCTTGTCCATCAGCGCTGCAATCCACCGCTCGGCCTCGTCATCCTGCGCGATCAACGTGCCGCGTGCATCGCGCACAGAGGCGCGTTTTTGCGACAAAAACGATTTCTCCAGTGTGAAACGCCCGCTCGGCAGATCGATTTCCGCGCTGATGCGCACCGGCCCGCCCGCGCGCGGCTGCAACGACTTCACATCCCGCGTTGCCGCCCCGTATTTAAGGAAAAACAACGCATGCAACGCGTCGAAAAACGTCGATTTACCGAATTCATTCGCTTCGGAAACAACGGTAACGCCGTCACCGATGCCGGTGATCGCCGCCGTTTGACCGGCGAATTTGCGCACGTTGGACAATGTGAGGCTGCGCAGCTTCATGCTTCTTCCTCCACAGCGACAAACGAGAAAAGATGCGAGAGCGCCGACAGGGCCGTGCGCCGGTCTTCGGCAGACAGATCGGGGTCTTGCGTGCGCGCGGACAGCGTTTCGGCGGCTTGTCGTAAGGCACCTCCCGACGGGTCGATCCCGTCAAGGTCGCTTGCTTCCTGCGCCAGTTGCACCGCTGCCAGATCGCTTTTGAAGCTCATAAAATCCGGTGCTGCGCGGTCCAGAAGTGTTTGCAAGCTGTGGCGTTCGCGCAGGCCCAGACGCCCCTGCGCAACCAGATCGACAAGCGTATCGCGCCGCGCCGCGAGGTCAGGCAGGGTTGCGCCAAGCAAGGCGGCAATATCTTCTCCCGGCGTCAGATCAAGGTCAAGGCGCTGCCATGTGATCTCTCCCACCGGCACGGGTGTGACCGATGGCGTTGCCCCCTGCGCCTCAATCGCCACCAGCAGGGCAAGGCCGGTTTGGTTATGTTTAAAGCTGTCGGGTTCGGGGGTGCCGGAGTACCAAGTGTCAGGTGTGATCCTGATCTGCCCGTGCCAATCACCAAGCCCCAGATAATCAAGCCCCGCCTGCGCGGCACGATCCGGCGCGATAATGCCCGTTGGACCATCAGGCGCGTCGCTGCCAAAGTCATGGATACCGCCATGGCCCAGACCGACGCGGATAACGCCATCCGGCGTCGGTTGATCCATCTCGATCGTCAGATCGCGGCCCGGATTGCGCGCAGTGCAAGGCGCGGGCAAAACCACTGCCCCTTCGAGCATCGCAGGCGCAGAGCTGAGCGCGAGGATCACATTGTCAGGCTTGTCACGCGCGATGGTTTGCCACAATTCGGTCGCGGCAAGGCTGTCGTGGTTTCCGGGCATCACGACCCACGTCAGATCCGCCGCCTGCGCCATCGCATTCAGCGCCTGCCGCGTCACCGTTGGCGCAGGTGTTTCCTGATCAAAGGTATCGCCCGCCAAAAGGATCGTCCCCGCCCCGCCGTCCCGCGCGGCCTGTGCCAGACGATCCAGCGCGCTGTGGCGGGCCTGTCGCAAACGACCCCGCACATCTTCTGCGTGGCGGCCAAAGGGTTTACCCAGATGCAGGTCGGACGAATGGAGGAAACGGAACATGAACAGGCTCGTTCTGATACAGCAGGAAAACGCAGTCTGCGGTTCGTGCAGGATAGGGTCAAGCGGCGATTTTTGCTGCCATCCAGAACCGCGCCCTGTATGCTGCCCCCGTCCTGCCTGCCGCTTTTTCATAAATCTCTGAACCAAACAGCCGCCCGAGATGTTATGTACCATCATGTCACCGTTCGAGGACCGGAGTATCCCCTTGGAAGATATCAAATCAATCCGCCGCTCCCTTCAACTTCTCAGCATAATTGCCAGCCTGGTTACGGCATATTTCGCCAAGGATCTGATTTTGCCGGTGCTTTTGGGCACTCTTCTGGCGCTGACGCTCAGCCCTGTGAGCCGCAGTCTGGCAAGGGCCGGCATACCAAGCGGCGTTTCAGCCGGTGTATTGGTCAGCCTGTCGGGCATCGCGATACTTTTGTTACTGGGCCTTTCTGCGGGGACAGTCGCGCTTTGGTCCGACGAATTGCCAAGCATGGGCGCGGAGCTTCAGCGCAAGCTGAGCGGGATGTCGGATACCGTCGAGACCGTGCGCCGCGCCTCGGAGGAAGTCGAGAAAATCAGCGAAGGCAGCAACGCGCCGCCAGAAGTGGTGGTGAAACAGCCCGGCCTGCTTGACACCGCGATGAGCAGCGGCATGCGATTGGGCGGCACGCTGGCGGTGACGCTGGTGCTGGCGCTGTTTTTGCTGGCCTCAGGCAATCTGTTCTATGTCAAACTTGTCCAGTCGTTCCAGACAATCACCGGCAAAAAGCGCGCGCTGGCGGCGGTGTACGACGTTGAAAAGCGCGTGTCGCGCTATCTACTGACGATCACGATCATCAATGCCGTGCTTGGCCTGTGCATCGGCGGCTTTCTTTGGGCGCTCGGCCTGCCCGGCGCGCATATTTTCGGTGTTGCTGCGTTTTTGCTAAATTTCCTGCCCTATCTCGGCAGTATGCTTGGCGCGCTGATAACAGGCGCTTATGCGGTGATCACCTTTGACGTTGTCGGCTATGCCTTGCTGGCTCCGGCGGGGTATATGGCGCTTTCGGCGTTCGAAGGGCAGCTGATCACGCCATGGCTTGTTGGACGGCGCCTTGAGCTGAACACCGTTGCCGTGTTTCTGACTGTCGTGTTCTGGGGGTGGTTGTGGGGGCTTCCCGGCGCGTTGATTGCGGTGCCGTTTCTGGTGGTGTTCAAAGTGGTGTGCGAGAACGTGGAAGCGTTACACATCTTCGGCCATTTTCTTGGCAGTTCGCTCACGGATCAGCGGGATATACCGCCGGAGACGAAAAAAGGCGCGGTGTGAGTGCCGCGCCTTTTCAGGAGGTCAGCCCGCCAGTGACGGCAACCAAAGCACTATGCTAGGGAACGCCACCAACAAGGCGATCGTGACCCCATCGGCAAGGAAGAACGGCGTGACACCTTTGAACACGTCCTGAACGCTCAGATCATCGCGCACGCCTGCCACTACAAAACAGTTCAGCCCGATGGGCGGGGTGATCAGGCAGAATTCGGCCATTTTCACCACAAGGATACCAAACCAGATCGCGCACATCGAACCCGACATGCCAAAGGCTGAATCGACCGCCGCCACGTTCTCTCCGCCATTCAGCGCCATGACCGCCGGATAGACAACAGGCAGCGTCAAAAGCAGCATTCCGATGGCGTCCATGAACATCCCCAAGATTGCATAGGCCAGCAGAATGCAGATCAGGATCAGCATTGGCGACATCTCAAGCGAGGTGATCCAACCGGCAAAGGCATCGGGCAATTCGGCAAATCCCAGGAACCGGACATAGATCAATACGCCCCAAATGATCGTGAAGATCATCACAGTGAGCTTGGCGGTCTCTAACAGTGCGTCTTTCAACTGCCCCCAACGCATCCCGCGCCAGAGCGCCATCAGGAACACGATAAACGCGCCCACGGCCCCGCCTTCGGTGGGGGTGCCCCACGCATCGCCGAACGGGTTGTAGACAAAGAAGATGATGATCACGACCACCGCCAGAATGGGCAGCGCAGGTGGCAGGCTTGCAAACCGTTGTTTCCAGCTGAACCCGGTCACGGGGGGACCGACGTTTTTCCAGATCACCGCGATACCGATGATCAACCCCGCATAAACAAGTGCCGAAAACATACCCGGAATGAACCCCGCAAGCAGCAGCATCCCCACGTCCTGTTCAACAATGATCGCATAGATCACAAGGATCGCAGAGGGCGGAATGAGCGAGGCCAGCGTGCCACCAGCAGCCACAACACCTGCGGCGAACTGTTTGTTATAGCCCACTTTCAGCATCTCGGGGATGGCGATGCGCGCGAAAACCGCCGCCGTGGCGACAGACGCCCCCGACACAGCCGCGAAGCCCGCAGTGGCAAATACGGTGGCCACGGCCAAGCCGCCCGGCACCCACGCGATCCAGCGTTTCGCCGCCTCGAAAAGCGCGGTCGTCAGCTTGGCGTAATACGCCAGATAGCCGATGAGAATGAACACGGGGATCAGGCTGAGTACCTGTGCGCTGACCTTGGAATGCGGCGTCAGCCCCGCGATCTTGGTCGAGATTTCGACCGATTTCCAGAACCGTTCGGGATCATAGTCAAACCCGTTCCAGCGCAGCCATATCAGCCCGATATACCCCGCCAGACCGGCGGCAAAGGCCACGCGCATCCCCAGCAGCACCATCACAAGCATACCAAGAGAGACGTAAATACCGATTTCGATTGGCTCCATCAGTCGGCCCCTTCCAGCGCTTTGGCTTCGGCCATCGCCTGTTCGGCAACGGTAAGTGTCAGCGGCACAGCAACAGGGTTTTCCAACCCCAGCACCAGCGCGCGCCCGTAACCCCACGCCTGCAAGGTTAGACGCAGTGCCAGCACGCCAAAGGCAATCGGCACCACCAGTTTCGACGGCCAGATCGGCAAACCGATGTCAATCGAGCTATCGCGCGAGCACCATGGACGCGCGCAATCAAACGAGCGGTCAAAGTGATCCCACGCGCCGGAGGTCAGCGCCACAATCAGCAACAGCATCAGCAAAACCGAGATCAGTTCGAACAACCACAAGACACGGCCTTTGAGTTTGCCCACCAGCATGTCCATGCGGATATGCGTGCCGTCACGCTGCACATAAGAGACGCCCATGATCGCAATGATCGGCATCGCCGCTTCGATGTAATCGACATAACCCGCCAGCGGACTGCCAAAGAATTTGCGCCCGATGACGGAATAGGCCGCCAGAAACATCAACGAGAAAATCGCGAGCCCGCTCAGAAGCGCACAAAAGCGTTCAAGCGGAAGTAGTGCGCGGTCGAGTTTGCTTAGGATACTGGAGTCTTCCAGTACCGCTGCCGATCCTGCCATGGCGAATTTCCCCTCGGTATAGGTGTGAAAAGGTGCGTGGCAAACCACACACCTCTCATTGGGCCGGTATCAGGCGGCGCTATTGCACCGCCCGAGCGGATCACTTGCCGCTTTTCTTTGCATCGGCGAGCGTATTGACCATCAGATCAAAAAGCTCCTGACCGGCGATGCCCTGCGCTTCCATGTCCTTGATCCACTGCTGCTGGATTGGCTCGCCCGCCGTTACGCGGAACTCTTCGATCACCTCGGGCGCGATTGTGACTTTCTGCACGCCCTTTTCCTCAAGAACGCTGTCCCAGCGCTTGAGCAGTTCGGCGTAGTTCGCAAGGTAGTGATCCAGCGCCTCGTCCACCGATCCGTCGAGCGCTTCGCGTTCTGCATCCGTCAGGCTTTCGTAGGCGTCGATGTTCACAACGACAGGGCAATTCACCGTTCCGGGGTTAAGGTTCGCCGTCCACCAGTCGGCCTCGTTGATGGTGCCGAAAGACAGGTGCGCGTGCTGGGCAAAGGACACCGTATCGACAACGCCCGATTCCATCGCCTGAAACGCCTCCGATGCGGTCACGGATGTGGGCACCGCGCCGACAGATTTGAACGCCTCGCCGATGCCCCCTGTGGCGCGCACGCGCATGCCTTCGAATTCTGACAATTCATCGCGCGGCTCGCCGGTGCCGACGATGTTGTACTGTGGCATGGGTGAGGTCATCAGCAGCTTGGCATTCCACTGCGCCATCTCTTCGGTCGCGGCGGGGTGTGCATAGACGGCCCGTGATACGGCCACTTCCTGCTCAAGGTTTTCAACGCCCATGAACGGTAGTTCCAGCACCGTGATCACCCGGTTTTTGTCGGCGTGATAGCCCGCACAGAATTGCGCCATCTCGAACGCGCCGATGGAGATTCCGTCAAGATTTTCGCGGTTTTTGGACAGGCCGCCATAGCTTACGTTCATGGTGAATTCGCCATTGGTCTTTTCGGACACCAGTTCAGCGATTTTCTCGACATGTTCGGTAAAGGCGCGCCGCTTGCCCCAGACGGACACATTCCATTCGGTTGCCGCAGCTTGCGTTACAAAGGCAAAGCTCAGAGCGCAGACAGCTGCGCCGCCCAGATAATTGGTCATTGGTTTCTCCCGTTATACGCGCCATCCTCCGAGCGCTTGGCGACAAAGCTAGCGCGCGGACCCTCGTGTGCCAACCCCATTGTACTACGCGCGTGCAGGGAGGATGCCGTGCGTTCAGCCCCGCTTGCTTTCGATCTCGACGAAACGCGTCTCGGCGGTGGCGGGCGAATTTACAAATGCTGCCGGGTATCGGGAAATAATTTTACACAAGACTCCTGCGCGCAAAACCTTGATTGTTTCCTTCCCTAAAGGAAGTTCGTAAGCTTCCGGCAAATCAGGTCAAACTGCGCAAATCAAAGACGCAAGACCGCCCATGGAGGAGACCCAACCGATGTCAGACACGGCAAAAACCTACCCCCCGAGCGCTGAAACAGTCGGACGCGCCCATGTGGACGCCGCCCGCTATGATGCAATGTACGAAGCGTCAATCAAGGATCCGGACGGATTTTGGAAAGAGCAAGGCGCGCGTGTGGACTGGATCAAACCTTTCACTCAGGTAAAGGATGTGGATTTCACGTTAGGCCAGGTGAAGATCAACTGGTACGCGGACGGCGAATTGAACGTCGCGGCCAATTGCATCGACCGACATCTCGAAACGCGCGGCGACCAGACCGCGATCATCTGGGAGCCCGACAACCCCGATGAAGGCGCCCTGCACATCACCTACAAAGACCTGCACGCAAACACCTGCAAGATGGCCAACGTCCTCAAGGATCTGGGTGTCGTCAAAGGCGACCGCGTCATCATCTATATGCCGATGATCCCCGAAGCCGCCTATGCCATGCTGGCCTGTGCGCGCATCGGTGCGATCCATTCCATCGTGTTTGCGGGTTTCTCCCCCGATGCCCTGTCGGCACGGGTTAACGGCTGCGGCGCAAATGTTGTGATCACTGCGGATTACGCCCCGCGGGGCGGACGCGCCACACCGCTCAAGACCAATGTCGATCAGGCGTTGCTGCATTGCAGTGACAAGGTGAAATGCCTTGTGGTCAAACGCACCGGCGGGCAGACCACATGGACCCAAGGCCGCGATTACGATTACAACGCGCTCGCCAAAGAGGCATCAGCCGAGTGCGCACCCGAGCCGATGAACGCCGAAGATCCGCTGTTTGTTCTGTATACGTCAGGCTCAACCGGCCAGCCAAAGGGTGTGGTACACACCACCGGCGGTTATCTGGTTTATGCGGCAATGACCCACGAAATCACATTCGATTACCACGATGGCGATGTCTACTGGTGTACGGCGGATGTCGGCTGGGTCACCGGACACAGCTATATTGTCTATGGCCCACTGGCCAATGGGGCGACGACGCTGATGTTCGAAGGTGTGCCGACCTATCCGGATGCCTCGCGCTTCTGGCAGATCTGCGAAAAGCACAAGGTGACGCAATTCTATACCGCCCCCACCGCGATCCGCGCGCTGATAGCCAAAGGCAACGCGTTTGTCACCGGTTGCGATCTGTCATCCTTGCGGCTTTTGGGTACCGTGGGCGAGCCGATCAACCCCGAGGCATGGAACTGGTACAATGATGTCGTGGGCGGCGGACGTTGCCCGATCGTTGACACATGGTGGCAGACCGAAACCGGCGGCCACCTGATGACCCCCCTGCCCGGCGCACATGCCACCAAACCCGGCTCGGCGATGAAGCCGTTCTTTGGCATCAAGCCTGTCGTGCTGGAACCGGCCACCGCCGAAGTGCTGGAGGGCAATCCGGTCGAAGGCGTCTTGTGCATCGCGAACAGCTGGCCCGGCCAGATGCGCACCGTCTGGGGCGATCACGACCGGTTCGAGAAAACCTATTTTGCGGATTATCCCGGATATTACTTTACCGGCGACGGCTGCAAGCGCGACGAGGATGGCGATTACTGGATCACCGGTCGCGTGGATGATGTGATCAACGTGTCCGGCCACCGCATGGGCACGGCAGAAGTCGAAAGCGCGCTGGTGGCGCACGCCAAGGTCGCAGAGGCGGCGGTGGTCGGCTATCCGCACAACATCAAGGGACAGGGCATCTATTGCTACGTTACGTTAATGGGCGGCGAAGAACCGACCGAAGAGCTGCGAAAGGAACTGCGTGACTGGGTCCGCGCGGAGATCGGCCCGATTGCCTCGCCCGACCTGATCCAATGGGCACCCGGACTGCCCAAAACCCGCTCTGGCAAGATCATGCGCCGCATCCTGCGCAAGATCGCCGAGAACGAGTTTGATGCATTGGGCGATACATCGACATTGGCAGAACCTGCGGTCGTCGACGATCTGGTAGACAACCGCATGAACCGCTGAAGCGGCGGATTTTACATCACAGGGCGTCCCTCTTGGGGCGCCCTTTTTTGTGGTCCTGTAACAGGTGACCCCCCGCAGTCCTTCATTTGGAAGGTGTGCGCACGGGTATCCAGATTTCGATATCGCCCGTGCCCGCATCCCTGTCAAAACGCGCATCATAGCGCTCCAGTTGCGGCGCATCGACTAGTTGCATACCGGATGCCGGGAGCCATTTGCCAAAGATGATCTTCCATGTACGCCTGATGTCGAAAACATGCCCGACATGGGTGAAAACGGCATACGTCTGCGGCGAAAGGCGAAGGCTGTCGAATCCATGCATCGTGTCGGGATACCGGCTGACTGCCAAACCGGTCATATATTCCACATTGCCGTGATCGTCGCTGTTACACAGCACGCCGCATGCGGCGTCCTCCTGCTGGTTTTCGATATTGCCGATATAGGGTTGGAAGGCATGCCATTAAGAGGGCATCTTGGCGCTGGTCTCGTCGTTGTACGGCTTTTTCAAACCAATGATCAGCAGCGCATCGCCTTCCACAATACGCGGTTCGGACAGATCCGTCATTTCCTCATTCATTCTCAATGGCGCTACAAGCTGGATATTTTCAAGGGCGCGGGCGTGCTAAGCTGGTCTGGCGTGATGCCGAATTGTGCCCCAAAAGCCCGCGTGAATGCTTCGTGTGCATTGTACCCCGCCTCCAGTGCCACGTCGAGAATGCCGTCGTTCCCGCCGATAAGGCGCTTGGCCGCTTCGCTTAGGCGTGTGGCGCGGACGTAACGCATGACGGATTGTCCCGAATGGATACCGGACGCGCGGACAAGATGGAATTTCAACATCCCGGCAACCTTTGCCACCCCGGAAAACGAAAGTGCGCTCCCGAAATGGCTTTCGATATACCAGATCGCTTTACACATTGAATTCATCGGGTTTCCTCTCAAGAAGCCTAACGGTTTTGCAAGAAACGATGAAGTCGTTCTTGACCGCAATTGCGCCCGGCCCCGAAATTCCGAATTCTTCTTGCAGAGCGCTACGGACGGGCCACACGCACCCGCGGTTTTCTTTTGCGCAGGCGCGCTACGTCGCATCAGGCGCGTGGCGATTGCATCACAAGCACGCGCCCGCGCCCCGCGTAACACTGGACAAACTGCGCGGTGCGTGGCACCGCTCGCCGCTATGGAGACTGACTTGCCAAGCTTTACCCCCGATACCACCAATACGGACGATTTGCGCCGCGCTTTCAGCCAGTTCGGCACCGGCGTCACGCTTGTGACGACGCAAACCGCGTCCGGTCCTTTGGGGATGACGGCCAATTCGTTTTCGTCGGTCTCTCTGGATCCGGCGCTTGTACTGTGGTCGGCAGCGTGCAGCTCAAAGCGACATGATACCTTTGCAGAAGCTACGTCCTTTTGTATCCACATTCTGGCCGCAAACCAGATCGCTTTGGCCAAACATTTCGCTCGCCACGGCGACGATTTCGACGCCCATGACTGGGCCAGAGGGCCAAATGGCGCTCCCACGCTGCGCGGCTGTCTGGCGACGTTTCATTGCGACACTTACGCCGTCCATCCGGCGGGGGATCATTCGATTATCGTGGGCCGTGTCACACAAGCCGCCGTTCACGATGGTGTTCACGACGGCTTGATGTTTGATCGCGGTCTTTTCGGGCGCTTTTGCCCCGATCAGTAATCCTTCTCGAAGAAAATCCCCAAGCCTGAATCCCCATCCGATCCCAGCGTCGCCTTACCTTTGAGGTTTGGCGTAATGTCAAGATTCAACGACACTTCGCCAGTGCCGTCGGAGGCGGCGGTCACATCGGTATAGATGTTGTCGGAAAGGTACTTGCCGACGCGCAGCGCTGTCTCGCCGCTGTCGGTGGTCGTCACATCCAGATCATCAAGCCCGAAGCGGCTGCGCAAATTGCCCACGACGCCGGTGCCGCCGCGCCCTGCAAGGGTCGCCACCGCGTTGGCCAGTTGCAGCGCTTGAAACGCCGAAATATCGGAAATATTGCGGCCAAAGAGCAGCTGCGCCAGCACCTCGTCCTGAGGGGCGGACGGGGTGCTTTCGAATGTGACCTCCGGCGCGTTGGCTGGCCCCGACACGATCACGCTGATCTCTCCTGTGGTGGTTGAGGTGGTCGAAACAAAGCGGATGTAGGGGATGAAATCACCCTGAAACGTGGCCGATCCTTCGACCAGATCAAACCGTTTACCCAAAATATCAAGCCGCCCGCGCAAGAGATCGAACCGTCCCGCCGAGATGATATTGTTGGTGGTGCCTGTCAGGCGCAAGGCACCGCCCAACTCGGCGTCAAGGCCGCGTCCGCGCACAAAGATACGACCGGGAGCGTTTACGTTTACGTCAATGCCAAAACCCGGACCGCTTGTTTTGGCCTGCACTGCACTGGTGCCATCATCAGCACCGTTCAAACCCGCCTTGCGGCGCGTGATCATCGCATCCGACGGGGGCCGGATATGGCGGATAGGCGGAATATCCCCGATGCTAGTCAACCCCGTGGAAGGCACGTTGACGGTTGTTTCGCCCACGTTGATCTCGCCCGAAATTCTTGCCCCGCCCGACAACGGGCCAGCGACCCGCAACGCACCATCGAGCGTTGTTTTATAAAGCCGCGGATCCGTCAAAACGATGCCTTGCAGCCGGATATCAAGATCGGCAGGAAGTGCCCCGCCCAAGCCAATTCCGCCCTGTATAGACAGCTGCCCGCCACCAGTCGCATTGCCGGTGACATCCAGCGTGGCACGGCTGTCGGCCAGCCGGACGTTGGCCGCGATCCCCTCGAGTGCGACCCGTAGATTGGGCGCGCTGAGGCTGGCATTCGAGGTCTGGATTGTCCCCGACACAGAGCCGAGCGCAGGCGGGCCGTTGACCTTGAGATTGATGGCCGCCTGCCCCTGCAAGCTGCGCGGGGAAATAAACGGCCCGCTCAGCCCCAAAGGCGCGACGCCATCAATGCTCAGATCAAGATTGCCGTCATTGCCGACAACCCCGGCAATGACGCCGCGTGTGCCTGCGGGGCCGTTCGCGTTGGTATCAAGCCGCCAGCCCTGCGGCGTTTTCCTTGCAGAGCCGTTCACGTCCAGAGGGCCGTTCAGCTTTGGAACAACCGCAGCGAGATTGGGCATTGCCACAGTGAAATCCACAGCAGCGTCCGGTCCCGTCACCACCCCGCGCACAGCGGCGCGGGTGCTGTAGGGTCCGGTGGCATTGGTGTTCACCGAAATTCCCTGTGCTGTTTGCTGGAGCGTGCCTTTGGCGGCCAGCGGTCCCGCCACACCGGGCACCAGCGGTGCAACATTCGGCACCGACACGTCAAACGTCATTGACATGTCGGGCCCTGTCGCCAGCCCCTCGACCAGCGCGCGCGCGCCGTAGGGGCCGGTGGCATTGGTGTCGATGAAGAAACCCTTGTCGGTCTGGTGCACCCGCCCAGACGCGCGCAGTGGGCCGTTAACCTGTGGCACAATCGGGCGCAGGTTCGGAACCGCAACATCGAAATTCACATCCAGCGCGGGCGTCAAGGCCCCTTGCACAGTGGCACTGGCATCGTAGGGACCACTGGCGTCGGTATCAATTTCAAAGCCGGTATCGGTTTGGCGCAAACGCCCCGACATGGCGAGCGGCCCATTGATCTGCGGCGCGATTGCGCCAACCTCGGGAAGGCCGAGATCAAAGGCAACATTAACCTTTGGCGTGACAAGGCCGTTGATTGTGGCCGTGGCCTCAAAGGGGCCATCGGCAGTGGTTTGCAGCACCCAGCCATCAGGCGTCTGGCGCAGGGTGCCTCGGGCGTCCAGCGGCCCTTCGACCTGTTCGGCAAAGGGGCTCAGTTCCGGCACCCGTGCGGCAAACGTGATCTTGGCGTCGGGACCGGTCGCCAGCCCCTCGACGGTGATCGTCGTCTCGTAAGGGCCGTCGCCGTCCACATCCACGCGCCAGCCCGAAGCATCCTGCAAAGCGCTGCCGGTGATTTTCACTTCGCCCTCGTATTGCGGGAGCACTTCGGAGATGTCGCGCAACAGCGCCTCTGCGGTGACGCTGCTGTTGCCGCTGGTCAATTCCGCCGCACCGGTAAAGCGCAGGCTGGCGTTATTCAGTTCAAGATCACGCAGGAACGTCCCGTTTACGTTACGGATCGCAGTCATCGTCACGTCCGTGCGCCCGTCAAGCAGGGTATCGGCCTGCGCGATGCCGGTCTTGATGTCATCGGCGGTGCCGTTTGCCTGCAACTCGAATTCACCGCTCAGCGGCGTTACCTTCCCCTTGATCGCAAGGGATGTGGCCCCGTCCAGCTCGCGCCCGGCAAGCGCGGAAAAGCGGCTGAGATCGGAGGCAATCAGCGTCGCGTCAAGCGCGGTCTCAAGCCCCGCTCCCACGCCGTCGATCGCCACAGATCCGCGCAGCCCGTAATCGCTGCCTTTCAGATCAAGACCGGAAATGCGAAACGGCTGGCCAGCAATAAAATTAATCTCGGTGGTGCCTTTGAGGGTTTCGCCCACGGCCTCGGCCAATGCCGGATCGGTCAGGCCAAGGCCCTCCAGCGCGAAATCAAGCGTGCCGCGCAACTGACCCACGTTGCCCTGCGCGCCGGTAAGCGTACCCGTAGAGCGCAGGCTTGTTTGCGCAATATCCGCTGCTGTTGTCTTGAGCCCCGCAATGTCGAAGACGGCCTCGTAGGCATCGCCGCGCGCCACGTCATAATCCACGTTCAGCGCGATCCGATCCACGGTGGTTGTGCCGCCACCACCCGGAATCAGAACCGGCGTGCCATCCGCACTTGCCACAGTGCCTTCGATATCAATGAAAGACGGCCACTTTCCCTCGGACAGCCGCAAACCACCGGTCAGATCAACAGCAGCGGCTTTCAGCGCCAGATTATTAACTTCGATTGCGCCGCCCGCTTCCAACAGTGCATCCGCCTCGAGCGCCACAGAGGGGCCGAAAAAATCGCGGTACTGTGGCAGGATGACAGCGGTGATATCGCCGCCGATGTCCGCGACGATCCGGCGGTCGGGGTCGGTTGCATCGCCTTGGGTGATCACTCTCACCTGCCCTGCCAGCCGCTCTGTGCCGTCGGTGTCAAGCTGGATGTCCGTAACCAGATCATCCAGCGGCCCTTTGGTGGCGATGGTCAGGTTAATGGAGGGTTCGTCGGGAATGTTGAGCAAAGCCGATACAACACCCGCTTCCTCCTCCCGCATGCTGATCACCGCATCAAGAGTATTACCCGCGCGGTCCAGCTTTGCGGTGATGTCGAAAACACCTTGCTTGCCATCCGTGCGGCTTGCGTCGAAATCCAGATCAAGACCATCGTCGTTCAACAGGGCGCGCGCGTTCACCTGCATCTGCATCTGCTCGCCCACAAGCGGCGCACCAATCTCCACTTTGGCGATGTTGATTTTTTTGATGTCGATCGCAACCGGCAGATCGGGCAGCTTGGGAAACGTGAAGGGCTTGGCCTCCGCATCGGGAAGTTTCTTTTCGTCGCCTTCGGGAAGGCGCGGTATATCGATGCGCGCAGCACTCAGTTCTTCGACTTCGAGACGCCCGCGCAGGAGCGCAGAACGGTTCCAGTCAAGCTGTACCTCCTCCAGCGTGAGCCAGATGCCTTCGTCATCCGCGATTGTCATGCGATCGAACGCGGCCTTTGAGCTGAGCGCACCGCGAAACCCCTCAAGGTTCACTTCACGGCCTGCCCCGCTCAACAGTTCCTGTATCTTGCGCGTCACGAAGCCTTTGTCATCGTCTTGCGCGAACGCAGGGGAAGAAACCAGCGCGAGCGCCAGAAGAAGAAACCGCAGAATACGCATCAAAAGGACTGCCCAATACCGATATAAACTTGCACATTGTCGCCTGTGTCGGGGCCGGATGTCGGCACCGCCACGTCAAGACGGATGGGGCCGATAGCGGTGTTATAGCGCAGGCCCAGACCCGCCCCCGAATGCCACGTCCCGTCGCCGTTATAAAACTCTTCCTCGCCGATATAGCCCGCATCCGCGAATGCCACGATCCCGATGCTATCGGTCACGCTCATGCGCACCTCTGCCGAAAGCCCCGCAAAAGACCGCCCGCCGATGGTCTCGCCCCCGATGTCCACGCCAAGCGATTGATACGACTGCCCGCGCACCGTGCCGCCGCCGCCGGAATAGAACAGATAGTCCGCCGGGGATTCTTCGAGGCTGGGTCCGTAGACCGACCCGAACTGTCCGCGCAACGCAAAGGTAACTGGGCGCGCGGTGCCAAAGGTTTTGTATCCGCGCGCGTCCACATAGGACCGCACCCCGTTATCCGCACCCGAAATCGCCAGAAACGGCATCACGTCCGCCTTGAGGTAATAACCGTTGCGCGCGTTCAAGCTGTCGTCGCGATAATCGAACTGCGCGCTCAAGGGCATTGTCAGCAAGGTATAGCGGTTCTCGCCGAACAAATCGCGCGTCAAACCGCGCCGGAAGCCCAGACCCAGCGTATAGGTCCGTTCAGGCGATGCGATACGTTTGATCCCGGATTCCAGATCGAACTGGCGGGAAAAATAGGAAACCTCGTCCAGTTGTTCAATTTTTGCCAGCGCATAGAAATCAGTATCTTCGTTGAAGGTGGCGGGCCGTTCGAACCGCGTGGCCAGGAGGTAGTCGGTTCCGCCGGATTGACCACCTATCCCGCTGACTTTAGCATCAAAACGCAGCCGCTCCGCCCCGCCCAGCAAGTTGCGGTGCAACCAGTAGGCGCTGACGGACAGCCCCTCCTGTGTCGACACTTCGCCACCGAAACCAAGACGGCGCTTTGGCGCATCGGTGATCTGTGCGGTGATGGGCAGCGTGTCGTCCGGCCCGATCACGTCTGCTTCGCTGAGAGACGCCGCGTTGAAAGCACCCGTGCGGCGCAGACGTTCGGTCGCCAGACGCAGTTCTTCGGGAGAGAACACCGCCCCCTCCGGCAGGCCGGCGATGTCGATGATCCGCTGCGGACGCACATCGCTTTCCCCCTCGATCAACAGCGGGCCAAAGCGCAGACGGGGACCCGGAGCCAGCACCAGATCGGCGCGGATCGTTTTGTCGGGGTGGTCGGCGACCAGTTCTTGCGCCGCAAGCGCGGCCTTGGCATGGCCTTGCGCGCGCCAACCGTCCACACTGGCGGAAACGGTGTTTTTCAACACGCCAAGACGTGCGGTCTCCCCTACGGCAAATCCCTCGGGAAGTTCGGTTTCAGGCGCAAGCGGGCCGATCTGAGCACGGCCAAAGCGGAACTTCGGCCCCGGCTGCACGGAAATTTCCACCTTGTTGATGGTGCGGGGGGGCTGGACGGGCGGAATGCTTGCCGCCTCAGACCCGTCGACGCGGATATTGATCGCGCCGCCGAAATAGCCGTTGTCATAAAGCACTGCGAGCAGACGTTTGTAATCCGCCTGTGCAGCCGCCAGAATTTCGGCGCTGGCGGGTGGATTGTCTTCTTGCAGTGTTTGCTCGATCAAAAGAGAGCCGCCGCGCAACGCTGATTCAAGATCCCCGTCGGAAACACCGGAAAAACTCACATCGGCTGCCTGCACATCGAATGCCGTCAGACACATCATTGCAGTCGTTATCGCCGTCGTCGCAATAAATTGCTTCGACCTGCCACGAGCTTTACGCATTACGCCCATACCCTCAATACCAGCCTTCGTATTCTGGTTTGCCTTCGCAAGAACCGGCAGCCGATGGCTTTTACAACATATTTTGGGCCATTATCGACTAATTCGACAGCGGCGCAAACTACAATCTTGAGTAAGTGTAGTATGGAATGCGGGTTTGACACCCCAAAATGCACATTGGCGGCACGCTTTAAGGGCCGCGTGGATCAGACCGCAGACGAGTGGCTGGATCCGGTTTGGGCGAAACCATCGATATAGCTCGCGACGATGCGCACCAGCGGGCGCATTTCGGGCTGCATCTCAAGCCCGCCTTGCGAGATAAAGAAAACACCGGGGAAACGGGTCATCAACGACACGGCGGTCCTGCGGATAAGCGCGACATGATCCGGGAACCGGGTCCGCAGCGACTCTTCGCGAAAGGCAAAGCGGCACATCAGGTCTTCGATCATCGCAGCCATCAGGATGTCGTGGTCCTTCATGACATAACCCTTCTGGCCCGCCATTCCGGTGGCGTCGATCCGGCGTGAATAGGCCGAAGTCGCGGGTTGGTTTTGCACATACCCCTGCTTGAATCGGGAAATCGAAGAAGCACCAAGACCGATGAGGGTTTGACACCGGTCATCCGTATAACCCTGAAAGTTGCGCCGCAACTTCCCCTCCCGCGCGGCGATGGCCAGCGGATCCTGAGGCAACGCAAAGTGGTCAATGCCGATCGCCTCATAGCCCAGATCGCCCAGCACGCTGCGGGTCATCTCGGCCAGATCAAAGCGGGTCGCGTTATCGGGCAGATCTTCGGTGCGTATCAAAACTTGCCGCTTGGACATCCACGGCACATGCGCATACCCGTAAATAGCCAGCCTGTCGGGGCGCAGATCGCTCACATGTTGCAAGGTTTGCCGAAAGCTCTCGGCTGTCTGGTGCGGCAAACCGTAAAGCAGATCGAAATTCACCCCGCCGATGCCGCCTGCCCGCACGATGTCAACAACGCGGTGCGTCTGTTCAAGCGATTGCGCACGTCCGATCGCCTCCTGCACCTTTTCCGCGAAATCCTGTACACCGATGCTTGCACGGTTCATCCCGAAGGACAGCAGCGTTTCGAGAACGGCATCGGATGCATCGGTTGGATCAATCTCGACCGAAAACTCGAAATCATCTGATCTTGTGAAATTTTCGAAAAGAGTCTCCAGAAGGAGCCGCATTGTCGGTCCCGACATAATGGTCGGCGTGCCGCCTCCCAGATGGAGCCGCCCCATCGTGATGCCTTGTGGCAGCGACGCGCGCACGCTGGCAATTTCCTTGCGCAGCACATCCACATATTCGTCCACCGGCCGACGCGTCTTGGTCCCCTGGGTCCGGCAGGCGCAGAACCAGCAAAGCCGCACGCAGAACGGAATATGGATATAAACCGACACCTCCGCCCCGTCCGGCACGGCGCGCAGCCACGCAAGCTGCTGCGTTTGGCCCGCATCCCCCGAAAAGTGGTTGGCCGGCGGATAGCTGGTGTAACGCGGCACCTGTGCGTCAAATAGGCCATGCTGGCGAAGTTGGTCGATCTTTTCCATGCTAGTCGTTATGGTCGAATCAACGCACCTATTCTTTGATACAGATCAACATATGCCCAGCACCGCCCTCGCCCCTGTCAGTTGTGTAAACTGTCCGATCCGCCACAGCGCTGTCTGTGCGCGATGCGAAGACCACGAGCTTTCGCATCTTGAGCGGATCAAGATGTATCGCACCTACGCTGCGGGTGACGTAATTCTCTGGCGGGGGGAGCCACTCGAGTTCGTGGCCTCCATCGTCAGCGGTGTCGCCGCCCTGTCGAAAACGCTTGAGGACGGGCGCACGCAGATGGTGGGGTTGTTGCTGCCGTCCGATTTCATCGGCAGGCCCGGGCGCACCCACATTGGTTTCGATGTGACCGCCACGTCGGATGTGATCTTGTGCTGCTTCGAGCGGCGCCCGTTCGAGGCAATGGTGATGCAGACCCCCCATTTGGCGCAACGGCTGATGGAGCTGGCTTTGGACGAGCTTGACGCCGCGCGCGAGTGGATGCTGCTGCTGGGCCGCAAGACCGCGCGGGAAAAGATCGCCACCTTCATCACGATGCTTGCACGACGCTCAAGCACAGAGTCCGGTGAAATCAGCGGCGCGCTGTCGCTGCCGCTGACCCGTGACCAGATCGCGAATTACCTTGGTTTGACGCTTGAAACCGTGAGTCGTCAGTTCAACGCGTTGAAAAAGGAAGGTCTGATCGACTTCACAGATCGTCGCAGTTTTACAGTAACAGATCTTGCTGCCCTGCACGACGAGACAGGAGATGATGAAGATGGCGGAATTGTTCCGTGACTTTCGACATTTCCCCTCTTTAAATTGATCTAGATCAAAGAGCGGTCAACACAAGCACCAATAGAAAGCCCGCGGGGACTGCCGCGTCCTGTGTGGCTATTCGAAATTCGAGGACTTTTTAAATGGACTACGTCAAACTCATTATATTGGGGCTTGTCACCCTGTTCGCTGCCATTGCGAGCAGTTGGGCGCACGATCTTTCCTATCAGGTCCATGCGGTCCTGATCATGCTTGTTGCAGCCGGGTTGTTTATCTGGGTGCTGCGCCGTACGGACGAGCCGGCGGGTCCCGCTCCCGATCAGGGTATCTACTTTGACGGGGTGATCCGCGCCGGTGTTATCGCAACAGCATTCTGGGGCATCGCAGGCTTTCTGGTCGGGACGTTCATCGCGTTTCAGCTGGCCTTTCCCGTGCTCAATTTTGACTGGGGTCAACCGTTTACAAACTTTGGCCGTCTGCGTCCGCTGCACACAAGTGCGGTGATTTTCGCCTTTGGCGGCAACGCGCTTATTGCGACGTCGTTTTATGTGGTGCAGCGCACCAGCGGTGTGCGCCTTTGGGGCGGCAAGACGGCATGGTTCGTGTTCTGGGGCTACCAGCTTTTTATCGTGCTGGCGGCGACCGGATATGTTCTGGGGTCGACACAGTCCAAAGAATACGCCGAACCCGAATGGTATGTTGACCTGTGGCTGACGGTGATCTGGCTGACCTATCTGGTGGTATTCATGGGCACGATCATCAAGCGCCGTGAAAAGCACATTTACGTCGCCAACTGGTTCTACCTCGCATTCATCATCACCGTTGCCATGCTGCATGTGGTCAACAACCTGTCCATCCCCGTAAGCATCTGGGGTTCCAAATCCGTACAGGTGTTCTCGGGTGTGCAGGACGCCATGACGCAGTGGTGGTACGGCCACAACGCCGTTGGTTTCTTCCTGACAGCCGGTTTTCTGGGCATGATGTACTATTTTGTACCGAAACAGGCAGAACGTCCGGTTTACAGCTACAAACTGTCCATCATCCACTTCTGGGCGCTGATCTTTTTGTACATCTGGGCGGGTCCGCACCATTTGCACTATACCGCCCTGCCCGATTGGGCGGCGACACTTGGCATGGTCTTTTCGATCGTCCTGTGGATGCCGTCATGGGGGGGGATGATCAACGGTCTGATGACTCTGCAAGGGGCGTGGGACAAGCTGCGGACCGATCCGATCCTGCGGATGTTCGTGCTGAGCCTCGGCTTTTACGGCATGTCCACATTCGAGGGTCCGATGATGTCGATCCGCGCCGTGAACTCTCTGTCGCACTATACCGACTGGACCATTGGTCACGTTCACTCCGGCGCGCTTGGCTGGAACGGGATGATCACATTCGCCTGCCTCTACTTCCTCACGCCACGTCTGTGGGGCCGCAAGGAGATGCATTCGATGTCTGCGATCAACTGGCACTTCTGGCTCGCGACACTGGGCATCGTTCTGTATGCATCGTCCATGTGGGTGACCGGCATCATGGAAGGTCTGATGTGGCGCGAAGTGGATGACCAGGGCTTCCTTGTGAACTCCTTTGCCGACACCGTGAGCGCCAAGTTCCCGATGTATGTGGTGCGCGGACTGGGCGGGCTGATGTTCCTCGCCGGTGCGATCATCATGTGCTGGAACATGTGGATGACCATCCGCGCAGGCAAAGCCGCAACAGCAACCCTGCCTGAAGCGCGCCCCGCCGCACCTCTCGCAACACCTGCCGAATAAGGAACCCAACATGGTTGATAACGAAAAAATCACCCCGGCCGAGCAGGATCCCAAAGTTGCGACCCTGTCCGATTTTCCGGAAAAAATACCGAACGAGCTGCCGCATCAGACCGGCTTTCTCAATCGGCACGCCATTCTGGAAAAAAGCCCGATGCTGCTTTTGACGGCCTCGCTGGTGGTTGTATCCATCGGCGGGATCGTGGAAATTGCGCCGCTGTTCTGGCTGGAAAACACCATCGAGAAGGTAGAGGGCATGCGCCCCTACTCTCCGCTGGAGCTGACCGGGCGTGACATTTATGTGCGCGAAGGCTGCTATGTCTGTCACAGTCAGATGATCCGCCCCATGCGCGACGAAGTGGAGCGTTACGGACACTATTCGCTGGCGGCGGAATCCATGTACGATCACCCGTTCCAGTGGGGGTCGAAACGGACCGGTCCCGATCTGGCGCGTGTGGGCGGGCGGTATTCCGACGCATGGCACGTGGATCACATGAGCGATCCGCAATCGGTGGTGCCCGAAAGCATCATGCCAAAATACGCCTTCCTTTCGGAAACGCGGATCGACGGCAAATATGTCGCCGATCTGTTGTCCACGCACCGGTTTGTCGGGGTGCCCTATTCGGACGCCCAAATCGAAGCCGCCTATGCCGACTTCCACGTTCAGGCAAATCCGGACGGCGACTATGACGGGTTGCTGGAACGCTATCCCGGCGCCGTTGTCTCCAACTTTGACAGCCAGCCAGAGCTGACTGAAATGGACGCGCTAATTTCGTACCTTCAGGTCTTGGGCACAATGGTCGATTTCTCGACCTTTACCCCCGACGCAAGCCGATAGGAGGCCCGCGATGGATACCTATTCGTTTTTACGCCAACTCGCTGACAGTTGGGGGCTTCTCGCGCTGTTTGTCTTCTTTCTGGCAGTGGCCATATGGGCCTTTCTGCCCAGCCAGAACGAAGCGCGCAAAGAGGCCAGCATGATTCCTTTCAAAGACTGGGAAAACGAAGATCGCACCAACGCGGATACCGATGAAACCGCCACCGACAAGAAGCGTGCAGTGAAAAAGAAAGGGCCGAGCGATGAGTAAGGGACGCGTCGATAAGGAAACCGGGGTCGAAACCACCGGTCACAGCTGGGACGGCATCGAAGAGCTGAACAACCCGCTGCCGCGCTGGTGGCTGTGGACGCTTTATGCCTGCATCGTCTGGGCCATCGGTTATACCATCGCCTATCCCGCATGGCCTATGGTTTCGGGTGCCACGTCGGGGCTGTTAGGTTTTTCCACCCGCGCACAAGTGGCCGAGCAGATCACAGAGCACGAGGCGAAGAATGCGCAGCTTGTTACCGATCTGCTGAACGCCGATCTGGCGGCGATTTCGCCATCTGACGATTTGCACCGGTACGCGGTGGCGCGTGGCGGGTCGGTGTTCGCCGCCCAGTGCAGCCAGTGTCACGGTTCGGGTGCGGCGGGCGCAAAAGGCTACCCCAACCTGCTGGATGACGACTGGCTGTGGGGCGGAGATGTTGACGCAATCGCCTATACGATCAATCACGGCATTCGCAACGAAACAGACCCCGACGCACGCTACTCTGAGATGCCTGCCTTTGGCGAGTTTCTGAGTGGCGAGGAAATCGACGCTGTTGTCGAATATGTTGTAAGCCTGTCGTCGGGCGACGTGGATAGCACGCTGGCACAAGAGGGCAGAACCGTCTTTGCGGATAATTGCGCCTCTTGTCACGGTGACGAAGGTCTTGGCGACCGTGAATTGGGTGCCCCCAACATCGCGGATGCCCTGTGGCTTTATGGCGGCGACCGCGAAACGCTGCACGAGACGGTCTATAACGCCCGCTTTGGCGTCATGCCCGCGTGGGGCCAACGGCTGTCGGACGAGGACGTGCGTGCCGTAGCGCTTTATGTGCATGGCTTGGGCGGCGGCGAATAGCCGCAGCGTCTCCCCCATCGAAGTAACGGCGGCGCGCTTTCAAAGTACGCCGCCGTCATCTATTATTGACGTAAGTCAAAAAACCCCCGTCAGTCGATTGAGCCAATGCCTGACGGTAAATAAAAGTCGGCGCAAAGGATAATCACACATGTCAGAACCCGCCCTTTACGCCGCCCAAGAACCGATTTTTCCACGTCGGGTCACTGGTGTGTTCCGCCGTCTCAAATGGTGGATTCTGGGTGTGACTCTCAGCATCTATTACCTGACACCGTGGTTACGTTGGGATCGTGGCCCCAACCTGCCCGATCAGGCGGTTCTGGTGGATATGGCCAACCGCCGGTTCTACTTTCTCTGGATCGAGATATGGCCGCACGAGTTCTATTTTGTGGCCGGTCTTCTGATCATGGCGGGGTTGGGCCTTTTTCTGTTCACCTCGGCGCTGGGACGGGTCTGGTGCGGCTATACCTGCCCGCAAACCGTGTGGACCGATCTTTTCATTCTCGTAGAGCGCTGGATCGAAGGCGATCGCAACGCGCGCGTTCGCTTGCACCATGCAAAGTGGGACTTTAAAAAATGGCGCCTGCGGATCACAAAATGGGCGGTATGGCTCGTGATCTCGGTTGCAACGGGCGGCGCATGGGTCTTCTATTTCGCGGATGCACCCACGCTGCTTGGTGATCTGGTGCGGCTTTCGGCGCATCCCGCCGCCTATATCACCATCGCCGTACTGACCGCGACGACCTTCATTTTCGGCGGCTTCCTGCGCGAGCAGATCTGCATCTACATGTGCCCGTGGCCGCGCATACAGGCCGCGATGATGGACCCCGATACAATCACCGTCGCCTACCGCGAATGGCGCGGAGAGCCGCGCGGCAAGGGTAATGTACGCAAACGCGATCGCGCAGCCGCAGAAAAAGCCGAAGCGGAATCCAGGGCCGCTGGTCCGGGCGAGGCACGTTATACCTCCACCCCCTATCCCAACAAGGCGCTACAGGTCGGCGGTGCGCCCCTGCTTGCCGCAGCCCAGCAAGAACACGGTGACTGCATCGACTGCATGGCCTGCGTCAACGTCTGCCCGATGGGCATCGACATCCGCAACGGTCAACAAATGGAGTGCATCACCTGCGCCCTGTGTATCGACGCTTGTGATGATGTGATGGCCAAGATCGGCAAGCCGCGCGGCCTGATTGATTATATGGCCCTGTCCGACGAGCCGGCAGAACGCGCAGGCGGCGCGCCGAAATCGGTCTGGCGTCACATCCTGCGCCCTCGCACGTTGCTTTACACCGCGATGTGGGCCCTGCTTGGCCTCGGACTGGTGTACGCCCTGTTCATCCGCACAGATATCGAGCTGACCGTAAGCCCGGAGCGCAACCCGACCTATGTTGTTCAATCCGACGGTTCCGTGCGCAACATTTATGATGTGCGTCTGCGCAATAAATCAGGTGATGACCGCCAGTTCCGCATGAGTCTGACCACAGACGCGGCCCTGCGCATCGACCTTGAGGGCAACGACGGTCATCTCGACGTGTCCGTCCCTGCCGACACGACAATCCTGCAACGGGTTTATGTGACCGCCCTGCCGCAGGATCCGGCAGCCACCGACCGTGAAACCGATCTGCGGATCTGGGTGGAAGACCTTGTAACCGGTGCGCGCGCCAGCCGTGAAACCACATTTAACGGGAGACGGTAATGAAAACTGAAATCACAGGATGGCATGTACTGGCTATTTTCGGCCTGGCTTTTGGCGTCATCATTACGGTGAACCTTACGCTCGCGGTGAACGCCGTCAGAACATTCCCCGGTCTGGAGGTGGATAACTCCTATGTCGCCAGCCAGAAATTCGACACGGATCGCGATGCGCAGATTGCTTTGGGCTGGGATGTGTCGGCGGACCTTGACGGGAACGATCTGGTCTTGCGGATCGTGCAGAACGGCACCCCCATCGCGCCGATGATCGAAGAAGCCATCTTTGGCCGGGCGACCAGCGTCCAACAGGATCAAACGCCGGAGTTCAGCTTTATCAATGGTGCACTGCGCGCCAGGGTCGAAGGCGGTGAAGGCAACTGGAACCTGCGCCTGAAGGCCCGCGCGCCCGATGGGACGCTTTTTCAACAGCGCGTTATTGTGAGGACAGACCAGTGACAGCCGCCTGCCCTGCTTGCGTTTCCGTGGCCCCTTCATCAGAACAGATGAACGCAGCCGCAGCGCAGTTTTCCCTGCCAACAATCCACTGTGCCGCCTGCATCGGCAAGATCGAGAGGGAATTGGCAGGCGTGATCGGCGTGCAATCCGTACGGGTCAATCTTTCGCTCAAGCGGCTGTCGGTAACCGGACCTGTCACATCCGAACGCATTCTTGCCTCGCTCGACGCGCTCGGCTTCGAGGCTTACCCACTGGACGGTGCAGCGCTGAACCGCGCGCGCGACGATGTGGGCCGCGCGTTGCTGACCCGCATGGCGGTTGCGGGTTTCGCCATGATGAACGTCATGCTGTTATCCGTGGCCGTGTGGTCGGGGGCTGCGGACGCGACCCGCGATCTTTTTCATCTGATTTCCGCTGTTATCGCAATTCCTGTTGTCGCCTATTCGGCGCAGCCTTTCTTTCAAAACGCATGGGCGGCGCTGCGGGTGAAACGCCTGAACATGGATGTGCCGATCTCGCTTGCCATCATACTGGCGGCGGGCATGTCGCTTTATGAAACGCTGCAAAGCGGCGATCACGCCTATTTCGATGCGGCTTTGTCGCTCACTTTCTTTCTGCTGATCGGCAGGTACATGGATCACCGCACCCGCAGCGCCGCGCGCTCTGCGGCGCGCGAGTTGACAGCGCTTGAGGTTCACACCGCAGAACGGTTGGTGGGCACCGTCGCGCAGACGGTTTCCGTTTCCGAGCTGAGGGTGGGTGATACGGTGATCGTCCCCACGGGCGCGCGGGTGCCTGCGGATGGCACGCTGTTGTCTGACACGGCCTTGATGGACCGCTCGTTTCTGACCGGTGAAAGTGCCGCCATCAACCTTGGCGCGGGCGATAGCGTTCAAGCCGGAGAGATCAACATCGCCGAGCCGCTGCATCTGCGGGCCACAGCGGTGGGCGAGGATACGTCTTTGCGCCGCATGGCCGCTTTGGTCGAGACGGCCGAGAACGCACGCAACAGCTATACCGCGCTTGCCGACAGAGCCGCGCAAATTTATGCACCCGCCGTGCATCTGCTGGCGCTTGTGGCCTTTGCCGGTTGGGTGACCGCCACCGGTGACATACGCCACGCGCTCAACATCGCGATTGCGGTGCTGATTATTACCTGCCCCTGTGCGCTGGGTCTGGCCGTGCCTGCGGTTTCGACCGCCGCAATCAGCCGTTTGTTTTCCGCAGGATTCCTCGTGAAACACGCAACAGCGCTGGAGCGGTTGGCGGAAGTCACGCACATCGTGTTCGACAAGACGGGCACGCTGACGCTGCCAGCTATCGCCTTGCCGGATGCAATGACCGAGGCGGAAAAATCTGTCGCGAAATCGCTTGCACAGGCCTCGCATCACCCGTTGTCACGCGCGCTGGTCAACGCTGTTGACACAACAGCGCCCGCCCAAGTCGAGGATATTCGCGAGGTTGCAGGGCAAGGCATCGAAGGCCTGTATCAGGGAGAAACCGTCCGGCTGGGCCGTGGGCCATGGCTGGATGCCGATTTCAGCGGCCTTGGCCTGCGTATCGGCGACCTTCCGGCGCTACAGATTGAATCCCCCGAAACGGTGCGTGAAGGCGTGCGCGAGGCGCTTGGCGCGCTGGATTTACCGTGTGAGGTTGTCACCGGCGATGCCCCCGCCCCTGCCGGGCGGCTGGCAAAGCAGCTAAACATAAAGGTGACGCCAGACTCGCGCCCCGAAGACAAGCTGCACCGTCTTGAAGAGCTTGCCGCCGCGGGCGAGCGGGTGCTGATGATTGGTGACGGGCTGAATGACACCGCAGCGCTTGCTGCGGCCCATGCCGCAATCGCGCCGGCAACGGCGCTGGAAGCTTCGCGCAGCGCGGCTGACATCGTGGTCCTCAAAGAGAGCTTTGCCGACTTGCCGCTGGTGCTGAGCGTCGCGCGGGCAACACGCAGCCTGTCGCAACAGAATTTCGCCATTGCCGCTGTCTATAACTTTATCGCAGTGCCGATTGCGCTGGCCGGCTACGCCACCCCGCTTGCGGCGGCCTTGGCGATGTCGATCTCTTCGATTACAGTCCTTCTTAACTCGCAACGGATGAGGTTGATCAAATGAATGTTCTCGTGTTTCTGATCCCGGTGTCACTGGTGCTGGGCGCTATTGGCCTTGTGGCGTTCCTATGGACCGTACGCTCCGACCAGTACGACGATGACAAAGGCAATGCCGCGCGCATTTTGCTCGACGACTGAAGCGCGCCAGACGATATACCGGCAGCGTCAGGTCAATTCGATTTTCATCGTGTGTGGTGTGGTCACGGGATGATGGCAGAGCGGCTCGTGCAAATTCTGGCCAGTAGTAAGGTGAATCAACTTGAGAGAATGACAATTCAGCCTGACGAAACGAAAGAACCACGCGTCAGATTTCAAGGCCAAGATTGCGCTCCGTGAAGAAGTGATGCTATCGAAACTATCCAGGGTAGTATGGTGTTTTCGCGACACGGATTGGCGCATGGAAGCGTGCTGCACTCAAATATCGGCCGACTTGTGGCGCAGCGCGGTTTTGAAACGTGCCTGGGATCGTAGGTAGATACTTCAGCGCAGTTGAAACCGGTTCGCAGACAGGCGACCATCACAATACCTCGGGTCAACCTTTGCTTACTGCGCAGCTGCTGAAGTCGAAGTGGAAATTTCCGGTCTATTATCAACAATTTTTCTTAGAATGCACAACATGCCAATACTCGAGGCATATTTCAACTTGCACTTATTCTCCTGCCCATGATGGATTACGATCTTAGCCTTTGTATCGTATATTATTCTTTTCAGGAAAGCCGAAAAGAAACAGTGAAGAATGTAGGGACTGTGGGCAATAAAAACTCCCAGCGGGTCTGATTTCTTATTCAAACTTCCCGAATGGAGGTTTGAATGAGCGAGCAGAACTTTGTGCTGACGGGTCGTGCATGGCAGCGGCTTGAACCGCATTTGCCGGGAAAGGCCAACGACGCGGGGCCCACGGCAAAAAGTAATCGCCTGTTCCTCGAAGCAGTTTTCGGCGGGTTAGGACCGGCGCGCCATGGCGCGACTTTCCGCCCGCTTCCGGCAATTGGAACAGCCAGTTCCGGCGCTGAGCCAAAACCCGCGTATTCGATAATCTTTTCAACGCCATGAGCGGTGACCCCGACCCTGAATACGCACTCATCCCGAATGGGCGCCTGATGGCGCATATCGAAGGCTACCCTGTGGTGTGGAATGTTGTTGTACGGCAAGAGCGTATAAAGCTTTCCTGATGTGCCGCATTAGATGCGACTGAAGGTGATCGTGGGGAGGGGTTAACGCCTCTCCCTCGCCACCTCCGGTTTGGGGCGCTCGTCTTCGGAATAAACGGATTCAGTGGCCCATTCTTCGCTATTTCTGGCAATCGTCACCAGCAAGCCCAAAACAAGCCCTGCGACCAACGCTGTAATTCCGCTGTCTATGGCTTCGCCAAAATTCGCAGCGGCCAAGTACCTTTCGACAGTAGCGGTGACCTGCCCCCCGAAACTTCCCTCACTTTAATGTAGAGTTTGCTCAACCTTCGAAGGAGTAAACAAATGCGACAGA
>CANMZB010000028.1 GCA_947502265.1 uncultured Sulfitobacter sp.
CGACAGATCACCAACCGTCTTCCTCTCTGCCATCGCTCTCGCAGCAACCGTCATATTTTGGTTATGAGTCCTGACCCTAGGTATCTCGAAAAACACAGTCACCGACATCATCAGACGGCACCGCCAAAATGCCTTATGATACGATCCTGCCCCCTACCGGAATCTACCCCAGGTTGTCGAAGACTCCGGCGCCGAACTAGTCGTTCTGGCGCGCTACATGCAAATCCTATCTGACAGCCTATGCCAGAAGATGTCTGGCCGGATCATCAACATCCACCATTCTTTCCTACCCAGCTTCAAGGGGGCAAACCCCTTGTACGTTGATACGTCCTACCTGCCCCGGGTTGCTACGAAGTCGAGGGTCACACCTCCGATGAACAGACCGATCTCGACAGTATTTCGAAGAGTTTTTTCCAAGACGTCAGTCCCCGATCACTGCAGAACATCATTCTCTTTTGGTCAATCCCACGTTGTGCCAGCGGTTAGGCGCCTGCGACACTGGACATTCTCGTGAGTAATGCCTATCTTTGCAGCATGATCGAACGTGTCATCACCATGCTTGCCATACTCGCGATCACCGTGGTGACGACGGTGACCTCCGCGCACGCGACACGCATGAGCATGAATTCCGGTGTGGATCACGCGAGGCATGTCGCCGACATGATGCACTCTCCGGTCATTGCGAGCCCCGACTGTGCCGCTGGAGAGCACTGTGGACAGGCCGATGCCGAGATGTGCGCGTTCGTCTGCGCAGGTCTCTCGGCCTTTCTGACGTCGGCAGGCGGTGAAGCTGGGCACGCCCACGGTGCCGCCAGTCATGACGTCGCGTCCGAGGCGATCCACGTCAGCCGTGCGCCGGGACTGAACGAACGCCCTCCGAAGCTCCGTCTCCTCTAATCGCGCCCGGGCAGACGCCTGCGGCGTCCCATCGGCCTTGATGAACGGGACGGGATGTCCCGAGGAGACGACCATGAACACGCTTTCACGACGCGGCTTTCTTGCCGCAAGCGCCGCCGCCATTGGCGCGGCACAGATGCCCCGCATCGCCTTTGCGCAAGGGGCGGCGCCGATCAGCCTCGCCGCCGCGACCCGGACCCTCGATATCGATGGACGCGCCGCAACCGTCTTTGGCCTTGTCGGTCCCAGCGGTCAGGGGTTGATCCTCGACCCCGGCCAGAGGTTCCGGGTCGATCTGACCAACGATCTTGATGTCGGCACCATCATCCACTGGCATGGCCAGATCCCGCCCAATGCGCAGGACGGCGTGCCGGACATGCCGATGCCCCTCCTCGCGTCCGGAGAGACCCGATCCTACGATTTTGAGACGCGGCCGGGCACGCATTGGATGCACAGCCATGTGCCGACGCAAGAGATGCAGCTGCTGGCAGCACCGCTGATCGTGCGCTCGGCCGAGGACGTTGCTGCTGACCGGCAGGAGGTCGTGATGTTCCTGCATGATTTCTCCTTCAAGGGCCCCGAGGAGGTTCTGGCGGAGATCGGCGCGGGTCATGGCGGCGGACACGGCGCAGGTCATAGTGCCACTGCGGCGCCCGATCAAGGCGCGCCCATGGGAGGCATGGGCGCGATGCAGGGCATGGATCATGGCGCGATGGGCCATGGCGGCATGGGCAACATGGGTGCGATGATGGGCATGGGCGGCCAGATGGGCGGCATGGCCATGGACCTGAACGATTACGACTGGGACGCCTATCTCGCCAACGACCGGACCCTGTCGGACCCCGAGGTGGTGCAGGTCGAGCGTGGCGGGCGCATCCGGCTGCGGGTCATCAACGCCGCCGCGGCGACGGTGTTCTGGATCGACACCGGGGGTGCCGAGGCGCGACTGGTCGCGACGGACGGCCACGCCGTCCAGCCTGTCGCGGGCAACCGGTTCGGGCTGGCCATGGGTCAGCGGCTGGACATCGAGATCGACCTGCCGAACGACGGCGGCACCTGGCCGATCCTCGCCCTGCGCGAAGGCGCGCGCGAGCGCACCGGCCTGATCCTCGCTACGCAGGGAGCCGAGGTCCGGCGCCTCGATGCCATGGCGGAGACCGCAGCACCCGCGTTCGACACCGATCTTGCACAGGAGGCGCGCCTCATCGCCCGCGATCCCCTGCCGGATCGGCAGGTGGACCGCAGCCAGATGCTGATGCTCGGCGGCTCGATGCAGCCCTATGTCTGGACGATCAACCGGGCCGTCTGGGGCCAGCACCAGCCGATCACCGCGCGCAGCGGCGAACGGGTCGTGCTGTCGTTCCACAACATGTCGATGATGGCCCACCCGATGCATCTGCACGGGCATGTGTTCCAGGTCGTCGGCCTGAACGGGCGGCGTGTTGCCGGTGCCCTGCGCGACACGGTTCACGTTCCGCCGATGTCGATGGTCGATGTCGCCCTGGACGCCGGCGAGGCCGCGCGCTGGATGCTGCATTGCCATCACATGCCGCACCTTGCGACCGGCATGATGACCGAATTCGCGGTCACGGCGTCGGTGTGATCCGGGCGGGGCGTCCGGACAGGGCGCCCCGATGTCCCGACACCGATCCTGTGCTGTCCTGCCCCATGTTGTCGTGATGGCCGGTCAATAGGCGCACCCTGCGGGTGAAAATCAGGAGGATGAGACGATGAACTGGAACGATATGGGCTCCGGAATGGGTTTCGGAATGGGGATTGGCTGGCTCTTCGGCCTGCTGATCCTTGCGCTGGTGGTTTTGGCCATAGCAGCGCTGGTCAAATATCTTCGGAAATAGACGAAAGGACTTCTCAATGGCTTACACAATCAATCGCATGATCCCCGACATCGGGATCGAAGACGTCGACCCGCGCACCCGTGCTGCGCTGGCGGACTATGGCTTCGGCGTCCTGACCGAGATCGACGTCAAGGCTACGATGAAAAAGAAGCTTGACGTCGAGATGCCCGCCTACCGCATCCTCGGCGCCTGCAACCCGAAGATGGCGTATCAGGCGATCGGGATCGAGCCTCGGGTCGGCGCGATGCTGCCCTGTAACGTCATCCTGCGCGAGGTGGACGGCGGCGTGGAAGTCAGCGCCATCGATCCTGTGGCGTCGATGCAGGCGATTGAGAACGCCGAGCTGACGGCCGTGGCGGGCGAGGTGCGTGACCTCCTGGCGAAGGCCATCGCGGCGGTGTGAGATGAGCCTGCGCGCCACCATTCTCGCCGGCCTTGCGATCCTCGGGATCGTCCTGCTCGCTGTCTGGCAGGTCGCGCCTTCGGTGTTCGCCGAGGCGCGCAGCCTTCTGCAGCCCGAGCGTCTGGAGAAACTGGTTGCGCGCGCCGGCCTCTGGGGGCCGGTCGTGATCGTCACGTTCATGACCATTGCGGTCGTAGCCAGCCCGATCCCGAGCGCGCCCATCGCAATGGTGGCAGGTGCGGCCTACGGGCATGTCTGGGGGACAGGGCTGGTCGTGATCGGGGCGGAACTCGGGGCGCTGATCGCCTTCGGCCTCGCGCGGGTTCTGGGGCATGATGTCTTGCGGCGGGTTTTTGGTGACCGCGTCGATGCCGGGCTGCTCGGCTCGCAGAACGCGTTGACGGCGACGGTTTTCGCCAGCCGCCTTATGCCCTTCGTGTCCTTCGACATGGTCAGCTACGCGGCCGGACTCAGCCGTCTCCATGCTTGGCGTTTCGCCGTCGCGACACTGGCGGGCATCATCCCGGCGAGCTTCCTGCTTGCCCATTTCGGCGGCGAGGCGGTTAGCGGAGACCTCGGGCGCGCAACTTGGGCAGTTCTCGGTCTCGGGCTCGTGACGGGCTTGCCGCTGCTCTGGGTGGCGCTGCGGCAAAAGCCTGAAAAGGAAAATCCATGACGAAAAGTGATTACGAGAAAAACAGCATTACCCTCCCGGGTGCTGTGGCCATGGGAACCGGCGTGATGATCGGCGCGGGCATCTTCGCGCTGACCGGGCAGATCGCCGAACTCGCCGGGCCTCTCTTCCCGCTCTCGTTCATCGTGGGCGCCATCGTGACCGCGTTCAGCGCCTACACCTACATCAAGATGTCGAACGCGTATCCGTCAGCGGGCGGCATCGGGATGATCCTGAAGAAGGCCTACGGCCCGACGACGGTCGCGGCGGGCGCGGCCCTCCTGATGGCGCTGTCGATGGTGATCAACGAAAGCCTCGTCGCGCGCACCTTCGGCACCTACACGCTGCGTGCGTTCGGCGGCGATCCGGACAGCATCCTCGTGCCTATTCTCGGTGTCGGGCTGATCGTCTTCGCCTATCTCGTGAACGCATCGGGCACCCGGTCGGTCGGGCTGTTCTCCATCATCATGGCCGTGCTCAAGGTGGGCGGCATCGCGCTGTTCGGCGCAGCGGGTCTTTGGGCAAGCGGCATCTCGTTCGAGGCGACGGGTGATGATTTTGCAGCCACAGGGTTCGTGGCGTCGGTTGCGCTGTCGATCCTGGCCTTCAAGGGCTTCACGACCATCACCAACAGCGGCGCAGAGGTCACCGACCCGCACCGCAACGTGGGCCGGGCCATCATCTGGTCCATCGCGCTCTGCGTCGTCGTCTATCTGTTGGTGGCCTTCGCGGTCGGCTCCAGCCTGCCGCTCGACCGCATCGTGGCGGCGAAGGACTACGCGCTGGCCGAGGCCGCCGAGCCCGCGCTCGGGCAAGCAGGCTTCTACCTGACGGTGGCGCTGGCGCTGGTGGCCACCGCGTCGGGTCTGATCGCCAGCGTGTTCGCGGTCTCGCGGATGCTGGCGATGCTGACCGACATGAAAATGATCCCGCACAGCCATTTCGGGATGCAAGGCACGATCAAGGACCACACGCTCGTCTACACCGTCGTGATAGCGGGCTTCCTGACGGTCTTCTTCGATCTCAGCCGCATCGCCTCGCTCGGGGCCTTCTTCTATCTGGTGATGGACATGATCATCCACTTCGGCGTGTTCCGGCATCTGCGCGAGGAAATTGGTGCGCAAGGCTGGGTGTTGCTGACGGCCATCGCCCTCGACGCCGTGGTGCTGGCCGCCTTCGCTGCGATGAAGTGGCAGTCCGACCCGCTCATCGTCGTGGTCGGCATTCTTGGCATGGCGCTGGTGTTCCTGTTCGTCCGGCTGTTCTTAGCGCGCAATCCTGTCGGGGAAGGCGCTCACGACCATCACTAAAGGGCTTGAGCTTCCAGTCCTTGGAGGCGGCAAGCAAGAAACATCGAAAGGCTGGCAGACCATGGAGCACGATCACCATCACGCAACGCCCGACATCCCGGCTGGGACCGAGACGGCAAAGGACCCGGTCTGCGGGATGACGGTCGCGGTCAAGGCGGACGGGCGTCACGCCGCGTTCCAGGGCGAGACCTTCCATTTCTGCTCGGATAAGTGCCAGACGAAGTTCCAGGCGGATCCGTGGTTCTATGCCTCCGGCCGCGCGTCCGGGCAGAAGAAGGCAGCTCCCGCCAACGTCCAGTACACCTGTCCGATGCATCCCGAGATCGTCCGGGATGCGCCGGGGTCCTGCCCGATCTGCGGCATGGCGCTGGAACCGATCGTACCGTCGGACGAGCCCAGCGAGGAATTGACCGACTTCACCCGCCGGATGTGGATTTCCGCCGCGGCGGCGGTACCGCTTGTCATCCTGACCATGGGCGAATTGGTCGCCCTGCCGGTGCGCGACTGGATCGGGCATCAGACAGCAAGCTATCTCGAGTTCGTGCTGGCCACACCGATCATCCTCTGGGCGGCGCTGCCGTTCTTCCGGCGCGGCTGGGATTCGATCGTGAACCGCAGCCCCAACATGTGGACGCTGATCAGCCTCGGCGTGGCGGCGGCCTATCTCTATTCGCTGTTCGCCACGTTCCTCCCGGGCGTTTTCCCCGAACAATACCGGATGGGCCACGGCGTCGGCACCTATTTCGAGGCTGCGGTGGTGATCGTGACGCTGGTCTTTGTCGGGCAGGTGCTCGAGTTGCGCGCCCGCGAACGCACCGGCGACGCGATCCGCGCGTTGCTGAACCTCGCGCCCAAAACCGCACGGCGCATCCTGCCCGATGGCACGGAATACGACGCACCGCTGGAAAACATCATGGAGGGCGACCGCCTGCGCGTGCGCCCCGGCGACGGCGTGCCGGTGGATGGGGTGGTGATCGAGGGACGCTCGTCTCTGGATGAAAGCATGCTGACCGGCGAGGCGATGCCTGTGGAAAAGGGTCCGGGCGATGCGGTGACAGGCGCCACCATCAACCATAACGGCAGCCTCGTGATCGAAGCAGGCAAGGTCGGGTCCGACACCGTGCTGGCGCAGATCGTGGCGATGGTCTCGAACGCCCGCCGTTCGCGCGCACCGATCCAGGGGCTGGCCGACCGGGTGTCGGCAATCTTTGTGCCGACCGTGGCGGCGGTCGCGATCGTTGCCTTTGTGGTCTGGATGATCTTCGGGCCGGAACCCGCGCTGGTCTTTGCCATTGCCTCGGCGGTGTCGGTGCTGATCATCGCCTGCCCCTGTGCGCTCGGGTTGGCGACGCCGATCTCGATCACCACGGCGGCGGGGCGCGGGGCGCAGGCGGGGGTGCTGATCAAGGATGCCGAGGCGCTGGAGCGCATGGCAGCGGTCGATACGCTGATCGTCGACAAGACCGGCACGCTGACCATGGGCAAGCCGAAGCTGACGGATACCGTGATGTTGGGCGATATGGCGGACTCCGACCTCTTGTCTCTTGCCGCCGCGCTGGAGCGTGGATCGGAACACCCGCTTGCCGAGGCCATTGTCGAGGGCGCCGAATCACAGGGGGCCGCCCGCCAGGAAGCGACGGATTTCGAGGCAATCACCGGCAAGGGCGTGCGCGGCATGGTCGGCGGTCGCACGGTGGCGCTTGGCAATGGAGCGATGATGCAGGAGATGGGGCTGGATACGGCAAAGGCCGAAGCAGAGGCAGACACCCTGCGCGCCATGGGCAAGACGGCGATGTTTATCGCTGTCGATGGCGCACTTGCCGGTATCGTGGCGGTGGCCGACCCGATCAAGGACAGCACCGCAGAGGCAATCGACGAACTTCATGCGCAGGGTCTGCGTATCATCATGGCGACCGGTGACAACGAGCGCACGGCGCAGGCGGTGGCAGAGGAGCTGGGCATCGACGAGGTTCGCGCAGGCGTGTTGCCTGAGGATAAGAAGACGTTGATCGACCAGTTGCGAAGCAAGGGCCACAAGATCGCCATGGCTGGTGACGGGGTGAACGACGCCCCTGCCCTCGCTGCGGCTGATGTCGGCATCGCCATGGGCACCGGCGCGGATGTGGCTATGGAAAGCGCAGGCATTACCCTGTTGGGCGGCGATCTGATGGGTATTGTGCGGGCGCGCAAACTGGCGCGCGCCACCCTGCGCAACATCAAGCAGAACCTGTTCTTCGCCTTCGCCTACAACGCGCTTGGTGTGCCGATAGCTGCCGGGCTGCTCTATCCTGTCACCGGGCTACTCCTGTCGCCGATGATCGCGGCAGCGGCGATGAGCTTGTCTTCCGTTTCAGTTATCACCAATGCCCTGCGCTTGAGGCGCGTTGAGCTTTAATCATCCAAAAGGAGAAACAAATGACCGATTTGCATGTTCCGGACCTGAGTTGCGGCCATTGTAAGGCGACGATTGAGAAAGCGATTAAGACACTTGATCCAGATGCTCACATCAGTTTCGACATGGATGCGCGAAATATTCATGTCACCAGTGGTGTCGCAACCGGAATGATAGTGACGACACTTTCCGAGGCTGGTTATCCGACCTCCCAAATTTAGCACCTGAAAATGATCGGGCACCGTAACTGGCCCGCTCGCGACACTGTGAAGACCAATCATTTGACCCTCCCCCTGCTGGAGGGTGTAGCGAAACACGACACAATGACCTGTGCGGAAATTCGATGAATACGGCAGCTCTTGTTGTGACCACCTATCTTGCTCCTTCAGTATGAGGCAAACCATGAACAGACGCCACTTCCTCGCATCGGCTTCAGCTCTCGCGATCCTTCCGACCGTGACAATCGCAGCTCAAAATCCGCTTCGGCTGCGGGCGGAAGCTGTCGTGCAGCAAATTCTTCCAGCCGGAAACGCGGCGACGGCCATGCTTGGCTTCAACGGATCAATGCCCGGGCCTGCCCTTCGGGTTGCTCGTGGTGAACCTGTCTCGATCGACGTGGTAAACGGGCTGGACGAAGGCACTGCCGTTCACTGGCACGGCCTCCGTATCGAAAACCGGATGGACGGCGTCCCTGTGCTGACACAGGAGCTCATCAACCCGGGCGAGAGCATGGCCTATCGTTTCACGCCACCGGATGCCGGCACCTACTGGTATCACTCCCACTATATTTCTTATGAACAGGTTGCCCGCGGAATGATGGGGCCGCTGATTGTCGAAGACGATGTGCCCCCTGACGTCGATCAGGATATTACTGTGGTGATATCGGACTGGATGTTGAGCGAGGACGGTAGCCTGTCTGAAGACTTCGCCAATATGCACTCCGTCGCCCATGGCGGATATATGGGGAATTTCGCGCGTGCCTTCCTTTCCGCCTCCTCGGTCAGGCAGGGTGATCGCGTCCGGTTTCGTGTGATCAATGCGGCGACAAACCGTATCGTCCCTTTGGCCGTCACTGGCGCCGGTGGCATGGTTGTCGCTCTGGATGGTATGGCATTGGTCGAGCCCCGCCCGTTGAGCGAACTTGTGCTCGCGCCAGCACAGCGGGCGGATCTGATCGTCGATATCTCCGGACCCGTAGAGATTGACATGTTAACCCGCCAAGGCGCGTTCCGTTTGGCGGATCTGAAAATAGACGGTGCAAATACGCAAAGACAACCAAGCCCTATCACTGCCCTCGCTCCGCATGGGTTGCCTGCCCCGTCTGAACCCACCCAGCACTTGACGCTAACGATGATGGGGGGCGCTATGGCGAGAGGACATGGCGGCACTAATATTTGGGCGTTCAATGATGTGTCCGATTTGCCGGAACAGCCATTTGGATCATTTAGCCGGGGTGAGACAGTGCGTATGACGCTAGTCAATGACACCGCATTTGCGCACGGTATCCACCTTCACGGCCATCACTTCTTCGAGGCTGGGGAGGATAACGCGCTGGGCGATTTGCGTGATACGACGCTTGTCGAAGCAAACGAGAAGCGTGACATCATCTGCGTCTTTGACAACCCCGGCCGATGGCTGCTGCATTGTCATATGTTAAGCCATGCCGTTGGTGGCATGCGGACTTGGGTGAATGTGGCATGAGGTGGCTCATAGTGGCCCTGCTGTCACTGGCGTCCGCTGCCGTCGCGGATCATAACTGGCAACAACGTGACATTGTTGCCGGCCGCGACCTGTATGCAAACAATTGCGCATCGTGCCATGGTGTAAACCTTGAGGGGCAGCCGAACTGGCAATCCCCCAATTCTGATGGAGTTCTTCCAGCCCCGCCTCATGATGGGTCGGGCCACACGTGGCACCATGACGACGAACTGCTGTTTGAATACACCAAGATTGGTGGCAAAGCGGCTTTGGAAGTCAGAGGGGTTTCAGGATTCGATAGCGGAATGCCCGCCTTCGCTGAAACGCTCACGGATGACGAGATTTGGGACATCCTTGCTTACATCAGATCAACCTGGACGGAACGGGAACAAGAAATCCAAGCCAGCCAGAACCCACCGCACTGATGGCAAATGCACATCACGATCATTTCCTGACCAGCGCATATGATCACGGCAGTCAGCACGGCGCTGTCAGACAAATGCGCACCAGCCTGAGTTCACCAGCAACCCTAATCTCTCAGGCTGCGCGGAGCTCGCGCCACTCGGCAAGAGCGGCGGCACGGCGTTGTCAGACAAATACGAACCAGCCTCAGCTACGGCAATAGCACTGCCCATTATGAGGCACAAAGACAACGCCACTCGTTAAGAGCGGCATCTCGATTGAGTTTGAAGTTATCTCGAGAGTAAAGGTGTCGTTCCTTGTTGAAGTGGTTGTTAATTGAGGACTGCACGGCAACGAATTTCTGTAGAGACCGCATCTGCCTGAAGCGCAGCATGGCGCGTTCTCGTCGTCGAAATGGCAGATGGGAGTTTTCGGCCCGGTTGTTTTGCCGGTGCCCCGTTTCCTGCTTTGACACGTTGCCAATGACTTTCATTGCGGCGCCGTAAGACGGCAATTTGTCTGTTACGATGATCTCTGGCTGGCCGTAGCGCTTCATTGATTTTCTGAGGAATTTCAACGCCGCTTTGCGATCACGGCGTTTCGTGACGTAGCTTTCCAGCACCTCACCTTCGTGATCAACCGCCCGCCAAAGATAGTGCGTCACGCCGTTGATCTTCACAAAAATTTCGTCCAAGTGCCACTGCCAGTTTGAATGTGCCCGCATCTTCTCGACACGCCTTTTACGTATTTCTGCACCAAAAATTGGGCCAAACCGGTTCCACCAGAAACGGATAGTTTCATGGCTGACATCGACGCCCCGTTCATGCAGCAGATCCTCGACGTTCCGAAGCGATAACGGAAACCTAACGTAGAGCATGACCGCGAGGCGGATGATCTCTGGGCTGGTTTTGAAATACCGAAAAGGGGAGCGCTTTGTCATTCGGCAAGCCTAGGTCGGCGCCCTGCCCTGCTCAAGCCAGTTTGCTCTGACAGGGCCCGTTGGATGCTGCACGGCTGGATGCTGGTCAGATCGGCGCACGTCATGTGCAATGTGATCTGGCTGACATCATCCGGACTGTCTGCACCCGCCAACGAGAGGCCACACAGCAACGCCCTATCGAGATCACTCAGGAAACGTCCGGCCCGCATATCGCATTCTGTGATCCGACTCATGTCGAACAGGTGCTGGCAAACCTGATGTCCAACGCTGAGAAATTCGCAAACCCCGGAACGCCTGTATCTGTTCGGCTGCACAGCGACGCCGCAAGCCTGTTTTGCGATGTACACAACATTGCGCTCCCCATCCCTGAGCCGGATCAGCAACAAATTTTCGAGCGCAACTATCGAGGTGCAAACAGCATAGGTGTCGCAGGCACTGGCATCGGGTTATTCATGGCGCGCACCTTGGCGCGGATGCAAGACGGAGAGGTCTCTTTGCTGCCCAATACCGACGGCGTAACCTTTCGCATGACATTGCCTAGATACACCGCAGGTGCCTCATGACGCCCGAAACCGACCCCGCGCTTATTCTCGTTATCGAAGATGAAAGCACGCTGCGCCAGGACATCGTAGAAGAGTTGCAGGAAGCTGGTTACCATACGTTGGCAGCTAAAGACGGGCATGCAGCGCTGGAAATTCTGAACATCACCAAGCCCGATCTACTGCTGTGTGACATCACAATGCCCGGTTTGGACGGCTATGAGGTGCTAAAGACACTGCGCGCGCAGTATCCTGACCTCAGCACCACACCGTTTGTCTTTTTGACCGCCCTTTCGGATCCTCGCGAGGTGATCGAAGGCAAGCTACTGGGGGCCGACGATTATCTTGTCAAACCCGTCGATTATGACTTGATGTTAGCTACCGTTGCAGCCCGCCTGCGGCAGGTCAGCCGCATCCGTAGCCGCCACCAAGACGAGATTTCAGCTTTACGTCGCACCCTATCCGGGCTGTCAGGCAGCGGAGCCAAAGCGGCGCTCGATCTAATCGCGGTGGGAGTTATCTTGCTGGATGGGCACGGCAAGCTGGTTCACGTCAATCGAGGTGCCCAAGAGATGATTTCAGAAGCCGGTATCATCATTGGCGCAAATGATACCATCCGCTCCCCCGACCCGTTGTCCGACCGCGATCTACAAAGCGCCCTATCCGACACTCTGGGGATGGCGCTACAAGGCCGTGAAAAGGTCGCGGGGGTTATGCTGCACGTGCCGCAAAGTCTAAACACAGTCCCCGTCATGATTTGTTCGCTGATACAAGGCACAAGCGCGTCCGCCGATACACCTCATGTGGCGCTATTTCTCACAGCTCAAGATCATCGCAAACGCGTCAACGAACCGCTTTTGATGGATCTGTTTGGCCTCACACACACGGAAGCACGGGTCGCAGCGGCCTTATCCCGCAACACCCGCCCAGCAGATGTCGCGCTCGAGCTCGGTGTTTCGCAAACAACCATCTCGTTTCACATTCGCAATCTATTCCAAAAAACCGGCACCAACCGCCAAACCGACTTTATCGCGCTGATCCACGCCGGACCAATGATAATCCAGACAAAATAACGCCGGCGCCAGCCCCGCAAGGCAGTGCAGGTATTTAGGCTACACGCAAAAAAGGTCTCGAGTGGTCTTGTCAGAAGGATTTGGGTTGAGACGGGCAGTTCCGTTTCGTAGCCTATGCTCATGATAAAGATAAACCCATTCAAGGGTTTTCATAGCAGCCCTGAGATCATCCGCCTCGCAGTCATACTATATGTTCGCTTTCCTTTGTCGCTGAGGAATGTCGAAGATCTTTTGCACGAGCGCGGTATCGATATCAGCCACAAAACGGTTCGATATTAGTGGAACCGATTTGGCCCATGTTCGCCGCTGAAATCCGCCATAAACGAGTGCAGCAGATGCGGTCGTATTCGAACCGGCAGTGGCATCTGGACGATGTCACTGCCCGGCAAGGCATGCTTTCATGCCTGAGAGGATTTTCGTGAAGATCAACGCAGAGACGCACTACCTCTGGCGTGCCGTTGATCACGAAGGTGAGGTGCTGGAAAGCTAGGTGACAAAGCGCCGGAATCGCAAAAAAGCGTTGAAATTCCTTAGGGAATCGATGAAGCGTCACAGCCACCCTCTTATCTTTGTGACTGACAAACTCCGGTCATACGGCGCGGCAATGAAGGACATCGGCAACGCTGACCGACAGGAAACGGGCCACCGGAAAAATAACATAGCTGAGAATTCGCACCTGCCGTTTCGACGACGAGAACGAGCCATGCAACGGTTTTGCAGCATGCGAAGTTTACAGAAATTCGCCGCCGTTCATTTTTCTGTCTGCAATCATTTCAACCACGAGCGCCACATCTATTCACGCGACAATTTCAAGCTGAACCGTGCCTCTGCTCTCGTTGAGTGGCGCGGTCTCGGCACGGCATAAAGGACAGTCTCATTGTCCTTGCAGAGACTGGTTGAATCCATCTGACAACACCTGTCTACCCGCGTCCCCTGCACTGATCTTGCGATAAAGCACCAAGGCACATGGGGCCCAACGTCAAACGGGTTAAGCCGCCCAATATGTTCACCGCCATATGAATCGATTACGTCCTGCCGGATTGCCGCCCCTAAACTAATGCGGTCAACTTGAACAAAACTGGCTGGATACAGACCGGCGTTCGTCAGGCCTAGCAAAAGTTCTATCCCATACGTGATGCGATACCGGACTCGGTCGTGCGCACCCTCACTGGACTCAAGCGCCAGAACCGCTACCGTTAGCGGCCTGATCTTAGCGCTCGGAAAAACACTGCCAATTGCAGGTCTACAGGATCCAGAACAGCAAGAATCTGGTCGAATGTCTGTAGGGTATCTTGCATTTCATACCCCTCCATAAAACGACCGGACAACTGCTTAAACGGATCAAGGTCGCCCGACTGCGCCAAGACAGAAGTTTTTTGAATAATGACCCCAGGCTCTGAAAACAGGCATCACAAAGTCAACGAAACGAGGCTTTGCCTTACTCATCTTACTCCACTTTATTTGCTCTTAGATTCATTCTAAAATGCATTGAGATTCGTTGCATAAAATGGAGGAAAATTATGTCTGATGATGTCTTAAACAAAGGGAAGTGTCCGGTATCTCACCTGACAACAGATTTCGGCGCGCCGGTCGTCGACAACCAGAACTCAATGACTGCTGGAAAGCGTGGGCCCGTACTTGTGCAGGATATCTGGCTCAATGAAAAGCTGGCCAATTTCGTGCGCGAAGTCATCCCTGAGCGCCGCATGCATGCCAAAGGGTCTGGCGCATTCGGCACGTTCACCGTGACCAATGACATCAGCCGCTACACACGCGCCAAGATATTCAGTGAAGTGGGCAAGAAGACCGAAATGTTCGCCCGCTTCAGCACCGTAGCAGGCGAGCGTGGCGCAGCAGATGCCGAGCGTGACATTCGCGGCTTTGCGCTCAAGTTCTACACCGAAGAAGGCAACTGGGACATGGTGGGCAACAACACCCCTGTTTTCTTTCTGCGGGACGCCAAGAAATTCCCCGATCTCAACAAAGCTGTGAAACGTGACCCGCGCACCAACATGCGCTCGCCCACCAACAACTGGGATTTCTGGACGCTTCTGCCTGAAGCCCTGCATCAGGTCACAGTGGTGATGTCTGATCGCGGCATCCCCAAAAGCTACCGCCATATGCATGGTTTCAGCAGCCATACCTACAGCTTCTGGAACGAAGCGGGTGAGCGTTTCTGGGTGAAGATGCACTTCCGGACCCAGCAGGGCATCGAGAACCTGACCGACGCAGAGGCCGCAGCAGTCGTGGCTGATGACCGCGAAAGCAATCAGCGTGATCTGTTTGACGCAATTGAGCGCGGTGATTTCCCGCGTTGGAAAATGTATGTGCAAATCATGCCGGAGGCCGAGGCGGAAACTTACGGTGTCCATCCGTTCGACCTGACCAAAGTGTGGTATAAAGGCGATTATCCACTCATCGAGGTTGGCGAGTTCGAACTGAATCGCAATTCGGAAAACTATCACGCGGATGTCGAGCAGGCTGCTTTCTCGCCGTCAAATCTCGTGCCTGGAATCAGTGTTTCACCCGACAAGATGCTTCAAACGCGGCTGATTAACTATCCGGACTCGCAGCGCTACCGGCTGGGCGTTAACTACCAGCAGGTGCCGGTCAACGCAGCTAAGTGTCCGGTGATGAGCAACCACCGCGACGGCCTTGGCCGTGTGGATGACAATTACGGCAGACTACCGCACTATCAACCGAACAGCTTTGGCCAATGGGTCGATCAGCCGCAATACGCCGAACCGCCGCTCAAGATTGACGGCAATGCCGAGATGTTCGACTTCCGCGAGGATGACGACGACTACTACACCCAGCCCCGCAAGCTTTTCCAGTTGATGACGCCGGCGCAACAGGAGGTTTTATTTGACAACACCGGTCGAAACATGGGCGATGCTCCAGACTTCATAAAGCAGCGCCACATCGACAACTGCACACGTTGCGACCGTGCTTACGGCGAAGGTGTTGCCAAGGCCTTGGGTATGTCGGTCAAATCGCCAGAAGAACTATCCTTGAAGCCTGAATTGGCAGAGTAACACGTCAGTGCAATTTTTTGAGGGGGGGCTTTGAGCCCCCCTAAAGGAAAACTGCGATGGAGTGCTGACATATTACCATCAAGCCCCAACGGGTGCCTTCGATGCTCGCCTGATAGTGCGCCACGCTAGCGGCGCGCACATTGGAGAGAGGGTTGGAAAGAACGGCACAGGCCCTATGCAGGACCGGTTCTGTCGCAAGTTTTGTACTCCGATTGCCAATTCCATGCGCGGTTGTCATGGCTCAGCAACCAATTATCTCGGTGGATTTCCAATGTGATCTCGGTCAAAGGCTGCCACTTCCCGAAACCTATGCTTCCACGGGAGTTTTGGTAACGCAAAAAGCCTCCCGAGGACGCCTGCTAACATATTGTTTTTGGGGCTGTCCTAGATAACTAGTTCAGATAGCTTCTAACCCATTGCCTTAGCTGTAGTAACTGGGCTGACTGGTCACTGTTGTTAAATCTCCACTCACACTCCTTCAAGAATAGCCCGAAATGTGCCTTTGGGACACCGTTGAATTTGCGCATGTGACGCTTGGCCTGGTTCCAGAAGTTCTCGATGCCGTTGATGTGATTGCGGCGGTCGGCAAAGAGCTTGGAATGGTTGATCCGAAAGTGGTGAAAGGCGGAAACATCCAGTATATTGTAGCCCCGCCAACAGTCCGAGTAGACGATACTGTCGGGAACCACTTTGCGCTCTATGATCGGGATCAGTGTCGCCCCTGACGCATCTGGAATGATCTTCGTGTAAACCTTTCCACCGCGCTTGAGTAGACCAAACACCGGGATTTTTCCGGCTGCTCCACGTCCGCGTTTTCCTTTGCGCTTGCCGCCAAAGTAGCTCTCATCAACCTCGATCTCGCCACCAAACATGGCCTCGCTCTCAGCCTTCAATTCATAGGCAATGATCTCGCGCAGACGCTGGAAGTAATAGGCGGCAGTGTTGCGATGAACCCCACACAGACTGGCCGCCGTCCGCGCCGTGGTCCCTGCCACAAAGTGTTCGATTAGACGTGATTGCTTATGTTGGCTTAAACGACTCTTCCTCATGCGCATCATGATAACCCCAATGTTGGTTATCTAGGACAGCCCCTTGTTTTTTGTTTGTTTATTTTGGTTGCGGGAGCTCGATTTCAGAAATACTTGCCTTTGTATAATACGCCAAAACCAGATCACGCTTACCAAATCAATGCTTAGTGATTGCCAGCGACCACAGCTTTTACCGTCAAAGAGGGCGGCTTGCGGTCATTCGCTGCGGGTGGCAAGCATGTAGCCAAAGCGTAAAAAGCGGACGCTCCCTCCCGCCCTGTGTGGCGCTGCATTAACCTCAAGCGGAGCTGGTGTCACAGACAGCTCCAGTGCCTTATTGCCGGACGTGCCAGCGTGACTGGCCCGAAAACGTCAGAAGGGCCACGTTCCTAAACCACCTGCTGGGGCATTATCGATTGTTGTGTGGCAGAAGGTGCGGAAAGGATCTATTAAATATATTTTTATAGACATGCTGTCTGATACGAGTGGTGGCTCGTGTGTGTTTTGGATGGCGAGAGCATATTGTAAGGTAAACGAGATGACCGACCACAAAGACTTAAATCTGGATCGCGAGACACTGGATGAACACATTCAGAACTTCATGAAGTCAAAGGGCTACTCAATTGACGGCGAAATTGAAACAACAACCAAGAAGAAAAGGGTGAGCTTTGGTGCTGCGGGAGCTCAGTTTGCAACCGTGGATTTACACCTAACCAAGACGGGAGCGACCACCATCCAATGGAAGATGGGAAAGAACCAGCCGGTAGGTGAGGAGCTCGCTTCCCACTTGAAGGCCACGATCAATCCCGCCGAATTTGAGAACGTCAATTATTCCCTTAAAGGAATAACGGCTGTTTCATTCGATTCTATTTTGGATCTTCTTGGCGAAGAAGTCGAGATTAAGACCACTCGTGATGAAGTAAATTGCAAGCAGGTAACGCTAAGGAGCGTTCAACATCAAGACTCCCTCAAACTCACTCACCATCGCACAACAAGGGTATTGCAGATTCAGGGAAAACCTCTTTTTTGCTATCGGCGAGTCATATTTATGCTCACCGACCTTTTAGACCTGAAGGGTCTTGAGCAAGTTTTGTATCGTAAAGATGACAGCAGCGCGGACATTGTCAGGAAAGAAATGGCCGAAGATTACCTCAAGGGGTTCTTCCCTTCTACTTACGATCATATCCCGAAGGATATTAAAAATCTTCTGATTTCCAGTTGCTGCGTCAAGCTTGCTGCGCCGAATCTGCCAGACTATTGCCTGCTACTTTACCCTGACCTGCGGTCTCTGGAAGGTGCATTAAAACTAGAGATGGCTGACTGCCAGATGTCATATCAGGATGCCAAAAATGGCTTTGGCGACTTCTTTGTATGTGAATCTGGCGCATGCACGCTCAAACCCGAGTATACGGAGAACGTTTCAAAAAAGATGGTAAAAGCGTTCAATATTGGTTATACTTTTTACCGGAAGCACCGTCATGCAATTTTTCACATGGAAGAATTTGATGGCAGTAGTCGGATGATAGCTACCTTAGACTCAGCTATTAGTTTGTCAAAAGACGCATATTCGGCGATTGACGCCCTCTATACGGCAAGAATGGAAGAATGACCGAGACAATACGCATAATCGGTGAAATCGCTGTGGTTACGGCCACGGCAGATTTTCATCCCTTGCGTGAGATTAAACTGCTCACCTCGAAACTCGATAGCTTAAGCTTCGAGGGTTTAGTGCTTTTTGATTTGCTTTCGGTGAACGGACTGGCCTCAAATCGATATGCTTCAATGAGGTTTGGGAAAAACGGGTTTGATCGTAGCTCATTCGCGGTAGAGAGCCACGTAAATTCAGCTATCCAAGAGGAGCAAGATTTGATGGCGAGAAGCGATCAAGTGTTTCTTCGTGGCAGTGTCCTCTCGTCTAGCGAATTGAAGAGGTTCATGCAGTAGAACTGCAAGTGTCTTTGACATCCACTATTTTCGCTTATGTCGTTCAGCAGACAAGCAAGGCGCATACGAGCGTTTACTGGCACGCAAGAGGTTACAGGCCGAGCAAGCTGCGGCCGATGGGCAACCGAACTCCTAATCACAAAGTATATTTTGCAGAAGCAGTTGCACAAATCTGCAATGCGTTTTGCATTGTCTAGATATCCGTCATCACCGCATCTCAAGACTATGGCGTTAGTTCTTCTTCATCGGAATCCCGTCAATCATCCTGCCGGCGTTGTCAGACTAATACGAACCAGTCTCAGCTACGGCAATAGCACTGCCCATTATGAGGCACAAAGACAACGCCACTCGTTAAGAGCGGCATCTCGATTGAGTTTGAAAGTGTCTCGAGAGTAAAGGTGTCGTTCCTTGTTGAAGTGGTTGTGAACTGAAGACTGCACGGCAACGAATTTCTGTAGAGAGCGCATTTTCCTGAAACGCAGCATGGCGCGTTCCCGTCGTCGAAATGGCAGATGGGAGTTTTCGGCCCGGTTGTTTTGCCGGTGCCCCGTTTCCTGCTTTGAAACGTTGCCAATGACTTTCATTGCGGCGCCATAAGACGGCAATTTGTCCGTTACGATGATCTCTGGTGGGCCGTAGCGCTTCATTGATTTTCTTAGGAATTTCAACGCCGCTTTCCGATCACGGCGTTTGGTGACGTAGCTTTCCAGCACCTCTCCTTCGTGATCAACCGCCCGCCAAAGATAGTGCGTCACACCGTTGATCTTCACGAAAATTTCGTCCAGGTGCCACTGCCAGTTTGAATGTGCCCGCACCTTCTGGGCACGCCTTTTTCGTATTTCTCCAGCAAAAATTGGGCCAAACCGGTTCCACCAGAAGCGGATAGTTTCGTGGCTGACGTCGATGCCCCGCTCATGCAGCAGATCCTCAACGTTCCGAAGCGACAACGGAAACCTAACATAGAGCATGACCGCAAGGCGGATGATCTCGGGGCTGGTTTTGAAATACCGAAAAGGGGAGCGCTTTGTCATTCGACAAGCCTAGGTGAGCACCCTGCCCGGCTCAAGCCAGTTTGCTCTGACAGGGCCCCTGTGTGAGATGGAGCTGATCGACCGCGAACGGCGGATGATTGAACGGCGCATCAAAGCGGCGAAGTTCCCCAGCACCAAGAGCTTGGATAGCTTTGACTTCAAGATCATGCCCGGCTTGAACAAGCCGCTGACGATGGATCTGGCACGATGCGATTACGTAGATCGCAGGGAGAACATCATCGCCCTTGGCCCATCAGGCACGGGCAAAACACACATTGCTTTGGGACTTGGTCTGGCCGCATGCCAACGAGGGCTAAAGGTGCGCTTCACCACGGCTGCGGCACTGGTGCATGACCTGATCGAAGCCCAAGATGAGCGAAGGCTACAGCGTCTTCAAAAGCAACTGACCAGCCAGAACCTCCTGATCATTGATGAATTGGGCTTCGTTCCGCTCAGTAAATCGGGCGCGGAATTGCTCTTTGAAGTCATATCCCAATGCTACGAACGCGGGTCCATCATCATTACCTCGAACCTGCCCTTCGATGAGTGGACCGAAGTCTTTGGCTCCGAGCGGCTGACAGGCGCACTGTTGGATCGTTTAACCCATCACGTCCACATTCTCGAGATGAACGGCGAAAGCTACAGGCTCAAACACAGCCGTAAAAAACAACAATAATCAAACCTAAATCCAGATCAGAACAATGTTGGCCCAAGGGCCAACATGCGCTTTGGCACGCGTTAGCTATATGACAAGCACTCGCGCCAAAGCGCACGACAAACGATAACTCAGTTGACCAGTTTTACGCCGCGATCTGGCCCCTTTTTACGCCGCGATTGACAAGAAGGCTAAAAAGTTAGATTTATTATCAGTGCCTGTTATCCTAAGATTTATAAAAAACAACGCCCATTATGGAGAGTCTGTATGACAACATCACCAGAAGACGTCAAAAAAAATTATGCTGCAGCAACTGCGCGTGAACACGCTAAGCGCAAGGCAGATCAAGAAAAAAGAGCCGCAGAGCAGAAGGCACAAAGAGCCAAGGAAGCTGCTAAGAAAAAGTAATTTTTGATAAAATAATACCAAGAAAAGCTGTCGATCTTAAGCCTGTTGATTTTCGTCTTAGATTGACCCACTTTTCCATTTGGCCCTGACCCGTCTGAGATTTGTTAATCCCATGAAAAATATTCGTAAATATTGAAATCAGTGGGTCACGGCATTACAGAAAACTGGGTCAAATTCTGGCAGAAATCAACAGACAACCGCCTCACTGTTTTTCTCGCGCGGGTAACACTGTGAAATTGACAAGTTCAAAAGATGCCAACCTTGGTACAGCATTTCGTCAACATTCATTCAATTTAGATAATTGAGTCAAATCTATCCCTTCTGAATGATTCACATAATTATTCAGAACTTCTCTTACTGAAGCATAAACACAATCGATTGAGGTGAAGCTTGCACTGACAGGCCCTCCATCAGCACGTTGAAGCTTGGCTTGCGCGAGCGGCCCAGTATTCGAAATACCGGGAAATGCGAAGATATTTTGAATAAAGCTTGGTTTCTCGCCAATAATATCAACGACCTCACGCAAAGCCTTTTCGTAGAACATCTGTTTGGAGATATCTGGCCAGCCTGGTGCAGTTTCCGCGCTCTTGGCAGCATAATACTTTGCATCAACGATGATATAACCTGACTTATCCTCAAGGATGATGTCAGTCTGCATACCCCGACTACGAGGATCAACCCTACTGCCACCTTCCAGAATATAAACCGGCTTGGGCAGCTCGCTGTTCCAGTTCCGCCGCCGGTCATGTCGCGATCTTACGATCGTTTCACGAAGCATGGCTTCCCAGACCGAGTGAAAGTCGCTTACGCCGAAGACAAATGCACCATCTGACGACTTGCGCGTTTCACGGAGATAGAACCGCAGATACCCAGCGAGGAATACCGAGCGGGCCGAGTATAGCGAGGGGAGCAAGGCGTCCAACTTTCTGGCCCATGTCGTGCGCGGAAATGGCGGGCGGGGGCATGAAAGCAGCTCCTGACGTCTTCTGGACGCCCCACTCAGCCACCAAGCATGGGCCAGGTGGATTTCGCGCACCACAGCCGCCTGAATTTGCGCCAAGAGGGCGTCGGTGCTTCTGGTCGCACGACTGGTCCGGATGTCGGTAAAGACAAGTTGGCCTTTGTGGTCAGGCATCGCGAGCTCGCGCTTGACCGTTCTCGACCAGTCGGGCTTGCCTGCATTTCTAGTCTGCTGCCGTATGCGCTCTGAAAAGAGCCCGTGGTCCCTGAAATCGTCAGCCAGCCGCTTTATCACCGATAGCGCGCCAGGATTGCCTGCCTCGCCATCATCCTCGAAATCACGCTTCGACGTTTCAGCGCCAAAACGCGCCAGCGCCCGCATGGTCAGTGAGGCGGTTCCGAGATCAACGTCGGGGTTTCCCGTTTTCGCCTCTCTCGGCAGGAAGACGACAGCGCCTTTTTCCGGATGATGGATCAGACCGCAATAGTGAACCGTCTTTTGATCGTCCAGACGACCGATGCCCCGTTCGCGCATGGCTTCAAGCACCGTGTCGGCATGCCCGCCAAGAGCTGCTACAGGGTCTCGATCAGACAGGAAGACAGGGCGGTCAGCGCGCATCGTCGCCCGTCTCGTCCTCTTGGCTGACTTCGACATCAGAAGCGGCATTCAGCTTTCCAAGGAAACTGTCCGACAGGAACCTGCGCCCCGCTGCCGCTTCTATCACCAGATCGCCATACGTCTTCACCTTCCCAGTCGTGCCAGAGTCGAAAACATGCTCGCGACCTTCATGGCGCAGCAGATCGTCCCAGAGATAGAGCAATACCTTCTCGGGAACTCCATTCCCGTCCAGTTCCTTCTTCTTGACAAACCATTGGCCCAACAAGCGGTCTTCAGCGATGTCCAGCGTTTGGCTACTGGTCAGGTGTTTGTTCAGCAGCTTGACGAATTCGCGCCATGCAAGAGCGTGGCGATTTCCGGCAGCATCGACATATGACACATCACCATCCGGCCCCTTGTTGTAATCCAACGGCAGATACTCCTGCCGCCACCGCCGCCGGAAGGCCGTGTCGATGGGATAAACGCCCTGATCCGCGCTGTTCATGGTGGCGTAGATGAAGAGGTTTGACGGGACCAGGAGTTCATGGTGGGCTAGGCCCGTCGCGGTCTCGAACCACTCCTCGCTCTCGGGTGACGGAAAACTCACATCATATTCACCCTTTCCGTCATCGTCACGGTCGAGCAAAAGAAACAAGTCGCCGAACACAGCAGCCGCAGCTGCACGGTTCAGTTCCTCGATTACAAGAAAAACCGGTTCAGCGGGTGTCCTGTAGGCCTCTGCCAAGGCCTTCATGAACGGCCCCGGAGAGAATTCGTATCGGACGTTTTCACCGTCCATCTGCGGCTTGAGGCAGCCAAAAAAATCACTGTTCTGAAGGTCCGGGTGAAAGACGGTTCTGAACGGCTTCTTTTTTGCTTCGTCGATTTTTTCTTTGACCCTGTTGGACTTCCCTGTCCCAGGCGCGCCGTAAAAGATGACGTTCTCGCCACCGGTCAAAAAGGGGGCGGCGTTGTCGGGTGTGGCCGGTTTTATCGCGCCTTGTGAAACGATCCTGCTGTTCTTCTGGATTTCTGAAACCAGTTCCAGTGCAGCCTCATAGTCCTCCTTCTTGAGTGGCACTCTAGATGCAGCCTCATCGAACGGAATATCGTGGGTTGCCGTAAAAGCTATGGCAGAAACAAAATGCAGAAAGCCCCGGCGCTGATCATTTGCAAGAACCTGATGCGCGCCCGGTGAAAAGTGCTTTCCCGCAAAATTGGTCAGCGTCTCATCAGGATTTTTACTGTTGTTGTTGAGGTCCGCTGCGGTCCAGTCGTCCCAAGCACCGAGGATTTCGGTCAAAGCTCTTCTCAAGTCGTCATTTGACAGCTTGAATGTCCGACCCGCTCCGTTCACGAAGCCCCACGTTGTAGCGTAGCTTTCGGCAATAATGGTGAACTTCGGTATCAGAAAGTTTGCGGCGACTTCTTCAGAGAACCTCGCGGTTTCCGACAGTTGATCCCAATCGTTCATATCCTGACCTTCCTCCTTGCCGAGCTTTTCCCATTCCGAACTCATGATCTCCAGGGAAATGTCGCGCAATTCCTCTCGTCCGGTGTCCGCGTGTTGATCAAGAATTGTCTTGAAGCGCTGTGGCAGCTCGGCGTTTTCCCAGCCAACCCTTTCGCTGTCGGTAAACCTGTCAAACATATCCCGCACGTTGCGCACAGAGTTCTTGGGCACGCCGAACTTTGCTCCGATCTCATCAAATGCAGCAGTTTGGGTTTGGTATCCCAGCTCGGAATGCGGGTCGCCTGACTGCGCGAGGAACAAGCAGACTGTGTATAAAGCAGCTTTGGAATCGGTCGGAATTACTGGATCAGCCATCGAATGCCCTTAAAACAAGAATCATCAATAGCTTACAGGTTGTCTTGGCCTTTCGCCAACCGGCGATTAGCCCCTGATCTCGATCAGGCTTTCTGAAGATGTCAGCGCGGCAGAAATCACGATTTCCAACTGCTCGTTAGTCAGGCTCAACTTTTTGGACACCGCACATTCCCAGATGACCAAAACCTTCCATCCGGCATCCTCCAGCGCGGCGTAGTTCCGCCGGTCGCGCGCCTGATTGCCTTCGATCTTGTTGGTCCAGAATTCTCTTCGGGTTTTGGGCGGGCGGAACAGATGGCAGTCGTTGTGCCCGTGCCAATAGCAGCCGTTCACGAAGATTACAGTTTTCCACTTTGGCAGAACGATATCTGGACGACCGGGCAGGTCTTTTCGATGTAGCCGAAACCGGTAGCCAAGCCGGTGAAGCAGGCTGCGTACGATGATTTCCGGCTTGGTGTTCTTCCCCCGAATGCCGGACATCATATCACTGCGTTTTTCGGGGGAAACGATGTCTGCCACGGTCTATCCGGATATGTAGGGCTTCATCTCGGCCGCAATCGCCTCGATCACCGGCACCGATACCGAGTTCCCGAACTGGCGGTAGTTCTGGCAGTCCGATACCGCATCGACGTTGAATTCTTTTGGGAAGCCCTGGAGCCTCGCGCACTCGCGCGGCGTCAGCTTGCGCGGGTTTTCTCCGATGTCGCTTTGGTCGATCAGGATCTCGCTGCCGTCCTTGTAGTAACGGGCGCTGATCGTGTTAGTGTAGGGACTATCCTTGGTGAAGACACTGTAGCCGAACCCGTTTCCCTTTTCCTTGTGTCCAGCGAGGCGACGCTCGTGCCCCTTCAGCAACCGATCTGAGATCGTGTATTTCCGATCGACCGAGTTGTTATCGTCCAGGATATCGCCAACTCGCGTTTTGCATTTGACCTTCGCCAGCCGGTCAAAAATCCGGGAGCAAATGTCAGCCTCATCGGCAGCGGCGATCTGATCGCGGTCAAAGCCGATGATGTAAACCCGTTCACGGTTTTGCGGGACGCCGAAGTTTGCGGCCTTCAAAACACGATACCCAACGCGATAGTTCAGCTTGGTTCCCAGCGATTTTCGTGCCTCTTCCGACATCGGAACGGCGTCAGGAATCTCTGGAACAGCCCGACCTTCAAGAATTGCGAGAATGGTTTTGAGCGTCCGCCCCTGATCGTGGCCTTTCAGCTGCTTCACGTTCTCCAGCAGAAAGGCTTTGGGCCGGTGATGGGCGAGGATGCGCTGGATCTCGAAAAACATTGTCCCGCGCGTATCGTTGAAGCCCTGTTTCAAACCCGCCTGGGAGAACGCCTGACACGGAAAACCGGCAAGCAGGACATCATGCGGGGGAATATCGTGTGCAGCAATCCTGGTGATGTCTCCGTGAGGCACCTCCCCGAAATTGGCGGCGTAGGTTTTTTTCGCGAATTTGTCCCATTCCGATGTGAAAACGCAATGCCCGCCCTGCTTCTGAAACGGGTAGCGGATTCCGCCGATTCCCGCGAAGAGATCGATGAACGCGAAGTCTGCACTGTCCGGATCGCTCGCATAAGGGCTGCGTAGCAGCGCCGTATCCGGCAAGTTTTTGATCTGGGCACGTTTGGCTGGTGTCGGAAAATGCTCGCCTAACTCCCATCCGCGAACTGTGCGTTCGCCAGTTTCAGGCATTCCAAGGAGTTCTGCAAAGGCCTTCTGGGTAAGCCCGAGGCCTTCCCGCTTTGCTTGCACCCACGCTCCAATATCTAACACCTGGTCAAGCATCATGTTCTCCTTTTGACCCAGGAGCTACCAAGTTTGATTCGCCGGGTCAACTACAGGATAACATGGAAATGGTTACTAAAATTTAAATACCGAAAGACTAAAGAGCTACGTTGAAAGAGACAAATCCGGCCCCACTATTCCTCCAGCGATCCTTGAAACGCCGAACAATCTTCTCATTTCACTTGGCGAAAATACTCTGATCAGTGCCTGGTTTTGGTAACGGCAATAAGTCTACTCGAACCATCCCAAGGCTCAGAACTTAGAATTTAAGCTTGTAATCCGTCTTCTTCGCCAAAGGTGTCGTTCATCGTGCTGTGTCATTCACCATTTTTCAATCTTAACTCCGGTATCTGATGATCCATTTCTGGCTCGGAAAACCTATCTCGCACCGCAGCCCAAAGTTCCGGCCGCTTTGCAACCTCCGAAAACTGACGCCCATCAGCCGTCTGCTCGAAAATTCCATTTACAGCGACAGCCCAATCCCAAAGTAGTTTAGAGAACTCTGCTGTCACAGTCTGGCGCTGCCATATTTGCAAAAAATCAATTCGTTCACCTAACCGGTGCGATATCAGTGCGACTGTGTATGTAGCGATATTGACGTAACCTTGGCGAAAGATGACTTTAGCCTCTTTGCGCTTAATCATCGCTTCGATTTCCTTAAAAACGATTATCTTAGCGATCAATTCTTTGAACCACGTTGGGTTTAAGGGATTCGGTACGATAGATGGATCTTCATCAAGGTGCGCCATGAACTGAGCAAAGTTTTTTTCTCCCCCAAGTGCGACTTGGCCAGGGAGTCCCCGCCAACTTTCATGATATTTTGCGATGTCGTTTTTAGTGAGTTTTCGCCGACTGGGGACCATTGCTATTATACGTTTACGCTGAGCAGGTGTCCTTCCCTCGCGTAGTAACATTACAGCATATGAACCCGCTGCTCTCTCGTAGAACCAACGTCCCACACCGTTTGGGCACCACGTGTCATTCGAAAGTTTTTCCAGCTGCACGTGAAAGGGCCTATTTGCCGACAAATCAGACGTCTTTACTGCGTTTTGACTATTTGCAAATTTGGATATGTTTGAGATCAACTTTTCTCGGCCAGTTTCATCCGAGCTTTTCAAGACAATTATTTTTGCGGGAACCATAACAGCTGATAGATCAATGGCCTTGTTGTCTCGGCTTGCAAAATAGATAGACGATGTCGTCTGGCCACCATTGACGATCTGCAACCCCTTTAGCAACGAAAGGCCGACCAAGCCATCTTCCCTACGTGAAAGGCGGGCCTCATCGCATACGAGCACTAGTCCATTGTTGAACGCCATAAAATGTCCGGGTTCTTCGGCAAGCGTCTGGGCAATTCCCTTGTTTACTTTTCCCCTTCCGCCAAGGAATGAACGTACGTTCGCCTCCAGCAACATAGTATTATATCGCTCATAAAGCGCTCGTATTACCTCTCCTGGGATCGCTGCCAAGGCATATTCGTAGTCATTTTCAGCATCCGGCACATAAACGCAAGGTAGAGCATGACCTAGGCTTTGCTCAAAGCTTATAACAATTTCATCGCGCGGCCGGCCCGTCGAATGACGAAGCAGACGCTCTATGTCCATGGCTTCAACCTGAATTATGCGGCCTTCAAGTTCCTGAGGTTTAAGATGTTTTGATTTGGTTTGTCCGTCTGTAATTACGATGATGCGAAGCTGATCAAGCTCCCGCCATCTGTTTTGCAACAGTTCCACCAACTCAATTACCGGGCTTGTCGGATCAAGCTTGTCAAGCAGCTTTCCGCGTGCTGAATTGATTGCGAAATTGACAGCTTGTTTTGCGGTGTTGCGGATATCAGCATCTGGCAACTGCGTGAGCGTGTCGGAACCAAAATAACAAGTTACAAACAAATCTACGCGGGATTCATCATCTGAAACGCTAAAACCTGAAATCCGCAGTTTGGATTGGCCAAAAGTGCCCGTCCAGTGGCAGGTCGATGCGCCTTCACAGATGCCAGCCGAGGCAAGGTTTTCCATCACCAGTTCGGCGTAAATCAATTCTTCAGATGGAAAGCTCTCATCCGGATTCGCTGTCCGCTCCGCAACAACGCCCAAAACATGATTTCGGAATTCGGCATGGAAATCGTTAAGATTCATTTGAAACGGCTCCAATCAACGTAAGCATATCTCGCATAGCTATCGAAGGAATGTCGACAGCATCTAAGTTCATCTTGTATTTCGCTGCGAATATGGCATTTGCGAGATCGGTACGAGCAAGGCGTGGAAAATGGTCGTCTACCTGCCAGCACCGGCCTTCTTCGAGATCGAGGAGCCTCCCATAACCTTGTTCGTGCTCGTCGAAATATCGTGAACTAAAGAGAAGAGCTTCGAACTGCCGTGAGACATTAGCTTCCTCAGCCGCAAGCCTCAATCGACCAACAACTTCAACGAGCGAAGATCCAGTTTCAGCCACATTGAAACGAAGAGCCGCCAGAAACAGCGGCACCATATCGGAATCAAGTTGATCAATGCTGTTGATGGTCGCAGGAAAACCTTTTCTTGAAACGCTGCTTTTAACTTCAATGGCAGCACCGTTGATGTGAAAATCCTGCGCGGCGCGCAACGGACCCAGCCAAGCGCTAAGCGCCAAATCAAAACGCTCAAGACAACCGGCCAAGTGCTCCAATACAATCAATTCCCCCATAAGACCGACCTGCATGTCAGGTGATAGAGGTTTGAGCCTCTTGTTTGACATGAAATCCTGCCAGTCTTTGACCCGTTCAATAAAAGATTTGAAAATTGCGTGTGAAGGCTGTTCAGCAACCTTGTCGATGGTTCGAAGCGTATCGACTGCCAGAGTTGCAAACATGTCTTCCGAGCCCGAAGGTCGCCGGACAAGAGCGACAGCCTGACCGCTCGCAAATGCTTCCGGCAGCACCGGCTCCACAATATCAAAACCTTCCCCCAATGGTAACCTATCTCTGCGCCCTCTCGCTTCCCTCGGGAAAACGACAACAACAGCTTGCTGGTTTCCCGGATGAGAGCGTCCAGCAAGAAGCGTGACTGAAGGGTGAGAATGTAACGTCATTAAACGCCATTCAGAGTTCTCTTCGTCAGCTAATGCCCGCCAGGTTCGCGAGAGTGCAGCCTCAGTCCACGTAGTCATTGATGCCACCCCACAAAACGGAGTTACCCATGTAATCTGCATTGCTTATTGTTCTACGAGAAGGACTACCAGGGAAACTCACGGCCCATCCCAATAGCGGTGGCGCATCGACTAAACGGGGTTCTGCCTCAATATCCGGCTGCACGAGATAAAGGAGGAGCAAACCGCGTTCAACTGCTGCAGGCACACCCAAGTCAGGGGCTCCCCGACCGAGAATTTGACGCACCGCCGGTCCGCGAGGCTCTTCAGGCGGTTTGTTATCTTCGTTTCGTTCGCGTTCGTTCCGCCAAGTTTGACGGCTAAGTGCCAGCGCTGCATTCCACTGGTCTTTTGTTAAATCAATCGTTTGGTCCTGTGGCGATATCAATGTCTTGATTGCATACCTGTCTTCTTGAACGGAACTTTGGCCGCGCCGCAGCATATTTACGCCCAATCCACCTAAACTGTTCGGCAAATCAGTCCCACCTGTTCCAATTAGTGCAACGGTCCACTTGGTGAGCTCACTATCTTGGTTCATGGCTTGTATAAATTCGGCGATCAGCGGGGCCACTACGCGATAAGACGACGGATGTGTCCGATAAGATTTCATAAATTCAATTACTTGCCGAGATTCAATATTTCGCCAAAGATGACCGTTCCACGCGTGTTTACCGGTCACAAACTGCTGATCAGAAAGACTCATCTGAGCTCCCATCCCACGCACGAGAACTTCGCCAGCGCTTATATTCGAAGCTAGCTCCTGATGCTTGAGAGGAAACGTAATTGTTTGCAAGAGGTCGCCTGCATACGTGAGAAACATTGGTTTGGCACTTTTCATTTTAGCCCGCGACGTAACTGTAAGGATCGAATGTGACCGAACCCGTAGACCGAACTCTTTCGGAGTTGCACCAGCCGCAGCCATGTTGTCAAACTCCTGTCGCAATTCCTCCGCAGCATCAGCGATATGCCCGAACCACTCTACCATTTCGTTCGAGGTATAAAGACGACAAACATCAAGATACCCGTCACGATAGCCAAACCATCGGCCCATCTGCATGAGCGTGTCATACATTTTCGTGGTGCGCAGAAAATAGCTTGTGCAAAGACCTTCTAGTGTTAAACCACGAGCGAGTTTATCCCCCCCAATCGCAATAAGCTTAAGACCCGTATTTTCGTGTTCGGCGTAATCAAGTGCGTCTTTTGCCGAGCCATTAACCTCCCGCACTTCTATGTCGTCCAGGACCTCCGATAAAACTGATCTGACCTCGTCCCATGCGACGGCTTCAATTGGTGTCGCATCAGGAAAAGCCGACCGGATCTCAGCCATCCCTTTGGCAAAAGAGCCTTCGTATTCGGCCTTCATTCCTTCTTCCAGAGCAGCGAGATCAATGCCGCGGGAAAAACGCCGCCGCAATCCGGAGACATACTCCCGCACCTGCAATACCACTTCGCTCTGCACCGCAACCAGACGCGTTACATGAATGAGCATTGAAGTATGTTTAGCTCCCTGGCCGCGCAGCTTGCGGACCGCGCAAGCAAATACAAACGATCGTACGGCCTCTTCCATAGTTGGTGGAAGGCGTTCTTCACCATTAAACTGAGGCCTCCACGTTTTGTTGTGCCGTGGGGGCATCCACTCCTCATAATCAGCCAGATCCATGGGGCGCACCATCGGCAAATCCCCCGAAACTGCTGATGCCGAGCCGAAAACGCGGCCGGGGCCAACATAATTGGAGGGTGCTGCAAGGTTTGTTATGAATGCCGACGGAAATAAATCGGGGCCATGTTCATCCGTCGCGCCTCTATCGTGAATGAAAATATTTGCAAAAGGCGTAGCAGTATAGCCGACATATGCCTTTCGCGAAAACGAATGCAAAAGCGCGCGGATAAGGCGGTTGAGTGTAGTCGGGTTGTGCTCCAAATCAGGCACACCATCGTCATCGACGGGCACTTCACCAGTATCAACAGAACCATGATCGGATTCATCATCGATAATCAGTAGCGGTAGCTTCGTGACCATACGCTTTCCGGTTTCTGCATCCTGATAATCCCATGCATGGTTTTCAACCCAGTAGATCAGGCGCTCTAGTACGGTCTTGTTCTTTTTAACCACAAAAAGCCAAGGACGTTCCTCCGGCTTTACCCCCAATTTTCGGGCTGTTGCTTTGTCAAAATCCCCCTTATCAGACCTATTGGTTGCGCAATTCGGCCTGATGTCAGGATCTTTATCGATAAGCCCTACGCCAATACGCGGCAGTTCATCAACATTGGCTAGTGTTGCGTAGCCAAGAAAGCCTTCATCAAGTCGCATTTGGGTCTGGGAACGAAGATTGTTATGGAGCCCTGCGAGGACAATAATGATTTTGTAGCCAGCGTCGGCAGCCTTGCAAACCAGTCCAGTATAATTTCCTGTTTTGCCTGATTGAACATGACCTACAACCAACCCACGACGGTCCCACGCATCCGTACGTCTAGGATCCTCTAGGTTGCCAAGAATTTCGTCGGTCGTCTCGTCAAGAGCTTCAATGGCTTTCCAAGGCAATTTGGTTTCGAGATGTTCTGAATAACGACGCCAATATCGCCAATCCCGTTTTCGTTCAGCGTTCAACCACGCTATATGGTCATCTGCACTGGCGAGTGTCGCGCTCTTGCCTATTCCGTGGCTGGAACGACGGATCAGTTCGTCTACAATAGTTTCGCGATCGACTAGTTCAAATTCCGCTGCAAGTAACGGCTCGATACGGTTAAGTTCTTCGTCGATCAGGTCAGCAGTTATCGCTTCGCCCGTCTTCTCAAGGCGGCGGCGCAGAAAGGTTTGGCAGGTCTTTAAGATATCGCCAAATGCGCGTTGTTGGTCATCATTCAAGAGTTCTTATCCTTATACTCGAGTGCTTCAACCATATCTGGCCGGCGATCAAATGGTGAGGTTCGTGCGAGACGCCTGCGTGCCTCTTCCGGAGAAAGGCCCGAACTATTAACCAAGGCATCATAGTAGGCGAGCAGGATGTCCAGTAGCTCGTTTTCGTTTTCTGCTTCAGTGCAATCTTCTGGAGGTTCGTCGTTTTCCGCGGTATCCAGCCAGATCCGTTGCACGGGCACTGTTGTTTCTATTAATCTGAGCACCGCATTTATGTCATTCGCAAGGGGGCCGGCGCGCTCCAACACCGACCGCACCAGTGCGTGGTCACGAGCAATACGGTAACTGGTCCCTGCAGCACCTTTTTTGGCCACCCAAGCGTCGGGAAGGCTGTCAGTCCGTGTGTCTCCACTTTCTACAAGGCGCCCCCGATGCGCAAAAACACTGCGTGCAACAGCACGCGTATCCGCAGCAAGGCGGACCAGTTGTTTTCGGATCGCAACCGGTGGAGTTGCTGTTGATTTGAGAATATTAATTTTCCAATCAACATCCGCAGAGTTTGGGATATCTATACTGATCCTTGCGAGCCGGTGAGCCTCGTCTCGAGTCCACTGCCTACCTCGATCCGAAAGACGCAACCAACCGGCACATGCTAGTAACCGATTATTTCGGTAGATGTAAAAACCTTGTTGCGACATCCAACCAGCGGGGCCGGCTGCAACTTCAAATTCTTTGGCGCTAAGTCGGTCTTTGTGTGGAAGAACATGACATTTTACAGTGACTTCGGAATTTCCCTTCAGTCTGTAGTCCATCGATTCAAGCCGCTTGCCCGGATGCCCCCTCAAAAAAGGATCCCATGGCTTGATGGAGCGGCCATTCAATCTAATCGTCAAGCATGGGCTTGCACCATCTAGCAAGCGATGAAAAGTCATTGCGACGTGCTGCTCCACAGCATCTGAAACGTCCATAAAATCATCCGGACTGAAGCCTTTAGTAACCACTCTGTCCAGCAACTCCCACAATACTACCGTTCCACTGTGATGCTTCTCTAAGCTGGAAAGCCTGAATTCAGACCCTTCAGCGGCTCCTTCATATAGAAGCCAATCTCCGGAAACCGACTGTTCCATAGCCTCCAGATCCCAACGCAGACATGAGAACTCTCCGTTAATTTTTTTGCTGGCAACCGTTAATCGGCGCGCTTGTGAAAAGCTGGCAGTCTTGAGCCCCATCCCGAAACGGCCCAAGTCGGTAGAACCGCGGTCATGCCGAGGGTCCTTCGCGCCAAGATGCATTGCCAATTCCAGTTCGCTATCGTTCATGCCGTGGCCATCGTCGGTCACGCTGATCCAGCTTTCATCACCTGACCATTCAAACCGGATATCAACTTGAGTAGCGGTTGCAGAAATCGCATTGTCGATAATATCGGCTACCGCGGTTGCCGTTGAATACCCAAGCCCGCGTAGCGATTCCAGCATTGCTCCTGCACGTGGCGGTGCAAGCCTCGTTCTTGTCTTAGTCATTCAGAACAACATCCCTAGTTGATTTCTACGAACAGGATGTCGCAACCAGTCCAAAGCTTTTGCTTCAATTTGGCGTATCCTTTCACGGGTAATCCCGTAAATCTCTCCGCACTGCTCCAATGTCATCTCTTCATGCCCATCCATCCCAAACCTTCGCTTCAAAATGTCAGCTTGCCTATCGGGAAGACTTTCGAAAATCTCGGCCAATGCAATTTCAGCTTGGGACTGCAAGACCAGATCAAATGGAGCTCCTTCATGATTTTCCGTCATACTATTGTTCAGTATCTCCAAGCCCTGAGAAATTCGCGGTGCTTCCGAGAGTTCTTTTACTATGTCCGATTCCATTTTCAAATCTGTGGATAAGTCTGAATGGGTTGGAGTTGTCTGATATCGCACTAGCCAGCGATCTTGCGCACTATCGTAACGCTTCAGCTGCTCTTGCCGATGAATTGGGATTCTAATTACCGACTGAGTATTCAATCTGAAGCGGGAGATCCTTTGACGACAGAAATACTGCATAAGTGTCGCAAAGCGATTTCCACGATCTCTATCAAAGCGGTCGATCATTCCTGATGCCCCAAGGAAAGCTTCAGAAAAATAATCCTCAACGTTTTGTTCGTCAGTGGCCATATTCTCGGCCAAGCGTCTCATGTGTGGAGTATGCGCCAATAAGACTGCATGCTTACTAGCACGATGCTTACCAACAGCCGAACGTAATTCTGCTGCTGTCGCCTGATGACTGGGGATTTCCTCGAGGACAACGCAGATCAGTTCTACAAACCCAGGAGTCATTGACAACGTCACAAGTGCGGACAGAACGATTTCGAAGTCTTCTGGATCAAATACCTTTGTTTCATCATATTCCGCCTGCATAGCGACAAGAATGTCAATTGCGTCCACAAACTGACGCGTGTCGTCGGTCATCCGCATGGGCTCCACATTTAGGGTCGTGACATAGTGCGCCGACGTCGAGCCTTCGATTACATTTGATGCCATACCGATTAGTACATCAATAAGCAGTGAATGACCGGCAATGATCTCTATGATTTCGGCCATTGAATCATGGACAGCATCCAACAGCTGGGTTTCTCTGCTACGTGTTAAACGTTCGTTGATATGCCCAGGGCGAATATTGCTTCCGGAGCAAATTGCCATAAGAGCTTCAACAATATCAGCTTGCTCGATCGAAGGATCGAACAAAGGATTGTCCATAAGGTCTGCCTCATCCCTACGAACAAGCCCCAGGTTCCAAAGCTCCAGCGTCAAATTTTCGATCATGCTTGATGCGTCAAAACTACCTTCGCACAACGAGACAAGATCAGAAATATCGCTCACGAGGCAGCTGCCGCTCACAATCACACCATCAAGCCATTCTTCGCAAACCTTTCTACCCAGGAAGTGCTTTTTGGTTCGACCCACCGCTCCATTTTCAGGGTTTCTCTTACGTCGCCGAGCCTCAGCATGTAGAGATTTTCCCGATCTGACCCTATTAGCGTCGACCCTCGTGACATTGTGATTGAGATGGGTGGAAAAGTTTTGTTCGGTGTAGTCGGCTGGCCCAAACTCTGCCCGGTCTAACCAATCGTTTTCATTTTCATCATCGTCGTCATTAATACGAATAACTTTCGAAGTGAATCTGTAGAAATCGCCATCCCAATCTTCGGTATTTTGCTCGGAGTGAAAGAGCTCGGCACTTTCCGAAAGCTCAAAATCTACTTCCAGTTCAGCTTCGTATATGTTTTCATCAAGAGCTAACGATGAAAAATCTCGCTTCTCTATAGGCTTTTTGGAGGACTGAGCTGCATTACGCCTATCAGAATGATCAGCAATAGGATCAAGCGCAGCGAGAAGATCAGCAACCTTAACATGGCCATTTTCTCTTGCTCTGTCTGCCGGTAAGGCATTGTCGATATTTGCAACTGAAGTTTTAGCACCGTTACGGACGAGTAAGTCACATAGATGTAGGTTTCCTCGCGCAGCACAAATGTGTAACGGGGTGTCACCCTTAGCGTCGCGGGCATCCAGTCTAGCGTCGGTGATAATCTTAAGAACGGTTGCTTCGTCATCACGAACCAAACCTGCTAATTCACGAAGTTCGAGCTTTTGAAAAACACTTTCTTCAGGATAAGAGATCTGACCAGGTTTTTCGCCACAAGCTGATCTGAGCTCGTCTGCAAGCCCCATATGACCTGAAGCACGCGCCACATCCGCTGCGGTCTTGTTTTCCAAGTCCTTTATAGATGGATCAACGCCCTGACTCAGTAACGCCCGACAGGTATGCACGCGTCCAGAACGAGCGGCAGCATGCAGTGGAAGATAGCTATCGGGCACAGAACCGCTCGACTCTTCAGTCGATTGCAAGCTTGTTTGGTTGGCGTCTCGCTGAGGCGTACCAGCAATCACCTTTATTTGGTCGAAGCCTTGTTGGGAGCGGTCATTTTTCAAGGTAATCACAATCTATGCGAATGAAGCATTTACTTAAGTAACATCTGAATTACGGCTTTATTTCAACTAATCGGTGCAGAATTTAGGATCATCACTCTTGTGCCAACCTAGAGAAGCAGAGCCGACCAACGCGGTGAGTATTGGTCCCAATGACTTGAAACAAGCTGATCTCCATTATCTTGGAGCGTCTTTAGGCGACTTTCCATCTGCAGGCCTCCGCCAGCTTTGCGGCCCGCTACAATTGCCGTCTTTGATTACACCGCCAGCCACGCTTGAGTTTCCGAAAAGATAATCCCGTGAGAAACGGTAACGGTCGGGATCACTGTCCGCGACAAGAATGCCCTGTCGAACAAGGCGATCACGTTCTTCGCGGTCGCGCTTGACCCTTGGCGAGCCATCCACCATCGCTGTAGAGCCTTGCTTCACCAGAAAACCGTTAGCCTCTGGTCGCCCAAAAGCCTGCGCTTTTTGTGGTCGCATCACGAACCAATCATCAGTTTTCATTATTCTTCCTTCACTTTATATCTTCTTACTCGAACCACATGCTACCGATTGGCTTCTGACCATGCTTCAGACCCTGCCTTACGCGCATCCGCGACCTCTGCGAACCGTTCGCCAAGCTCATTGCCCCCTATCTGAACCGAATACACATCCTTGCGCATCGCTGTATGTGTGTCGCTCTTGAAGATTGTCGCTACGGGAACCATGGTATCTGCCATATCGTAAGCGAAGAACTCGGAAACGTCCGGATCGGCCGGCTCCCACCACAACGGACCCACTTTTATCCGGTTTCCCAATTTGCGTCGGGATAACTCGGACCGGATCGCCTGACCCAACCGAATTGCATCAGAGTAATCAGGATTACGCACTAAGGCCTGTTTTACATTAGTGAGCCGGTCTTTGAGCGCCTTGACTGAAGCTTGGGGCAGCTCCAGGATTATCTTTTCAATGTCCATCCAATTTCCTTTCTTGCAGAGCGCATAGCGTATTCACCAACTTAATTTGCTCAACTGTATTACATTTCGCCTCGCGCAGACGCGGTGAGCCAAATACCAGCGCCAAGCCTTTTGCGCGTGATACCGCAACATTGATGCGGTTTAGCGAGAACAGGAATTCCATTCCGCGCGAGGTTTCTTCGGCAGACGAAGCTGTCATCGAAACCAGGCAGACCGGTGCCTCTTGTCCTTGGAACTTGTCCACCGTGCCGACGCGGACGCCTGTTGGCAAAGCATCGCGCAGGGCATTCACCTGTGCGTTGTAGGGGGCCACGACGATAATATCCGCCTCTCGCATCGGTCGCGTGCTGCCGTCCTTTTCGGTCCAGTTCCCGCCAAGCAATTCGGCAATGGCTGCGCCAATGGCCACGACTTCCTCTGGAGCAATCTGGGCGTTGCCCTCATGCGCAACGGGCATCCAGAAAGCTCCGGCTTCGGGAAGTGCGGTATTGGTTACACCTTGGCTGCCTGTATCTGCATGGCTTGTCAGACGGCCTTCGTAGACCTGTTCCGAGATAAAGCCGCAAACGTCAGGATGCATGCGTCGTGAGGTGGGTAGGAAAATGCCGCGATCAGCGGGGATGGTAGCGTGATCACCCAACATCCATTGCAGACACGACAGGTTTGCGGGTTCAGGATGTGCGCCCTGGATGACCTGAGGCAACTGGCGTGGATCACCGACCAAAACGATGTTTCGCGCCGCACGACCCATCGCCGCCATGTTGGCCAGCCCAACTTGTCCTGCTTCATCCACAAACAGCCAGTCGAAGGCCTGCACATTTTCATCTCGGGCAAAAAACCACGCCGTACCGCCAACTACATTCCCGCCACCGGTGGCCTCTGCATTTTCAGTTGTGCGGTTAACAATGCAGTCTTCGGGATAGCCGTCATCGCCACCGGACACCTTGTGAAGAAGTTCGAGATCAATCGGTAAGTCTTCCTCCTCCAGCGCGGCTAGGCACCCCATTAAAACGTTACGTATCGCCTCGTGGCTGTTCGATGTGACGCCGACGCGATAGCCCTTGCGCACCAAAGACAGGATCGCGCGCGCACTGACATAGGTTTTCCCCGTGCCCGGCGGACCTTGTATGGGTAATACCGTGCCATCCATGTCATTTACGAGTGATATGGTACCTGAAACGGGATCTGTCTTTTCAAGAAGGTCCGATAGCGGACCGGATCGTATACGGGGCGCAGCGCGCGATAAGAGGTCATCAACAGCCGTATAGCCGCGAGTGTCACATTGATCCGCAATCACATCACGCAATGCCGAGGCGATGACGCCTGTATTCAATGGCCAGTCCGGATGTAATGTGAGGTGCTCCGCTAACAGATGTGCCTTTCCGGGTCCCACTTTGACAGTAATCTCGCGGGTGCCACGTTCCAGCGCATCAATTCCGACTGACACGGGTGGGCCATCGTAGACTGGAACCGTCGCCCTTTTCCCTACTCTCAGCTTGGTCTCCTGCGGCAGAAAGGTATAGTTTCGGGCAAAAGATCGTTTGACGGGCTCAACGGGACCAATGGCTTGCAGCCCAGCAAGCGCATCAAGATCATCGATCAGATCGTCCTCATCCTTCGCGGCGCTATCGAACACCGCCCATTGCGCAGGTTTGACCTCGCGCTTGTGAAAGACGCCCAAGTTGAAGAGCATATTTTGCCGGTTCTGATCAAGAACCGCCGCTGCCAATATAGCCCGCAACACCTTCGCTTCAGCGTCTTCTTCGATTTCTTTATCTCCGGCATCCGGCGCAAGTATCGGCCAAGGCCCATTGGGGCGTATGCCAACCAGCCAGTCGCGCAGCTCCTCGGTCGAGATACAATCGATACGGTTGTAATCTTCGATCTCATCAAGAAACTGTTGTTCCTGCGTTTCGCGCCAGCGCTCATAGGCCACGACCGAGCCGCCTGCCGTCACGACCTCGCCATCCCGCTTACGGTTGTAAAAAGCCTCCATCGACTTGATGGAATAGTTCGGCTCGGATCCGATCAGCCCGCCGCGCACGACAGCAAACAGATCGACAAAACGGCGCTCGCGGAGAAGCCGATCAAGGAAAGCCTCGCCAATCCCGTATTTGGTTGTCAGACGTTTGAGGGCGGTGATCTCATACGGTGCGTAATGATAAATCCGCGCCGTTGGGAAATCCGCAATCCGCGCTCGAAAAAACGCCAGGAGGTCTGACAATGCCTGTACCTCTGCATCGTGATCGTGCGCCCAGAACGCCTGAAATCGCCCATCCAGCCAGATTCCGTGCAGGTATTCGAGCCCACCTTCGTAATGCGGATCGCCCTCAATGTCGTAGAACAAGTCGCCAGGCTGCGGCTCGGGCAACAAGTTAAAGCCCCTGCCAGGTTCCGCCACCCGAAGCTCGAAATCCGGCTCTCCGGTTTTGCGTGCCTGCTGCAATCGCGCCTGAGTGACCAAGCGTGCAAGCGTATTTTCGGCCATCCCCCTGACGGGATGATCTAGCGTGGACAAAGCCATCAACGTGTTCACGCCCGCAGATTCCAGCTTTTTCACCTGACTTCGGCTAATATTGGCGACTTTGAACAAGCTGTCTTCTGCCTGCCAAACCGATTTACAATGATCCGCCCAACGGCAAAGGCCGCAATCCGCACAAGGCATCGGTCGGGTGGGCTGTGGTTCGGCAACAAAAGCTTCCAAGCGATCCCGTGCCATACGGGCGTATGCCGAGAAGTCAGACAAACGTAGTGTCGCGCGGGTGCCATCACCCAATTCCACATGGGCGAACTCAGGGGCGACGCCCTGAATTTCCGTCAGCATGTCCGAATACAAAACCAGTTGTAGCACGTGTTTGGGATGGGGACTGCGTTTCAGTTTTGTATCAGCGACCTCGTAGCTGAACTGCCCGAGGCTGGAAGGTGTCTCGACACGCTCGAGGAAATCCGACCAGCCCCCCCAATTTACCGATAGAAACGCCCCTTGAAACACTACATCCGGACCTGCGGCGAGCGCGTTTTTAGTTGCTTCAACATTTTGAACCAAACCGCTTTGCGCGATCTCTATGACGGTTTTACCGGCATTTTTCAGACGCGCCAAATGCGCCGCCTCATGAGCATCGCCCTGCTTTTGCAGCAACGCTGCGTCTTCGGAGGTTTGCCTTGGCACCAGACCTGAACCGCGCAGATACACCAAATCGAGGACAGTTGCGTGGGCGCACCCCATAAAGCGCATGAGATCCGACGCAGAAAGAACAATTTGATCGCCGAGATATCTCACAATTTCTTCATTCCCCAAGTAATTCAATCCTCAAGGGAATCACCTCGACAGACTATAAATTAATCAATACCGTCTGAGGGTGACAATTTCTGGCATGGAGGTCAAATGTCTTTCGCTAAAGCACAAGATCTACTTCGTCTTGGACAAATGGCTGCATCCCGTCGGGTTGGCGTAAGCCTCGACGACATCTGCTCTGAATTCGACGTATCACACCGCACAGCCCAACGGATGACTGAAGCACTCGATGCAACATTTACCAATGTCACAACGACCGACGATGCCGAACGGCGGCGATACTGGCGGCTTGATGCGCCACTGCCAGACAGACTGCAGCCTCGGCAGGAAACCGCAATTGAAGCCCTTGAAATCGCAACCCGGGCTGCCCGTGACGAGGGGCGAATACGTCATTCGCGCGCACTTGAGGATCTTCGTGAGGGGCTTCTCGCGCGTCTGAAGCCTCGAGATGCACTTCGCTCCGAAGCCGATGCAGAGGCGGTGCTCGCCGGTTTGGGGCAAGTCACTAGGCCAGGCCCAACCGTTGCCTTAAAGCCTGCGGTGACAGAGGCGGTTATTGAGGCTCTGCGCGGCCCTTTCCGCTTGCGCGTCATCTACGGACAACAAGGGGCTGAGCAACGTGTGATCGAACCACATGGCCTACTGCTCGGACATCGCAGCTATCTCGTGGCGCGGCAACCCTCACGTGGTGAAACCATCCTGAATTTCCGCATGGACCGCATCCATGAGGCTGTAGTGCTAAACGAAAGTTTCCCGTTCGCCTGGGGTTTCAGCCTCGAGGAATACGCGGCGAAGGCCTTTGGCGTTTATCAAGACCCGGAACAATATGGTGAAGTCATATGGCGCTTTACGCCTAAGGCGGCAGAGCGCGCGGCCGAGTTCCGGTTTCACCCGTCTCAATCCTTGTCTCCACAAGAAGACGGCAGCCTGATTGTCAAATTCCAAGCTGCTGGCTGGTTAGAAATGGCATGGCATCTTTATCAATGGGGAAACAATGTGGAAGTAGTGGCTCCCGAGGGATTACGCAAACTAGTTGCAGGTCACCAAAGGTCCGATTTCGACGCACTGCCGTGACAAAATATGATGACCGCGCGTGGAAAATGAAGACTGAAGCACTTTTCGATTCTTTAAAAATTTCTACAGCGCAACGGCAGACTGATTCTCGTTACAGGGTAGACGTCAATCCAACGGATGAAAGCCTATTTGCTCAGAAAGATCATCTGGACAAACCGCATGTTATCCCGATTCCGGAAAAAGGATATCAGAAACAATGACCGATTGTCGTCTTATTGTATGATGATTGTCTTTTCAGAGTCAGTTCAACATCAACTCTCGGAAGCTTGAAACGCCGCTTGTTGGCGGTTCTCAGTCTCGAGTGCCGCCAAGCATTATCTGCCTTTCGCTCTTCGACTCATTTAACTGAACCACGATTATCATCAGAAAAATTCTGGCTGCCAGCTCGCAGCTTACCTGCAATCGTTCCGATTTGCGCCCCCCTTTTCAGTTCGCAACCTGTCCACTGACGATGCAAAGCTCGCGCACGCACAATGCCTTCACTAATCCACATTTGACTAGGTCTCAGTTTGGCATGCAGCCCTACGCGCTTTTGGTTGGCAGATCGCTCTTGAAAGCACAGCGCTCAACACGCAGCCATTTAATCTGGGTTGCGGTCTGAGAAAAATATGGCATCGGTCCACTTCCACGCCATGAGGAAATTGTTCGTAAAACATAGACGCACGCGTTCCATAAGCGACAATATAGCGTAAAACAGGAAAAAGTGGTGCCAAACGAACAAATTGCGGGGTTCACGGGTCAAAATACGCACCAACCTAATACACTTCAAAATGGGGCCGCGGCCAAGGTTGGGGGTTTTCTGGCCACAAGCCGAAAAGGAGTGATAGCTTAGATCTCGGATAAAATCCGGACGCCATCTCCGATCCACATCGATCAGGGCATACCAAAACCACGTCCCGCAGATTGAATTCACCAGCCCGGATCAAAACCGGCCAAATGCAGAATTCTGTGGATTAAGACAGACGTATTGTAGCTTTCACAGAAATGCTGGCTATTAAAAGGGTCGTCACCAATTAAATTGAGGAACGGCCATGACTAAGAAACCGAAGAAAAACCGCATTACCAAAAGCACGCTCGCCAAAATCAACGAAGATATCAAAGCGCTTGCATCGTCCCCCCCTGACGATTTCTCACCAATGGATGCCGTGCGCCAATGTCTTCCGTATATTGAAGATGCACTGGCCAGCGGACACACTATGGAGAAGGTTCACGAAGCACTCACAAAACGCGGAATTCAAATTACATTGTCGACGTTGAGCACATATGTTCGCCGCGCACGGCATGACGTAGAAGCAGCCGCAGAGAATTTGCCGTCTGACTCACAAATAGATGAAGCGCCGGAGAAAGCGATCGTGTCGGACGAAAATAACACGAATGACGTGGGTCAAACATCACAGATTAGGTTCACAACGCTTGATGAGGCAGAAGAGCCATTTCCGCACATCGAAGGCTCGGACGAAGCATCGCGCTCTTCGGATGACGAATTGATTGATCAAATTCTTGATGAGCGCAAAAGAAAAGCGGACAACACTGAAGACCAGAACAACAGCCAAACCTGATGGAATTTGCTTGCTGATGGAGATCAGTTCCAAGTTTGGATCGGATCGCAGGCGCAACGTGATATTGAATTATGGCGAGGCATCCACATGTGCAGAATCCGCTCTCTGATCAATGTTCAGGATGCTGCACCACCTAAATTTGAGAACCTCGTCGAGGACGGTAAGGGGATCGGAACCAGCGCAGGGGTTTGCTGAGATGTCCACTTTGCAGCACTCGACAGACGGTAGGCGTCAAGGTGGTGCGGATGATCAGATGGCGGCAAATGCGGAACCACTAACGTGGTAGACTGGAAGAGAGTTGATGCGGTATATCGCAAAACAGTTATCGCGGGCCGTCTGGGGCGCGTTACTGGCAATTCCCAGCGTGACGTCGCCACCGTTCATCTGCTCGCCTAACGTGTAGAAGATATGTCGCACATGCTGAAAACCCTCAGCCAATCCGCTGATGCAAAACCAAGTGAAGCGCGAAAGGCATGCGCGAGTTTAAAGCAACGCAGTTCAACCATGTGAATAGGCGCGAAGCTGTTTCCATGGCCACGACTTCCATTAAAATGCACGCATAACATTTTTGAAAGAAGCACGGGCCGGCACCGATTAACGGCTTTCGGAAGCCCTATTCGAATAACTAAATCACACTCGGATATCAAAAAAACACGCAATTCTCAACACACAACTGCACATCGACCATCTGAACAGGCGTTATTCCTACCCCCTGACCAGAACATCGTCACGTTCAAACAACGAAGTGCGTCTTCTGTATTCAGGCCTTCGGTTCCAAAGCTTCCGCCAAGAGACGCCGGATCATTTCCGGTCGCGTTGGAAGGTCAGGTTCAACGCGCCGTCGATCATCAATAGCGTCTATCATTTCACGTGAAAGTCGAAGGGTAAGTGCTTCCGTATCTTTTTTCGGGGGTGCCATTGTAATGTTTTTCCATTTTGATGTTGACATCATAATGGTGTAATGCCATATTTGACGGACGAAAGCAAGGGTTGCAGCCCTCGCCTCCATCCTGACCACGCCAATCTTTCGAGGAGATTAACATGGCTGAAAAAACACATATCACGCCTTTTTTGGCGCATAAAGCTGAACATCCGATTTATCCAACGGCGATTGCCATAGAGTTCGCCGCTCTGCTTCCTGCGCTTGCGCGCCATATCGAAGCCGAGCGCGAGATCGAGAATGTCGATATCTGGGATCCGGCTTTCCGTTCATGGCTGACCGATGCCGAGCATGCGCTCAAGGATGTGACTACACATCTTTCGACCATCGCCTCTACTGATTTGACCTGCGTTGACGACAGGCCGCTGAAGCGGATGTCGATGCTGATCGATGCAATGATCCGTTCTGAAGAGCCGCATACATTCATGCATCTCTACGGGCTTCTGCCACGCTTCGAGCACCTGTTCTATTGCGACGGCACCAGCTCCGCTATCCGGCATTGCAACGCTATGATCGGGCAAGCACGGGCACATATCGACACGATGGCAAACCTGCTGACTTATGACAGTGAAGCCGCAGCCTATGTCGACGTGACGTTAGAAGCGCCTCAGTTCGCATAAGCATTCGGTCCGGCCGCGCGCGGTCGGACCCTGTCCCACTAAAAAACATCACTGCTGAACTCACCCGATTGTTTCGGGTGACCCATCCCCATTTCGCCAAACCAGTTTCAGTCTATTCGGAGGACTTTCCCATGAACAAGCTCAACACATCCAATACAATGACTATCAATGATTTTCCGTTTCCGATCCACACCGGTGCAATCAAGCCCGACTGGATTTGCACTGCGCAGCAAAAAGGCTTCAACATCGTCGCTCGCGTCGTTGATCGGTTGCATCTGGCCTTGCAGTGCAAACGCTGCGGCCACATGAGCAAGACACGCCTCTATACGCTGATGAGTGCGCAGCCGCTTTGCGCCAACTGCGTTGAGAATGCTTGGCGGGCAGACGCGCAAGCCGCCGGCTTGGAGTTCATCAAACGTGATCTGTCAAATCGCCACTACGGCATCTATCGCATGTCGTGTGGCCACAAGATCTGCCGCCAGTTCGCACTGATCAAACGCGTCGCAGCGGGCGAAACCGGCCTGCGCTGCGAGCGCTGCCATGCGGCGACCGAAGTGGTAGAAGCGCAAGCGCAAGGCTGGGATCTTATCGGGCCCGACCCGGAGGGCGATCCGAACTACCGGCTCTACAAACATGTTGATTGCGGACACGCGCAACGTATTGCACGTGTCAATATGCAAAGCCGCCGCTTTGGCTGTGGGGGATGCGGCGTCGATTGGCCAGCCGCGCCAAGCCTCATTTACGCGATGCATTTTACGCTCGAGAATGGCCGTGAGGTGGTCAAAGCCGGGTTCTCCCGCCTTCCATGGAGCCGCTTGCACCATCAACTCAAAGTGAGCGTTGAAATGCCATGCGCAGTTTTGCGGACCGTAGCCGTGCCAACAGGGCAACTCGCAATGTCACTAGAAAAATGCCTGCATGCGGCACTAAAGGAGGCGCACCCCGAGCACGTTGTCGATCCGGCCTGCTACGACGGCCAGATCCGCGTGTCCTCGGAGATCTATGACGGGTCGCTGACGCCGACCATTCTCGCACGTTTGGACGACATCGAAGCGGCGCTCGGTTGCCGCGCAACTTAACACCAACTGCACTCTGACAAATCAAATCCCGGGCCATGTGCCCGGGAGCTTTCAAACACTCATTTCAAAGGGAGGGCGCAGCTATGCCCAATGCAACATATACCCGGCCCGAATGGACCGACTTCGCCCGCAGAGCTATCGCAAACCTGCGCCGTCACCACGGCGTGCCAGCGTCTCACGGTTCCGATACCGACACCAATACCGAACAGAAGATGGAGCCTGTTTCGGAACTTGACGCGTTGTTTGCCCGTTTTGACGACGGCAACGAAAACGAAGCCCAAGCAGAAAGCTCCGGTCTTCTCTCCCGTTACGTTCCCGCGCGCCAGCTTCTGACCGCTATCCGGCTCGCGGCCACGTTCGGAGGTTCCAGCGTATACGAAGAAAGCCGCCTTTGTGGCGCGCTGTCCGTGATCAGCGATGTCGCACCTTCCGATCTGAACGCCGTGAAGGACGTGTTGAAACTGGCCTTTCCGCACACGGACTGGACACTCGTCGCGCCTGATATCGTCGAAGGCAAGATTGCAAAGAATGCGCAGGATCGCTTTGATGCTGCCATCTCTGACCACATCGATCGCATCGAACCCGTGGTGGTTTTGCAAGCCCACGGTGTCTCCTTACCTCGTTACCTTCTGGCGACCGAACCTCAGATCTTGCCCATCGCACCCGTATCGCGCGACATTCTCGTCGCTTACACGCAGGCCGGACGGCTCGCCGACCAGATCCCTGATCGGCGTGCGCTCTATACCACGCTTCCGGATGATGTTGATCTTGCCCACCTCGGCACTCTTGATGTTTGCGCCGCCCTGCGTGCGCCGACGCTGCGTATGGCCCTGCACAGGTTGGATACCATGAGCGGCAACAACAACGCTGCTTCAGGCCCGCGCTTAGAGGATCTCGAAGGCGAGACCCCTGCTCTTACCGCCGCGCGGCGGATCGTGGAGGATCTGCAATCGTGGAAAAACAGCCAAGCCGGATGGCACGAAATCAGCCGCTCGCTGCTGCTTTACGGGCCTCCCGGCACCGGTAAAACCTACCTCGCTAAGGCTATAGCCAACAGTGCGACGATCGCATCGATCGACGCGAGCTTTGCCAGCTGGCAAGCCAAAGGGCACCTGGGCGAAATGCTTGCGGCGATGAAGCACAGCTTTACAGAAGCCCGTAGGCTTGCGCCAAGTGTCCTGATCATCGACGAGATCGATGCCGTAGGGTCGCGCTCAGACGGTGACCGCCATGCCTCCAACTACAGGACACAAGTCATCAATGCCTTCCTTGGCGAAATGGACGCCATCGCCAAAGACGAAGGCGTGGTAGTGATCGGCACCTGCAATCACCCCGAGCGCATGGATCCGGCCGTGATTCGCGCCGGTCGGATGGATATCAAAATCCATGTGCCCCTGCCGGACGCCGACGCGATCCTCGGCATTCTGCGTCACCACCTGCACGAAGATATTGCCGATGGCGAGCTGCAGGCGCTTTCACATCTCGTTGTGGGACGGAGCGCTGCCGACATCGACGCCGCGATCCGAGCTGCTCGTTCGGACGCACGTCACGCCCGCAAAATGCTGAGCGTCGAAATGCTGCACCAGCAAATGGGCATCGAGACGTCTGGGGAAGACGACAGAATCTTGTGGCGGATCGCGCTGCACGAAGCCGGTCATGCGGTTGCGGGGGCCGCCCTTGGACTGGGGGAAATCGAGAGCATCACCATCACCAATGAAAGTGGGCTGGTTCAGCGCCGCAACATGCCCCATGAAAGCCTTATCTCGGACATCGAGGCCGAGATCACCTATTCGCTTGCAGGCCGTGCCGCTGAAAAGCTGGTTCTTGGAGAGGTCTCTGCTGGTGCGGGTGGACAGGAAGCGTCCGATCTGGCCCTGGCGACCCGCGCCGCAATCCATCTCGAAACGACGCTCGGCCTCGGCCACGAAGGGCTTGTCTGGCACGCCAAACCCGAGGCCGTGCATCTGCAAACGCCAGCCATTCGCGACCGCGTGCGCCAACGCCTGACCCGTGCAGAACAGCGTGCCGGTGTTTTGCTGGCACAGCATCGTGACGTTCTGGAAGCGCTGGCACAGGATCTTGTCAGACGGCGCTCTCTGCGCACTCGTGACATCTATCACTGGCTGCAAGGAATTAGTGGGACTTCGACGGTAACTGCAGATAAATGCGCCAGCCAAGGTGTGGCCCCCGAACATCCGAACCTCGGCTGACGATATCACGTTCCCCACCCCATTTCCGGAGGGTGTGGGGAATACATCCATGGTCATGAGCTTCGAGATAAAAGAAACAGGACAAACGGATAACGATAAGAATGTGGATCACTAAGAGCCTGATTTAAAACTAGTTGAGTAAGCTCAGTAGGTTGTGATTCAATTCGGTTGCGAAGCTGAACGGAGAT
>CANMZB010000029.1 GCA_947502265.1 uncultured Sulfitobacter sp.
ACAGGCGAATATAGGTGGAAATATCAGGCTGCAGCCGCCTTATGATACGATCCTGCCCCCTACCGGAATCCACCCCGCCATCGCGGTAAGGGCAAACAGGCTTCGCCAGCCCAGTAGATATGTCATGCTGGTGCCAAGTGCTGGTGAAAATCCCGGTGCAGCGGCCATGGCGATCATCACAAGTGCCAATGCGCGGGTCAGGGCAGGCCCCTGGAACAGGTCCCGGGCGACGGCGCGCGCAAGGACCGATGTGGCACAGGCCCCCAAGGCCTGAACGGCCCGGCCCGCAAGCAATATCTCGAATGAAGGGGCGATTGCGCAGAGGATGCTGCCCAGAATAAACAGCGCCAGCCCGCCGATCACAAAAGGCGCGCGGCCAAAGGCATCCGCCAAGGGGCCGACACATAGCTGGCCAAGGGCGAAGACGACAAAAAAGCTGCTGAGCGTCCAGGACATCTGGCGCGTGCTCACATCAAGATCGGCGGCGATGGACGGAAAGGCGGGCAGCATGATGTTGGTCGCCAACGCGCCAAGTGCTGCAAGGCTCGCAAGAAGGAACAGGCGTCCAGCGGTCAGTACTGCACCGCTGGCTTGAGGCGTGTCCTCTGGGCCTGCTGAAATCTCGGTCATTCGGATCTGCCTTGCTGTGGTCTGCCAAAGTCAGGCGCGCCGCGGTCGCCTGTCGCAACATCGAACACCAGCAGGGTTGACGTCGCAGTCGCACAAAGGCGGCCCTCGCCATCGTGCAACTGCGCCTCGGCAAAGGCGACACGGCGGCCACTGGACAAAACCGTGCCCGTTGCCCGCACTGTGCCGCTCTTGTCGGTCAAGGCGCGCAGGTAGGACACCTTGAGCTCAAGCGTGGTATGCCCGCGGTTCGGGCCAAGGGTGGAATGGGTCGCGATCCCGCAGGCGCTGTCGAGAAGCGTTGCGGCGTATCCGCCATGCACAGACCCCAAAGGGTTATAGACGCTTCGGTCAGGATGGCCCTCAAACACGACCTTGCCTCGTTCGACCTCGGCCAAGTCAAAGTTGAGCGTTTCGCCGACAGGGGCTTTCAGGCCGCCATCCAGCATGCCGATCAGTTGTTCATACCCGTCAGGAGCTTTTGCCTCGTCGGTCATTTCAGCACCTCGGCTTTCACCTGATCCAGACGTTCCTTGCCGAAGAACATCTCCTCCCCCACAAAGAATGTAGGACTGCCAAACACCCCCCGATCCACCGCGTTTTGGGTGTTTTTCACCAGTTTTGCCTTGATGTCGGGGTCCTGTGTCTGTTCCAGAAGGGCCTTTCCGTCCATCCCGGCCTGCGTGAACGCATCGATGAATACATCGGGATCATCCATTTTTAGGCCGTCTTCCCACATCGCCTTGAAACCGATGTCGCAATATTCGGCCAGCGTTCCCAGGGCGTCGGCTGCGATGGCACCGCGCATCAGGATCAGCGTGTTGACCGGAAAATGTGGATTGAAGTGAAAACTGGTCAGCCCGTTCCTGTCGATGAAACGCAGCATTTCCAACCGCTGATAACGCAACTTGGCAGGGATGCCCGCGTAGGCCTGCATCGGAGACTGGTTGCCGGTGCTTTTGAAGATGCCGCCCAGCAGACAAGGGACGTAAGTCAACGCCGCATGCGTTTCTGTCGCGATTTCGGGCAGGACCTTGTACGCAAGATACGCATTTGGGCTGCCGAAATCGAAAATAAACTCGACGGATTTGGTCATTTTTGCGGTCTCCTCACCATTTTTCCGACCAAGGGCGCAAATCCAGCTCGTGGGACCATGCGGTTCTGGCCTGTTTGTGCAGCATCACGTAATTCTGTGCGATTGCGTCGGGGTTAAGCAGCGCGTCATTGGCCCGCAGATCGTCTACATTCGGGACGTTCTCGCGGATGAAGTTGGAATCAATTGCGCCGTCGATGATCGTGTGGGCGACATGAATGTTCTTCGGCCCCAGCTCGCGGGCCATCGACTGCGCAAGCGCGCGCAACGCGTGCTTGGCACCGGCAAAGGCCGAATACCCCGACCCGCCACGAAAACTGGCGGTGGCGCCGGTGAAAATGATGGTGCCGCGTTCGCGGGGCAGCATTCTGGCGGCAACCTCGCGCCCCATGAGAAATCCAGCGAAGCAGGCCATTTCCCAGACCTTGCGATACACCCGCGCAGTCGTTTCCGTGACTGAAAACCGCACATTAGCCCCGATGTTGAACACGGCAACCTCGATCGGGGCCACGTCGGTTTCGATGCGGTCGATCAGGGCGATCATTTCATCTTCGTCCCGCGCATCGGCCGGAAAGGCCAGCGCCTCACCCCCCTGATCGCGGATGGATTTTGCCAATGCCTCCAACGCGTCGGCATGGCGGGGGCGGCGCACAAGGCAGACAATCATCCCTTCAGCGGCAAAGGCGCGCGCGATGGCAGCACCGGTGTCGTCGCCTGCGCCAATGATCAGACATGCTTGCTTTTCGGGCATCGGTTGCTCCCTTTGGTAATTTGGTCTGCTTTCCAGACTAAATTGATTTGGTCTCGAATGACAACTGAAATTCTGCTATAAATTGGAAAACGCAGTTCCGAAGGCGCTTCATGACAAAACGGCACACCCACACCTGCGGCATCGCAGCCATGACGAACATCTTTGGTGATCGCTGGACCTGGCTTTTGGTCCGCGAGGCGTTTTATGGCGTCAGCAGGTTTACCGACTTCAAACGCAACACCGGCGCATCGCGTAACATCTTGACGTACAGGCTGGCTGCTCTTGTCGGCTCTGGCGTGTTCGAAGAAGTCGACGTTGGCACTCATGGCACGCGAAAGGGGTATTTCCTGACTGAAAAGGGCAAGAGCCTGTTGCCTGTCATGATCGCGATGGGGGAATGGGCCAATGCGCATGAATACGGTGCGGGCAGTGAACCTGTCGTGCAGATCAACAGCGAGACGGATCTGCCGCTGGGTCAGATACGATTTTACGATGCGGGTGGATCCGAGGTTGCCGTGGAAAAGCTCGTGCCCGTCCCCGGACCAGGTGCCAGTGCTGCGACCATTCGCAGGCTGAAGAAAATCGGAGACGGTCGCATCACGCAAGCGCGGTAATTTGCGTGGCGTCTTTCATAAATAATGGGGCTCCAGACTTCGGTAACGGGGACGTCTCAGTCAAGCGCTTTTCGAGATAGGCGTCCGACCGGTGTTGTCACATTAACGGGTCTGAGGTTGCTGATTCATTGATCTCGTTCTAGGCGATGCCGATGCAGACAGAGATAATCAGCTACAAACGCCATCGGTTCCCGCCCCAGATCATTGCTCATGTTGTCTGGCTCTACGTCCGGTTCAACTTGAGCCTGCGCGAGGTCGAGGAGATGATGCTAGCACGTGGCGTGGACGTTTCGTATGAGACAATCCGGCGCTGGAGCGTCAAGTTCGGTCCCCTGCTCGCCCACGCTCTACGGGGACGGCAGCCGCGCCCCGGCGATGTCTGGCATCTGGACGAAGTCGTGGTCAAGATCGCGGGCCGGTCATACTGGCTCTGGCGCGCGGTCGACCAACACGGCGTTGTTCTTAAGGAAATCTTCCAATCGAGACGAGACAAGCGCGCCGCAAAGCGGCTTTTGGTCAAGCTGATGAAACGCTGGGGCTTCGTTCCCAAAAGGATAATTACCCCCTCTCGTGCCATTGCTTCGCAATCCACTGCGGGGCAATGGACAAACTGCGCTCTTATGGTGCCGCCAAACGTGAGGTAGCTCCCGGCCTTGATCATTGGTCCCCCAAGGGGCTCAAAAACCGCGCCGAGAACAGCCATTTGCCCTTCAGGAAACGAGAGCGAGTAATGCAAGGCTTCCGATCGCCTGGTGGATTGCAACGCTTCGTCTCTATGCAGTCCGCAACCCGAAACTCCTTCTCCGTTCCAGCCCGCCGTCGTTCCGCTCTTACCATACGCTACCATCTGCTCGAAGCTTTCGAGGCGTGGGAAACCGCGGCAAACGTCGCTTGATACCCCATCAGTATCCTAACCTGCAGACTGGGCGAATTAATGTGACAACACCGTCTACTATCAGGGAGAAAGACATCGGAAGTTTTGCCTATCTAAACGCGACTTAGATTTCATTTATTCCGACAGAGCTGCATCTCCAGTAAGACCGAAGCCAAGCATTTGCCATGTGCATCAAGGGCCAGAGACCGCGTCACGCCACCGGCCAATGCACCACGGATTACGAAATTCAGGGCTTGAAGCTGCGGAATTTCATACCGCAAGATATTCCGCACTTTGAACGTTTCAAAATGTGCCGCCACCCGCTCGGCCGTTACCATTTCCCGGATCAGGGGCCAGTTTGCAGGGTCATAGGCGATTACCGATATGTTGGAGATGTCGCCCTTGTCGCCGGTGCGCGCGTGGGCGAGGGAGTGGACAAAACATGGGGGTCATGCGGCGCGTTTTCTGTTTGCGACGGTCAGCCGACCATCGAGAACTGCGGCCCTTGTGACGGCTACTCGGTGAGCCCCTTTGGGCGACCACCGCATCCTTCTGCGCTTTCCCATGCGGGCATTGGCAATGTCATCGACTGATCCTTCGGCACGAGATGACGAGATGGGCAGCCCGATACGGTACCGTCGGCCATAGTCGACAAGGGATTCCATGTTGTTTGCGAGATAGGTGTACAGGGTCTCGCATCGGGCCCGTACACGAGCGGCAGCGGTGCGAACAGCCAGAGGTTCTTCCGCAAGGCGGGTGCAATCCTGCATGAGCCCCTTCAGATAAGTTTCCGCGACCCGTGCCCTGCCATGCCAAAGCCACCAGCGGAGGCTCTTCGCGGGGCGCTGGAGCAGCACCGGAATTCCAGTGAATCCCGGTATCTGGACCAGACCCTGAACGGCGGCCTCGACATGTCGAATCCGCATCGAGATGTGCCACCAGTCGAGGATATGCTTCACCTGGCCGTCGCCACCCATTGCATTCCGTATGAGGTTCGGGAGAGCAAGCTCGCCATCAGAGATTACCGTCAACAGACGGCCTGGCTTCCATCCAAAGCCTAACAGCTCTTCTCGCATCCGGCTGCCTGGCGATGCCGTCGCATTGGCGACCAAGCCAAATCGTCGGCACATATTGCGGCTTTCAATCTTGCCGACCACAAGATCCAGGTGCCTCTGCTGATACTCCGGTCGACAGCGGATATGCGCACCGTCTAGAAAAACCGTCAAACCACCTTTGGGCGGTGCTTCAACGGGATCGCCTGATGCCCTTCGACTCTTCTCGAGCCCCGTGGCTACTCTTCCCAACCGGTCACGCACCGTGGTGTGATGGGGCGGATGGCAAGGGAGGAAGCTCTTCATCAGCCGCGCGGCTTCGCGAAAGGAATGCCGGGACCCAAGCTCCGCATGTAGCCGCTGCAGCTCCGGGGTAGCCCGGTCTGGAAAGAAATAGGCCAGCGGAGAAATAGGTCCGCCGGGCATCGCCGCTGACCTGGCATCACAAGAACAGCGGCGCAAGCGCGCGGCTTTGACCCGAACCCGCCCAAAGAGCGTGTCGAGATCGCGCGTGCGATAGTCATGAATGCCACGAACCGAGGCGCAATCCGGGCATACGCGGCTTTCGCGAATGATCTCATCGACCTGATCGTAAAGGATTACCCTCTGGATCTGTTCGACGATCCTCTTCCCATCCTCGAGGCGCAGCCCAATTCCGTCTGGACAGGTCACCCGGTAGGGTCGAGAAATGCCGTCAAGCTGATGAGAGCGCTTCTCCCCGTTGTCGAAGGTCGTTTCGACCGTAATCCGAACGTCCATGGCAGCCCCCCATGCAAAGAGCTTACCTTAGCACAGGCCAGATCACCGACGACGACCCCCATGTTCTGTCCACTCCCCGTGAAGTTACTTTGTCGGCCACAGCCTTCCCCCTTCTGCTGTCCGTTTGAGGATCTATCAGCGGACAGGTAGCGACACGCGCGCTGTGGCCACTTTCCTTGCGAAAACTGATTCTCATTTGATTGGTACGATGATAGTATCATTGAAGGGGTCTTTTCCGTTACACACGAGCGCGGCCACAACCAAACTCGGCCAATTCTGGCCCAAGGATGCATTCATGTCTGAAACCCGCATCGGATACGCTCGCTGCTCGACTGAAAGCCAGGACCTTGATGCGCAGCGCGCTGCCCTCATCGGTCTCGGCGTCGCGGAAGACCGGATCTACACCGATCACGGCCTGACCGGCACGAACCGAGAGCGGCCAGGTCTCGCGCAGGCACTGGCCGCAGTCCGTGAAGGCGATACGCTCGTTGTGCCGAAGCTGGATCGGCTGGCGCGGTCGGTTCCGGACGCCCGCGCCATCGCAGATGAACTGGAGAAGCGCGGAGTGAAGCTGGCCTTGGGTGCATCAGTCCATGATCCGACCGATCCGATGGGGAAGATGTTCTTCAACATCCTCGCCACCTTCGCGGAGTTCGAGGCGGATCTGATCAGAATGCGCACGAAGGAAGGCATGGCCATCGCCCGCTCCAAAGGAAAGCTGAAGGGCAAGAAGCCCAAGCTTTCCGACAAGCAGCAAAGAGAACTTTGCCGTATGCACGTTACTGGTGAATACTCTATCAGTGATCTGGCCGAGGTCTTCTCTGTTTCGAGACCCACAGTTTACCGAACCTTGAAAAGAAACCAGACATAACTTTCGCTGTACCTCGCACAATCTGGAGTGCCAAGTTGTGCGGAGGCGACTATCCTATGTGTAGGCAACTATCGCACGCACAACGTCGCTCATTCGACCGGGCATCACCTAATTTGGTCAAATCAGAGGTTGAATGTGTTATGATCCGCGAGACAGGTCCTAAAGGGGCGTGGATCGCGCAGCCTCAAGTGCGTTTTTCTCGCCCTTCGCGGCCTGCCTTGGGTGGGGAGGATACGCCATGCGACCGGAGGCGCATCATGTAGACAAGGTGATCCGCGTGGTCGAGTCACGGTCGGACGCGGCGCGGTCGCCTCTGGCGGCATCTTGGCGGCGCTCGATGGAGCATCACGGTCTCGATCCCGCCAATGACAAAGCGCCTTCTCTGATCGAATGCAGCGAGCTGGCTCGACGCCGGGACGAACTCGGAATGCTCCTCGCAATGGCGACGCCGAAGCTAGATGAGCTTTTCACGCTTGTCGGCGCCTCGGGCTGCGGGGTTCTGTTGACCGATGCAACCGGGATCGTGCTCGACCTCAGATGCGCCGATGCGGATGCGGCAACCTTTCGCAACTGGGGTCTTCACCCCGGTGCCGACTGGAGCGAGGCGCACGAGGGCACGAACGGGATCGGCACCTGCCTCGCCGAAAAGCGCCGGATCACCATCCATCGCGAGGATCATTTTTTCGCGCGGAACACGGCCCTCAGCTGCATGGATGCGCCAATCTTCGGGGCGGATGGACGCATTCTTGCGGCACTCGATGTCTCATCTGCGCGCGTTGACGAGACCGAAGGCTTCAACCGGCTGTTGTCTAACACGGTGTCCCAGTACGCTCAGGTCATCGAGACCTGTCATTTCAGATCGTCCTTCCCCAATGCGCGGATCATCATGGCAGGCCCGGACGGGATTGATGCAACAGCCCTATTGGCCGTGGACGGGGATGATCTGGTAATCGGTGCTACCCGTACCGCGCGCCGCATGTTCGGGCTTGAGCCGACTGGACAGATCAAACCTCGTCCGACAGTCGACCTCTTCGGTCGGGACGGCGGCCCCACGGGTTTCGAGAAGGCTGAACGAGCTGCGGTTGTCCGCGCATTGGTCCGTGCCGATGGCAACGTCTCGCAGGCGGCACGGACGCTCGGGATCGGACGTGCCACGCTCTATCGGCAGATGCACCGGCTTGGAATCGAAAGGTAAGACTGGTTAACTGTCTCACTGCTGAGACATAGCGGCCCATCAGCCATGCTCGGCTGTATTCGCCCCCCAATACCTCTGTGGCATGCTGATACCGGACCGGGAGGAGGTTCCGGTCAGTCAACGGAGGAAGACCATGAACGAGATGAGCAAACCCGAAAGCGTCGACGTATCGCCCTTCAGGGACCGGTACGACAACTTCATCGGCGGTAAATTCGTTGCCCCGGTCGACGGCGCCTATTTCGACAATGTAACCCCGATCACCGGGCAGACAGTCTGTCAGGTCGCGAGATCAGGTCCTGCCGACGTGGAGCTGGCACTCGACGCCGCGCACGCGGCAAAGGCGCAATGGGGGGCCACGTCCGCGACGGAGCGGGCGAACATAATTCTCAAGATCGCGGACCGGCTGGAGGAAAATCTCGATCTTTTGGCTCGGGCCGAAACCTGGGACAATGGTAAACCGATCCGCGAGACGACGGCCGCCGATATTCCACTTGCGATCGACCATTTCCGGTATTTCGCCGGGGTATTGCGGGCGCAGGAAGGCACCATGTCCCAGATCGATGCGGACACTGTGGCCTATCACTACCATGAGCCTCTCGGCGTGGTCGGCCAGATCATCCCGTGGAACTTCTCGATCCTGATGGCCGCCTGGAAGCTGGCCCCGGCCTTGGCGGCGGGTAACTGCATCGTGCTGAAACCCGCGGAGCAGACTCCCGCAGCAATCCTGGTGCTGGCCGAACTGATCGCGGACCTGCTGCCTGACGGCGTGCTGAACGTCGTCAACGGCTACGGTGCCGAGGTCGGCGGGGCGCTGGCCGAGAGCCCCCGCATCGCCAAGATCGCTTTTACCGGCTCGACCGAGACCGGCCGCAAGATCATGCAGGCCGCGACCAAGAACCTGATCCCGGTGACACTGGAACTCGGCGGCAAGTCGCCCAACGTCTTCTTCTCGGATATCATGGCCGAGGACGACGCGTTTCTCGACAAGGCGGTCGAGGGTTTCGTGCTGTTCGCGTTTAACCAGGGCGAAGTCTGCACCTGCCCCAGCCGTGCTCTGATCCAGGAAGACATCTACGAGGACTTCATCGAACGCTGCATCGCGCGGGTGAAAGCCATCAAACAGGGTGATCCGCGCGACATGGAGACCATGGTAGGCGCTCAGGCCAGCGAGGAGCAACGTGACAAGATCATGTCCTACTTCACCATAGGTGTCGAAGAGGGGGCCGAGGTGCTGACGGGTGGCGGTATGGCCGCCGTTTCGGACGACATAGCAGGCGGCTTCTACATCCAGCCCACGATCCTGAAGGGTCACAACAAGATGCGCGTTTTCCAGGAGGAAATCTTCGGCCCTGTCGTGTCGGTTACAACCTTCAAGGACGAAGCCGAGGCCTTGGCGCTGGCCAACGACACCATGTACGGCTTGGGTGCCGGTGTCTGGAGCCGAGACGCCAACCGCTGCTACCGCATGGGCCGCGGGATCGAGGCGGGCCGTGTCTGGGTCAACAACTATCACGCCTATCCCGCCCACGCTGCTTTCGGCGGATACAAGCAATCGGGAATTGGGCGTGAGAACCACAAGATGATGCTCGACCATTATCAGCAGACCAAGAACATGCTGGTCAGCTACAACCCAAACAAGCTTGGTTTTTTCTAAGGGAGACGAAAAGATGTCAAAAACGATGAAAGCAGCCGTGGTCCGCGAATTCGGTGCGCCTCTCCGGATCGAGGAAGTACCCGTCCCCGAGGTCGAGCCCGGCATGATACAGGTCGCCATTCAGGCCTCCGGCGTGTGCCACACGGACCTGCACGCCGCCGAGGGTGACTGGCCCGTCAAGCCCAAGCCACCGTTCATTCCCGGCCACGAAGGGGTCGGATTTGTCTCGGCCGTGGGCAAGGGTGTGACCCACGTGAAAGAGGGCGACCGCGTCGGCGTACCGTGGCTCTATACCGCCTGCGGCCATTGCCGCCATTGCCTCGGCGGCTGGGAAACGCTCTGCGAAAGCCAGCAGAACACCGGCTATTCGGTGAATGGAGGGTTTGCGGATTACGTCCTGGCCGATCCCAACTACATCGGCCACCTGCCCGACAATATCGGGTTCAACGAAATCGCGCCCGTTCTCTGCGCGGGGGTTACTGTCTACAAGGGCCTCAAGATGACCGATGCCCGTCCGGGCGACACGGTCGCCATCTCGGGCATCGGCGGGCTCGGGCACATGGCTGTCCAATACGCCGTCGCTATGGGTTTTGACGTGGTCGCGGTCGATATAGACGATGCCAAGCTCGACCTAGCGCGGCGGCTGGGGGCGAAGATCACCGTGAACGCCCGCACAAGCGAGGACCCGGCGGCCGAGGTCAAACGTGAAACAGGGGGGGGCGTTCAAGGCATCCTGGTGACGGCGGTCAGTGAAAAGGCCTTCGAGCAAGCCGTTGGCATGGTGGATCGAGGAGGTACGGTTGCGCTGAACGGCCTTCCGCCCGGTGACTTTCCGCTCAACATCTTCGGTATGGTGCTCAATGGCGTCACCGTGCGCGGCTCCATCGTGGGCACGCGGCTCGATCTTCAAAAATCGCTCGATTTTGCGAGCGCCGGCAAGGTGAAGGCCACCATTGAGACGGCGTCTCTGGACGAGGTCAACACGATCTTCGACCGGATGAAGGCCGGCAAGATCGAAGGCCGGATGGTCATGGATCTCTCCGCCTGATCTGACCATAGCGGTCGGCCCGAATTCTATCCGGGCCGACCGCTATTAACACGACCGCGCGTCTCTCGCTGCGGAAAGCGTGTATTCTGCTGCACACCGGCAGCGAAGGCAATTCTGAAAGCGCCGTACAATACTCGCCACTCAACGACGGCCTCCTCGGTCGTATTCGATCCAGGTTTATCAATGGTCGACCCGCTTATCCACGAGAAAAAGCGGCTGAAAATCTAAACTCCTGAGATCGCTGCAGTTCCAACCTTCTGCAGAGTATTTTGCGCGAAATGCCTGATCTTTACTTCGTCGAAACGGGTTCGGGCCAAGATTGTCCGGTTCACGATACGAGCGGAGGCGGTATTGTCACATTAACTCGCCCTAGATTGCCGGTGTAGCGGCGTCGGCATAGGTAGTGTTGATGCAAACTCAGAACATCAGTTACAAGCGCCACCGGTTTCCACCCCAGATCATTGCTCATGTTGTCTGGCTCTACGCCCGGTTCAACTTGAGCCTGCGCGAGGTCGAGGAGATGATGCTGGCACGTGGCGTAGACGTTTCGTACGAGACGATCCGGCGCTGGACCGTCAAGTTCGGCCCTCGGATCGCCCACGTTCTGAGGCGACGGCAGCCGCGCCCCGGCGATGTCTGGCACTTAGACGAAGTCGTCGTGAAGATCGCGGGTCGGTCATACTGGCTGTGGCGTGCCGTCGACCAACACGGCGTTGTTCTTGAGGAAATCCTGCAATCGAGGCGAGACAAGCGCGCGGCAAAGCGGCTTTTGGTTAAGCTGATGAAACGCTGGGGCGTCGTTCCCAAAAGGATCATTACGGACAAATTGCGATCCTACGGCGCCGCTAAGCGCGAGGTCGCGCCTGGCCTTGATCATTGGTCCCACAAGGGGCTCAATAACCGTGCAGAAAACAGCCATCTACCTTTTCGAAAACGAGAGCGGGTGATGCAGGGTTTCCGATCACCGGCTGGATTACAACGCTTCGTCTCGATGCAATCTGCAACCCGCAATCGCTTCTCCGTTCCGGCCCGCCGACGCTCCGCCCTCACTATCCGTTACCATCGGCTCGAAGCGTTCGATGCCTGGAAAATGGCGGCCTGCATCACCTGACATTCCCAGAGCCCGGACCCTTCCAGGAACGAAAGAGTTAATGTGACAACACCCCTCGGTTTCACACGGTTCGGCCCGTGGTCCGGGCGGCAAATAATCTGGCTCCTCTTCCATGGGACCGGGCAGGAACCAAAGATCGTCCTCGGACGACTGTTCCACCTCCTCAACGTCGAGGTAGAGAGCATCAGATTCATCATGAAAGGCAGGCGCTTGAGGCTTCATATGTGCAAAATACTGGAGTTTTGCATTTTACCCAAGGGTTTTGTCGGAATGCGCCAGCGCTCCTTATATAGCACGCGCGGGCGATGGTCGGCGTGGGCTCTCTGATCGCGCTCATTGTATGGAAACCAAGGGCATTCCGGTAAACACCGCCACAGAGAGCGCCCTTGCATCCGTTTACAAACGGTCGTTTAATGACGCTACATGAAACTGCAAAAAGATTGTTTTGATGCCCCTGATCGGTTATGCCCGCGTTGTCTAATCGCGTCTTTTCAGTCAAGATCTACTTTCTTCCTTCCCGGCGTTTTCCAGCAGATCACGGCCTGCGGCTTTCAGAGACCCGTCGGCATGCAGGTAATGGTAAAGGGTCGACGGCCTGATCCCGCCGAGTTCCGTGCATATCTCCGGAATGGATCGTTTGCTGTCGGCCATGAGGTGCCGCGCATATCGTAGCTTGTCGTAGGTCATGACCCGTGGCCGCCCTCCCTTTCTGCCCCGCGCGCGGGCTGCGGCCAGCCCTTCTTTTACCCGTTGCCGGATGATATTGCGCTCCATTTCAGCAAAAGCGGCCTGAATTTGCAGGAAAGCTCTACCTGTTGGTGTCGTCGTGTCCATCGGCGCGTTCAGCGCCCGGAAGGCGATACCGCGGCCTTCCAGTTGGTCGATCAGGGTGATCAGCTCTCCTGCAAGACGCCCGAGCCGGTCGAGATCAAGCACCACAAGCACATCGCCTTTGCGGAGAAAATCGAGACAAGCAGCAAGGCCCGGCCGGTCGGCTTTGGCCCCCGATACGCGATCCTCGAAGATCCGCTCGCATCCGGCAGCGTTGAGGGCATCAAGCTGGCGGTCGAGAACCTGCGCACCCTCAATCGTGGAAATTCGGGCATAACCTATCAGTCCCAAGCCAAAGCCTCCTTCACCGCAGCCGTCTCTATCACGATAAACCTATTCTACCGCCAAGTTCTCGACAATTGATTTATACTGGTTTTTCGTAAATCGCCGGTGGTGAAAACTGCGCCCCAGACTGAGCCGAGGCCAACCCACGGCAAACAGGTGTTTATCGCAGGGCACTGCCATAGCAGCGGAGCTGCCATGCCGCCTTGTGTAGAGATGCGAAGTGCATGGCCGGGGTCAGGGTTGTCTACGCGGTCAGCTCACAAGCTGCCGCACGATGAAGTTCGAGACGGACCCCGCTATGTCTCGAAGCGCAATTCGCCGTTGGACGATTGCAGCGCGCATATCGCGGTGGACCTCATGTCTCACGTCCCGGTGGACGCACCCGCCGCTTTACAGGCAGCGGATCTCTTGGCAAGTGCCTACATGGCGATCACCTGTTGTTTCACTTGGCTTACGCTGGCATGTTCTTCTCCGCCTCAAACGGCTGCCCGCTCCGCCACATTGCGTGCAGAACCACCGCGAGCTTCCGAGCGACGGCCACATTCGCCCGCTTAAACCCGACGCGCTCGCGCAATCTCAGGCCCCAGCGGCGAAGAGCGCTGTCGGTGCGCGCTCGCGTCAAAATATGGGCGGCCGCTTCATACAAATACGACCGCAGCAGCTTGTCCCCTTGCCGGGAAATCCTGCCCTGCACGTTGATCGTGCCCGATTGGTAGCGCCGTGGAGTCAGCCCGATCCAGGCAGCAGCCGTTCGTCCCGACCGGAACGTGGCCGGGTCACCGATTGCACCGACAAAACCCACAGCCGTCAGATAACCAACGCCCGGAACTGTCATCATCAACTGGCACCGCGGATCGGCGCGCACCACGGCACGGATTGCCCGTTCATGGCGCGCCACCTGCACCCTGCCCGCGCGCCAGGCCTCCAGTAGGGGGCTAATGATCACATTGAGATCGGCACGCGAGGCAAGATGCTCAACCACCCGGCGCTCGAAGGTTTTGGCTCCTCCGTTTCCGGTGCCCGCAGCAAGTGAAATACCGAATGTGCGCAGCGCCCCGCGTATCGCATTGGCAAGATCAAGAACGCAGCGCAGCATGGTCGCCCGCGCTCTCAACAGCGCACGTTTGCGCATGTCTTCCCAACCCTTGACCCTCACTTCCCGGAAAAGCCCCGTGCGCAGCAGATGCGCCAAGCCCTGTGCGTCATTGGCATCCGTCTTGTTGATGCTGATCGAAAGGGCCGCATGTGCTTGTCGGGCATCCATGCAAACCATCGGAAATCCACGGTCGGTCAACTCATGCCAGAGCCAAGTCGTCCAGCACCCGGTTTCCAATCCAACCAGAGAGAGATCGTTCGCGTACGGAGACAGCACGCTGGCCAGTGCATCGGGGTCCGTCAGTGTCTTGCCCCGCCACAGGCAAGTGCCCTTCTCGTCGACGATATGGATCGACGTGCTCTTCTTCGACACGTCCAAAGCGGCAAAAACAGTCATGGTATCCTCCTGTGAAAATCGCAGAATCGCAGAATGCACCAAACCGTCAGAATTGCGCGCCCGCGATTACGTCATGTATCGACCGAGGATCAGACCCCCCTGCCCCAATCGCAGGCCCTGAAATCCGCGGGTTGCGCCGAGATCCATGAAGAACAGGCCTCGGGCGGCAATCGTGCGCGGCCGGTGCTTGCGCGGGTGTTGGAACGCATCGGCAAAGGCGACACGCTGGTCGTCGTTCGGATCGACCGACTGGCGCGGTCGCTGTCGCATCTGCTGGAGGTGATCGAACGGCTTGAGGCAAAGGGCGCATTCTTCCGCTCGATCGAGGATCCGATCGACACCGCATCCCCGCAGGGCAAGTTCACGTTGCAAGTACTGGGGGCTGCGGCCGAGTTCGAACGCGCCCTGATCCGGGAACGCACCAAGGCCGGCCTTGCCAGCGCACGCACAAAGGGCCGCATTGGCGGGAACCCTGGGCTGCGGGCCAAAGACCCTGCCGCTCTTCGCAAGGTGCGACTGGCGCGACAGGACGGCTACATTGAGCGTCTGAACGAAACGGCACAAGATTGGGTGCCTCATGTGCGCCGGTTGCGCCCCGACTTGGCCTGGGAAGACGTGTTGCGCATCATCAACGGCCCCCTGCCCGAGGCGCGTCGCTGGAACCAAAGCCGCCTTCAACGCGCCGTGAAGGCCTATGTCCGCGACGGCTTCCTGCCCGAGACAGTTTTGGCCCGCGCCGGTCGCCGCGAAACCGACGACCGTCTGCCCGCCATCGTCGCCGCCATCAAGGGCGCGGATCCCGGCATTACGCTCCAGGCGATCTGCACCCGGCTGGAAGCGATGCGCGAGCGCACGCCCCGCGGAAGGTCCAAGTGGCAGCCGTCATCGGTGAAAATGCTTCTGGAACGCGCTGAGAAACTTGGGTTGCTTGACTGAATTGAGTAGTGCCTGCGCTTGTGTCTGTGTGGTTGAACCACACCATATCTAGAAAGAGCTTGCACGAATCTGATAGCTCGGGCAATAGTCTCGATAAATAACGCGCGGTCATATAAAAAACGCGCCCACGAATCGAGGCAGAGATGAGCGAAGCTGAGCAGGACCTAGACATTGCCATCGGGCACTACGCAGAGCTTCTCGCGTCAAACCTTCATGCGCAACGTGCGGCCCGCTTCCCTCCCGACGCCAAGAAAGTCATGCGCAGCCTGACTAGCGGCGAGGCGGCAGAGTTGCTTGGCGTCGATCATACCTACCTTCGCAAGCTTCATCGAGAAGGAAAGATCGCTGACGTCGAAACCACTGCGGGCAGCCACCGTCGGTATACACTCGATGATATCTGGGAGATCCGCCACGCCCTAGAGGCAAACGCGAAGAAGCCTGGGACCTACGTGCCGGGGCGTCGTGCCGGTGACGAGCTTCAGATTGTCTCCGTTGTGAACTTCAAAGGCGGCTCGGGGAAAACGACAACATCAGCTCACCTTGCGCAGCGCTTGGCTCTCAAGGGATATCGTGTCCTTGCGATCGATCTGGACCCCCAAGCATCCTTTTCCGCGCTGCATGGCATCCAACCTGAGCTGGACCTGATGGAGGGTGGAACGCTGTATGACGCAGTTCGCTATGATGAACCGGTCCCGATCTCGGAAGTAATCCGTAAAACCTACATCCGAGGCCTCGACCTTATCCCCGGGAACCTAGAGCTCATGGAATTCGAACATGAGACGCCGGCTGCCATCCAGCGAGGCGGCGCCCGCGCGTTCTTTGCCCGTGTGCGTGATGCGCTCGATAGTGTTGAAGCAGACTATGACGTCGTCGTCATCGACTGTCCGCCGCAGCTTGGCTTCCTGACCATGTCTGCCTTGTCGGCGTCCTCCGGGGTGCTTGTCACCGTTCACCCACAGATGCTCGATCTCATGTCTATGTCGCAGTTTTTGCGCATGACCGCTGATCTGCTTGGCGTCATCCGGGACGCCGGCGCAAACCTTCGCTTTGACTGGCTGCGTTTCCTGCCAACTCGCTACAAGGTGGGTGATGCACCGCAAACTGAGGTCATTGCCTTCATCCGGGGTCTTTTCGGCAGGTCCGTTCTGACCAATCACATGGTCGAATCGACTGCGATTTCGGATGCGGGGCTCACAAAGCAGACGCTCTATGAGGCCGACAAGAAGGAATTCACGCGCCAGACTTTCGATCGCGCGATCGATTCCATGAACGGCGTCAACGACGAGATCGCTGCGATCATTCAGAACACGTGGGGACGCAATGGCAAGAAAGCCTAAACTTGGTCTGCCCTTGCAGACCCTGCGCAACGCGCCCGACGCTCTTGAGGGGCGCAGGCTCCGAGGTGGTGTTTTCGAAATCGACCCCGGTCATATCGAGACTGCAGGTCGGTTAGATGACCGACTTCAGATCGAGATCGAGGGTCTGAGGGCATCGATTTTCAAGAACGGCCAACGTGTTCCGATTCTAGTGCGCCCACTTGAGAGTGATCGCTACAGCCTGATCTATGGCCGCCGTCGCCTTGAGGCTTGCAGAGAACTTGGGATCAAGGTCCGCGCAATTGTCACGGAAATGGAGGGTGATCAGGCGCTTCGCGATCAGTTGCTGGAAAACCAGGAGCGGCGAGATCTGAGCTTTATCGAACGCGCGCTCGTAGCCGCTGCCTTGCTTGATGGGGACCACCTGGGCGAGTCAGAGCGCACCAACAAGGGCGTTGCCGAGGTTCTCAATCTGACCGAGGCTGGGGTTTCGCAGTTGTTAAGCGTTGTCCGCACCGTAGGAGAAGATCTTGTCCTGGCCATCGGTGCGGCACCTGGGATCGGCCGACCCCGATGGGAGGAACTCAAGAAGTGTATTGGGGCTGCAGATGTGGACCACGAGCGACTCGCAGCCTTGGCCAATGAAACCAAGTCAATCCATTCGGGTGGAATAGATGAGAAGTCCGACCGGGCATTTTTGGCAGTCCTTTCTGCGGCAGGGAAGACCGAGCACTCCACTTCCTCGATTCGCTCGCGCAGCCAGCCTGAAACGGTCATTCCAGGGGTCGGTGCTGCAACCGTCACGACCGGACGCCGTGGCAAGCAACTCAAGCTCGAGTTGAAGTCCGAGGATACTGAATTTGTCAGCTGGCTTGAGGGCAACGCCCCGCAGCTGCTTACCGAGCTTCATGAGCGCTGGAAGCGCTCAGAAGACTGAGGAAGAGCAACCAACAAAAAGGAGGCACGATACAGGCAAGAATGAAAAAGGCCCCGAGAAGCTAGCTTCACGAGACCTTAATTAGGTTTCGAACGGGACCAGCCCGCTACAAAACTTCAGTTTTCGCACCTCTGAATGTAGCGATCTGGCCCCTCTCCCGCAAGCGCAAAGCGATTCGCGGGCCACTCAAATTTTGCCTTCGTGAATATTTTCATGGAGTACACACCAATTTCGCCGTTTATGCGGCCGATATCGCACGCCCATCTGCGCGTGATCGAGCGGCCCGAGGCATCTGTTCCAGGCAAGCCCGTCAACAAGTGGGAGCTCCTCCGCGAGTTGTCCAAGGCGCAGGCAGCCTTTGGGGTTTCCGAGCGCGATCTGACCGTTCTTCAGGGACTTCTCAGCTTCTTTCCGGACGATGCGCTTGGCGGGAACACCGAAATGGTCGTCTTCCCATCCAACAAGGCGATCTGCGAGCGGCTGAACGGCATGCCTTGCTCGACGATGCGCCGTCACCTCGCCCGGTTGGTAGACGCAGGCTTGCTCATGCGGCGCGATAGCCCCAACGGGAAGCGGTATGTGCGCAAGCGTGGCGAAGATCGCGTGGCCTTCGGCTTTGATCTCTCCCCGCTCTATTGCCGGGCAGAGGAGATTGCACGGGCCGCAGAGGCTGTGCGTGAGGCTGAGGACCGTGTGCGGCGACTGAGGGAGGTGGTGAGCCTCATGCGTCGCGACCTGGCCGCTCTGGCGGAGTTCGGCGAGGAGATCCAGCCCGGGCTTGGCCTATGGGACCAGCTCAGCGATACGGCCTCCCTCACAGCCCGCGCTCTTCGCCGCAAGCTTTCGCTTGAGGATCTGTCGGCATTCCGGACTGAACTGGAGACCCTCCTTGACCAGGCGCGTAATGTCATTGACGGCCCTGAAACAGAAGAAATGAACACCAATGATGCCCAATTTGAGCGTCACCATCATAATTCAAATAAAGAATCTATAGATCTTGAACCTGCCTTAGAAAAAGGCGGAGCGGCGGCGAGTGGCGCGCCTGATATTGATACGGATGAGCCTGTGGCTGACGTTGAAGAGCCTGACACGAGGCGGGTACCGAAAATCCCACTCCACCTGGTGATCGCTGGCTGTCCCTCGCTCAAGACTTTCTATCAGGGCGACGTTCGACACTGGCACCAGCTTTTCGACGCGGCTTGTCATGTACGGCCGGCCATGGGGATCAGTGTTTCCGCTTGGGAAGAAGCGCAGCGCTGCATGGGACCAGAGCAAGCCTCGATCGTCGTCGTGGCCATGCTGGAACGTTTTTCCGACATCAGATCACCGGGTGGATACTTGCGGGCGCTGACGTCCAAGGCCGCGGCGGGCGAATTCTCTTGCGGTCCGATGGTCATGGCTTTGATCGGACGGCGAAGTGCGGCTTAACAGCTGTTAAGTTTCGACGTCGTCGGTGCTCAGTTGGCCAGACTTAACAGCTGTTAAGTCGCCTCTTGGCAACCATCCGATTATCGAGAGGCAAAGGAGTGTTGGTTTGAGGGTGACGGGAAGTGAGATCGGGAGAGCGGCTTCCGGTGCCCGTCGTGGAGAAGATCTGATGACGAAAACTGTCCAGAAAATCACCCTGTCCCCGTCCCGGGATATCCCTTTCGACAAGCTGGTGCTGAGCCAGTCCAACGTGCGGCGTATCAAGGCTGGCGTGTCCGTCGAGGAACTGGCCGAAGACATCGCCCGCCGCGGTCTGTTGCAGAGCCTGAGCGTGCGGCCCGTGTTGGCTCACGATGGGACCGAGACCGGCAAGTTCGAGATCCCGGCCGGTGGCCGCCGGTTCCAAGCATTGTCCTTGCTGGTGAAGCAGAAGCGTTTGGCGAAGACGACGCCCATTCCCTGCATCTTGCGGGATGCGGGGTCCGCGATTCTGGTCGAGGACGATTCCCTTGCAGAAAACATGCAGCGCGTCGCCCTGCACCCGCTCGACCAGTTCCGCGCGTTTGTGTCACTGCGTGACAAGGGTCAGAGCGATGCAGAGATTGCTGCCGCCTTCTTCGTGACGCCGCAGATCGTGAAGCAGCGCCTCAAACTCGCTTCCGTCGCCCCTGCCCTGCTTGAGATCTATGCCGAGGATGGCATGACGCTGGAGCAGCTCATGGCCTTCACCGTGAACCCCGATCACGCGCGCCAGGTTCAGGTCTGGGATGTGATCCATTCATCCTGGAACAAGGAGCCATTCCAAATCCGGCGCATGCTGACCGAGACCTCGGTCCGGGCGTCAGACCGGCGTGCGGTCTTTGTGGGTATTGAGGCCTATGAAGCGGCTGGTGGCACGATGCTGCATGACCTCTTTCAGGGCGATGACGGTGGCTGGCTCGAGGATCCTGCCCTGCTCGATCGGCTGGTGACGGAAAAACTCCAGGCCGAGGCTGAGACAGTCGCGGTTGAGGGCTGGAAATGGATCGAGGTCGCGCTTGACCTGCCCTACGGCTACAGCCACGGCCTGCGGTCTCTGTCCGGTGATCCGGCGCCAATGACGGATGACGAAGGAGCGGCCCATGCCAAACTGCTCGCCGAGTATCGGGCGCTGGAAGAGGAATACGCGGGACAGGATGAAATCCCCGATGAAATCGACACGCGGCTTGGCCTGCTGGAAGCAGAGATGGAAAAGATCGAGACCCGGCCGTTGATCTTCCACGCGGAGGAGATCGGGCGGGCAGGGGCGTTCGTCACGCTCGACCGCTACGGCGCGCTGGCAGTCTATCGCGGCTATGTGCGTCCAGAGGATGAGCCCGTTGAGGAGACCGCGGTCCAGGATGGTACTGATCCTGCGGTGGCGGGGCAGGGGGCTGATCGTGATCTCACCGATGGCCATGGCAGTGCCGCTCATGGCGGAACCGTCATCATGTCGGGTGGCCAGCCGATCGGAGCTGACTTGCCGGAGGATGAGGACGACGGGGCGTTGAAGCCGCTGCCCGAGCGGTTGGTGATGGAGTTGACGGCCCACCGGACGCTGGCGCTGCGTGAAGCGATCGGGCGCTCGCCCGATGTCGCGCTGACGCTGCTGCTTCTGAAGCTGGTGACGGACACCTTCCGCACCTCCTCAGCTTCGGGAAGCTGTCTCGAAGCCTCAGTGCGTCACGTCTACATGTCGGCGCAGGCGCCCGATCTGAAGGACAGCGTGGTGGCAAAGCTGGTCGACGAGCGTCACGCGGAATGGGAAGCCGATCTGCCGCTTGGCGATGATGCGGCACTCTGGGACTATCTGACGGTCCTCGACCAGGGCAGCCGTCTGGCTTTGCTGGCGCATTGCCTCAGCTTCGGCGTCAACGCGCTGCATGAGAAGGTGAACCCTTACGGGGCAGGCATCTCCGCAGGAGGTCTGACCCGGCGGATGGCGCATGCCGATCTCGTGGCGCGCGCCACAGGTCTCGATATGGTCGAGGCGGGATGGGAGCCGACGGTCGACACCTATCTCAACCGCGTGCCCAAGGCCCGCATCCTCGAGGCCGTGCGGGAGGCGAAAGGGGAGGTGACTACCCAACTCCTCGATCACCTGAAGAAAGGCGAGATGGCCAGTGAGGCCGAGCGCTTGCTGAAGGGCAGCGGTTGGTTGCCCGAGGTCCTGCGCCGGAACGATCTCGTGGCGCTGGACGGTGAGGACTGTGCCGAAGGGCAAGGGGCGGATGTCGATGCCGAAGTGGCCGACAGCGTCAGTGAGGCTGACCTTCCCGCGTTCCTGACGGATGACCTGCCTGCTCAAGGCGCGTCGATGCTGGCCGCGGAATAACGTGATCCAGCGGGGGGCGGAGATTCCGCCCCCAATCACACTATAGTGTAATAATATCAATAAGATGAGTGCGATTACTCGCATTCGGAATGAGGAATCATGTCTGCACCAACCATCATCGACACCGCGCCCCTCGGGGCGCTCATTCGCTACACTGACGGCAGTCCCAAGCCGCCAGCACGCTTCACAAAGAAGCTGGCGGCCTGGGAGCGTTCGAACGGTGTCGGCCGCCTTGTGAAAAAGGAGCCACCCCGGCCTTACGCGACCTGGACTGCTCCCGCGTCGTTCACGCTGCATGAGGGTAACCTCTCCTCGGACGGGGTGATCCTCGTCACCATCATGCGCAGCCATTCCGCTGACAGCGCCCTCGTCTTCGAGGTGGCCGAGGAGCCGAAGCCCGGGCAGGTGCGCGTGCTCCTCGACTTCGGCGGCAACACCGAGCTGCTGCATCTGGCGGAATCCATCACCGCGGCCGAGCTTTGGATCGCCAAGGAAGGATACCGCAACGCGCGACTTGAAATCGTCAGCGATGAAAATAGCGAAAGGGCAGGGGGCGCGGACCTAGCCGCCTGAGCCCAACTGAAACCGAGCGGCCCGCCCAAGCGCGGGCCTCTCAACCATCACAACCTTGTCCTTTGAGTTCGCGGGGCACCAAAGGATCCATCCCCACGGAAGGACGTCTTCAACCAAGAGCGTGGCCGGGAGGCTGGCGGCGTTAGAACATCAGCGGGACAATCGGCTCCTGACGTTGGGGGACCATCCCCCGCTCGCCATTCCCTTCCTTGCCCCGAATTCTGTCTTCGAGATCAACCCGCGAGGGGTCGGACTACGGGCAAGCCCGTGCCGCCGGATGGATTCGGACGAGCCGAACGCACCCGGTGATGTCAGCCAGTCTTCGGGCCTGCGGGGTCCTGTCGCGCGAGGGATGGTCCCCCGCCTCCAAAGACGGGAGCCAAACAGATGTCCCGCAAAGACGCACACGCCTTCGCCGCCTCCCTCGCCGCCACGCTCATGGTTTCGATCGTCGTCTTCCAAGTTGGGGATGGAACCTTCGGCGCCGTCCCTGCCGATGAAATCGACGGCGACGAAGTTCAGGTACTGGTTGAGGTTGACCCGTGGGCTTAGCCGCAATAATTCATGAAGCTGCAGCTTTCTGCTTGGGTAGTTGGTTTTCCGGGCCTGGGGGTTCTCGCGCGCATCCGATGTCGGCGTCCGGTTGACAGTCCGGCCGGCGACTTGGTCTTGGGTCATATGGATTGATGTTTCGGGGTTGTCGGGGCGCGCGTGCGTCAGGCTGGCCCTGGCGGGGCGAGGGCATCGAAGAGCAGGCGCAGGAGGCCTTGCTGTGGGCAGGATGCTGGCAGCGTCACGATGATCCGGGTCTTCTTCTCGACGATGGTGGCGGCCAGCTTGGCGAGATACAGGCGCAGCGTGTCGAACTGGGCACGGCGCCACGGAGATTTCTTTGGACAGGCGGCGCGCAATTTCCACCAGATCCAGTAGGCGGCACCGTGCAACATCAGACGCATCTGGTTGGCGGTCGCCTTCGAGCACGAGGTCCGGTCCGAGGCGAGATGGGTTTTCCACGCCTTGATGTGGTTCTCGGGCTGACCGCGGGCGGAGTAGAGCTTCTCGTAGAGGTGCTTGCCGCGCCCGCCCTCGAGATTGGTGACGATGTAGCGGGTGTCGCGCCCATTGGGGCTGACCTCGACCCGGGCGATGACGCGGCGCGTTTTCGACCAGGACCGGGCCGCATAGAAGAATGTCTTGAACCGGCGCAGCTTCTGGCCGGGCTTGCGGGCATAGCGCGCGGCCGTCGAGGTCTCGAGGGGCAGGATGTGCTCCGCCAGACGGCTGTTTTTGGGCAGGCCGAAGACATAGCGCAGCCCGAGCCTGTCACACAGGTCCAAAACCTGGGGGGTTGCGTAGTGGCCATCAGCGCGCAGCAGGATCTCGGTCTTGGGCCAATGCCTGCGGATCTGCCGGATCAATCGGCGAATGTGGGCTGCGCTTTCAGCCCCCTTGGGCCTGCGCGCCGGGCGTAGCAAAGCTCCGACGAGCCGCCCGTCGCCGTCAAAGACAACGATGGGCTGGAAGCCGTATTCGTCGTAGTAGGCATTGAACAGACGCAGCTGCTGATGGCCATGCACCGCGTCGAACGTGTCGTCGATGTCGAGGATGATCTGACCGGGCGGCTGCGCAAAGGACTGGCAGTAAACCCGGACCATCTCCCGACCCATCCGGATCAGCGCGCGCATATCGGCCAGGTTCTCCATCCGCGAGATCGTGGGTTGGGAACACAGCGCCGCCCCGGTCTCGGGGCCGCGCTCCAGGGCCAGCTTGAAGCCGGGATCGTGCCGCAAAGTGGCGGCATCGTTTCCGTCCTCATATCCTGCGGCAATCATCATGATCCGGAAGCGCATGATCTCGGCCAGGTTGTGTTGAACCTTGGCCGGATCACGCGGATCAACCATGCACGAAGCAAGACGCTGTGCCAGACCTGCTTGACGCTCGATCTCGCGCAGCAGGGTCAGCCCGGCATCAGAACTCATGTCCGCGCCATCAAAACCAAGCAGGATTGGCTTGCCATTCACAGGTGACAAACGGGGGTGAGAGCGTGTAGATTTGTCCATGGTGAGAAATGGCTCCTCGAAATCCAGGATTTTGGCTTCAACACTCAAAATCTACACGATCTCAAAACCTTACACCACTCTCACCGCCTCTTCATGAATTTTCCGGGTTAGGCCCACGGTTTCCGCCAAGGTTCAGGTTCGGCGCAAGGGCGCCGACCTGAGTTCTACGCCTGCCAGTCGCCGCAGCTGAACGAGACAGAGTGCCGATGCAGGCCGGCAGATCGTCACCTTCCTCGAATTGTCAGGCTAGTCAGAGCCCTACGGGCCGCCCGAGACGTCTAGGAAGAGTTTCACCAAGGCGACGTTGATGAAGTAGTTATTCTTCCCAGACCGGTGCTTTTCCACAAAGCCCCGCTCCGCCAAGGTGTCGAGATACTTCGCAGCGGTTTGTCTGCTGACATCCAGATCCTTCTGCAGGTATTCGATCCGCGTGTAAGGGTGGCGGAAGAGATTGTTCAGCAGTTCCTGGCTGTAGATCTTGGGCAACTCATACCGCAGCCGATGCTTGACGTCCGCCATTTGCTGCCGGATACCGGTAACAATCTCGAAGGTCGTCGCAGAGGTCTCTGCAACGGCCTCGAGCATGTAGATGACCCAGTTCTCCCAGTTTCCGGTATCACGCACATCCTGCAGGTGCTGATAGTAGTCCGCCTTGTTGCGAGTAATGAAACGCGACAGGTACAGCACGGGGATGTCGAGCAACCCGGTGCGGGTAAGGTAGAGGACATTCAGAATGCGGCCGATTCGCCCGTTCCCGTCTGGAAAGGGGTGGATGCTTTCGAATTGGTGGTGGATGAGCGCCATCTTGATCAGCGGATCAAGGTCGCTGAGACCGTCATCGTTGATAAACCGTTCCAACGCGGTCATGTGGGTGACGATCTCGCGCGCATCCTGAGGCGGCACAAAGACGATCTCTTCGGTCTTCTCGTTCTTCAGGGCGGTTCCCGGTGTTACTCGAAACCCGTCACTACGCCCTTTCAGCAGACGAAACATGTCGATGATCGCCGAGTTGGGAATCAGGCCGCCGGTTTCACCCAACCGTGCATAGCCAAGCCGGAGGGCATCGCGATAAAGGGCGACCTCTTTGGCCGCAGGGGATTGCGGGTCGTCGGGGAAGATGTCCGCCTGAAACAGCTCATCTTGCGTCGTGACGATGTTTTCGACTTCGGAGGAGGCCTTGGCTTCCTGGAGCGCGAGGGTATCGATCAAAATGCCCTGATTTGGGATAGTCTTTGCCTGCCCCTTCAGGTCGGCAAGCGCACGGCTGGCTCGGGCGAGCGCTTTGAGCACAGTAATAGTTTCGATTTCCGCCGTCGGGGGCAGGGTGGGGATGATATAGGTCGGCTTTAACATGTTCCCTGCCTCGTGTTAAGAAAGTGCCGCTTTGCTAACATGATCTTCGTGTCATGTCAGTAAAAAGCTGTTCTCTTAACTTGGGTCTGTGCCCGCCTTGAATGCGTCAACGAACCACTTCGGGTCACGCCCACGGATAGACCGGATGAGCATAGGGTTCTTAGGTGGTGAGAAATTCGCAGCGGATTGCACACGGCTGGTTTTCACCTTGGAGCCGACAAGTTTGGCAAGAGAGTAGCCCAGTTCCGGCGCAGGCTTCCGCCTTTTGTCGATCTTGATAGGTGGAGGTCGCCTTCGACATCCTTCTGCATTTTCTTCAGCTCGCTGAGCGACAGGGCCTCGAGATCGAAATCAACCATTGGTGCGGTCCGTGTCCTGAATGTTCCGATATCGCTAGCCCGCTGCAGCATAGGCCCGAAACTTCCGGCAGGCATGGGCAGAAGGGCGCGAGTCGATGATCGTCATTTTCGTCACCGCCAGAGAGGTGCAGGGATTAGGTTCAGATAGGTTCGACTGGCAAGGTGACAGGGTCTGGCATGGGCTCCCCGTGCTTCTCTGTCCTCTGGGTCCTTCCTTCGACTGACAATCCCCTAATCCCGTTCGGTCTGCCTCACGCGCAACCCCGCGTTAGTCCGGGCCGTGTTGGCCGCCTGTGACGTCCTGCCCGCTCCACCCCGGGCCTCTTCTGGGGGTTTCCGGCGTCCGTGCCGTCCGCCGTGCACGCCTCACCCGACGGGCTTTTTCAAGGTCTTGTCGAAGGGACGGTCCCGAAGACAGGAAACACAGGAGCTTACCCATGCAGAACATCGTCATCCTCGCCGGCAACATCGGTCAGAACCCCGAAGCCCGCACCACGAAAGGCGCGAGCACCCAGATCACCAACTTCAGCCTTGCCACCTCGCGCCCCCGCCTCTGGGAAGGTCGCGTGCTGCGCAACGACAACGGCTACCGGGTCATGGACACCGAATGGCACCGCATCACCTGCTTCAACGGTCTCGGCAAAACTGTCGCGGAGCATTGCGAAAAGGGCATGAAGGTCCTCGTCCACGGCCGTATCCACTACAGCAAGTGGATCGATAGTATAGGCATTGACCGCTACGGCTGCGAGATCATCGCCGAAAAGGTCGACTTCCTTAGCCGCCGGAAGTCGGCTGAGAACGAGAACCCCGAGCTGGTCAACTGCGACGACGAGATCCCGTTCTGAAGAACGGGGTCTCCCCCTTCGGCCCGGCGGGACAGCCCGCCGGGTTCGGGGTGCGCCGTAAACGGTTAGGTCCAGTCTGGTGGCGCTGGCGCATATATTGACAAACTTTGGCAATCTGTGCCATCGTCATCCGAAAGGAGATCAAGACCATGGCCACGATGAATGTCTCTTTACCCGATCCGATGAAGATCTGGGTCGAGGCACAAACCAAAGATGGGCGTTATAGCAACGCCAGTGATTACGTGCGTGATCTGATCCGCCGGGACCAGGACCGCCACCGCGCCATTGCGGAGCTGCAGCAGCTCGTCGATGAGGGCATCGCCAGTGGTCCCGCGCGGCATTTGGATGTCGAGGCATTCCTTGCCGGCAAGCGAGAACATAATCCCGACACCACCGGTCACTGAATACAGGCTGTCCCCCGCAGCTTTGAGCGATCTGGACGCGATCTGGGATTATACCGTGCGCATCTGGTCTGTTGGCCAGGCCGAAACCTACATCCTCGCGATTGCCAGCGATATGTCCCTGCTGGTCCGACACCCGGAAATCGCGCGCGAACGGCTCGAAATTCGCCCACCGGTGCGGGTGTACCGCTCAGGGTCCCATCTCATCATCTATCGGATCGAAGCCAGCTGGGTAAGCGTGCTGCGTATTGTGCATGCGCGGCAAAATTGGACGGCTTATCTCAACGAATGATCCTGTCCTTGTGTCACACAAGCCGACAGTCGATATTTATCTACCACATGAGGATTTGACCATGAAACCCGCTGACGAAGACCGCATCGCGGCCAATCTTGCGAAGATCATGGCCATGATCTGCATCCGCAATTCGCGCCTCGAAGACCTGCACGCAGGCACGGTGCCAACAACCAAGACGGGGGATTATTCCGATGTCCTCGTGATCGATGCGGAGGGCCGCGAAATACCATGGCTTGAGGCCGCCCATATCGACGACGCCCAGATGGCAAGCCTGATGCGGGACATCGTCAACCGCCTGTTCACGTTTCACATCAAGAGCGATGATCCGGGTTTCCGGGAGGACCTTGATCGCTGGATGGCCGTCGCTGGCAGATGGGACGATCCGGTGCTGGATCAGGCCTTCCTTGATGCGATGGCCAGCTTGAAGTCTCGCCCGAACAGTTAGGTCAGCACCCGGTGTCACTGTGCCTGCGCCGGGCTGCTTGCCAACAGGCGGTACTTCGACCTCGGCCTGCGTTTGAGAGTCAGAGAGGTGTTGGTTGATTTAGCGACCGGTGTGCTTCCTGTTCGGAGTGAGAGGCATTATCATTGGCAAATTCAATAGGTTGAATAGTTCATTGCCGACCTGTAATTCAAATGCCTTTATATCGGAGCAAAAATGCATTCTGCGCTCAAACTTGCTTTTGGAAGTCTTGTCGTTGGGAGCATTGTTCTAGCGTTAAAGACACTGGCATGGCTGATGACAGGCTCCGTGGCGTTGCTCTCGGACGCGCTCGAAAGCACTGTGAACCTCGCAACTGCGTTCGCCGCGCTCGTTGCGATACGGATCGCGGCGCGACCGCCGGACGCAAATCATCCCTTTGGTCACCACAAGGCGGAGTTCTTCAGCGCCGTCCTAGAGGGGGTGATGATCATCGTAGCGGCGATATTCATCCTGCGGGAGGCGTACGAAGGCTTCCTAAGCCCTCGCGCGCTTGGCGCTCCGATAGAGGGCCTTCTGGTGAACGGAACGGCCACGATGCTCAATGCGATGTGGGCCTTCGTGCTGGTTCGAAGAGGGCGTCTACTGAAATCTCCAGCGTTGGTCGCCGATGGGAGGCATCTATGGACCGATGTCTTTACGTCCGCAGGCGTCGCGATGGGAGTTCTTCTTGCACTTGCTACCGGATGGTGGGTCCTTGACCCGCTTATGGCTGCATTGGTTGCGATCAATATCATATGGTCTGGTTCTCGCGTCGTGAAAGAGTCGCTGAGCGGCCTGATGGATGAGGCGGTTCCAGAAGAGATTCTGGCCAGCATACGTGAAGCCATCTCAATCGAAGCGGCCGGAGCGGTCGAAGCGCACGATCTCAGGACCCGTCATGCGGGCAGTGCGACCTTTGTAGAATTTCATCTTGTGGTCCCAAGCGAAATGACGGTTTTCGACGCCCACGAGATCTGTGACAGAGTTGAGGTTGGTATCGCCAAAGCGGTTCCAGATGCGCGCATCACCATCCACGTTGAACCTGAGCATAAGTCAAAGCGCACTGGAATTGTCGTGTTAGAATAGAGCGCGTTGAATGACCATCACATCATCTCAACTGAAAGAATGCTTGGCATGGTGAGCGTTCGGCAAGCCACGTTTCGTCGCAAAAATTTTCCATCAAGCTGCGGAGTTAACAGTCAAAGAGGTGTTGGTTGCTTTCGCGACGGGTTAAAGGCTGGGAGAGTGGCTTCCAGCGCCTATCACGGAGGAATGCCGATGGGTGTTGTGGAATTCTTGGACGCTGTACTACCAACAAGGGCAGGTGGCTATAAGGTAGATGTCAGCCGGGGCGAGCGGAACGGGCGGATGTCGCCCGAATGATTCAGCCGACCCGATGACGAGCAGTATCTTTCACTGGACGATCTCGCAGCCAACGTGCAAGGTCGCTACGCGCGCAGCCGCAGCCGGGTGTTGCAGACCGGCGATATCCGGGTCGAGGCGGTGCGCGACGGCCCCGCCGGTTGCAGTTGATCCTGCCGAAGGGTAAAAAACTGCTGAACTTATTTGTGCAAAACGACATTAACGACTTCGCAACAGCAGTCTTCTTGTCCCACGAACTGATATTTTTGCTGCGTATGACCGGTTTCGCGGGCGGTGGGGCGCGCTGGTTTGCGCCGCGATATCGCCCGCGATCTGCCGTCTCGATCAGCCGGTGATCTTTCCGGTCATCTCGACCAGGCGCCTGGCCTGATGGGTCACTGCCGCCTTCCCAGCATCGTCAAAGCCATTGGCGTTGGTCGAGAAGCCGTAGGGGTTGCCGCCAGCGTCAAAAATCGACTGATCGGTAAAACCCGGCGCGACAATGATGGCGCCCCAATGCATTGCAGTGGTGTACAGGCTGAGAATGGTCGCTTCCTGACCGCCATGCGGATTCTGGGCGCTCGTCGTGGCCGTGAAGGTCTTGTTGGCCAGCTTGCCGGCACCCCAGAGCCCGCCCAGCGTATCAATGAAGGCCCGAAGCTGGCTGGCGGCCACGCCGAAACGGGTCGGTGTCGAGAAGAAATAACCGTCGGCCCATGCCATGTCGTCGGCCGTCGCTTCGGGGATATCGCCCATCTTGTCCAGTTGCGCTTTCCAGACGTCCTGGGTTTCGACAACCTCTTTCGGGGCCGTCTCGGGAACGCGGCGAAGGCGGACATCCGCGCCTGCGTCGCGGGCTGCCTCTGCCGCCGCCAAGGCGACGGCATGGTTGGTTCCGTAGGTCGAGTAGAAGATAATTGCGATCTTGGGCTGTGCCATTGTCTTTTCCTTTTCAGTTGGTTGGTTTTTCGTATCGGGCGGCATCCTCACGCGTGCTTTATGAAGGTGCCGTTGTTCAGTTCGAGGAGTGCCTGGCGCAATTCCTTCTGGGTGTTCATCACGATGGGGCCATGCCAGGCGACAGGTTCCTGAATCGGTCTGCCGGTCATCAGCAGGAAACGGATGCCTTCGTCGCCAGCCTGAACCGTGATCTCGTCGCCGGATCCGAAACGGACCAGCGTGCGGTTTCCGGTCATGTCGCGGATGTTCAGCTCGGTCCCGCGATATTCCTTTTCAACCTTGATGCCTACAGGGTCGCTGGCATCGCGGAAAGTGCCGGAACCAGCAAAGACATAGGCCAGTGCATTGGCCCGCGTGTCCACCGGAAGCACCTTGCGCCGCCCGGCAGGAACCGAGACATCGAGCAGCATCGGGTTGGCTGCGATTCCGTCCACTGGGCCGGTCTTGCCCCAGAACGAGCCGGTGATGACCTTGACCACCGTGCCGTCATCGTCGCCCTCGACAGGTATGTCTCCGGCGGTAATGTCTTGGTAGCGCGGCGCCGTCATCTTGAGCGAAGAGGGCAGGTTGGCCCAGAGCTGGAAGCCGTGCATCTGACCCTTGGAGTTGCCTGAAGGCATTTCTTGATGCACGATACCCGATCCGGCGGTCATCCACTGAACGCTGCCCGGGCCGAGCAGGCCGCGGTTCCCAAGCGAATCGGCATGCTCGACCTGACCGTCCAGAACATAGGTGATCGTTTCGATCCCGCGATGCGGATGCCAAGGGAACCCCTTGGAATAAAGCCGAGGATCATCGTTGCGAAAATCGTCCATCATCAGAAACGGATCGGTTAACGAAGGATCGTCGAAGCCGAATACGCGCTGCAGATGCACGCCCGCACCTTCCAGTGCGGGTTGCGCCTTGCTGGTCGCTGCGACTGGTCTGAACGTCATGGAGGCTCCTTTATTCTTATACATCCAAGATGGCCCTTGGAGGCGAAATCGCTGTTGGCGAAGAAGTGGCATCGGCAGTGCGATTGCGCGCAGATCCCAATGCCGCGCAAGCGGGTTCCGTCAGTCGGCCGCGACTACGTCAAGCAAACGCCGGACATGCGCCGGGCCGGCCGGCCGGATGCCCGTCGGATTCAACGCCTTGATCGAATAATAGCCTCGCGTGATGTGATCCATGTTCACCGTTTCCGCGCCGCCCGGCAGCCGCAGCACGCGTTCCATATGCGCTGAAAGATGCGGGTAATCCGCGATTTGCCGACGGTTGGTCTTGAACAATCCGTGATAGGCCGCGTCGAACCGGATGAGCGTCACGAAGGCACGAATATCGGTTTCGGTCAACTCGTCGCCGAACAGATACGGGCGGTCGTCACCGAGGCGCCTCTCCAATTGGTCCAGCATCGCGAACACCCCATCGACGGCCTCGTCATAGGCCTCTTGGCTGGAGGCGAACCCGGCCTTGTAGACCCCGTTATTGAGGCTTTCGTAAATCTGCCTGTTCAGCACGTCGATCTCGTCGGCCAAAGCGGCGGGATAGAGACGCAGATCGGATGGGGCGATCGCTTCGAAGGCGGTATCAAACATGCGCACGATGTCGGCGCTTTCGTTGTTCACCATGACGCCGCGCTTCATGTCCCACAGCACCGGCACGGTGGCGCGGCCCGAGACAAGCGGGTCAGCGCGAGTGTAGAGTTCATGGATATATTTCGATCCGTAAAGCGGATCCTCATCTGCGCCGGGATAGCCGCCAAATTGCCAGCCCTGATCGGTCAGCGTCGGATTGAGCACCGTGACCGGGATCATATCCTCAAGCCCCTTGAGGCGGCGTGCGATCAGAGTGCGCGAGGCCCAAGGACAGATCAGCGCGACATAGAGCCGATACCGCCCAGCCTCGGCCTCGAAGCCACCCTCGCCCGTGGGGCCGGGGCGTCCGTCGGGGGTGACCCAGTTCCGGAACTCCGAAACCTGGCGTATGAAACGCCCTTGTTCATCAGCCTTCTGGACCGGCTGCCAGTTCTCGACCCATCTTCCATTCACAAGCATGTCTTGTCTCCTTTTTTACTATCAGCTTCGCAAAGCGCATCACTGCGCCAGCGCGAAGGCGGTGCCCCAGAGATCAATGAAGCGGTCGCCGCCAAGGCGCTGCGTGATCGCCTGCCGCGCCGAGGGATCGACGCCAAGAGTGATCTCATCGAGTCCCGCTTCCGAAGAATCCCGCTTGCCGGCCCGGCGGCTGTTCCAGATATTGCCGGCGAGATGGTGGTGGTAGCCGCCACTGCCGTAGAAGCTCGCGCCCGGATACGACGCGGCGATGTCAAAGCCGAGGGCATCTCGGTAGAAGCGATCCGCCTCTTTCGTGTCGCCGACCTGCAAGTGAACGTGGCCGATGATGCCGCCTTTCGGGAAACCGGCCCAAATCCGACCTTGCGCTGTGCGTATCAGATCCTTGAGGTCCAACGGGTCCGTGGCCATGCGGATATCGCCGGCGCTATCGCGCCACTGGCTTGGCGGTCTGTCGACATAGACCTCGATGCCATTGCCTTCGGGATCGGCCAGATAGAGCGCTTCGCTGACGATGTGATCCGATGCGCCCTGCAGCCGCACGTCCGTTTCGGCCACATGGCCAAGCCAGCGGGCCAGATCGCCGCGCGAGGGCAGCAGGAAGGCGGTGTGAAACAGCCCTGCCTGTTTGGGATCGCGTGGGCGCAACGCCGGGTCGCCATCAAGATGGAGCAGCGGTGTTTCTTCGGTGCCCAGTGTGACGCTGCTTCCGGCCTCTGCCAGCGGCACCAGCCCCAGAACGTCCTGGTAGAAGGATGAAACGGCATCGAGATCCCGCACCCTGAGCCGAACGGTATCGATGCGGATCGGCGCGGCATTCATATCGAACTTTTCGGTTGAATTGGTCATCGTGAAACCTCTTTGCGGAAGCGTGCGGGGCTGATTGCCCCGCACCATGAGGACGGATCGGATCAGGTCCGGCTGCGCTTGAGTGCATAGGCGCCGTCGCCCAGCAGGGCCTGCACGACCAGTGTGATCGCCCAAAAAGCCGGATACTCCCAGCCGCCGCCTTCATTCGAGAAGAAGAAGCCGGCCGCGCCATGCGGCGCGTAGATCGAGCCGAGCAGGACCGGCACCAGAGCGAGCGACACCCAGCGGCTCCAGACGCCGAGGATCAGCGCCACGCCGCCGGCAAGCTCCGCCGCCATCACGAGATAGGCAAGCGCACCCGGAAAGCCGAGGCTTTCGAAGAAGGCGGCGGTTCCAGCCGGCGTGAAGATCGCCAGTTTCAGCCAGCCATGGGCTATGAACAGTATTCCCAGAGTCACGCGCAGGATTGTGGCTGCCAGATCGGCATTTGCCACGCCGGGGATCACCGGCGATTGGGGGGCGTTTTGAAGGTTTGCGTTGGACATTGTCTTTTTCCTTTGTTCGGGAGGTTGGGTCAGGCGGCAAACTGCCAGCGCGGCGCGATCTCGGTGCCTTTTCCATGCACATAGCCGAACTGGATATTCAGGAAGCCGAGCGGCTCCAGCTGCCGGGCGGTGGACAGGGGGCCGGCATCGACCGGCTCGAATCCGGCCTCTGCGGCCAGCGTTTTCACGGTGTCGCGCGCCGTCTCGTCGTCGGCGGCGACAAAGGTCTGCAATGGCTGACCGTCCGGCTTGAGATCCCCGGCATAGTGCTGGGCGAAGATCGTGTTGAAGGCCTTCACGACGAACGCTCCCGGAACGAGCGCAGCGATCGCCTCGGCGGCCGACGTGGTGGTGCCGAGTTGCAGGGCCGAGAAATCCTCGGTGACGGGGTTGGACACATCGATGACGATCTTGCCGGTGAAATCTGCCTGCTCTGCGAGTTCGGCAGCCGCCCCATAGGGCGTCGCGAGAATAACGATATCGGCCTCATTCACGGCGTTTGCCACATCGTCGGCGCGGCCAAAGGTCCCGACCTGATGTTGCGTTTTGCTCAGGACATTTGCCAGACCGGATCCGACATTGCCGTTGCCAATGATCGCGATTTTCATGACTTGTTCCTTTCAGGGCGCGCCTTCAGGCGCTGTTTGATCTGTCAGGAAAATACGCCTTGTCTTTAGTCAATGAAATGGCGAATATATGGAATGACTATCTACGAAATGTTCCAAGTTATTTACCATGGATATCGTCGATGAACTCCGGGCCTTCGTGGCCACCGCGCAGACTGGTTCGTTCACCGCAGCGGCCCATCAGTTGGGCGTGTCGAACCGGCTGACGTCCAAATATGTGGCTGCGCTCGAGCAACGCCTTGGCGCCCGCCTGCTGCAGCGGACCACCCGCAAGGTGGGGCTGACACCGGCGGGTGAGGACCTGATTGCGCGGGCGCCCGCACTGCTCGATGATCTAGATGAGCTGCTCGGCAGCGTTGCCGAAGGATCGCGCGGCCTGACCGGCGTCATTCGCATCTCGGCTCCTGTAACCTTCGGCGAAGTCTACGTCACGGGGATGCTGGCACGGTTTGCCCGACAAAACCCGGATCTTACACTCGATTTGCGGCTCGATGACCGCTATGTCGATCTGGCCAGCGACGGCTTCGACCTGGCTTTTCGCATCGGCCGGTCCGACATGCTGTCACTCAAGACGCTCAGGCTTGGCACCTTCAGCAGCCTTCTGGTGGCCAGCCCGGACTATGTCCGAGCACACGGAAAGCCCGGCTCACCCGAGGAACTGGCTGACCATACCTGTATAGTGGACACCAACCGGCGGGTTCCGCACAGATGGATCTTCGTCAGGAACGGGGTCGAGACAAATGTTCAGATCCACGGGCGGTTCCAGGTCAACTCCGCGCGCGCGGCCATGGATCTGGCCATCGGCGGCCTTGGGATCGCCAACATTCCGCGCTTCGCCCTGAGCAACGCCATCGAGACCGGATCGTTGGTCCCCTTGCTGGAGGAGTTCGGAGGCGACAGCGGTCCTGTCAGCGCGGCCTATCTCGAGGGCCGGGCCTTGCCCCGCAAGATCCGCGCACTGATCGACTTCGCCGCCGAGGATATTCGGTCTACCACGACCCACTAGAGCATCGAGCCTTTAACTTGATCCATTTCCTGCTTCGCAGAAGTAATTCCAGCATTCAGGCGGTGTGAACAGATCGCAGACTCCGCGAATGCGTCGAAAATCTGGTAGAATGTTCTGGCCCCTGTCCGTCGCAAGTGCGCCTTGAGTTTCGAGAGCGCCATTTCGATTGATGGTGTGGTTGGCTCCTGCTTCCGGCGTCACGTTGCGCCATAATGGGTGTCATTGTCTCAACCTGAGGAGCCAACCATGTTGGAAGTTTGCACAGTCGGTATCGATCTCGCCAAGAACGTTATTCAGGTCCATGGCATCGATGCCAATGGTAAGGTCGTGGTGCGACGTCAGCTCCGACGGAGCCAGTTTCTCGCGTTTTTCGAAGAGCAACCTAGCTGTCTGATCGGCATGGAGGCTTGTTCGGGTGCCCACCACTGGGGGCGACAGTTGCGCAAGATTGGCCATGATGTCCGGCTGATGCCGCCCTCCTACGTGAAGCCCTACGTCAAGCGTGGGAAGACAGATGCGGCCGATGCCGCAGCGATTTGTGAAGCCGTGACCAGGCCCTCGATGCGGTTCGTTCCGGTGAAGAGCGAGGCCGCGTCGGCGGCGCTCGTCCTACATCGGGCGCGGGACTTCTTCGTCGGACAGGTCACCCAGACTGGCAACGCGATCCGCGCCCATATGGCCGAGTTCGGGATCGTGGTGGCAAAGGGGGCGAAGCGCGTCGAAGATCTGGCGTCGGAGCTGGATAGCCTACCGGAGGCCGCGCGCCTGCCGCTTCAGGCACTCTTCGACCAGTTTGTGCAGACAAAGGCTAGGATAGACCGTCTGACTGCCGAGATCGAAGAGGTTCACCGGCAGAGCGAGATGAGCCAACGGCTGGCGTCGATCCCGGGAGTGGGCGTCCTGACCGCAACAGCAATTGCCGCGACGACGCCGGATGTGAGCAACTTCGGCTCGGCACGGGATTATGCTGCATGGCTTGGCCTCACACCGAAGCAGCATTCTACCGGCGGCAAGCCGCGGAGTGGCGGTATCTCGAAGATGGGCAACCGCTACATCCGAAGGCTATTGTACCTGGGCGCCATGGCGCAGATCATGGTCAGGCGCCGACGCGGCCCAAGTACAGACTGGCTGTCCCGCAAGCTCGATACGAAAGAGACAAAGATCGTTGCGATCGCGCTGGCGAACCGAATGGCACGAACGATCTTCGCGCTCCTGCGCGACGGAACAAGTTATAGGACGCAGATCCCGGCAGCGACGCCGGGCTGATAGCGGCCTGAAGGAATGGTCAGGGCAAACGTGAGGTGATGGCGAACTGACGGAGAGAACGAAGAGGGACACCCCGGTGAACCCGAAGCGCCATGCAGCGCGTTCGATTGAGTGGGACCCATACTCCAGCGAACATTCATCATGGCGCGCAGCACAAAGGCTGCATAAAGACGCCGAATACATGGCCGCAGCCGACCAGTTCAAAAAACTCACAAAACCCTTGCCATGCAGGAGCTAACCATACATGGGTTCAAGTCGGGTGAGTACGGCGGCAGATTGTCAATCTGCATCAAAACTGGGTTAGAGCCGATCATCAACGCCGACGGCTCAGTTTGTGAAGGCATCGATAAGGTTGATGACGGACAGGATCTTTCTGGTGTCACGATCAACCCGATAGGCCCGGTTGCCCTCGCGATAATAGCGCCAATCGTCACGCGGTTCTAGATTTAGCCTACGGGGATCGCGGATAACCACGTAGTCACCGATGCGAAGGACATCCCCGATTCTAGAGCCGTAGTGATCATAGGACTTGCGTGCCTGCCCCGGCGGCACACAGGGCGGGTTCTTTTTTGCAAGTCCCGGCGGGCAATGTCCTGCAAATCCGTTGTGGTGATCGCCGCGCGCCTTGCCCTTGCCGTGCCCAGGGTCTGCCGATGCAGGCACGGCGGCCATCGATACGGCTGCAATCGCCATTACGGCCAGTGTTCGAGAAAATCTCATAGCTCGCTCCGCTTCAAGTGTTGCCGGATAGATAGTGCTGAGCGCGACAGAAGTCAGGCATAACGAACATCACCAGGCCATAATGCGGCAGAAACGGCGGTCTTCCGCCTGCCTCGTTGCCGCCTGCGAACAAGGCCAGGATGGCTTGATAAACCTGCCCGGCCCGGCTTTGAGCTAAGTCAGTTTCGCACTCGGCATGATGCGGGCTGGCTGGTACGTGGCGCTCGCGGCCTTAATCGCTTATCTCGGTGCGGTGCTGGAGCCGAAACCCAATAGCGTGTCCGGTGCAATCATCATGCTTCTTGCGTTGTTCCTGCCTGGCTTTGCGCGAGAACAGGACCGCGCTTGATCTGCCGACAAGCATGCAGGCGTGTCCCGAGTTCGCGTCTTGGGCGCGCAACACGGGCGGATTTTTCAAGGATTGGGGTGATCTGCATCGGGTTGCTGAACCACTCAGGCCGATGGTGGGAATTTCGGAGCATGCCTGGAACGTGGCGCAGGAGCCAATGGGCACACAGGTGGCAACGGTGGCGTTTGCGCTCGTGTTCGAAAAGCATGGCACGGGTGAGGTTGCTTCGCCGGGCGGATATCTGCGCGGCGTGGTCGAGAAGGCGGGGGGCAAGAGATCTGCACCTCGAATACTGCTTCTATTGCAGACTTGGCGGTAAGGCAACGTGAGGCTTCAAGATTGAAAAATGCACCGTGTTCAGAGTTGTAAGCAGGTCTTCAGGGAGATTTCTGCCTATATGCGTTGACGATCTTGCCTGCCGATCTGAATTGGCTGTGCCAAATCAAAGGTGTCTGGAGACGACACGGTGTTGAGCATTTTGTTGAGGGCCCGTTGGTTTTGAGAAGGACAGGGTCCGTACCCAGGAAAAGTGAAAGTGTTCTTTGGGTTTTGTGACTGACGGATGAGGGCCTTTGGGGTCCCTCAGATGGGTCCGGGCCGGGTTCCGGTCTGCCGTTCCTGATGGAGGGCCTTCCCATGCAAACAGGTGTCTTGCGCGTGTTGCGCGCAACCGCTGCCTCCTGGTGGCGGCATCGAGAGCTTCGCCGAACCGGTCAGCTGGGGCTGGCGAAGCGGCTCGAAAGCGAGACCGTCATGCGTGATCTCGGCCATCTCAGACAGGCGGCGACTTTGCCAAACGCGCATGTGATCTGCGGAGAGGGTGGGACGTTCCTCCATCTCGGTTGGACCACCGTTTCGACCTTTGCGCCGATCGAGCGCTTTCCCTTGGCCACTCTTGCGGTCGCACGCGGCACGCCATTCATCGATATCCGACCCGTCACCGATGTCATCGCCTTCGCGAACCTGCCGCGGATGGCGCGGGACGGATCGGTCGACCCTGAACCTTCGGGTCCCGGCAGGTCCGTCTCGCTGACCGCCTACATCAACATGGTCGACGCCCTCGGTGGCAGGATCGCCAACGATCCACGCCCCCGTCAGTCAACCTGATCACCATTTCCTCTCACCAATACTCGAAAGGAGGCCAGCCATGGCCCGATCCCGCACGCCCAAATTCGATGCCTCCGAGGTCATCACAAACGAAATCATCCGCATCATCGAGCGCGGCGTCCTGCCGTGGCGCAAGCCCTGGACCGCAGGGGGCAGCTCTCGTCCCCTGCGCGTGGGCGGAGAACCCTACCAGGGGGTGAACAACTTTGGACCTGTCGCACTTTTGTGCCGCCCCAAGTGCTCCTTTAAGCCACTTTCCGTTCGAAGGCGACGGGGCTTTTCCA
>CANMZB010000030.1 GCA_947502265.1 uncultured Sulfitobacter sp.
CCGATGCCCAAAGGTCTTCCTGTCAGCAATCGCTCTCGCCGCAACAGTAATATTCTGGTTATGAGTCCTGACCCTAGTCCAAATTAATAGAATCAACGGCTTAGGTTTTAGGTGCAGTGGTGCCAATTATTCGGGATTTCAAAACCCACCCAAACCTGCAATACGCTGAAAATCATACATTAATCGCGATATCAGCATTGCGCCAAAGGGTCCGCAATGATGGCGCAAAATCCCAAATAAAAAGTTCCGCTTCATCAGCGGTGACATCATAGCGTAAATGTGAACATTTCATGAACATGCGCAAGCACCATGTCCCGCCTTGGCGATCCGCCTGTGCGGCACTATCTTAACCGTAAGGTAACAAGGGACGGTTTATGAATACTACCGAAGAGTCATCGGCCCGCGCGCGCGGGGTGCGCTATGCGCGTGAACTTGAGGGACATCTGGCGTGGCTCGATACATTTTCCGGCACCGCCCTCGGTGTGCTGGCGGTGGCATCGGGGATTTATACCTATCTCGGCGTGTCCTCCCTGCTTGACGATAACGGTGCCATGACGACCTTTGCCGCGATCGCTTATTCCGTGGCGGTGTCGGTGGGTATTTTTGTGTTCTGGTCTTACATGCTGCGCCTCTTTCCGGCGGTGCGCGAGGCGCGCGCGCGGGTTGGGCTTCTGGGGGCGATGGCGCTCGGCTCGCTTGCCATCATCGCCATGTCGAGCTGGCTGAATGCCGCCGCGCTTGCCGGATCGGCGGCAGTGGAACAGCATCTGGCCAAAACGGTTCAGGATTATCAATCCTCGCTGGAACGCGCCCACGAGATTGCACTATCGGCCCAAGCGCTTGAGCGCGATGTGGCGCGGGTGCGCCAGTCTTTCGAGGATCTGGGCGAGCAGGAAGCCACCGGTAATTTATCGGGGTTGGCAGGGCGCGGGGCCGTGTTTCGCGTGTTGCGACAGAAATCATCCGAGCTTACGGGGCTGGAGGCGCAGATCGCCTCACAAACACCGCTGGTGCAATCGGCATTTTCCGAAGGCAATGCGATTCTCAGCCGGATGCGTGCCCTAACGGTAGAGCCGGGACCGGTCGAGGCGCGCTCGGTCGAGTTCTCCGAGCAAGCGGTGCGTCTGGCAGGATTGATCACGCAGCTGCGCCAGCTGTCCGTTGCCTCGCTGGTCGAACGTGCGGCGCAGGATCTGTCAGCTTCGGTTGTGCTGCCCGAACTCGACGGCCGCTCGGCGCAGATACGCGGCGATCAGGCGGCGACGATCACAAGCGTGCTTGAGGTACTGGCGCAACGTGCAACCACGCTTGAACGCGCAGCGCGCGACGTACTTGCGCTGCCTGCTCCGCCCGACACGACCTATACGCCCATTTCTGCCGCCGATGCGGTGATCCTCTATGCGCGCAATTTCGTACCCTCCTGGGCGGGCGCCATTGCCATTGATCTGCTGCCTGCGGTGCTGGTTTTCATCCTTGCCATCACCCATGGCGCAATCCGGTCGGGGCGCGAAGGCGTTGCCATCGAAGACAGCCTGACGCTGGCAGAACTGCGCGCCGCGCTCGCCGTGATGAAGGATCTTGACGGCGTGACCAAAGAACCGATCGAGCAGCTCACCCCCCTGCCCAAGCCAAAAGCCGCCGCCGAATGAGCGAAACAGCCCCCTCCAAAGGCTCTTCGGTGGGTCGCATCCTTACGGGTGTGCTGGTGTTTCAATTGGTCCTTGCGGCGTTCCTTCTTGTCGGTGACCTTCAAAACGGTTTCCGCCTTCCCGGATTCGGGCCAAAAGCGCCATCGCTGACAGAGCCGATCCGCCCTGGCGACCAGACCCGTCGCTTTTCTCCCGACCGCGCGCCCCCCGGAGGCCAGCCCATGCCCGACGATCCGCTGCCAGAGCGGTTGATGCTCACCAGTGTCTCGGCGGGCGAAGCCGTTTTGCTGGAAGGCACCATTGCTGACGGTGATGCAACGCGCATCCTCATGCAGATCGAAGAACTGCGCACCGCGCCCGAACGCATCCTGTTAAACTCCCCCGGCGGCTCGGTTCAAGATGCTTTGAGTCTTGGGAGGGCGTTACGGCGGGCCGGCTTTGACACAGCGATGCGCGCGGGCGATATTTGTTATTCGGCTTGCCCTTATCTCCTGGCTGCGGGTGTGAACCGCCTTGTGCCCGACACCGCCTCTGTTGGTGTGCATCAGCATTACTTCGGGAAGAATGCTTTGCTGCCCGCCTTTGTCGCCGTGGAAGACATCCAGCGCGGCCAGGGCGAGGTGATGCGCTATCTTGACCAGATGGGGATTGATCCGCTGGTCATGCAGCACGCATTGATCACGCCACCCAACGAAATTTATGTTTTGCTCCCCGAAGAGCTGGTCCGTTACCGGTTTATTTCCGATCCCGACACCTGATTTCACCAAATCCCTTGCCGCAGCTTCCCTGCGCCCCTATATTTGAGGAGTGACGGGTTCTGCCCTGCTCGACTGACGTTTACATTCCAGTGGCCTTAAGCAAATCCGAGGGGGCTGGCTCTGTCTTGGTCTTGGCCTGGTTATCTGGCGCCCACCTGTACATACAGGTCCTCGGGAATAAAACTGACCCGGCAACGGCGGTCCCGTCACACATTGAAAACCTAGCGCTCGCGTAACCCGTTCCCGAATAGTTTTGCGATTTCCGCACGCGTGACCGTGTCGCGCGTATCGTGTCCGGCAAGTGAGGCGCGATGCAGGTCGTTCGTCCCGGATGCAGGATGTATCTGATCGCCCACAGGCAAATCGTCTGCCTGATGTGACATTAAAAACAACAACATGTTCAACAACCAACCGGCCATCACACCCTTCCCCCCGAACCGGTAAACACGGTCAGGTTACCACTGGATTCCAGTTACGAGACGATATGGCGCAGTAACAACACACTTATTGCGGGAAACTTCCAAGCTGCCCTAGTGCGCGATCATCAGGATGACATGCTTGCTACGCATCCTATGATAATCAGTTGTTTCGTTTATTAACAAATGGTTATATCCGCAACTTGCAGGTCCAAAACACCCACCCCCCCGTCTTTTTATAAATGCCTCGGAAGCAATTTCATGACACGTCGGCATGATTTCGCCGCCGCAAATTCCGTTACGTCATTTTTGAAAAAAATGGATTCGCCCCGAAATTTCGGGCGTTCATGCTGCGCGACAGGTCCCGATCATGCGAATCACATAAGAAACCGACACAACTGACCGCCGCGCGAGTCAGAAAGCTTCGGGTCGCGCCTCGTGCGCCATGTGATCGAGAACGGCATTTACAAACCGCGCCTCCTTGCTTTCGGTAAAGAAAGCGGCGGCAAGATCAAGATATTCGGCAATCACCACCTTTGGCGGTGTCGCCTCATCGCGCAGTTCTGCGCCCGCAGCACGAAACAAGCTGCGCAATGTTGGATCAATACGACCCAAAGGCCATTTCGCCACCAGCGCGCGATCCGTCATCTGGTCAATCGCGACCTGATGAGCCACCGCATCTTCCAGCACACGGGTAAAATGGGCCTCGTCGCCGTCCAGCATCTCCTGCCCGTCGATCATCGCACCAAAGCGGTGGTCGAGAAACTCAAGCCGCACAAGATCCAGCGTCTGGCTGGAATGTTCCATCTGGAACAGTGCCTGAACGGCATAAAGCCGCGATGCCGTCCGCATCTTGCGCTTCATATTGCCGGTCATGTTATCTGTGCGGGAAGGCGTCGTCATGCGGTGGGGTTTCCGTCCGTATCTGCGGCCATCAGCGTGTCTTCGCCTGCGGGCCGAAAGCCGATGTCCTTGCTTGTGGTCGCCCATTTACGACCCAGAGCCACCAGATGCAAGGCGGCAAGTGCGGCCCCCCCGCCCTTGTTCTGGCCATCGGGATCGGCGCGGACCTCCGCCTGCTGGCGGTTTTCCACCGTCAGGATGGCATTGCCAATGCACAGGCCCTGAAGGCCCAAAAGCTGTAAAGCGCGCGAGCTGTCGTTGCACACAGTTTCATAATGCGTCGTCTCGCCCCGGATCACGCAACCAAGCGCCACATAGCCGTCGAAATTGCTGCCCCGGTCGGAGATAGCAATGGCCGTCGGTATTTCGAGCGCGCCGGGCATTTCGACCACATCATACGTCGCACCGGCGTCTTTCAGCGCGGCCTTGGCCCCCGTCAACAACCCGTTGGCAATGTCGCTATAGTAAGGCGACACCACGATTAGAACCTTAACAGGTTTGTCGAAGCTTGGTGCCGTCAGAACCGTATGCTCTTCATGTGCGGCCATGGGTTTACTCCTTGGTGATGGGGCGGGTGCCCACGATCTTGAGGTCATAGGCCTCAAGCCCGGTATATTTCGTCTGCGGATTGTCGGTCAGCAGGATCAGCTCGTGCACACCCAACGTGGCGAGAATTTGCGCACCAAGGCCTGTCCGCTTGATGGTACGCGGTGCATCGTCGTCATTATCAAGTTGCAGGCGGGGCTTTGGTTCACGGAACAACAAAACCGCGCCGCGCCCCTCGTCTGCGATGATCTGCATCGCGCGCGGCAGCTCGTCCGGGACAGACGGACCAAGGCCCAAAACATCCTCCAACGCATTGAGCGCGTGAGTCCGCGTCAGGACAGGCGCACCATCACCGATGTCGCCTTTACTCAGCACAACATGGTCAGTGCCCGATATCTGGTCTTCGAACACCCGCATCTGCCATTCGCCGCCATACGCCGATTGCACCATGCGAATGTCACGTTCTACCAGCATGTTGTCATGTTTGTTACGGTAGGCGATCAGATCGCTGATCGTGCCGATCTTCATACCGTGTTCTTGCGCAAAAGTCACAAGATCCGGCAGTCGCGCCATGGTGCCGTCGGGCTTCATTATTTCACAGATCACCCCCGCAGGGGTCAGCCCCGCAAGGCGGCTGATGTCAACGGAGGCTTCGGTATGGCCCGCGCGCACCAGAACACCGCCATCGCGCGCGCGCAGTGGAAACACATGGCCCGGCGTTGCAATGTCGGCAGATCCGTTCGCGGGGTCAATCGCCACGGCCACGGTCAGCGCACGGTCACCTGCGGAAATGCCGGTGCTGACGCCTTCACGCGCCTCGATGCTGACGGTAAAGGCGGTCTCGTGGCGCGAGGAATTATTCGTCGCCATCATCGGCAGTTGCAGCGTGTCCACACGCGCCTGCGTCATCGGCAAACAAATCAATCCGCGCCCGTGCGTCGCCATAAAGTTGATCGCATCGGCATCTGCGAATTCGGCAGCGATCACCAGATCACCCTCGTTTTCGCGGTCCTCATGGTCAACCAGAATATACATGCGCCCTGCACGCGCCTCCGCAATGATCTCTTCAATCGGAGAGATCGTCTTTGACAGTTCCGCTTCTACCGGGCCGGGCTTTTCAAAATTCATGGTCGTTCCTCGTTTTGTCGCGTTATCTCTACTCTAACCGCCGCCTCTTATCCAGCGAAGCGCGGCGTCACAGGGCAGATCAGGTCATCTCGGCCAGCCGCGCCACATAGCGCGCCAATGTGTCGATTTCCAGATTGATCCGGTCACCCACGGCCACATCGCCCCATGTCGTCGCAACCTTGGTGTGCGGAATAAAGTTGATGCCGAAATCACACCCGTCCACCTCGTTCACCGTCAAAGAGGTGCCATTCAACGCGACCGAGCCCTTGGGCGCGATAAACCGCGCCAGTGCCTTTGGCGCGCGCAGGGTGACGCGGGTGCTGTCGCCCTCGTCATGCATGGCAATCACCTCGGCCACGCCGTCCACATGACCCGAAACGATATGCCCGCCCAGCTCGTCACCCACCTTCAGCGCGCGTTCAAGGTTCACGCGGCGGCCTACCTTCCAGTCGCTCAGGTTGGTCATCTCCACCGTTTCGCCGCTAACCTGCACTTCGTACCAGTCCGGCCCCAAATCAACGACCGTCAGGCACACGCCGTCGCTGGCGATGGATGCGCCCATGTCGATGCGCGACGTGTCATAGCCGCAGCCGATGCGCACGCGCAGATCGCCTTCTTGCGTGAGCTGGGTTATGGTGCCGATATCTGTGACAATCCCCGTAAACATCATATGTCCTTTACGTTAGGCTGATCTGGCGCGGCGCAATTTGCGCGTGGCCATAATTTCGTCAGACTTCTGAGACTAAATAACGCCGAGAGCAACCAAAGAAAGCCCCCTCATGCCCCGCACCCCCCCGGACCCTCCGGTATTTCTGTTCCTGCAAGGGCCGCACGGACCTTTCTTTAACCGGTTGGGCAAGATGCTCAGGGTGGCGGGCGCAGACGTGTGGCGCGTGGGATTCAATGCGGGTGACCGTGCTTTCTGGTTCCATCCCCGCACCTACATCCCCTTTCGCGGCACCGCCGATGCCTGGCTTGAGACGTTCAGGGATCTGGTCACCGAAAAAAAGGTGACAGATATCGTGCTCTACGGCGATACCCGCCCCATCCATGCGCAGGCTGTGGCAGAAGCGCGCGCCCGAGGGCTGACCATCCATGTCTTCGAAGAAGGCTATATGCGGCCCTATTGGGTGACCTATGAACGCGACGGCACCAACGGCAATTCGCGCCTGATGGGGATGAGCATCGCACAGATGCAAAAGGCGCTGGAGAAATCCGACATGGAAGCGCCCCTGCCCCCCGGTCATTGGGGCGACATGCGCCAGCATGTGTTCTACGGCGCACTTTATCATTGGTTTGTGATGTTCCGGAATCGCGATTATCGCAATTTCCGGCCGCACCGCGATCTGACTGTGACAAAGGAATTTCAGCTTTACCTCAAACGCTTGCTATTGATGCCCCTACAGGCGGTCGAACGGCGATGGGCCACACTGCGCATCCGCTTGGGCGGGTTTCCCTATCATCTGGCGCTGTTGCAGCTTGAGCATGACAGTTCCTTCCAGCAGCACTCACCATTCGACACGATGACCGATTTTCTGGACTTGGTGATCGACGGTTTCGCCACGGGTGCGCCGCAGCATCACCATCTGGTGGTCAAGGCACATCCATTGGAAGACGGCCGTGTGCCTGTACGCCGCGAGATCAAGCGTCTGGCGCATGCACGCGGCGTCGCGAACCGGGTGCATTTTGTGCGCGGCGGAAAGCTAGCGCAGCTTCTGAACGACGCGCGCAGCGCCGTTACAGTGAATTCCACCGCTGGCCAACAAGTACTGTGGCGCGGAATCCCGCTCAAGGTGTTTGGCCGCGCGGTATACGCCAAGCCGGAGTTCGTCTCGGACCAGCCATTGCCGGAGTTTTTCCAGACCGCCGCGCGCCCGGACAACCGCGCCTACAAGGATTTCCGCCGCTATCTGCTGGAAACAAGCCAGCTCCCCGGCGGCTTTTACTCTGCACGCGGACGACGCCAGTTGATGCGTCAGGTGGTCGATATGATGCTCAGCCCCGATGATCCTTACGACGCACTGGAACAGGGAACTGCTGCGCCCCGGCAACAGTTGCGCCTTGTCAAATGACATAAAGACCCCGGCAGAGTAGATTTTCCCTGAGAGTTCAGATAGGCTCGCCTCCAATACGTCGAAACAATCGGCGATTTGAGGCAGATACATAGGTCGAGGAGACCGGGCAGTGAAAACCCTTAGCATCCGGTGGGCACGCCCCATCGCATTCGCCACGGCTTGTGCCGTTCTGGCATCTTGCGCCTTGCCGCAGGTCGGCCCGAATAAAAAGCAGATTTTTTCAGGATCGGTCCAGCGTGAGGGCGATGCGTTTATCGTCGCTGTCAATGATCGGGTGACCCGCGCAACCGCCATCGTTCCCGCCCTCGGATTCTCGGAAAGCTTCAGGAACGCGGGCCAGCTTGGCTCTGACGACATCCGCCCCGGTGACGTTCTGGGCATCACAATCTACGAAAACGTGGACGACAGCCTGCTCGGCGTCGAAGGCGCGCCAGCGACACTTGAAGAAGTGCAGGTAGATGGTGCGGGCTTTATCTTTATTCCCTATGCGGGCCGCATCAAGGCCGCCGGTAATTCGCCCGAAGCGATCCGCCGCATCATCACTGGCAAACTGGCCGATCAAACGCCTGATCCGCAGGTCGAAGTGCGCCGCGCCGCGGGTGACGGCGCAACCGTTTCGCTGGTCGGTGCCATCGGCGGTCAAGGCGTCTATCCCATCGAACGCCCAACCCGCACGCTGGCCACCATGCTGGCGCGGTCCGGCGGCATAACAATCGAGCCGGAGATCGCGCAAATCACGGTAATTCGCGGTAAATCCAAAGGCACGATCTGGTTTGAAGACCTCTTCAACCACCCCGAACTTGACATCGCCCTGCGCGCCGGTGACAAAATTCTGGTCGAGCAGGACACGCGCTCCTTCACTGCGCTCGGCGCGATGGCAGGACAAGCCCGCGTTCCATTCGAAAGCCAAAACCTCTCAGCCATCGAAGCGATCGCCCAAGTCGGCGGTCTGCTGGCCAGCGCGGCCGACCCAACGGGCGTTTTCGTGATGCGCAACGAACCCGAAGAGGTGGCCGAACAGGTGCTGGGTCGCAATGATCTGCAAGGTGCGCAACGTCTGGTGTATGTGCTTGATCTGACCGAGCCGAACGGCATGTTTATGGCCCGCGACTTCGTAATCCGCGACGGCGATACGCTTTATGTGACCGAAGCGCCCTTTACCCAGTGGGCCAAGGTCATCTCGGCGATCACCGGCACCGCCACTTCTGCCGGCAGCCTGACCTCGTTGACCGGCGGCTGACGCCATGGGCCTTGGTCCGGAGATACACAATGCTTTCGCCGCCGGTTCTGGAAGGGACCGGCGGCTTTTTGTCTATAATGGCGGCTTTTTAACGCAAACCCGCGTGCGGCGTATCCTGCACCTCGCGGGCTATTCCATTCACCTTGGACTGCCGAAGGCGGACGGCGATGCTGTCGGGGTCTGGGGCAACTCCCCCACCGCCCACCGGGGCGAAAGCGTTGCGCAGACGCGCGATGCCCCCGTTGTGCGGATCGAGGACGCGTTGTTGCGCTCGCTGTTCCCCGGCCGCGCGGGCGAACCTGCGCTGGGGTTGGTGATCGACCACCGTGCGGTGCATTTCGATCCCTCCAAGCCCTCTGATCTGGAAGTGCTGCTGGCCACACATCCGCTCGATGACACCGCCCTCCTTAATCGCGCGCGCGCCGCCATCGCACGCCTGCAAGAGGCACATCTGACGAAATATGCGGCTGTTGCGCTGGACACACCGGCCCCTGATCCTGGGTATGTTCTGGTCATTGACCAGACGCTTGGCGATGCCTCTGTGACAGCCTCGGGCGCGGACCGTGTGCGGTTTCTTGAAATGCTGTTTTATGCACAAGATGAACATCCCGGCGCGCGCATCCTGATCAAAACACATCCTGAAACCGCCGCAGGTCACCGCAAAGGCTATTTCCGCGATGAGGATCTGTCGGAGCACGTGCAATTCCTCACCGATCAGATCAGCCCATGGACGCTGTTCGAGGGCGCGCGCGGCGTCTATACAGTCTCTTCCGGTCTGGGGTTCGAGGCAATCTTTGCGGGCCACAAGCCGCGCGTGTTCGGACAGCCGTTCTATGCGGGATGGGGGCTGACGGAGGACGCCTTCGAGGTACAGCGCCGCCAGCGCCGCCTGACCCGCGCGCAGCTTTTTGCGGCTGCGATGATCCTTTATCCGCATTGGTACGATCCCTACCGCGACCGGTTGTGCGAACTTGAATGCGTGATCGACACACTGGAGGCACAGGCTCGCAGTTGGCGCGAGGACAGGCACGGCTGGATCGGCTCTGCCATGCGGATGTGGAAACGCGCCCCGCTACAGGCGTTCTATGGCGCCCATACGCCGATGCAGTTCGAGGATGATCCGGTGCGCGCGCGCGCCACGCACAAGCCGTGGATGGTCTGGGCGGGCAAGGCGACGGTGGGTCAAGGCGATGCGGTCAAGGTCGAGGACGGCTTTTTGCGCTCGCGCGGGCTTGGGGCTGCTCTGGTGCCGCCGTTGTCATTGGTGACGGATGATCTGGGCATCTACTATGATCCTGCCCGCCCTTCGCGGCTGGAAAAATGGATCGAGACGCGCGCAACCCTGCGCCCCGATCAAGAGATGCGCGCCGCGCGGCTGATCAAATCGCTGACCGACAACGGTGTGAGCAAGTATAATCTGGGTGGCGCACCGGTGTTAGAAGGTCTACCCGAGGGGCGGCGGTTGCTGGTTTGCGGGCAGGTAGGTGACGATGCGTCGATCCGCTGTGGCACCACGGATATCTCCAGCAATCAGGCACTTCTGGATGCTGTCCGTGCGGCGCACCCGGATGCGGTGATCCTCTACAAACCTCACCCCGACGTCGAAGCAGGTCTGCGCAATGGTGCGCTGACCACCCCCGAGCAGGCCGATCTGATCATCGGCGGCACTGACCCCGCCGCTCTACTGCGCGAGGTGGACGAGGTGCATACCATGACCTCGCTCATCGGCTTCGAGGCGCTTTTGCGCGGGGTGCCGGTGACCACCTACGGCGTGCCATTTTATGCGGGATGGGGGCTGACGCGCGATCTGGGCGATGTGCCGCCGCGCCGCCGCGCCCTGCCCGCGATTGAAGGTTTGGTCCACGCCTGCCTGATCGACTACCCGCGTTATTTTGATCCGCTCACCAGCCTGCCCTGCCCTGTCGAGGTCGCGGTGGAACGCCTTGCGGCAGGGGATTTGCCGCGCGGTGGCGCAAAGGTGCGCCTTCTGGCCAAGTTGCAAGGGCTGTTCGCCAGCCGCGCGCATCTGTGGCGGCGTTAGGCAAGGTTATCGTCGGCGCACCCAATGGTGCAGCACATCCGGCCCAACCGCTTGTGTGCCGAGCAGATCAAAGCGCAGCGCCTCGCGCAAGCGGGCCAGCCCCAGCGCGCCGATGCCCGGCAAGCCTTCGGCCCCGATCACGACGCCTGCACTAAAGCCCACCAGATGATCCACCAGATCCGCCTGTAACAGCGATGCGGCCATGGCAGAGCCGCCTTCGCTGAACACCCGCGTCAACCCGTGTGTGCCAAGCTTTTGCAAAACATCCACCATATCCAGATGCCCGCCCCGCACCGCACACGGCAAAAGCGTAGCGCCAAGCCCGCGCCATGCCTCGACCAGTGCTGTCGGTGCATCGCCGCCGTGACACAGGATCAACGGCACATCGGCTGCGCCCATCGCCAGCTTTCCGGTCAACGGCAGATCAAGACGGCGGGAAACAACCACGCGGGCGGGCTGTTCGGTGATGCCAAGGTCACGCACGGTGAGCGTCGGATCGTCCTTTCGGGCCGTGCCAGCGCCCACCATCACCGCATCATGGCGCGCGCGCATGGCATGTACCATACGGCGCGCCCCGCTGTCCGTAATCCATTGGCTTTCGCCTGTCGCCGTGGCGATGCGCCCGTCAAACGAACTTGCCAGTTTGAGAGTGAGTATCGGGCGGCCCTGCTCCACACGCGACAAAAACCCTGCGTGATCCGCACGCGCCTGCGCCTGCATCACGCCGGTCTCGACCGGAATACCCGCATCGCGCAGCATCGCGATGCCCTTGCCCGCCACGCGCGTATCGCTGTCGTCAATCGCCACAACAACCCGCCCCACGCCCGCGTCAATCAACGCCTGCGCACAGGGCGGGGTTTTGCCGTGATGCGCGCAAGGCTCAAGCGTGACGTAAACATCCGCGCCGCGCGCGCCGTCGCCTGCCTGTGCCAACGCCTGCGTCTCGGCATGGGGTCTCCCGCCGGGGGCAGTCCAACCGCGCCCGACAATCCGCCCGCCCGCCACGATCACGCAACCGACCGCCGGATTGGGCCATGTCCGGCCCTGCCCGCGCCGCCCCAAAGACAGCGCCAACGCCATGTAGCGTGCGTCGCTCAACCTTCCGGCGGCCCGTCAGGCCGAAGCTCGGCCACGAATTTATCGAAATCATCTGCCGCCTGAAAGTTTTTGTAAACGCTGGCAAAACGCACATAGGCAACGGTGTCGATCCGCGCCAGCGCTTCCATCACGATCTCGCCGATCTGCTTGGAACCGATGTCCGTTTCGCCCATGCTTTCCAACCGCCGCACGATGCCGCTGATCATCTGGTCGATGCGCTCGGGCTCGATCGGGCGCTTCTGCATGGAAATGCGGATGGAGCGCTCCAGCTTGTCGCGGTCGAAATCTTCACGCTTGCCGGAGCTCTTGATGACCACCAGATCACGCAGCTGTACGCGTTCGTAGGTGGTAAACCGCCCGCCGCAGGCAGGGCAGAACCGGCGCCGGCGGATGGATACATGATCCTCTGCCGGACGGCTGTCTTTAACTTGTGTATCCATATTTCCGCAAAACGGGCAGCGCATTGGCAGGGTCCCTTATTCTTGTCTTATCCGCCTCAATTGTGGGATCAGTGCCCCACTTATCCACAGGTATACGCCAACCCCAAGGTTTTGGGTAGTGCAGAATTGAAGCGCTAGATGATGCGTTGTTTTGCGAGGCTTCCAAAGTAGAAGCCCGCATCATCCACAAGGCGGCCCGATGACAGGTCGCACTCAGCGATGGTCGAACACACTGAAATCCGGCTCGAACTCGTCTTTGCGACAGAATTGAAACGCATGTTCAACCGGCAATCCCATGCCGACCTGTGATGTGCTGATCGAATAGGATTTGAACGGTTCGCGCGGCAGGCTGGCGGGATCAGTGGTGAAAACGACCGATTTCGCCCCAGACACGCTGCGCGCGGGGCCACGGGCGGCGCGGATATACACACGGTCTTTGGCGCCCAAACGGTGGATTGCAAATTCTGCCGCCGCACACCAGATGCCGCGCGGGCCTTCGCCGTAGGCTTCGATCACTTCAAAGGATGCACCGCCAAGCGGCACAACCGTCAGATCATTTATTGCGCGAAAAGATTGCGCCTGTGCGGTGACAGGCAGGGCCACGACGGTGGCCGCCATGAGGATCAGCTTTCGCATGGGAGAACTCCTTGTGCTTTGTTCTGACGTAGCGGTAATTTCGCACAGGTCAAAATCAAAGCAACGTGAAGGGCGGGTCGTAGGGCATGAAAAACCCGCCCGGATGCGTATCCGGGCGGGTAAATTTCTTTGTATCAGACCTTATTGGTCAAGGAAGGAGCGCAGCTTGCGCGACCGCGAAGGGTGCTTGAGCTTGCGCAGCGCTTTCGCCTCGATCTGGCGAATACGTTCGCGCGTCACGCTGAACTGCTGCCCCACCTCTTCAAGTGTGTGATCGGTGTTCATGCCGATGCCGAAACGCATCCGCAATACGCGTTCCTCGCGCGGGGTAAGAGACGACAGAACCCGCGTAGTGGTTTCCTTGAGGTTTTCCTGAATGGCGCTGTCCAAGGGCAGCACGGCATTCTTGTCCTCGATGAAATCACCAAGCTGGCTGTCTTCCTCGTCGCCGATGGGCGTTTCAAGAGAGATCGGCTCCTTGGCGATTTTCATCACCTTACGGACCTTCTCAAGCGGCATTTGCAGCTTCTCGGCCAGTTCTTCGGGTGTCGGCTCGCGCCCGATCTCGTGCAGCATCTGGCGACCAGTACGCACCAGTTTGTTGATCGTTTCGATCATGTGCACAGGGATACGGATGGTGCGCGCCTGATCCGCGATGGACCGCGTAATCGCCTGCCTGATCCACCATGTCGCATAGGTCGAGAACTTATAGCCGCGACGGTATTCGAATTTGTCCACCGCCTTCATCAGGCCGATGTTACCTTCCTGAATGAGATCAAGGAATTGCAGGCCACGGTTGGTGTACTTCTTGGCGATGGAAATCACGAGGCGCAGGTTTGCCTCGACCATTTCCTTCTTGGCCTGACGGGCCTCTTTCTCGCCCTTCTGGACCTGCTGCACGATGCGGCGGAATTCCGAAATGTCGAGACCGACATATTGGCCGACCTGCGCCATATCCGAGCGCAATTCGTCAACCTTGTCCGAAGACCGTTCGATAAACATTTGCCAGCCGCGCCCGCTTTTCTCGGTCATCCGCTCCATCCAGCCCGGATCAAGCTCGTAACCGCGATAGGCGTCGACGAATTCCTTGCGGTTGATGCGCGCCTGATCGGCAAGCTTCACCATCGCGGAATCGATCTGCATGATGCGTCGGTTGATGCCGTAAAGCTGGTCAATCAACGCTTCGATGCGGTTGTTGTGCAGGTGCAGGTCGTTCACCAACGCAACGATTTCCGAGCGCAGCTTTTGATAGCTTGCTTCGTTTTTGGCCGAGAACGTGCCGTCCTCGTTCAGGGTCGCCGAAATCCGGTTGTCCTGCATCTGGCTCAGCTTGATGTAATCGTCGGCAATCAGGTCCAGCGCCTCAAGGACTTGCGGCTTGAGCGCGGCTTCCATTGCGGCCAGTGACATGTTGGCCTGCTCGTCCTCGTCATCATCATCGTCGGTAGCGATGGGATTCCCGTCGGCGTCGAGTTCGGTTTTTTCCTCACTCTTCTTCTCGGCGGTGTCACCAGCGACAGGCACCACAGGCGTGGTTTCCTCTTCGCCCATCTGGTCGCCGAAAGTCGCCTCAAGGTCGATCACATCGCGCAGCAGAATATCTTCGGACAGCAATTCGTCGCGCCAGATCGTGATCGCCTGAAAGGTCAGCGGGCTTTCGCACAGCCCTGCGATCATCGTGTTGCGGCCGGCCTCGATCCGCTTGGCGATGGCAATTTCGCCCTCGCGGCTCAGCAGTTCGACAGAACCCATTTCGCGCAGGTACATGCGCACGGGATCGTCCGTACGGTCCAGCTTTTCAGAGGTGCCGGAACCGAGCGTGATCTCGCGGTTGCTCTCGGTCGTCGTGACCTCGGTCGAGCCTTTGTTTTCTTCTTCCTCGGCCTCTTCGTCTTCAATGATGTTGATGCCCATCTCGGACAGCATCGACATCACATCCTCGATCTGCTCCGAGCTGACCTGATCGGGCGGCAGCACGGTATTGAGCTGATCGTAAGTAATATAGCCCTTCTCGCGCGCTTCCGAGATCATTTTTTTGACGGCAGCCTGACTCATATCCAGGGAATGACCCCCGTCCTGGTCGTCGGTCTTGGCGTCTTCGCTTGTGTCTTTGGCAGCCATGAAAGCTCCTTCTCACATCCCCGGCGAATCACTCAAAGGTGATTCGGTATTTCGAATCATGCGGGGTTTAATATGATTCTTAAACCCGCATCCGTGTTTTTCCGCTTAATTCAGTAAAATGGTCACCCCGGTGCCACTCCAGACAGCGAATCACCCCGCCGTCGTCCAGTTGCGTATGGCCGCTTTGGACCTGTGCAATCAAGGTCCTCAACCGTCTTTGCGCCCGCCTTTGCTGAAATCGATCTGGTCAAAGATACTGCGGCTTTTGGCAACTTCCTCGCGGTCCAGCCGCGCACCGTTGTCTGCGATGATGTATTCCGCCTTGTCCTCCTGACCGACACGCTGCGCTTGATCGGCTGCGCGTGCCGCTTCGGCCAACCGCCATGTCACCCCCTCGTCGGCTTCGCCGCTCAGATCATCCACCGCATCGGTCACCTCTTCGGCAAGGCCATGGGCCGCTTTCAGTTTCGCCAGTTCCTCGGCGATCGTCATCATTGCGGTTTCTGCGTTACCGGGCTTGCGGATACAGGGCGCAATAGCGACATGGCGTTGCGCCAGCAGGTTTTCAAGGGTCTTGGGCCCAAGAGCATCGTCTATTCGCGCGCGCAAGGCATCAACCCCGTCCGGTGCATAGCGCAGGACCAGATCGCGCAGGCGCCCGTGATCTGCGTCAAGGCAAGGCATCGCCTCAAGTCCGCTCTCAAACGCCTCCACAACTTCAGGACAGGTGATGCAGGCCGCCAGAATGACTCCTTCGCGCAGATGGTCCGTGGCACGCGCGTCCGCAGCTGTTGCCAGCATGGAAGACTTCGCCCCCGCCGAGGGACCAAGCGGCACTTTGCTGCCCCACGGGAGGCGCGGGCCACGATTGCGTTGCTGCCCGCCGCCGCCCGGACGCGCCCGGAAAAGCTGCCAGCGCAGATCCTTGATCTCCTGCCCGTAATGGCTGCGAATGCCGGGATCCTTGATCAGGGTGATCTTCTCGCGCAACGATTTATCAAGCGCTGCCTTGCGCTCGGGGCTGTCGAAAACCTTGCCTTCCGTCTCGCGCTGCCACAACAGCCGCACCATCGGCTCCGCCGCATCAATCAGGGTTTGCACCGCACCCGCGCCTGCCGATTTCAGCAGATCGTCAGGATCCTGCCCCTCGGGCATCATCGCAAAGCGCAACGAACGCCCCGCCTCAAGCAAGGGAAGTGCCAGATCAATCAGGCGCAAAGCGGCGCGTTGGCCTGCGGTATCCCCGTCGAGCATGATCACCGGCTCGTCCGAGACACGCCAAAGCATTGCAAGCTGGTTCTCGGTGATCGCCGTCCCCAGCGGGGCGACCGCCGCGCCAAACCCCGCCTCGCTAAGCGCGATCACGTCCATATACCCTTCGGCGACCAACAGCGGCAGCCCTTTGCCCGCTGCCACACGCGCATTCTTCACATTGTAAAGGCTGCGCCCTTTGTCAAAAAGTTCGGTCTCGGGGGAGTTGAGGTATTTCGCCTTGTCGTCAGGGTCCATCGCGCGCCCGCCAAAGGCGATGGCCCGCCCGCGCGCATCGCGGATCGGATACATGATGCGTCCCCGGAACGTGTCGTAGGGCTTGCCGCCTCTGGTCGAGGGCTTGGCCAGTCCCGCGCCAAGGATCAGGTCGTCAGGGATGTCCTTACCTTTGAGCGCATCCCAAAGCCCCTGCCAGTTGTCGGGGGCAAAACCGATTTCCCACCGCTCCAGCGTGTCGTCTTTTAGGCCGCGCCGCGCCAGATAATCGCGCGCGGGTGCGGCGGCACCAGTGCGCAGTTGCAGACGGAACCACTTAACGGCCAGTTCCATCACATCGACCAGCTCGGTACGCTTCTCGGCTTTCTCCTGCGCGCGCGGATCGCGCTCGGGTATCGGCATTCCTGCCTCGCGGGCAAGAATTTCCACCGCTTCCATAAAGCTCACATTCTCTGTCTCGCGCACAAAAGAAATCGCATCCCCCTTGGCGTGACAGCCAAAGCAATAATAGAATCCCTTGCGGTCATCGACATGAAAACTGGCGGATTTTTCCTGATGGAAGGGGCACGGCGCCCACATGTCGCCCTTGCCCTGATTGGATTTGCGCTGATCCCACATGACCTTACGCCCCACAACCTGAGACAGGCTGGACCGTGTTCGCAATTCATCAAGAAATCCGGGTGGCAGGCTCATAACGTTGTATATTGGGGCACGCAGATCAAAGTCCAGCGGCCCTCCCATAGGCATTGAAAAGAAAAAGACGCGCCGACGGCACGCCTTTCCGTCACGACATCAAAATATCACTTACTGCTTGAGGCACATTTCTTTCCATGCCGCACCCAGATCGGCGGATTTCACCTCTGCCATCTTCATTTCGTAAATCCATGGCGTGACCAGCGGCACAACGTTGTTGTAGGCCTCCGGCCACGCAGGCCCGGACGCGGCAACATGTTTGGGAACCTCGCGTTCCTTCACCTTGGCCAAGCGCGCCGTCTGAACCGCATTAACAACATCGGCCTGATAGCCGCAATCCTTTGCCGAAGCGGCAAAAAGAGGCGATGCAGACCCGATCAGGGCCACCGCACAAACAAAACGCATCATAACAATCACTCCATAACCGGTTTGCACCCAATCTAGCGCCGTGCAACCTACGCTTCCAGTGCGCGCGGCACATCATCAACTAAAGTAGCCACGATTCAGCGGAATACCGCAATCATAAAACACGCACCACCGGTGCGTGTGATACGCGCATTAAAGTGTCCCGCCTTTGACCCAAGGCACCTCTTGTCGCCAGTGTCCCGAGAGCGCCGAAGGCGTGGCAGGGTATGGTGAGTCAGCTTTAAGGCGGGGTGCTATAAGATGCACAAACTGTGCGCGCACCGTACACCCCCTGCACAAAACAGGTCGGACGCAGGTTTATCCGCTCCGGCCCGCCTTTGACAAAACCAAGTCCAATCATCACACCCAATTCCGGTGCAAAGGCAACCGAGGGAACATGGCCCTGATCGCTGGCATGCACCGGTTGCGCCCCTTGGGTAAAGTGCGGTCAGCTATTTGGCCGTCCCCACAGGGCGCAGGCCCTTGAACGGACAGCTTTGATTATCCACCGGCGCATCCAGCAGGCCGTTCACCAGATCGCACGCGCGAGGCCATCGCCATGCCGATGTCATCCCCCAAGCAACGGCATCATGGCGCGGTGCGGATGGCAAGCGGCGGAGTTTGCATATTTTCAGCACAAAAACCAAGTTGGATACGCGTTTACCTGTCCGAGAGTGCCGGCAACCATTTCCAAAGAGCCGCCCACGGCTGCGCGGGCCGCCCAGTCTTTCGCTATGGCGCTCAGAGGCCTTTGGCCTGATAGCTGGCGGCAACCTTCCCGATTGCGACCAGATAGGCGGCGGTGCGCAGGTCCGTCACGTCCTCGCGCCCGTGCCAGACGTTCGCCATCGACTCGTATGCAATGCGCATGGTGTCATCGAGCCCCGAGCGGACCAGTTCCAGCTCTCCCGCACCGCGCAGATACTGGTCCTTGAAGTTCGGGCTCAATGTCCAGTTGATCGAGGTATCGCGGCTGATCCGCTCCAACTCGTCCACAATCAGCTGGTGGCGCGATTCCTCCTGACGTCGCCCCATACGGCCAAAACGGATATGGCTAAGGTTCTTGACCCATTCGAAATAGGACACCGTCACACCGCCCGCGTTGGCATACATGTCCGGAATAATCACCACACCCATTTCGCGCAGCACGTCATCCGCGCCCGCCGTCACCGGCCCGTTGGCCGCCTCGATGATCAGCTGCGCTTTGATCTGGCGTGCGTTCTTGAGGTTGATCACCCCTTCGAGGGCCGCAGGGAGCAGGATATCGCACGCGTTCTCCAGAACGCTTGCGCCGTCTTGCACGAATGTCCCGCCCGCAAAGCCTTCTGGCGTGCCTTCGTTTATGATATGCGCTTTGAGCGCGTCGATATCCAAGCCATCCGCGTTGCAGATCGCCCCGTTGTATTCGATCACCGCCACCACGTTACAGCCGTCTTCCTCGCTGAGGAACTTCGCCGCGTGATACCCCACATTGCCCAAGCCCTGCACGATGACCCGCTTGCCATCAAGGGTGCCTTTCAGGCCCGCTTTTTTCACGCCCTCGCTATCGCGAAAGAAAGACCGCAGCGCGAACTGGACGCCGCGACCCGTTGCCTCTGTCCGGCCCTGAATGCCGCCTGCGTTGATCGGTTTGCCGGTGACACAGGCCGCACCGTTGATATCGGTGGTGTGCATCCTCTTGTACTGGTCCGCGATCCACGCCATTTCGCGCTCGCCCGTGCCCATATCGGGGGCGGGCACGTTCTGGGCAGGGTTGATCAGATCGCGTTTGATCAACTCATAGGCAAAGCGCCGCGTAATCATCTCCATCTCGTGCTCTTCGTATTCGCGCGGATCCACGCACAACCCGCCTTTGGCACCGCCAAACGGCGCTTCGACCAGCGCGCATTTATACGTCATCAGGGCCGCCAGCGCCTCCACCTCGTCCTGATTGACGCCCAGCGAGAAGCGGATGCCGCCCTTGACCGGTTCCATATGTTCGGAGTGGACCGACCGGTAGCCGGTGAATGTCTTGATTTCGCCGCGCAACCGAACGCCGAAGCGAACCGTATAGGTAGCATTGCACACGCGGATCTTCTCTTCGAGGCCCGGGCGCAGGTCCATCAAGCCAACCGCACGGTTGAACATCATATCAACGCTTTCGCGGAAACTCGGCTCGGGGGAAGAATGGATCATGGGAAGGTCTGCCTTTTTGATCAAAGTGCTGCGAATTGTCAGGACCGGCGAATCCCGCTCCGTATGGCGAGCGTAGGACGGCACTCCTCAAACCGCCACTTTTTTGATCATTTCGCGAAAAAGTTTCCAAACCATGGCCAAGACCGGCCTTTCGCCGTAAATAACTGGACCGGCGATGCAACGCGACTCGAACAGGTCGACCCACAGTAACTCAGTTCAACGCACATTAGCTCAAGCCGACCCACGCTCACTTTTCCGAAAACACATTAACGCAAATCTTAATCATTGTTTTATACTTAGAAACACTGCGCGCGAAACGTGTCTATTGAACCTAAAAACCCTTTAAAATTTGACATTTAGGCACATCTTCGCCTAATTTTGGCCACCTTTTTCAGGCATTAACTTCTCACAAATATGCGCCAGACATGTCTTCCCGACATGCTTGCGGCCTGAAAGGTGAAGATAATGTCAAAGCTATTTTCGACGACCCGCATTCCCTATTTTGCCGGTCGGATCAAAAATCCGCTCCTACGCCGGTTTGCGCGGGATGAAGATGGTATGGTCACAATTATTGCGATTTCCGTCCTGATGATGATGCTTATGGTCGGCGGTATCGCCGTCGACCTGATGCGCAACGAGATGGAACGTGTTCGTATCCAGAATACCGCCGATCGTGCGGTGCTGGCCGCAGCCGATCTGGATCAAACGCTCGATCCCGAATCCGTTGTTGCAGATTATTTCAACAAAGCCGGCATTCCCGACCTCGTCAACGACGTGGTGGTCGATGAAGGTCTGAACTACCGGACGGTTTCGGTGAATTCCGACAGCGTCATGCCCACAACCTTCATGCGCCTGGTCGGCGTCAGCGAGCTGCCCCTCAAAAGCAACGCCACAGCAGAAGAGCGCGTGAGCAATGTGGAAATCTCCATGGTGCTTGATATCTCCGGCTCCATGGGGTCCGGAGACAAGATGGCTAACCTTCAGCAAGCCGCAAAAGTCTTCGTCGATACGGTGCTGCGGCCCGAAACACAGGATCTGGTGTCGATCTCGCTCGTGCCTTATTCAGAACATGTCACCGCAGGGCAAAACCTGATGAGCAAGTTCAGCGTCGATTACGACCAGTCCTACAGCTACTGCATGGAGTTCTCCGAGAGCGATTTCGATGTCGCAAGGATGCGCCGCGACAAGACCTACAAGCAGGTCCAGCACTTCCAGTGGGGGTCTAACGGCTATTATAATGATGTGTCAAATCCGGTTTGCCTGACCGGCACTTACGAAAGCATCTCACCATTCAGCCAGAACGCGAACACGCTGAAATACCAGATCGACCGTTTGCGCCCGCGCGGCAGCACCTCGATCTTCACCGGAATGAAGTGGGCGACCGGCCTTCTCGATCCCGACTTTAACGTCATCACCCAGGAATTGGTCAATGACAACGAGGTCGATGCAATCTTTGCCAACCGGCCCGAAGCTTACACAGATGTCGAAACGCTCAAAACAATCATCCTGATGACAGACGGCGAAAACCACTATTCCTATCGTATTCACGACCGGTATTACGCCAACTACAGCCATGTATCGCATTGGAACAGGTACAACCTTGACTACTATCTCGCGCAGAATGTGAACTCGCGATACCACAACGATTTCAAGTACCTCAAGTACTGGCCATCCTACGGCAACCAGCTGCTCGAAAGCGTCTGCGACGCTGCCAAGGAAAAGAATATCGTGATCTGGTCCATCGGTTTTGAAGTCAACGACAACGGTGCCAACGTCATGAAAAACTGCGCCTCCTCGCCCAGCCACTTCTTTCGTGTCGAGGGTGTTGAAATCACCGAGGCGTTCAAAGCAATTGCACGTCAAATCAACCAGCTGAGGCTCACACAATGATTACGCGTCTGAAAAACCGCCTGAGCCGTTTTCGCAAGGAAGACGACGGCGCCGTCATCGCCCTCGAATTCATGATCATGGCACCATTGATTTTCTCCGCTTTCTTCATGGGCGTCGAAATGGGTCTCTATTCGATCCGCCAGATGCTTCTGGATCGCGGTCTTGAGGTCACCACCCGCGAGATTCGTCTGAACACGAACATGCCGTTCGACCATGACGATCTCAAACGCACCATCTGCCGGAACGCAGGCAGCCTGCCCGATTGCATGGATGTCCTGCGTCTCGAAATGGTGCCGATGAACCCGCGGACCTTTGCAGGCCTGCCCGCCGGTGCCGATTGTGTGGACACGTCGCTGCCCGTCACACCCGTGCGGGGCTGGGTCTTGGGCAAGCAACACGATCTGATGCTCCTGCGTGCCTGCTACAAGTTCTCGCCCATCTTCCCGACCACCGGTCTGGGCGCGGCGTACCATAAGGATGGCAGCGGCAAAGTGGCCATGACAACAATCAGCGCCTTCGTACAGGAGCCAAACTAATGCTGAACCTGAAACTCAAACCCCTCCTGCGCGCAGATTTCCTGCGCAATGAAGACGGCGCCATCGCCATTGAGACGATCATTATCTTTCCGGTGTTGTTCTGGGGCTTTATGGCCATGTTTTCGACCTTTGACGCCTACCGTCAATATTCGATGCACCAAAAAGCCGCCTATACCATCAGCGACATGATCTCCCGCGAGACGTTGCCGATTGATAGCGACTATCTGGATGGTGCGCACAAGCTGTTTGATGCGCTTACCCGCACCCCGCAAGACAGCAGCATCCGTGTTTCTATCCTGAATTACGATGCGACCAACGCGCAAATGAACCTCGACTGGTCCAAAACGCGCGGCTCTTCCGCCCCGCTGGTCGGGAGCAACATCGAAACCTGGACAACACGCCTGCCAGCAATGGTGGATGGAGAACGCATTATTGTGGTGGAAACTTCGGCCCATTATGACCCACCGTTCAAGACCGGGCTGGAGGCACGCGAGATCCAGAACTTTATCTTCACGCGCCCCCGCTACGCGCCGCAAGTTCTGTACAGTGATACGCCTGTAGGCTGATCTGACGGCGGGCCGAAAAACAAAACCCCCGGACGGCGCAGGCCATCCGGGGGTTTTCATGCGCGATGCAACAGCGGCAAAGCAACCTAGCTCTGCGCGTCTTCGTCCATTTCACGCTGCGCCAGCAGGGTAGCGATGGATTCGGCCATGAATTTCGTCTGGCTGACCGGTGTCATACCGCCAATGCCGATGCGGCGGCCCATGCGCCACCACAGACCCGGCCGCCATTCGCCGGCTTGGGTGTCGGTTGTGCGCAGCAAAAAACCGTTCGAGGGTTTGAACGCGAAAACCCCGCGATCAATCGCGTCGATTTCCGCGATCCGCGCAATCACCGTACCATCGCTGTCTCGCAGCAGAGTTTCGGTCAACTCGATCCGGCTGGCCGTGGCCCTGCGCATCCGCTGCGCCATCCAAAGAGTCACCCCTCCCAGCACCAGCAAAAACACCCGCCATTCGATCGTGGGCGACTGGCTGAGTGCGAGGTAAATCACCACAACGCCCAAAATTACAAGCGAGCCCATCCCCACAAGACGCCGCCCGTTCGTGGCATAGGCCGCGGCAAGCACCTCTTCTTCCGGGGCATCTGTAGGAGTCAGTTCGGGGGAGGATGAATTCATCGGGCAAGGCTCCTTTTCCCCTCCCCCCTAGCCGCTGCTCCGCGCGCTCACAAGTGCCGCGCCACAAGCGCAGGCGCGCGCGTCATGCAAGACGGGCGGGAACCACTTCGTATCCACGCTCTTCGGGCTCGTCATCAACCAACGCCTGCGGAAAACCGTCCGCAAGAACCTGCAGGCCCGTCGCCTCTTCCAACCGCTCGATCATCCGGTCGGATTGCGCGCGCTGTCCATAGCGGCTTTGCCCGTCCGCCATCATCCGGATCATCAGCGGCGAGATCTCCAGCGGCACGCCAACATCATCCGCCAGCTTCTGGAACAGGCCGATGTCCTTTTGAATCAGGTCCATCGTAAAATTCACATCCCGCGATCCCGACAGAATAAGCTGGCTTTCGGTCTCATGCACAAAACTGTTTCCCGACGACATTGCTATCGCGTCATAGGTCATGCCCATATCCATGCCCTGCGCCTTCATCACGGTCAGCGCCTCGCAAATCGTCAGCAGGTTCGCGGTGGCGAGATAATTGGTCATCACCTTAAGAACACTCGCATTTCCCAGATCGCCAACATGCAGGATGCGCCGCCCCATATGCGTCAGCACCGGCAACACCCGTTCAAATGTGGCGCGGTCACATCCGGCGTAAATGCTGATGTTGCCGGTATCGGCGCGGTGACATCCGCCCGAAACGGGGCAGTCAACCGCAGCGCCTCCGGCAGCGATCACCAAGGTGCCAAGGCGCTTGACCTCATCCGAGTCTGTTGTCGACATCTCGATCCATATCTTGCCCGCCCCGACATGCGGCAACATGACCTGCACCACTGCCGCCGATGCCGCCGGATTGGGCAGGCAGGTGATCACCGCATCGCAGTCTTGCATCATCTGCGCGGGGCTTTGGCCGTCGCGCGCACCTTTGGTCACCATCGCGCCAACCAGATCGGCATTCAGATCATGCACACACAGATCGACACCATTGCGCAAAAGACTGCCTGACAGCTTTCCGCCCACATTGCCCAGCCCGATAAATCCAATTTTCATGGTCACCCTCCTAAACAATACTAACTTCGCGCGCGCATCAGTCGGGCGTCCCGTCCAAAACCGACCTTTGGCATATTAGAAAAAGACTCCCTAGCCCTCAATCTGCCCGGACCGCCTTGCGCACCATGTTCTGATACTGCGCCGTCACTTCGTCCAGCGAAAGCCGCCCGCCCGCGCGAAACCATGTGTTCACGCCGGTCAGCATCGCAATAATCGCCAGCGTCGCGATCTTGGTATCGTGCACGGCGAACGCACCCGTCGCGACACCATTACGCAGGATACATTCCAACCCGTCCTCGTAACGACGGCGCAGCGCCTCGATGCGCGCAAAATTTGCTTCGGTCAGGTTGCGCAGCTCCATATAGGCGATGAAAACCGCATCGGGCCGCGCGTGGTGAAAGCGGATATGAAATCCGACGAAATCGTGCAGCAGCGTTTGTGGGTCCGCGTCACCGGTCTGCGGCACAGCCGCCAACAGCTCGGTCATATGGCTTTCCATCAGATCAAACAGCAGGGTCTGCTTGTCCGGCGTATAGTTGTACAACGCCCCCGCCTGCACCCCCACCTCTGCCGCAATGGCGCGCATCGACACCGCCGCATAGCCCCCCTGCGCAAAAAGACGCAACGCCGCCGCACGCACACGCGGTCCGGTGATGTCGGAATGTGATCCTGCTGTTCTGGCCATAGGGGAATTATCTGAACGCACGTTCAAAAGTAAACCCTGAGCGGATTGCGCGCCCCGTATCCCAAGCCGCTTGCATGGCACGGGCGCGCTGGTGCACAAGCACAATCATGACACGCGTGCTTTTGATCCTCTCTGTTTTGACCCTCCTCACCGCAGGCTGTGCTCCGCTCCCCGATCTGGACCGGACCATCACACCCGCGATGGAGGCTGCCCCCTATCCCGCGCTGGTGCCACTGGCGCCGGTTCTGGCGCGCGCAAATGCGCCGGGCGTGGACCCGGAGCGTGGCAATGGCGTGATTGATGCGCGGGTCGCAGCGCTTAAGGCGCGCGCCGCCCGGTTGCGTGGCTCGGTCCTGACAGGAAACGAAAGCCAGCGGTTGGCGCACGGCCTGCAATAAGCATTTCGACCCGCGTTGCGCGCTGCGGCGGAAAGAGCTACATCGCGGGCCAACGCATTTGATTATTGAAGGAACCGAACCCATGTCACAGCCACTTCGCCTCGGGATTGCAGGTTTGGGAACGGTCGGCGCAGGCGTGGTGCAGATCATCCGCCGTCAGGCCGCATTGCTGGAGGCCCGCACCGGCCGCGCCATCACCATTTCCGCCGTCAGCGCGCGCAGCCGCGACAAGGATCGTGGCGTCAACCTGTCGTCCTATGCGTGGGAGGATGATCCCGTAGCATTGGCCAAGCGTGACGATGTGGACGTGTTTGTCGAACTGATGGGCGGCGAAGACGGCCCAGCCAAAGACGCAACCGAAGCGGCCCTTGCCTTGGGCAAAGACGTGGTCACCGCCAACAAGGCGATGCTGGCCATGCACGGACAGGTATTGGCGCAAGCGGCAGAGGCCAAAGGCAGTGTTATCAAATACGAGGCCGCTGTAGCTGGTGGTATTCCTGTGGTCAAAGTTCTTGGTGAAGGTCTGGCAGGGAACGAGATCACCCGCGTGATGGGCGTGATGAACGGCACCTGCAATTACATCCTGACGCAGATGGAAGCCACCGGCCAAGGCTATAACGCGCTGTTCGATGAGGCCGAGAAGCTCGGCTATCTTGAGGCGGACCCGAATCTGGATGTGGGCGGCATTGATGCGGGTCACAAGCTGGCAATCCTGTCGGCGCTTGCTTTTGGCACACAGGTGAATTTCGACGGAATCGAGTTGGAAGGCATCCAGCGTGTTACGCTGGAAGATATCCATGCCGCTGCCGACATGGGCTACAAGATCAAGCTGTTGGGCGTGGCCCAGATGACAGGCCGCGGGCTGGAACAGCGGATGCAGCCCTGCCTTGTGCCGGAAACCTCGCCTTTGGGGCAGTTGGACGGTGGCACGAACATGATCGTGCTGGAGGGTGACGCGGTGGGCCAGATCGTTCTGCGCGGTGCCGGTGCAGGTGCCGGTCCCACGGCAAGTGCGGTTCTGTCAGATGTCTGCGACATCGCGCGCGGCTATCGCGGCGCGGTATTCGGTCAGCCGGCCGCGACACTGCAAACCCCCGTTGCAGCGCTCGGCAAGAGCCCAGCTTCCTATTATCTGCGCATGGCGCTCAAGGACAGACCCGGCGCGTTGGCCAAAGTCGCCGCCGTTCTGGGCGAAGCGGGCGTGTCCATCGACCGGATGCGCCAATACGGCCACAACGATAATCAGGCACCGGTGTTGATCGTGACCCACAAAACCACCCGCGCCGACCTCGACCATGCGCTGGCCGCGATGGGCAATACGTCTGTGGTGGAGGGCGCGCCTGTCGCCTTGCGGATCGAAGAGGTTTAATGTCTGACAGCTTCCTTGGCATCGACGCATCGCTGACCGGGCGACGCTGGATTGGTCCCGGCGTCGAGGTCACGCGCGCCTCCGAAGCGCTGCACCAGCAAACGCGTCTGCCGATGGCGGTGTGTCAGATACTTGCGCGCCGCGGTGTACCTGCACAGGAGGCCGAAGCCTTCCTTGCCCCCTCCCTGCGCGATCTGCTGCCCGATCCACGCAGCTTGCGCGATATGGAAACAGCCGCCACCCGGTTCCTGACCGCCGTACGGCAAAAACAGCGCATCGCGGTGTTTGCCGATTATGACGTGGACGGCGGCAGCTCTGCGGCGCTGCTGCTGGTCTGGTTGCGTCAAATGGGCCGCAAGGCGACCCTGTACGTCCCCGACCGCATCGACGAAGGGTATGGCCCCAACGACGAGGCAATGGCCGCACTGGCACGCGACCATGATCTGATCATCTGCGTCGATTGCGGCACCCTGTCGCACGAGCCGATTGCAGCGGCCAAAGGCGCGGATGTGATTGTTCTGGATCACCACTTGGGCGCGGAAACGCTGCCCGATTGCGTGGCCGTGGTGAATCCCAACCGGCAGGACGAAGACGGCGCGCTGGCGCATCTGTGCGCGGCAGGCGTTGTGTTTTTGATGCTGGTCGAAGCCGGTCGACAACTGCGCGAGGCGCAGGTGAAAGGCCCCGATCTGATGGGGCTTCTTGATCTGGTCGCCCTTGCTACAGTGGCCGATGTTGCCCCGCTTGTTGGCGTAAACCGTGCGTTCGTGCGCCAGGGCCTGCGGGTGATGGCGCGGCGGGACCGTGCGGGGCTTGCGGCCCTGTCGGACGTGGCGCGCATGGATACCACGCCTGCCGCCTATCACCTTGGTTTCATGTTGGGGCCGCGAATCAATGCGGGCGGGCGCGTGGGCAAAGCCGATCTGGGCGCGCGCCTGTTGGCAACGGACGATCCACACGAGGCCGGCGCGCTCGCCGAACGTCTTGACCAGCTCAACACCGAGCGGCGCGAGGTGGAGAACGCCGTGCGCGCCGCCGCCCTTGCCCAAGCCGAAGAACGCGGCACCGACGGCCCGCTTGTCTGGGCTGCCGGTCAGGGTTGGCATCCCGGTGTGGTCGGCATCGTTGCCGCACGGCTGAAAGAGGCCACAGGCCGCCCCGCCGTGGTGATCGGGCTGGAGAACGGCATCGGCAAAGGGTCGGGCAGGTCCGTGTCGGGCATTGATCTGGGCGCACCGATCCAGCGACTTGCGCGTGATGGTGTGTTAATTAAAGGCGGCGGACACAAGATGGCCGCAGGACTGACAGTCGCCGAAGACCGGCTGGACGAAGCCATGGCGGCGCTGGCCGCACTGCTGGAAAAACAGGGCGCACACCTGATGGGGCCTGCCGATTTGCGCCTCGACGGGATGCTGATGCCGGGGGCCGCCAATATCGAACTGACCGAACAGGTCGAGTCAGCCGGTCCATTCGGCGCCGGTGCTTCTGCGCCGCGCTATGTTTTTGCCGACATGCGCATCTTCTCCGCCCGCCGCGTCGGAGAAACACATCTCAAGGTCAGCTTTGGCGACGGATTGGGCTCCCGCCTTGATGCGATCTGCTTTGGCGCTTTCGATTCGGCACTTGGCCCCGCGCTCGAACGCCACGGCGGCGCGCATTTCCACCTTGCCGGACGGCTTGATGTGAACACATGGCAGGGCCGCCAATCGGTTCAATTACGCCTCGAAGATGCCGCCCCTGCGTAAGTTGAAAAAAATTGCACTTTAGTGGAGATTTCGACTTGCGCCGATCCCGGCTATTGCCTAGATAAGCGCTCACAAACAGTGGCCCGTTCGTCTATCGGTTAGGACGTCAGGTTTTCAACCTGAAAAGAGGGGTTCGACTCCCCTACGGGCTGCCACTTTTGTTTGTAAGTTATTGAAATTTCAGATAAAATAACAAGATACAGAATCATACTACAGAACTACTACCGCAAAAGCTTAGCCTTTTCTGACCCGCCGAAGTACTAAGTGCGGTAACGGAGTAGTGAAAGCTAGGGTCAGGACCCATTACTTGATTGAGGCTGTCGCGTTGTCATGATTCACGATCCCCAGTTTCGGGGGATAACATG
>CANMZB010000031.1 GCA_947502265.1 uncultured Sulfitobacter sp.
ATCTCCGTTCAGCTTCGCAACCGAATTGAATCACAACCTACTGAGCTTACTCAACTAGTTTTAAATCAGGCTCTTAGGCTTTTTTGCCAAATGTCTGGTTCGTCATCCGTCGAAAGGCCCTTTGTCATTTCCAAATTCTCATGGGCATTTATCGCAAAAGCCACAAGGCGCACCATAAGTCGTTCATCCGTCTCTGACGGATGCTTAGCAACGGTCAGCTTATGCGTCTCGTAATAGTGACGATCCATGTCAGAGACTGACAGTTCAACTTTATAAATGGTTGATTTTTGCGCCATGATTAGTCCCAAAAAAAATCGAAGATTGGGATGCCTACTGCGTCTGATGACCGTGTGAAAGCAGATAAAAAGACACGAGTTTCGAAGACCGAACGAGCGTTTGCCAATTTGTGTGACCTATGCGGTCCAAATTCGCACTGCTGATCCCCACGCTCAAGCATTTCGACTGTGCCATTGGCGGTGTGGGCAATCAGGCGTTCGGCCTTGCTGCCGAAGCTATCGCTAACCTGATCACCCCCTGAACGCACCGATCCGACCTCGCCCTGCGGATGGAGCGGATAACACCAGCTATCGACCGCCACCCATCTCAGCATATGAAAAATCCGTCGTATATCCAGCTTTAGAGCATTCGTAAAACGGACGCGAAAATTGAGAGAAAATACTCAAAAAACTTTTTCCGAAAACAGCTTGTTAGCCCCATCTCCATTCTACCGCAGGAAAGGAGACACTTTTTGTTCATCAGCGGTCCCAAACACGCGCCCTCAACCCCTATCAGTTTCGCAAAAAATGACACTCGGGCGCGGAATTGGCCATCTAACGGACAATGACACAATCAACGGACCAAATGACAATCACCCCACCACTTTCGGTTCTGGAAAATGAACAGGTTTTTGTCAGTTTGAGCTTTGGTTTCAACAATAATGGCCAATTTGTCATTTAGCGGACAAAAACATGAGGCAATAAATGAGTTTTCACACCACCATTACGACCCCCACGATGCAGGATATCCATGACTGGGCCATCGCGCAGAATAACAAAGACTATGCGAATGCTGTCAAACGGACGAGCGATCATTTTGATCAGCTCCCCCTCACCCAGATCCCTGCCGATCTAACCGTCATCAAACGCGTTATGCCCCTTCACGGGTTTGATCCGCGTTTGGCGAAATCCGAGAACGCCTATAAAGCAAGGCGGCGCAAAATCATTGCCGCGGTAGAAGGAGCTACCGGAGAACTCGCCGAAGCCATCGAACGCCGAAAGCGCGCAGACCAATGGGCAGACCTACTGGAGATCCTGTTGCCACACGCCATCAACAAAGACGGCGAGGCTGCGCCTCACATGTTGGTTCCCATCCGCAAACTGGCCAACCTCGGCCGTCAATATCAAACGCCCCCTGACCAGATGAACCAGGAATGGTTGAAAAAACTTAGGCCCACTCTGGATAGCAACCACTGGCAGGCACTCCAACGTGCATTGAAAACCCTGAATGGTTTTCGTGAGGTTGAAGGCGTGAAAGACTTCCTCCCACAAGGCCCCTTCCCCCCAGCCCAAGCTTTGCGCTTCCAAGTCACCCAACGCGTACCTGAGTGCATCGCAGAGGAAATCGATCAATGGGTCCAGGTCGCGACCCAAGCCAGTTACGATCCAGTTGAACAGCGCTATGAAGACAGTTGTTCCGCAAGCAATATTGCCTACAAAAGGTCTGCGCTTCGAAAATTCGTTAGCGCGCTTCACTTTACAGAAAACCACACTTTGGACACCTCACAAGGGCTCCAAGGCTTGCTCACACCTGAGAACGCGATCATCGCGGTGAGATTCTGGACCTCTAACCAGACCGGTGTAGGCATCATCTCCGCGAGGACCGCGCACGACTACTTGAAATCAATTTATGTCGTTTTGGCAAGGAATGGTCACGATCCGTCGGTCATTAAGTGTCAACTCACGGCAAATCGCTTTTTGAAGGAAGGCAAGACGAACGGCTCAGAGATGAGCACCAGTGCGCGCAAGTTTTGTGAAACCTTATTGGGCAGCACGACATTGATTATGAAATTTCTATCAATGCACACACAAATGCGAAATCAGGCTCAAGAAATGCTGGATCTCGGCACGGAAGAAGACCGGTCCCTGACAGAGATGGAACGCAGAAAAATCCGCCAAATTGGCACGATAGCCGCATTCTGCGCGATAGAAACACGCGGTGCTCCTATTCGTGTTAGAAATGCCCTGTCACTCCGCATTCGCGGCAAAGGTCATAACTTTCACCTGCCTACAAAAATGACCGACCACGCGGTGTTCGAGCTTCCAAGTTCCGAAGTCAAAAATCAAAAGCCGATTTGGGCCCCCATTGAGCGCAACAATTTAAACGGCTTGGAAGTGATCGAATGGTACCTCGAGAAGATCAGGCCAATGTTCCCCAATGCTGATGAAAGTGAATATCTTTTTCCATCTATCGAAGGCTTGGATGAGCTAAGTTACAAGACCTTTCTTACCTGGTTCAAACGGCATTCGCGTGCTTATGGGCTTCCGATGACACCGCATAAGTTCAGGCATGGTCTGGCCTCACTATTACTTCAGCGCAATCCAGGTCGTTGGGACCTTCTTGAACGCCTGCTCGACGACGCTCCGAACACCGTGCGCAGGAACTACGCTTGGGTCAATGACCGAGCAAAACGGGTTGAAGTCCAGAAATTCATACTCAATCTTTCGGGGTTCAAAGGATGAAAAAGCCAGATTGCCGCACCAAACCCGAAATTTTACAACACGCACGGTGGGATCGCCTGATCGGGACGCCCGGCGTGTCAGAAGTCAGTATTGACGGCCTACGCATTCTGGATGCATTTATAGCCTTTATCGAAGGGGAAGACATTCCATCCATCTGGGACTTGAAGAAGCGCCATTTTCTCAAATTTGATGCCAGCAACGCTTCCGTCAGTCGACTGCGGCGCCTTAAGAAGGCTATGAATATCGTGCTGCCAGGCCAACCTGCCACCCTCGTCTTGGTTGAGGCACTTAGGGAGAAAGAAGCCAAGTATGAAACTGGCAAACGCAAGCTTACACCGCGCGTGTTTGTATTGAAAAAGTCAGTTCCTGAAAGTGAGCTGCCTGCAGAATGGCGCGCCGCATTTGACAATATGGATGCAGGCTATGATCGAAACGGTGAACTTGCGCCTGCCAAGGGTATGCATGCCACCCACATTATGAAAATGCGCCAGTTGCTTTGTGCTGCTCGCGAAGCAAATCTGCCAGATGAGCTTTCGCCAGAAACAGTGCGAGCTTATGCCAGGGCACTTTTGGCGAGAGATCTCGCGCCTGCCACCCTTCGGGCATCGTTTGGAGCGGTTTTGAAGGTTTCTCGCTATATTGGGGCCGACACGGCAACCATTGCTCTCCTTGCCGAGCTTTGCCGCATCTACGAGACCAAAGCAAAGGGCGCTCAAAAGCAAAAATATGCGAAACTCCAGCAAACGGGTCGCTCGCCGGTCACCATATTTGATCATGCCTCCCAGCTTTTAGATAGCGTTCTTCCAACCATGTCACCGTTGGACCAACACGCGCGACGAAATCGCGCTGCGGCCCTCGCGATTTTTTCGATCTTGCCGATCCGCTTGGCTGATACACGCCTTGTTTTTGGTAAAACGCTGCTTTGGGCCAATGGAGGCTATGCAATTGATACCAAGCTCTCAAAAAGCCAAGAGGCCTGGTGCGCGGATTTGGAACCTGAATTCAATCGGTTTATTGATGCATTGATCTTGCGGGGCTGCGACCCGCTTTGGCTTGACCAGATGCGGGAGGATTGCATTAATCAGCAACGCCCCCTGTTCATCACAACAAGCGGCGACCCAGTTGGATACAACTATGTATCGGATGCCTGGCGGCATGAATTCGGCACTGGCGAGCACATTGCGCGCACCATCATTCATACGTTTCTCGGCATTGAACTTGGTCTTGCCGGTGTGGATATGGCCAAAGCCGCCTGCGGCCAGCGCGGCTACGGGATCGAGAAAGAGTATCAGGATGATGCCCTGAACAAAGCGCAGCGACTGAAGACACAAGCTGAGCTAAGTGAGATCGCCAAGTCGTTCGGAGGCGATCCGTTTGCATTCACATAAAAAGGAATTCTACGGGCTTTGAAAAAAATGTGCCTACCTGGTACAGAGTTCCGCCCTCAACGCAGTGCAAAACCCTTCTTGCAAGAAGGCGTTGTTTGAGAACAATAAGCTCAAATAAGCCCCTTCACTTTAGAACATCGCAATTATGGCAGACGTAAATAGTCGGTAATTTATATAAAGTTTTGGGGTGCCCGCATTTTGTGTTGGTGAGCTTCTGTGTGCAAAAATACCGTATAGGACGCAGTGTCTGAAGATGTTACGCGGCCTCTCTAAGGGCAGCAAAGAGCCCATTTTTCGAATTTTCGGCAATGCAGCTAATGTCTGCAAACATGTGACAGCCAAAACCTTTAACAACCACTTAGTTTTTAACGGCGTTTTTTGTGCCTCAAAAGCTATCCTTTTTCATCTGTTCTAAAAAGCGCCAATGATGGCTCGGCGATCCGATCGCGAAACGTTCAGTTTGCTCTTGAAAACTGCGTCTTTCGTGTTTTGTTCCGCCCCCCTGTGCGGCGAAAATAGTGGCCCTTAAAAGAGCCACCATCATCGTCTAATCCTCATTTGGGTCATTTTCCGCGTCGGTTTGCGTTTCATGCACTGTGCCGTGCAGATGATCCGGCGGGCCGTAGATCGCGTAAAGCTTGATGGGTTCATCGCCGACATTTATAATGTTGTGCCACGTCCCGGCAGGCACGAACACCGCCCAATCTGCGCCTACTTCTTGATCAAAGTCCAATTGATCCTTGGCTGGGCCCATCTGAACACGACCTTTGCCCTGTTCAAGACGCAGAAACTGGTCAATTCCTTCATGCACTTCTAATCCGATATCGCCTCCTACCGGGATCGACATCAATGTCAGCTGAATGTTTTTGCCGGTCCAGTGGGTTGTGCGGAAGTTAGAGTTTCCGAGCGTGTCGCTCTCAATGTCTACGACGTGGGGGTTAGGGCCGTAGTCTTTTGTGTCAGTCATTTTAATATCCTTTCGTGATGCACATCTTTTGATAACACCTCTGCGGCAAATCTGAGCAGGTGATCCATGACGCTGGCAAAAAATGCTAACTGTCGTCTTTGAGATCTGGTTGCACTTGGGTGGTATCGACCCTGCATATATCATATCCTGCACCCTCTTATTGACGCAGATCAATTTGCGCTGATCGAAACGCCTGTACGGTTATGCCAATAGGAATGCAGCTCTGAGTAGGAAATACTATGCCAGACGAAACTGTTGAAAACGGCCAAGGCGTATCAGTCATCAAGGTGCCAGAGGCCGTAGGCGTGTTTGAGACTTTTGAAAGCTTTCAAAAGGCATTCTATGATCTTCGTATGGTGGGCTTCAGCCGCTATGACTTGAGCGTTCTTGGCAGCGACAAAGCTTTAAAAGAAAAGTTTGGCGATGCCTACCTGCCCTCCAAGGTTATGGAAGACGATGCGCGCGTGCCCCGTGCAGCGTTTGTTTCGGAAGAAGCAATTGGCGAGATGGACGGTATGATCATTGGTGGGGCATTTTTTATCCCATCCTACATAGCAATGGCGGCAATGGCCGCAGCGGGGGCGGCGGCGGCGGCAACTGCTGCGGTCGTTGCAGTTGTAGGGCTGCCAGCCGCTGCCATCGGTCTGCTCTTTGCCCGCAGAATTCAACAGCACCACAAAGACTATTACGCCGAACAAATTGAACGAGGCGGCATCCTATTATGGGTGCGTGTTCCCGACAAAGACAAGGAAAAGCTGGCTGTTGATATCCTTACGGGACATTCAGGAAAGGACGTTCACGTCCATGACTGGAGCGTTTGAGGCTGTGCTTCAACCATAAACAGATGCCGCGTGGATAGTGGGCCTATACCGGACCATAACTGCGTCCGCACTGCGCACCTAAAACCACACAGTCGGCAACTTTTGTTGGAAGGTGTCTCCAAAGCCGACATTGGCGCACCCGCAGCGAAAGCTCAGTTTGTCCCGCACCGACGTTTTAATCGAAAAAATGCTCCGCGATGCGCGAACGGCTGCTTCGACGGGCCGCACCGCAGCATTCGGACCGTGGCGCCAAGGTCGGCTCTGGGCCGTTCATGACATTCGACACCAAGGGCGGAAAGGGGACCTTCGCTGCGGGTGCGCGATCATTGGTTCGGATTGTTAAAAGCCGACATTCACACCCCCGCCTGCCGATAACTGTTGCCGCCCTATGCACAACGATCAGCAATGGGCAGGAAGCATGCAGCCAGCCCGCCTACACTCATCGCTCGGAAACCAAACGCCGAAGCAAGCGCGGCAGGCGCTTGAGCAATTTGAGAGCTCCGCGCTCACCGCGCTTGCTCACCCCGGAGCCCCGAACTATCAAAACCAAACCTGCAGCCTCTCTTTATGAATGAGGGACCAGTGGGGGGCAGGTCAACGGCAAACAAATCCGTCCGTATTGTTCAGATGATTATCGGACAATCACATCATCAAAACCTTTGGGATTCGAAACTACGTGAGCGGATCGCTCTGTAGGCCCCTGCAAGGGTGATTACGAGCGCGGTTATCAGGCATAGTGCAGTGATCGGCCGCGAAAGCATCACCGGGATTGAATAATCAGCCAATAGTGCGGCCTTCATAAAGGCGGCCTCGCCGATCTTCCCAAGAATGAGCCCCAAAACCAGTCCTGCCAGGGAGTATCCAAGCTCTCGCAATTTAAAGGCCAGAACTCCCGCGCCAAACATCACCCATACATCGATCATTAGGTTGCGCTCTGCGTATGCCCCAATGGTCGACAAGATAAGAAGAAAGACCATTAGATAACGAATATCTATCCGCCGCAGGTGTGTGACGGTGTGGGATTCGACCCAGCCCAAAGCGAGAATGCCGATATTGGCCAGCAACATCGCTGCAAAGACCAGTCCGATAATTTCCGGCGAAGTGACAAAGATCAATGGCCCAGGTTCCAACCCATGAAGCTGGTACACGGCAATCATCATTGCGGTGAGCGCGCCACCTGGCAGGCCAAGCGCAAGGACCGGGATCATCGCGGCCCCGGTGGCTGCGTTATTTGCCGTTTCTGCCGCGATAACCCCGCGAATATTACCTTTGCCGAAACCGGCATCAGGCCCGGCCATGGTTTTTTCGGTCCCATAGCTGACAAATGAGGCCAGCGTCGCCCCGACGCCAGGAACAAGCCCCGAAAGGAAACCAATGACCGTCGCACGGCACACTGTCAGTCGGTGCGACCAGATCTCCTGCAGCCCCAACCCCGGCCCTTGCCCATTGGTTGAGGACATCAGCCCGCGCCCCGTGGCCTGAGCCAAAATTTCGGACATGGCAAAGACGCCCAACACCATCGGAACGGTCTGGATACCTGCGTAAAGATAGTATGAACCGAAAGTATAGCGCGGCACACTGTCAATCGGGTCAGTGCCCACGCATGCCAGAAGCATACCGAACAATACCGACAACCAGCCCTTCCAGAACGACTTGGCACCGACACTGGCCGATATGGCCAGACCAACGGCAATGATGCCAAACACCTCGGCGGGTTGAATTGCCTTGATCGCCCATCTTGAGATTCCCTCTGCCGCGCCAATCATCACAAAGGTTGAGACGATACCGCCCAGCGCAGAGCATAAAATTGCGGCCCCGACAGCGCGTTTAGATTGCCCTCGCAGCGTCATTGGATAACCATCTATTGCGGTTGCAGCGTTTTCGGGGGCCCCAGGAATGTTGAACAAGATGGCGGTGATGGCTCCGCCAAAAACGCCGGAACAATAGATCACCGAATACAACATGATCGCGTGGCCGGCATCCATTTGGACCGAAAAAGGCAGCAACACAGCCCCAAGCGTCAGCATGTTAATCCCGGGGATCGCGCCAAAAAACGATCCCGCAACAAGGCCCAATAGAAAGAGGCCTATGGCAGCAGGATCTGTAAAAAGCTGGTTAAATCCAAGTGCAAGAAGATCGTAACCGGGCATCATTTTGATCCTTCGATGATAAATGCTTCTTGAATGGCGATATTGACGGCATGCAGCGCGTCGAATGAGCCGGTCGGCAGTGAGATGAACAGAAATGTTGTGAACGCGAGATAGAAAACGCCACTGACCACAATCGCGAACGGCACCAATCTGGAAAGGCGTTTCTCGCCGAAAACCACGAGATACCCGCAAACGAAGAAAGGTGTGACCAGATAGAACCCACCCCACGTAATGCACTGGATATAAAGCGCCGATACCAACACCGCCGTCAGAACGCGCCGGAAAGGCGGGTGGTCCGCTTCGGGAGTTTCGGTATCGGTTGCGACGGGATCGCCAAAGATCAATTGCCCTATCGTGGCCAAAACGAGTCCCGCGGCGATGATCCTCGGCCATGTAGCCGAGGAGAATATCTTATCAGACAACGAAGGGGCAAAACCGGAGCTTAGGACGACTGCCCCACTGGCAAGAGCGATCCAGACAAACGCCTCGAAAATATTTCGTGCCAAGACAGGTGAACAAGAATACATCCGGTTTCTCCTTTCGCTAGCTGATTACTTGATAAGACCAAGCGATTTGTAGGCTTGGGCGTAGGTGGCCAGCGCATCTTCAATCAGTGTCTTGGCGCCATCGGCATCACGATAGCTGTCCATCAGGTCCATATATTTGGACTTGTTAAAGGCTTGGAAACCTTCGGTGTCGTAGCCTGCTCTAATCGCCGCTTCGAGCCAGTCCTTGCGATCCTGCGATGTGCGCGGGTCAACCCAGAAACCGCGGAAACGGTAGAGCGGCTTGAAACCTGCACCGATCGTGGTGAGCGTTGGGAGATCAGCGAAGAGTTCCGGCGCTTCCTCGACGAATGAAAAGATTGGCTTCATTTCTCCGGCTTTGACGAATGTAGCCACGTCACCTGCCTGTTCGAACAGGACATCGACATGCTCGCCGATCAATGCAGCATAACGTTCCGCCGGGGCTGGATAGGGTACTTGCACGGTTTGAACATCGATTGCCTCTTCCAGCTTGCTCATCATGATCCGCTCCATCGAGCCGGGATCGCCAACGTTGGCGACTTTTACATCACCGGGGTGCGCGCGCATGTAATCAACCAGCGTGTCAAAGTCAGTAAACCGGGTCTCATCAGGACGGATGAGAAGCTGATTGAACGTGATGTTGACAATCGCCAGCGGCTCCATGTCTGTGGCCGGATTCACAGGGGAATTACCCAGCAGATATCCCGAAACGACGGCATCATACCCTTGCAACACATTGTAGCCTTCAGGCTTTTTGGCGAGAAAATCGAGCGTTCCCGGCGTGCCATCCCCGCCGGGCTTGTTGACCACGGTGGTACGTACATCGGTTGCTTCGGCAAAGGCTTGGGCCATTGCGCGGGTAACCGCATCAGATCCGCCACCGGGTTTGTACGGCGACGTAAAGGTAATCCCGCGTTCGGGATAATTATCGACCATAGGCAGGTCTTGGGCCAAGGCAGAACCTGCAACCAGGCTCGTGATGGTAGCGATGAGAAAGTGCTTCATGTTTCTTGTCCGATTTCTGAAGGGTGATGTTGGTTGGGTGGTTCAGGCCGGTAGCAAAGATCTACCGTCCATTCCTTCGGTTGGTTCTCCGAGGAAATTGAGAATGGTTGGCGCGATGTCGACAAGGCAGGTGGACGCGTCGACCCGGCATTGTTCTAGGCTGGCGTGCTGCATCGTCAGGAAAGGACGGGTTTCATCCTGCCCCCAGCCGCCGTGCTGGCCAAAGCCGATACCGCTAAATGCAGGGCCTTCGAATGCAGCCACTCGTTGTCCCGGCACTCCGTAAGCATTGAGACCCTCGCGTCGTGCCATGTTGACTGCACCAACCAAAGCACCGCCATGATGGGCATGCAAGCGCGTCAGGCCCTGCCCGGTGGCCACCTCGCCCGTCCACGGGGCCACTTGAAGCGCATCAAGAAGGGGGCCTGACTGTTCGAGCGCATAAACCAGAACAGCCGTCCCTTGCGTCGCAAAGGCGATTTTCCCTTGTCGCAAAGCATCGCCAAAGCCCGAAGATTCCGCCCACGCATGAACGTCCACACCGGAGCCGACGCATTCTTGTCCGTGATCCGAACCGACGATCAACAGAATATCCTCGTTGGCACGTCTGCGAACTTCAATGGCAGCCTCGACTTGCGCCACGCATGCGTCGCTGCGCGCCAATGCGTCGAAATGTTCAGGCGATCCCAATGGTGCCCCGTGGAGTGTCAGATCGGGATTGGCAAGCCAAAGAACACAGGCCGCTGTATCCGAGCCCAATACATCATCGATGAACTGACGGGTCATCATTTCGTCGCCGGATATATCGTGACTGACAGGTAAGGGGGCCGCATCATGGCCGGATGCATGTCCAAAATTCCGATGGCGAACGGTGCCGTGGCGGTCCGGGTCAAGGAATGCCGCAGCCCCGGCCGATACGTTAGAATACGCGGCAAAGCCGCCGCTGTGGCGCAGACGCTGCGCCAGTGTTGGCACATTCAATGCATGGCCTGTGGCCTCTCGCAGAGTGCGCACAAAGCTATGAGGCGCGACGTCATGAACGGTTAACCTGCCCTCGTGAACAAGCGCCATCCGGTTCCCGTGCAACCCGTGCCGCTGCGGGTAACAGCCTGTCGCAACACTTGCCGCAGACACCCGAGTAACCGAAGGCATGATGGCGCGATGGGCACTTGCGCTGCGCCCTTCCGACACAAGCCGCGCCAATGTGGGTGTATGTTGCGGGCTGATCCAATCAGGGGCCAACCCATCACAATTTATATATACGGCCCGCTTCACGACGCGTTCCCCGCATCAGGAACCAAGCCGTTCAACGCCACATCGAACGCATCAAAATTTCGCAGACCAGAGGTTTTATACCCCGTAGCAACGCTGCGATTCACAAGGAAAGGCACGGGCGTTTCGGCAAACCCGCCGTGCGAGCGCAATGCACCGTCCAATGCGTTCAGGTCGTGTTCGGCAACGGTCGATCCGACGACATGCGCCGCATCGGTGATGACGACCAGATCCCCTATACGATCCAAAGGCAGATCAAGCGCTGTGGCGGCCTCGACCTTTCGCATGACGCGTTCAACGCCTTCTACTCCCCGCAGCATTTCCGCGAACCCGGCGACATCCCCGTCGTCCAAGTAAATGTGAGCCAACCCGCCCAGCGCGCCGTGATGCTTCACATGTGGGTCTGTAATTGGCAGAATGATGTGCCCGTCAATATCCTCGGCCACCAACAGATCCTTAAGCCAGACGGCTGCCGGGGAACCATCGCTGTGACTTTTGCCATTCATACCGTGGTCCGCCGTCACGACGAGCCGCGCCCCCATATGATCCAGCGTGCGCAGGCAATCATCTATTGCCGCGTAAAAGGCCAACGCCTCGGGTGCTTCGGGGGCATATGTGTGCTGCATGTAGTCGGTTGTTGACAGATAGATCAGCTCGGGGCGGCGCTGTTCCAACAGGCGGATGCCGCTCTCAAAAACCGCTAGCGTCGACTCGGGCCCATACATGTCCGGTGGTGTTTGGGGCAGCCACGCGTCGTCGCCACCGGTTTCGATCGCCCGACAATCAGCATCGCCCGGTAGACCATGGCCCAACAACCGCAGCAATTTGGCTTTTGCCGTTACAACCCCGACCTGCGCCCCCGCAGCAGACTGCGCTGCCAAGATCGTGCCGCACCGCAGGAATTCGGGTGAATTCATCATCACGTCCCGGCCGCTTTCGCTGTCGTAAAAGTAATTTCCCGCGATGCCGTGCACCGATGGTGCAACCCCAGTAGTGATCGAGACATTGTTTGGGTTGGTAAAGCTGGGCATCGCACCAACCGCACCGAGATCCTGCATTTCGCCGGTCATAAAGCGGGCGACACCTGCCTCTTTTGCGGCGGCAAGATAGGCCGGATCACTACCGTCAAAACATACAACGATGGTCGGTTCTTCGGGCCGTGCATAGCTGCGCCCGTTGATTTCAATCCTGCTCATAGTTCCGCGAATCCTTGCTGGCTCATTTGTTCATCCGAGGAACTAATGTGCCAATGTTACGGTTTTATGTCGTGTTGACGTTTTTGTGCCGCGGAGGCACAATTGTGCAGATTGCCGGTCAATCACGCGCAGGTGCCCATGGTCCATGAATTTTCAGATGCTGGCGAAACGCGGCTTATCACCCGCGTCTGTTGGGCCTACTATCGTGAAGGATTGACGCAGGAGCAGATCGCGGACCGGTTGGATCTGTCCAGAAAACGCGTCATCCAGCTTCTTGCCCGCGGTCGCAGCAATGGAATTGTCCATATTTCCGTATCAGGTCCGGAAGGGCTTTCACCTGAACTGGAACAGGCTTTATGCGAACGCTACGGCCTCCAGGCATCTATTGTGACGCCCGCGCCACTTGAAGGCGGTGATATTCGAGAATTAGTCGGGGCGGCACTCGGGGATTTTCTTTCAAACCATTTGCGCAATGGCGAACGGATCGGACTAGGCTGGGGCGGGACAATTCACGCTGCAACGCGCAGTCTTCGCCAAGGCTCTCTTCGGGACTTGTCGGTGGTACAGTTGTTGGGGGGCCTTACCCAACGGGCTCGATTTAATCCTTTTGACAATCTATCGCGCTTTGCGTCTGCTCTGGGTGCAGATTGCAATTACTTACCTGCCCCGATGCTGGCCGATACGGTTGAACAAAAAGATATTTTCTCAGAGAGCCCCCAGATTGCCGAGGTCATGCGATTGACCGAGTCACTTGATGTGACCGTATTAACCGCAATTGACATGAGCGAGCGCTCGGGAGCGCTGGAATATGGCGTTATTACCAAAGAAGAGTGGCAATCCCTGAAGCGAGCGAATGTCGTCGGTGACATATGCGGTCACTATCTGGATCAAGACGGAAGACAGGTTGACCATTCCGTGGCCCGTCGAACGCTGAGATCACCATTTCAAACCCTGCAGAACGTTGATCGAAGGATTCTTGCGGCAGGGGGAATTCACAAAGCAGAAATCGTGCGCGCGGCGCTTAGGGCGAAGATGTGCAACTTTCTTATTACTGATGAAGCGCTAGCTAAGCACCTGCTTTGATTCAATATTCGACACGGCGTTTTGGCAGAACTCTTTCCTAAGAGCCCTTCGCGAATCAATGCCAAAAGATATACTGCATAAGCAAGCCACCTCCCGCCCTCTGTCGCGCGTCTATCTGGTTCAGCGACAAGGCCCCTAGAGCGTCGGGCGACGCGTTTACATAAGGCGCGGTCGATTTCTAACGGCCTCAATCACCTGGGCTCAGGGGATTTGAAGCAACTGGAAAGGTTGAAAAACGGCGTGCGTCTGGCGCAAATCCAATCCGAACGTCATGCAGACGAGGTGGCAGCAGAGCTTCATGCCGAATTTCCTTGGCTCGCCGCCGCAACCGAAGTGGTTTGGCACTCCATGCGGCGTTCAGTCCGAGAGGGCTGGTCCGGTTTGTGCAGGCCACAGCCTTGCATGGGAGCGCCCAGAGCTTTTCCAGGCCCTTGCACGGGATTAGTTGCACCGAATGGATGAAGGTATTTTGTTAGATTAGCTCTTTCGACAAACCCTCAATTTGGTGTGTTTTGGACGCGGTTCATCTTTTCCAAAACTTCAAAAACGGACGCTGGGTGCGTTGCAGCTAATTCACACATTGTCCGCATAGCGATCACTCACCCCCTAAAAATGCTGCGCGATGCACGAATGTCAGGTCTGGTGAATCTGCAGCGCGGCATCGGCTCTACGGATGAAAGGCAGGTCCGGGCCGTTGGTGTAGGTGGCGCGAACCGCCCTAAGCGGAACCTCGGTACTTTGTGCAACGAACGGCAGGTCCAAGCCCCATATTGGCCATTTTCTGTATCGCATCCCACATCAACTTTTGACCTTCCACGCCGCATATGAAACTTGACCGTGTCAAACAAGGAAACCAGATTTCAGGATCGGCGATGATATGTCCAAGCTACCCAATTTAACTGCTGCCGAAAGCATCCCAGATGCAGCGATGGCTGAAGTCACTCGCATTTTGCAATCTGGTGACTTATTTCGATATGGCTCTGATCACTCACCCGTAGCGCTTTTAGAGGCCGAATTTGCCCAAGCTCTTGGGAGTACGTTCGCGCTGGCTGTATCGTCTTGTTCTGCAGCTTTGTTTCTTTCACTCAAAGCGCTTGGTTTACCACGCGATGCCAAAGTTCTTATTCCGGCATTTACTTTCGCAGCTGTCCCGTCATCAGTGGCGCATGCGGACTGCATTCCAGTGTTGTGCGAGTGCGGCGACGACTACCGGATCGACCTAGCTGATTTCGCAAAGAAGCTGCCCGATTGTGAGGCCGTGATCATCAGTCATATGCGCGGCCATACATCTGATATGGAAGCCATCATGGCGTTGTGTGACGCTGCCGGAATCCCTGTGATCGAAGATGCTGCGCACAGCCTTGGCACGACCTGGGGAGGGCGTAACATCGGGACCATCGGCAAGGTCGGGTGTTTCAGCTTTCAATCGTATAAAATGCTCAATGCTGGTGAAGGTGGGATCCTGATCACAGATGACGAAGACCTCATCGCGCAGGCGGTCATCATGTCGGGGGCATATGAGCACAACTGGCAGAAACATCCGGTCCTTCATTCCGTCTTTGCAAAATGGCAAAACAGGCTTCCATTATACAACCTGCGTCTAAATAACCTCTCTGCTGCGCTAATCCGACCTCAACTTATTGCCCTGCCACAGCGTGTGGCGATGGGACGTCGCAACCATGATCATGTTGCGGCCATTCTGGACACCAGTCCGTGGATTGTGGTGCCCTCTTCTTTGCCACCAGAGCAAAGGGCGCCCGATTCAATACAGTTTAATTTGAATGACATGACGGATGCGCAGGTTGATAGCTTTGTCTGCCAAGCCGCTTCGCTTGGATTGAAGGCAGAAGTTTTTGGTCGTTCAATCGATAACGCGCGCGCGTTTTGGAACTGGAATTTCCTACGCGACAATCCCGACCAGCCAAAAACCCGAGCGATGCTGAACCGCGCCTGTGATGTGCGCCTTCCATCCCGACTTAGCCTGCAACAGTGTGATGTCGTCGCACAAACAATTCTTAAAGCTCTCGACACAACGATGGGTCGCGAATGGCCTAATAATTAGTGATGATTGGGAGTGGTGGTCCTTGCAAAAGCGGCCATTGAACCCGAATAGAGAATGTTTACTTTGCCCCGCACAGCGGACCTCAATACCTTAATAATGCTGGGACAGCTACGGTTGCGATACGTCTGCATAACTGTCAGTTGGTCCCTGAAGAGGAGATTTACTATGGACAGCAAACTCACACGCTCAACGGATGTTGAGCGCGTTGCGGAAATTCTGGGACTACCTGAAGGAATCCGGGATTCCGCCTCACTGGAAATCAACGTCGAAGGTGGCCTTCCGACTTCATCCTTTGAGAAAATTTTAGCAGTGATGCATTCACGGCCAGTATTGGATATAATTCCCGAGCGGGCCTTTCGCAGAGCTAAATCTGAAAAGATTCCCCTCAGCCCAACAAAAAGCCAGATACTCTATGATTTTTCGCGAGCTTATGTGGTCGTAGACAGAGTTCATCAAGGCAACGGAGCTCTCGTGATGCGGTTCATGGAAAAACCCAATCCTGACCTTGGAGGGGCAGTTCCGATGGCTTTGGCGATATCGAGCCCGGCAGGGGCGGACGCGGTAATCGAACTGCTCACCAGATAAGGCAACCGGACCCACTGTCGTAGTGCAACCTTTGCAGGGGCAGTGAATTACCGATTTCCCCACGTCTTCCAATTGCTTTCATGGACGCCCGAGGAACTGAGCATACTTCCCGAACGGTAGGTTCGCCTAAACATCGTGATTTCTTCAATCAACGAACTTTGCAGTCTCAGCGAACGGCAGGAATGACAGGCCGCACCGCAGCATCAGGACAGCCGATAAAAGTCGGCTCCGGGCCGTTCGCGTGACTTTGCAAAGTGCGCTATCTGCGCACAGCTGACCTTGGTGTGAAGCAGCATGGGGGCTTCGGTCTGCTACGGCTTGAATGGCCGCTTTTGCAATTCTGGCACAGAACCTTCGCAGATGCAGCTAAGGTCTGGTTTCCGCCCTGAGTTACGCCCTACACAAACAGCGCATTCTGTTGAAAAACTCCCATACAGCGCGTTGATCTAAAACCAGCAGAACAAAATTCTGATTTACGTAAAGCTCAACGGCGCCATGGGGCTGCAATGAGATCGTCGCGAAAAGATTTTCCACTTTTTCAAAACTTGCAGATGCAGCAAAGAGTTTTTCAACAGAATGGGCGGTTTGCTGACATTCACTGCAGGTGCGCGATCATTGGTTCGTATTGTGAAACGCCGACATTCCCCCATCCCACAAGCAGTCGCCTTCAACGCGCCACCAAAAGGTTGAGGCAGGATGCCGCACGACCCACGCCATTGGGTCGATCTCGTCTTCCAAATCATCGCCAGCAGGGGAAGGGAAACCCGCACTGACGGGCACAGAGACAAACCACATCGGCAGACTCCCGAAAGCGGTCATTCCTGCAGGGCGCACCTGCACAAATGACCGCTTCGACATGTTGGCATCCAGTTCAGCTCACGCCTCGACAATAAGCAATGGCGTGGGCATTTTTGTCCGCTGCTGCGACCGTGTTTTGGCCGCAGCAGCTTAGTATTCCGCTGATCAGGTTTTTTCAGTGAGCGCACTCAGACACGATTCCGCCAGATCTCTATCTGGGCTTTCAGCACCCAGTGGTGTTGCCCACCCAGCATCTTCAATGACGCCGCGACGCTGATAGCTGCTGGTTTTCTCAAGTTCTGCCATTACAGCAACTGACTTTGGATCGTCTTTTGAATTCTGGATACAGTATGGTGTGAGCGCCAAAGCAACCGCAGCGACTGAGACTTCCTCGGACATATCTGTGGCCGACCCACCTGTTACCCATCCGCCCCAATTAAATCCAATGATCGAAATGGCAATGGCACCTGCAACAGCGCCCATGAGTGCGGGTTTCGTTCCTTCTGGAATCTGCATTTATTGACCGATCTGTTTGAGAAAAAGAAATCGTCTTTGCGCATTTCACACGTGTTCTTTTACGCAATTCGTATTGAGGCCGTTTCATAGTTATCTTCGAACTGCAACGGGTAGATATCAACGTCAGTGGTGGTCCTGCTTTTTAAACCAGTCTACAGTCAAAATTAGATGGATCGAGGTTTCATTTAGGCTGCTAATTTCATCGGTTCTGTTTTGCTTTCATAGGCCTCATCTTGCTTCAATATCCCGTGGGTGGAATGCGGGCGCTCAGAGTCGCAGTAGGTCAGCCATTTTCCAATCCCAACCAGCATTTCTGAACCAGTCTCAAAGGCATTCAAATAGATGCATTCCTACTTTAAGGACCGCCAGTGCCCTTCGATCATGCGGTTGTCACGCCACGCGCTTATCATAGGAACAGCTCCGGTGGGTTCATTTCTCTCGGGGCCCACACCCATGTGTCATCGATGAGCGTTTAGGTGTGCTCTATGTCCCAGCCACATACCGACTCTGCTGAATCAGTGACTTTGTAAGGTCTCGGGTTTCGGAGAGGGACAATCTTATATTTGGTGATTCTTGATATGTCACCAGCCTCCAGAATTGCTTCGGGGGATTGAGCCATGAGGCTGGGCATCATCCAGTATGGCTGGCCATCAGAGTGGCAGTAGACGTGAGCCCACTTGCCGTCCGCCAATGGAATTATAATTTCTGATCGAGTACTCATTTAACACCTTTCGTTTCTGTAAAAAGAAAGTGGGTGCGCTAGAATTTTTGAGAAACGGTTTTGGTAATAAAAATTTCACGGAGTATCCGAAACTCTGTGTATGAGGCACAACCTGCGATCATACCAACCATCTCAATAAGTTTTGGGGAAATAGGCGATCTGACCATAGCCGCTCTTGAGCCACCCTCCACGCGATTAAGAAAACACAGGAAGTAACAGTCGGCCAATTTAGGCGGGGGTTGCCCGAGCCAGCTTATCAAGTCCCGTGATAGACAAATGTCTTGGTGCGAGATGTCTGGCCGCGATGCAAGCTGAGGTGGGACGGGGCAACCTTCATCGCACGCGCGAGGACCTTGCACACAGCATCAGTCGCTTTTCCACCTTCTGGGGCCGTTGTTACTGAGATCAAGACGACGCCATCTGTAAAACTGATGGCACTATGCCGTGCCCCAGGAGTCACTTGCACTGTTATCTCTGCTTGCGGGCGTGCCAGATCGGATAGGTCTGGGATATCGCGAATTTTTGGCTTTGCCATTTCCCTATGGATCCCTTTGAAGCCCGAGCTCTTGCCACATCCACCCGAAGTCATATTCCCCGATGGCACTGTCGTCGCGTTGCGCGCTTCGGTTTTCTATCTGCTTAAACCATTCAACCACCTGTGCGCGACCCGCAACACTCTTGACTGCCTTGCGGGGTGTTTTGTTACCTAAGGTTGGGACGGGAGTATCCAAGGTCTCGCGATAGTGGTTGTCCATATATTCATGTGCAATTTGCTGGGCGATTTCCGGGGGAAGGTCATCTTCCTCGAGATCGTCTGGGTTCTCTTCTCCCATCATCTGTTCGACGGTGCGGATAGTGGTCAGGGGCGTCTTTAGGAGATCGCCAGCAGCCTTGGTCACAAGTGTTTCGATCTTGGCTGCTCTGGGGCTTGAATTCACCCCAACCAGAAGCGACTTCCCTTTAAGCTCAAGTGTCCCAAGGATAGTTTTTCCGTCCATCTGGGTATCCAGCATTAAGCCTTCTGCTTCATTTGTTGTGCGCTTTCGGATTGGAGCAACCCAATTCCAGTATCGCGCTCCATCGGGTATGAGGTTTTTGATGTCTTTCAGTCGTTCCGTGATGTCTTTTTGCAGGACGCCAGGCGCGAGTTTGAAGCGGAGGTCGTGGAACATCACCTCGTCGCCGTCTGAGTTGAGGAATGTTTGGTGCTGCGGGTACATTGCCCGGGGCAGGGTATCAAAAAGCCAGGCACTTGTGAAAATGGGCGCGCATTTATGCAGCTGTTCTTTGCTAAGAGCTATGACTGCGCTCTCATCAAGGCCGAGAGTGTGGCGCAGGCCGTCAAACAGTATTTCGACCGCATCGGGAGAGAAGGCCAGCAATGCGCCAGATATGATATGCTGATCACCCTCAGCCATCACCCTGACTACGATCTTATCCCACTTGTTTAGGGATTGTGTGGCAGATCGTTCCACAACAGTGATGGCTTTGCCGTCGCCCAGCAGGTCTTTTAGCACCATTGAGGCACCTGGTTTAACATTGGTGATCTCGTAGAGGCTGACGGGGGTATCACGCAGAGCAGTGAAGTAATCACGGTTGGGGTTGGTTTCGTTCCAGCCGCGCCTCTTCAGGTAGAGGTCTACGATATTGTCTTTTCCATAGTGTCGCCCCAGAAAGTCTTCAAATCCGCATCCCCAGAGTACACCCGGCCATGGTTCGCCCAGAATATCTGACATGTCCTCATCATTGATTTCGAACTCGTTCAGGGCTGGCATAAGGTGTTCGGCGACGACATCGTGCAGCCTTTCGCGCCAAATGCTATCTTTGCCGATGAAGGTCAGTAAGTTTGAAATGTCGTTTCTCATGCTCATCTCTCGGAACTGGGGGTGTGAGCGCAATCTAGCAAACATTTTGGCAAAGACACCAGAACTGGCGTGCTACTTGATGCCGTCGTGACCAGTTTAAGGCGTGATTTCGATTATTCCTGTGATCTTGCTCAGGAAATTATTGCTCAGGTCGCCAGACTGGTGTTTCGGCGGTGAAACACTATCCCGCTTATGAACCGAAGGGTCTTTCTAAGGTTCTGGGTTTCTTAAGGTTCTAAGGTTCGCATAGGGTATTATGTATTTGGTACAGCGCCCTAGAAGGGGCATTGCCTCAAAAATACAGGCAGCCGCGCTTATAAACAGGTGTTCGATAACAGATACCGCGAACGATGGCACGAATACGGGAAACCAAATCTACTGTGAGTCAAACTTAGGTCCCCCTCACTGCGTTTGACCAACTTTCCCCTCCAGAAACTGGAAAGGAAAAACGATGGTTCAAGGCAATGGAAAGTTTGTAATATCATGGGCAATGGCGGAGTATCTGAAACTGTCACCACTGCCCGGCGCGGCAAAAAAGCTGTTGCTGGCATTGATATATTTTCAAGAAAATGAAGATGAGGCGTGGCCTACAGCAGAGGTTGATAGTGGCGAGTGGTGTTGGCGATATGAGGGCCCCGGTTTGCAACCACATTTTGCGACCCTGAGCATGTTCTATGACCTCGGATTTGCCCCATCATCAAAAAACAGCCGGTTCCTCAATAAGCCGGTAGAAGCATTGATAACTCAAACAGGCTTGTTCGATGAACTTAAGTGGCACGGAGGGGAACGGCGGTGCCTTACATGGAAATTCAGCGGTAAAGCTGCGGTAATGATGTCAGACAGGGAACGCTACGCCTTAATGCATCCTGAGGATATTGATGCTTGCTCGGCTGAACTGGATGTCCCTTTGCTGGTGCAGATTTACCTGACGCATAAAATGAAATGGCCGCACTTCCAACTGCTACATCCTGATCCAAAGTTTCTTGAAAAGGCTGACCCAGACCTGTTGGCGGCGGTTGACTACTCAAATGTAGAAATTTTCGACCTGCGCCGATACAAGGCGAAACTCAAGAAGGCACTGGAAGAGTGGGCGAAATTAAAGGGCTACAGCTTTTTTGTGGTATTTCAACAAGAAGGTAGCCGACCAGGATGCACTGGAATAAATATTAGGATCAGACACTCTGACACAATGTGGAACGACGACCAATTGGGCAAACAACATCCCCGAGATAAGTTAATGGTGGTTCGGCCCGAGGAAAAGACTGCTGTGCGATTTGAAACGGGTGTTTTGTTGAGTGAATTCTAAGTTAAAAATTTCGTTGGAGGCTCAATACGGCAAAATCTGGAAAATTGCGGCGTCATACTTCACTGGCTATGACCTTTTCTAGGACTTAGCGACCTTTTGTTTTTAAGAAGTTGACGTTAAGGCTAAGTAGGTAATCAGTCGAAAAAGGGCTTTGTTGTGCGTTCTCAATTGTCATTCTGGATTTACAGAGCTTGCATAGCGCTTGTTCTTTTTGCGTCGTATAAAAGCGCTGGGTATATGTATGAAATGTTCTCCGAGGTTGGTGTCGGTATCTTAGATGCAGGCGGAACTAACGCGGTCTGGGTGACTGCCCTTTGGTCTTCTTTGAATGTACCCATCCTATCGTTTCTATTAGCTTGTTCGCTCATTTGCCGATCGGGTGCATCTGTGTGGCTTGCTATATGGTTACTCTTGTCAGAAGTTGTACCCGTACTTTTTACGAGCATTGAAAGCGCGTCTGGAGGCGGCCTGATTTTACTTATTTCGACAATGTTCATTCTGGCTCTCATTGTCGCAAGCATCTTCGTTTTTCTGATCAGGTCGGGCGAAATCCGGAAGCCATAGTCAGAGGTGTATTTTATAAAAGGGCGATAAGGCCTGAGAAATCGTAGTGTCTCGAAGGGGAGATTGGTTGCGCAACTATGAAGGACCACAAAGGGCCGTTATCATGAGGCAACAATAAGGGCGGAAACCAGACCTTAGCTGCATCTGCGAAGGTTCTGTGCCAGAATTGCAAAAGCGGCCATTCAAGCCGTAGCAGACCGAAGCCCCCATGCTGCTTCACACCAAGGTCAGCTGTGCGCAGATAGCGCACTTTGCAAAGTCACGCGAACGGCCCAAACTGGTCATTGGTTTGATTGGTCAGTTCTGCATTGCAGCTTTCCAATAGCGGACATTGCGGGCGCATTTGCACGCCGAACAGTTCATAGCTGATGTGCCTTTTTAGTTCAGGATGGCTGCTCTTCGTGCCACGCTCTGATAGTTCGAGTAAGCTGCGACAGTGCAAAGCCACGGCTGGTTCTGATATCTAGCGCCGCAAAATCCTCCGCGAATTTTACGGTACTTTCTCCATCCGTGATGAATTCTATTCGCCCGCTCGAGTATTCGTCCTCATGATCGTAATCAACGACCCGCCACATCCCGAGGAATTCACCATCACGAGTAACAACGTCACCTTGCGCCAGCTTTGGTTTGTATCCGCTGTCCAACCACTCATCGTGGCCAACAAAATTTATGGGGTAGATATAATCCATGGCGGGCATGGTTAGGCTGTTCAATGGTTTGCGCAAGCCAAAAAAACTGCGCCGAGTGAACGGCCCAAACCAGCCGTTCGCGTTTTTGTAAAGCTGCGCTGCAGTATTCTCCTAACCGGTCATTGGTGATGTTGCACTCATGTCGATAACAGGAGCTTACTTTGCGAGAAATCTGGTGGCTCGGTGGTTGAGAGGCAGCTTTACGTTGCAGAGAGGTCCAGATAGAAATTTTTAATTGAATATTTGGGGGTGCGTTCACGTAGACGCCACTGATTTGGAAAAAACTTACATGCCAGTTTTCGATATTCCGAGTGACCGTTTAATCGACCTGACTGACTCAGAGCAACGTGAATTGATAGCACGGCTCTGCGAAGCAGAACGCGAGCGACAAGGTGGTCACCGCAACGAAGTCCGTTGGGGAGGTAGCCAAACTGCCGCCGACGGAGGGCTGGATGTGGTGGTTGAGCCAGTGGGGCCTTTCGTTGCCGCAGGCCCGCTCGCACGTCGTGACGTCGGGATCCAAGTTAAAGCGGCAAACTATGCGCACGCCGCCATTAAAGCAGAGATGCTATATGGCGGGTCGTTAAGACCGGCAATATCGTTGCTCGCGGGAAAGAGTGGTGCCTATATTATTGCAAGCGTCGGCGCGAACTGTTCTGAATCGATGCTTCAGGACCGCATCGGTGCGATGCGCGATGCAGTTTTTGACGATCCTAATGGATCAGCTTTGGACTTGGTCTTCCTCGATCGAAATGCAATCAGCCGATGGGCCAGCGCACATCCCTCGGTGGCCGCGTGGCTCCGCCCGCGCTTGATGCTTCCCACTCTCCAAGGCTGGCAACCCTTCGGACGCTGGTCCTCAACGCCAGCAGACGCGTCTGATGACCTAATCTGCAAGGAGGGGCTCGTCTTCTACCATGAGCGCAGAGAGCCCATACGAGCTCTCCCAGAAGCCATTGATGAGATCAGACGCATTGTCCGTAATGGAACGGGAGCTGTGCGCATCGCTGGTCTGTCCGGAATTGGAAAAAGCCGAATCGTCCAGGCGCTATTCGAACCGGTCGGCGATGAGACTGCTTTGGCAACTTCACATGCGGTCTATTCCGATCTGGGGCATTCACCCGACCCGTCGCCCATGGCTATGCTCGAAGCACTCATTGAGGGCGGTAATCCAGCAATACTTGTGGTCGATAACTGCCCTCCGGACACTCATCAGTCATTGGCGCGCAAATTGGCGCAACGGCCCGGTCCTATTCGCATGATCACGGTCGAGTATGACGTTCGAACTGACCGACCTGAGGAAACCAATGTCATTCGCATTGAGGCTGAAGGCCCAGATATAGTCGCGGCTCTGCTTCGCCGTCGACACGGTGGCTTGTCTACCAGTGATGCTCGACGCCTTGCCGAACTTGCCCAAGGCAATGCGCGATTGGCGTTCGCCCTTGCTCAGGCTGCTCCCCATACCGGGACTCTCTCGACTTTTGACGATACCGCACTTTTTGATCGCCTTTTCTGGCAGCGCGAAGAGCGAAACGATGAATTAGCTCGCGCGGCGGAGGTTCTGTCGCTTGTATATTCGTTTGAAGTCGACGGTGAGGAAGAACCTGATGAGCTAACTTTTCTCGGCAATATTGCCGAATTCTCCCGAGGCGCGATGCATCGACATGCGGCAACCCTGTCCGAGCGGGGCCTTGCCCAAGTCCGAAGCAGATGGCGCGCGGTTCTGCCACACGCTCTTGCAAATCGTCTCGCTGAGCAGGCACTGAGGTCAATACCATCGCGAACAATCGCAGATGGTTTTTCCGACAAGCTCCGTCTGCGTCGTTCCTTGGCTCGCCGACTTTCCTACCTCCACGACTCCGATGAGGCTCGCCATGTCGTCACTCGCTGGATGGAAACTGGAGGACCATTGCATGGCCCGACGCCCGACATGCAGGTGCTCGAGGCCGTGTGTCATGTCGTCCCTGATGAGGCGCTACAAGCTGTGGACGCCATGATCACTGCACTTCAGGTGAACCCAGGAGACTTTCGACATCTCGACAACCTGACCCGAATGATATCGCGGATCGCCCATTCCGAGGCAATGTTCCCTCGAGCCTGCGAAAGCATGATCACGCTGGCTATTGCGTTTGAAGAACAACAGTCATCGAATGCCGATGATGCGTTGAGCAGCCTTTTCGGGCTCTACCTGTCTGGTACGCTGGCGCAGACAGAAACGCGCATTCAAGTAGTGCGCCAGTACATCCTTGCGAGCAATGCGAAGCAAAACGCCCACGGTGTCCGCATGCTTCGCTCGGCATTGAAAACGGGTAATTGGTCCTCCTCCATTCTATCCTACGATGACGCCCGGCCCGATGCATTTGGATGGGAACCTCGGGGACAGGAGGTCTTAGCATGGTTCACTGGTTGGCTTGATCTGGCGGCAGAGGTCGTTCGGGACGCGCCTCCAGAGGTCCAAGACAGCGCCAGAAAGGTTCTGGCAGACGAAATAGATGGGATTTGGAGATGTATGCCGTCACTCCGGCGGCGCATCGAAGAAGTTACGCGAGAATTGCATGCTTCAGCGCCTTGGGCCGAAGGGCGACATGCCCTGAAGCAGATGCTCTATTTTATTCGCCGAAGAGAAGAGCGGTTTCCGACCGGCGAAATTGACAGCGTACGTCAACTCATCAGAGATATGGAGCCAATGGATGTTGAAGCACGGTTGCATGCCGAACTGGTAAGGGGATGGGACCTGGATGCCGACACCGATGATGACTTTGAGGCTGCAGAGGCACGGCGAAACCAGCGTTTAGAAGCTCTTGGGCTGGAGTTGGCGAACGATCAAGATAGCCTTCGCGCTGTTGGTCGTGCTCTTCTCGAAGCGGAAGGCGGGTCGTTCTATTCACTGGGGACCGGACTCGCACAAGAGGCCAATAATCCCGTCGAGCTATGGGGTATCCTCAGGGATTTATTCTTAGCCGATATCACCAAATCGCGTCAGACAAGCGTCATCTCCGGGTTTATTCATCAGCTTGATAACTCGAATCCTGAAGCGGCAGCAGAAATCAGGAATGAATGCCGAACCATGTCCGACTTGCGACAATGTTACAGCATTTTTCTCGCCAGGGGCGCCCTGCCTGCGGAGGAGTTGGAGCATGTATATGAAATTGCAGCGGACCCAGAAGTTTCAGCTTGGCTATTCAGCGATATTTCTTGGCGCGAAGAACGCGAACTGACTGATGAAGAGCGGGTGCGACTGCTGCGCATCATCTTTGTCAAGGTAGGCGGCCCGGATCAGGTCATCGATGCACTGGGAATGTTGCGTCACGTCGAGGGCACTACTCGAGCTCAGTGGCCGGAGGAACTTCGGCAGCTTGGCTTGGACGCTATTGATAGGGTCGTCAGCGAGGAAAGCCTTAGCGACTTGAAATCCGACCGTGCTGCTCGCGCTTTGGCGGCTTGTCTGCGCGGCGATGACGGAGCTGGAGCAAATCGCGTATTTGATGCAATCATAGATCGTGCAGCAAGAAGATACGGTAGCACCTACGACGTCGGGCGATTACTGACCACTTTGGCGGAGCGCGCTCCTGCAATCTTTCTTGATCGGGTCTTCTCAGAAAATCCGGATGCGCCAAGATTGAGGTTTCGAGATGGACGGCGTCCTGGGCCACTTTCTCATGTCCCAATTGAAGCACTGACTGAGTGGTGTAGTCGCGATCCTAACCGTTGGGCGCGAGTTGCTCCTCAGATATCCCCTTTTGCCAGTGCCATTGGTGATGATGGAACTGGGCAGGTTTCTGAATTCGCTACCGCATTTCTCAACGCGGCACCCAGGCCCGGGGAGGTAGTGGAAGCATACCTCCAGCATCTGAGCCCATCTGGCTGGTCTGGTAGCCGAGCAGATATAGTGGAACGTCGATTGGTAGCGATCGAGTCGTTGGTTGATCATCATATTCCGGCGGTAGCGGAAACTATTGCTCGCCTCGCTCCAGGCATTCGCAGCGCCATTGACCGCATGCGTCAGGCCGAACATAGGGAAGACCGCGAGCGTGACCAACGGTTTGAGTAAGTGCCTCAAAAGTATTTGAATCCTCACGCTATGTCCAGTTCGACGACATTCTGACGATGTTTCCCTCGTGGCGGGCTTTGGCTGTTGCTTCAGTGAACATCCGTTTGCCTCCCCGCGCGACAGAAGTGAGGCAAATTGAGACACGCTAAATCTGAACGTCCGACTTCTACGGTTTGGCCTTGTCGTTTCGCGCTTGCAGCGAAGGTCCCGTATCCACCCGATGTGTAGGGCGGTCATGTCTGCTTTGGGCTGGAACTGGTCATCCGGTTGGTCGCGCCGAAGCCTGCAAGGTCAAGGTTTGCGTGCCGCACCGCCGCAAGTCCGGTTTGAGCCCAATTTGACAGATGCTGCGCAGCGCACGAATGTCAGCTCTCGTTTAGAGTACCTATTTCCGACTAAACATGCGCCGTAGTATATTTCCGCCGTTTGGCTTGCCCTCAAGATCCCGCTCTCTAAGTTTGAACTTCTTTCGTCTTGCGAGACTTGAAACCTGAACTGGAAAATTGGTTTTCAACGAAACTGAATCCGTCTTGTCGCTCAACACAAGTGGGCCATGGTCTGTCTGAACCCAAAGGTGACCACGGGTATCGCCAACAGTTTCTTCCCAGAATGCAAATCTATATGCGTAACCGTGGGCTTTTAGGGCTTTGACGTGGCGCAATGTCAGCCACCCGAATGGCTCATAGTGTGGCAAACCGTCTTTGCTGAGTGGTGGTGCGTATTCTGCAAAGCCAGATGCGTTAAGAATGCGGTCAATCCAGTATTCCCTGAACCTGTGATCGGGACGCAAATCAAGCGCGAACATATCGCAAACAATTTGAGTAATGTCATTCGAGGTGAAGGGGAGATCTTCGACAAGAGGACCAAGTCGACGGCGCAGCTCTTGGCATTTTGCGTTGATCGCGCCTGCGTTCGAGACGATCGGATGCTCCTCCACGGTCCCCTGGTATTTCAATTTGATTTTCACATCATCTGCAAGCGCGTACCAATCGTCGAAGACCGCAGCGATGTCGGGGTAACCGATTTCACGCCACACAGCCGCCCGAGGTGAGGAGAAGGGATGGTCTTGCGGAGATTTTGCCGTCCGCGTCGGTGTCGCGACATGAAGTAATGCGTTGGCATCGCCGATATCTGGAGTGCGCAGGGTGTTCAAAACATCGTGGATATTCTTGCTGAGTACGGCCAGATCGGCATCAACGCCCAATTGAAACAGGTCATTGACGACGGCAACCGTATTGATGCTTTTGGCTCCCAAAAACTCTCTTCCGTGTAGGACCAGCTTTCCGTTCATCGTCACCGCTTTCTTGTGTCAGACAGTATTGGTGCCTGACTCTGAGCCGAAGCGCAAAAAGAAAAAGCTGACCTTTGGGCAGCTAAGACCAAAGGCAGCAAAGTCCGCTCAGCAGACCTTTGGCAAACAAAAATGCTGCACAACGTATCGAAGGTTTGCTTCGGTGAAGCTGCAACGCAGCGCTTGGATATCTGGCCAACGGCAGGTCTGCGCCGTTAGCGCATTTCGCCGATCGCATACTCCCAGATGCCCGAATATAGGAATGACCTTGTCACCCGTGCTCCCGGAAGCTAGTGCTGTGATACATTCAACAGTGATGTATCACAGTGCGGATCGAAACCGACGAGATTTCGGCAATTTTATTAACGCGTTGGACATTTGCGCTCCGATCCCTACCGCCGGAGCCATTTTACCGTTTAAGTTCAATGGCATAGCCTTTCTAGCCAAGTAAAAGAATTTGTTTCAAAATTCTACGGAAGCATAGCGGAAGCATCATTTTGAAAAAATTATGAGTTGATTGTTAGCAACGCTACATGACTAAGCTTGCTTCGCAGAAGCTTAGATGGTCATTTTGTATAAACAGGCAACCGGTCCGATCCAGGCCGTCATACGTGTCTGCAGCGCTAATTTTCCGACATGGGCTTCAGTGTCCAGCGCAGCTTCAAAGAGCACCATTACGCCCCCACCATCCGACCCCAAGCAGGGCTAATTTCTCAATGCTATTTACATACTTTTGTGATTATATAGGCTTTGTTGCACAAATCCCATGAAGGATTCACTTCATGGATCCAGGATGATAGCTGCTGTGTATGAGCAGCTGGTC
>CANMZB010000032.1 GCA_947502265.1 uncultured Sulfitobacter sp.
TGTGTATCACTCCATTGCTCCCCATTGCGCATCGCGCTGGGGATAGGGTCACATGGCTCAGTTCTCAGTGGAAATTAACAGTCTTGCCACTCTCATTGATCATCACTCGCGGCAGAATACGTAACTCGTATTGCCCATAGTTTTGACTGGTCAAGACATGAGAATTACCTCGCCCTCATTCCTGGGCGAGGGTCAGCCTTCAAATATGAGTAATATTCATGACCCATCTTCTGGAAGACCACGGCCAACGGCTTGTTCAACTGAGCCATTCCAAGCGCAACCTTTCCGGCGCCTCGAAAAACCATCTTACTGGTTTCCTCGTGTTCGGCGACGGCGACGGCCGCATAGTCGGCTCCGAAAGCCACCTTGAGTTCAATTTCGCCCTTTGCCTAGCAGCCCGCCCAGACACGGCCGATCTGCATGAACAGGTGTTGTTCAAATGGAACAATCTGGAAGGCGAAGTGCGTGACCACTACTTCGACTTCGTCGTCACACAAGTTGACGGCAGTCGTGTCGCTTACACCGTCAAGCCGCTTGCTTGGTTGAAGGGAGAATTTGCTGAAACCATCCCCCAGATCGCTTTTCAGGCGCGCAAATCGGGCCAGTTCACGGATGTGCGCCTTTTGACTGATGAGGACCTAGATCGGGTTTCATTGTTCAATGCAGAACTGCTCCATGCATGCCGCACCGCGGTAATCGAGCACGATGAGGTCGCAAGACACGTGCTCAGCAACATGACCGGCATCACCACATTGGGTGCCTTGGTTGCCGAAACTCGCCTTGAAGGCAACGGTTTCAGGGCGCTGGTGCGTTTGATCCGCAGCAGGCATCTTAAGCTCCGGGCTCATGAGCACATTTCCTATAACGCTTCGGTCTACAAGACAAAGCAGCCCTAAAATTTTCCGCGAGAAAACTGTGTCACGCGCAGTTTTCTAAAGCCCCCATTCACAATTGACGAAACCGAACTGCAGCCCACCGGCTGCGGCCTGGCCTCTGACATCCATTTTTTAGGCCGCGCCATCACCACCCCCAAACACTTGGACGCATATCACCTGCGCCCTCAAATATTCGGAAAGACGAACCATGGAACTAAACTTCAACAACACCAGCGTTGCCACCGCACGCTATGCATTCAGCACATCCGATCAAGTAATCATCGAAGGCACCCCCTGGCGCCCACACAGCTTCAACGAGTTAGGTTGGGTAATGGAACTTTCGGACGGCAGCGGACTGTGTCGAGAATTTTCCCACGAACAACTCCGTCGCTTGGGCTCTAATGGCCGTATCCGCCACGAGCGCGGGTTCTATAATCCAGCGAAAGCCGGCCGCCGCCTCGCTTCAACCACGAACTTGGTTTCCAGTTTGAGCAAAAAGCGCCGCGCCAAGCACTCGAAACGCAGCGCATGGGTCGCTGCTGCAAATGAGTTGCGTCAGGAAGGCAAAATGAAAATGACGGACGCCGCTATCGCCGCGAATGAAGCGGAGCTTCTACGTCGTGCTACAAAATACGCACAAAACCTCAACCCTATGGGCTACGACGATCCTGGTTTGTCATGGGATTTCGCCGCCGCCCCTTCCTCCCGCACCCTTCGCCGCTGGATGCGGGAAGAAGCCCTTCTTGGCGAGGCAGGACTTATCGACAACATGTGTATGCGCGGCAACCGAAACCGTCGGATGGCTCCAGAGGCCATAGGCCTCATGATGGGAGAAGTCCGCAAATATCAGGGACCAGATCGGCCGACAAAACGCGTCGTGTTCGACAATGTTGAAATTGCATTTGGGAAAGCCAACGACGATCGGGTGGAACATGGCTTGCCCCCACTGGACATGCCAAGTCGGGAGACTGTTCGCCGCGCAATAAATGAGCTTGATCCGTTCACGGTCATGGTGGCACGCGAGGGACTTGAAGTTGCACGTAAGAAATTCATGCCCGTGGGCATGGGCTTGCAACTCACCCGCTTGGGGCAGCGCGTCGAGATCAATGAACACACCATCGACCTCATGAGCTTGATGCATTCCAGTGCTCTTTGGGATTTGATGACTGAGGAAGAGCGGCTTGCAGTCGGGCTGGACAAAACTAAAGCCCGCTGGGTGCTGACCGTAGCAATCTGCGCGACGTCACGCTGCATCCTTGGGATGGTTATCTCTCGGGGGGCGAAAGCGACCGCTGCAGTTCAGTGCCTTCAAATGATCATCTCTGACAAAGGCCAATGGTCGGATGCCGTGCGCGCACGCGGGCCATGGGATATGCACCTGACCCCAGAATTGATTGTGACAGACAACGGGACGGCCTTCAAATCCGAAGCCTTTCGCATGGCTTGTGCTGATTTGAGAATCTCTGTTGAAAGCACCGTCGCAGGCATGCCTGAGCAGCGTGGTCGAAATGAGCGTTTGTTCGGAACCCTGACCAATGCCGTGCCCTCTATATCTCCTGGCCGCACATTCTCGGACATAATCACCAAAGGCGATGCGGACCCCCGCAATCGCGCGGTGTTGACCTTTGACGATTTGGCGTTCGCCCTCGTGCGTTGGATCGTCGATGGCTACCACAACACGCCTCATCGCGGCCTGGATGGTGAGACGCCTGCACAATGCTGGCGGCGCCTTTCGGCCCAATATGGGGTAACGCCACCCCCGGAGCTTCGCCGCTGGCGGCTGGTCTTCGGTGAAAGCCTTACCAGGAAGGTCACCAAAGAAGGGCTAACCGTTCTGGACGTTCGTTACCACTCCGAGCGGTTAGCGCTTTGGATGAACCGTAGCGGCGAAGCACATGTCGATGTGCGTTGGCACCCTCGCGACATCGGTGCAGTCATGGTGCGCTTGGGCCAAGAATGGTTCGAGGTCCCTGCGCTGGATCCAATGATGGACGGCAAGCCTGCGAAAGTCTGGATGGTTGCGACCCGCAATCTACGTGCTGCCCACCCCAAGCGGAAGAGTTTTGATCGTAACACGGTTCTTGCCGCGATGGACGCCATTCAAGCGCGCAACGCCGACGCCATGGCTAGCGCCGGACTACTTGTCGACCAGTGGGGCGACAAACGCATCGAAAACATCGAAAGGACCATGTTTCAGGGCGCATTCTGTAAGGCACCCAAGAAACCGGCTCCTGCTGATGGCGGCTTTGGTCAATCAATACCGACGCCCGAAGAGACTGCGGGCTCCCTTCCCTCTCCCGCCTCCTCTCAAACCCCAACATCAAAGCGCCCAAGTGGCGTAAGCTTCGAGGAATAAGTCATGACCGACTACGCAAAAATCGAACAGACCCTGACGCGTTTGCGCGCTCTGCACGTGAAGAACATGCGCGATGATGCCTTCGCCACCCACCTCAACCGCCTTCTCAAGAGGTCGCCATCAGGCGGCCTCCTCCCTGAGGCCAAGCGGTTCACCAACACTCATGAAACCCGCGGCATCATGGTGATAGACGCGCCCGGCGGCGGTAAATCTACCATGGTTCAGCGTGGCCTGAAGCGGCATCCCGCCTTTAATGATGCGTCGGCCGACAACCACCCTTTCATCGGAGCAACCGTTCCAAGCCCTGCCACCCTGAAGAGTATGGCTGGGCACCTGCTTGAACTTACCGGCTTCCCCTCGACAAGCTCACACCGCGAAGTCTGGTCAAAGTGGCAAATGCTTAAGTATCGCTTCAGCGTGCTCAGCACGGCAGCGCTCTGGATTGACGAAGCACATGACCTCTTTTGCGCCGACAAAAATTTGATCCTGCGGGCCATCAAATCGCTCATGCAGGGAGACAATGCAGTTATCGTCATCCTTTCTGGGACAGAGCAACTGGCAGACTTTGTCAGGTCGGATCCGCAGGTTCAGCGGCGGTTTTCGACCCTCGTGCTTCCTCCAGTGGATGCCAACGCAGACCGCGAGGACATCCTGGCAATCATCGAGGCACATTGCGAAATCGCAGGCCTCGTCGCCCCTGTCGAGGTCGATCTAGCGGATCGGCTGGTGCATGCTGCGCGTCACCGCTTCGGACGCTGCATCGAATACAACATCTTGGCGATCGAACAGGCACTCTATGAAGGTGTCGATCACCTGGACATGCATCACGTCGCTGCAGCTTGGTCCGTGCAAGAAGGCGATCAAATCGACCGCAATGTATTTCTTGCGAATGATTGGTGGCAGATCGACACCGACCGCAAAGCAAATGCGGTAATGACTGAAGGCCGCAAACGTCGTCGGAGGGTGAGGTGATGAAGAGTGGTCTCTTTCCCCGTCTGGCGTTCTCGCCAGACGAAACCCACATTTCTTGGGCCGGGCGGCTTGCATCGTTTCACACGGGAGGTGGTGTGGAGGAATTCCTGAAGGACATGCGTATCCCTCGCCCTCCATTCCTTCATGGGCATTTTGAGTTCGTTCGTAGCCTCTGCACGATAACAAATGAAGATCCCAATTTGGTTCTGAACAATACGATCCTTAGGGGAAACCCTTCAGAATATTGCCTGAGGGAGGAGGTATTCGGTTCAGGGTTTCTGAGTGGAAAATTGACTAGATTTTGCCCCATGTGCCTCCTAGACGATGACAACAAGGGAGCACGACCTCACGCGCAGCGACGCGAACACTTGGCCTGGCGTTTTAGGTCAGTCTTTGTCTGCCCTATCCATCATATCTATCTGGTTTCAGCACCTGTCCAGAAAGAGTGGACACCAGATTTATCCGTTCGTGTCCCAGCCGATACGGACGTTCTAAAAATGTTAGCAGATCGGAGTGAAACCGCTACGCCATCGCCACTGCAGTCATATCTATTGAACCGTTTTGCGAGGGCGCAAGGTCCAAAATGGCTGGATGGACAGGCAATCGATCAGGCGGTCCACGCCACTGAAATGCTCGGCGCAGTGCTCGAGTTCGGACATCGGGTAAACTTCACCAACATGACCACCGAAGAATGGCATCGTGCGGGTTCCGTTGGATGGGAATGGACAAAAAATGGTGAGAAAGGATTGCGAAAGGCATTCCAAACTCTACAAGCCGCCGGACCAAGAGCTATGGATGCGCGGGATCGAAACCCGGGTTACAGGTTTGGCGAGCTTTATCGCTGGCTGGCCCTTAAGACTAATCGAGATGACCGCGGTCCGATCCGAGACGTCCTTCGAAAGTATATTGCTGAAACCGAACCCATAACAACTGACCGAAAAGTTCTTGGTAAGAAGGTCAGGCGGAATCAGATCAAACCATCGTCTGTAATTTCCGCCTAGCGCCCTTAGCTTCACTTGGACGCGCAGACGCTCGAACTTCAAAAATGTTAAATACCGCCTTCGGGCGGTATTTTTTTAAACCTTCAATGGACGACAATTGCGTGTTTAGTGGACATTTCTTCAGCCACCACAGCAAAGACATTATAATTTATTCATCAAATTCAATGCGTTAAAAAGTGGCCCTGATACTCAATGGTCATTATTTAATGGGGCCGACAACTGTGTTGTAGCCCCGACGAGAATAACGCCAAAAGCATTGAACCACGTTTTTTTCGATGGTTAGAGCACATGTAAGGCTTGCCATGGCCGAAGCGTGTCGCGTTAATGGAATTCAACAAATACACCAATGATTTCTGCGAGGTCCCTATGCGATCCATCCGTTCACTGATCGTCAGCACTGCGTTATGCTTTTTCGGAACAGTCGCCTCCGCGCAAATGACGCTAGAAGATTTGAAAGCCCAGGTCGACTCGCGTTCCGGCAATCTATCGGGCTTTCAAGAACTTCTCGACGATCCTGATCCGCGCCGCTCGCTTGCAGCGGTCGAAGGCATGCTGGCCTCCGAGGATAGTAATCTGGAGCGGATGGCGCTTGCGTTTGCATTGACCAATCCGGATACGGCCATCCGCTCCACTGCACTGGAGCACCATTTTACCAAGCTGCCTGCAATCGCCGTGAGTTTTGATGCCTCCGGTGTAAAAGAGGAGGAGATGGAGAGCTTCATCAAAGTTTTGAGATCATTAGGAGGCAGTATGGGCCCGGACAAGATCGGATCATTCAACTACCAGCCCGCCGCCTTCGACGAGGAGAATGGATGTTACCCCCAAGCCGCGGACAAAAGATATTGCGCGATGCGCTTGGGGAGAGGCTTTGTAAGCTTATATTTTTATGCTCCGAACGCGGTGAGCGGTCGATGGGTTAATTTAAGAGCCGACGAGACAGGTGTTCTCAAAGGCGGCGTTAACTTTGACTATGGCCGCAGTAATTCCCCCGCCGGCACCCTGCCACTCACAATCCGCCTACTAAATTAGAGCGCCCCGCCCTAAATTTGAATCACCAATGCCACGCCTTCGGCTCTCTCGCGGCATTGGCGACAAGAGATACCTCAGGTTAAAGGCGGGACGGTTTAAAACACTTTACCGGCTATTTGGGGCGCTCAATCCGGATGGAAACGCAAGTTCTTCAATCCAGAATGATCCGATCAATACGCACCGGGGCATTCCCCCGCGCGCCGATCAGGGTGATTGTAATAGATGCCGCAAATCGGCGCGCAACCTGTCCGGTATCGTAAAATCCGTCAGGCGGGAAAGAGTCTATACGCCAATACCGTGCTTTTCCGCCATCCCGCGGCGTCACATCGATCCGTATCTGGCGCGGTTGGGAATAGCCATCTGTGGGCCGGCTGACCACCCGCAACCGGCTCATGACCTTTTCACCTTCAGCCATATTTTCAAGCACGATTTCCGCGTTCTGGCCTACCGGATACACGTAAGGGCTGGTGCCCTCCACCATCGCCTCAACGACATGCGAACCATCTATGGCGGGCGGGGTTGCGGAACTGACGGAGTAAGGAGAGCCCTGTTGTTCGACCTGTGCCACCTCGGGCACCGCAGGCGCTGAAAAAGAAGAACGGTCCAGCCAGCGCCGCAGGTTCATGGCAATTTCCGCCATTTGGATGAACCGGATCGCCCCGTCGGAGGTTGTCGCACGCGCCATGCCGACCGGGGTTGATCCTGCCAATGCAAACCCGCCGGACATTCCTTTCTTACCAGCGGAATCTGCCGCAAGGAACTGTCCGGTGAACTCCAGATAGTCAGAACGGCTCACTGACAGGTCAAGATTGTCGACGCCACCAGGGCCAACGATCGGCAGAACGACGCGCGCACCGGAAAGAGCGATGGAAGCCCCTCGCAGCAAGTCGTCAAATGTGGCGGTACAATCGCTCTCAGGAATACGGCGCACTTGACCGACATCCAGATCAAAGCCCTTCCAAAAAGGCGCAACCATCGTTGCCGACCCGCCGCTGCCGCTTTGGGTCAGAACCTGCGCACGACGGGCACCGTCAGTTACATGGGCCGCAGTCAAGACATAGCATATCCCGTCCTCGGAAAATAGAAATCCCTGCCCTTCTTCTGCCGCTTTAACCTGAACGGCTTGGGCATAGGCGGCTTGCCCGGCGGAAGAAAACAAGAATATACTGGCGCAAAGGGTAACTGTATCGAGGGTAATCCGCATGTTTAAAAAGCTTCTCATTATATCATGTGGTTTGATGGCGCTTGCCTCTAACGCTAGCGCGGAACCGACGCGGCTTGCAACAACGCCATTTGTTGAAAATGTTTTCGAAAACTCCGAGATATCGGGGACGCTCGTTGTCGGGTTGTCGCGCGTCACAAAGAACCTGTCGGAAGACCTTCGGATCAGCGCAGAAATCCCATCCAGCTGGACGGACCTTTGCCTTACAGTCACCACTGTGGATGGGCTTTACGAAGCGCGCAACGATTTTGCGCTGCCAGACGATTGGGCCGGCGGGGAAGTTATTTTTGACTACCCCACATCGCACACAGAGCGGTTATTGGAGATCGGTGCCGACCGCATCGGCACACTTGTACAGCGAGGCACCTGCATCGGAAAAAGCGAACAACTTGCTTTATCGGGCTGGCGTCTTACACAGGCTACTCCGGATAGCTTCCGGCTTTTTGTTAATGCTTTCCAAGCTGACGAAGTCCTGGCCTACGTAGGCGACGGCCCAGAAACAAAGTGTGCGCCCCTCACCGAAGGCAGTCGCGCCGCTTTTGATATGGTCTGTGATCTCGCCCTCGGCGAGAATGGTCAAAGCCCTGTGGAAATAGAACTTATCCGCGTCAGATCCGGCCGCGTCGAAGCCTCAACGCCGCTTCTGCTAGAATGGTGAAAAACACTGTTCACGTAGGCCCACGAGCTTACCACCTGCTTTACCAGAGTATCAGAAGAAACTCTGGAGTAGTGCGCAGTGGCCTTGCGTGGTTGGTTGTCTTGGCGGTATTTGCAGCTCTGGTTGGAAACACACGCTATTTTGTGGACCGGACCGCCGTGGTGATGGCGGACACAACATCTCTGCAGGTGCATTTTAATGAAAACAAACATTGGTTGATCGAGGAAGGCATGACGCTTTGCCGCCCCGATCCGGACGTGCGCGCGGCCCTGAAAAACCAACATCCAATATGCAATCAGTTCCTGCCGGATAGCACTTACACGCGACTTGCCATCGATTCTGGCGATGTTCTGGATATCCGTGTGGAAGCCGATCAGAGTTTGCTTGTCCGGTTTTTGCCATGCGACAGTTCAGGTCTGGATAATTGCGCAGTTCCCGCCTCCGCCGCCGGAGAAATACGACCCCGTGAAGCGCCGAATGGCTTTCTTGTCATATCGTCCGGGGCATTGCGGGCTTCTGGTCTGCTCTCACTGTCAGGCCGGATCAGCCTTGGACAGGATTTGGCGTCAGGCGGTCGTTCTGACTTTCTTTTGGGGGGAACGTATGAAATCCGAGAGCAGAACTGGCTGACACGTATATTCGGACGCCGGTCTGCAACGCTGGACCGTGGTGAACTTATACCAGGAGCAGCAGTGGAAATTGTCTCCAGTAACGCGCCTTCAGCCACAAGCAATGGCCACTTCTTTTCCACAATGATCGATGATCAGATGATTCTGAAAGTCATCGCACTATCGGGAGGAGGAGATGGCGCAATCAGAATGTCCGTGGGCGGGGCCGAACCTTTTACCATCGACCCCGATTGGATCGACAGCGTAATCGCAAACCCTGTCTTCCTCGCATTGGCCTTTCTTTTGGGCATTCTTCTGAATGCTTTGCAATTGGCGAGTTCTCTGTTGAGAATCCCTGGCTCCGCGAAGGTTGAGCTTGAAACTTCTCAGAAATGAGCCGGGCTGCCTTTGGATTTATGACCAGCTGATATTTGATTGGCATCCCAATTCAAGGTCGGCATCTCATCGGGAAATATGGCGGATGACGTTTGAACAACGGCCACTCTGATCGGGCAAATTGATGCGACTTCATAGATTAGGGTGCGCTGCGTGACTACGCCAATGCTGCCAGCCGAGCGATCCTTTTAGGTGCCTTAGGCGCCGAGATGGAATTGGGGGGTCAGACAGACGACTACCTCATCGGCTTTTGCACCGCAGGTTTTCGCGCTTGAAGCCGGGATAAGACGGCATCCGAGGACCACGTCTCATCGTATTTCCGGGCAGCATCCTTTTTCACCCAGCAGCCATATATTCCGGCTGCGACGATTTCCGGAACCACTGCTACGGCGAACCTCGCGGCTGATCGTCGAGGGCGCGCGCCCCTATTGCCGCGCAATCATCCGCAAAGATTGGTTCAACCAACATCCAGATCTTTTTACCGAAGCGATTATAGATGATCCCGATGCCGGCCGTTGCCCCGACTCAAACGCTACGGGCGTTGCTGACCACTTCCAAAGACGAGATATTTGAAGCTTGTCAATTGCTCTGCCCCGACTGGACCGCGTGCGTGCATTTTACCTGTCGCAATACCGATTTCAGCACCCATGCCGAACTCGCCTCCGTCCGAGAACTGGGTGGAGGCGTTATGCATGACCACGGCTGAATCGATGGCCATCATGAATCGTTTTGCAGCGTCCATGTCCTCGGAAATAATCGCGTCTGTATGGCCTGACGAATGATCTTGCACAAAGGCGATTGCTTCGGTCAAACCCCCTACAATTTTAACCGAAATGACGTTGCTAAGGTATTCTGTGTCCCAATCTTCATCTGTTGCCCGAGTGATACCTGACAGGATAGCTTGCGCTTCATCGTCGCCTCGCAATTCGCAATCGCCGAGCGCTTCAGCCAAGAGCGGTAAAACCTGTGCAGCTATCTTGCGGTCAATAACGACACATTCGGTGGCACCGCAGATACCTGTCCGGCGCATTTTAGCGTTCCGGACAATGCCCACGGCCTTTTCGATATCAGCACTTTCATGGATATAGCTGTGATTATTACCGTCGAGGTGCAGCAACGTCGGCACGCGGGCTTCCTTTTGCACCAAGGAGACCAGCCCGCGCCCGCCACGTGGAATGACCAGATCAACGGTGTCAGTGCTGTGCAACAGAAGCTTGACCGCCTCACGGTCACGGGTGTCGACCAGTTGCACGGCATCCTCTGGCAGACCTGCCGCCTTAAGTCCCTGCGCCAGACAAGCGACGATAATGCGCGAGGAATGCAGGCTCTCGGAGCCGCCGCGCAGGATTACGGCATTGCCGGATTTCACACAAAGCGCACCCGCATCAGATCCGACGTTGGGACGCGATTCATAGATCATCGCGATAACGCCAATTGGCACGCTCACGCGATCAATCTTGAGGCCGTTGGGCCGATCGAAACTTGCAAGAGTGCGCCCCAACGGATCGGATTGTTTTGCAATGGCGTCAACGGCATCCGCCATTGCCGCGACCCGCTCTTCATTAAGTGTGAGGCGATCAATAAACGCGTCATCCTTGCCGCTGATGCTGCGCAAGTCAGTTGCGTTCGCATCCAAAATCTCGCTTGAACGCGCGCGCAAAGCGTTTGCTGCTTCGGTCAGCGCCAGATTGCGTTGTTCGGATGTCGCCAAGGCAAGCGCCTGCGCCGCCGCTTTGGCACGCTGGCCAAGGTTTGCAACGACTGCGGTGACGTCAATCTCGTTTGTATCAGTGCTCATATCACTCATAGTTCAATTCCTTTTCGCAGTGCCAAAAGCACCGCAGTTATTTCAATTCGGCGGCGCGGCGATATGCGGCCTGCACGGTATTTTCAAAAAGCGCGTCCAGTTGACCACCATACCGCAGTTCATCCAGTCCGGCCTGTGTGGTGCCGTTTTTGCTGGTCACCGAATCGCGTAATTCTTCCAGTGAGGCATCCGATTGGCGGGCGGTCTCGACAGTGCCGGTGATCGTGTCGAACACCAGCGCGCGCGCAGTTTCCGCGTCAAAACCCAAGCCCATGGCAGCCTCTACATAACTGCGCATCAACTCAAACACATAGCCCGGGCCGCTCCCGCTGACGGCGGTCAGGCGGTCGATTTCATCCTCGTTTGCGAGTGGAACACAACGGCCCGTTTGCGCAATAAACGCGGTGACATCCGTGATTTGGTGTTCAGTGCAGGCCCCGTTTGCATACAGCCCGGAAACACCCAACCCAACCATAGCCGCCAGATTCGGCATAACGCGAATAATCGCGGCATCGCCTACGACCCCGGACAAAGTTGCGATACTGCACCCAGCGGCGATTGAGACGAAACACCCGCCCGGCTTCAATGCATGGATATAATCGGGCAACAATTCTTCGATCATTTGCGGCTTGATAGCGATGACGATGACGTCAAACTCTGCGGATGGAAGCGATGTCGCTTTTGTGACATGGACCACACCATCGGGCAACTCTGTGGCGGCAGGATCAGCGACGGTGAACTGGTTCCCCGCGTGATTGACCCATTGGCGCAACATCGCACCACCCATTTTGCCACAGCCTATCAAAAGTATCTTCATCGTCGGTTTCCTTTCCCTACGGCACATCCGCACGCATCGCGTGTCGCGCCACATCAACGGGACGCTGGATCAGCCGGAGATTTTTTCGGCGCCAAGCAGGCCAAATACAGCACTGGTCTCGCCGCAGCGCAGCAACCTGTTTGCATTTGCACACGGGGTGCGTGTTATACGACACCCGAACACTTGAATGAGGTCTTGCTACAGGTCTGCGTCGAAGGACGCAAACAGTTAACATTTAGCCTTTTAGCACAATAAGATATCGGAGAAATCATATGCCAGCCAAGAAAACAATCGTAGTCAAAATCGGATCCAGCCTGCTCGCCAACAGTGATAATCTAACATTGCGTTATGCCTTTATAAACGGCCTGTTAAGCGACCTCGCGCATCTTCAGAAGGAAGGCCACAATATCATTTTGACATCTTCCGGTTCGGTTGCATTGGGGTTGAATATGGTTGGCAAACGGCCCGAGGACGCCGGTGTTCTGGACAAGCAAGCCGCAGCCGCCTGCGGTCAGCCGCTGTTGATGAACGCATACCGTCAGGTCTCATCAGAATACGATATGGAAGTGGCGCAGATGCTGGTAACGGTCGAAGACATGGAGGAACGTCGCCGTTTTCTGAACATCAAGAACACTATGCTGCGCTTGTTCGAAAACGACATTTTGCCGATCATCAACGAGAATGATTCCATTGCGACCCGTGACCTCCGCGTCGGTGACAATGACCGTTTATCCGCCAAAGTGGCCCAAATGGTAGAGGCCGACGAACTGATCATTCTGACCAGTGTCGAAGGTCTGTATGATCGTGATCCGTCCGATGAGAATGCAAAGTTCATTCACGAAATCGAAGACGTCAGCGAGCATCTGGAATCCACGACCGGTATCAGCGCACTGGGCAGCGGCGGCATGCTCACCAAAATGCACGCCGCAAATATGGCTCAGAATGCAGGAGTCGAAACGATTATCGCGGAAGGCATCATCGAACGTCCTGTGTCCTCAGTGCTGAATAATGAACGCCGCTTCACCCGCTGCCTCGTTCGCGGCGAAACAGTGTCACCGTTGAAAGTATGGCTCAGCAACCGTTTGCAGGTTTCCGGTACTCTCGTCGTATCCAATGAAGTGGCAGCAGGTGTCGTTGAAAGAAAACGCGGCATCAGCCGAGTGGATATTATTTCGATTCAGGGTGACTTCACGAAAGGGGACGTACTGCACGTCTACAATGAAGATGGCGAGGAAGTCGCCCGTGGGCTGACAAATTTTTCTTCCGAAGAAACCATGCTGATGGCACGCCATCTGGATATGCCTGTTGAGAATGTGATCGGCTACAAGACGAAAAGTGATGTCGTTGCTGCGGAAAACATTCTGGTGCTTGAAGAAACCCATCTTCAACTTGATGCCCCGGAACACGATCAGAAAATCGTAATTCCGGTTTAGACATTGAACCTCCGTCATGCTCGACCGTTAAGGCGAGCGCGACGGGGATCCAATGCGACGTCCAATGAGTAAGAGATATGGGCCTTTTGAATAGGAACGACCAAAGGTGGAAGTCGCCGGCTCCCTATCCACTGCCCGGCAATCGCTGCTTGCAGCGATGAGAAGGTCAACGCACACCGCACGACCTCCAGCCTATAGGTAAAAAGGGGGGCGTGGACGGACCAAAGGCGGCATCACCAAGCGGCATCCCGTGACTGATGCCGTTGGGCGGCCAATCCGGCTCTTTATCACTGCGGGTCAGGTTACCCCCTACGACAGGATGCCCGAAGGTATTCCTGTCCGCCATCGCTCTCGCTGCAACCGTCATATTCTGGTTATGAGTCCGGAGCCTAGCGACATCGTGACGACTGAGATTTACGTGAGCCATTAAACGACAGCTAACCTTTGACAAATCAAAACGAACCTGCACAGTGCGTGGATGGGCGAGCGAGGAAACGACAACGTGGAAATACAATGGTAATCGCACTTGAAGCGACGGGACTGACGAAAGAATTCAAAGGTTTCGTCGCCGTGAATAATATCGATCTTTCGGTTGAAAAGGGGACGATTCACGCGCTCATCGGACCGAACGGGGCAGGCAAAACAACATGTTTCAACCTGTTGACCAAATTCCTGCAACCGACACGCGGCACCATCACTTACGAAGGACGTGACATCACCCGGATGCAGCCTGCTGAAATTGCGCGACTTGGTATGGTGCGGTCGTTTCAGATTTCGGCCATTTTTCCCGACCTGTCCGTTCTGCAGAACGTACGTGTGGCATTGCAGCGGGCGCGCGGCGAAAGCTATGATTTCTGGCGTTCCGACAAGGTGCTGTCGAAGTTCGATGATCAGGCACGCAGTCACATAGACGAGGTTGGCCTGACCGAGTTTACCAACGAACGTGCTGCGGCCTTGCCATACGGGCGCAAGCGGGCGTTGGAAATCGCCACAACCCTGGCGCTCAGCCCCGAGATGTTATTACTTGATGAGCCGATGGCGGGCATGGGCCGTGAGGATGTGGACCGGATCGCCCAATTGATCCGAAAAATTGCGCAGAACCGCACGGTGCTGATGGTAGAGCATAACCTGTCCGTGGTGGCGGATCTGTCGGACCGCATTACCGTATTGGCGCGCGGCGAAATTCTTGCTGAAGGCAGCTATGCGGAGATATCGAAAGCCCCCGAAGTGATCGAAGCCTACATCGGAGCAAGCCATGACTGATCCTGCCGCGAACGTCCTGCTGAAAGTAAGCGATCTGCAAGGCTGGTATGGCGAAAGCCACGTTTTGCACGGAATAGATTTTGAAGTGCATCAAGGCGAGGTCGTAACGTTGCTGGGCCGTAATGGTGCGGGCAAGACCACGACGCTTTTGGCGATCATGGGGATACTGGCGAAGCGGACCGGCTCGATCAGTTTTCAGGGTACCGAACTGATCGGGATGCAGCCGCGGCACGTCGCGCGGCAGGGGATTGCACTGTGCCCCGAAGAGCGCGGTATCTTTTCCTCGTTGAGTGTCGAGGAAAACTTGATGCTGCCGCCGCGCATCGCGGAGGACGGTTTGAGCGTTGAGCGGATTTATAAACTGTTCCCAAACCTTTACGAACGCCGCAGCGGCAATCAGGGGACCAAGTTGTCGGGTGGCGAGCAGCAGATGCTCGCGATTGCCCGCATCCTGCGCACAGGTGCAAAATTCCTGTTGCTGGACGAACCGACCGAGGGGCTGGCGCCTGTCATCGTACAACAAATCGGTCATACCATCGCAGCGCTCAAGGATGAGGGTTTTACCATTGTGCTCGTAGAGCAGAATTTTCGTTTTGCCGCGTCGGTGGCCGACCGGCATTACGTCGTTGATCAAGGTAAGGTCGTGGATATGATACCAAACGACCAGCTAGAGGAAAACAGCCAGAAGCTTCACGATTATCTGGGTGTCTGAAAAAAACTATCGGTGCAGATGCACCACAACAAGGAGGAATGATATGATCAATAAATTTGCAATCAGCACCCTGGCGCTTGCCGCGATGACCGGCGCACCGGCGATGGCTCAGGATATCTCGGTGAAGCTCGGCGTGCTGAACGACCGTTCGGGCATTTATGCGGATCTGTCCGGCGAAGGGTCAGTTGTGGCCGCCCGGATGGCGGTGGAAGATTTCAAGGCTGCCGACAAAGGCATGACCGTCGAAATCGTATCGGCCGATCACCAGAACAAGCCGGACGTCGGATCGAACATCGCGCGTCAATGGTATGATGTCGATGGTGTGAATGCGATCCTCGACATTCCCACATCGTCGGTGGCCCTGGCGGTTGCCAACATCACGCATGAAGCCAACGGTGTGATGCTGAACTCCGGCGCGGGATCAACGTCGCTGACGCGCGAGCAGTGTCGCCCCACCACGGTCCACTGGACCTATGATACTGCGGCACTTGCCAATGGCACCGGTGCGGCGATGACGAATGCCGGCGGCAAGAAGTGGTTCTTCCTGACGGCCGACTATGCCTTTGGTCACTCGCTTGAGGAAAACACCACTGCGGTCGTCGAAGCCAATGGCGGCGAAGTCGTAGGCCAGGTCAACGTGCCCTTCCCTGCGCAGGATTTCTCGTCATTCCTGCTGCAGGCACAAGGCAGCGGTGCAGATGTCATCGGTCTGGCCAATGCCGGCGGTGATACCGTCAACGCGATCAAGCAGGCATCCGAGTTTGGCATCACACAGGCGGGTCAGAAACTTGCCGCACTGCTGATGTTTGCCAACGACGTCCACGCGCTGGGTCCGCAAACGGCACAGGGCCTGTCCCTAACCGAAGCCTTCTATTGGGATCAGAATGACGGCACGCGTGAATTTTCGCAGCGTTTCATGGATACGCATGGCTCCATGCCAAGCATGGTTCAGGCCGGCGTCTATTCCGCGACACTCGCCTATCTAGAGGCAGTGCAGACAGTCGGCAGTGCCGAAGACGGAAAAGCGGTTGTTGACCAGATGAAAGCAATGGACATCGACGACGCGCTGTTCGGCAAGGTGACGATCCGTGCCGATGGTCGGGCGCTGCACGACATGTATCTGTTCGAGGTCAAGACAGCCGAAGAATCGACAGGTGAGTGGGATCTCTACAACCAGATCTCATCCGTCACTGGTGAAGAAGCGTTTCTGCCGATGCTGGACGAGTGCGATTTCAGCAAGCAGTAAGCTCTTATAACCCGTCCGCCCCGCTGTTCCGGCGGGGCGGATATGCTTTGATCAAACCGACCAACAGGACTGCAAAATGTTCGAACTTTTAGGAATACCGCCGCAGGTTCTGCTGGGCCAAATCTTGCTGGGCTTGATTAACGGGTCATTTTACGCGGTTTTGTCCTTGGGACTGGCCGTGATCTTCGGCCTGCTCAATATTATCAATTTTGCCCACGGTGCCCTGTATATGGCGGGTGCATTTGTTGCGTGGATGCTGCTGCATTATCTCGGAATTGGGTACTGGCCCGCGCTGATACTGGCACCGCTGATCGTCGGCGCTTTCGGCATTCTGATGGAGCGCACGATGCTGTCGCGGCTGTATCATCTTGACCATCTCTATGGTCTTTTGCTGACTTTCGGACTGGCATTGATCATTCAGGGTCTGTTCCGCAATTATTACGGCATTTCCGGATTGGCCTACCAGATCCCCGATCTTCTGTCAGGCGGCCAGAACCTCGGCTTCATGTATCTGCCGAACTACCGCGCATGGGTCGTTATTGCCTCAGTTTTGGTGTGCTTCAGTACATGGTTCATGATCGAGAAAACCCGACTGGGCGCCTATCTGCGCGCCGCCACCGAAAACCCGACGCTGGTGGGTGCATTCGGCATCAACGTACCGCTGATGATCATGCTGACTTACGGCTTCGGCGTGGCGCTTGCCGGCTTTGCCGGTGTGCTGGCCGCACCGATCTATTCCGTGAACCCGACGATGGGTGAACAACTGATCATCGTTGTCTTCGCCGTGGTGGTGATCGGTGGGATGGGCTCGATTATGGGTGCCATCGTCACCGGCTATATGCTTGGCATCATCGAAGGCCTGACTAGGGTATTCTATCCCGAAGGCTCGGCCGTTGTTATCTTCGTCATCATGGCCATCGTCCTGATGATAAAACCTGAGGGACTGTTCGGGAGGCCCGTATAATGGCTATGGCAGACAAGACGACATCAACACAGCGCGTCGAGCAGACAGCTGGCATGCCAACGCTGCACAAGGCCATTTTTGTAGTGTTACTGATCGGCCTGATTGCATTGCCGTTCTTCGCCTATCCGGTATTCGCAATGAAGGTCATGTGCTTTGCTCTGTTCGCAGCGGCCTTTAACCTGTTGCTTGGCTTTGGCGGATTGCTGTCTTTTGGACATGCGGCCTATTTCGGTAGTGCCAGCTATGTTGCAGCACATGCCGCAAAAGTCTGGGGGTTAACGCCGGAATTATCGATTCTGTGCGGTACCGCAGCGGCGGGTGTCTTGGGCTTTGCCATCGGATCTCTGGCGATCCGCAGACAGGGGATCTACTTTGCCATGGTCACGCTGGCCTTTGCGCAAATGGTATATTTTGTGGCGCTGCAGGCCGAATTTACCGGCGGAGAAGACGGCATTCAGGGTGTTCCGCGCGGGAACCTGTTCGGCCTGTTCTCTCTGGCTGACAATATGGCGCTCTATTTTTTCGTGCTCGCGGTAACATTTGGCGGCATCCTGTTTCTCTACCGCATCGTTCATTCGCCTTTTGGCGAGGTTTTGAAAGCGATCCGGGAGAACGAGCCGCGTGCCATATCGCTTGGCTATGATGTGAACCGGTATAAACTGATCGTATTTACATTGTCGGCGACGATGGCCGGTCTGGCTGGCGCCACCAAATCCCAAGTGTTCCAACTTGCATCTCTCACTGACGTGCATTGGTCGATGTCGGGTGAAGTTGTGCTGATGACGCTGCTTGGTGGCATGGGAACAGTTTTCGGCCCGCTGATCGGCGCAGGCATAATCGTTACAATGCAGAACTATCTGGCGACGTTCGGCGCATGGGTCACCATTATCCAAGGTGTGATCTTCGTCCTTGGCGTCCTGATGTTCCGCGAAGGGATCGTCGGCGTAATCTCCCGGTGGCTCAAAAAGCCTCTTTGATGCAGGGCGCAATACCGGGAACCAGATCGCGCCGCCAAGTGGTGGTGCGTCTGGTTTACATGATGGGTTGGTAAAATCTATGATCTGGCGGACTTTTAGTCTTCAGATTCAAGTCGAGTTTGTCAGACTGACCTGTTTGGTGCCGGTTGTTAGGTGTTTGAACCCACGGTTTGATGATGCGATCCTCTCTCAAGAAGGAAGGAGACATTATGGGACAAGTTCGTCACGGGAGCGCCAGGTGTTAATACCTGACAGCATGCTTGCATGTGTGAGAGGGCACGCACGCCGTCAGACAGCAACACAGCTGACCGAAAGAACGCGCTCGGCGCTGGCCACGATGCCGGAGCCGCAAATTGGGGCGTCATCACCTCCTTAGTCGAGACGTGCAAATTGAGCAGTGTCGAACCACATGCCTATCTGGCCGACACGCTCACAGCCATCGTCGAAGGCTACAAACAAAGCCAGATCAACCACCTGCGACCATGAACTATGTCAGATAGAGGGGATCGGCACACCGCTTACAGCAAAGCCTATTTGGCCCACAAGCTCTGACGTCAGAAGTAACGATGCAGGGGCTCATTCACCAACGTAAGCCATCACCGCGGCCGATCTCAAGGGTCTCACAGCTCCTCAATTCCGAAAGTTGATTACGTTCCCAAAATCCTGTTTATTTTCGGCCTTGCCGTCCGAACATGTCGGTGCACCCGCAATCCCTGCGCCAACCAATTCTGGCGAAATCTTCTCGATAGCGGCAATAAGTGAGGCTGAGACTTCATGAAGATTATGCGTTTCAGAGTAATCGACCATATCTGCAAGAAGGAGAACAATCCACTTGTGTGATTGCACGTGATTGGATGGAGCGTCACTTGCCGCCGGTGCACAGTCATCCGAATATTCAGTATAGATTTTCATCACCTAACTCCTGCCATAACGGGAACATTAAACACATCGTGACGTATTCCTGAAAACTCGCGGATACGCTCAACACGCTCCTGTGAACAGTCCATGAGAGCCGCTAGAGCTGTGACTTTCCCCATGGGATGGGGCGACCCGAGGTAGTCGTATGGGGCGTTGCCGGAACGCTTCAAGACCCGATTCATTACGGGGTCAATGACAGCAATCGCATCCGAAATTCCTGCCGCCATCCCATACTCGAATGCGCCAATCATGACTTCGCTCGTAATGTAAGAGATTGAGTTCCGCGCAGTGCCGCGGCCCGGCAGGTTCATATCGACACAAAACCGCGTGGCCTCCCAAACGCGAGCGCTCCGAATGGGCGGTTCATCATCTAGCAGGCAGCTAAAGACATCGGAAAGCATGTGTGGGCCAGTGGTTTGCAAAAGACGCATGCAGCCAACTACGCGATTTTCGTCATCGACACTGATGACGTAAGCTGGATCAAGATCATCGAAAGCATCGCGCTCCATCCCGTCGATCACTTCAACGTCCCAGCCCAATCTACCGTTAAAAACTCTTGCGCGGAGCTGATACATTTCATCGAGAAGGTTCGAGTATTTATGTGCGTTCAGTGAGTCGACGATCGTAATCATTATACTTACCCCAATTTCTATATTGAGGTCATATTGCAGTGAATCGTCCGACAAAGAAAATACGGGGAATCCCTTAGTCTGGTCTCAGCTTGGTAGTATCAGACCCATTCCGATGGCCCTACCGACTGCTTGCACGGTCGTTAGCGCTCCGAGCTTTTCCCGTGCTGATCGCACGTGGATCTCAACAGTGCGGTGAGAAATAGACAAAATGTCGCCAATTTCTTGTTGAAGCTTTCCAGCGGCGACCCACTGCAGGATCTCTTTTTCTCGCGAAGAGAGTGTCGAGTACCCCAAGGCGCTAACCAAGCCGTTTGTGCGCATGATGGAATCGTGCAGGTGAACGGCTGCGGTTTGAAGGTTTCCCATGATGTGCGACTTCAGTTTTTCCCATTCTTCCGGGGAACATGATCGGGTCACGGAAAGCAGCCCGCGATCACCAAATGGTCCTCTAATGGGAACGGTCAAGCCCTGAGAAGAGACTCCAAAATCCTTGGCGTTAGAAAATACTGACTTAAATTTCTCATCCCGATCAAAGCGCTGCCAATCAACAGGTGCGATACTCAAAGCGGATTTATGTAACGTCGGATCAATCAGATGCATGTTCCGGGTCATGTAGTGGTCTTTCCACGCGTCCGGATAATTCGCATATCCATGCACTGCTCCGGTCACGGGATTCATCGATGCGTATGAGCCATAATCGAGATCCAGTGTGTCACACATCTCCTCGATGAAGCGCTCGTAGTTTTCAGTGCCCGACGATACCGTGGAGAGATCAATGATTTTCATGACGTCATCCCATTCACTTGTGGCGCGTTTGAGCGACCCAGCTTCCAGCAGTGAAATACTGGGCTGAAGTCTGTGTCATTTGTTGTCCGACAGCAAGTGTTGACCTGTTCTGCATTTGACTTGTGACAATCATAGCAGCCCCCGACTTGCAGCTAATAGCGCAGCTTCTCTGGGTGTCTTGACCTCCAGTCGATCCGCCCCACCCCGCAATCTGGCTTTGACAGCACTTACGGAAATCTTCAACTCGTGAGCTATCTGCTTTTGTAAAAATCCTTGAGAGTACAGCCGGAGTGCATCCAGTTGAGCTTTCGTTACTGGCTTGGGCTCATAGGAGTGAAGTTCATACAAAATTTTCCTAATTTTGTGCATTTCCATTTCAAATGGCTCCCGGTCGGCTCGAGCAAATATGCCTAAGCTCCGCTTGCGCATCGACGGGGTCGCCGGGATAGATACGACGCTCCCAAACCTGTAGCCAAAGGACCGATAGTCCCGCAAGATGTCAGCAGGGCCAAAATTGTCGATGTCACTCCATCGTGTGAAACCCTCATTCCTTTGACACCAAAGCAACAGCGGATCGGACAGAGCGTGACCGGACAGAGTGTAGTGGTCAATCCAATCGTTCGAGAACAGGTTTAGTTCAGATTCTGGTGCGTAGAAGCCAACTCGCAACGCAACATAGCAACCTGCAGGTGCGAGATCAGCTAGTTGGCTTTGGTAATTTTTGAGTTTCATAACAGTCGGCAGTTCCATTTTGGCATGGTGGGTATTGGCCTTGCACTAGCCTCATCTAACGCTACATGATCCTTGTTGATTGTTGAGTGATAACTGCAAAGGACCATACATGACCAAAGTGGACATAATAAGGGAAAACTTGCAACTTTTACGTAATGTTGCTGACTGGAAATTCGCCTTGGGGCTGCATATCCGGTTTGCAAACCCGACTCTGCTCTATCAGACCTATCCGCAACCTTGGATTGATCATTACAATGAGAATGGCCTTGTTTTTACTGACCCCGCAGTCCGCTGGGCCATCGAAAATACCGGGGTGTGCGATTGGGCGGATTTCTCGGGCGAAGACACGAACAACGTGCTTGGTCAGGCTGCGGAGTATGGTTTGAAGTATGGAAAAGTTATTTCCATCGGCCAACAGTCCCGAACTTTTGGTTTTTTCACACACTCTTCGCGAGAGATCAAAGTCGACGAAATCGAAACGGCTCGGGTTATCCTGGAAGAACTCCACGACATTACACAAGATGTCGAGCTTTTGTCAGATAAGGATTTGGCTGAGCTTCGTGCCCTGAATGACACTTTGCGTTGATCGCTTAAGGGCTCGTTCCCAGAATCTTCCAGAGCGTGCGCTCTTCAGGCCTGATGGACTCATTTTGAGCCAGATGGGTCATGGCTGCGCACGCCGCCTTTAAAGCAAGAATATGGCGACCCATTATACTTCAGTGCCTTGTGCACAAAAGTCTGAAGATCTCATCGACATGATTTGGGTGCCGCGTCGGGGGGGGGGTACCCCCCCTAAAATTAGTGGTGTTCAGAAATAGAATTTTCTCGGCAAGGGATCTGAGGAGAGATTACCGATTCTTGTAATAACTTTTGAAGATTTCTCGTAGACGTCAAGCTGCCTTGCTTAGCACATCCGCCAAGTCGAACAACCGCCGCCGCTGATTTTCAGGCATCGCATAATACGACCTCAGGAGGTTAAGCGCCTCCTTGCTCGAGAAGATGTCGAGAGGGAGATCATCCATGTGACTCTGAAGTTGAACGTCTTGTTCCAACCCTTCAAAAAAGAACGACACGGGCACCTGCAATGCATTAGAGATATCCCACAAACGGGAAGCACTGACGCGGTTTGTACCTGCTTCGTATTTTTGGATTTGCTGAAATTTAATTCCCACTTCGTCCGCCAGTTGTTGCTGTGTGGTGCCATTCATCCAACGCCGATGGCGAATACGTTTTCCAACATGGATGTCTACTGCATGCTTCATTGTAATTCTTTCACTTATCAATGCGCGAAACCATCTCAGGCTCCGAGGAGCGCGAGATAGCCACTGTCCAATACCACCCAAACCTGATGCGAGGGCGCGGCGAGCACGCTTAGGTTGCGGCTCATGTGACACATCTATAGATTTCAAGCCTGTCGTAAACTTGGCCAAAAGGTCAACTTTAGCTCGCGATCACCACCACTTTCGGGGGCATTGATCCAAGGTCTTCCGAAACACTAAACACCAACGCCGATAGTAACATATCAGCGCCCAAGCACATTCTGCCACGTGAGCAGTCTTTCATTTCCTGCAACGATGCTGCGGCCGACCGCCCTATGCGCCGCGGCGATGAACGATCGAGGGTAACGTCCCGAACTGCTTTTGAATGGCACGATTTTCTGCACGCACAGCAGCGCGATCAAATGTGATTCTGGCACGCTGGGCCTTGGCAACATTCGGAGCTACCGGTTCTCCGATCGAAATTTTCATAGGGGAGTTGTGTTCACCATCGAAAAATTTGTCAGCTAGCAGAGCTTGTAGCTCGGCCTCTATACTGCTCGATGATCTCCGGCTGGCAATATCTGAAATGACCAAAAACAGTCCATTTCCAGTATATGCCAGTAGCCCGCCACTGGCAGTAAAACTACTTCCCACCGCAGTGGCAACTTCCTTCAGACCAGCGATAAACTCTCCCGAGGTGGCCTTAGCGTAAACCTCGTCTATCTGGTCGATTTTAACCCCAACTACGTCAATCCCCGTTAGCTCTTTAGCTGGGACCTGCGTGATGTAGTTTGCCAGCGCTGCGCTGGTGACAAGATTTTTCACGCCTTCAATCGGAACTTCATCGTCCAAATCGAACGCGTGACGCCGCGCAGAACTCATAGAAGCCACACTGCCCGTCTTGGCAGTCGTAGACGCCTCTTGCCGGGCGATGATTGCCTCTTGTGCGAACTGTAGGCGTGCGCCCAGATCGCCGATGTCAAATGGTTTAGTTGTATAATCGGTAGCTCCCGCTCGGAAGGCGCCATCCATATTTTTCATATCACGCATCGCAGTCAGCATAATGATCGGCGTATGACGGTAGGCAGACAGGCTTCGGACACGTTCACAAAGCTCGATACCATCCATTTCTGGCATATTGATATCGAACAGCAGGCAGTCGAATGCGGTGTTGGTCTTGGCCAATATGTCAAGCGCAAGCTCCCCCGAAGACGCGGAGGTCACTTCGGAAAATCCTGCTTTTGCGGAGATCATGGGTATCAGTTCGAGGATGTAAGGATCATCGTCAACGGCAAGAATCCTCATTGGCTGCGGCTGAATATCAGTGGGAAAAACTTCCTGGTCAGCGGTAGGATCTCCTGACGAATAATCTGTCTGGATGGCAGATGAAGAAGTGTCACTTGTCAGATCGGCTCGTCCCTCAAACGTACCGATGGCAAGCCGCATCAACGGCACGATGACCAAACCTAGAGTTCCCGCCAGACTGTAGAGAAGCAATGCAGGCCAGAATGATACGCCAAGTATCAACGCTGAGAGAAAGGTCACAAGGCCGGCGAACATACCAATACCAATGTTTACAACTATCATTTACACCCTCAGGTTGATCTTAAACTATAAATACACCATAGAGCAGGAATTTAAGGAGTCCATATGCCTCATTGCAGGTGCCGAGGTCGTCCATGCGAAATTTTCCTTTGGAGCCGTAGATCTGGCGGTCTCATCTATAAGGAATTCAAGATGTACCAGCTCACAATGGAACCAATCGTGTGTCGGCATGCTACAGAACTACAGCTTGCCCCGAGTGTGACTTTTGCTATGCAGTTGATACCTATCACGTAGGCCATTCAAGTTAACAAAAGATTTCAATCCGGCAACGCGCCAACCAGAATGCACTGTGAAGGTAAGGGAAAAATGGACGATACAATTATTGTAAGCGCATTTGAAAAATTGCAGATTCCGCTGATGATCGTAGGACCGGACGGAAAAATTTCGCGGTGCAATTCCGCTACAGACCATCTGTTCGGCTTCACGCCGGGCCACCTGCTGGGAAGATCCGTCTTTGACATTCTCCCGGTGACGTCGTTGGCTGAACTGAACGCTTATATCACGCCTCCCGCGATAGATGTCACTGTCAAGGGAATGATTGGGCGAAAGAAAGGCGACGATCCCATTGCACTCGGCGCGTACATCACGGCTTGGACAGATGCCGAACGAGGTCAACAGCATGCGTTGGTCCTACGTGACATTACCGATGAGCTAGACGTGGAAAGGTTAACAAGACAGGAACTCGAGCGGACCAACAATGCAATAGAGGGCGCACATATCGGGACTTTTGACTACAATGCCTTAACAGACACCCTAATCATCTCCGATATTGGGAAAAAGTTGCTGGAGATCAATGTGTCCGAAACCACTGACGTTGATCTGAATTGGCATGCTCGGATACACCCCCACGATCTCGATCTGATACAGAAGGCCACTCAACTTTGTCTCGAGGGCTCAAGTGATACTGCCGGTTATGAGTATCGATTGCGGCGCAAAGACGGATCGCACTGGCAGTGGATACGGTCTGATATATCGGTCGCTCAGAAAAATGAGGAAGGTAAAGCTACCCGTATCATTGGTACGTTAACAGACATCTCAGATCAAAAAGCAACTGAAAACGCCCTTCGGGTAAGTGCTGACCAGTTCAGATCGTCGTTCGATAATGCGATGATTGGTATGGCAATCGTCGATACCAAAGGGGCATGGCTGCAAGTCAACTCCGCGCTCTGTGATCTTCTGGGATATTCGGAAAAGGAACTGCTGACAAAAGACTTTCAGACATTGACCTATCCTGAAGATTTGGGCGGAAGTGTGGAGGCCCTTCATCGATTGGTCCAAGGTGAAATCAAATCTTATCAATGTGAAAAACGTTACATTCGTGCTGACGGAGCAATCATCTGGGGCCATCTCAGTGTAGGGATGGTTACTGACGCTGAAGGCAATCCCGCGCACTTTATAGCTCAGATACTAGATATTACGGAACAGCGGAACCTGCACGAAATGAAAAGTGAATTTGTGGCCACCATTAGTCACGAATTACGGACCCCGCTGACGTCCGTGCTAGGGTCATTTACGCTCTTGTCACTAATGGACGACGAACCTTTCACAGACGAAGCGAGACGGTTGCTTTTCATAGGAAAAACAAACGCTGACCGGCTCCACACCTTGGTCAACGACATTCTGGACTTTGAGAAGTTCTCAGCTCACGAGATGCAACTCGTACCATCGGCGCAACGTATTATTGGCCTCGTCGAAGAGTCATTACTAGCCAACCTTGCGTTGGCAGACAAGTTTGGAGTGCGCTTCAAAGAATCGTGTTTAGACAGGGGCTTGACCGGTTTTTTTGATCCAGAACGTTTCAAACAAATAATGGCCAATCTTCTCTCTAACGCGGCCAAATTCGCCAATGAGGGCAGTACCGTTGATGTAGCGATCGAAAAGCAAGAAAAGTCTATAAAGGTGTCCGTAAGTAACATTGGCGAAGGTATATCGGACGAGTTTCGTGATCGCATCTTCAAACCATTCGCTCAGGCTCAACTGGCATCCACAAGAAAAAGAGGCGGAACGGGCCTTGGCCTCAGCATCACCAAACAAATTGTGGAGCAGATGGGTGGTGAGATCGGATTTACCAGCGAAAAAGACACCAAGACTGTATTTTGGTTTACCGTTCCGATGGCCGACCCAAACAGTTTCGGTCGGCCGGTTTTTTAGAACTAAGAGCGGTATAGAATGGTAAAGCGTCTGGCTCATCTCGTTGGTTTCATTATGCAGCGCGCGTGTTGTGCTGTGTACGTCGTCAGGGTTTTTGGCGCCAATGGCAGCTTAAACTAGGAGAGAGTTCGGCTCATCTGGTTGGTTGGATCATGCGACGCGTTGTCTGTGATGCAAGCGTCGCGCTTCAAGCGTCTTTCGTTTGATCCTTTCTCGTTGCTGTCGAAGGGCTTTGTCGCGTTTGAAGTAGACGTCGGCCGGTGTGACGTTGTTCAAGCTCTCGTGGTGGCGCTGGTAGTTGTAGTGATCGACAAAGGCTTCGATCCGGGCTTCGAGATCACCCGGCAGGAAGTAGTTTTCCGTAACCGCACCATTGATACCGCAGCTTATGCAGCTTGACTGTTCTCGGCATCGGCTGGTGCCCAGTTCCAGGGCAGCAATTCGTCCAACCGGTTGATCTTGTGATCGTGGATGCGGTCGAGGACGTCGGCAAGATAGGCCTGCGGATCAAGACCGTTCGTAACCGCTCCATTGGGGCCGCGGTTATGCAGCTTGGCTGTTCTGCATGGTGACCTGCCCCCCGAGGCTCCCTCATTCATAACGAGAGTCTGCGGGTTTGGATTTCATATTCTTCGTCGTCAGTTTG
>CANMZB010000033.1 GCA_947502265.1 uncultured Sulfitobacter sp.
TAATTGCACACATTCGACGCGTCACCCGCCATCTCGCAAGACTCTGAAAAAGTGCGGTTAGTTTCGAATCAGACTCTCAGAGAAACGCGGCTGCGCCAGCGGTTGCACAATCGTTGGGGTGAGCGGGGGCTTTAGGTCAGGGAGTGCGGACCCTGACTGCGTCTGTGATCGAGCAACCCCAAGGCGGGCGTGGTCTGGACATCAATGCAATCGGGCTATTTCCTTATAAAGGGCTGTGCTCCTTGTAACATGGCTTTAGGTTACAGGTGCTTTCCCGAGAGCGACTGTGCGATCCTCGAAAGTATTGCGTGGTAGGATTGGCCCAGCGAGGTGATTCTACAGCATGAAGCGCTGATCTGTGCGGGTGATGTTGCGGCACTGACCACGATTGCCCCTTGATCCCGTGGGACATGATGTGCGCGGTTCTGCGACGAAGGCGCGATGGAGATGGTGCCGCCCGTTAGGTCGCAGAGGTTGTTGAGTGACACAAACCTCCCTTTCCGGGCATGATCTGTCGCTGTGTTACGTTTTCAACGGACATCTATGGAAAAATATATCCGTCAGGCACATTAAAAACCCGAAAGCCCGTGCAAAGTCTCTTGATCCTTTTGGAAAACAGGACTAGGCAGATCATCGGCATAGGGGTTTAGCTCAGTTGGTAGAGCATCGGTCTCCAAAACCGAGGGTCAAGAGTTCGAGTCTCTTAGCCCCTGCCAATATTCAAAAACATTTTTGCCGCCTCTAGGGCATAAAGATGCACTTTTGACCCAGCTTCATGCATTTCTCTGTCAATATGTTCATTTTTGCATTGTTTGGAACGTTTGGCCCTCTCGTCGGACATTTCTTGTGAGGACTGGGCTTTGGAAACGCTGCGGCCACCCTTCCCAAGGATTAAGATGTTTCTCGACTTTCAACCCGCTCTGATGGTTTAGTAAATCCCAGAATTTTTTGAACGTTTTGGGCCGGTATGGCTGCTTAACTAGGGTCAGGCCTCATATCCAGAACATAACGACGGCTGCGAGGGCGCAGGCGAACAGGAAGACCTTCGGGCATCGGTCATAGCGTGTTGCGACCCGTCGCCAGTCTTTGAGGCGGGGGAGGCTGCTCTCAATTTTGTGGCGATGTTGGTAGAGTTTCGCGTCATGCAAGATCGCCACCTTACGACCGCGTCGCGCGGGTAATCCCCATGTCCACAAGGGCTTTCAGGAACCAATCCGCATCATAGCCTCGATCTGCTAGCAGGTGCCGGACTATCGGCAAGCTGCTGACCAACGCCCTCGCGCTGATGTAATCGCTGGTCTGGCCGGCGCTCAGGAACATGCGGATCGGGCGACCAACAGCGCCCGTCACCACATGCAACTCCGAATTCAGGTCTCCTTTCGTGCGCCCGATTAGCCGCCCGCGCCCTCCTTCTTCAGCCCCAGGCGGTCCGCCTTGAGGTGGGTCGCGTCGATCACCAGCGTGCCGGTTTCGCGTCCCTGACTGGACAGTTCCAGCAGCATTCAGGCGAACACACCTTTATCGTTCCACCGGTTGTGCAGGGTCTTGGCGAACCATATGCAGCCGGGGCATCCCGTCATCGCAAGCCATTGCGATCAGGTGGTCTGACGCTTTCGTAACGCCCCGATGCAAAAGCAATGTCATAATCGCAAGCGTGAACAGGCTGGCGAACATCAAATCGGTCTTGGCTCGCCCGTTTGCAAGCAACATCAGGTAACCCAACCCCTTTGACGCCCCGACCCATTCCCCGATTACAGCACCGATAGGCGCGTAGACTGCGGCCAGTTTCAGACCGGTCCCCAAAAACGGCAAGGCATGCGGGAGTTTGATCCGGCGCATGATCTGACGTTTGGTGCCACCCATCGTCTTTGCCATGTCCAAAATATCGGTAGGAACGCGCGTCAGCCCGTCATAAGTGGCCGACGTCACCGGAAAGTAGATGATCAAAATGGCCATCGCGACTTTGGATGCGATGCCATACCCGAACCAGAGCGTCAGGATCGGAGCAAGCGCAAAGACAGGCACCGCTTGGGTGAAAATGAGCAGCGGCATGACCAAACGGTGCAAACGTGCATAATTTGCCAGCTGGATCGCAGTCATTGCGCCCAAGAATGTGCCGATTATCAGTCCCAGGATGACTTCAGTTGCCGTCACAAGCGCGTTATCTGCAATCAAAGCCCAGTTTTCAATTGCGGCCCGTGCGACCCGCATCGGTGACGGCAGAATGAATGACGGAACATCCGTGATCCAGACAATCCCGTGCCACAACAATAGTGCAAAAGCAGCGGCCCCCAGAGTATGCCTCATCCGCATCATGGAGCTTGTCTCAGATGCGCGAGAAGAGCAGCCTGACAAGCGATGGTTGCAGGGGCGTATTGATCGCGAACGGGCGCGTCTTGCGGGGGTGGCCAGGGCCGCGCGGCCTCTGGCGTCAGGACGATGATCTGGTGGCCAAGGCGCACCGCCTCTGCCGGATCGTGAGTGACCAGCAGGACAGTTTTACCCGCCAGAACCTCGGCTGCAAGTTCTTGCATGTCTGCCCGTGTACTGGCATCGAGCGCGGAAAAAGGCTCATCCAGCAAAGCGATGCAACGATCCTCCATCAAGGTGCGCGCCAGCGCGGTGCGTTGCCGCATGCCACCCGACAGTGCGTTTGGTTTTTTATGCGCTTGATGTGACAGGCCGACACGGTCGAGCAGGCGTTCCGCCCTTTCCATGTCGGGCTTTTGACCGCGCAACCGCGCGCCCAGAACGGTGTTTTCCAGAACGCTAAGCCATGGCAGCAAAAGATCGGATTGCGCCATGAAACTGACGCGCTCCGCTAGTGCGGCCCCGTCAGACGTTGTTATCTTCCCTTCAAAATCACCTGCATGCGCCAGATCCGCGATCAAGCGCAGGAGTGTGGATTTACCCACGCCGGATCGTCCCAGAATGCAGGTCCATTGTCCGGCGGGCAGCCTCACATCAACCGGACCGAACAAGTGGACACCTTCAATGGAATGCGTGCCGCGCAAATGGATTTCAGGAGACTGCGTCATGCGCCGCGCAATCCCATGTCCCAAAAAGCGACCTCTAATCGCGTGGCCGTGTCAAAGCGTGCTTGCAGATGCGGCCAACGTGCTGAGGCAGTTGGATCAGGCCCCATACGGCGCGTCACAGCAACATCTATCATGTGCCCAACCGAAGCCATGGCCCCTTGATACCCGTCATCGGCATATGTGTTGATCCAGTCGCGATAGGGCGTATCAGGGGCCGCTGTTGCGGCAAGTCGCGTCCCGATCTCGCCATACCCAAAACAGCACGGTGCGAGCGCTGCCATCAGATCGAGGAAATCTCCCTGCACTCCTGCATCCATCACATAGCGGGTATATGCGAGGTTTTCGAACTCTTCAGAAGCGGCGAAAAGCGTGGCCTCGTCAATACCCGCCGCCGCACAGGTCTGGACGTGCAGCGTCATCTCGTGATTGACCAAAGCATCAACGGTGCCCGCACAGACCTTCATCTCATCCAGCGTTTCGGATTTGACCACGCCCAGCGACCATGCCCGCGCAAAATGCACAAGGAACACATAATCTTGCGCAAGATATTGTAGGAATGACGCGCGCGGCAGAGAGCCATCTCGCAGCCCTTCGACAAAGGCATGATGGGTATATTCGCGCCATGGATCACCGCAGCCCGCACGCCAAAGCGCAAAGGTCTTACCATAAACAGGACCGGTCATTGTGCAGTCACATCAATGGCGATGTCGCTGACGGGATTGATCGACGGGATCAGGCCTGCGTCATGCAAGAAGGCTTCAAACGTGGCATAGCGGCCCACATCCATTGCAGTAGGGCGCAATGCAAAGCGCGGCAAAGTGTCGAACCAAGCGCGTTTGTTCAACTCGTCGTTCAGCTCGGGTGCGGTGCCTGCAAAAATCTCCCAACTCTCGACAGGGTGGTTGATGATGTATTGGGTCGCTTTTTCTGTAGCGGCAAGAAAGCGCAGGATCATGTCGATGTCCATCGTATCTTTGTTGGCCACATAGATGAGCTCGTCATAGGGCGGCAGGCCTTCCTCTTCGACATAAAAACAGTGGCCCGGCACGCCTTCGATATCCATCTGGTTCAATTCAAAATTGCGGAACGCCCCGATGACGGCATCAACCTGACCAGACATAAGCGAGGGAGACATCGACCAGTTCACGTTGATCAACTCAATATCGTCGAGCGTCAGTCCATGGGTTTTCAAGACATGCCCCAGAACCGCTTCTTCAACGCCGCCGACTGAAAAGCCGACTTTACGTCCTTTCAGGTCGGCAGGGGTTTTGATGGGGCCGCCCGTCAGGACCAGCAGGCAGTTCAGCGGTGTGGCGACCAATGTACCGACACGTTGCAAGGGAAGCCCCTCATGGATTTGGAGGTGCAATTGGGGCTGGTACGAAATCGCAAGGTCGGCCTGACCTGCCGCAACCATTTTCGGAGGTGCGGACGGATCTGCGGGGGCGATGACCTCTACCGCGAGGTTTTGGTCGGCAAAGTACCCTTTCTCCTGTGCAATAATGACAGGCCCGTGATCTGGATTAACGAACCAGTCGAGCAACAAGGTGACTTGATCCTGCGCCCAGAGTGGCACGGCATACAGCGAGAGCGCAGTTGCAAAGAAGATAGATTTCATTGTTATCACTTTCATTTGGAGTAAAGCGCGGCAAAATGGTGGGTCGGCCCATGCCCAGTGCCCACCGACAGATCGCCAGCATGCAAAATGGCCTGAGCGATATAGGATTTGGCAGCGGCCGTGGCCGCCACAGGTGTTTGCCCTTTGGCCAGCTGCGCCGCCAATGCTGACGACAGCGTACAGCCGGTGCCATGGGTATTTCTGGTCGGGGTGCGTACAGCCTCGAACCAAGTCACTGTGTTCGGGGTGACAAGGCAATCGGGGCTGTCCGGCCCATCAAGATGTCCCCCTTTCATGAGAACCGCTTTGGCCCCCAACGCGCACAGTGCCGTGCCTTGAACCACCATTTCATCACGTGTGTTGGCGATGTCACAACCCAGCAGATGCGCCGCTTCGGGCAGGTTGGGGGTCAGTAATGCCGCAATGGGCAGCAATGCGTCGCGCAAGGTGTTCACCGCATCAGGTTCCAGCAGCGCAGCCCCGCCTTTGGCAATCATGACCGGATCAAGCACGATGGGAATGTCGGTATGCCCCTTCAACGCCTGCGCCACGGCAGTTGCTACATCTGCATTGGCTATCATCCCGATTTTGATTGCATCAACGCGGATATCAGCAAACACGGTTTCGATCTGATTTCGCACGAATGCAGGTGGGATCAGATGAATGCCGGTCACACCTTGGGTGTTTTGTGCGGTCAATGCCGTGATCGCGGCCATGGCAAACGCACCATTTGCCGAAATCGTTTTGATGTCGGCCTGAATGCCTGCTCCGCCAGACGGGTCAGACCCTGCGATGCTCAGAACGTTAGGGATCATTATGAATGCTCCGGGTCAAAGGCATCAAAGGCGCCCGCTGCGGCCTGCGGATCAGCCTGCCCACAGATCGCCGACACGACAGCCATGCCATCCGCCCCGCTGCCAAGCACACCCTTGATATGGTCGGCTTTCAGGCCACCAATCGCCACGCTCGGCAAAGACGACAGGGCGACTAATTCCGCCAACCCGTCAAAGCCTACGGGCTGCGCGTGATCGTCTTTCGTGGAGGTGCCAAAAACCGGTCCCAGTCCAAGGTAATCAACCAGCGCGGGATCCGCATTACGCACAGTTTGTACCGTCTGGCAGGACAGCCCGAGGATTTTACCTGCGCCAAGCATCGCGCGCGCTTGGACAGGTGAGATATCGCCTTGGCCGATATGCGCGCCGTCCGCGCCTGCTGCCACGGCGGCGGTGACATCATCATTGATGATCAAAGGGACACCTGTACCCTGCAACACTTCTTTTACAGCAATGGCGCGTTCAATGCGCTGCGCAGTCGTCGCGTGTTTATCGCGCAACTGCACCATCGTTACGCCGCCAGCCACCGCGCGGCGCACGGTTTCAACAACGCCGGTTTGCGCGCAAAGCTTCGGGTCGGTCACCAGATACAACCGCAATTGGTTTCTCAACTCTGCCATCATCCGATGACCTGTGCCAGATCGGCAGGCTGGGCCGCAGCAAGCGCATCGAGGAAATACACCTGAAAACTGCCCGGTCCCTGTGCCAGTTTTGCGGCCGCGGTACCTGCAACTTTGAAATGGGCAAGCGCCGCGAGGGCTGCGTCAAATGCGGGGCCTGTCGCTGCATATGCACCCATCAATGCGGTCTGGGAACATCCCAACGCTGTGACTTGTGGCATTAACGAAGAACCGCCCGAGACATACGCCTCTTGATCACCGTCGGTCAGATAATCAACCGGACCGGTAACGGCCACGACCGTGCCAAACTGAACTGCCAAAGCCTTTGCGGCACCCTGAGCGGCCTCGACACTATCACCACTATCGGTACCTTTTCCCGCACCCGCCTCACCTGCCAAGGCCAGTATTTCTGATGCGTTACCCCGTACAATTGCCGGGCGTTGCGCCAGCAAACCTTGAGCCGCACGTTTGCGGGACTTCGTTATGAAATGCGCAACAGGATCGAGAACCCAAGGGATATTATGGGTGGCCGCCACCGAAGCCGCCGTCGTCATGTTGGCCAACCATGGTGCCGACAAGGTCCCGATGTTGATTGCCAGCGCACCGCAGATGGGTGTGAATTCCTCTATTTCCTCAGGTGCATGCACCATTGCTGGTGACGCACCGGCTGCCAATATCACGTTTGCAGCGATATTCATCGCCACGTAATTCGTGATGCAATGCACCAAAGGTTTTTGATCGCGTAGGGCTGTCATCAGATCGTGTGGGGGCATGATCGTTCCTCTTTTTGCCAACGAAAAAGAGGTGTGTGGATGTCACGCAAGGAAACATACGACCTCCCTCCGCCAGCATTATCTGGTTCAGGTTCAAAGGGTACGTCTCAGCTTTTCAGCGCCCCTGGTAGGCAAAGGGCTAATTGCTTTTAGGAGTATCGTCAAACAGAATGAGGTTTTATGACGAGAAATGCGGACATCCATCGCATATCACCGAGCGGGAGGGCTTCGATGTTATGGAGATTGTGCGCTGCGGCTACAGTCGTACTTGGCCGGAAGGATCGCCCTCAAGGCTTTGATGAGCACAGGTTGTGCGGTTTTCATTGGCCATCTTGGCCGAACCTCTTGTTTTCGTGCATACATTGGCCTGTTTTTGTGTCCTGAGACTGGCCGCAATAGACTGGCAGCAATGATTGGTCCGGGGGTCGTTTTATACGATGCCGGGTCTGATCGGTGTTTCATACGGCCGCCTTGCGGACCACCGAAGAGCGGTTTGGCATAAACAACCCAATTGGCTTTGCGCAACTGCGCGAGATGTGCCTCGAAGGCTCCCGGATCGGTGAACTTTGCCAGATTGCCAAAGAAGCGCAGCTTGCCCACTTTGTGTAACCTGATCAGGCCTTCGAGAAAGAGGCGTTATTTAACCTAGGGTCGGGCTTTGCGTTGCAAATAGAGCGCGCCCGGGACTGCATTCGTGTGCTTCATTCGCTGTTCGCCTTGGGCTTGTCGCCACCTTGCAACAGGTCGCAGACGCCCAGAGAGTATCAAAGATAGATTTTTGGAACTGATCGTCCGAGATCTTTGCATGACATGATCACGCCATTGTTTTGTCGCGCAACGACCATATTCCAAAGTTACTCATATCTCATTCAAATCAGATGCAACGGTATGGGTAAATGACTTTAGATTCCCGAAACACTCCGACAGACGATGCGGGTCTTGATGATGTGTCCTTGCTGGCAATCCGGTCGCTCGTTGCCGGGCAGCCTGCGACCGATCCGATGCAGCGCGAGGAACCTTTGCGCGGTACAGTCACGTCCGATGCCCCACAGCAGCGACAGCGCAAAGCGAACAGTTTACCGCCTTTGGCCGAGCCACAGGCAGAAGACGGGCGCGCGCCAGGCAAAGCGGCTGCTCGCAGGCGATCCTCGCGCGGGGGTGCTGCGGGTGGTGCTTTGGCCGTCGTGCGCGCGCGTCTTGGCGGGTACAGACCCAAGCCAGCACATGTTACGCTGGCGGCCTTGCTGCTTTTTGTTGTATTTCGTCCGTGGTTGATGCTTGGCTTGGTGTTTGTTTCGCTCGTGATCATGTCGGGTGTGTTTCTCATTACGGGTTACGACGGTTTCTGGCATGGTGTGATGAAAATTTCGCGCTGGTACGCGCGCCGTAATCCGGGCCGCGCAAGCGCTATTCACCACCGGCTCGATGCTTTTGCGATGCGCTGGGATGCCGTGTTAGACCGTTTTCCCGAAGGCACTGTGGATGGCCTTTATCTGCCGGATTTTGGGGGGCTTGCCACCGCAGACGCGCGCCACGACGAGGCGATGGAACGGCGCCTGGCCGCGCTGCGCCAGAAAGAAGCGTGAGATGCAGGTTGCGGGGGGGGTATTTGCAGCCTTGAAACACCGCGCCGCAGCCGTTAGATGCATCTGACACGACACTAACGGGATATGATCCATGGCCACCACCAATCCGCTTCAGTTCATCCAGCAGGTCCGCGCCGAAGTGGCAAAGGTCGTGTGGCCCACCCGGCGTGAGGTATTGCTTACCACTGTGATGGTATTCATCCTTGCTGCACTGACGGCGGTGTTCTTCGCGCTGGTGGACATCGTTATCCGCGGCGGTCTGCAATATGTATTGAACATGTTCGGCTAACGTAGTCTTGCTGCGCTAATTCTCTTTCTGACACTTGAATCCTTTCGGCGTGTGGGCTAGTCCGCAGGCCTGACCTGCAACAGGGCGTGCTGCGATTCGAGTTGCGCGCCGATTTTTGTTGAGGGCCGCGGGCCTTTTTGGGCCGTGATGATTTAAGAATTCTGCACGCAGAACCGCGTGCGCAAGACAAGGACGGTAAGATCAGATGGCAAAACGGTGGTATTCGGTCAGTGTCCTGTCGAACTTCGAGAAAAAGATCGCCGAGCAGATTCGCACTTCCGTTACGGAGAACGGGTTGGAAGACCAGATCGACGAAGTGCTGGTGCCGACCGAAGAGGTGATCGAGGTGCGTCGCGGCAAGAAGATTACGACGGAGCGGCGCTTTATGCCCGGTTATGTTCTGGTGCATATGGAAATGTCCGATCATGGCTATCACCTGATCAACTCGATCAATCGCGTCACCGGATTTTTGGGTCCGCAGGGGCGTCCGATGCCAATGCGCGATGCCGAAGTGCAGGCGATCCTTGGTCGCGTTCAAGAAGGCGAAGATGCGCCGCGCACGCTTATCCATTTTGAGATTGGTGAGCGCGTCAAGGTAGCTGATGGCCCGTTCGAAGATTTCGACGGTATGGTCGAAGAGGTCGACGAAGACACCCAGAAGCTGAAAGTTATGGTGTCTATCTTTGGCCGCGAAACACCGGTCGAACTGGATTTCACTCAGGTCAACAAGCAGATTTGAGCGGAAGGTGGGTTTGACCCACCCTGCGGGCTGAAAGGTCCGTTCGTTTGTGGGAGGGGAGGGCTGCGCGCAGACCTGTCCGGACCACGCTAGCAGAGCAGGCCGCGACGCGTTGTGGTCTTGTAGGACGGGTGCAAACCTGTCGACATCAAAAGGAGAAGGCCAATGGCCAAGAAACTCGTCGGTACGATGAAGTTGCAAGTCAAAGCGGGTCAAGCGAACCCGTCCCCGCCTGTGGGCCCTGCGCTGGGTCAGCGCGGCATCAACATCATGGAATTCTGTAAGGCATTCAACGCCAAAACAGCGGATCTGGAGCCAGGCGCGCCATGCCCAACCGTGATCAGCTATTATCAGGACAAGTCCTTCACGATGGACATCAAGACGCCTCCGGCGGCTTACTTCCTGAAAAAAGCGGCCAAGGTTAACTCGGGCTCTAAAACGCCGAACAAGGAAACCGTTGGCACGATCACCGCAAAGCAGCTTCGCGAGATTGCGGAGGCGAAAGCCGCCGATCTGAGCGCGAACGACGTGGAAGCGGCGATGAAGATCATTCTGGGCTCTGCGAAGTCCATGGGCATCGAGGTTAAGTAAGATGGCACAATACGGAAAACGCACCCGCGCCGCGCGTGAAGCATTCGCCGGCAAAGAGAACCTCACTGTTGAAGAAGCGGTGACCCTGATCAAGACAAACGCAAACGCCAAGTTTGACGAAACTGTCGAAATCGCCATGAGCCTCGGCATTGATCCGCGTCACGCGGACCAGATGGTACGCGGTGTTGTCGGGCTGCCCAACGGCACTGGCAAAGACGTTCGCGTTGCTGTGTTCGCGCGTGGTGCGAAGGCTGATGAGGCGACCGCCGCCGGTGCAGACATCGTCGGCGCCGAGGATCTGATGGAGATCGTTCAGTCCGGCAAGATCGACTTTGATCGCTGTATTGCGACTCCTGACATGATGCCGGTTGTCGGTCGTCTGGGTAAGGTTCTTGGCCCTCGCAACCTGATGCCGAACCCGAAGGTCGGCACCGTGACAATGGACGTCGAAGCGGCTGTGAAAGCGGCCAAAGGCGGCGAAGTCCAGTTCAAGGCGGAAAAAGGCGGCGTTGTGCACGCAGGTGTCGGCAAAGCGTCTTTTGACGAAGCCAAGCTTGTCGAGAACGTCCGCGCATTCATCGGCGCGGTTGCAAAGGCCAAGCCGGCAGGGGCCAAAGGGTCGTACATGCGCAAGATCGCGCTGAGCTCTACAATGGGGCCGGGTGTGACTGTCTCTGTCGACAACGCCAACGCCGAATAAGATATCCCAACAATCAAGATTTGGGCGTCCCTTTTAGGGGCGCCCTTTTTTGTGCGCGGCTTTCCTACCATTATGTTTGGAAAAAAGTGTTTGGAGATTGCGCGAGGCATGTTTAAAATCTGTCCTACGGAGGGCGTCTGAAAATAAACGCCGATTTGCTGTTGGCTTTCCGCGATAATCCTACTAATTCATGCTTTGCATCCAAGCGCACGATTCGTCGTGCGCTTTTTGCGCTTCGTCCGAGATGGCGGGTGGCGCGGGAAACCGGGCCATAATTCCTGCCTGAGACGGGGAATGACTGTGACTTTTCAGAGCTACGCTCTCGGATGGTCTTGGGAAGGACCCGTATGGACCCGACGTCGGACATCTTGTCCGGCAAAACGAGCCCGGAGGGTCACACCTCCGATAACTTTGGAGTGAAACTGTGGATAGAGCACAAAAAGAACAGCTGGTCGACGAGCTCGGCCAGATCTTTGAAAGCTCTGGCGTCGTTGTGGTAGCCCACTACGTCGGTTTGACAGTTGTCGAAATGCAGGACCTTCGTGCGCGCGCTCGCGCTGCGGGCGGGGCCGTGCGTGTTGCCAAAAACAGGCTCGCCAAGATCGCCCTTGAGGGCAAGCCATGCGAAAGCATTGCTGACCTTCTGACGGGTATGACTGTTCTGACCTATTCTGAGGATCCTGTGGCTGCGGCCAGGGTTGCTCAGGAATTCGCCAAGGAGAACCCCAAGCTGGTTATCCTCGGTGGTGCAATGGGTGAGAACGAGTTGGATGCCGCCGGTGTTGAAGCCGTGTCCAAGATGCCTTCGCGCGAGGAGCTTATCTCCACGATCGCGGGCATGCTGGGCGCACCTGCTTCCAACATCGCTGGCGCCATTGGCGCACCTGCAAGCAACATCGCATCCATCTTGTCTACGATCGAAGACAAGGCTGCGTAAGCGACAATATCGTCAAGTCGGCGTGTTGGTTGAAACAGCACGTTGGAACACACATATCGTTAACGGAAAGAGCTAAAACATGGCTGATCTGAAAAAACTGGCAGAAGACATCGTTGGTCTGACACTGCTTGAAGCACAAGAACTGAAGACAATCCTCAAAGACGAGTATGGCATCGAGCCCGCAGCTGGCGGCGCAGTGATGATGGCTGGTCCTGCTGACGGCGGTGCCGCAGAAGAGGAAAAGACGGAATTCGACGTCGTTCTGAAGAACGCCGGCGCATCCAAAATCAACGTGATCAAAGAAGTTCGCAGCATCACCGGTCTGGGCCTGAAAGAAGCCAAGGATCTGGTCGAAGCTGGCGGCAAGATCAAGGAAGGCGTCGACAAAGCCGAAGCCGAAGACGTCAAAGCGAAGCTGGAAGCAGCTGGCGCGGAAGTCGAGCTGGCCTAAGCCGTTCGAAACGGGAGCCGGTTTCACGAAAGCCGGAGCGGAATTTCAAAAATTCCGATCTCCCGAACAAATCACTGGCTGGATGGGGCTTCTGCTCCGTCCAGCCGCACCTGTCTTGAAAGGCACTCCGTGGTTGAGTGTCTTTCTGGAGAGGTCCAAAGGTCGGAAGGGGTGCGGTGGGACGCATACCAGCATAGATCGGACATATCCCCTCTTATGGGTGTGCATCGCGGCCCCGGCGATGGCGCATCCGGCAAGAGACACGAAAGGTGACACGACACATGGCACAATCCTTCCTTGGCCAGAAGCGTCTGCGTAAATACTACGGCAAAATCCGTGAAGTTCTGGAAATGCCGAACCTCATTGAGGTCCAGAAATCCTCATACGACTTGTTCCTGAACTCCGGCGATGCCGAAACCCCCACCGATGGTGATGGTATTCAGGGTGTGTTCCAGTCGGTATTCCCGATCAAGGACTTCAACGAGACCTCCGTTCTGGAATACGTCAAGTACGAGCTTGAAAAGCCCAAGTACGACGTTGAGGAATGCCAGCAGCGCGACATGACATATGCTGCGCCGCTCAAAGTGACGCTGCGCCTGATTGTGTTTGATATCGACGATGATACCGGTGCGAAATCGGTCAAGGACATCAAGGAACAGGACGTATTCATGGGCGACATGCCTTTGATGACGCCCAACGGCACATTTGTCGTAAACGGCACCGAGCGTGTGATCGTCTCCCAGATGCACCGCTCTCCCGGCGTGTTCTTTGATCACGACAAGGGTAAGACGCATTCGTCCGGCAAGCTGTTGTTCGCCTGCCGTATTATCCCCTATCGCGGTTCCTGGCTGGACTTTGAATTCGACGCAAAAGACATTGTGTTCTGCCGCATCGACCGTCGTCGCAAGCTGCCTGTGACAACCTTGCTGTATTCGCTGGGCCTCGATCAAGAAGCGATCATGGACGCCTATTATAACACGGTGACCTACAAGCTTGAGCAGGGCAAAGGCTGGGTTGCGCCTTTCTTCCCCGAGCGTGTGCGCGGCACCCGTCCGACATATGACATCGTCGACGCCGCCTCTGGCGAGGTGCTGTTCGAAGCTGGCAAGAAAGTAACGCCGCGGGCGGTCAAAAAGCTGATCGACGAAGACGAGGTGAAGGAACTTCTGCTGCCGTTCGAGCATATTCAGGGCAAATTTGCAGCCAAGGACATCATCAACGAAGAAACCGGTGCGATCTACGTCGAAGCCGGTGACGAGATGACGCTGGAGTATGACAAAGGCGGCGAATTGATCGGCGGTACCGCGAAAGAGCTGGTAGACGCAGGGATCACAGACATCCCGCTGCTGGACATCGACAACATCAATGTCGGTCCGTACATGCGCAACACGATGGCGGCAGACAAGAACATGAACCGCGATACCGCGCTCATGGATATTTACCGTGTGATGCGTCCGGGCGAGCCGCCCACCGTCGAAGCGGCGAGCAACCTGTTCGACACTTTGTTCTTTGACAGCGAACGCTATGATCTTTCCGCTGTTGGCCGCGTAAAGATGAACATGCGTCTCGCGCTGGAAAAAGAAGATACGCAGCGTACGCTGGACCGTGACGATATTGTGGCCTGCATCAAGGCGCTGGTTGATCTGCGCGACGGGCGTGGCGACATCGACGACATCGACCACCTTGGCAACCGCCGTGTGCGTTCCGTTGGCGAATTGATGGAAAACCAGTACCGCGTTGGCCTGCTGCGCATGGAGCGCGCGATCAAAGAGCGGATGTCTTCCGTCGAGATCGACACCGTCATGCCGCAAGACCTGATCAACGCCAAACCGGCTGCGGCTGCGGTGCGTGAATTCTTCGGCTCTTCGCAGCTGTCGCAGTTCATGGACCAAACCAACCCGCTGTCCGAAGTGACGCACAAGCGCCGCCTCTCCGCGCTTGGGCCAGGCGGTCTGACGCGTGAGCGTGCGGGCTTTGAAGTGCGCGACGTTCACCCGACCCACTATGGCCGGATGTGTCCGATTGAAACGCCGGAAGGTCCGAACATCGGTCTGATCAACTCGCTGGCGACATTCGCACGAGTGAACAAATACGGTTTCATCGAAACGCCTTATCGTGTCGTGAAAGATTCTGTTGTTACAGATGAAGTCCATTACATGTCCGCGACCGAAGAAATGCGTCACACTGTGGCGCAGGCGAACGCGAACCTTGATGAGAACATGAGGTTCGTCAATGATCTGGTGTCTACACGCCAATCGGGTGATTACACCCTCGCACCCAACGAAAACGTTGATCTGATTGACGTCTCGCCCAAGCAGTTGGTGTCGGTTGCGGCTTCGCTTATTCCGTTCCTTGAGAATGACGATGCGAACAGGGCCTTGATGGGTTCGAACATGCAACGTCAGGCTGTTCCGCTTCTGCAAGCCGAGGCGCCGCTGGTCGGCACCGGTATTGAAGAAGTTGTGGCGCGTGATTCCGGGGCGGCATATATGGCCAAACGTACCGGCGTGATTGACCAGGTCGATGCGACACGGATCGTGATCCGCGCCACCGAAGATCTTGAGCTGGGCGATGCGGGTGTGGACATCTACCGCATGCGCAAATTCCAGCGGTCCAACCAGAACACCTGCATCAACCAGCGTCCGCTGGTGAGGGTCGGCGAAGTGGTGACCAAAGGTCAGGTGATTGCGGATGGTCCGTCCACCGACATGGGGGAACTGGCGCTTGGCAAGAACGTCGTCGTCGCCTTTATGCCTTGGATGGGCTACAACTACGAAGACTCCATTCTGATCTCCGAGCGGGTTTCGCGCGATGACGTGTTTACCTCGATCCACATCGAGGAATTCGAAGTCGCTGCGCGTGACACGAAGCTGGGGCCAGAGGAAATCACCCGTGATATTCCGAACGTTGGTGAAGAAGCGCTGCGCAACCTCGACGAGGCGGGCATTGTTTACATCGGTGCGGACGTTGAGCCGGGCGATATTCTGGTTGGCAAGATCACACCAAAGGGCGAAAGCCCGATGACGCCGGAAGAAAAACTGCTCCGCGCCATCTTTGGCGAGAAGGCATCGGACGTGCGCGATACGTCGCTGCGCGTAAAGCCCGGTGATTTCGGTACAGTTGTCGAGGTGCGGGTCTTCAACCGTCACGGTGTGGAAAAGGACGAACGTGCCCTCCAGATCGAGCGCGAAGAAGTCGAACGTCTGGCGCGCGACCGCGACGACGAACTCGCGATTCTCGACCGGAACATCTATGCGCGTCTGCGCGAGATGATCCTTGGCAAGGTGGCCGTCAAAGGTCCGCGCGGGGTCAAACCCAACAGCCAGATCACCGAAGAGTTGCTGGACGATACCCTGACCCGTGGTCAGTGGTGGCAGCTCGCACTTGAGGACGAGGACGACGCGAAAATCGTCGAAGCCCTGAACGAGCAGTACGAGATCCAGAAACGGACCCTCGATGCGCGCTTCGAGGATAAAGTCGAGAAAGTACGCCGTGGCGACGATCTGCCCCCCGGTGTGATGAAGATGGTCAAAGTGTTCGTGGCGGTGAAGCGCAAGCTGCAACCGGGCGACAAGATGGCCGGTCGTCACGGGAACAAAGGTGTGATTTCGAAAGTCGTCCCGATGGAGGACATGCCGTTCCTTGAGGATGGTACGCCGGTCGATTTCTGTCTTAACCCGCTGGGTGTGCCGTCGCGTATGAACGTCGGTCAGATTCTCGAAACGCACATGGGCTGGGCCGCACGCGGTCTGGGCATCAACATCGACGAGGCGCTTCAGGAGTATAAGCGTTCCGGCGATCTGACCCCTGTGCGCGAAGCGATGAAGCTGGCCTATGGCGACGATGTCTATGAAGAAGGCATCGAAGGCATGGACGAGGATCTGTTGGTGGAAGCCGCCGGTAACGTCACCCGCGGTGTGCCGATTGCGACACCCGTTTTTGACGGGGCGAAGGAGCTGGATGTGAACGACAGCCTCACGCGGGCCGGTTTCGATACATCTGGCCAGTCGGTCCTGTTTGACGGTCGCACAGGCGAACAGTTCAGCCGCAAAGTGACGGTCGGGGTGAAATACCTGCTGAAACTGCACCACCTTGTGGACGACAAAATCCACGCGCGTTCCACCGGTCCATACTCGCTGGTTACCCAGCAGCCATTGGGCGGTAAAGCGCAGTTCGGTGGTCAGCGCTTTGGTGAGATGGAGGTCTGGGCGTTGGAAGCCTACGGCGCTGCATACACCTTGCAGGAAATGCTGACCGTGAAATCGGATGACGTGGCGGGCCGGACCAAGGTCTATGAAAGCATCGTCAAGGGCGAGGATAACTTCGAAGCGGGCATTCCAGAGAGCTTTAACGTTCTCGTGAAGGAAGTGCGCGGCCTCGGCCTGAATATGGAACTCCTGGATGCGGAGGAAGACGAATAAACGCGGCTGATTTCCCACCCTGCAAGGTCTTTGCAGGGTGGGGGTTTATGCCACGCGTCTCCATCGCTCCCAATTCAAGGAATTGAAAATGAACCAGGAACTGACAAACAATCCGTTCAACCCGCTCACGCCGCCGAAGGTATTTGACGAGATCAAGGTCTCGCTTGCCTCGCCGGAGCGGATCCTTTCGTGGTCTTTCGGTGAGATCAAGAAGCCGGAAACCATCAACTACCGTACGTTCAAGCCAGAGCGGGACGGTCTGTTCTGTGCGCGTATCTTTGGCCCGATCAAAGATTACGAATGCCTATGCGGCAAATACAAGCGCATGAAGTATCGCGGCGTTGTTTGCGAGAAATGCGGTGTTGAAGTCACGCTGCAAAAAGTCCGCCGCGAGCGGATGGGCCATATTGAGCTGGCGTCGCCGGTTGCGCATATTTGGTTCCTGAAATCGCTGCCGTCGCGCATCGGTTTGATGCTGGACATGACGCTGCGCGATCTGGAACGTGTGCTGTATTTCGAGAACTACGTTGTTATCGAACCCGGCCTGACGGACCTCACCTACGGTCAGATGATGACCGAAGAAGAGTATATGGACGCGCAGGATGCGTACGGTATGGACGCGTTTACCGCGAACATCGGTGCCGAAGCGATCCGCGAAATGCTGGCAGCCATTGATCTGGAGGCCGAAGCGGACCAGTTGCGCGAAGAGCTGAAAGAAGCCACAGGCGAATTGAAGCCCAAGAAGATCATCAAGCGTCTGAAAGTGGTCGAATCGTTCCTCGAATCCGGCAACCGTCCCGAGTGGATGGTGATGACGGTGATCCCTGTGATCCCGCCAGAGCTGCGCCCGCTGGTGCCGCTGGACGGGGGTCGTTTTGCGACGTCCGACCTGAACGATCTGTATCGCCGCGTGATCAACCGGAACAACCGTCTCAAGCGTCTGATCGAACTGCGCGCACCCGACATCATCGTGCGCAACGAAAAGCGCATGTTGCAGGAATCTGTCGATGCGTTGTTCGACAACGGCCGTCGTGGCCGCGTGATCACGGGTGCCAACAAGCGTCCGCTGAAATCGCTGTCAGACATGTTGAAGGGTAAGCAGGGCCGCTTCCGTCAGAACCTTTTGGGCAAGCGCGTCGACTTCTCCGGCCGTTCGGTCATTGTGACCGGACCCGAACTGAAGCTGCACCAGTGTGGTCTGCCTAAGAAGATGGCGCTGGAGCTGTTCAAGCCGTTTATCTATTCGCGGCTTGAGGCCAAAGGGCTGTCTTCCACTGTGAAGCAGGCGAAAAAACTGGTGGAAAAAGAGCGTCCCGAAGTGTGGGATATTCTGGATGAAGTGATCCGCGAACACCCTGTCATGCTGAACCGTGCCCCGACATTGCACCGTCTTGGCATTCAGGCGTTCGAACCGGTCTTGATCGAAGGTAAAGCCATCCAGCTGCACCCGCTCGTTTGTTCGGCCTTTAACGCCGACTTCGACGGTGACCAGATGGCCGTTCACGTTCCGCTGAGCCTCGAAGCACAGCTGGAAGCGCGCGTTCTGATGATGTCCACGAACAACGTTCTGTCGCCTGCAAACGGCGCGCCGATCATTGTTCCTTCACAGGATATGATCTTGGGTCTCTACTATGTGACTCTCGAACGTGAAGGCATGAAGGGGCAGGGCATGGTCTTTGGCACCGTTGACGAGGTGCAGCATGCGCTCGACGCGGGTGAAGTGCATCTGCACGCCAAGATCAAAGCGCGGATCAAACAGATCGACAACGAAGGCAACGAGGTCACGGTTCGCTTTGACACAACGCCGGGCCGTGTGCGTCTGGGCGCGCTCTTGCCAATGAACGCAAAAGCGCCGTTCGATCTGGTCAACCGTCTGCTGCGCAAGAAAGAAGTGCAGCAGGTGATCGATACTGTCTATCGCTACTGCGGCCAGAAAGAGTCAGTGATCTTCTGTGACCACATCATGACGATGGGTTTCCGCGAAGCGTTCAAGGCCGGTATTTCGTTCGGCAAGGACGACATGCTGATCCCGGAAAGCAAATGGACGCTGGTCGACGAGACACGCGCTCAAGTCAAGGATTTTGAACAGCAGTACATGGACGGCCTGATCACTCAGGGTGAAAAGTACAACAAAGTTGTCGATGCATGGTCAAAGTGTAACGACAAGGTGACTTCCGCGATGATGCAGTCGATTTCCGACACCACATATGCCGAAAACGGGTCCGAGAACGAACCGAACTCGGTCTATATGATGGCGCACTCGGGTGCTCGTGGCTCGGTCACGCAGATGAAACAGTTGGGCGGGATGCGCGGTCTGATGGCGAAGCCGAACGGCGACATCATCGAGACACCGATCATCTCGAACTTCAAGGAAGGCCTGACCGTTCTTGAGTACTTCAACTCGACTCACGGTGCGCGTAAAGGTCTGTCGGATACTGCCTTGAAGACGGCGAACTCCGGTTACCTGACACGTCGTCTGGTGGACGTTGCGCAGGATTGCATCGTGCGTATGCATGATTGCGGAACCGAGATTGCGATCACGGCAACTGCTGCGGTTAATGACGGCGAGGTTGTTTCTTCGCTGGCCGAGCGTCTGCTGGGCCGTGTTGTGGCCGAGGACATCATGCGCCCCGGCACGGACGAGGTTCTGGCGGCGACAGGCACCATCATTGATGAACGTCTTGCAGATATCATCGACGAGGCGTCTGTTGCGTCGGCTCGCATCCGCTCACCGCTGACATGTGAAGCGGAAGAGGGCGTGTGCGCGATGTGTTACGGTCGTGACCTTGCACGCGGTACGCTGGTCAACCAGGGCGAAGCGGTGGGTATCATCGCGGCGCAATCCATTGGTGAACCCGGTACACAGCTGACGATGCGGACATTCCACATCGGCGGCGTTGCACAAGGTGGCCAACAGTCCTTCCAAGAGGCCGGTCAGGCGGGTAAAATCCATTTCGAGAACAGCTCGACGCTGGAGAATTCCGTAGGCGAGACGATGGTCATGGGCCGTAACATGAAGCTGTCGATCATCGACGAGAACGGTGATGAGCGGGCCAGCCACAAGGTCGGTTACGGCACCAAGCTCTTTGTTAAAGAAGGGCAGGATATTGTCCGCGGTGACAAGCTTTATGAGTGGGACCCCTACACGCTGCCGATCATCGCGGAAGCCGCAGGTACGGCCAAGCATGTGGATCTTGTCTCCGGTATCGCCGTCAAGGACGAGACGGATGATGCGACAGGCATGACCCAGAAAATCGTGATCGACTGGCGTGCTGCCCCCAAGGGCAACGAGCTGAAGCCGGAAATCATTCTGGTCGGTGCCGATGGCGAGCCTGTGCGCAATGATGCGGGCAACCCGATTACCTATCCAATGTCTGTGGATGCGGTTCTGTCTGTCGAGGACGGAAACGAAGTGCAGGCCGGTGACGTGATCGCGCGCATCCCGCGTGAAGGTGCCAAGACGAAGGACATCACCGGTGGTCTGCCTCGTGTGGCCGAACTCTTTGAGGCACGTCGCCCCAAGGACAACGCCATCATCGCGGAAATCGACGGCTATGTGCGGTTCGGCAAGGACTATAAAAACAAGCGCCGCATCGCGATCGAAAGCTCCGAAGATCCGGATCACAAGGTCGAGTATATGGTGCCAAAGGGGAAGCACATCCCCGTTGCCGAAGGCGATTTCGTGAATAAGGGTGACTATATCATGGACGGCAACCCTGCGCCGCATGACATCCTTGCCATCATGGGTGTCGAAGCGTTGGCTGACTATATGATCGACGAAGTGCAGGACGTTTACCGCCTGCAAGGTGTGAAGATTAACGACAAACACATCGAAGTCATCGTGCGCCAGATGTTGCAAAAGTGGGAGATCCAGGAGAGCGGAGACACCACGCTGCTGAAGGGCGAACACGTCGATAAGCAGGAATTCGACGCGGCCAACGAAAAAGCTTTGTCCAAGAAGGGCCGCCCTGCCAAGGGTGAACCGATCCTGCTGGGCATCACCAAGGCGTCGCTGCAAACCCGCAGCTTCATCTCGGCGGCGTCCTTCCAGGAGACCACCCGTGTTCTGACGGAGGCTTCCGTGCAAGGTAAGCGCGACAAGTTGGTTGGCCTGAAAGAGAACGTAATCGTGGGCCGTCTGATACCTGCGGGCACCGGCGGGGCAACCCAGCAGATGCGCCGTGTGGCACAAGACCGCGACAATGTCGTCGTCGAAGCACGCCGGATCGAAGCGGAAAAAGCAGCCCGTCTTGCTGCGCCCGAACCTTCACCTTCCGACGATGTCGTCGGTGGCGATGTGTTCGATCGCGTACCGGCCAGCGACGAGGAAAGCCGCGACTGATCGAGCGGCTAAACTTTAAAACAAGAAAACCCCCGCGCCAGCAGTGGCGCGGGGGTTTTTGTTTGCCGCGCACAGCCAGGGCGCCCCGTTATAAACTTGCATCATCAATACCCTGCCACGCCCTCGGCGCTTTCGGGACATTGGTGACAAGAGATCCCTCAGGTGAAGGCGGGGTATTTCAGCCTGCCAGACGCGAGTTGTGAAACCGGTTGGGGCCACCCTTGTCAATAGCCATTGTCTGTTGCGCGGGTATCGGCCAAGGTGCGGGAGATACAGGAAAAAACAATGTCTCCCAATACTGCCGGCGCCGTGCTGATGATGGCCTCTATGGTCGCATTCGTAATGAACGATACGTTCCTCAAGCTTACGGGCGGGGAGGTTCCGCTTTTCCAGCTTATATTTTTGCGGGGTACGCTCGCGACGCTGCTCATTTTTTTGCTGGCGCACAGCCTCGGTGGCTTGCGCAGCAGGCCCGCCCGAAGTGATGTCATCCTGATCGGCCTGCGCGGGCTGGCAGAGGTGATAACCGCCTATTTCTTTCTTAATGCGCTTTTCCAAATGCCGCTGGGCAACCTTAACGCGATCATGCAGGTGGTTCCGCTGACGGTAACGCTTGGATCTGCATTGGTGTACCGCGAGGCGGTGGGATGGCGGCGGATGTTGGCGATTCTGATCGGATTGGGCGGTGTTCTTTTGATCATCCGGCCGGGGCCGGAGGGGTTTACGCTTTGGTCTCTTTATGCACTTGCCGCAGTTATGGGCGTGACGATGCGTGACCTTATCACGCGGCGTTTGTCACGCGATGTACACGGGCTGGCGGTGACGCTCGGTACTTCGTTTGCGGTGATGACGGGCGCGGGGATCGCCTCATTGACGCAAGACTGGGTGCCGGTCAGTGGTCATTCTGCGGCGTTGATTTGCGGCTCTTCGCTGGCGGTGCTCGCGGGTTATTATTTCAGCATTCAGGTGATGCGCACCGGCGATGTCTCCTTTGTGGCGCCTTTCCGATACACAGGGTTGGTGGTGGCGATGATCATGGGCTTTTTGGTGTTCGGTGAAGTGCCTGGTCCACTAACCCTGTTGGGCGCGGGGATCGTTATTGCGACAGGGCTGTTTACCTTTTACCGCGAACGCAAGCTGTCACACCGTTAAGGAGGCACGCCAGTGGATAGCAGCCCCTGCGGTAATGCGTTAGTCATACGGCACGAGACATCTAATCCGTGCCGAACACTTTCTTTACATGGTCCACGTCAATGGCAAAGCGGTTACGGAAGAACCGCTCCTGCTTGGGGGTCAGTGGCTCGACGGGCACGGGCTTGACCTTTTTCTGCCGGCTGTCGTTCGATGTGTTGTGGCTACGCACAAACATCTGCGGCTCGGCGTATGTCACGCAGGGCATGAACCGGCTGATTTTCTCGTGGGCGAAGTTCATGATCGTTAGCGCGCTGTCCCCGCGAATCTGCATGCCAAGCCCTGCAACATAGAAGGGCCGGAATATTTCCGTGGCCGAGATGCCGTTCGCCCCGAATTCGGCAACCAAGCCCTTGTTCCAGTCAAAGGCGACGGCTTTATGCTGTGCGCTCAACGCTTCGGCATCTTTTGATGCGGCGCGCAGGCGTTCGATGAAATCAAGCGCCACAGCATCGTCGTCGTCATAACGGAACTGAAGGCAGGGTTGCGCCGGATCTTTGCGCGCTTTGTTGAGAATCTCTTTCATCACCTCCCGTTGGGGGCGCGGTGGTTCCGATAGAATTCGGATCTGGGGGATGTCGGATGTCAGGTCCTGCAACCGGTCCAGATGCACCTTTGGAAGTTGGTCGCCGACGACGATGATCAGCTCGAAATCACCATCAGTCTGCGCACGCAGACAGGGCAGCGCAACAGCTTCGAGCAGTTGAAAACGCTCTTCAAGCCGTTTCTTTTCATAAAGATAGGCGATACGCTGTTCGATGGTTTCATGTTCGACCTGAAAACCGCCGATCGCGGGATAGGAAAACCGGCAAAGCCCGATAACCTGCATGGCTGCTCCTGCACTCGTGATGTTCGGGCAACTATGACGTTTTGCCCCCACAATTGGCAAGAGCGGAGGGGTGGTTGACAGCGACAATCCAACGACGTATACGCCCGCTATCTCGCTGACGGGGGTCGCCCCGATTGCGCATATCATTTTGCATGTGGTCAAGATCCAGGCCGCCTTAACTGGCCCGATCCTCTGAGAGCATAGCCGCCTCGCTTACCCCGGTACGGAAGCGTCGCGGCCATATTGCTTTGGATTACACGCAGCAGACCCGCCGCATGGACGCATGGGGTATATGATTCACCGCACGGGGGCTTTGCTCTGGTGCATCCAAGATCGCAACACGGGGATAAAACCGGAATGCCAACAATTCAGCAGCTGATCCGCAAACCGCGCCAGCCAAAACGCAAATATTCGAAATCAATGCACCTGCAGGAATGCCCGCAAAAGCGCGGCGTCTGCACACGCGTTTACACAACCACACCGAAAAAACCGAACTCCGCGATGCGGAAAGTTGCGAAGGTTCGCCTGACCAACGGTTTCGAAGTGATCTCTTATATCGGCGGTGAGTCGCACAACCTTCAGGAGCACTCTGTTGTTCTTATCCGTGGCGGTCGCGTAAAAGACCTTCCCGGCGTGCGTTACCACGTTCTGCGCGGTGTTCTCGATACGCAAGGCGTTAAAGACCGGAAACAGCGTCGCTCCAAGTACGGTGCGAAGCGTCCGAAGTAATTTCGCCTTTGGCCGGGTGCGCGTCACCCGGCTGTTACAATCTGACACTATGCCGCGCCAAGCGCAGCACCCCGCCAAGAGGACGACAAAAAGATGTCACGCCGCCACGCCGCTGAAAAACGCGAAGTATTGCCAGACGCCAAGTACGGCGATCTGATTTTGACGAAATTCATGAACAACCTGATGATCGATGGCAAAAAGTCGGTCGCGGAGCGTATCGTATACAACGCATTCGACCGTGTTGAATCCAAGATCAAGCGCGCGCCTGTGGAAGTGTTCCACGAAGCGCTTGAAAACATCCAGCCATCCGTCGAAGTGCGTTCGCGCCGCGTCGGTGGTGCAACGTATCAGGTGCCTGTCGAAGTGCGCCCCGAGCGGCGTCAGGCGCTGGCGATTCGCTGGTTGATCAAAGCGGCCCGGTCGCGCAACGAGCACACGATGGAAGAGCGCCTTGCAGGCGAGCTGATGGATGCGGTTCAATCGCGCGGCACGGCCGTTAAGCGGCGTGAAGATACGCACAAGATGGCCGACGCCAACAAAGCGTTCAGCCACTACCGCTGGTAATTTGGTCGGGCCACGCCCGACCTCCAATATCGGGGCCCGGATACGCCGGGCCCCGCACCTCCTTAGGGCTTCGGCCCTTTTCCAAAGCAAAACCTCTGAGGACGCTTTACAAATGGCACGCGATTATCAGCTTTCACACTACCGTAATTTCGGCATCATGGCCCACATCGATGCCGGTAAAACAACATGCTCCGAGCGTATTCTTTTCTACACCGGCAAAAATCACGTCATGGGCGAAACTCATGATGGTGCCGGCACGATGGACTGGATGGAGCAGGAGCAGGAGCGTGGCATTACCATTACGTCCGCCGCGACCACCACATTCTGGCAGCGTCAGGAGGATCCCACAAACGAAGGGACGTCCGATACGAAGTACCGGATGAACATCATCGATACCCCCGGCCACGTTGACTTTACGATCGAAGTCGAGCGTTCATTGGCTGTTCTGGATGGCGCGGTTGCCGTTCTGGATGCCAACGCCGGTGTCGAGCCGCAGACAGAAACCGTTTGGCGTCAGGCCGACCGGTACAAAGTTCCACGCATTGTGTTCGTCAACAAGATGGACAAAATCGGCGCGGATTTTTTCAACTGTGTTCGAATGATTAAAGACCGCACAGGCGCCACGCCTGCGCCGATCCAGATTCCAATTGGTGCCGAGACTGCGCTTGAAGGCATGGTCGATCTGGTGACAATGGAAGAATGGGTGTGGGAAGGCGAAGACCTCGGCGCGAGCTGGGTCAGAAAGCCGATCCGTGACAGCCTCAAGGCGGATGCGGACAAGTGGCGTGCACATCTGATCGAGACGGCTGTCGAGATGGACGATGACGCGATGGAAAACTATCTGATGGACGGCGCAGAGCCTGACGTAGATACCCTGCGCGCATTGATCCGCAAAGGCACGCTGGCGATCAAATTTATTCCCGTCCTGTGTGGCTCGGCGTTCAAGAACAAAGGCGTTCAGCCGCTGCTCAACGCTGTTGTCGACTACCTGCCCAGCCCGCTGGACGTTGTCGATTACATGGGCTTCAAGCCGGGTGACGAGACCGAAACACGCGATATCCCGCGCCGTGCGGACGATGACATGGCGTTCTCCGGTCTTGCGTTCAAAATCATGAACGACCCCTTCGTTGGCTCGTTGACCTTTACCCGTGTCTATTCCGGGAGATTGAACAAGGGCGATACGCTTTTGAACTCGACCAAGGGCAAGAAAGAGCGCGTTGGCCGGATGATGATGATGCACGCCATCGACCGTGAAGAGATCACCGAAGCATGGGCAGGCGACATTATTGCGTTGGCCGGTCTGAAAGACACCACAACAGGTGACACGCTTTGTGCTGTCAACGATCCTGTGGTTCTCGAAACCATGACCTTCCCCGATCCGGTTATCGAAATCGCGGTTGAGCCTAAAACCAAGGTCGACCAAGAGAAGATGTCCACCGGTCTGGCGCGTCTCGCTGCCGAGGATCCATCCTTCCGGGTCGAGACCGACATAGAATCCGGTCAGACCATCATGAAGGGTATGGGCGAACTTCACCTCGACATCCTCGTGGACCGTCTGAAGCGCGAATTCAAAGTCGAAGCCAACATCGGTGCGCCTCAGGTGGCTTACCGTGAGACGATTTCGCGCGAAGCCGAGATCACCTACACCCACAAGAAACAGTCCGGCGGTTCCGGTCAGTTTGCCGAAGTGAAGATGATCCTGATGCCAACCGAGCCAGGCGAAGGCTACTCCTTTGAAAGCCGCATCGTTGGTGGTGCTGTTCCAAAGGAATACATCCCTGGTGTTGAAAAAGGCATCAAATCGGTTCTCGACAGCGGTCCGCTTGCGGGCTTCCCTGTCATCGACTTCAAAGTGGCGTTGGTCGACGGTAAGTTCCACGATGTTGACTCCTCCGTTCTGGCGTTTGAAATCGCGGCTCGTATGGGCATGCGCGAAGGTATGCGCAAAGCGGGTGCGAAGATGCTCGAACCGATCATGAAAGTCGAAGTGGTGACACCGGACGAATACACCGGCGGCATCATCGGTGATCTGACATCTCGTCGCGGCCAGGTGCAGGGTCAGGACACGCGCGGCAACGCGATTGCAATTGATTGCTTTGTACCGCTGGCGAATATGTTCGGCTACATCAACACGTTGCGGTCGATGTCTTCGGGTCGTGCGAACTTCACCATGCAGTTCGACCATTATGAAGCGGTTCCACAGAACATCTCCGACGAGATTCAGGCCAAATTCGCTTAACCCGGAAGGCGCGCGAGAGCGTCGCGCGCCGCCCAATACGACATTGAAAATTAAGGAGCCAACATCATGGCAAAGGCAAAGTTTGAACGTAACAAACCACACGTCAACATCGGCACAATCGGCCACGTTGACCACGGTA
>CANMZB010000034.1 GCA_947502265.1 uncultured Sulfitobacter sp.
TAATTGCACACATTCGACGCGTCACCCGCCATCTCGCAAGACTCTGAAAAAGTGCGGTTAGTTTCGAATCAGACTCTAAGAAATTTCCAAGTTCAAAGAGTTTCTTATCAAGCACTTTGGCTTTGACGCCGGAAAGTGGCGTCCTTCGGGTCGCACCCCGGCTAAGTGACGGCCAGTTTGTAGCTCGCATTGTCGAATTTCTTAATGTAATTCGTCTCTTGGCTATTTCGTTGGTTTCGGTACAACGTCAGATCATGCGGGCAACATTAGTGGGTGGCTTCATAAAGCTGGCTGCCAGCCGTTAATCACGAACGTACGGTTTTTGCGCAACGAACAAGAAAGCCAATTATTTCAAGAGTCACATGATTTGGCTCTCTACTTGACGGTATATTCACGATGGTATTTTTATTTGTCTCAAAAGATAAACTCTTCAAGATACAGATTGATAGTCGGGCGGGAATGACCCGCGCAGCGCCCTCGTGAACGTTCTTTTTACAGCCGCCCTCTGGATGACAGGCGCGATTGCGTCGTTCTCCTTTATGGCCATCGCGGGTCGGGAGCTGTCCACAGATTACGACACCTTCGAGATCATGCTTTACCGCAGTGCGGTCGGGGTGATTGTCGTTCTGGGTATGATTGCCCTGCACAACCGCTGGCACCAGATCCGTTTTGATCAGATGGGTCGCCATCTGCTGCGTAATCTGCTGCATTTCACGGGCCAGAACCTGTGGTTTTATGCTGTTACCGTGGTGCCGCTAGCGCAGGTTTTCGCGCTTGAATTCACCTCGCCGCTCTGGGTGGCGGTGCTGGCCCCGCTTTTGCTGGGCGAGAGAATGACATCCATGCGCGCGTTTGCGGCCCTGCTGGGTTTTTTCGGCATCCTCATCGTGGCACGACCCAGCGTGGACACCTTCCAGGCCGGTCTTGCCATGGCGGCAGCAGCGGCGTTTTTCTTTGCGCTGACCAATATGATGACGAAACGTCTCACCCGTGACAACACAATCACCTCGATCCTGTTTTTCCTGACCACGATACAGCTGGCCTTCGGATTGCTGGCTTCGGGGTACGACGGCGATATTGCCATGCCGACCCTGCAAGGCACGCCGTATCTGCTGCTCGTCGGCTTTGCCGGGCTGCTCGCGCATTTCTGCCTTACCAAAGCGTTGTCCATCGCGCCTGCAACCATCGTTGTGCCGCTGGATTTCGGACGCCTGCCCGTGATCGCGATTGTTGCGATGCTGCTTTATGATGAGCCTTTGGAGGTTTGGGTCTTTGTCGGGGCTGCGGTGATTTTCACGGCTAATTATCTCAACATCTGGTCAGAAACCCGTCGCCGTATCTGAGTGTTGCGCACGAAACGGGTCGCTTGGTGGTCTGTGGTGTGCCAAAGGTTTCACATGTCATCCGAACGCACCATATCCGCAAAAGCGTGGCTTTTGCTCCTCTCGCTGGCGACCCTTTGGGGGGCTTCCTTTTTGTCGATCCGCGTTGCGCTTGACGAGATACCACCGCTTACCGTCGTGGCGCACCGCGTTGGATGGGCGGCGGTGGTGCTATGGATCGTCGTGCTGGGGTCGGGCCTTCCCATCCCCCGCGCGCGGCGGGTCTGGATCGGGTTTCTGGGCATGGGCCTGCTGAACAACGCGATTCCCTTCAGCCTGATGACATGGGGGCAGCTATATATTCCTACCGGCCTTACCTCGATCCTAAACGCCTCTACCGCGATTTTCGGTGTGCTGATCGCCGCGCTGCTTCTCAGTGACGAACGTCTGAGCCTGCGCAAGGCCGTGGGGGTGTTGATCGGCTTTGCCGGTGTGGCCACGGCCATCGGGGTCGAGAACCTGCGCACCTTCGATTTGGGCGCGCTGGCACAGCTTGCGGTGCTGGGAGCCACGGTTTCTTATGGGCTGGCGGGGGTTTGGGCGCGCAAAATGCTTGGTGGTCTGTCGCCGCAGGTCGCCGCAGCCGGAATGCTGAGCGCGTCCAGCTTGATCATGATCCCGCTGGCCTGGGCTGTGGACGGGCCGATTACGCTCAACCTCGCGCCGCGCACCATCGGTGCAATCGCCTATTATGCACTGGCGTCTACGGCGTTGGCTTACCTGCTTTATTACCGCGTTCTGGCGCTGGCAGGCAGCGGCAATCTGATGCTGGTCACGCTTCTTGTTGCACCTGTCGCGATCCTGCTCGGCGCACTGGTGTTGGGCGAGACGCTGCGCCCTGCCGCTTATGCCGGATTTGGATTGCTGGCGCTGGGGTTGGTGGTCATCGACGGGCGCGCGCTGGTGCTGATTGACCGCCGCAGGCGCGCACGATAGCAAGGGAAAACCCTGTTAGGAGGCCTGCCCATGCTCTACCCCGATGCCCAAAGCTGGCGCGATGCCCCGCGTAAGTCAGTGCTGTTTTTCGGCATGTCAGGATTGGGCAAAACCCATATTTCCAAGCTGTTGGTGCAGGGGGGCGGCTGGTTCCATTACTCCATCGACTACCGCATCGGCACCCACGGCATGTACCCCCATATCAAGGACAACCTGATTGCCCACGCCATGAAAGAGCCGTTTTTGGCCGGGCTTTTGCGCGCCGACGCGATCTATCTTGAGCCGAATGTACATGATGATGATCTGAGCGCGGTTTCCGCCTATCTGGGCAAGCCCGGCGATCCCGCCAAAGGGGGGTTGCCGATGGCAGAATACACCCGGCGTCAGGCACAGTTTCGCACGGCAGAAGAAGCCGCCCTAAAAGAAACCACGCATTTCCGCGACCGTGCGCGGGATCTGTACGGCTATCCGCATTTCATCTGTGATACCGGTGGCTCGATTTGCGAATGGATTGATCCCGCAAATAATCGTGATCCGCTGTTGGAATACCTCGCGGATCACTGCCTTCTGATCTGGCTGAAGGGGGATGACGCCCATACCCAGGAGCTGGTTCGCCGCTTTGACCGTGCGCCAAAACCAATGGCCTACCAGCCAGAGTTCCTTGCCCGCGTCTGGGGTCAATATTTAAGCGAAAACAAGTGTGTAGAAGAGGATGTTGACCCTGATACCTTCATCCGCTGGACCTATGCACAGGCGCTGGCCCATCGCCAGCCGCGCTACGCAGCGATGGCGCGTCACGGGGTCACGATTACCGCCAACGAGTCCAAGAACATCAAAGACGCACAGGACTTCGAAGACCTCATCGCCGCCAAGCTTTGAACACCAAGCCTTGAGAGCCGCGCCCATCAGGCGTATCTGTGACCTCCTTACATGCAATAGATCGAAGCAACCGACATGCCCATCAAGATTCCAGCCACCCTGCCCGCCTACGATGTTCTGACCCGCGAAGGCGTCAGCGTCATGGACGAGGATCAGGCCGCCCTTCAGGACATCCGCCCGCTGCGGATTGCGCTGCTCAATCTGATGCCGAAAAAAATCCAGACGGAGAACCAATTCGCACGTCTGATCGGCGCGACCCCTTTGCAGATTGAACTGTCCCTGCTGCGCATGACCAACCACGAAACCCGCAACACCGCCGCCGATCATATGGAAAGCTTTTACCGGCCCGTTTCTGACGCCTGGGACGAGAAATTCGACGGGCTGATCATCACCGGCGCCCCGATCGAGCATCTCCCGTTTGAGGAGGTCAACTATTGGGATGAACTGCTCCGTGTGATGGACTGGACCCAGACCAACGTCCAGTCAACGCTGGGCGTGTGTTGGGGCGGAATGGCCATGATCAACCATTTTCATGGTGTGCAGAAACACCTGCTCGGTGCCAAGACATTCGGCTGTTTTCGTCACCAGAATCTTGCCCCGGCCTCGCCCTATCTCAATGGTTTTTCGGACGATTGCGTCATTCCCACATCGCGCTGGACCGAAATACGCCAATCCGAGATCGACGCCACCAGCGAGCTGCGCACCCTTTTGGGCAGTGACGAGGTCGGCCCTTGTCTGGTTGAAGACCCCGCACACCGCGCGCTCTATCTCTTCAGCCATTTCGAATATGACCGCGACACCCTCAAGCAGGAATATGACCGCGATGTCGAAGCCGGTGCGCCGATCAATGTACCGGTAAATTACTATACAGACGACAACCCAGCCCTGCCGCCGATGAACCGCTGGCGCAGCCATGCGCATCTTCTTTATGGCAACTGGATTCAGGAAATTTATCAATCAACGCCCTATGACATTTCGCAAATCGGCACCTAAAATGTCCGTCCTCGCCATCCTCGTACTGGGCTTTGTTCTTGTCGTGCAGTGGCGGTGTTCAGCACGCGAAGCGGCTGCCGCGTGGGATTATCCGCCGCAGGGTCGCATCCTTGATATCGACGGCACGCCTGTGCATGTGCTGACGCAGGGTGCCGGACCGGATCTGGTGCTGATCCACGGGGCAAACGGCAATCTACGCGACTGGACTTTCAACTTTGTCGATCAGTTGAGCGACCGCTACCGGGTGATCATGTTTGACCGGCCCGGTCTGGGCTGGACCGGGCGTCTGCCCGGCAAAAGCGGCGCGTGGAACGTTCGTCATGAAAGCCCGCTGGAACAGGCCGCCCTCTTGCAAAAAGCGGCGGACATTCTGGGCGTGGAAAATGCCGTTGTCGTGGGCCATTCCTTTGGCGGTGCCGTTGCCTTGGCTTGGGCGCTTAACCGCCCTGAGCAAACCGCCGGAATTGTGATGCTTGCCGGTGTCTCGAATCCGTGGCCCGGCGATCTGGAACGGACTTACACAGTACTCGGCTCGGCAGCGGGTGGCGCGTTGGTGGTGCCTGTGATCTCGGCATTTTTGCCGCAATCCTATATCGACAGCGGCGTTGAAAGCATATTTGCGCCACAACCCGCACCGCAAGGGTACGTTCAACATGTGGGCGATACGCTGGCACTGCGGCGCGAAAGCATGCGCGCCAATGCCCGGCAAGTGAACTTCTTACGCCCCGATATTGTGAAAATGTCCAAACGATATGGCGATTTGAATCTACCCGTCGAAATCGTGCATGGCGACGCGGATACCATTGTCCCGCTCGAAGTTCACGCGCGCCCGTTGTCAAAACAAATCCCCGGTACGCATCTGACGATATTGCCGGGGATAGGTCATATGCCGCACCATGTGGCCCGCGACGCTGCCATTGCCGCAATTGACCGCGCCGCCGCGCGTGCAGGTTTGCGTTAGCCCCCTTAACATCGCATATTGCGACCAACCCAACCTCGGAGACCCGATATGGAGCTGCCCTTTGACGGTGCGATCAGCGCCTTTTACCAGAATGACGCGCCCGAAGATGTCCGCAAGTCGGTGGCGGGTGGCAAAGCGCATACCATCCTGTTTTCCGGCTATGTCCACGACAAGCATCTGGGTAGAAAATCCTATGACAAGCAGATGGCTCTGCTACAGATCGAGATGGTCAAGCTTCAGTCGTGGGTGCGTGAAACAGGCACAAAGATCGCGATGGTGTTCGAGGGGCGCGATGCCGCTGGCAAAGGCGGCACCATCGAGCGTTTCCGCACAAATCTCAATCCTCGTGCAGCCAAAATCGTGGCGCTTTCCAAACCCAGCGAGACGGAAAGCACGCAGTGGTATTTTCAACGTTATATCAAACACCTGCCCGCCGCAGGAGACATGGTTTTTTTTGATCGCTCGTGGTATAACCGCGGCGTGGTCGAGCCGGTATTCGGCTTTTGTACGCCCGATGAAAACGCCCGCTTTTTCAATCAGGTCCAACCGTTCGAGCAGATGGTCGTTGAAAGCGGCGTGCATTTGTTCAAGTTCTGGCTGAACGTGGGCCGCGCCGAGCAACTGCGCCGAATGCTGGCGCGCGAAAGCGATCCGCTCAAACAATGGAAGTTAAGCATTATAGACGTGCAGGGTCTGCACCTTTGGGACGAATATACCGCCGCTATTCAGGACACTCTGGCGCGCACACATACGCCGTTTGCGCCGTGGACTGTTGTGCGCTCCGATGACAAACGCCGTGCGCGGCTCAACGCGATGCGGATGGTGCTGCACCGCTTTGAATATGCCCGCAAGGACGTGGACGCGATCGGCGCGATTGATCCCGCGATCTGCGGTGGCCCCGAGATTTGGGATGCCTAAACGGGGGTATCATCACGGCAATCTGCGGCAGGCTCTGGTCGAATCTGCGCTTGATCTGATCGAGCGGCGCGGGCCGACCGGCTTCACCCTCTCGGAGGCGGCAAAGCAGGCGGGTGTGACCCCTGCCGCTGTTTATCGACATTTCGAAGGGCGCGAAGATCTGATCGCTGAGGCGGCCCTTCAGGGGTACGAAATTTTCGGCGACCTGATGGAGCACGCCTATCAAAGCGGGCAACCGTCTGCATTGGCGGCCTTCGAAGCAACGGGCCGCGCCTATCTTGCTTTTGCGCGCAGGTATCCCGGCCATTACATCGCGATGTTCGAAAGCGGTGTGTCGATCAACCGCTCGGCGGTGCTTGCCAGTGTGGCAAACCGCGCCAACGGTGTGCTGGAAAAAGCCGCCGGAGACCTGAGCCAACACATCCCCGCCGACAAACGCCCCCCCGCCTCGATGTTTTCCGCCCACATCTGGGCGATGAGCCACGGGGTCGTCGAGCTTTTTGCGCGCAACTCCCCCGGACGTGCTTCGCCGTTCCCGCCCGAAGACCTGTTGGAAAGCGGGATCGGCATTTATCTGAGGGGTCTGGGCCTTATCCCGCCGGATGCGTAATTCGCGTCAGGTGGCGGCCGTCAGAGACCGGACAAAGCCTCTGCCGTGATCTCGAACGAGCGTTTGCGCGCCGTGTGATCATGGATCTGTCCTGTGAGGATCAATTCATCGGGGCTGTAGCGCGCGATCAACTCTGCCAGTTTGGCGCGCACAGTCGCAGGGCTGCCGACAGCAGAAATGCGCAGGGCATTATCCACCGCCTGCCGCATCCCTGCGCCGATTTCCGCGTCAATGTCGTCTACAGGGCGGGGCAGCTTGCCTGGCTTTCCTGTGCGCAAACGCGCGAATGCCTGCTGCATTGAGGTGCGCAAATATGCGCCCTCCTCGTCAGTATCGGCGGCAAAGGCATTGACGGCCAACATGAATTTAGGCTTGTCCAACTGCGCGGACGGCTTGAAATCACGGCGATAGATATGAGTCGCATCCTCCAGCGCGTCGGGCGCAAAATGCGAGGCAAAAGCATAGGGAAGCCCGAAGTGCGCAGCCAGTTGCGCACCATAAAGCGACGATCCGAGAATCCACACCGGCACATGTGTGCCTTGCCCCGGATGCGCCTGCACGGGTGCGCGCGGATCCGCATCGTCAAGATACGACATCAGCTCTGCCACGTCATCGGGGAACTGATCTCCGTCCACCCGTCCGCGCCGCATCGCGCGCCAGACCGCCTGATCGCCGCCGGGTGCACGGCCCAGTCCCAGATCAATCCGGTCACCATAAAGGGTCGCCAGCGTGCCGAATTGCTCGGCGATGCTTAGCGGTGCGTGGTTTGGCAGCATAATCCCGCCAGCACCAACGCGAATCGTCTTGGTCTTACCCGCCACATGCCCCAACAAGACGGATGTCGCGGCCGAGGCAATACCGGGCATGTTATGATGCTCCGCCATCCAATAGCGGTGATAGCCAAGGCTTTCGGAAGTTTGCGCCAGATCGGCAGTGTTGCGCATGGCTTGTGCGGTGTCTGCGCCTTCCGGCACCGGGCAAAGATCGAGAACGGAATGATGCATCGGGATGCCTTCTTTTAATGGGTTTGTCCCAACCTAAGCACCCGTCGGCCCGCGTACCAGCCCGGCAAACATGAAAGGGACACAACCCTGCGGCACGGCCTTTCCCAAAGCTCATGTCTAAAGTATAGCGCCAAGCCGATATAGTTTAATTACTCTATTACCTTTCAATGCCTTGAAGGAGCTTTGAACACATTTAACACGCCCGTAACCCCGACCCCGACCCGCAGCGTTATTATTGCTGTTTGCACATAGAACATACCAGCCGCCGCGCGGCTCAAGGAACCAGCCTTAACACGTTTTTATCGCTGAACGTTCGTTCTTCACAGAAACAGAAGCCCCCCTAAAAACAAAGAGTGCGTCACCGTATCGGGCGCGCAGATGATCTTTCTGTTTTTGAGGGGATGTTTCCGTAGAATATACCCATCCATTTCCGGCTTCACAGCGGACACCCATGCCCGGGCGGTCATTGGTGCAAGCCGATACAGCCCTTGATGTCGCGCTTCAGGGTGAAATCTCGGACGGTCTCGCCGTAAACGGAGGAAACCACCTGTTTGATCAAGCCGGTAGCAAGGTTGGGGAACAGGGCAAAGACCTCGTCGCGCGCATTGTCGTTCATCATTTTGAGCGCCATTGGCCCGGGGTAAAAGCTTTCGGATGGCGCATTTTCCGCAAAAATGATCTGGTGCGTGTCAAACATCAGATGGACGTAAGTCACCTGTTTTTTTCCATTGGCAATACGAACGCCGGGTGTGGTTTCGGCAAGGTGTTTGGCGCGAACCAGTTGAGTCCCCTGATCAACGAGCATCCCGTGCTGGGGAGAAACCAAAAGATCCCTCTCGGCGCCCAGCACACCGCCGCGGATCAGGATCGGGCGCATATTGGGGTTGGCTTGTAACATTGCGCCACCAAGGCGCCGTTTTCCGATCCAGCGGATGCGCTGCGGCCCGTTGTCGAGGGTAGTTACCAGATCGTCGATACGCAGATCATCAATCAAAACATCGCCGCCGGGAGTTCGAATGGCGGTGCCGCAGGTAAAGCAGACGACGCCGGTATTGTCCGCAGTTAAACTTGACCTGTCTGCCGAAGCACCCAGAATTCGGATCGAACCTTCACCGAACCGGGTGTTGTTCGAATAATCGACGCCCACGCCCCTGCTGTTCATTGCGTTGGACTGGTTAAGCACACCATCATCTGCCTGATCGGCGTGTAGTTCCGCAAGGCTGTCATAGTAGCTGCTTAAATCGACAAAATCGTTGTTGGTAGTGTCGCCATCCCCCAATGCGCCGGTATTTCCGGCGTTAAAATCAAGGATCGTATCGTGACCATCGCGAGGGGCATAAGTGAATACATCGTTGCCACCGCCGCCTTGCAACAGATCGTTCCCCAGCCAGCCGGTGATCGTATCATCACCAGCACCGCCAATGATCGTATCATCACCAGCACCGCCCATGATCTCATCGTCACCGGCCCCCCCGTCGATCGTATCCGCACCAGCCCCGCCATTGATAATATCGTTGCCGTCCCGACCAAACAGAACGTCGTTGTCGGCACCCCCGTCGATCGTGTCATCACCATCACCACCGTCGATGGAATCCGCGCCCCCGTCCCCATCCAGTGAATCGTTGCCTGCACCGCCTTCGATCGTATCCGCGCCGCCATCCGCAAAGATGCTGTCCGAACCGTCGCCGCCTGAAAGACTATCATCCCCATCATTGCCAACAATGCTGTCGTTGCCCAGACCGCCTTTGATGGTGTCCTTGCCAGAGCCACCATCGACGCTGTCATTCCCGTCGCCCGCATCGATATTTGTGCCCGCGCTATCCGCCGCGCCGTCAACTCTGTCGTTGCTATCCGTCAGAATGACATTCTCGATCTGGGAGAACGTAGTTGTATCCTTGCGATAGGTGACAGTCCCCGCTTCGTCATCCGTGGAAATAAGGGTGACCCGGCTGGTCAGTCCGGAAAAATCAAGAGTATCGTTGTCGGCTCCTCCTTCGCCGCCGATGACGGTATCGTTGCCACCTCCGTCAAAAAATACGATCTGATCACTGTCCGCTCCGCCATCAATGTAGTCATCACCCGTACCGCCATAGAGAATGTCATTCCCGGCATCGCCATAAAGACTGTCATCCCCCTCGTCACCATAAAGTACGTCGTGGCCCTCCCCGCCCTCCAGTGCATCATCGCTTGAGCCACCGTCCAGCGTATCGTCACCTGTACCACCCGAAAGGGTATCGTGGCCGTCCTCCCCCCTTAGTGAATCATTTCCTTCGCCCCCTTCGAGGGCATCGTTTCCTTCCTGGCCGTATAGGAAATCGTCGCCCGCGCCGCCCTCCAGCGTATCATTGCCCTCGCCGCCGGCCAGCGTATCATGGCCGGTCCTGCCCAAGAGGCTATCGTCCCCCACACCCCCCCGAAGGCTGTCATTGCCCGCGCCACCGTCAAGGGTGTCGTTGCCCTCCTGACCATAGAGGACGTCATCACCGGAGCCGCCCAACAGGCTATCGTCGCCGTTCCCACCGACAAGCGTATCGTTGTCGTGCCATCCGTACAGGGTGTCGTAGCCGTCCCCCCCATGCAAAAAGTCGTCCCCCTCCCACCCCTCAAGGGTGTCGTTGCCCCCTTTACCCTCCAACGTATCAGCGCCCTGATAGCCGCGCTGGTAGTCGCCGTTTGCGGTGCCATCCATGGTGTTGTCCGCATCAGGATCAAAGGTTTGGCTGACGATCTCCGAATAGGAAGGTTGATTCGACGGCTCAATGTCCGTCACAACCCAATCGTAGGTATTTCCCGGCACGAGCTGGCCATCGGCAACATAGCCAACGGTCGTCGTTCCGATCATGACCCGATACACCTCAACGGAATTGCCATACCCGTCAGACGCCGTCTTTGCGTATTCAAGATAGCTTTGCCCGCTGGCCACGACGGTTCCGCTTTCGTCGCGCACGACTGTTGTCTGCTGGGTAGGATCGTCAGCAATGGAATTTGTTTCCGAATCCCCCGACCACGCCCCGTCATCATCGGTAATCTCGAAACTATAGGCCGAGGTGGAATCATAGGTAGAGTCAACGCGCATCTGCGCGCCGGAAAGAAAGGAGATATCGGAGGGCGAGAAGCCTGTGAAATTACAAACGGCCATGCTCTATGCCTCCATGATAAGGGTAAGAAGCGAAAGATCTGGCGCGGTCTTGGGTAAACATAGATTTTGCGACGGGCAGGATGATCGCCCAACGACAGCCCCTGCCCCTAATGCAAGGACGCGGGGGCGTATCCGCCCGAAATCACCGGCATGCCCCACACCGGAGAACCGGCAGGCCAATTGATTGCCAACATTACCAAAACCAAACCGAACATGTCCCGCTAAAGATGCCACAACCCCGAACCTCGCTCTACGTCACTACGATCCTGTCCGTTCGTAGCGGCCCTTAACGAAGTTTTGTTTAAGCCCAGCCCCTTTCGGGTCCACGTTTTTCCGACAATACAATATGCTTTAGCCACAAGCCGTTTTGGCTGGGGGCTGAGGCACCCCAATTCCCCATCTGTTGATGGGGTTTAGCCCTGTGAGACTTTTGCAAAGCATGAAATGCAGAAAAGGCGCCGTAAAAACAGCGCCTTTCCAATAACATAGATTTTGAAACGAAATTTCGGGCTTAACGCTTGGAGAACTGGAAGCTCTTACGCGCTTTGGCCTTACCGTATTTCTTCCGTTCGACAACACGGCTGTCACGGGTCAGGAAGCCTGCCGCTTTCAGCGCGCCGCGCATGGAGGGGTCATACAGTTGCAACGCCTTGGAGACACCGTGCTTTACCGCGCCGGCCTGACCGGACAGACCGCCACCTTTGACCGTCGCGTAAACGTCGAACTGGCCTTGGGTGTTGGTGATGGTGAACGGCTGTGCCAAAATCATCTGAAGCACGGGGCGCGCAAAATATTCGTTCTGCGGCTTGCCGTTAACGACAACCTTGCCCGAACCCGGCTTGATCCAGACGCGGGCTACCGCATCTTTACGCTTGCCCGTGGCATAGGAACGGCCCAACGCGTCGCGGACGGGCTCGCGCGGGGTCATGTCAACCGCAGGAATGCCACCGTTGTCTTCGGTCACAACGTCTTGCAGATCTTCGAGTGTTTTGATTTCGTCAGACATGCTCATTCACTCCGCGTGTTTTTCTTGTTCATGGACTTCACGTCCAGAACGTCGGGGCTTTGCGCCTCGTGTGGGTGATCTGTGCCCGCGTAAACGCGCAGGTTGGTCATGATCTGACGGCTCAGACGGTTGCCGGGCAGCATCCGCTTGACGGCCATGGTCACGATACGCTCGGGGTGTGCGCCTTCAAGGATCTGCTCTTTGGTGCGCTCTTTGATGCCGCCGGGGTGACCGGTGTGCCAGTAGAAGTTTTCTTCACGCTTCTTGCCGGTCATCTGAATTTTCTCGGCGTTGATCACGATGACATTGTCACCGCAATCCATGTGAGGCGTGAAAGAGGGCTTATGCTTGCCCCGCAGACGTGTGGCGATGATCGAAGCAAGACGGCCCAGCACGACGCCTTCGGCGTCAATGAGGATCCATTTCTTGTCGATGTCTGCCGGTGTTGCAGAAAAGGTTTTCATGGACGGTATTCCCGTTGTGGTGTGACGAGGCAAATGCCCCGATGTGATGGGCGGGTTATAAACGAGGCGCGCACCGCGTCAAGCGGGCCAAGACTTATAAAACACTTTAAAAACATGTGCTTAAGATTAAGGTATTAGTTTACCCCACAAAGACGCGCCCGTTTCGTCCCCTATACCCCGATCTCGTCCGAAGGGTTGTCCAGCAGGTCGCGCACCCGCTCCATCGCCGCTTCGAAATTTTTCAACGCAACGCCCGCGTTGATCGCCATGCGCACAGCATGAGGAGTCTGCGCGGTGCGGGTCGCGAATTCCTCGGCGGCGCGCACACGTACACCACGCGTTTCGGCAGCACGGCAGAACGCGCTTGCCCGCCAGCCCTTCGGCAGTTCCAGCCAGACAAAAGGCACATCCTTGCGCCAGTGCAAATCGAAGCTGCCCAAAGCGTTCACGGCGATTTTTACATAATCGCCAATCCCGTCACGGCACCGGTCCATGATCGGGTCCAGATCGGGGTGCGCGAGCAAAGCAGCGGCAAGATCGGCGATCGGCGTGGCCAACCCGAAAAAGCCGTGCTCGGCCGAGCGGTGCAAAGCGGCCGCCTGATCACGTGGCCCGATGGCACAGCCAAGGCGCAAGGCGGGTGTGATGGTTTTTGACAGCGACGTCGCATACCAGCCACGCTCGGGTGCCAATGCGCGATAACATTCGCCCTGCGCCTCCCCCATCCGGTAACAATCGTCTTCGAGTATTTGCAAATCATGCGCGCGCGCCACTTCGACAATCTCTCGGCGGCGCGACATGGGCGTAAAGCCGCAAGTCGGGCTATGCACTTCGGGCGAGGTACAGATAACCTGCCCTTCGGGGTGGCGCTCTGCGGCGGCGGCAAGGGCGGCGGGGAGGATACCATCAGCGTCCATCGCAATCGGCACTATCTCGGCGCGCAGCACCTCCGCCGCGCGGCGAAACCCGGGATAGCAAAGATCTTCGACGAAAACGGTTGGCCTGCGCCCTTTCAGAATGGTCTGGTAAATCAACAAGATCGCATTTTGCCCGCCGTGCGACAACACGATGTCGCGCTCGTCGAGCGGACCGACAGGGGTATCGCGCAGCCAGTGCACCATCGCCTCGCGTGCCGGTTTCGCACCACGGCGCGACGGATAGTGCATCAACCCCGAGGGCGGATTCCGTGCCACTTCAGCCAGCAAGGACCGGATCAACGCAGCCTGCCCGCAATTCGGCAAATGCGGCGAAAACAGATTGACGTTAAAGTTGTCGTCGTCGGCCCCGTGCGCGACCGCGTCTACTTCGATCAGGTTTAAAGGAGGCTCCGGTCGCGCACGTGCCGCCACGAAGGTGCCGCGCCCGATCTCGGCGCTCAGGGTGCCCTCGTCCGTCAAAAGCGTGTAGGCGCGCGCCACTGTGCCCGGCGTCATGCCTAGCTTCCAGCCCAGTTCACGGACCGGCGGCAGCCTGTCACCCTGCCCCAGCTTGCCCGACGCAATGCCTTCGCGGATCGCCTGAACCACGCCGCGATATTTCGGTTTAATCGACGGATCGACCTCCGGCACCCAAATTGTATCCATTACAATATTCCCATGGCCTTACGATGCTTTGTATTGTACCACTTACTCATGGCAATACCGCCATATTGTGTCAATACAATTCTAACAGGAGATTTTCCCATGTCACGCGCAGCCCCTCTGACGTCAGACGCCCTTGCCGTTCTGAACGCATCGCACAGCCTTCCGCTGGTCGCGAAGCTCAGCGTCAAGTTTGCAGCGAATGTAACAACATGGGGAGCCCGACGCCGCACAAGACTTGCCCTCGAGACCCTCGAAGACTGGCAGCTGCGCGACGTGGGTCTGACACCTGTCGCGGCCCATCGGGAAGCGCGTAAGGTGTTCTGGAAGACGTGACATCCCCGTGACGTCCGACCAGACCTCTTCGACTTGGGCAGGGTTCATCCCTGCCCATTTTTTTTGATACAAACACTTTTAAAGCGTCCCACCTTTGACCTGAGGCATCTCTTGTCACCAATACCCCGAGAACGCCGAGGGCGTGGCAAGGTATTGGTGAGTCAAGTTTAAGGCGGGGCGCTCTAGATCGGCATTGTATCACTTTTTGATCCAGCCGGCGGAATCGCATAGGTCATCGTCGCCTGCGCCACGGGCGCGTCATTGTCTTCGGAATACACAAGAACGTGGGACACAGACAGCTGCCTTCCCAGCTTCAACAGCCGCGCATGGGCGATCAGATCCCGGTTCGCCGCAGGCTTGCGCAGAAAATCCATCGAGCAGCTGGTCGTTACGGCCAACGCCTTCGGCCCGATCATCGCCAGCGTCGCGATATAGGCCGACACATCCGCCAACGCGAACATCGACGGCCCCGAAACAGTCCCTCCGGGGCGCAAATGCTTGTTGGTGACCTTGAGCCGCATGGTGACCTCGTTAGCCTTAACGTCCTCGACCACGAACTCGTCCGCGACCTGTTGGAACACCTTGCGCATGAAATCCATCAGCGCCGTCGCATCCATTACCGGTTCTCTTTTGTCGGCCATGCTTGTTCTCCCCTGCATAATCGGCCTAAGTTTGACGCAACACGGGAGAGGTGCAAGATGGCAATTCTGGAAGTGACGCAGCGGCAGGCAGTTACGCATCTGACGATGAACAGCCCCGAGCGGCTGAATGCGCTGTCGGACGAGATGCTGGCCGCGCTGCAAGAGACGCTGGACCGGCTGGCAGAGGATCGCTCCTGCCGCGTTATTACCCTCGCGGGCGCGGGCAAGGCATTTTGCGCAGGCCATGATCTGCGACAGATGCAGGCGATGCGGCAAAGCCCCGATAACGGTGCCGCCGGATTTGCCGGTCTTTTTGCGCGCTGCACCGATGTGATGCTGCGGATCCAGTCCATGCCGCAGCCGGTAATCGCGCAGGTTCACGGAATCGCAACGGCTGCCGGATGTCAGCTTGTCGCGACCTGCGATATGGCCGTGGCTGCCGAGGGTACGCGTTTTGGGGTCAACGGCGTGAACATCGGGCTGTTTTGCTCGACGCCGATGGTCGCGCTCAGCCGCAATATCGCGCCCAAAAAGGCGTTCGAGATGTTGAGCACCGGTGATTTCATCGACGCCGCATGCGCCGAAGAGTTGGGCTTGATCAACCATGCCGTACCCGCCGAAAATCTGAAAACAGAGACGGCAGCACTGGCCGACAAGATCGCGGGAAAACTGGGTGCCGCCGTGCGGATCGGCAAGCGCGCGTTTTACGCCCAGCTTGGCCTGCCCACGGCACAGGCCTATGCCTACACCGGTGACGTCATGATCGAGAATCTGGCGCTTGGCGATACGCAAGAAGGCATGCAGGCCTTTATTGAAAAGCGTGATCCGGACTGGTCGCAGTAACTGCTTCACGATCTGTGGCGCTGTAGGTCCAACTCGAACGTGCCTGTTTTTTTGGGTGCGCCGGTCGGCCTTGGCCGCGAACGGTCTATCGCGACGGGTGCTGAAAACCCGCACATCACCGTTCTTGACACAGCGCTATTGGCGTCCAGATTTCTAGATCCGGCCATTGTTTCAAATTTATGCCTTATTGTTTCCAAAGTAGCGCTGGCAATTCGGGCAAGAATAAGGCACAAATAAGTCAAGGCACAGGCCTGACACTTTTGGGTCGCCGTGCGCGGAAGGTTCCTCCAGATCAGACTCTCATCTGATCGATCATTCCCGCAGCGGCGACCCCAAAAACACCTCCCCTATTTGCAAACTCGATCACGCCTCCGGCGCACTCGGCCTGTTGCTTCGCTGCGCACTCTCGCTTATCTGCGGGCTATGGATAAAACATTGCACATCATCGGCGGCGGCATGGCCGGATCAGAAGCGGCCTGGCAGGCGGCACACCTTGGCATCGACGTAGTGATTCATGAAATGCGGCCCAAGGTCGGGACATTTGCGCATCAGACAGGGCTTTTGGGCGAAATGGTCTGCTCGAACTCCTTCCGCTCGGATGACAGCGAGCAAAACGCCGTGGGCTTGCTGCATTGGGAAATGCGCGCCGCGAACGGGTTGATCATGCAGGCGGCGCAAAAGCATCGCTTGCCTGCGGGCGGAGCTTTGGCAGTTGACCGCGACCCCTTTGCGCAGTCGGTGACAGAGGCGCTGATGGCGCTGCCGAATGTGCGCGTGGATTACGAAGAGATCACCGAACTGCCCAAGGACGGGCACTGGATCATCGCGACCGGCCCGCTCACGTCTTCCGCGCTGGGGGCCGCGATTGCTGCCGAAACCGGTGCCGACGCGCTGGCGTTTTTCGACGCCATTGCCCCGATCGTCTACTTCGATAGCATCGACATGTCCAAGGCGTGGATGCAGTCACGCTATGACAAAGGCGAAACCGAAGAAGAGCGCACCGCATACCTCAACTGCCCGATGGACAAGGCGCAATACGAGGCCTTCATCGACGCGTTGGACGCGGCGGACAAAACCGAGTTTCACGAGGGCGAAACGGCGGGATATTTCGACGGCTGCCTGCCCATTGAGGTAATGGCAGAGCGCGGGCGCGAAACGTTGCGCTTTGGACCGATGAAGCCTGTCGGTCTGACCAACCCGCACCAGCCCGACATCAAGCCTTACGCTGTGGTACAACTGCGCCGCGATAACAAGCTTGGCACGCTCTATAATATCGTGGGCTTTCAGACCAAGATGAAGTATGGCGCACAAACGGATGTTTTTAAACGTATTCCCGGATTGGAGAATGCCCGTTTTGCACGCTTGGGCGGCATCCACCGCAATACGTTCCTGAACTCTCCCACGCTGCTTGATGGCCAGATGCGCCTGCGCAGCCAGCCCCACATCCGCTTTGCCGGTCAGATCACCGGCGTCGAAGGGTACGTTGAATCGGCGGCGATGGGTCTGCTTGCAGGCCGCTTGGCCGCTGCTGAAATCATGGACAAGGAAATGGATACGCCGCCCCCCACCACGGCCACGGGCGCGTTGATCACTCACATCTCGGGCGGGGCCGAGGCCAAGACGTTTCAACCGATGAACGTGAATTTCGGGCTGTTCCCGCCGGTAGAGGGGCTCAAGAGCGGGCGACGTGGCCGCAAGGACCGCTACAAAGCCTATACTGACCGCGCAAAGACCGATTGGGAAGGCTGGCTCAAGGGTTAACACTGGACAAAAATGCCGGTGGCAGTAGTCTATGCGCATGAATGATACATATCTGGACAAGGCTTACAGCCCGCGTGAAATCGACGGGACACGGAGATTGTACGACGCATGGTCACCGACGTATGAGGCCGAAATAATAGCAAACGGTTATGCCGCCCCTGCCCGCTGCGCCGAGGCGCTGGCAGATTTCGTGGAGGATACTGCCACGCCGGTTCTGGATTTCGGGTGTGGCACCGGCCTGTCGGGTCTGGCGCTGCGCAAGGCCGGTTTTCAAACCATCGACGGCATGGATATGTCGCCGGAAATGCTCGCTCAGGCCAAAGAGAAAGACGTATATCGCACCCTCACATTGATCGAGGGCGATGCGCCGGTCACGGGGTCCTATGGGGCCATTGCCGCTGTGGGCGTGATCGGCACCGGAGAAGCGCCCATTTCGATCTTCGACCGCCTGTTGCAGATGCTCGATCACGGCGGAAAGCTGACATTCTCGCTTAACGATCATGCGCTTGCCGATCCGGTCAACACCTCGCGGATCAACGAATGGCTCGATTGCGGTGCCGCGCGCCTTCTGTTCATGGAGTACGGCGATCACCTCCCCGAGATCGACATTAGGTCAAACGTGTACGTTATTGAAAAAGCGTGACTTTCACCACAAGGTTCGCTCCATCCCCGACAGGCCCGTTACATCTGGGCCACGCGTATTCGGCGTTGCTTGCCTATGATATGGCGTGCGCGGCGGACGGGCGGTTTCTGCTTCGGGTCGAGGACATTGACCGGTCGCGGGCAAGGCCCGCATGGGAGGCACAGATTTATGATGATCTTGCGTGGCTTGGCTTGAAATGGCCCGAACCTGTGATGCGGCAATCCGATAGAGGCTCTGTTTACAACACAGCACTTGATGCCCTTTGGACGCAAGGTCTGCTCTATCCCTGCACCTGCCGACGCGCAGACATCGCGGCCGCTGTCTCTGCTCCGCAAGAAGGTGCGCCGTTGGGGCCTGACGGGATCGTCTATCCCGGGTTGTGCCGCCCCGACATGCCACAGCAAGGGTCGCGCCCGTATGATGTGCCGCTCAGACTGGACATGCAACGGGCTTGTGCTGTGGCGGGGATATCGGATGTGGCCTTCACCGAGCACGGTGCAGGCCCGCAAGGCCAGAGTGGCCATATCAGACTGACTACTGCCGCGCTGATTAACGACATTGGTGATATCGTGCTGTCACGCCGCGATATGGGGACATCCTATCACCTTTCTGTAGTGCTGGATGATGCGGCACAGGGAATCACCGATGTGGTACGCGGTGAGGATCTTTTCGAAGCCACCAAAATCCATGTCATGCTGCAACGACTTCTTGATCTTCCAACGCCTGCCTACCATCATCACCCACTGGTGCGCGATCCCGCGGGCAAGCGGCTGGCAAAACGCGACGATGCGCGCGCCATCGCGCTGTTTCGCGACGAAGGGGCCACAACTGCTGACATAAGGGCGATGATCGGGCTTTGAATTTACCCTTCAGGGGTCAAATCCACCTCACCCGCAGCGCTTATCGCCGTGTAAAAGCAGCTGCGCCGCCCTGTGTGGCAGGCCGGACCAATCTGCGTCACCTGCATCAACAGACAATCGCGATCACAATCCACACGCATCTCCATGAGCGTCTGAACGTGTCCCGATGTCGCGCCCTTGGCCCAGAATTCCTGCCGCGAGCGACTCCAATAGGTGACCTGACCGGTTTCGAGGGTCTTAAGAATGCTCTCGGCATTCATCCAGGCCATCATCAAAATCTCACCTGTTTCATGGTCCTGTGCAATTGCGGGAATCAGACCCGCGTCATTGTACGTCAGGGTAGAAGGATCAAAGGTCATCTGTTATCGCCTCGTTTCAAAATATTTTTGCATCCCGCGCGGATACGCTTATGTACTAAGCTGGGCGACAAAGGAAAAGCCATGTCGAACGACAGCGATCTGATCAAACTCTATTCACAGCGCATTCTGGCGCTGGCCGCAGACATTCCACATCTGGGCCGTCTGGATGCGCCCGATGCCAGCGTTACACGCCGCTCGCCGCTGTGCGGGTCCACTGTGACGGTAGATGTGACCGTCACAGACGGGCGGCTCGACACTCTTGCGCAGGATGTGAAGGCCTGCGCATTGGGACAGGCGGCGGCCGCGATCACGGCGCAAGCCTGCGGAGGTGCAACGCTGGAGACCATCGAAACAGGGCGCGATCAGCTCAAAGCGATGCTTAAAGGCAAAGGCAACGTACCGGATGCGCCATTTGACGGCTTTGAGGTGCTGACACCCGCCATTGCTTACAAAAACCGCCACGCCTCCATTCTTTTGAGCATCGAAGCGCTGGCGCAGGCCATGGCCGAGGCGCGCCCTAACCTGCCCGAATAAAAAAAACGCCGCACATCCAAAAGGATGGCGGCGCAGTAAAAGCGTTACCCATGTGGGACCCAAAGACCGGTTCGGGGAAGGCAGTTCCCTGTATGCGTGTCAGGACAGGCAGTAAAGACACGCGCAATGCACCCATTTGGGACAGATGCATGAAACCGGCTTCGGCACGGGAGCGCAGGCAGAAACTCAGACAAGTCCGGGAAGATGCAATCCCACCACCAATATTACAACCAAAGCAGCAGCACCTGCTGCGTCTTGCAGCAACGTGTCTTGCGACCGTGCGGCGATGGCTTTGACTGTGCGGTAGGTGGCCATTGGTATCTCTCCGTTCTTGTTGCCACTTTGTTCTCACATTATTAACCACTAGTAAAGAACTTTTGAGAACATTTGTGAACATCAAGGAACACGAAAGGTTAACCCACTGAAATCAAACGGATTGCCTCATCCTGCCGCATTAACCACAAAAGCAGCCGTGCGGCGCGCCCGCGCTCTGTTTCCAGGGTTGGGTCGTCAGACAGAAATTTACGTGCGTCCGATTGCGCCACTGCCATTAGCGCGGCCTGCTTCTCCAGATCGGCCACCCTGAACCGTGGCACACCCGATTGCGCGGTGCCAATCAGATCACCCGTGCCGCGCATTTCAAGGTCCGTCTCGGCGATGACAAAGCCGTCCTCCGTCTCGCGCAGCACTTCAAGCCGCTGGCGTCCCGTCGCCGTGAGCGGTGCCTGATACATCAGCAAACAGCTTGACGCAGCCGTGCCGCGCCCCACCCGTCCGCGTAGCTGGTGCAATTGCGCCAGCCCGAAACTCTCTGCGCGCTCGATCACCATGATCGAGGCGTTCGGCACGTCAACGCCCACTTCGATGACGGTGGTCGCGACCAAGAGCTGTGTCTCGCCGCGCTGAAAAGCCGCCATTGCGGCGTCTTTTTCCGCCGGTGGCATCTGGCCATGAACCAGCCCAACGACACCTTCGCCCATCACGGCGCGCAACCGCTTGAACCGCGCTTCCGCCGCCATCAGATCGCTGACCTCGCTTTCCTCGACAAGCGGGCAAACCCAGTAACACTGCCGCCCGTCCGAAATGGCCGCGCGCAGCCGCTCGATCACCTGATCATAACGTTCCGTACTGACAAGCACTGTCTGGATCGGTTTGCGACCGGGGGGCTTTTCATCCAGCACGCTCACATCCATATCGCCGTATTGCGCCAGCGCCAGACTGCGCGGGATCGGTGTTGCCGTCATCACCAGAACATCCGCCTGACGGCCCTTGCGCCCCAATTCAAGCCGCTGGCGCACGCCGAAACGGTGTTGTTCATCCACGACCGCCAGCCGCAGATCGTCAAATACAACGCTCTCCTGAAACACTGCGTGGGTGCCGACCAGCACCTGAATATCGCCCCGCGCCAACGCGGCAAGCTTTGCCTGCCGCTCGCTCCCCTTGTCGCGGCCGGTCAGGATTTCCAACACAACACCCGCGCTTTCGGCCAACGGTTGCAGGCCTTGCAGGTGTTGACGGGCCAGAATTTCGGTGGGGGCCATCAAAACGCCCTGCCCGCCTGCCTCGACCGCGGCCAGAAGCGCCATGAACGCCACCAGCGTTTTGCCCGCACCCACATCACCCTGCAACAAACGGTTCATCCGCTGGTTGCTGGCCATGTCCGCCATGATTTCGGCCATGGTACGCGTTTGTGCCCCCGTGGGTTTATAGGGCAATCCAGCCAGAACTTTTGCCTGCAACGCGCCGGTTGCGCGCGAGGATCGGCCCTTCTTGCGCCGCTCTACCTGCCGCGCGAGCGCCAGCGTGATCTGATGCGCGAACAGTTCATCATAAGCCAGACGTTCGCGCGCAGGCGCGTTTGATGTGAGGTCTTGCAGGGCCGTTGGCGTATGGGCGGTGGTTAATGCCTCCGCAAAACCGGGCCATCCGGCTTTTTTCAACTGCCCCGGATCAATCCATTCGCCCATGTGCGGCACCCGCGCCAATGCCGCGCGTGTGGCTTTGTACATCAGTTTTTGAGTAATGCCGTGGGTCAGCGGATATACCGGCTCGAACTGCGGGATATTGCCCGCGTCTTCCTCTGGTACGGTAAAATCGGGATGTACCATTTGCGCGATTCCGTCAAAAAGCTCCACCCGCCCCGAAACGATACGGCGGCTTCCCTCGGGCAGTTGACGTTGCCAGAAATCGCCGCGCGCATGGAAAAAGACCAACTGGAACGCGGTCTGCGCATCTTCAACATGAATACGGTACGCGCCCCCCTTGCTGCGCGGCGGGCTATGTTTGCCGATCGTGACAGCAACCGTCAGCGTATCGGGAAGTGCTGCGCCCTGTAGCGTCTCGCGCAGCCGCCGGTCGATGCCCGAATGGGGCAAGGTAAACAACAGATCGCGCGGTGCCTGAATGCCCAACTGTCCCAGATGCTGCGCTGTTTTCGGGCCAACCCCTTCCAGCGTCTCAAGCCCCGCAAACAACGGGAAAAGGGGCTCTGGCCTGTTACTCATAGGTCCGCGACCAGCGCAAGCCAGCCGTCTTCATCCAGTGTTTCGATACCCAACTCCGCCGCCTTTTTCGCCTTCGATCCGGCCCCCGGACCCGCCACCAGAATATCCGTTCTCGCGCTGACAGAGCCGGACACCTTTGCCCCCAACCGCTCTGCGCGGGCTTTGGCCTCGGCGCGGGTCATTTTTTCCAACGTGCCGGTGAACACAACCGTTTTTCCCGAAACGGGAGAGCCGGACGTATCCGCGCGCTTGGCCTCCTGAACATCAAGCTGCGCCACCAACCGCTCGATCGAGGCGCGCTCGGCCTCCTGCGCAAATGCGCCGACAAGAGATCCGGCCATCACCGCCCCCATCCCGTCAATTGCGATCAGATCGTCCCACGCAGGGCCCTCCTGCGCACGCGCATCTTCCATCGCCTGCGCCAACGCATCCCATGTGCCATAGTGCAGTGCCACCATGTTTGATGCCGCCTCTCCCACATGCCGGATGCCAAGCCCGAAAATCAGCCGCGCCAAAGGAATGGCGCGCTTGTCCTCAATCGCGCGAAACAGCGCGGCGGCGGATTTCTCGCCCCAGCCATCGCGGTTCTTGAGCTGTTGCATACCGGTGCCGTACCGCTCTTGCAGGGTGAAAATATCGGCGGGTTCAGTGATCCAACCATCGGCGTGGAACTGTTCAACCTGTTTGGCGCCCATCCCGTCAATGTCAAATGCGCTGCGGGAGACGAAATGTTTAAGCTTTTCAACCGCCTGTGCCGGACAAATCAACCCACCGGTGCAGCGTCGTACCGCATCACCCGGTTCACGCACCGCATCGCTGCCGCATTTGGGGCAGACCTCGGGAAAAACAAACGGCACCGCCGAAGCGGGACGTTTGGAGATGTCCACATCCGCCACCTTCGGGATCACATCCCCCGCGCGGTAAACCTGTACCCAATCGCCCACGCGGATGTCCTTACCGCCGCGAATCTGTTCGCCTTTGCCGTCGAAACCGCGAATATAATCCTCGTTGTGAAGCGTCGCATTGGCCACAACAACACCGCCCACTGTGACAGGGCGAAGGCGCGCAACAGGGCTGAGCGCGCCCGTACGCCCGACCTGAATGTCGATACCTTCCAACGTGGTCCACGCCAGTTCGGCGGGGAATTTATGCGCGATGGCCCACCGCGGCGTTGTCGAGCGAAAGCCAAGCCGCCCCTGTAACGCAAGGCTGTTCACCTTATAAACCACGCCGTCGATATCATAACCCAGCGTCGCGCGCTGCGCTTCAATTTCGGCGTAATGGGCGATCATGTCGTCCGGACCGGCACACAACCGCGTCAGCGGGTTGATCGAAAAGCCCAATTCACCCAACCGCGTAATTGCACCGGATTGCGTATCGGACAGCGGCGCCGAAAGATCACCCCACGCATAGGCAAAAAAGCGCAAGGGCCGGGCGCGGGTGATTTCGGCATCAAGCTGGCGCAGCGATCCTGCGGCGGCATTGCGCGGGTTTGCAAAAACCTTGTCCCCGCACGCGGTCTGGCGCAGGTTAAGCGCCTCGAAATCCGCATGGCTCATGTAGACTTCGCCGCGCACCTCAAGGACATCCGGCGCACCGTCAAGCCGGAGAGGAATATCAGTGATTGTGCGCGCGTTGGCGATCACGTTCTCGCCCACCGATCCATCTCCGCGCGTGGCCGCCTCGATCAGGGCACCACCTTCATAGCGCAGCGACAAGGACAGCCCGTCAATTTTGGGCTCTGCGGTGTAATCCAACGGCGTGTCCGCACCCAGACCAAGGTATTTGCGGATGCTCGTGTCGAACTCCGTAACGTCCTCGTCCGAAAACGCATTCGCAAGCGACAACATGGGGACGCGGTGCGCAATCTTGCCAAATCCCGTCGCTGGTGCCGCCCCCACCTGATCAGAAGGGCTGTCGCTACGTTTGAGCGCAGGGAAGCGGGCTTCAATCGCGGCGTTGCGCCTTTTGAGCGCATCAAACGCCGCATCGCTCATCTGCGGCGCATCTTCGGTGTAATAGGCCGCATTGGCAGAGGCCAACTGTCCGCTCAGCGCGGCAAGCTCGACTTTTGCTTCTGCCTCGGTCAGCACTCGCACATCAATTTCGGTTTTTTCAGTCTCGGAAGCCACTCAGTCGGTCCGCCTTTGGATTTGCCGTCTCTGCGCGATTAGATAGGGCGCGCTCAAAGGCAGGTCTAGCAATCTTTCACCGCAGCGTCGGGAGAACGACACCTTAAATTCGGCCCTGGCCCCCGGACATTGCCAAATCCGGATCAAAACCTTCGCAGAATTAAAAATGTTGCTTTAGGTTAAACCATTTCGCCGGACACTATCAAATTCAAACAACAGAGGCACCAGATCGCTAACGGCGCACTGAGATATTTCAATTGCCATGCATCGACCAGATCACAAGTGGATCTGTCGCGGCTTGATGCCGCTCCTTTGATAGCATTTATTGCAACAAAGGGGACGGGTTATGGGGTTGAAGCGAAGGGACAATTTTCGCAAGGTACGCGGTACGGATTGCATTGACCAGCGGGCTCAGGCGTAAGCAGGTGATTGGCGTTCATCGTCCGGCGGGCAATTACAAAGCAATCTGCCGAGATTTCTAATGGTTAATGGGTCATTTTGACCATTTCCGATCATCTCGAAGCAACGCGTTGGCGAGCACGCTCAGCTTGCGCATAACAGCAGTTAGGTGAACTAGGGTAGCTATCGCGCCATTACCCCACGCCGCTTGTCCAGAAAATCAAACCGCGCATAGGCCCGCTCGACAACTGAAGCCGTGACACCCTCGTCCTGCATCTGGCTCAACAGCATCGACATATTCGATATGTGGTTTAGTCTGTTTCTGCCCCTCAAACACATGATCCGACTTCATCGCCCTCAACCGCTTGTTGATCGCCAGTATTTCATCTGTCAGCGATACACGATGATCGTCGCCGCCTTTCATCCGTCCAGCGCCTCAGCTTTCAGCAGCTTGGTTCTGATCCACGTTTCGGAAAATGGCGGACGTTGGCGGGCGTCCCCCGGCTTGAATCCCAAATCCGTGAGCGGCAACACCAACCCCAGCCGCCTCATTTTGTTCACGGTTTGCCGCCCTCACAATCATGTGCAAAAAATTTAAGCGAAATAATTAGGGAATCCGCCCAAAGAATTGTGAATAATGCAGTAAATTCAGGGGGGTTACTGGAGCAATTTTAGGAGAAAATGGCGGACTGGCAGTCTCCCACCCATCTCGCCAATTCGATAATTATATTGATAAAATATAACAACTTACTTGAATATCACAACTCATTAAGTGTAGCAAATCGTTTCTGCGGACTGTTGATTGCGGGAGCTCGATTTCAGAAATACTTACCTTTGTATATGGCGACTGACACTGAAAGCCTCGACCTCTCATAAAACTTTGCATTTTTGAAGATCGACACATAAATACGACCGCTTTTAACTGCGAAAAAAGGCGGTGGCCTCAAACTGGCGTTAACCGCCCAGCACAACGCAATGCTGCTTCGCATCATAAGACGGTTTTCAACCGAACCATAAGATGTATCGTGCGACACGAAACCGGGATTAGCGAGCAAAGCATCTGTTACCTGCTAGAGGCCGGAAATTTCAGGCGATTTAAACATCAGATACGCTTAATTCTAGCAGCAAGGCCTTGCCGGAAAGCCGTGCCTGATACCGGATCAACCCAAACGCCCGCCTTGTCCCGTGTCGGGTCCAGCAATCCCAGATCGTTGAGCAGAACGCCAGCCGCCAATCGCGGATCGGCGGGCCATGTGGCATCGTCGATGGTGATGTCTTGCGCACCGAACCCACGGTGGACGAAACCGTGCTCGATTGCACTGGCGACCCAATTGCCTCGCGCTCACAGGTGTTGACCCCAATACCGCTTGCGCAATATTCCGAACTCGCTCAACAGCTTGTGCGACCTGCGCCCTTTCAGAAATTGTACCGCCCGGCTGACCATTGTTCGGTAGTCGTTTGCATAGGGTCAGGACCCATTAATTGATTGAGGTTGTCGCGTTGGCATGATTCACGATCCCCAGTTTCGGGGGATAATATGAGCAATTTATACTGGCTTACTGAGGCGCAGATGGAGCGTTTGCGGCCTTACTTTCCAATCGTGCTCGCGTTGATGACAAGCGTGTTTTGAGTGGCATTATATTCATTAACCGCAATGGCTTAAGGTGGTGTGATGCACCAGCGGAGTATGGCCCGC
>CANMZB010000035.1 GCA_947502265.1 uncultured Sulfitobacter sp.
CTTACCGTGCCCATAGTCAGTCTCCTTTGTTGCAGTAAATGCTATCAAAGGAGCGGCATCAAACCGCGACAGGTCCAAGCCAGCGCGAGGAAGAAGCGGAGCGGCGTCGATTTGCAAGTCTTCCTTCGGCCCAGCAGGAGGCCGAGCGCGCAGAGATCAGGATGTTTCGGCAGGTCCTCGAGGAGCGAGGACTGAGCATCAAGGACATCTTCGGGGGCCTTGGCGTTAGCGACGCCTTCTACGAGGTTGAGCGCGAAGTGAGCGCCAGGGTCGCGCGACGGGAGAGTGGAGATTAAGACGGTCTATTGCCGAGTTTCAGGGATGAGGCCATAAGCTCGCTGAGAGCCAATTTCGACTATGCAACATCCTGATCTATTCGCGTCGGCAAAACGGCATTCCCCGTGCTCCATTTCGATTTTGGGTTAGACAGCTTGGAAGTTACATCCAATCCTGGAGCTGACCTTAGCTGAACGCGTTCGATATCATTGGCGCAAACTCAAATGCGAACAAGCGTATAAAGCGATTGCGCAATATGCGTTGATCGGGTCAGATTCCACTTACCCCAGCTTCGGCCCGATTGCCGGTGTCGCGCAGGGAGGTTGGAGATCGATGATCTTTTACTCTCTGAAAACAGATACGTAAATAAAAAGGGCTGCCCTAAGACAGCCCAAAAATCCAACTTACCACTTACCATTCGCTCGCGCGAAAACCTTGAAGGTGGGCGGGCGCTGTCTCAGTCGGTCCGTCGCCCTATTCTTATACTATTAGTTTGATGTTCAGAAATCGAGATGAAATCGTATGAATTTAACATGATGCTTATGGTAAGCGGTCACACGGTTTCGTCGGCACCGAGGTCCGTTGTGCGGACCAAGCGCTCTTTCGCTGCCGTTGCGCGAATGCCTGCTTTGGCGAACTGAAAGCTGCCTTGACATCGCTTGGTATATCGAGATATTTCGATTTATGGACATTGAAAGATCAATCTCAGCGCTGAATAATCCGATGCGCCGCAGGATTCTGGAATGGCTCAAGGACCGTTCCAACTTTCCTCCCGCGCTACCGGGACACGAAGATCTTGAAGGTGTTTGTGTTGCATACATTCAGGAGAAGGCGAAGCTGTCTCAGTCCACAATCTCGAACTACATGGGATTGCTGAAACAAGCGAGATTTGTGAAGGCAGAACGCCACGGCCAGTGGACGTTCTACCGGCGCGACGAAGAGAACATTCAAGCGTTCCTTGCGGCAGTCAAAGACGAACTTCTAAAAACGTAGCTTGCAGGTAAGGAAACCGATTCAAGTTGAGCCTTGTTAAATTGAAACGATATATCGAAATATTCCGATGGAGAGTAGACATGAATAAGATTGGCAACGATGCGAAGAACCTGCTTGGTCAACCACTGGACCTGCCCTGTGGTGTGCGGTTGAAGAACCGTCTTGTGAAGTCTGCCATGTCCGACTCCCTTGGTGATGGCGCGGGCAATCCCACCGACGTGCAAATGCGCTTGTATGAGCGATGGGCCGAAGGAGGTGCAGCGCTATCGCTGATCGGTGAGGTGCAGACAAATCCACACTATCCGGAAAAACCCGGCAATCTCGTGCTGTTGCCAGACGCAGACCTGACTGCACTGAAAGCATTGGCGACACGCGGATCGGCCAACGGTTCAAATATCTGGCCACAGCTCGGTCACGCAGGAGCATTGGCGCACGGGCCGATCAGCAACCCGAAAGGGCCCTCTCCCCTTGATGTCGAAGGACTTCGCTGTGACGGCATGTCATTGGAAGACATTCACGACCTGCCCCAAACCTACGCACAAGCGGCGAGCCTCGCACAGAAAGCTGGATTTGGCGGTGTTCAGATTCATGCCGGTCACGGGTTTCTGTTCAGCCAGTTTCTATCACCACTGTTCAACCATCGGACAGATGTTTATGGCGGCACGGTCCAAAGGCGTTTTCGCGTTATTGGTGAGGTTATCGATGCCGTTCGGCAGGCAGTCGGACCAGCTTTTCCGATTGGCATCAAGATCAACGCGACCGACAAGCTTGAAGGCGGCCTGACGACGGACGACGCGTTGCAAATCGTTCGATTGCTCGATGAAACATCTGTGGACCTGATCGATATCAGCGGAGGCACCTATTTCCCCGGCGCTGCATCAAGCTCAGAAGGCACATCCTCTTCCGACCCCTACTTCATCGACTTCGCCAGGCAGGCAAAGCAGATTACGTCCATTCCGATCATGCTGACGGGCGGATTTGAGACGAGGGATCAAGCAACAAAAGTCTTGTCAGATGGGTCTGCCGATGCGATCAGTCTTGCCCGTGCAATGGTGCTGAATGCAGCTCTCGCCAATACGTGGTTAAGCGATGCGGGCGGTGATCCTGAATTCCCAACATTCGATGCCCCGCCGCGCGGAGGTGTCACCGCATGGTACTCAATGCGCCTGACAGCCCTTGGTGAAGACCGTGAAGAGCAGTTTGTTCTCAGCCCTGCTGATGCCTTAGAAGCCTATGACACGCGGGATGCGCAACGTTGTGAGACTTGGCGCAATCGATTCAGTTGAAGTAAGCAGCCATTCGACGCTCCGCAGCATGTTGGTAAGGAGGGCTCGTTCTTGCCGTTCGCTGCGCTCGGCCCCCAAATGTCGCTGAGTAGAAGGTAAAGGTCGCGTGTGCGGACGAAGTTGCCATTCGCTGTAACCGTACGAATGGCTGGTTGTGACGGGTATAGATTGACAGATCTGGGCAGTTTCGGCATCGCACTCGAAAGCCCATGGTAATGAAGCGCATCTCACCAATTATTGCCAAAAACCACATCAGAAGCGGAACACCTATGACCACGAAAATTCTGATTGATCGTAGAATGAACTTGCTCGGCAGCATCTGGATGGTCGCGGCGATGGCTATATTTGCCATTGAGGACGCATTTGTGAAAGCGGCATCCACCACGCTGTCGGTCGGGCAGATCTTGATAATCTTCGGTTTGGGCGGGGCTGCTGTGTTTGCGGGTTTGGCACGCTTCAATAGCGAACCCCTATTCGTGCAAGATGTCGTATCGCGCCCGATGCGCATCCGCGTGGTATTCGAAATTGTCGGCCGCTTATTTTATGTCCTTGCCATTACGTTGACGCCATTATCCGCCGCGACGGTTATCTTGCAGGCAACCCCGCTGGTGGTTGTCGCTGGTGCCGCATTATTTTTCGGCGAAAAGGTCGGATGGCGCAGGTGGTTTGCGATCTTTGTCGGTTTGATTGGTGTGGTTATTATTATTCAGCCGGGTACAGACAGTTTTTCGGTGCTGTCGATTCTTGCGATTGTCGGCATGTTTGGTTTTGCAGGGCGTGACCTTGCGAGCCGTGCGGCCCCCGCCACGCTTAGCACAAATATCCTCGGCTTGTACGGCTTCCTGTCGATTGTGGTCGCTGGCGGGGTTTTCTCGATCTGGGAAGGTGCGACATTTCTTTTCCCTGACATTGAGACGTCCTACTACCTGTTAGGGGCAATCCTCGCTGGTGTCGGCGCCTATTCGTGCCTTATGAAGGCAATGCGCACTGGCGAAGTCTCTGCTGTGACACCCTTCAGATACACAAGACTGCTTTTCGGTATATCGCTGGGCGTTGTGATGTTCGGAGAACACCTGAGTTCCGCAATGGTGCTCGGGTCAAGTATGATCGTTTTTTCTGGTTTGTTCATCCTTTGGCGTGGAAAATCGGCAGGGTAGCTTAATAAGGAAACGACTCGACCCGCGCAGCTTTGGCAATGCGGCGTCGCTGACCTGTTGAATGAACCTCTGTGGTCAAAGCTATACCGGCTCTAAAAACACATCAGCGGCCCTTGGTGCATCGCGCAGCGTTGGTCAGAGTGGGCTCATTTCGGCCGTTAGCTGCAGAATGCACCACGATCCGGTTTTCGCCGCGAAATACCAGATAACACTGGCTTAAAGAGCTTTCCGTTGTGAAGCGAAATTATATGCGCTCAACTCGCGCAAATTTATGCGCGCAGTAATTAGCCTAAGTCACTGATATCTGGTGAGCGAGGCGCAATATTACGCGCTTCCCTACACGGGTTATAGGGCAAAGCGATACGCCCCGAAATCTGTCGAGGAACCCGGTGTTGATGAAATGCGAGGTGCCTGCACCGCACAACATCTGCATCGGTTCTTCCGTCAATTCCGCTCGGCTTTCATGGCCCCAAGGGCGCATGATACAGGGCAGCGCCCAGCCATGATGTGTTGATCCTTAAGAGGTTGAAAGATATCCTTCTCGTAACCGTCTTGACAATATACGTGGAAGCGACACAAATACCCGCGAAACCGAACGATGTTGGGAGAACCAGTTTACTGGTGCCGAAGGAGCAACTGCCTCGGAAACTCTCAGGCCACAGGACCGACATCGGACACGACAACTCTGGAGAGTGGTGCCACATGCACCCGCCGAAGGGATAGCAATCTCAGGCGCGCCACGTTTGGCGCAAGGGCAGAGGAGGCATCGCAGGCAAACCCGTTCGGGTTTGTTGTCATGTGGTGCCGGATGATTTTTTGGAAAATCAGCTCGGCGTGGAAATAGGGGGCATAACATGTCTGATCTACGAGAGACCCCGCTGTACGAGCTTCACGTAGCGCTGGGTGCCAAGATGGTGTCCTTTGCGGGGTATGCCATGCCCGTGCAATACCCGATGGGCGTGATGAAGGAACACATTCATACGCGTGAAAAGGCGGGACTGTTCGACGTCAGCCATATGGGTCAAGTGATCTTGCAAGGCGACGATTATGCACAGGCCGCACTTGCGCTTGAGACTTTGGTGCCGGTCGATGTCCTTGGCCTGCCGGAAGGTCGCCAGCGCTATGGGTTTTTCACCAACGATCAGGGCGGCATCATGGATGACCTGATGTTGGCCAATCGCGGCGATCATATTTATGTGGTGGTTAATGCGGGCTGCAAGGCCGCCGATATCGCGCATATGCAGGACGGTCTGGACGGCATCCGCGTGACCGAGATCACAGACCGCGCATTGCTCGCGCTGCAAGGTCCGGCGGCCGAAAGGGTGCTGTCCACATTGAACCCCGCCGTGGCGGACATGCGGTTTATGGATGTGGCCACGCACGATTTGAACGGGGCAGAGTGCTGGATCTCGCGGTCGGGTTATACCGGCGAGGACGGCTTTGAAATTTCGGTGCCTGTGGGCGATGCCAAAGCGCTGGCCGAGGCGCTTCTTGCGCACGAAGATGTTGCACCCATCGGCCTTGGTGCGCGCGACTCGCTGCGTCTGGAAAGCGGGCTGTGTCTGTATGGTCACGACATCGACGCCGAAACGACCCCGGTCGAGGCGGCGTTGACCTGGGCAATCCAGAAGGTGCGCCGCACCGGTGGCGAGCGTGCAGGCGGCTTTCCCGGAAGCGCGGTTATTCTGGAAGCGCTGACACAGGGTGCCACGCGCAAACGGGTCGGGCTGCTGCCGCAGGGCCGTGCGCCGATGCGCGAGGGCGTGCCACTGTTTGCGGACGAACAAGGCGGGTCGCAAATCGGCAAGATCACCTCTGGCGGATTTGGACCCACGGTCGGTCATCCGATCGCTTTGGGCTATGTGGGCGCGGATTACACTGCGCATGGCACCATCCTTTATGGCGAGTTGCGCGGCAAACGTCTGCCACTGACGGTCGCCCCGCTGCCCTTTAACCCCCCTAACTTTAAACGATAAACCAGCAAAAGAGACCTGATATGAAATACACTGAAGAGCATGAATGGCTGCGTGTCGAGGGCGACAACATCGTGGTCGGGATCACCGAACATGCGACATCCCAATTGGGCGATATCGTCTTTGTCGAACTCCCCGAGGTCGGCGCGACCGTGTCCAAGGATGACGAGATCGTTGTGATCGAAAGCGTCAAGGCGGCCTCTGACATCACTGCCCCGCTGGACGGTGAAATCGTTGCCGTGAACGAGGCGCTTGGTGACAATCCCGCACTCGCCAACGAAGACGCCACCGGCGAGGGCTGGTTTTTCAAGATCAAGCCATCGAACCCGTCCCAGATGGACGATTACATGGATGAAGACGCCTATAAGGCGATGATTGGTTAAGCCCCGGAGCCCCCAATGACATTTACGCCCACCACCTACCTGCCGTATGATTTCGCCAACCGCCGCCACATCGGGCCGTCGCCCGCCGAAATGGCGCAGATGCTGGAGGTGGTGGGCGCGCCCGATATGAATGCCCTCATCGACGACACGCTGCCACCCGCGATCCGGCAAAAAGCACCGCTGGATTTTGGCAAGCCCAAGTCGGAACAGGAACTGTTGCATCACATGAAGGTGATAGCGCAGAAGAACAAAGTGCTGACCTCACTGATTGGCCAGGGGTATTACGGCGCGGTCACGCCGCCCGCGATCCAGCGTAACATTTTTGAAAACCCCGCGTGGTACACCGCCTACACGCCTTATCAGCCCGAAATCAGTCAGGGGCGGCTTGAGGCGCTTCTGAACTTCCAGACGATGATAACGGATTTGACCGGCCTTGAGATTGCCAATGCCTCGCTGCTGGACGAGGCGACCGCCTGTGCCGAGGCGATGACCATGGCGCAGAGGGTGTCCAAGTCGAAGGTCAAAGGGTTCTTTGTTGACGAGAACTGCCACCCGCAAAACATCTCTGTGATGAGAACCCGCGCCGCGCCGCTGGGGATCGAGATTGTTGTGGGCAACCCCGATGATCTGGATGCCGCCGCAGTCTTTGGCGCGATTTTCCAGTTTCCCGGCACCTACGGCCACCTGCGCGATTTCACCGACCAGATCGGGGCGCTGCACGACGCGGGTGCCATCGCCGTCATCGCCGCCGATCCGCTGTCGCTGACACTGTTGAAAGAGCCGGGTGCCATGGGCGCCGACATTGCCGTGGGCAGCACGCAGCGCTTTGGCGTGCCTGTGGGATATGGCGGTCCGCACGCGGCCTATATGGCGACCAAACACAGCTATGCGCGCAATATGCCGGGCCGGATCGTGGGCGTTTCCATCGACAGCCTCGGCAATCGCGCCTACCGGTTGTCGCTGCAAACCCGCGAACAACACATCCGCCGCGAAAAGGCGACATCGAATGTGTGTACCGCACAGGCGCTGCTGGCGGTTATGGCGGGATTTTATGCGGTGTTCCACGGCCCGGAAGGCCTTAAGGCAATCGCGCAGAGAATCCACCGCAAAACGGTGCGTCTGGCCGAAGGCCTCAAGATGGCGGGCTTTGATGTACGCCCCGCCACTTTCTTTGACACGATCACAGTCGAGGTTGGCCCGCTTCAATCGGCGGTGATGAAATCTGCGGTGGACGAGGGCATCAACCTGCGCGCCGTGGGTACAACACAGATCGGTATCTCGCTGGATGAACGCAGCCGCACAGCCACCATCGAAGCCGTCTGGCGCGCCTTCGGAATCGAGCGGGCGGACAAGGATTACACCCCGCATTACAACATGCCCGAAAAGCTGATCCGCACCTCCAGCTACCTGACGCATCCGGTGTTTCACATGAACCGCGCCGAGACCGAGATGATGCGTTATATGCGTCGCTTGGCCGACCGGGATCTGGCGCTTGACCGCGCGATGATCCCGCTGGGCTCTTGCACGATGAAACTGAACTCGGCAGCGGAAATGATGCCGGTCTCATGGGATGAATTTGCCCTGCTGCATCCCTATGCCCCGCGCGATCAGGCGGCGGGTTACCTTGAGATGATTGACGATCTGTCCGCCAAACTATGCGATATTACCGGCTATGATGCGATTTCCATGCAGCCCAATTCAGGCGCGCAGGGCGAATATGCGGGTCTGTTAAGTATCGCAGGCTATCACCGCGTCAACGGCGAAGCACATCGCAACATCTGTTTGATCCCCACATCGGCACATGGGACCAACCCCGCGTCGGCACAGATGGTCGGCTGGAAAGTGGTCACCGTCAAGACGGCCTCGAATGGTGACATTGATGTGGATGACTTCCGCGCCAAAGCAGAAAAGCATGCCGAAAATCTGGCGGGCTGCATGATCACCTATCCCTCGACCCATGGTGTGTTCGAGGAAACCGTGACCGAAGTGTGTCAGATCACCCATGACCACGGCGGGCAGGTTTATATCGACGGGGCGAATATGAACGCCATGGTCGGCCTTTCGCGTCCCGGCGATCTGGGCGGTGATGTCAGCCACCTGAACCTGCACAAGACGTTCTGCATTCCGCATGGCGGCGGTGGTCCCGGCATGGGCCCCATCGGCGTCAAGGATCACCTGATCCCGCATCTGCCGGGCGACCCGACCACCGGCGAAGGTGCTGTATCGGCAGCGGCGTTCGGCTCTCCCTCGTTGTTGCCAATCTCGTGGGCCTATTGCCTGATGATGGGCGGAGAGGGTTTGACACAGGCCACGCGCGTCGCGATTCTGAACGCGAACTACATCGCCAAACGGCTCGAAGGGGCGTTTGACGTCCTGTATAAGGGGCCAACCGGACGGGTCGCACATGAGTGCATTATCGACACGCGCCCCTTTGCCGACAGCGCGGGTGTGACGGTGGATGACATCGCCAAGCGGTTGGTTGATTGCGGCTTCCACGCCCCCACAATGAGCTGGCCGGTGGCAGGCACCCTGATGATCGAGCCAACGGAATCCGAGACCAAGGCCGAGCTGGACCGCTTTTGTGATGCGATGCTGGCGATCCGCGCAGAGATTGCGCAGATCGAGAAGGGCGAGATTGATGCGCAGAATAATCCGCTCAAGAATGCGCCGCACACGATGGAGGATCTGGTCAAGGATTGGGACCGCCCCTACAGCCGGGAAGCGGGATGTTTCCCGCCCGGTGCGTTCCGCGTCGATAAATACTGGCCGCCGGTCAACCGGGTAGACAACGCGTGGGGGGATAGAAACCTTTCCTGCACCTGCCCGCCTCTTGAAGCCTACGCCGACGAATAATCCCAAGCCCGGACGCAACCCGCGTCCGGGCCTTTTGCGGCCCCGACCCTCGTTGCGCAGGGGCTGAACCCTTCGGGGTCAAGCCACGCAATGCTCCGGTTTGTATTGGAAACCACCCCCACCCGCGGCATGACAACATGCCGCGAACAAAGGGAAATTGCATTTTTCCGCATCATCGGTCATTATAGCAAGAAAATGCATAAGAGTATTGAGTGGTTTCGAAATGAATGTCGCCCTTAAGACGGTCTGGGACTCCTTTCTGGGGCCGCTTTTCCGTCGCCCCAAAAAATTGCAGGTGGCCGCCCTTTGTCACCGTGGCGAGGGGGACAAAAGGGAATATTTGCTTATTACCAGCCGCGACACCGGCCGGTGGATCATTCCCAAAGGCTGGCCCATTCGGGGCCTCAAATCCAACGAAACCGCATTGCGCGAAGCGTGGGAGGAAGCCGGCGTCAAAAACAGCAACGCATCGAAATATCCCGTTGGCACATATTCTTACGAAAAAAGACAGCCCTCCGGTTGGGCACTCCCTGTCGAAACGTTGGTGTTTTCCGTTGCCGTTGAAGACCTGTCCGAAAAGTTCCCCGAAGCGCATGAGCGCACCCGCAAATGGGTCACGGCAGAGGCCGCAGCCGAAATGGTGAATGAACCCGAGTTAAAGGAAATCTTTCGCAATCAATAGATCAATTCCCTCGATATGGATTGAATGGTTGATTTCACTGCCTCAAGGGCGGTAGTCCTCTCACGCAATCTGGGGCAGATCATCATGACACAAGAACAGGGCGATCCGCGCCACCTCGAAACTTTGGACCGCGACCTCGCGCGCTATTCCAACCTTGAGATGGCGACCTCTTATGCCTCGCGTCCGATGGTCGGGCCGGGCATCGCGCTTGTCTTTATCCTGTTCGCGGGCATCAGCGCGATGCTGTTTTTCGGGCAGGCGACCAATTCCCTGATCGTCGCTATCGCGGCCTGTCTCGGCGCGTATATGGCGCTGAACATCGGGGCTAATGACGTGGCCAACAACATGGGGCCGGCGGTTGGTGCCAATGCCCTGTCGATGGGGGGCGCCATCGCAATTGCCGTTGTCTTTGAAAGCGCGGGCGCGCTGATTGCGGGTGGTGATGTTGTATCGACCATCGCCAAAGGCATTATCGCGCCCGAAAGCATGGGCACCGCATCTGTCTTTGTCTGGGCGATGATGGCGGCGCTGTTGTCGGCGGCGCTTTGGGTGAACCTTGCCACATGGGTCGGTGCGCCGGTGTCAACGACCCATTCGGTTGTCGGCGGCGTGATGGGCGCGGGAATCGCCGCTGCCGGGTTTGGCGCTGTGAACTGGCCGACGATGGGTGGCATCGCGGCGAGCTGGGTCATTTCTCCGGTTCTTGGCGGTGTGATTGCCGCCCTGTTTTTGTGGTTGATCAAATCGCGGATTATCTACCGCGATGACAAAATCGCAGCAGCGCGCAAATGGGTGCCTGTGCTGGTTGGCATCATGGCAGGGGCATTTACGGCCTATCTCGCGTTGAAAGGTCTTAAGAAACTGTTCGACATCGACATGCCATCCGCCTTGATCATCGGTCTGGTGGTTGGCGTTCTGGTTTGGGTCGTGATGATTCCTGCCGTGCGCAAACAATCCGAAGGGTTGGAGAACCGCAACAAATCCCTGAAGATACTGTTCGGCATTCCGCTTGTGGTGTCGGCGGCATTGCTCAGCTTTGCGCATGGGGCAAATGACGTTGCCAATGCCGTGGCCCCCCTTGCCGCGATTGTGCAGGCGTCCCAGTCGAGCAACTTTATGGAGGCCGTCAGCATACCCTTCTGGGTCATGGTGATCGGCGCATTCGGTATCTCTTTCGGACTGTTTTTGTTTGGTCCCAAACTGATCCGCATGGTGGGTGGCCAGATTACCAAACTGAATCCGATGCGCGCCTATTGTGTGGCGATGTCGGCTGCTATCACCGTGATCGTCGCAAGCGGGCTGGGACTGCCGGTCAGCTCGACCCACATCACCGTGGGTGGGGTTTTCGGCGTCGGGTTCTTTCGCGAATGGGACGCAGAGCGGCGCATCCATCAATCGCGACAGGCCATGCCGGACCGCAAAATGTTTGCCCCCGAGGAACGGCGGCGGCGCAAACTGGTCCGCCGGTCCCACTTTATGACGATCATCGCCGCGTGGATCGTCACGGTGCCCGCCGCTGCAATCCTGTCAGCGATGATCTTTTACGCAATCACATTGGCAATCGGGTAACCGGCGATACCCGTCAAACGCCTGCGGTGTTCGCCTCGACCAGCTTTTTATACAGCGCGCGAATACGTTTGGTCACGGTGTGCGTGCCATCGCCGATCGGCTTGCCGTCAATCTCGGCCACGGGGGTTTGAGCGCCAAAAGTGCCGGTAAGAAATGCCTCGTCCGCGCCGTATGCCTCGAAAAGCGAAAAGTTCCGTTCAAAAACGGGAATGTCGTTATCACGGCACAGGTCAATCACCTTCTGGCGGGTCACCCCGTTCATGCAATAATCACCTGTCGAGGTCCAAACCGTCCCCTTGCGCACGATGAAGAAGTTGCAGGCGTTGGTGGTATTCACAAAGCCGTGCGGGTCCAGCATAAGCGCCTCGTCCGCGCCTGCCTGTTCTGCCTGCAAGCAGGCGATGACGCAGTTCAGCTTGGAATGACTGTTGTATTTCGCATCCTGACTCATCGGCAGGCCGCGCACCTGCGGTACAGTCGCCAGACGAATTCCGCGGGTCTGTAGTTCTGTGCTGGGTTTGGAATGCTCCATGATGATCACCAGCGTCGGACCGGTGCGGCTAAGCGAGGGGTGCTGGAACGGTTTCACCTTTACGCCGCGCGTCAGCATCAGGCGGCAATGTACGTCATTGGTCATCCCGTTCGCTTGCGCCGTACGGGTCATCGCGTCCATGATCCCTGCGCGGTCCATGCCCACATCCAGCGAAACGGATTTGCACGAAGCAAAGAACCGGTCCATGTGTTCGTCAAAAAACGCCCATTTCCCATTATACAGCCGCATCCCCTCCCACATACCATCGCCCAGCATAAAACCGCTGTCATAGACCGACACTTTGGCGTCGTCGCGGTGGACGATCTCACCGTTGACATAGATTTTGATGTCCTGATTGCGGGCGTCTTCGCTGGCGTCGTGGGTGGTGTGCGCTTCTTTGGTCATTTCAGGCTCCGTGTTTGGCGGCATTTGGGGTTCTACGACTTTCATGAACGCACGAGATCGCGTGCATCAAAACGCCCGCGACCGCAGCGGCATCCAAGACACGGTTTACGCGCGGCGTTCACGCCGCGCGTGTGATCCGTTACTTCTGACGTAGCCTATTTAGGCTCTGGTGCTGTGTAGCCCGGTTTGATCGTCGTGGTATCAGCATCAAGGATCTCGGCGTCTTCGATGGTGACATCTGCCTCCACCGGCACCACCCCGTTTGCACCCGCCTTGTCCGACGGCGCACCGACGATCAACGGCAACATCTGCACACCCGCAGGCATCGCCACCTCGGAATGCGGAGGACGTTTCCACTCCAACGTATCAAAGCTGGAACAGTTTTCGCAGATCGGCTTCCAAGTCTCGTGAATGTGCTGGCAGTTCTCGCAGATCCACTGTGGCCCGCGCGGCACGCTCAAGGCGCGCGCAAGCCAGCCTTTGACGACCGTATCGGAGGCACCTTCCCCCCGTTCAATCGCGGCCATCAACGTGACAGAGCGCGCATCCGGGTCGGTCTCCACCAGATTGCCCAGCGCACGACGCGCGGCCGGGAAATCCTCGTTCGCGATGTTAAGCTCGGCAAGCAGCATCTTGGTTTCGGGGTGGTCTTGTTTAAGTTTTGTGAGTGCCACAAACCGCTTAAGCCGCGCAGCAGGGGTCTCATCGGGGGCAATCTCCGCGAAAGCCGCAGCCAGATCAGGATGCGGGCGGACATCCCACGCTTTTTTCAGAACGCGCGTGGCATAGCGCGGCTTGTCCTGCGCAATATAGCCGCGGGCGGCCATCACGGCGGCAGGGATCAGATCGGGCGACAGGCGGTTTGCCTCGATCGCGGCTTCACGCGATTCAATGCTGCTGTCGTCGGCTATGATCTCGCGCGCTTCGGACAGGGCCAGAACGGCATCGCGGCGCTTGTGTACATCGCGCGGCAACTGCCCGTTGCGCAGCTTGGTATTCAGCGTTTTGCGTGCGCCGGTCCAGTCATGCGTTTCCGCCTGAAGCCGCAGCAGGACATCGCCGGTTTCTTCGTGCTTGGGCTTGAGCGCAAAAGCCTTTTTCGCAAGTTGCAGGGCCGTTTCCGTATCCCCCTCGGCAAGCTTTTGTTTCATGATACCGCGCACACCGACAAATCGCGTCTGCTCGTTTTCGACCAGCTTGCGGTATGCTTCTTCGGCCTTGCGGTGGTCGCCTGCCATCTCGGCGGCCTGAGCGGTTAGCAGATTGGTAAGGTCCGGCTTGTTAAGATACTTGTCTGCCTTTGCGGCCTTGGCCATCGCCACGCGACCTTCGCCGCTCGCCAGTGCCATCAACCCTTCGGACAATGCGTCAAAACCCTTGCGCTCACGGTTGCGGTCGAAATGACGAGACAGTGCGGTTTCGTCGCCGTTGAGAAACTTCCAGACCGCAATCAGCAACGACAGCAGTTTGAGCAGGATCCAAACCGCAATAACCAACAGCGCGATCATCACGATGGCTTGCAACGGCCCTAGGTTCAGCTCGAAACCCAAGGCGCGGATTTGCATGCCGCCCTGCGTTTCGAGAAGGAAGCTCGCGCCCCATGCCAGCGCGCCGATGACGCCAACGAAGAAGATGATTTTTATCAGTGACCAGATCATGTTGCGGTTCCTTAGTCTGCCGTCAGGCGTTGTGCCAAATCGTCAGCCGCTGCGCGCGCCGAGACACGGGCATCTGCGGCTGCACGCCAGTCCGCCAAGGCGGACCCGGCTTGTTCGGGCAGGGCATCAAGTTCAGTCAAAGTGTCGGACAGATTGCCCTTTTGCAAGGCGGCTTCTGCGCGCGAAAGGACGGCGTCGGGATCATTCCCCTCACGCGGCGTCATCGAACGCGCGCCAAGTTGCCGTTTTAAAAAGCTGGAAATGCCCTGCTCTCCTTCCACCGCACCGGCGGCGCGCGCAGCAGAAAGAGCACTTCGGGCGGCATCGGGGAATTGCGCCTGAAGCAGGCTCAGCGTGACAACACCTTCGGCAGCGTTTTCGGAAAGGGCGGGTGCAACCGCGCCCAAGTCGAGCGATTGCAAGACGTTCAGCGGTTCGGCAAAGGGCTGCCCTGCGTCAATGGCCGACACGATTTTGGCAATCGCAGCCTGCGCAGTCGCGTTGCGCGACGCTTCGGCGGTTGCTTTCTCGACCGTTTTCGCATTGTCGAGCAGGGCCTGTATCTCGGCGCGCTGGGTTTCAACAGAGGATTGCAGCGCGGCAAGGTCTTGCGCGTAGGCCGCAGCTTCTTCGCCGCCGGTGTCGTCGGCTGGCGTCATCACGGGGCGCTGTTCCAACGCGGCGATACGGGTTTCGATTTCACTTAGCTGGTTTTCAATCGGGGAAAGATCAACCTCTACAGGCGGGGCGCTTTCGACGTCCGGTGGCGGTGCGTTTTCCAACGCGGTGATGCGCTCTTGCTGCACATTCAAAGCATCGCGCAACCCGGTGGTAGCTGTGGCGTCATTGCGCCCGAAAACATCAAATTCCGCCGCCATAAAGCCAAGGATGCCTGCGATGATACCACCCAGAACAAGCGGCAGAAACGTGCTTTTGCGCACAGGCGCCGGCGCCGGAACGGGAACAGGATGGACCATTTGCGCAGTGTCGGCTTGTGATCTTTCGGCCTTTGGGGGTTCGGCCTCCGGCGGGATCGTTTCTGTGGCTTCTGCGCCGGTCAATTCGTCAACCGGGGTGTCACCCGGCACGGCCTGCGCATTACGGAAGTCTTCGGCGGCCTTATCATCCTCGGACAAAGTCACTTCGGGGGCATCTGTCACCGCCTCGTCGCTTTCAGAGGTCTCTTTTGTTACATTCCCTGTCGCGGCGGTCTCCGGCTTTTTGTCGTCGGGCGGGGCAACTGCCGATCCGTCAGAGGTTTCGTCCCCGATGATTACCGCATCCTCAATCTTTGAATCATCCGCTTTTTCCGGGGATGTTTTGCCCTTTGAGGGGCTTGATTTCTTTGCTGAGGTCACCACAAATACCTTTTCGATTCTTGCCCTGAACAGGGCGTTCGTTGCGTAACCTTAGCCCGCATGCACATGCCCCTCAAGACAAGGCGCGTGTTACGCACAGGTTTTCAACCGCTTTGCGCATCAGAATCGTCTGCGGCGCATCCAAAACCAACAGGTTAGCAACGGTCATCGCCCGCAACGGCGCTGCTACAGCCGAACTTAGCGCGACAAGATGGATCGCGGGCGCATGATTTCCAGCTTCTTTTGCAAAATGCACCGCAGTACGCGGCGAGAAAAGCGGCACAATACAGGGTGTTTGCAGCGCGGCGCGGGCTTCGCCTTCAAGCGGTAACAGGATTTGACGGTACAGCGTCAGGCGACGGGCGGGCATTCCCGCATCCGAAAGCGCCTCTGCGATATCCCCCCGTGTATGCGCGCCCGCAAGATGAAGAAGCGGGCCGCGCGGGCGGCGCGCCTGCACATCCGCGATCAATTCCAAAGCGGTTTCGCCACTTTGAACAGCAGCCCATCCGCGCGCTCTGGCTTCCCGCGTCGTTCCCGCACCCACACAATAGGCCGCACGCCCCTGCCCTTCGGGCGCGTGTGCGACACCGTTGAGAGATGTAAAGATAACACCGGCAAAGCCGTCAATATCAGGGTCGGTATCCGTACCCTCGATCTGCATCAATGGCGCGATCAGAACGCGCGCGGCGCCTGTGTCCAGGTGCGCCGCGAAACGCGCGGATTGCGCGCGCGGTCGGGTCAGCAGGAGGGTTGGCTCAGCCATGGGCGGCGATGCTCTCAGGATTGTTTGCCGGGCGTCAGAGTGTTACCTGCGCACAGAGCCCCTTGCAACGGAAACCCGCCCGATCATGACTATACGCACCATTCTTGGCATTGAAAGCAGTTGTGACGACACCGCCGCCGCCGTATTGCGCGGCGCGGCAGGAGAGGCAGACATACTGTCATCCGTTGTCATGGGACAGACCGCACTACATGCGGATTTCGGCGGCGTGGTCCCCGAGATCGCAGCGCGCGCGCATGCGGAAAAGCTGGATTACTGTGTGGAACAGGCGTTGGACGAGGCCGGTCTGACGCTGGCACAGATCGACGCCGTGGCCGTGACCGCAGGGCCGGGGTTGATCGGGGGCGTTGTGTCGGGTGTGATGTGCGCCAAAGGGATCGCCATGGCGCGCGGCATACCGCTTTACGGGGTGAACCATCTGGCGGGCCATGCGCTGACGCCACGGCTCACCGATGGTGTGGCGTTTCCCTACCTGATGCTGCTGGTTTCAGGCGGGCATTGCCAGTTTCTGATCGTCTCCGGCGCGGATGATTTCCGCCGTTTGGGCGGCACCATTGATGACGCCCCCGGAGAGGCGTTTGACAAGGTCGCGCGGCTGATCTCCCTACCCCAACCCGGCGGTCCGGCAATAGAGATGCGCGCAAAGGCGGGTGATCCCAAACGCTTTCGCCTGCCCCGCCCGCTTTTGGACCGCGCAGGGTGCGATATGTCATTTTCGGGGTTGAAAACAGCCGTTCTGCGCCAACGTGACAGCCAGTTGCAGGACGCAACGCTTGCAGCACAGGATCAGGCCGATCTGGCAGCGGGATTTCAGGCGGCTGTCGTTGATGTGCTGGCCGAAAAAACGCGCCGTGCCTTGACGATCTATATGGCGCTTTCCCCTGTGCAGCCTACGCTGTGCGTCGCGGGGGGGGTCGCGGCCAATATGGCGATCCGCGCGGGGTTGGAACATACGGCAGCACAGGCGGGTGCAGGGTTTGTCGCGCCGCCGTTGCGCCTGTGTACGGATAACGCGGCAATGATTGCCTATGCCGCGTTGGAGCAGCGCACGCAGCACAACACAGACGGAATGGCATTGTCGGCACGGCCCCGTTGGCCGCTGGACCGCACATCCCCTGCAATGCTCGGCAGCGGCAAAAAGGGAGCAAAGGCATGAATGTTTCGGTTTTGGGCGCAGGTGCATTTGGCACGGCGCTTGCCATCGCCATCGGCACGGTACGTCCCGTCACCCTTTGGGCGCGCGATGCGGGCGACATGGTGCAGCGGCGCGAAAATAACAAACGCCTGCCCGGATGCGCCTTTCCCGCACAGTTGCAGGTGACTGGCGATATGGCCCGTGCCCTCGCGGCGGATACGCTGCTGATTGCTGTTCCGATGCAGAAATTGCGCGGCTTCCTGCATGAGAATGCACAAGAACTGTCTGATAAAACGCTTGTCGCCTGCTGCAAGGGGATCGAGCTGAGCAGTGGCGCGGGGCCGGTGCAGATCATTTGCGAGGAAGTGCCAACGGCGCATGCCGCCATCCTGACCGGTCCCAGCTTTGCCGCCGATATTGCGCGCGGGCTACCCACGGCGCTGACCCTCGCCGCGCGCAACGACGACAGCGCCCGCCGCTTGCAGGAACAGCTGAACACCCCTGCCCTGCGGCTTTACCGGACAACAGATACCATCGGCGCGGAACTGGGCGGCGCGCTTAAAAACGTCGTTGCCATCGCTTGCGGCGCGGCCATCGGCGCGGGCCTTGGCGAAAGCGCCCGCGCCGCCTTGATGACGCGCGGTTTTGCCGAGATGCAGCGCATGGCCGCCCATCGCGGCGCAGACCCTGAAACGCTGTCCGGCCTGTCCGGCTTTGGCGATCTGGCGTTGACCTGCACCTCTGAAGGGTCGCGCAACTACCGGCTTGGCCTTAGCCTTGGCGCGGGAGACACGTTTGACCCCGACACAACCGTAGAGGGCGCGGCGACCGCCCGCGCAATGGCCGGGGTGGCAGCAAAGGAGGGCATCGACATGCCGATCACCAATGCCGTTGCAGCCGTGCTTGACAACCGTTTAGATGTGCCAAGCGCCATGCAAAGCCTGTTGGCGCGCCCTTTGAAGGAGGAATGATATGCTTGTTTGCCTGATGGCCCATGACAAACCGGATGCCTTGGCGGTCCGCATGGAAAACCGCCCCGCGCATGTGGAGTACCTCAAAAGCACCGACCATGTGCATCTGGCCGGTCCGCTGCTGAACACGGATGGCGAGATGACCGGTTCCATGGTCGTGCTGGATGTGCCGGATATGGCAACAGCCGAAGCATGGGCAAAGAATGACCCCTACGCCAAAGCGGGCCTGTTCCAGTCCGTGATGCTGAGTGAATGGAAAAAGGTGATTGGCTGATGGCCTATTGGCTGTTCAAATCCGAACCCTCCGCCTGGAGCTGGGACGATCAGGCGGCCAAGGGTGATATCGGCGAGGAATGGGATGGCGTGCGTAACTATCAGGCGCGTAATTTCATGCGCGAGATGGCGCAGGGCGATCGTGGTTTTTTCTACCACTCACAAAAAGAGCGCGCGATTGTCGGGATTGTCGAGGTCAGCGCCGAGGCGCATCCCGACAGCACCACCGATGACGCGCGGTGGGAATGCGTGGATATCAAGGCGGTGCGCCCGTTCGAAACGCCTGTAACGCTGGATCAGATCAAAGGTGATGGCCGGTTGGACGATATGGTGCTGGTGAAAAATTCGCGCCTGTCGGTACAGCCGGTGAGTGCGCAAGAGTGGCGCATTATCTGTGATCTGGGAAACACCGATCCTGCCTGAACCATCTGGTGCTTCAACACGAAAAAAGGGTTCCGGCACCCCGCCAGAACCCTTTCTCACCCCGTGTGCTCCCTTGAACCCACACACGTATGACAATCTGTTCTGGCCGTACTGGCCGTGAGATAAGCATTACGGGTATTGGCATATTTCTGCAAGGATTCAGTAGTTTAAACTGTCTGTAAAAAAGAAACGCCCACTTAACCAAGCGGGCGCATCAGGTAGGATCTTGAGGCGGAAATCAGCTGTAAACAGCTTCTTTGCCGAAATGCTTGGTCAGCATATAATAAACCACAGCGCGGTATTTGTTGCGCTCGGATTTGCCGTAAATCTCGATCACCTTGTGGAGCGCTTCCATCAATTCCGGACCGTCAGACAGGCCCAGTTTTTTGATCAGGAAGTTATTTTTGACCGTTTCCAGTTCCGAATCCTGGCTGGCGGCGACAGTCTGCGCATCGGCATTATAGATCGCGGGGCCGCAGCCGATTGTCACTTTCGTCAGCAAATCCATGTCCGGCTCCATGCCGCATTTGCCTTTCAGATCTTCCGCGTATTTCGCGATCCATTCATCCCGCTTGCCCATAATCTTATACTCCCCGTTGGACTTGGCCGACAGATTGCCCGCCTCGAATGCAGCCTAATTGGAAAAATCACTTCGCAAAAGGAAATTTTGGATGCACCTATTTGCCGCTCTCGTTCGCACCGCAAAAAACCGCCCGACATTCCGCCGGACGGCCCCAAGGGGCGCGCGCGCCCGCTTAGTAGCGGTAATGCTCAGGTTTGAACGGGCCATCGGGAGACACGCCGATATAGGCGGCCTGCTCGGGGTCCAGTTTGGAAAGCTTCACCCCGATCCGGTCAAGGTGCAGGCGCGCGACCTTTTCGTCCAGATGCTTGGGCAGGATATAAACTTCGTTCTTGTAGTGATCGCCACGGGTCCAAAGCTCGATCTGGGCCAAAACCTGATTGGTAAAGGAGGCGGACATCACGAACGACGGGTGACCGGTGGCATTGCCAAGGTTCAAAAGACGACCTTCGGAGAGCAGGATCAGACGACTGCCGGACGGCATCTCGATCATGTCCACTTGTTCTTTGATGTTGGTCCATTTGTGGTTTTTCAGGGCCGCGACCTGAATTTCATTGTCGAAGTGGCCGATGTTACCAACGATGGCCATATCCTTCATCTCGCGCATATGCTCGATGCGGACCACGTCCTTGTTGCCGGTGGTGGTGATGAAAATATCGGCACTCGCAACCACGTCCTCCAACAGGACGACTTCGTATCCATCCATCGCCGCTTGCAAAGCACAGATCGGATCGACTTCGGTCACTTTCACGCGCGCGCCTGCGCCGCTCAGGCTGGCGGCGGAACCTTTGCCGACGTCGCCATACCCCATCACAACGGCCACTTTACCCGCCATCATCGTATCGGTCGCGCGGCGGATACCGTCGACCAGCGATTCCTTACAGCCGTATTTGTTATCAAACTTCGACTTGGTGACAGAGTCATTCACGTTGATCGCGGGGAAGGGCAGTTGGCCGTTTTTGAACAGATCATAGAGACGGTGAACGCCTGTGGTGGTCTCCTCCGACACGCCAACGATCTGGTCGCGCATCCTGGTGAACCAACCGGGTGTTTCGATCATGCGCTTTCTGATCTGGGCAAAAATCGCTTCTTCTTCTTCGGATTTCGGAATGGCGATCAGATCGTCTTCGCCGTTTTCGACACGCGCACCCAGAAGGATATAAAGCGTCGCATCACCGCCATCATCAAGGATCAGGTTCGGGCCTTCCTCAAACCGGAACGAGCGGTCAAGGTAATCCCAATGCTCGACCAGCGACTGGCCTTTGATCGCGAAAACGGGTGTGCCGCCTGCGGCGATGGCCGCCGCTGCGTGATCCTGCGTTGAGAAAATATTGCATGAAGCCCAGCGCACATCAGCGCCCAAAGCCACCAGCGTTTCGATCAAAACAGCCGTCTGGATCGTCATATGCAGTGACCCGACGATGCGTGACCCCTTGAGGGGCTTGCTGTCGCCGTATTCGCTGCGCAGCGCCATCAGACCCGGCATTTCGGTTTCGGCAATATCAAGTTCCTTGCGACCGTAATCCGCAAGGCTAATGTCTTTTACGATATAGTCATTGGCCATCCGAGGCGCTCCTTCAGTGATCGTTTGAAGCGCGCATAGCACCCGGCGCGCCCTCCCGCAATTCAAAGGCTTTGAGCGCGATGTCTCAGCCTTCGGTGCGCGCCTGAATCGTCGCCATCATCTGTTGCGCGTCCATACCAGCAGTCCAGTTGCCACCTTGCGCCTCGACGCAGGCGTTGCCATCTGCGAGCGTCCTGACCATTGTCCACGATCCGGTCGCATCCGATACCCATAATCGCGTGTTGACTTGCGACGGGCCTGTTACCGGGCGTTCGCCGTACCAGTCAATCAAAGAGGATTGCATTTCGGCAGCGCTCGTGCAGATCTGACCCGCAGTGGCGGTTGTCGTCAAGGTTGCGATTGTGGCGAGTGCGATCAATACGGTTTTCATCTTCGTCTCCTTCGTGGCAAGAAACCCCGAGGATTCCAGGATGTTCCGAAATTTGTTTCGGGAACCAAATGCAAAGTTGCAAAACAGGGGGCAAGATATGGCACAGCAACCCAGAGCCTGGCAGCGGATGCTTTCGGGTCGCAGGCTTGATCTGCTTGACCCCACTCCGGTAGATATCGAGATCGAGGACATCGCGCATGGCCTTGCGTTCGTCGCGCGCTGGAATGGCCAGACGCAAGGCGACTTTGCCTATTCCGTAGCCGAACATTCGCTGCTTGTCGAAGAAATCTTTGGCCGGATCGCTCCCGGCGCACCTGTGAAATGGCGGCTGGCCGCGCTGCTGCATGACGCGCCGGAGTATGTGATCGGCGATATGATTTCGCCGGTAAAGGCAGCTATTGGTCCCAGCTATAGCGCGCTGGACGAACGGCTTGAGGCAGCGATACACATCCGCTTTGGCCTGCCCGCAAAGGTGCCAGCGGCGACCAAACGCCAGATCAAAAAGGCCGACCGCGTCAGCGCGTGGATGGAGGCGACCCAGATCGCCGGATTTTCGGACACGGAGGCGGACAGGTTTTTTGGCGCACCCGATCCGGCGCTGATGGAAGGTTTTGCCATCACCCTGCGCCCGCCCGTCGAGGTGCGCGCCGATTTCACCGCGCGTCATGCGCAATTGCTGGAGAAGATGCCATGATCCGTGTGCGCCGCGCCTTGCCGCTTGACGCCGGGTCCATGGCGACCCTGTTGAACACCATCATTGAAATCGGCGGCACCACAGCTCTTGTGCGTCCTGTCACCGCGCAGGATATGATGGAATGGATGGATGTCGCGCCCGACATGTCCGCGTGGCATGTGGCGCTGGATGCGCAAGAAAAGGTCGTGGGGTTTCAGTGGATCGAACCCAGCGACCAGCTTCCGCCGGAAGCCGCCGAAATCGCCACCTTTGTCCAGGTCGGACAAACCGGCCTTGGCATTGGGTCGGCGCTATTCTCGGCTACTGCCAATGCGGCCAGATCACTTGGCTATGTCTGGATTCGCGCCAACATCCGCGCCGACAATGACGGCGGGCTAACCTATTACCAAAGCCGCGGTTTTCGCGATTACGCAGTGATCAAAGGGTATGAAATGTCTGACGGCACAACCGTCGACAAAAGGCTCAAACGGTACGACGTCTAGCGCGGGCTGCGCTTGGCCAAGATGCGTTGCAAGGTGCGGCGGTGCATGTTCAGCCGCCGCGCCGTTTCGGATACATTGCGCTCGCACAGTTCGTAAACCCGCTGGATATGCTCCCACCGCACGCGATCCGCGCTCATCGGGTTTTCGGGCGGCGGCGGCATGTCATCGCCCTTGGCCAGCAGCGCATTGGTAATGTCGGTGGCGTCGGCCGGTTTGGACAGATAATCGGTTGCGCCGATCTTGACCGCAGCAACTGCGGTCGCAATCGCGCCATATCCGGTCAGCACGACAACTCGCGCATCGGGCCGTTTCTCGCGCAGGATTTCCACCACATCAAGGCCGTTACCATCGCCAAGCCGCAGGTCAATAACAGCATAGGCGGGCGGACGGGCTGTCGCGATGGCGCTCCCGGCCGCAACCGAGTCCGCAGTCTCCACGTCAAAGCCGCGTTTTTCCATCGCTTTTGCCAAACGGCGCAGGAACGGCTCGTCATCGTCGAGCAAAAGCAGTGACTTATCCGGTCCAAGGTCCATCTGTTCGTCATTTGGCATCGCGGGTCGCCTCTTCAAATGATTCTAAATTGAATATGGCGCGTAATTCGCTGACGTCAAATGTTGTCCACATAGCAACCGATTTTATCGGCCAGCTGCTCGGGGCTCAATTCACGCCGGAAAAAATCGACAAATCCGTGATCAGGAAGCACAAGATAGCTGAACGTCGAATGATCAACAAGATACTCGCCATCTACCGGTGGGTGTGCCTTATAGTAGGTGCGATAGGCCTTGCTTGCGGTTTGCACCTGCTCGGGCGTTCCGGTCAGCCCGATCATGCGCGGATGCATCGCTGCGGCAAAGCCGCGAACAACGTCGGGCGTATCGCGTTCCGGGTCGATGCTGATGAACACCGGCGTGGCGATCTTGCCGCGCTCTTCAAGCACCTCGATCGCGGCGGCGTTGCGGTCCACGTCCAGCGGGCAAACATCGGGGCACATTGTATACCCGAAGTAGATCAACGTCGGCTCCGTAATCAGCGCCTCGCTTGTCACGGTCTCTCCATGTCCGTTCACCAATTCGAACGAACCACCCAGATCGGCACCTGCAACCTGACTGGATCGACATTCGGCAAACTGGTCATCACCACCCCGCGACAGCAGCGTCATGATAATCAAACCCGAACCAGCAACAATAACGGCGGCGATGGTAGCAATACGGATCACTGAAAACTCCTTGCGCAATGTCATTTCGCGCACTTGTTGATGATGCGGCACAGCCCTACGCTACATCCCGCAGGATGCAAAGGCGGAAACCGGCGGGGCGCGTAGATGACGCAGGACACGATCAGACCATCGGGAGGGCCGATGCGGGCCAACTGGATCCGCTTGCGGACCATGATTCTGCTGCGATGGGTGGCGATTGCGGGCCAGTTTACTGCGGTGACGCTCACGCCGCTTCTATTTGGCGTGCAGCTGGAAATGGGATGGTGCTATTTCGCCATCGGTATTTCCGTTATCGGCAATCTGCTCGCGACCTTTATTTTCCCTGAAAACAAACGCCTGTCAGAGCGGCAGAATATGGCGATGGTCATGTTCGATCTTGTCCAGCTAAGCTTCCTTTTGTTCTTGACCGGGGGGCTGAACAATCCGTTTACGCTGCTTTTGCTGGGGCCGGTCACAATCTCCGCGACAGCGCTTAGCCTCCGTGCCACGCTGGTTTTATGCGCGACTGCCATCGTCAGCGTAACGGTGATGGCGCTCTATAACGTGCCGCTTGAAACACGAAATGGTGATATCCTGCGAATTCCACAGCTTTTCATCTTTGGCCATTGGGTCGCCCTGATCATTGCCGTTGTCTTTACCTCCGCCTATTCGCAGCGGGTCACATCCGAAATACACCTGATGGCTGATGCTTTGGCGGCCACGCAAATGGCGCTGGCGCGCGAGCAAAAGCTGACGGATCTGGGCGGTGTCGTTGCGGCGGCGGCGCACGAGCTTGGCACGCCTCTGGCAACGATCAAGCTGGCCAGTGCAGAGCTGGTGCATGAGCTGGCCAAATGGCCCGACCTGCGCGAGGATGCGGAGCTGATCCGCGACCAGACCGACCGCTGCCGTGACATCCTGCACGATATGGGGCGCGCGGGTAAGGATGATCTACAGATGCAGCAAGCGCCGCTGATCACTGTTGTTGAAAGCGCGGCAGAGCCACATATGGAGCGCGGAAAATCCGTTTTGGTAAGCCTGAGCACGGCGGACGGGCCAGCCTCCGACCAACCCTCTATCCTGCGCATGCCGGAAATCATCCACGGCCTGCGCAATCTGGTTCAGAATGCGGTGGATTTCGCCGAAAGCTGTGTCTGGATCGAAGCGCGCTGGAATGTCGATACAATCACTGTAAGGATCATTGATGATGGCAAAGGGTTTCCGCCACATCTTTTGGGCCGCATCGGCGATCCGTTCATGAGCCGCCGTAAAAAGCGCAAGCCAGATCCGTGCAGACCGGAGTATGAAGGCATGGGGCTGGGCCTATTCATCGCCAAGACGCTGCTGGAGCGCTCCGGTGCCAGCGTGCGCTTTGCGAATGGCGCGGACGAGACAGGCCCCCAAAGCGGGCAGGTAGGTGCCGTCGTCGAAGTGCGTTGGCCGCGGCGCAAGATTGATGCACGAACGGGCGATCATGCGTTAGGCATCGGTCAAAACGTACGGTTCTGACCATGCGAAGGCACGGAATTAACGGTATATTAACTACAAGATCGAAAGATCGCAGCCAGACCAAGTCTTTGCCGGAGCGATAATTCCTTGTTTGATGTACTGATGATGGCGGCCGTTGTTCTTCCCACTACCCTTTTGGCGGTATGGTGGGTGTCACGGCCTGCGCCCGCAACGATTCGACAGGCCCCGCCCGCCTTGCCGGAACTTTTGTTCGAAAACGGGATTCTGCATCACGCGTCTGATGCCGCTCTCGAAGCGTTGCCCGTTGCAATCGGATCTTAGAGCCTGATTTAAAACTAGTTGAGTAAGCTCAGTAGGTTGTGATTCAATTCGGTTGCGAAGCTGAACGGAGATCCC
>CANMZB010000036.1 GCA_947502265.1 uncultured Sulfitobacter sp.
GAAAAGCCCCGTCGCCTTCGAACGGAAAGTGGCTTAAAGGAGCACTTGGGGCGGCACAAAAGTGCGACAGGTCCAGTTCGAATGAAAAATTTCGCTCGGCGTTGAAGTGCGGATAGCTGATCTTCGGCGCTGCAAAGTGCGGAGCATAGGCCTCCTGCGCCTGTTGGAGCTCGAACCATTCCTGTTTCGTGGCGCGCTTTTCCAGTTTGTCCCTGAAGGGCAGCAGCCATTCCCGGATGGCGGGATAATCGTCAATGTCGATCCGGTTCTTAGGAATGTAGATCAGCCACAGGCCGCGCGGTTCGGCACGCCAGCGTTTCAGGTCTTTGCCTTCGAGGAAGGGCTTCAGCAAATCGGCAGACTTTGGGTCCTGGGCACAGAGGCGTTCTTTGGTAACGTTGTCGATCACAAAGGCTCCGTTCAACCCTGTAACAATCCCCCGGCATGGTGCGCCATATACGCTTTTCAGGGTCTTCCTGCCCTTTTTGATCTTGTCCCGCAGGGCGCGCAGGGCGGGGTTTTCCAGTTCCCATGATCCGGCCCCCAGGGCCGTTTGTGGATACGGGCCGGCAGCGGCTTCCCAAGTGGCGAGGAAGTTGTTTTCCGGCAGAGCATCTACTTTCCAGAATTGCAGCTCATGCCCCTTGGGCGCGACCCCGCGTTTCATGGTCAGGATAGCCGGATAGGTGGTCACGCCTTCGAAGACTTGCAGGTCGCCAAAATCGACCACGCTTTCAATGGTTGCCTCTTTCAGAAGGTATTCGCGCAGGGGCTTGCCCGAGCCGGTCTTGAAGAAGGTGTTCGAGGAAATGTAGCCTAAGCGCCCGCCCGGTTTCAGCAGGCGCAGGCCGCGTTCGTAGAAATAGCAATAAAGGTCTGCGCGATCGGAAACGACCTCATAACGCTTTTCCAGATAGGGTTTCAGCAGCTTCAGGAATTCCATCCGCACATAGGGTGGGTTGCCTAGGACCACATCGAAGCCGCCTTCGGCAAAGACGTTGGGGAAGGCTGTTTCCCAAGTGAAGGCGTGGTCGAGATAGGCAAAGTTGCTGTCCTCGATCAGGCTGTCACCGACGCGGATGCTGCCCGACAGGCTGTCCAGAACCTTGCCGCGCCGTGCGGTCTTGATCCAGAGCGACAGCTTGGTGATCTCGATGCTTTCCTCGTTCACGTCCACGCCGAAGAGGTTGTCGGTCAGAATTTCACTGTCCGTGACATAGTCGAGCAGATCGCCAAAATGTTCGGCCTTGGGCAGCAGGTCTTTGATCTTGTCGTTCACGCGGGTCAGTTCGGCCTTCATGAAGTCGAAGGCCATGATCAGGAACACACCGGAGCCACAGGCGGGATCGACAATGCGCAAGGTTTTCAGGCGATCGCGATAGGCTTGCCAGGCTTCCAGTTCGGCCGACTTTTTCCGCCAGGGGATGTTTTCGTAGTCGGTGACATCCGCGCCCTTCTTGGCGTGAGCGCGCAAGGTGTCTTCGAAGATTTCCCGCAGATGCGTGCCGAGGGTTTCGGCAACGATGAAGCGCGCGATGTAATCAGGGGTATAGACCACCCCGTCGCGCTTACGACGCCCGCTTGTGCCAGTGGTTTTCTCGGGCTCTTCCTCTTCACCGCGGGCGATCGCTTGCAGACGTTCCACGTCCGCGATGGACTGTTCGAAGATATGGCCGAGGACCGTGACCGAGACTTCGGAGGCGAAGTCATACTCGCCCAGGGTTTTGAACCCTTCGCAGATGTCATCGGGTATGTTCAGCCCGTCGATCACAGGGTCTTTGCGGAACAGCCCCCCGTTGTAGCGCGGGATTTTTAGATTGCTGTTGCCCTCGTCGATGGCGCGGAACAGCCCTTTGAAATTGTCCCAGACGGGGCGGGGATTGTAAGCGTCACGGGCGACAAACGCATTTTCCAGCGTGTTGTCTGGCAGAAGGCCGGTGTCTTCGGCAAAGGCGATGAAGAGCACCCGATCGAGGATCTTCTGCGCGAGGGCAATCGCATCGAGTGGCGCGATCGCGGCATCGGCCTTCTGGACAGCGCTCAGGAGCTTGAGGCGCAGGTCCTTGTAGTCCTGATACAGGCTGTCGGTGATGTCCTTGTCTTCGCGGCGGCTTTCTTTCAGCAGATCAGCCGTGCGGCCAGACAGCAGGTTTTCTGCTGAGAGAAGCAGCATGAAGCGCGCGTATTCTTCCGGGTCTGTTAACTGGTCGAGGCGGAATTCCTCATAGGCCGAGGTGCCTTCCCCGAAGCCGTAGAAGCGCAGCTCGATCATGTTCGAGACCAGAACCCATTTCACGCCGCGCGCGTTCATGGCGTATTCCCACGCCTGTTGAACGGGGCTTTTGTTTCGGCCCGGCATGATTGCATCGAGGTCGCGGGTATCTGCGCCCTTCAGCTCGAATGGTGCCACGATGTCAGGCGTCTTGCCGCCAAAGCGGCCAAGCGCCAGATCGACGCTGCCGCGCAGAATATTTTGTTCGGTTGAGACGTTGTAATCTGCGCCACCAGCCGGGCCGTGGTAGCCGAGAACACCTTCAACGATCTTGGAGGCGAACTGCCCATGCAGGGCGGTTTCCTTCAGGCGTTCAATCCGGCCCGAGCTGATCAACTCTGCCCAGGCTTCCAGCGCAGCCAGGTGGTCTGACGGGATCGGATCGGCTTTGATGTGGCGCTTCAGGGTCTTACGGTTGAACAAATTCATGAATTAAAGGGCTTTCTTGATGCTGCCCCATGGCAGCGAAACATAGAGATCGCGCATGAGAGCAAAGCGCTCTTCAAAGGGCGGAAGGTCACCAATTTCGAGGGCGAGCGTTTCCCAATCGGCCTGGGCGCGTTGCTTGATTTCCGGGTCATCCATGGACTCTGGCTTGGCCTCGATCCCACGGCTGCGGCATTTCTCGATCAATGTGGTCAAGATGGCTGTTTTGTCAGCACCGCTGAAATCATGCTCGCCAATCAAAAATGCAATGTCGTAGACATCTTGTCGCCGGTTGCGCTTGCGTATGGTTTGTTGAAGCAGAGCGCGGAATTTTTCGGCGACAAGCTCATGAATGGTGAACGCGCGCACCGCCACACCGGCCCCGTGCAGGTTCAGCTCCTGGAAAGCATAGACCTGATCACGGAAGCTGATCTCGACATCAAGAACCCGGCTTGCCTTGCCGTCCGCCAGCCGGGTTTCTTCACCTGTGCCCCGCTTGGCGGAGCCAATGCGGACCCGGAGCGCGGGGAATTCATAATCTTCGAAATTCTCTGCGCGCGGCATCTTCTTCACCGATTGCACCCGACAGATGAGATCGGGGTAGCCGAGCTTGATCGCAGTGCGAGGCAAAACTTCATTCAGTTCGGCGGTGATCTTTTCCGTCAGGTCAGCGGGCTCTGCCATCGAGGTGAAGTCTACATCCCCGGTGACCCGATTGCTTTTGAACGCCAGGGCCATGACCGCCCCACTTTTTAAAACGAGCGTTTTTGATAATGAAGGGGCCAAACCAATTGCCCCCAGGACAATCTCTGTAACCTGGCGATCTCGATAGAGCGTTGGGTTGGCGCGCGCGGTTTCGACCCATGCACGAACATCGACATCGACGATGTCGAATTTTCTATCTTGCGCGTGGGGGTCATTGTCAGACATTTATTGAAATCATCCAGCGTTCTGAGAATTCAGGGGCATAGTCGGCATCAGGATCGAGTTTGCGTGATCCGCCCCGTTGAGCAAACAACTCCCAGTTGTGCAGCGCCGGATCATCTATGTCCATGACTTCAGACAGAATATAGCCTGCGCGGACTTTTGCGATCTTGCTGTCGAGGAGATCAATCGCGGCAATAATCTCGGGCACCCACTGATCCGCCTCATTTTCCCAGACATCGAGAACATGGCGCATGCCCCCACAAAGCTGTGGCTCAGCAAGCATGTCGGCAAAGGTTTGGCCAATTGAAGTGATCCGCGTTTCTTCGCCACTCACGGGGGCCGGTGTCCAGGGGTGGCTTGATACGTGCACCACGATCGGGCGGCGACGGATCGTGTCCTTGAAGCCAGGCCTGTTCAGAACAAGAGCTTCTATTTGGCCTAGATTGGGCAGGTCTTCACGAAGACGTTCATCCCGGAGCGCATTCCACAGGGGCCTTTTAGGGGTTGTCAGGTGTAGCGCCTGCGGGCTGCGATCAGTAAGCCCATAGCGCTGCATGGCAGATAGATGCGAGACGTAGGCGAAAGGATCAGCGATGCAGGCGACCTCTTCCGCCGATCCAGCTCTCGTTGATTGCGTCACACGCCACACGCCCGAGCGGAAGTCGGAGTCCATGACAAGCGCCTTCCGTGCCTCAAGGCGTCGTAGCGCATTTTTGGCGCGTGTCTGATCCCAGTCGTGCGGGAGGCGCTTCAACGGCTCGCCGTTCAGCGCCTTTTTGTGAAACAGGTGGTAGCCCAGAACGAAGAAGTCGTAGAAGGTTATGACTGGTAAGTCCTTGTCATTTATAGCCTTTTCGAGACCTTCGGTAAAATTCATCTGCCATCCTTACCCCTATGTCCTAAGGACATAGGGGTAAGGATGGCGTTATGTCAAGAGAGACCATTATCATAGGTCAGAATTCATATTAGACACGACTGCGCTATCTATATGTCCTTAGGACATATAGATAGCGCAGTCAGATGTAAATAGGGCTTGGAATCTACCCAAACATTACGAGCTGTTGAGGCTCCACCCAATAGCCTCGCTGACGCTTGGAGGCTTCCAGCGTGATCAGAGCCGCGACGGCCTGGTTTTCATCCGCGAACCAATCCATTCGAACCTGACCGCCCTGCCCTATCCGGCCCCATTCCCGGTAGAGCGTCCATTCGCCAAACAGGTTGGGCAGCACTGCCATCCGGTAAAATCTGGCCACATTCTTCGCAGGCTGGCGTTTTTCAAGATAGGTCTGCATGGCTCAGAGATGATACTTGCGCGCGATGTCCAGGGCCTCGGCTTGTTCGGTGCCGATGTAGTCCTTGGTGCTCTCAATACTGGCATGGCCGAGCAGCAGTTGGGCCGCGCGCAGGTTGCCGGTCTGCTGGTAGATATGGGTCGGGAAGGTCCGGCGCAGCGAATGCAGGCCATAGAGGCTGGGGTCGAGGCGGGCCTTTTCCAGCCAGGACTTGAACAGCCGCCAGAGCTGGCTTTCGCTCAGGTGGGTCTGGGACCATCTTGCCCCCTGCCCCGTGAACAGCCAGCCGTGCAGCGGCTTTTCAGCGGTGGCGAGATAGGCGCGCAGACTGTCGCGCGTGCCCGAGGAAAGCTGCGCCTGGACCGGGCGCGCGTTGCACTTTTCGGTTTTCTTCTGGCGGATTTCCACGATCTCGCGCACCCCTGCCGGGGTGGCCACGTCCGAAACCCACAGGCGCACCAGGTCCGAGCCCCGGAAACTGGTATCGAGGGCCACGTTGAACAACGCCAGATCGCGCAGGGCGCGGTCTTGGCGCAGGATCAGCCGGATCAGCGCGACCTGGTCGGGTGTGAGGGGTGGCTTCTTGCCCACCACGCGGCCCTTGTTCCAGGTGGATTCAGAGGCGGCAGACATGGGCAAATCCTTGCAGGCTTCCACGATATTATGACCGTAAACCTTGCATGAGGAAAGCCGCCAGTCGCTGGATATGCCGATTTTCCCTTGTTTTGTTGAGATTTTGGCCCGAGCCCTCATGCAAGCTTCTAGCAAAAAGCTCGCATGAAGGTCTAAAACAAAGCATTAGGATAATACTGGCCAATGCCGTTGAGCGTACAAGGCCTACGCTTGCGGCAAGCCGAGAAGATACCGCGTCTCGTGAAGCGCGCGGCTGTATTTAATCCCAAGAGCGGCAAATTCGTTTTCGATATCGGTGTTTAGAGTTCTCGGGGTTCCGGATAGGAACTCTGTGGTATTCGATGATGCGAAAACAATGTTGCCGGTATGCCCCAGATCTCGCAACATGGTCGCCACTTCTAGGTAGCTCTCGACCACAACGCAGTCTTTGGTCGAGTCCTTACCCAACTTCGCCGGTGTGCGCCTTTGTGTCACGCGGGTTATCGCCCGATACGTCAAATCGGGGGTTGTCGCATGGGTTAAAGCAGCACCCAAAATATCTGTCATGACACCTTCAGCGACAGGGACACGTGTCAGAAAGTGGCCGATCTGGGTTTGGCTTGCTTCCCCAAGCGCTTCAGACCACTTGTCAATCCGCGCAATTTCATCTCGCAGCTTCCCGAGCGATGAGTTTGTATCCTCACGAACTGTAGGGAGATTGTCGTTAAGTTCGTTGCGTACTTGCTCCGCGATCACGCATCCAATCATTTCGCTTTCGACTATGCCATCCCGGATAGTTTTGCCCGCAAGCATCGCGTTTCCATCCACGTTTTCTCGGCGGGGAGAACGTAGTAAATCCAAGAGAATGCAGGTGTCTGGCAGAAGTACTGGTACATTTGCCTGTGCAATTGCTTCGAGAGAGACGTAGGCCAACGTCATTAACCTCTCAAGATCGCATCATATGCACCAAGGAGTGAAATTCCCTGCTCGAATTGTATGGCCAGCTTGTTAGCAGAAGTCTCGTCCCAGCCATCAACCTCGATCAGCCATTGCATGAGGATATCAACGGGTAGGCTATCCCCATTGCGATGCGCTTCGATGACGAATACCTCCCACCGCTCGCGATCGTTAGGATGCGAGTTCGTCGTGCTCTTGTTGGCCAAGGCTGAGAACCGGCGCAGGGCAGCGGTAGCTTCGTTGCTTGTCCAAGTATTCAAGCTGCGAACGTTGTCAGTTAAATCAAGCGCTAACTGATCCCTAACTTCTGCTTTGTCGATCACCTCGGTCACAAAACAGACAAGTAGATCATTGTATAGCTTGGTGCCCAACTCCCCCACTTCGGCGGGCACGATGTTGGTAACTTTGTATGAGTTGTCGCGTTGCCAAAGCGTCAATGTCGCCTTGGGCAGTTTGTCGCCAGTGTATTCGAAAACAATGATATCCTCTTGGCCCATACCAACAGCATGGTTTCTGAGCCTAGCTTCTTGTTCTCCATCCCGAACCCACTCCTGCGTCTCAACGCCGAGAAGAGATGCGCGAACCTCATTTAGCGGGATTTGCTCCGAGCTAATGATGAGGTCTCGAAAGACCTCAATGCCTTCTTGTGCCATATGCTCCCCTCTCGCCAGCTTGATCGCTTGCCCAGTTAGGTCTGTCTCACACGCAGCCCAGCGTCGCGCAACAATTTTAAGGAATTTGCGAATGGTGCGAGAGCAAGATTGGTAAAAAGCTGTAGGTTTTTACTGCCACCCCGAATCCCAAATTTGGCAACGATTCATGCAAGCTTTTATTAAAAAGCTCGCATGAAGGTGTCGATGCCGACCTTCGCTGCATGATGTACCAATGACTGCATCGCGGACAAAGGGTGCATTCGCTGCGGATGCGCAGATGGCTGCTTCAGGTTTGGCGCACCGATAGGACATTGCAGCAGGTCGCGCCGGTTAGTCCGTATAGCTTTGGCAGGCATCAACTCCGTTGGCTGTCGAGGCAAGTAGCTGATCTGCATCACGGATGAGATCGGCGACCCGCCTGTCCGCCAGACGATACCGAACGAAGCGGCCTTTGCTGCGGCGACTGACCAGCCCGCATTCCAGCAGACAGCGCAGATGGTTCGAGACGTTGGGCTGACCCAAACCCGTATGCCCGACGATTTCCTGCACGTTGCGTTCGTCCGACACCAGCGCATCGAGGATCGTCAGACGGCTGGGATCGCTTAGGCCCCGGAAGAGCTTTGCCCGCAGTTCCAGTGTATCGGGTGCCGAAAGATCGTCTTGAATGTTTTGCGCTGTCATATCATTATCCACTGATACGTTAGCAGCGTACCTTTTCGCCCGCCACCACAAAAAGGATCGCACATGAGCCAGCCCGATAACAGCAAGTTGGCGACAGCCTCCTCCCCGATCCGAATGCGGGTGCAAGGCATGGACTGCGCGAAAGATGCCGCCGAGATCGAGCGCGCGGCCCGGTCTGCGGGCGTGGCCGAAGGCGACGTGAAAGTGTCCGCCGCCACCCACATCATGACATTGCGGATCGCGGACGGCGATCTGCCGAAAGTGCGGCCCGCGCTCGACGCGACCGGCTACGGTTTCGAGAAGATCGAGGACGGCGATACATCGTCCGATCCGGCCTACAAGGACCCGAGCTATCGCCGCGCGCTCTGGATCGTGGTCGCGCTCAATCTCGGATACGGCGTGGTCGAAATGTTCGGCGGGTTCCTGTCCGGTTCGCAGGCGCTGAAGGCAGACGCGCTCGATTTTCTGGGCGATGGTGCGATCACGTTTCTGGGCCTGCTCGCCATCGGCTGGAGCCTGACATGGCGGGCGCGGTCGGCGATGATCCAAGGCGTGTTTCTGGGCCTTCTGGGCCTTGGCGTTGTCGGCAGCACGCTCTGGCGTGTCCTCAACCAGACCACGCCAGAAGCCGGGTTGATGGGAGCCTTCGCGGTAGGTGCGCTGATCGTAAACATCCTCGCGGTGCTGCCGCTGCTAAAGCACCGCAAGGGTGATGCCAATATGCGAGCCGTCTGGCTGTTCTCTCGCAACGACGCCATCGGCAACCTCGCCGTGGTCATCGCCGCCGGGCTGGTCGCGTGGCTTGGCAGTGCATGGCCCGACCTGATCGTCGCGTTCGCGATCGCGGGGCTTTTCCTGCATTCGTCGTGGATGATCATCCGCGATGCCCGGAGTGACTTGGTGGAAGCTGACTAACTCCATCATGGTGCGACGCGCCGGACGAAAGCCGACATTCGCGCGCCCCGCAGCATCGGTGAGTCTGGGCTCTTTTCGGTCGTTCGCTGCGCCAGGCACGAACGGCCGTTTTCCGTTTTTCCATGCGATTTGGGTCAGCGATCTGACACAGAAGTCGGTTTTGCTTGGCATCTGACAATGTGTGTCGAATGCCATGCGGAACCGACTCCTCCCGACGAATTTTCTCAATCTTGTCAGTAGCCGCGCCAAGCAATTCCGACCCAAATGCCAAGCATTTTCGACACAAACCGGACCTTATGCGTGGGACACACGAGGGTCCGCTATGCGGACAAACCTGCCGTTCGAGCATCACTGACTTCTCTATTGCATGCACTTCACTTTAGTAGGTATACCGATCTACCTATTAGTTAGGGAAGGCCGATGACCATGCCAGATACTTCGGTGAAACAGAGTGCTTACGACCGCCTCATGCAAGCAGCCATGATCCTGTTCTACAATCATGGGATCAGCGGAACCGGCATCGACGCCATCGTGGAACGTGCAGGGGTGGCGAAAAAGAGCCTCTACAATAACTTCGCCTCGAAGGCGGATCTGGTGAACCAGTATCTTGAAGCGCGACATGCGGAATGGCTGGCGCTTTACAACGCACGGGAGGCGACAGCATCGCATCCAAGAGATCGCGTTCTGGCCGTCTTCGACGCTTATCAGGATCACGCCGAACACGTCTATGAACGCGGATTTCGGGGATGCGGCCTGTTAAATGCGGCGGCCGAGCTTGAAGCTGGCGATATAGGTCGCACGGCGGTCCGGCGGCACAAGGAACAGGTGGAAAGCATCCTCGCCCAGCATCTTTCCGAGCTTGTGCCGGATGACGCGGACCGCGTGGCCTCCCTTGCGGCGCACATCGCCTTCTTGCTGGAAGGTGCAATGGCGCGTGCGGGCCTTGAAGGCAGCAGCGCAAGGGTCGTGTCGGCGCGGGCTATGGCATCCGACATGCTGAAGGCGCTTTGATATGACGCAGGGATATGTCGGAGGCGTGGCCGCGATCCTCTTTGCCGCTGTCGTCTGGGGCACCACTGGAACCGCTGCAACTTTTGCGCCAGATGTCAGCGCCGCCGCCATCGGGGCGGCGGCAATGGGGGTTGGTGGGATCGCGCAAGCCATGATCGCCCTGCGCGGGATCAACCGTTCCCGTGAGGCGCTTTGGGAGCAGCGCCGCCTTCTCGTGATCGGGGTGCTGGCGGTGGCGGTGTATCCGCTGGCCTTCTATGGCTCTATGCGGCTAGCAGGGGTGACGGTCGGAACGGTCATGACCATCGGTTCGGCCCCGCTGCTGTCGGCGCTGATTGAATACGTCCTGGACCGAACGCGCCTGACAACGCGATGGACCATCGGGGCTTTGGTCGGCCTGATCGGCATGGTTTTCATATGCGTGGGGGAAAACGCCTCGCATGGCGAGGTGGTCGGGGGAGAATCCGTTCCTCTCGGTGTCGCTCTCGGCCTTATTGGAGGTCTGACCTACGCCCTCTACTCGTGGACCGCGCGCCGGATGATGCTTCAGGGCATGAGGTCATCTGTAGCGATGGGCGCGACCTTTGGGCTTGGCGGGATGCTGCTCGTTCCCGTGCTCGTCACGACAGGTGGGCCGTTCCTTGCCTCTTGGTCCAATGCAGCCGTTGGGGTCTACATGGCCGCAGTGCCGATGTTCCTCGGGTATCTGTGCTTCGGCTATGGCCTCGCCCGCGTACGGGCGAGCATGGCGACGACGATCACGCTGCTAGAGCCGGTCATCGCCGCAGTTCTGGCCGTCATCATCGTAGGGGAGCGACTGCCGGTCCTCGGGTGGATCGGCGTGGCGATGGTGGTGGGATGCCTTGCCATCATCACGACGCCTTACGCGCGAAAACAGGAAGGCCCCGAGGGCGGGATCATGTCCGCGTGAATGGCGGCTTCGGGCTCGAACCGGGATTTCGCTGCGCTCTCCATGAACGTCCGCTCTCACCCTCATGCGAGCTTTTAACCAAAAGCTTGCATGAAGGCTTGAAGGGCTCTGTTGTGACGTCGCCAACTGTGACCAACAAAATTCTCTTTATTTGGAGGGGTGTGGTCGTAAGGTTGCCTATGAAACCAAGTAGGATAGCAAAATGAAAATTAGGATCAGTCAGTTCATTGATTTTGCGTATGGAGACAAGCGTAAGGATAAGGCTAAAGCCCGAAGCATAATTGACGATTTCAACCTGCCTTATGACCCCATCAAGGATCGCTACAAGCAATTTCGCGAAGCAATGACTGCCCTTGAAGAGCAGAAGATCACGGCCAAACAGTTTCTGGACCTACATTCTAGCGTTTCCGCAAATAAGTCTGCTGGATACAAAGTGCTGTGCCAAAACTACCTTGATCTCAAGGAAGATCATGCGCTCATTTGGCAGGGGCGTAGCCCTATTGAGGCTAATATTTCTGGACTAAACATCACAACAGCTTGGTACTTGCGTACAGAAGAAAACAACCAGAGAAGAATTATCTTCTTACACTTCGGAAAAGAACAATTGCCGAGGAAGAAGGAGCGAGGCTTTCTAACCGTACTACGATTGGCAAAGCCGGATTCGGCGGGAGTCGGCATTCTCAATATCCAAGCGGGTACTCTGATAACCGCAACGCGGCTGGATCAAAGCGAAGCTGATTATCTGCATGAGCGAGCCGCCAAATTCATGGAACTTGCCAAGGCCATCCAGGCAGGCGGATAGCAGTTTAGTTTACCCTATAGGTTGGACGGCAGGGCACTGGGGTTTTAACAGCTTTAACAGAAGCTTACACTATTTTTGAAGATGTAAAAATCAGGCGGAGCTGATGGTTTCAAAAAGCCCTTTTAGACCGTTATGGAACGGATCGAGCGACAGGGCTCGTTCTTCGGCCCAAACAATCCACTCGCTGAGAGGTCTACCTTCAATGTCGGCATCACCCTCAATTTGCAGACGGCGGCGTAGCTCTTCGATGAACACCAAAAGCCGCGCGCGCGCACGCCAATTTTCCGCGTGGTCCTGAAACTGGCTCCAACGCCTGTGATCAATCTCTTGTCTTCTTTGGCGCTCACGACGTTCTGCTTGCTCTTGCTCATAGCGGCGATGTCGCTCCTCACGCTCGCGCGCGGCCTCTGCCAAAAGTGGCCCTGCCGCGATAATCGCGCTAACGATATCGGGCAGGATAATCGCCATTTTCTTCTTGGACGTTTCAATCCAGTCGCGACTACGACCATTGACATAAGTATCGAACCTCACGCGCAGGAAACCAGAAGAAACAAGGCCAGTTTGGTGGTGATGTGGAAAGGCGGTCCACTTCCCTGCCCCCTCAATAATCTTTGTCGCCCTCGACATTTTCTCAGCGATTACGCACTTGAGCTCTTGATCGCTGACAAGGAACGTCACCTTGCCTGTAAGCTTGGCTTCGCCGATCTGTCCCCCTTGCTTCTCGATCGCGCGAAACAGGGTGCTTGTCACCCTGAAGCGATATCGGTCACGCGCAGTGAGGTCGCTGATATGACGAAGTGATCCTCCCCAAAAGTCGCGCGACCGTTGCCGGTTTTCCGCTCGACGGCTCTCCTGTAGCTGACGGTGCTCTGCGACCCATGCCTTCACCTTCGGGTGCAGCGCTCGCATATGGTCAAGGCTTTCGTCGTTTTCATCGAAGGGTGTTAGTTCCGCAACGGACTCAGCGTCGCGAGATGGGACGGACGCAGGTACTAGCGGTCTACCACTGCCCCGCGCTGGCTTGATTGAAGGGGAGGTCTTTTGGGGCGGTTCGAATGACGGCAAAGGAGGCATTTCAGGAGCACGGCCAACGGCCTTTTTCTGCCAGTAGCCCAAGGGTGGCGTAGGGATTTGGCGCTTTCGACAAAGAGCGGCCAAGCCTGGCCCGTTCGTCGCGAGTTGGGCACCAAGCTTGCTCATGGGGGTCTGCCAGACCAGTTCGTAAAGTTCTTCGCGAGACATTTCCTCTGCGGGGCGGGTAACGATGTCATTCATGTGAGCCCTTTCTCTCTCGTAAATTCTCCATGAAATTGACTGCCGCCTTCGTACCACCCCTTTACTTGTACTTAATGTTGTACATATAGAGGAAAGCAAAGGAGAGTCGACATGGATGTTATGACCTACTCAGACGCACGAGCTCAACTGAAGGGCGTCATGGATCGAGCGATCCACGACAAGCAGGAAGTTGTCGTGACGCGCAAGAAGGGCGAGTCCGTTGTGGTCGTGTCCTTGGACACTTGGAACGCCGTCAACGAGACGTTGCACCTCTTGTCCACACCGAAAAATGCATCCCGCTTGCGCGCGTCGATCGCGCAACTCGATGCTGGAACTGGCGAAGAGCGTGAGCTGACCGAGTGAAGCTGGTTTTTTCCGATCAGGCGTGGGAAGACTATCAATACTGGGTCAACACCAACGACAAGGTACGCGACCGGATCAACGAGCTGATCAAGCAGTGCAAGCGGACCCCCTTCAAGGGAACCGGCAAGCCGGAACCTTTGAAGGGCGATTTGACAGGCTGGTGGTCGCGGCGAATTTCTCAGGAAGATCGAATGGTCTACCGGGTCAGTGGAGCTGGCGATCGCCAAAGCCTAGAGATTGCGCAACTGCGGTTCCATTACTGAATGGTCCCAAGGTTAGCGCGCAAGCTTTTGATATTCTTCCCACATCATCTCTATTAGCTGGCCCTGCGTGATGCCAAGACGCTCTGCCTCAGCGGCAATCGCTTCCCCGACTTCAGGGAAAACCTTCGGGTGCAGCTGATAGGTGCGTGGGCTTGGTTTACGCCCTGGTTTCTTGCGTGGGGTACGATCAAGGAAGCCCCTCGCCTCTCCAACCTCATCGACACGGCGGACCTCGGCAACCGTGGTGTCTTTTGGTCGGGCCTTCAGCCCTGCAAGCCTATTTGAGCCGCTCATAGACAGCCTCCGTAAAGTATTTGGCATTCTCCAAGGCCTTATCGACCTTGCCGCCAGTTACCATGTCAGGGTCTTTCATCATCGCGGTCAGATCACCGCCATAAGCGAAGATTTCTGAAAACGCCGCGCGAGCGACGAGCGACGGTTCGATCAGGTCTATCCCTGCCCCGCGCAGCTGTTCTTCCAGATCTCTTTGAACGCGGCTTTTCACAGCTGCGCTTGTTTTGGTCAGAACAACGGCGTGACGGATTGTGCGACCAAGCGCCTCTTCCTCTTCCCGGATCAAAGCCAAGGCTTCAGACCCGATCTCCGCGTCGAGCGCCGTTGGCTGCATAGGAACGATAACCAGATCAGCTTGAGAAATAGCGCGGCTGACAAGCTGCGATGCTACGCCTTCAAGATCAACAATCACGATCTGCCCATCGCCATCTGATGCCCTGATCGTCGGCACTATCTCAGAGCGCCCTATATCCTGATGAAGCGTCACACCTTTGGGGAGTCCGTGAGATGCCCATCGGGTCAGTGACTTGTTGGGGTCGCAGTCCAAGACTGTCACTTGAGCTCCCATCCGAGCGAACTCTGTGGCCAGGATTACAGCACATGTGGATTTTCCGACGCCCCCTTTGGGGCTTGCCATGACGATGACGGGCATTGCTCGGCCTCATACTATTTTCGTTACCGGAAACATATCACTTACCGGTAAAATTTCCAATACCAGAATAAAATTTGATACCGGATTTAAATCAATAACCGGTTTTAAATCCGATTATGGTCTACCGCGCTTCTCGAACCACTTGCGGCAAAAGCCTACGAATGCGGCATCCACATCCCTCGGAGCCTCCACGATCCAGTCACGCCACTCACTTTCCAGGTGACGTACATCCCAACCAGGCGCGGCCTGTCGCGCCCTATCGTAGGTTTCAGACTTAAGTGGAGGAATACGCCCTTCGATAAGGGAGGGCGGGGTCATCGTGCCGCGATTGGTAAAAACCACCATGTCCGCCACTTCATCGAAGAACACTTGATAATCTGGCAGGTGATCATGAACCGCCAGCTGCTTAATCATCTGACGAAATCGCTTTTCTGGGCTTTGCGACCCAGACTTCATAAGCAGGTGCTTTAGGGTAATCTTCCAGCTTTTTTGCTGGCCACAGTGCTTGCGCGCTAGCTCGTAAACGCGGCGTTCAATCGGCTTGCGCAAGCGAAAGTAGTCGCGGTGAAGGGTCAGCACCTCTTCGTTTTTGATTGCATTGAAGACCCAGTCCGACAGCTTGACCTCACACCAGAGCAAACGACCGTCGAGGCCTTGCTTTCGACGGATGGAGGAGGCGTCTATCAACCCGAACCCATCAATCTGTTCTTCGTCACCAGAAACAATGTTCGTTCTGATCCGCGTGCCTTCCAACCGGTCAAGCGCATCCATGAGCGAGATGTATTCTCGACCACTGGTGCCACGGTTCGTGAAAATCAGGAGTTCGTGCGAATTGATACGAACGCGAGGCGAGACCGGTTCCCCATGTTTAAGTTTCGCCATAATCTGACTGATGCAGTAAATCAGGATGTCCTTGTCATAGATGGTTGCCAGCCCTTTGACACTCGGCGTGATTTCCAACCAGTGATCACCGTTCCTATAACGCTTCACAGAAGTCTCTGGTTTCTTGGAGAGTGAGTAGAACGGATGCTCCATATGTTGCATGACGTCCTTGAGAACAGCGTCTGCAACGTCACAGATGAACAGATCGTGCTGAGGGTGACGATCAGGCAAAAGGGGTGTCAGTGGGTTCGTGTTTTCAGTTACCATAGCAGCACATTCGTGTTTTCAGTTACCCATGTCAAGATTCGTGTTTTCAGTTACCAAAGTTCGTGTTTTCAGTTACCGAGATTCGTGTTTTTAGTTACCGATCGAATGCGTAACACGTTGATTCAAAATAGTAAAACAGGCCTCAAAAACAGCTTAACACTATATTTAACACATATTTAACACACTAAGCCTGTGGATAACTTGGAAAATCAACTCAATTCAGCGGGTTCTGATCAAACCTTCCACGGTAAGCCTTGCTCTTGAAGTATAGATTCTGCTTTGCCTTGAGCGGGCTGCGGTTGCCCACCAACAGCAGCAGATCATCCGCCTTCATGCCCGTGATCTGCTCAGCCGTCATGAGCTTCTGTCGCTGCTCCGAGTAGGAAAAGTCACGACCCTCGTTTGGGGCCTTTCCCTCTCGAATTTGCTGAGAATAGACAGTGCTTTCCCCGAGGTGCCGCGCTGCCCATTCGGCGGTTTCGATATCGTTGAGGTTGAAGACACGCTTGGTGATGCAGGAACCGAAGATCGAACGGGCATCGTTTGGCCCGTAGGCTTTTTCGACCTGACCCGTGTCTTGCGTGACAAACAGCGCTTCGACACCAGCCCCTGCGGCGACGTTGGCAATGTTCATGATCTGCTCCATGCGGCCCATCCGTACAAACTCATCGAGAACCAGCAGGATCGGAGCCTTGACCTTGCGCCGCCCGTCCTGACGCACGACCGTGCCCAGGACAAGGTTGATGAACAGGCGCATGAAGATCGCTTGCTTGTCCACCTGGTCGAGCGGCACCGCGATGAAGAGATCGACCCGATCATCGAGAAGATCATCCATGCGGAAGCTGGACCCAGCCAGGAAGTGGCGCATGTTGTCGGACTGCATCCACTCAAAAGCTTTTGAGACCGCTGTCTGAATCGACCCGCGTTCTCTGTCTCCCGCGCGCAGGATCGTGGCGGCGGTCTGGGCCGGGCGGTGGCCGACAAGGTTGCCATTTTCAGCCCAGGCCTCAAGCGTGCCGTCGAGGTTCGCGGACAGCAGAAGATCGGCGACGGCGATCAGATTGCGCCGGTTCGGTTCTTCCTGCGTCACGATCACTTCGATCGCCGCCGCGACCAGCTGGCGGGCCATTTCAGAGAAATGCGCGCCGTCGCCTTGTTCCGGTTTGACCAGGCCGTCCGCAACCAGGGCAACGTCGCGCGCCAGCTCATGGGGCCGGATGTAGTCGAGCGGGTTGAACTGATCCTTTCCGTCTTCGACGAGGCCGAAGGGGTTGAGAACGGCTACCTTGCGCCCGAGCTCTTCGCGGTGGCGGCGCGTGACGGCGAAATTCTCGCCCTTGATGTCGAGGACCACGACCGGTCCCTGGTGATCGAGGATCGCGGGGATCACGGCACTGACGCCCTTGCCGCCGCGTGTGCCGGAGACGACGAGGTGATGCCCGCCGCGCCATCCTTTCGCATCGTTCTTGACGTAGCGCAGGAGCTTGCCTTTGTGCAGGGCCAGGGGCAGGCCGGTCTTGTTGCGGACAAGCTGGGCAATGTCGCGCGGGTCCATCCATCCCGCCTGCCACGGGCCGGTGCGGGATTTGCGGTTGCGACCAATGCGTGGATTGAAGATCGCCATCAGCGGGGTGCTGACAGCGACGGTCACGCCAAAGGCCCCGAGCGCGAAGGAGATCGCCATGGCCTGTTTCTGGGGATCAGAATACCGCGCCAGCCCCTTGAGGCCCTCCCAAATGGCACGGGGGAGGGGCCATCCCTGACCTGTCCATGCCTGGACTGTCGCCAGTATGTCGCTGAGCGGGCCTCTGAGGGGCGTCAGGGCAGTGAGGACGGCCACGCACAGGCAGACCCATGCGAGGAGCTTCAGGGGTGTCCTGTGGCGCTCAGCGGTGGTCCCGAGGGTATCGAGGATGGTGGCCACGGCGATGATCGGGAAGGCATAGGTGGTCACCGGGTAGATCGCGACCGCTTGCGGAGCGAGGATCAGGGCGGCAGCGGCTACGATCACAGCGCCGATCATGATCACCCAGTGTCGGGCTTCCAAAACAAAACTCATGACCGGTCCTCTTGCGCGTCAGGAAACAGAATCTGCCAGAGCCCCCGGTCGCGATCCCGCTGGGTGAGGCGGTCTGGCAGATCGCGCCGCACGATGCTCTGAAGAGCAGGTTCGGCGCTCAAACGGTCGAAGACCAAAGTGCCCAGGAGCCATTTGAGGCGGTCTTCGTCTTTCTTTTCGGAGAGACGCCGCCTGGCATCGAGCGCTGCGATCTGAGCGTCGAGCTGGGCTTTCTTCTCGGCCAGTTCTTTGATCCGGGCGTCGGTTGGGCGGCTTTGGGACATGGGGCAACCTCGGGCATAATGGCGGCGAATGTAGTGGCGGATTGATAGGTTGAAAAGTTTTAAATGCGCGCTTATACATTGTCTTCGACAACGTGCGCGTCCTCATGGGGGTAACCCCCGCGCCGGACGGCTTCCCCCCCAAGGCGGCGATGCCGCCTGAACGAGGGTTTCACCCTCGCGCTCCCGACCAGCGCAACCAGGCGCTGGACCCTGTTTTAAAGAGAGGCGCTCGATCCGTGGCGATCTACCATCTCAGTGCAAAAGTGATCAGCCGGGCAGGGGGCCGGTCATCGGTCGCAGCCGCCGCCTACCGGACGGCTGGGCGGCTGCGGGATGACCGGCAGGGGTTGGAGCATGACTACAGCCGCAAGGGCGGGGTCGTGCATTCCGAGATCATGGCCCCCGAAAATGCGCCCGACTGGATGCGCGACCGCGACCAGCTCTGGAACGCGGTCGAAGCCGTCGAGAAGCGGCGCGATGCCCAACTTGCTCGCGAGATCGAAGTGGCGCTGCCGCGTGAGCTTGATCGGGGCGAGAGGTTGGAGTTGTTGCGCGGGTTCGTGCAGCGCGAGTTTGTCGATCGCGGCATGATCGCGGATGTGGCCGTTCACGAGGGCAAGGCCCGTGATGGCCACGGTCAGCCCCATGCGCATGTCATGCTGACCATGCGGGAGCTGACCGGCGAGGGGTTCGGGAAGAAAGACCGCAGCTGGAATGCGCCAGACCTTCTGATGGGCTGGCGCGAAGCCTGGGCACGGGACGCGAACACGGCGCTTGAGCGGGCAGGGCGGTCGGAGCGGATCGACCATCGGTCCCTCGATGTTCAGCGCGCCGAAGCCGAGCAGCAGGTCGAGCGCGCGCGGGGGGGCGGACAGGAAGAGCTTGCGCTTGAGCACGAGAAAAAGGTGGTCGAGCTCAGCCGCGAGCCCGAGCCGAAAATCGGCCCATCGGCCAATGCGCAGGAGAAACGCGGGATCGTCACAGAGCGCGGCGAGGCTTTCCGCGCGGCGCAGGCGCGCAATGCTGAGCGCCAGGAGCTGGGCTGGCGGCAGTTGGAATTGCGGCTTGAGCTGATGGAGCGCGGGCGCGCCTTCATTGCCACCGCGCGCGAGCGGCTGGATCAGCTTTGGGGCCGCGCCGAGGCGGCGATGTCACGGATCAAGGAGAGGGTTATGGGCGAGGTTGAGAGGCCGCAGGCTGGTGCCGAGCGGGGTGGCGATATGGACGCGCGCCGAGCGGCAGTGTTGGGGCGCGACGTTGATCGACCTGAGGTGCAAGCGCCGGATGTCGGGCGCGAGCGCGCCCCTTCCGAAGATCCTATTCGGGAGCGTCTGAACGCCATCCTTGGGCGTGGGCGTGATATCGGGCAGGAACGTGATGCCGCCGCCGTCGAGCGGGACATCGTCGCCCGTGATGGCGAGGGCCGTGACCAAGGGCGGTGGGATGACATTCTCGGGCGCGGGCGTGATAATGCGTCCGAGCGCGGGCAGGGCCGCGATCGCGACAGAGACAGAGAACGGTGAAAGACGTTTGCGGAGGGGTGGCCAAGATGAAGAAATGGCGCGTTGTTCTGGACGCCGCGAAGGCCCCGACCTGCGGTGACTGGGTTGCCGTGAGCGGGCTTTGCCCAGGTGAGGAGGAAACCGCACGATTCCTCTTTTTGGACGGGACGGAGGCAGATGGGTTCACGTTCCTCGATGCCCCACAGGAGCAGGTTGGCGACTCTCCCAGTGGCGAGCAGGTTCCGTGGCTGCACTTTCCAGACTGCATGGAGATCGTCGGAGTGGAACGTCAGGACTGGCGACCGCCGAGCTGGCCGCACGAAAAGACATTGTGGCGTCTGACCCTGGTAAGCCTGCCGTCGAATGTCGAATTCGAGAAACGGCTTTTGGTTGGTCAAGAAAGCAGGCGTGGTGTCCTGAGCCGGTTAGGGTTGAGATAGCCTGATTTTTGGTGACCCCCCCCCCCTCGAACACCCCCATACCACGACACCACGATACCGCGAGACCGCATAACCCGAAACCCCGATACCGTGAAAAAAATGAATTTAGATTTTATTACAGTAGTTTGAGGTACGGTCGATTGCGCATATGGTCCAACTCGTATCTTGAGTTGACACATTATAATCCAACTAAGCATCGGAAATTGACAAATATAGGTTATACTCAAGACAAGATAGCGAAACTTGGCATTCGACTTTGCGCGCTTAATCTGTCATTTTAGCCCTATCGTGAAGGCAGAGTGAGCTAGCTGCGGGTCCAAACCCAGCCGAACCACTAAAGCGACAGACCAACGGGGTGTCTGTGCGATGCCGCTAGCGAAGGGTCCGGGGTCCACACCCGGACCCGCCTATTTATAAGGACGCTACAATGGCAGGCCGATCGCAAAAAGAGATATTGAAGAAGCAGGTGGAAATCCGGTCGAAGCTATGGCCGGAGCTTGATCCAAGAATGCTCTGGAGCATAGATAGCGATGGTTGGTCGGCAGTGCCCCGCCTCATGCCTTTGATGATGAGCATAATGGATGATTTGTCTGGCAAGGGGTATCCAGTCAGCCGCACTTATTTAGAACTGTGGGTTCGCTTGCGCGAAGAACGTTTTCTTACCCTAAATCGCCCTGAGGAAATGGCATTTCATGCGGGGTTCGAGGGTCAGCGTGCGCTGCGAACTTGGAAGGACCGCGTGCAACGCCTCGCCAATCTTGGATTTATTGGCTTGAAGCCCGGTCCGCTAGGCGACTTGTCCTATGCAGTGTTCTTCAACCCTTATCATGTCGTGAAGCGTGCGTATCTGGACGGCAATGTTCAGGAGCGGAAGTGGCAGGCCTTAGTTGTCAGGGCGAATGAAGTCCGTTCGTTTGATCTGGATGAACTTGATGACGAGGGCAATCTCGTCCTTGAGGAGGAAGAGGAAGCAGCCAAGCCCGCTGTTAAACCGAAGACCAAGCGTAGGCCCCGAACCAGTCGATCAACGAAGGCGAGCTAGAGCCGTTGAGGCTGATCTTGGTAACCTTCACTTTGGTGTAAATTTGTGATCCCGGCGATGCGCCGGTCTCGCTTTGAGCGATAGACAGGCCAGGGGATCGACGGGCTGACGCCCGCTCACCCCACCCCTGACAGTTTCCAAATCCTCTTGATCCGCCTGCCATCCTGGCAGGTCCGAGAAAACCGGCAAGCGCCGCCTGTGGCGTCGGTTCCGGTCGAGAATTCCGGTTCCTCCCACGCGCAGGCGCGCGGTTCCCTCCCAAATTCACGCCCTCCACCCGGTTGTCACGGCCCCGCCAGGCCGCAGGACGGGCTTTGCCCTTACCTGCTCTGCCGTCCGGAATGCATGGGCATTCCAGACAACAGAGAAGGAAGGCCCGCCCATTGGCGGAAAGGGGCAAGAGGCCCGGACCGCGTCACGCGAAGGAGGGTCACAAATGACCGCAGAGAAGTTTGACGTTTATTCCCATGTCACCAACCAGATCATCGCGCAGATCGAGGCGGGAACACCGCCCTGGCGCAAGCCGTGGACCGGCGGCGGGGTATCGGCCAGCTTGCCGGAACGGTTCAACGGCGAAGCCTATCGGGGCATCAACATCCTGATGCTTTGGGCCACGGCGATGGCCAAGGACTACAGCTCAGCCCGCTGGATGACATTCAATCAGGCCAAGCAGCTTGGGGGCCATGTCCGCAAGGGCGAGAAATCCGCAACTGTCGTGAAGTATGGCACCGTCGAGCGCGAAGACGAGAACGGCGAGGAACGCCAGATCCCCTATGCCAAGGCCTACCGCGTGTTCAACGCCGACCAGATCGAGGGCCTACCCGCTGAATTCTACATCCTGCCCGATCCGCCCCGTGATCTTGGCACCATGGCCGACCCCGAGCTGGAGGCGTTCTTTGCCGCGAGTGGTGCGCAGATCGACACCACCGAGGAGCCGCGCGCCTATTACAACATCAAGACGGACCGCATCCACATGCCGCGGATCGCGACCTTTCACAGGGCCGCAGGGTATTACGGCACCTTGGCGCATGAGCTGACCCACTGGACAGGGGCGACAAAGCGGCTGGACCGTTTGGGCCGGTTTAACGACCGCAAGGCCTACGCTTTCGAGGAGCTGGTCGCGGAAATCGGAAACTGCATGCTTTGCGCGCAGATCGGGGTGGAGCCTGAGTTCGATCAGAGCGCGGCCTATGTCGAAGGATGGCTTGAGGCGATGAAGGAAGACAGCCGCGCGATATTCCGCGCCGCTTCCGAGGCGCAGAAGGCCGTCGATTACATCATGGCCCACACGGCGCAGGCCGACAGGATGGCCGCCGAGTAGCAGTCCGCACCGCCAGAAATGATCGAGGCCCCCGTCAGCAGGCGGGGGCCTTTTTGCGTTGTGGTGTGATCCTGGGTGTGGGCGGTTTCAGGGTGACCTGTCGGCGGGCAGCCTGAAGGCCACCCGCCGACAGGCCCGGCGCTTCGCGCGGATGGGCATGAAATGCCCGAAAGCGGAAATCCTATTGACCTAAAGTGCTAGACGCCGCGCTAGTGCCGAAGAAGAACGATTGGTGAACAAAGCTTTTCATATTCTGCATGTGATTATATCATGTGACAGAGGCGCGTGCACAATCAATCGTATATGTGCGCCTGACACCCACAATATAAGGGACAACTGATGGGGCAAATTGGACGAAAAGCAGGAACCACCATATTGCATGGCCCGAGGACGGCACGAACCCACGGGCGACCGTTCAATACGTTAGTCACAATCCGATTTTGGCAACTCGGCAGCACGGCCGAAACAATTGAAAAGGATTTTCGCTTCTTGAAAGCACGATGGTTTCAACCATGGTCAAATCGAGGCACTATCCGTAACGGAAAACCCAATCTGCCTGCCAATGGGACTCCAACTTACAGTCACGTCCACGAGAATTCCTCGGGAAAGCCGCATACACATTGGACGCTTCATGTCCGCCCCGAAAACTCCGCGCGGTTTGCTGTGGCCCTTGATCGCCGTCTTCGCCAGCAATTCGGGTTTTCCACTCTTCCCATTGGCGCTTTGGACATTCGAAGCATTACCAACGATGAGGGTGCCAAGCTCTACATGGTAAAGACGCTCGATCCACATTTCGCACGGCTTTGGGGCATCAGGTCAGAAGATGGGGGGCATATTCAGGGTAGACGAGCTGACAGTAGCCGAAACCTGGGGCCGTCCACGTGGCAGCCGCTGAAAGCGGCGTACAGAGCGGCTACGCGCGCATAAGGGGGTTGCTTGGTGATGAACGGGGGATACCAGCGAACGATCGGTTGCGCGGGATTGGGAACAGCACGTGATCAAGAAAAGTTACGTTATGCGAAAAATTATTGGTTTCTTAACTGAAACACGTTACATGCCGTAGCAGGCTTAGCCTACGAGATCGCCTGTGCGGTCGCCATACCCCGCCCCTTGTGGCGGGGTTTATGCTTTCCGATCAACGCCTTCAAAGCAGCTGTATTTTGTTGCCAGAGTCGCGTGATCAGCATCGTCCAGAATGCATTCGATCAGTTTCCCATCATCCCGAAGGCGGCGATATGGCCTGTTTCCAGCGTTGTAGCCACCCATACAAACGGGCCAAAGGTAGAGGTCTGAAAGCTGGGCCATGGGCGATGATTTGGCCTTGAACCGTAGATCGTAAAGCGTGGTCTTGAGCTGTTCCGTGGTGAGCGGTGCATACTTTCCGGAATTCTTGGTATCAAAGGGCAGGCCATCAGTTCGTAACTCGGCGTAATACGCCTTCAAAGCAGCGTCTTCCGTCTTGTTGCACTTCTCCGGCATCACACGAAGCCGCTGGCCCTGGCCGATTGCAAACTTTGCAGCCCGCTCGACAACGACAGAGAAAGCCGTCTTGCACAGCATCCAGCGGTTTTCGAGGTATTGAGCCGCATACCGGGCGTTATAGCCTGGACGATCAATGACACAGGCAATACCGATCACCGGCGCATCGCGCATGAGACCGTAGAGGTCTTCATAGAACGCGCCTTGTTCGTCTTTCGACTTGCCCCGAAGCCATAGGAAACCTTCATTCTGGGACCGGATTTCAGACGAGTGCAAAGGGGCGGTGACACCCCATTTTTCAACAAAGGCTGCGTGCAGACGGCGAGCTTCCTCTTCGTCCTCTTCACGGACCAGGACACCGCCAAGGGCAAACCAGTCATAGCCATGCGCAGGTTTCTTCCCAGGCTTCCGGCTTGGGTGACGTGTGCCGGAATCGTCCAGATACAAATTTAGGATGGCGGGTTTAATTTTCTGATCTGTCACGTCAAACCGCGCTTTCTAGCAGGGCGATTTCGTCTTCGGTCAGGTCGAACAGGTCATAGACGATGCTGTCGATCTGGGCTTCAGCCTGGGCGATTTCGGCGGTCAGGCGGGCGATCTCGGCGCGGTCGCGGTTGATCCAGTCTTCCCAGTCGGAGCGATCGGTCAGGGGGATGTCGGCCTTGAACACCTTCTTCACCTCGGCGCGGAAAGTGGCGAAGTCGGGCAGGGTCCACCATTCCTGAAGCCGGGTTGTCAGCTTGGGTTCACGTTCAGGCGGGCAGAGATCGGGAATCCGGCGCGTCAGGGCCGTTTGCAGGGCCAGACGTTTATGCGCGGCACTACTGGCGCGCTTGCTTTCAGTGGCGAGCTGCGCGCGCCTTGTGTCATCCCATTTCGGGATTGGCAGCTTTTCAACGTATTGCACCCGCAGCTCATGGTAACCGCCCCGCACTGGCGGGCTCATAGATGATAACATGAACCAGAGCACCTGACTGTTTAGGAGCGCCAGCAAAGCCTGGTCATCGGACGGGATCAGATAGGACTTGTCGTTCGAGAAAGCCCCTTGGGGTTTGGACCTGTCGCGGTTTGATGCCGCTCCTTTGATAGCATTTACTGCAACAAAGGAGACTGACTATGGGCACGGTAA
>CANMZB010000037.1 GCA_947502265.1 uncultured Sulfitobacter sp.
TTACCGTGCCCATAGTCAGTCTCCTTTGTTGCAGTAAATGCTATCAAAGGAGCGGCATCAAACCGCGACAGGTCCATTCACGCCGGCGTTGCCCTGCAGGGCGCGGCGGGTGTTCTCGCCATAGATTTCATCGAGGGCGGGAATGGTTTGCGTGACCACGGCCAGGTGACCACGATAGGTCCGCAGGGTCTCGATACTCTCGACCACGATGGGCATTTTTCCGAGGCGATTGAACTCGTCGAGCATGATCATCACCGGCCAGGGCTCGTCGGGGCCGGGGTCTTTTTCCTGCATGGCCGAGAGGAGATCGGAGAAGAAGAGCCGGATCAGCGGCGCGAGGGGCTTCACCATCAGCGGCTGGACCACGAGATAGACCGAAAAGGGTTTCTTGCGGATCGTGCGGAAATCAAAGTCCGAGACTGCCGTCGCCTCATCGATGGCCGGGTTCTGCCATTGATCGAGCCCCGAGGTCATCAGGAGCGAGACGTATGAGGTCAGCGTGTCGTTGTTGGTCGACGCCAGCCGCGTGAAGATCAGCTTGGCCGCTCTGTTGTCGACCTCGTGGCCGCGCGCGAAGTATTCCTTCTGCTTGTTCCCGCCGGAGGCCGCGATGCGGTAGATTTCTCCCAAGGTCGGGCGCTTGCGCTGGAAGGCCAAGAGCCCTGCCGCCACGAAGAGATCGATCCCGCCCTTGAGGAGGCCCTGCACCCGGTCATTGTCACTCTGCAGGAAGAGCGTCGCCAGGAGCTGCAATTCCATCTGCTGGCGCGCGGGATCTTTCAGCTCAAAGATGCGCAGGAGCGGGTTGTAGCGATGCGTGCGCTTGCCCTCCCAATCGGTTGGGGCAAAGCGATAGACCTTGTCGCCCTGGGCTGCGCGGTGCCGGGCCGTGGCCTCGAAGCACTCGCCCTTCACATCGAGCGTCACGGCGGAGCCTTGCCAGGTCAGCAGGTTCGGAATGACAAAGCCCGTGGTCTTGCCGCGGCCCGTGGGCGCCACGATCAGCGCATGCGGGAAAACCTTCGAGCAAATGTAATTGGCGCGGGAGCCCGGCGGCCCCAGCTTGCCGAGGATGAACCCGGTGCCGGGCGCCCCGAAGAACCCGTTGGCCTTCATCTCGCGCGCGGTCTGCCAATGGGTCTGGCCAAAGCGTGTCAGGGCGGACCCTGAGAGGGCGAGGCTCAGCATTAGCCCGGCGGCGGCGAAGCTGCCGATGATCAGGTGAATAAGTTGCGCGTCTTCCGGGCGGCGATCGAGGATCGCCAGATAGTTCTGCGCGATATAGGCAAAATCGATCTCGGCCCCGAAGCCGAGATCCTGGTAGGTCAGCACCGCCGAGGCGATGGTATAGCCCATCGCCCCGGTCACCAGCGTCACCAGCAAGACGCCGGTTGCGATCCGCGCTTTTCCCATGGAGGCGCTCAATGGACCTGACCCCGCTCGGTCTCGCCATCCACGTCTGTCGCGCGGTGTTTTTCATATTCGGTGTCGGCAAGATCATCGACCACCTGGCGCAAGGCCTCCGTGTTGGCCGTCGCTGCATCCGATTGCAGGTAAACCTTGGCGACATAGAGCCGGTCGAGACGGTCCTCGAGAACCTTTTCCAGCGCATCGGCATCGCCGGATGTGAGCCGCTCAAGTTGACGGTTATCAAGCACCCGCGCGATCTCGTCGCGGAAGGCGTCCCGCTCCGCCTCGGTCTCGAAGGGCGCGGACAATTCCCCGGCCCGCTCATGGTCCACGACACGCGCAATCTCGTCTGCAAGGCGGTCGGCACGGTCAGACCGCATCGGCGTTCCATCGCGGGTTGCGAGGATGTCGTCGCGCGTGCCAACCCCAAGCCCGTCGCGCATCTCGGTTTCGCGGCGGACCTGATTGATGGCCTCCGTGTCCCGGATCTCGACGACAGCCGCATAGGTCGCGCCGAGCCCGCGGGCGAGGTGGGTCGGCATGTCCGGATAGCGCTCCCTGAATTCATCCGTGACAGCACCTGCAACGGGCGTGCGGACGTCGCGTCCCTCCATGATCCGGTCGACCTCGCGGGTGATCGCGCTGGCGCGGGCCGCATCGGTGATGGTTTCCCTGTAGGGTTCAGACCGGTCGATCACATCGCCAGGACGTGCGAGCAGGTCCGGGTGTGCCTCGAGATATGCACGCTGCTCCGTCTCGATCCGGCGCTCCGCCCGTGAGACAACCTCCCAGTCCCGGTCCTCCACCTGCTGCGCTGTCAGGCCCTCTGCGCGCATCTCCTGACGGATTGTCCCTTCCATCTCCCGCACCGCGCCCTCATGATAATGGAACCGCTCGCTGACCGGTTCCGCTTCCATGACGCCATCCCGGCGCAGCACGTTCTCGCGCTCCAACAGCGTGCCAAGTTCCACATGTACATCGTTGAGAATGTCGCGGGCCTGTTCCAGATCGGCGCGGCGTTCGAGGTTCAGATCCCGCGCCTCAGCCACCTTGGAGAGATCATTGGCGATCCATTGATGCTCGAGCGCTGCATTTGAGGCGCCCGTCTCGATCCGGGCCACCACTTCCGATGTGCTGATCCCGGTGCCGTGTAGTGCCGCGTCAATGCGCGATCTCAGATCGGGCTCTGCCAGACGCTCGCGCTGGCTGGCGTCGATATTGGCTTCGGAATAGATCCCGCCCTCCGAGGGGGGCTCTGACAGCGCGGATGATCGCAAACCGAGAGGCTGCATGTGCTGGACCTGCGTCTGGATCTCGATGAGGCGTTTTTCCAGCACGGGACGTTCCGCGTCAGACTTCTCGGCGATCATGCCCTGCACCCGCGCGAGCTTTTCCGCATAGAGGCTTCTGAGATCCTCGAAACTTTGATCCTCGGCCATATACACATCTCCTGTTCGGTCCACCTGCCCGCCATGCGCCAGCACCTCGCCCGCGCGGAAGAGTGCCGCGGCAATATCCTCGCGGGCCTCCCTCGAGGCCTCCGCAGCAAGCGAATGGTAGACGGTTCTGGTATTGGCGATTTCCGCCAGCGTCCGCGTCAAGTCGGTCCCCACACGTTCCCGCTCGCGGGGTGCGCGCCCCTCGTCTTTCGCGGCGTAAACCTCGCTGGTGCGGGCTGGGTAATGCACGACGCCGCGATCCACCCGCCGCGTGGCCTCCAGCCGTACACCATACTTTTCCGCCTCCTCGACCATGGCGAGGCGGAAGTCGTCATAGTTGAAGCGGTGGTTGCGCCCCAGAAAGAAGAACTCGCCTTCCTGCGAGCGGCGGTTCAGCACCAGATGCGCATGCGGGTGATCGCGGTCCTCATGCACCGCGATGATGTAGTCGAAATGCCCCTTATCGGTCTGGAAGAACCGCTCGGCCACGTCCGTCGCGATGTCGCGCACATCCTCCCCGCGCGTGCCGATGGGGAAGGACATGAGCATGTGGGTGGTCTGCCCAAGCTTGGGCTTGAAGCCCGCATCCCACCGTTTGGCAAAGCGCTCGGTCAGGTCCTTGATGTCACCGGCCTCGAGCTTCGCCTTGCCGTCCAGAAACCCACTGCTGTCCACGATATGGGTGGACTTGGTGGTGAGGTAATCGAGCTGGTTTGCGAGCTGTGATTTGGTATGCGTACCCCCGCCCCGGATCGCCTTGAAGACCGCTGGCCGATGCCCCGCTGCCGCGCGCGTAAGCTGGGTCTGCTTGGCGACATGCAGCCCCTGCATCGAGCCCCGGACGCGGCTCCAGCCATCCCGAAAGACCTCGCCCGTGACGGCATGGACGGCATCATTCAGCCGCATGGGCAAACTCCCTCAGCGCGGCCGTGGCCCGCAGCTGCATCGCGTCTCGACGGCGGCGCAGGAGCAGATCGATCTCGTCTGCAGAATCCAGAATGAACCTCGCCAGCCCGCGCATCTGCGCAAGGCGCAATTCGGAGAACTCGGCACTCGTGCCGCCCACAGCCCCCTGCCCCATCCGGTTGGCCCGCGTCATCTGCTTGGCGATCTGCGCGACCCCATTGCCAACCTCGTGTAGAGAGGCGCGGTAGCGCGCCATCTCTGTCGCCATCTGCGCGTCCGGAACGAACACCCCACCCGCCGCCTGGATGAGCCGCCGCAGCCCCTCGGCCCGGCTCTCGATCCCGGCTGTCGCAAGGACCTCGTCGAGCGCCGCCAGTTCCGCAGCTGTGACCTTCACACTGACTGCTGAGACCGGGATCGCGGCATCCGTCTGGCGCTCGGCATCGGCTTTGAGCGTGTACTGGATCGCCCGCGACGACACACCAAACCGCTCCGCCAGCACAGATGTCGACACTCCTTCCGCAGCCTCGCGAACGATCTCCATGCGGTCTGCATCTGTGAGACGTTTTGAGCGCGACATGCGAAGAAAGACCCCCTATTTCCTGCCACCTTCCACCAAGGCTGCCTCCACCTTACGATATTATACCCCGCTGTCAATTATATACTTACGTCGCCTTCAGTCTCAGGCAGCCTTGGTGTCCGCTTCCCCCGCGGCCCGTAGGGACGCGGGCCTGTCCCCTCGCCATCAAGAACCCCACCTGTCCAATGGGTCCCCTTCCCCAGCACCGCCCGAGGGTCTGGCCGAACGCCACGTGTTCGGACGGAACCGCGGGCGGGCGCAAACCCCTCCGACAGGGTGGACAGGCAGGGTCAAGGAGGGCCAGATTTGGCTCCGCCAAATCTCTGCCGCAAAAACCAGGAGGCCCTGGCCGATAGGTTTTTGTGGATGGCCCCCTTGAGGCTGACTGGCCGGTCTGTCGCGGCCTGACCCTTCCGGTCTGCGATCATCCTTTGATCGCACAAAGACCGGAAGAAAGGCGAGGTCGCTGCCGGCGATCACCCGCGCCGGTGACGGCGTCCCTGGTACAGGGATCGGGCCGCCCCCGGATCGTCCTAGGGCGGCCCATCCTCGTCAGAGGACTTAGTCCTGGGGATCCTTCGCGCTCGGCGAGAACATCACCAGCTCCGAGACCGCGACCGGGAAGTCGAGCTTGAGGCTGAAGAACTCCGAGCCATCCCCGTTGCGGGTGTTGCGGAACATGGCGCCCACGCGTTGGAAGCGGGTGCGCTCCTGACCATCGGTGTCGGTGAACTTGACGGGGACGGTGGCGACGTAGTGGTTGGTCATTTGGGTTACTCCTTGTTGCGATGGGGATCTGCCAGCACGGGGGCAAGAGGCCCGGTCGCAAGCGCAAATGCGGAGGGTCCGCGGCCCCGTCGTGGAAGCCGTATTTGTGCTTGCCGGAGCGAAGCGCAGGGCACGATTGGGCCGACCCCGTGCGATCCACATCTATGAGCAAAAAGGAGTGATCCGGATGACCCCTGCCATCACGCCGGCGCCACCATCCGCGTCCCGCCGAACCTGGCCGGGGTGCTGACAAAGTCCGCCCGCGTGGGTGCGATGTTCCGATACGCCACTCGAGGGTTGTGCAGGTCTTCAGCCTCATGTGCGCCGTCTCGACCCCTCGCGTCTTGCGCTGCTGACGATGTGCGAGGTGCGCACCATCCCCAGCCCGTACCGATGCGGATGGGCCGCACTCTGACGGGCTGGGTAGAGGGATGACGGTGCTGGACGCCGTGAGCTGCCGATCACGCGTGACCAATCTGACGCGCCATGAGACATGACGAAAGGGCCGCCCGAAGGCGACCCTCTCTCTTCAATCCTGCGACGCCTTCTTCGCCGGGTCCGCAACCCGCATGACCGTCAGACCTTTCGCTTCCGCCTTCTGCCCGAGGTTCAGCGCGACCCCGTTGCCGCCGAAGAGTACAACCCCCGTCGCCGCGAACTTGTCGTCCAGCATTTCGTCGTTGCACTTGAACGGTGCCGCCCGCCCGTGCGCGGACCAGCGCGGATCGAAGCGCGCCTGCGCTACCCCGCGTGCCCGGGCCCACCGAGCCGCAATCATCTCCGCCCCGTGCTTGCCACCCTTGTGGCAGAGGAAGATCTCCTGGTTGCGGTTCTGCTTGATCCGTTCGCGAACCTTGTCGAGCGTGTTGAAGATCACATCAACATCGGTCCAGTCGGTGGCGCCTGAGACGATCAGGGGCACCCCCTCGACTTTGGATTTCTCGGCAGTCTCGCGGTCGTGCTGCTCCAGGAGCTGCCGCGCCTCGAAGACCGCCCCGGTCTCTTGCGCCCGGACGCTTGCGCGGGAGCCTGCCGCCGGGATGAAGGCGTGGCCCGTTTCAATCTCGTAGCATTCCGCCGCCGCCTCGCTCATCACCTCAATGGCGCTGACGATCTCGCGCAGCTGCACGAAGCGGGCCTGCGCCTCTTCGAGCGCGGTCTCGGCGATCTCCGATCCGTCGTGGGATTTTGCCAGCGCGCCGATCTTATCGGCGGTGCGGTCGACCTCCTTGCCAAGCGCCACCTTGCGCCGCTGCAGGATCGTCGCGAGCCCATGGGCCAGCGGTTCGATTTCGGCTTCAAGCCCGGTCCCGCGCAGCTGACCGAGCAAAGCCTCGAAGCTCTCGCGGATGATGTGGTCGGTCAGGACGTGATCCTCCGGGATCGGGAGCTGCGCGTCCCTCTCGGTCAGCCCGAAAAGTTCGATGGTCTCGTAGGTGTTTGCGGTGTCGTAAGCCATGTCTGGTCTCCAGTGTTCGGTTATAGAGCCACCACGTGAGTGTGGGGGCATGGCCGAATGCCTGGTTTCCGAATCTGCCCGGGTCAGGGACGGCGCAGCCGCCGGCTTGCCGGGCGCAAAAGTTTTCCGCGCGCAGCACCCGACACATGCGCGCGCTCGCGCACGGGACCGCCCCCGCCACAGGCCCCGCCCTCGCCGAAAAGTTTTGCGATCCTTGACGCGGGCTGATTTGGGGGCCATCCGGAGGATATGCTTCCGCACTCATGTGTGTGTGTTTTGACGGTAGGTTTGCCCGACCCGAGCAGGCAAACGGCCCGACCGGACGCGGAAGACGGATGAAGCGGCGGGATCGTTTTGGTCTCAGGCCAAAACAGACCAGAGCGAAATCCGGCGGAGCGGCCGGGGAGGGACGTGCTCGCGAGGCGGGCAAACCGGGATGCCGGGTGCGACGCCGCGGTGAGGCCGCATGGCCGAATGCGCGACGGACCGAAGGGCCGTTCTCCCCTGCGACACGCGAAGCCGAGCAGGGGAGGCCGCAAGGCTCTGGCCACGGTTGATGTGCAGGGACTACGCTGCCGACTATAGGGATTGCTTGTCCAGGCATTCGACGTGATCGGCGGTTGGACTAAGCCGCTCCGCCGCAATGGCGCCCTTGGCGGGCGTTAGGCTTTCAGTTTAACATTTTCACTTTGTGATTGGCTTTTCTGGGCTGACGATTTGGATCTTTCCCACCGTCAGACAGGAGGTTCCCATGAACGAGGAAAAGACCACCCCGCTGCGCCAGCGGATGATTGAGGACATGCATATCCGTGGCCTCGGTGAGAAGACGCAGAAGGCCCACATCCGCAACGTGAAGCATTTTGCGGCGTTTCTCAGGCGGCCACCCGATACAGCCACTCCCGAAGACCTGCGCGCGTATCAGTTGCAGATGACGAACGATGGGGTATCTGTGAGCACCTACAACGTGCGCATCATTTCCCTGCGGTTCTTTTTCGGGATCACTTGCGGGCGTGATGAGATGAAGCGCTTCATGCAGTTTCATCGCAAGCCCCATAAATTGCCGATTGTCCTGAGTGTCGAGGAGGTGGCTGATTTGATGGCCGCCGTGCCCGGCCCTGGGCTTAAATATCGCGCGGCCCTTGGCATCAGTTACGGTGCGGGGCTGCGTGCCTCTGAGGTCTGCAACCTCAAGGTTAAGGATATCGACAGCGCCCGGATGCTGATCCATGTCGATGATGGCAAGGGCGGGCGTGATCGAAAGGCGATGTTGTCGCCGAGCTTGCTGGATCTGTTGCGCGACTATTGGCGTGAGTCCCGCCCCGAGGGGTGGTTGTTCCCCGGCATACCGAAGATCACCTCTCTGTCGCCCCGACAACTGAACCGTGCATTCACCTCGGCCAAGCACATGGCAGGTATCCAGAAGGCTGCCACGTTGCACACATTACGGCACAGCTTTGCTACACACCTGCTGGAAGCCAACACGGACGTGCGGGTGATCCAGGTGTTGCTTGGCCACGCCAAGCTGACGACCACTGCACGGTATGCCCATGTGGCGACAAAGACCATCCGCAGCACTGTCAGCCCTTTCGAGCAGATGAAGCTGTTGCAGGACGAGACCCTGCGACGAGGGATGCAATAGCGCCAGGGGCCGGTGCCCCGGCCCAAGCTGGAGATCGCTGACATCTTTCGCGCCCATGGCCCTGCGTGGCGGCAGGCCAATGCGGGGCATGTCAGCCTCTCCCAGCTCAAAGTGATGTCAGCGATTGAAGCCTGCCGGACCGAAGCGCTCGGCGGGCATGTAGTCGGTTGCACCAAGTGCGGCCACCATCACATCGCCTACAATTCCTGCAAAAACAGGCACTGCCCAAAGTGCCAGGGGCCTGCGGCGCGCGACTGGATGAAGGCACGGGCTGAGGATTTGCTGCCCGTGGAATATTTCCACGTGGTCTTCACGTTACCGGCCAAGATCGCGCAGATCGCCTATTGGAACAAGAAGACGGTCTATGGGCTGCTGTTCAAAGCCTCGGCCGAAACGGTGATGACCATCGCCGCCGATCCCAAACGTATGGGCGCGCGGGTGGGCATGACCAGCGTGTTGCACACTTGGGGCTCGGCACTGACCCATCATCCGCACATCCATATGATCGTCCCCGGTGGCGGCCTGTCGCCCGATGGCACAAAGTGGGTCGCCTGCCGCCCCGGGTTCTTTTTGCATGTGCGGGTTCTGTCGCGGCTGTTCCGACGCCTGTTTCTGGACGGGCTGATGGATTTGCACCGGGCCGGGCAACTGGTCTTCTTCGGTGATCTGGCCGGATTGTCGGCGGCAAAGGCTTTCACCACCTGGCTCGCCCCATTTCGCAAATCCGAATGGGTGATCTATGCCAAACCGCCCTTCGGCGGGCCGGAGGCGGTTCTGGCCTACCTGAGCCGCTATACGCACCGGGTGGCGATCTCGAACGCCCGTCTGGTCAGCGCAGATGTCGAGACCGTCGCCTTCCGCTGGAAGGATTACCGCATCAAATCGGGCGACCGCCAGAAGGTCATGCGGCTGGCCACGCCCGAGTTCATCCGCCGCTTCCTGATCCATGTTTTGCCTGACGGGTTCCACCGCATTCGGCACTATGGCCTGCAGGCCAGCTCGGCCCGCAAGGCCAACATCACAAAAATACGTGCCTTGCTGTGTGTCGAGCGCTCAGACCAGGCCACCAACTCAGGAGCCAAAGCCGAGATCACCCCGCTCACTTTGCGCGAACCATGCCCTTGCTGCGGTGGCTCTATGCGCATCATCGAAATCTTTCGCCGCGGGCAAAAACCAATGTCGCGCGGGCCACCACGGGAGCGGGCCGCATGACACACCGCCTGTCAGATGCCAGACAACGCCACCGGCTGCATCCCGCAGACCCGGCCGCCTCATGCTGCGCCCGTCTTCCTTCGGCGCGAAACACGATAGCTCTCACGCCAGAACCATCGACGTTGTCAGGATCATCGAACGCGTTTGCGCCCGTCTCAGGCGCCATGCACACCGTCAGCCGCACCCCTGATACAGGCGGTGCTCCAAGCGTCTGCGCACTTTCCCCATAGGATCATCCAAGACCCCCGCGGCTTCCTCCTTCCGAGGTTTGTCAACGTAGGCCGCCAGCTCTTGGCCGCCAATGTCGTGCCGCGGCCCACATCGAAAAACCTTCAGGAAAGCGGACATTCACTGCGAGTGCGAAAGCATACTGTCTCTCATGAGCGTTTTCAGGTTTCCTGACACTATTAAACTACCGCGCTGACACGGGTTCGTCAAATATGTAGCCTGTGCAGGCGCTGGAGACGGTGGCCGAATCGATGATTGTCATGCTCTCATCCGCGGATTGGTTACCGCCTGACCAAATTCGATACGGGTTACCTCTCTCTAAGAACGGATATGTTTCCCAACGTATGCCGAGGATTTCCCTATCAATGGCCGCCATCTCCAGCGTACTGCACAGGCAGTATGAGCCGCCGCATTACGCGGGCAACGGCGTCTTGCGTGCGATGTCCCAGATGAAGCCCGCGAGTTCGCGCGCGATGGCTGCGAGCACGCGCGGCTGAGGTTTGCCAGCGTTTGACAGATGGCGGAACCGCTTGCAAAGCCGCGTCTGCGCCTTCCAGCCGATGTCCTTGATCTCCTGCGGCAGATGCGCTGACCGCTTCAGGAACGGCTGCCCCTCCTTGGGTGGGTGGCGATAGGACCATCCCGCTTCGACAAGCATCGTGCGGGCCAAGGCGTTCCCAGTCTTTGTCAGGCGCCCGCGCCGCGTCGTGTTGCCGCTGGAATGCTCGCTTGGGACCAACCCGAGCCAGGCCATAAGCTGGCGTGGATTTTCAAAGCGGGTGATGTCGCCAATCTCTGCGACCACGGTCGCTGCGATGATCGTGTTCACGCCGCGCAATGCGCGAAGGCCATCGACGACAGGGACGAAGCGCCACGTCTGAACCGCTTCATCGATCGCTTGATCCAGCGTCGCAACGCGGGTCTCCGCCTGGTCGACAGCCCGCTTCAACTCCTCGAAGGCCAGTTGCTGATGCGAGAAGCGGAAGCGGCGGAGTTCGGCGAGCCAACGGCGGTGGCGCTTCGTCCAGTAACTGCCATTCTCGTATCGCAACCCATGCCGAAGCAGGAAGCTGAGCAGTTGCTGCTTAGCCACCTTCACGGCATCCATCGCCTGCTTGCGGGTGCGGATCAGGTCGCGCATGGCTTCCTGCTCCTCATCCGGCGTCCAGATCGCCGTCAGCTCACCGGCGCGCCACAGCCGTGCCAGCATTTCAGCGTCCCGACGATCAGTCTTCACCCGATCTCCGGCCTTGCGAGGGATCATCGCAGGCGCGACAACCGCGCATTCAAACCCGAGCTTGGTGAGATGACGATGCAGACCGTAGCCGCAGGGGCCCGCCTCGTAACAAAAGCTCGGTGTACTTCCCGCAGCCGCCAGCTGCTTGGTTAGCCGCAAGACAGAATCTGCGGTATGCGCGATCGTTCCGAAAAACCGGATCTCACCACCGCGACCATCCTCAGCGATTGCAACCGCAATCGTGTCTTTGTGGACGTCCAGCCCGACGTAAGTGGTTTTGTTCATTTGCATTCTCCTTTCGAACTACTTCGTGTTCGTCAGGAAACCACACTTGCGGCCCGCGCGCCGCAAAACGCTCATCTGGTCTGAGACATGATTGCGACAATTATTGTCTCAGCGTCAGCGCCACGAAAGCATCGTTTGAGCCCTAATTGCAGAATGATACACGATGCGCCCGGGTCGATAACCGGCGTCGTTATGCTGGCGTGCGCATAATCTCACGGATCAGATCATTTGTTTCTGATCTCGTCGTTTGGTGCCGATATCGAACGGCCAAAACAGTTCGTGCTATTTCAAGGCCATCGATGGGTTTCGACACCAGGCCCATGTCTGATGGAATAGCGGTGGCTGGTAGGATCACCGCACCCGAACCCTGCCGGGCAAGTTCGATTAACCAATCCACGCGATTTGACCGATAGGCCGCGTAGAGGTCGTAACCTTGATCTGCGCAGGTTCCATGTAAAGTATCCCGCATTTCGCAATTCAGTCTGTCAAGCATGTCAGTTTGAGCAAGCGTCGAAAGAGAAATTGTATTTAGTTCAGACAATGGATGCGACTTTGACACCACGACCTTGTAGTCCTCTTCATAGAGAATGTCTATACGATAGAGGTCTTCACTGACCTTGTCCGCGGTGACGACAACGTCAAAGTCACCATCTCGCAACCCGGAAAGAAGCTCGTGGGATGACGCAACGATCAATTCGATTTCGGCTTGCGGCACGCGCTTGCGCATACGCTCCATAGCTGCCGAAATTCTGCTGTGGCCAATCGTTTCGCCGACACCGACAGTGATAGGAACTCGCTCCAACCGCATATGACGGACTGCCTCGGCCTTCGCCTGTCGCGTCTCGTCGTATATTTTCTGCAATCTTGGCTGCACGAGTTTTCCCAGCGCGGTCAGCCTGCAGCCTGCACGGTCTCTGACAAACAGGTCACCTCCAAGTTCGTCTTCAAGTTTCTTGACCGCAGTCGTCAAGGAAGGTTGGGAGACATTGGAGGCACTGGCCGCGTGGGTGAAGTTTCGGTGCTCGCAGACAGCGAGAAAGTATCTGATCTGGTTCATTTCCATCGCCGCATTCTCCGTCACATCTCCGGCCGCGCCATCAAAACAAGTTCGATAGTCCATGTCTATCAAAGAATAGCATTTCGGAATTGGAGTCCACCGCATCCGGCATGGGACAAGAGTGCATCGAAACCAAACACGATGCACTTCAAAGCAGGGGCCGACCATGAAATCGCAAATTCTTCAGACACTCGCCGCACTGGCTCTGATCGCAACTTCTGCAACTGCACAGGACAATCCAATGGAAAATCATACCGCCAGCTACATCGCCATGCCCGCCGCCGAAGGCCAGTCCGAAGCTTTCGCGGAGTTTCTGGCGGGTGCCGCACCTATCGTGCGGGACACAGAGCCGGGCACCGTCCTTTGGTTTGCTCTGCAAGCCAACGATACGCTCGCAATCTTTGACATCTTTGCAGATGAAGAGGCACGGAACGCTCACTTCTCAGGAGCGGTTGCTGCGGCTTTGAACCAAAACGCCGACACACTGGTCGACGGAGGATGGGACGAAGGTGTTGTCGCGAATATCAACAACTCCGATGTCCTGTCGGTCAAGGCGCCGGTTGATCTCACCACGGCAACGACCGCAACTTACATCAAGCTTGAAGCTGCGCCGGGGAAAGGCCGCGAATTGGCAGCCTTGCTGACCGCCGCCGGCCCCATCGTCGCAGATACCGAACCCATGACATTGTTCTGGGCGGCGCTGCAAATTGACGAGAACAACTTTGCCATCTTCGACATCTTTGCCGACGATGCTGGCCGCGAAGCGCATTTTGCCGGACAGGTCGCCGGGCTACTGAATGAAAGGGCTTCGGAATTGGTCTCGGGCGGATGGGACGATGGTGTGGTGGCAAACGTCCGCAATTTCGACATCCTTGCTGCCAAGTAATCTCGAGCTGCGTTAACAAAGAAGTGCCCGGTGCAACCCATCGGGCACTTTGCTATTTGAGTTGAGAGTAAAGCCAAGTCGGTCGATTAACCGCAGCGAAATGGCATTTTATCCCAGTCTGCTGATGCTTACCCATTGAAAATTCTGCCGCCTATGCAAATGACCGTTCTAGTGCAGCTGCGCTCCAGCGCCGGACAGCTCGCCGAGCGGCAGCTATGGGCCGACCAAGTCAGGCGTACTGCTTCAATCCAGATCGACGTCGCCCAGACGCGGCGCATGGACATGCGTTCGGACAAGAAATGCAGCGGCCGCGCCGGCCAAAGCGCCGAACAGATGAGCCTCCCACGAGACGCTAGGCTGACCCGGAAGAACGCCCCAGAGAATGGAGCCGTAGAGCAAACCGACCACCAGTGCCGCGCCCAGCGTGATCAGTGAGCGATCCACGAGGCCGCGCGCGACGAGGAAGCCAAACCAGCCGAAGACGAGCCCTGACGCGCCGATATGGATGGCCGAGCTTCCGAACAGCCAGACAAGACCGCCGCCGAGGCCGATCACCACGGCGTTCACCGGCAGCAAGGCTCGCGTGGTCGTTGCCACAAGCAGCCCACCCATCACCAGGAGCGGTGGCGTATTGGCCATAAGATGCGCGAAGCTTCCATGCAGGAGGGGCATGGCGATGACACCATCCAATCCGCTGACGTGCCGGGGGATCAGGCCGAAGGCCGGGTTCAAGCCGTAACCGATAATCCAATTGAGGAGGTGAACCGCCCAGAGCAGTGCGACAAAGGCGACAAGCGCCGCGGCGCGCCGAAAGAAGGCACGCATGTGATCCCGGTTCATCATGTTGGCGACAGTAGACGTCACCACAGCACCTTCAACGGCTTTCGCGCGCTGCACAGGATGCCACCTCCAGGAAAGGGGGTTCGAGGCGGCCAACCTCGGTACGGCTCAAGCCAAGAGAATGGCTCCGATCTTACACGGTGTTCCCCGGGCGAAAGGGCTGCGGTTCACGCTCGGGGCGCTTCAGGGCTTCGGCGAATTTGCGGGCATTGTCATCGATCGTGCCGTGCCAAAGCTTCGAGACGAAGGCCCGGGCGTCTTGGACCGTCATGTCCTTCAGCGAAGAGGACAGCGCCATGAAAAGCTCATCCTCGCTGATCGCAGCGGCACTGTGCATGGCGTCCGCGTAAAATGAAGGGTCGTTCAGGACCTGTTCGCTTAGCGGCATCAGCGCAAGGGTCTCCTCCGGGATCGCCATGAAGATCGTGTCCTGCAGGTCGGTCAGATACGCACGCCGCGATGTGGACACCGGCTTTCCCACCGCCTTGGCCTCCAGATATGCCTGCCTTGTCCTGTCGAGCTTTGCCCTTGCATGGGTCATGATGACGGCGCGCTGTCGGGCAGGTAGCGCAAATCCGGTGCAGCGCTCGATATGGGCGAGGAGATCTGCAACCTCTGCCTCAACATCAAAGTTGTCAAACCATAGAACCGTCCTTGATCTAGCCGCCACGCGCCCGCCCTCGATATTGCGATAATATATTATTGTATCGCATTTGCACCTGATCGCAAGAGGGTGGCGTCCTTCAAGCCAACGGACATGGAAAAAGGGGAACCGTAGTCCCACGGCTCCCCTTTCGGTTCAGATCGTCTCCCCCTCGCGCGCCGATTAGGCGACCAACGACAGCCCCGTGCCTGCGTCCTGCGGCTGCTCACCGCTGTCGATGAACGGGATGATCGAGAAGGTCTGCCCGCCGCGCTGCTCTTCGTTCTGCACGGCGTTCACGCGCAGGTCACCATCTGGCGTGTTGATCAGCAGCGACAGGTAGTCATTGCCCGTGCGGCCGCTTTTCGCCATCCACGCCGAGCCGACGCGGATCGGTGTGCCCCGGGGCGAGCTGACCTCGATGCGGTAATCGGGGTGGGTCTCTTCGGATTTGTAGCTGTTCTCGATCAGCATGAACTCCAGATCGAACATCATGTTGGCGATGTAGCCGGTAAAGGCGTTGTCGGCGTCCATGGCGGTGAGCTCGCCCGAGATCGAGCCGGATTTCATCAGGCCGTTCGAGGCCAGCGGGATGATCTCGAACGCGCCGCTCTGGGCCGCACGCGCCTCTTTCGTCTGCACCGCGTTGACCCGGAAGGGGCCCAAGCCGACATCGATCTGCATCGAGATGTAGGGGTTGCCGCTGGTGTTGCCGGTCTCGTTCCACGCCGTGCCGATGCGCACCTTGCGACCCGACTTGTTGACTGCCGTCACGTCAAAATCCGGGCTGCGTTCGGACATCTTGGCCCGCGCCTCCAACTGGATGGCGATGTCAAAGCGCGTCGAATGGATCATGCCGGTGTACTGAGCGGCTGCGGTCTCGACATTGCGGGTGAGGGTTCCTGCGAACATGGGATGTTTCCTTTTGGATTGGCCGGTGCCTGACGTCCTTGCCAGCGCATCCGGGATTGCTTTCTCGACCCCTTGAGGGATCACAAATCAGAAAGCTTGCTTTCCTTTCAGCCCCGCCCACGGGTCAGAGCTGCCGTCCGAGTGGGAATGCCCCCGCGCCTCCGGGTGCTAAGCCCCTCCCCTGCCCGTCTGGTCTTGATTGGCTGCCCGGATTTTCTGCGGCGTCCTCAGATGGCGCGATGAAGAACTCCGCCTCTTTTCCGTTCAACCGGTGCCCGCTCCGGTCTGTCAGGCCGATGCAGCTACCATTCGGCACATAGGTGATCAGGTACTGACCGAGCCTGTCCTTGTGGACAATGTAGCCGGAATTGGCCCAATGCACGGTCTGGCCGGCATCGACGGCGGCCTTGATTTCATCGAGTGTCATGCGAACCTCCTCAAGAAGAATGGTGGGGAAACGACGCAAGAAGCCCGGTCGTCCAACCGGGCTTCCATGCAGCATTTGTTTGGCCAACGGCCGAGAGCTGTCAGGCACCTTGCGTGGCTTGCGTCGCGCGCGCCGCCATCCAATCCTTCAGGCCAAGAACCGTTCTTCCGGCGGCGACCTCGGAGGCCCAGGCAACCCTTGGGTCGCCGCAGGGCTCGGAGCCGGAATACCGGTCGATGTGGCCATTGGCCATCCATGGCTCGGGCTGGATCCGTCGCAGCCAGTCCGCCATGCTCGGAATGCGGCCCTGGCAGTCTTCACGAATATGCTGCTCGCCGATCCAGCGCACGGGGATCTCTCGACCTGCGCTATTGGTCAGGGACAGGCCGAAGACACGTTCGGCCTCAAAAAGGCCTTGGGCATGGTGGCGCATGGCTCTGTGCGTGAAGAGCGCGAGGTGCTCTTTGGAAGCGTCGAACCAGTCGTGGACGGCTTGATAGTCGGACGGCACCCCGCCGAATTTCCGGGCAGAGCTTTCGGCATGATGAAGCGGATGGGCCATCTCACAGCCCCTCGTCATAGCTGTGCGAGCATTCGACATAGCGGTCGGCATGATCCAAGGTGACACTGTCGGCGGTGATGTCCCAGGTCAGCGTGCCGTAGCCGCCCTCGTTGTTTTCGAACCCCGGGTGATGGTGATAGGCGAGCGACCAGGCGAAGTCGCCAACCTCTGTGGCAAGCGGCTCCGGCAGTTGGACCTCTGCAGGCTGCACCGTCACATCCTCGACATTGCCGGAGTCGCCATAGCCTTCGTATTCGACAGCGACCTCGCTGATGCCAAGCGCACGTAGTTGCGCGAGCAGCTCCACTCTGGATGCCTTCAAGGTGGTTTCGCGCTCTGCACGCCACTGAGCCGCCATTGCGGCATAGTCGATCTGGGGATTGGTCATGGGTCTGTCCTCTTATCTGAATTTGGGGGGCCGGGCCTGGCATTGGTCAGCGCGCGCCCGGAAAGCGCAGATCGGCCAAATCCCATCCACGCCGCCCGACCGGAAGCTCGCTTTGACTTTTCAGGCGGCTTGTTCTGCCGCTTTGGTGGTTCCCTGCCCCACGATCCGGGCCAGAATGCGGCCCGTGTCGATCCCGTCCCCATGCGGCAGGAACACCCGTAGCTGGAAGGCGATGATCTCGGTGAAGCAGCCGAGGGCCTTGAGACCTTCAATCATGCCCCTGTCCACGCCGCCCAGCTCAAGGCGCATCTCGCCTGCGACCCGGCGACGGGTCAGGGTGAGACCCCGGCCCAGATCGACAGGTGCGGTGGTGCCGAGGGCGGCGGTCAGCATCTCTTGCGGTGTTTGCGGGTTGGAGACGAGGAAGCGGGCGCGCAACGCTGCCGCCCCTTCCTCGCTCAGCGTGCGCCCGATCATGGCGGTCGCCCCGTCGGGCGTGACGCGGTAGATGCGCTCATTGGTGGTCGGAATGTCCTTCCAGATCGGCAGCAGCAGCCCAGTCAGCAGGTAAAGCTTGGTCGTGGTGGTTTTTGGCAGGGATGCAGCCTCGGCATCCCAAAGCCTTGCAAACTCGGGCCTGTCGATGTCTTCCCAGGCCGAGGACCCGAACCGCGTCTCCTCCAGATAGCTGGACCCGTTTGGCCTCACCGCCTTGCGCATCAGCGTGACAATGTCTTCGTCATGCGCACGGATGACCGGGAGCGTTCTTCGCCCTGGTCCAGGACAATCGACCGGATGGACGCAGCGCTGTAATCCTTCGGAGTTGACCCAAGGCGATCAAGCCAGCGGCCCGCTTCGTTCAAATAGCGCCGTACGGTCTCGGACGTCACCCCACGCTCGCGGCGTAGCCACTCCTCAAAGCCGGTCAGACGTGGGTCTTTTGCGGAGGCACCGTAAGGTGCTTCGGGCGGGATCAGGCCTTCGCCAATCAGGTGTCGAACAAGCGCACGGGCACCTCGCTTGCGGTTTTTGTAGTGAGACGCCAGCACCCTGTCGCCATGCTTGGTCATCTCCCCGCATCGGCATACGTGTCGCGCAAACTGATCGATGGTTCCGTCACCGATTGCCGTCACCGGCACTCGGTGTTGCAGAGCCCATTCGGCAAAATGGCTGGCATGGCTGAGCAATGATGTGCGCGACACCTTGCTGTAGCCAACGGCGTCGAGCTTCTTCGCGAAAGCCTCCAGATGCTGTCCAAGCCGGGCAGTGTCATTTGGGATCGCAACCACGCCGGTCTCTTCGAGATATCGAAGAAACCGCCGGGTATACGTAGCATACATCGGGCTCCGCAATTGATTGGGGCTGTAGCCGCTGCATCGGCAGCGGTGACAAAGAAACCTGCCAATAGCCGACGCGTCGAGGTCACGGACAGGGACTTTCCGTGCCTGCGCCCACATCAGAAAGTGACGGGCAGCGCTCAACGCGCCTGGGGAAAGCCCGGGATTGTCGGCGTGGTACGCGGCGACCAGAGCGAGGTTGTCGACGCCGTCGTCCGCACGGTGCGGAGAGTTTGAGGGGGAGTTCATGGGAGATGTCCTTCTGCGGTTGAGAGCAGAGGCATCATGATTATCCAAAGCGGAAACCCAAAAATGAATCACCAGAATAACAGCTTGGAACCCAGAACTCCGCATAACGGTGACGCGGCATATTATGTCTTATCCAAAGCTTTGGATAATACGTAGTCGCGCGGCGTCAAGGCCCCCTCAACGAGTTCATCCTCCGGGTCCACCGCCTCAAGTCGGCGTTTGAGCAGGCTCTCACCTGTCGAGACAACCTGGATGACGCAAGCCTTGCCCGCCGCCAGATCGTCCTTGATGGCGTGGATGATGCTTGGAGCCTTCATGCCCATCAGGAGATGGTTAAAGAAGCGCTGCTTCGTGCTCTCGAAGCGGGACTTGGCCGAGGCGCGTGCGGTCGACGCATTGGTCTCGCCAGAGGCGTCGTTGACGCCGGTCGCCGTCAGCGCGGCTTCGAGATTGTGGTGGATCGTCCGAAACGAAGCCGCGTATGCGTCGTAGATCTCAATCTGGGCCGGGGTGAGCGCGTGTTCGAGCACGTCATACTCCACGCCATCAAAGCTGAGGGCGCGGGCCGTGTAAAGCCCGAGTGTCTTGAGATCGCGTGCGACCACCTCCATGGCGGCGACACCGCCGGCTTCCATCGCTGAAACGAAACCCTCGCGGCTTGGGAAGGGGTATTCGGGGCCCTGCCCCCAGAGACCGAGACGCGCGGCATAGGCGAGGTTGTGCACGCTCGTGGCACCCGTGGCCGAGATGTAGAAGACGCGGGCGCGGGGTGCTGCCAGTTGCAGCCGCAGGCCCGCAAGGCCCTGCTGGGAGGGTTTGACCCCCCTGCCCTGCTCGGACCCCGCCGCGTTCTGCATGGCATGGGCCTCATCAAAAGCGAGGACGCCTTCAAAGTCTTCGCCCATCCAGTCGAAGATCTGGCTGAGCCGCGTGGTGCCGCATTTGCCCGCGGACCGCAGCGTTGCGTAGGTGACAAAAAGGATACCATCGCCCATCGGGATGGGCTGGTCCGGTTTCCATTTGGAGAGCGGCTGGATGTCGGCTGGCGAGCCGCCGAGATCGGTCCAGTCGCGGATCGCGTCCTCGATAAGCGTGGCGGATTTGGAGACCCAGATCGCCTGTCTGCGCCCGGCCAGCCAGTTGACAAGGATGAGCCCCGCGCATTCGCGGCCCTTGCCGCAACCGGTGCCGTCGCCGAGGAAGTAACCAAGGCGATAGGCCCGTGCGTCCGGGTCATCATCGGCGCACGTCAGCTTGGTCTGGTCGTCATCGATGGTGAACCGACCGGGCAGGTCGCGCCCATGGGCATCATGTGCCATGATGATGGTCTCGAGCTGTGCCTCAGAGAGATCTCCCTCCTCGATCAACCGTGCGGGCAGGCGCAAGTCATCACTGCCCGTGTTTGAGGGCACCGGCGGCGCGACCGAGGCCATGGCGATGCTTTCGACCAGCGGCGTGGGATGTTCCTGCGCACCCGCAATCTCGATCCGTTGCGGACGGTAGCGCGCATAGATGTCCGAGATGGGCGTGTTGTCGCGCGGGGCCTCAAGGCTTGTGAAAACTAGCGGGACAACGGCATTGGCCCGAGGTTTGGAGGCGGCGACAGGCGCAGCGGCGGTCTTGCGCGGAGCAGAGGATGGAACGGTCGGCCGAGCATGAGGGGTCGCTTCAGCCCGTTGGGCGGGGCGCATCTCGGGCCGGGTTGCGGCCACAGCATCAACATATGCCAAGGCTTCATCCAGATCCCGCACAGGGACGCGGATCATCTCGCCGTCTTCCTGCACCTTGTCGAAGACCATCAGCTGGGTTTCGACAGAGGTGCCGAGCTTGCGGTAGACCTGCCCCGGCATCGTCAACGCCAAGCGCGGCGTCAGGAGACCGCAGGCGCGGGACCAATGCGCGGCATCGCGTTCGGGCGTGAATCCCGGCGGCATGATCGCCACAAGCCGCCCGCCGGGTGCCAGACGCTTTGCAGCCGCGATGAGATGCTTGGCGGCGATGTGTTTGTCCCGGGAGCGATCGACCGATGACGCGAAGGGCGGGTTCATCACCACGACGTCGGGTAGAACCGGCGTCTGCAGCAGATCGTCGATATGCTCGCCGTCTTGGCCCGTCACCTCGCCGCCGAAAACCGCGCGCAGGAGGCGCCGGCGAAAGGGGTCGATTTCATTGAGCAAAAGCGTGGCACCGGCCTGGGCAGCGAAAGCAGCCAGGGCACCGGTGCCAGCCGAGGGCTCCAGCACGGTCTCGCCCTTGCGAATGGCTGCCGCCCGCACGACCATTGCCGCTAAAGACAACGGCGTGGAAAACTGCTGCAGCCGGATCTGCTGCTCTGACCGGCGCGTTTCCGTCAGGAGCCGTGAGGCAATCTGCTTAGCGGTGGCGATGTCACCTGCTGCACCGTCCCCACGCAGCAGCACCTGGATGGCCGCGGCCTGCATCAGATCATAGGCCATGCGCCAGTCCCAGGCACCGCCGGCATCGCTGCCATGGAACGTCTCGCGCATGATGCGCGCGAGCGCTGAGCTGCGCAAGGGTTGGAGGTCGACCTCCGCGCCGATCTGGGCGAGGGCAGAGGTGAGGTTAGCGTCGGAGATTGGGAAAGCCGGGTTTGCCGGATTGGGCTTGGACATGGGGATATTCCTTTGGATCAGGGTCTGAGTTCCAAAGGACAAAAAGCCCGCTCTACACTTTGAAGGCGTAGAGCGGGCAATTTCTTAGCGGGGGGCCTGCACCCCGATCATGGCCACTGCTGCGCAGCATGAAGAACGCGCAAAATGGTCACCATCTCAGGGCTTTCAGCATAAACCACGATGTAGTTTGGCCGAACAACCATCTCCCTAGTCCCGTCCACACGGCCCGCGCGGTACATCTGAGGGCGTTCTGGAAGGAGGGACGTCTTGTGTTCAATCTCGTCTTTGAGAACCTGGGCGGCATCCGGGTTGTCGTCAGAGATGTAGTCAATGATTGCCAGCAAGTCGGCGATGGCCGTGGCTTTCCATTCAAGATTTGGCAAGGCGCTTCCCGTCAATCAACGCCTGGGCGTCTTGCATCGCCTTGGCATGGGGCGTTGTGGGCCTTGGATCGTCCAGCGCTTCCTGTACCTTCGCCCGGAACCAGGCGTCATAGGCATCCGGATCAGCGGTCAATCCGGCAGGCAAGCCGCCCTCTGCGGCCACGCGGGTCAGAAGAATACGCACCGCGTCGGAGAGCGTCAGACCGACGCCCGCAAGTGCGTCCGAAGCCTGTGCTTTCAGCTGATCGTCAACACGGACATGAAGCATGGATGTTTGGGCAGGCATGGATGGTCCTCCAGTTGATGGGAGTGATGTATCTCATTTGAGATACGAATTCAAGTCGGCAGTATGTGCGCGCGTGGTCCCGTGGTGTTGTCTCAGCGGGAAACTCAGCCACCCTGCCCCGCCAGGAACTCCGCCAGCACAGGACTGGTCGCGACTTTCGCGGAGCTGAGCAGCTCCGAGCCCGCAAGCGAGGCCTTCGACAGGCGTACGAGCCCACCGGTTTCCTCGATGCGGTAGCAGCGGCGTTTCTGCCGGCCCCTTCGTTTGACTGGGTTATCGAAGATTTGCAGAAATTCTGCCTTAGATATGATCCTGAACGGCTTTGTTGCTAAAGATCTGCTGCAAGATCTCCGCGCGTGGTGTCGTAGACGGCAAATCCGCACGGGCCACTTACCGATCGGGCGCCGCTTCAAGGGACGTCTCGAACCGCTTGTCCGCCGCTGCAGCTTCTTTCAAGAGCGCGTCGAAATTGTCAGGTGGATTTCCATCTTCCAGCATCCCTTTGAACGTCGCATAGGCATCCGTCTTGCTGCCGTAGGCGCGCAGGGTCTTATCGTCGTTCACCCAGGCCACCACGATGACCTTGGCATCGCTGTTGAAGCGGTAGAACAATCGATACTGCTGGAAGAATTTCGCCCGGAACCAGTGCTTGCGGTGATCGCCGAGTGTGCCGCCTTGCCGGAAGGCGGCGGCACCCGGATCTGCCGGTATAGCCTCGGTGACCAGCTTGAAGATGGCTGCCAGCCGTTTCGTGGGGTTTTTCTTACGCCAGGTCTTTGGATCGCGTACCTTACGCGCTTCAACCTCCTCGATCAGCCCTTCGAGCTGGTCCAGAAAGAGCGGATGCGCATAGATCGACCATCCGTTTACGACAAGGGGCGCTTGGGCGGGCACGCTATCGCCGCTCATTCATCCTCGAGCGATAGCGGCGCATCGAGATCGACGTCAACGTCGCCGACCAGTGCTGCAAGACGGTCATGCAAAGCCCCATCGAACGCCCGAATGCGGTCCGGATGCGCCTTGATATCGGCCTCGACAAAATCGAGAAAGGCTCCGAGCACGGGATCTTCCTCGTCGCTGCGCACGGGCTCGATATAGACCCTGCCACTCGGCTCGGTGCAGTAACGAATCTGGTCGCCCTTGCCCAGCTTGAGCTGTTTGCGCACACCCGCCGGCACGGTCGTCTGATACCGATCCGTGAGTTTCGAGACATCTTGTGCGAGGGCTGTCATGGCAGTCTCCTGAAGAAAAGGGTCTTTGCTGCCCGCGATAGGTAATGCATTTGCATTGCCTTGTCAAGATTAGACGCAGGATCTGCTGTCACCGGGCAGGTCGATGAACCGTCCGGCGCTGACCTATTCTCGCCCCGCGAGATACTCCGCCAGCACAGGACTGGTCGCGACTTTCGCGGAGCTGAGCAGCTCCGAGCCCGCAAGCGAGGCCTTCGACAGGCGTACGAGCCCACCGGTTTCCTCGATGCGGTAGCAGCGGCGTTTCTGCCGACCCCGCCTGTAGTGCGTCGCGGTGACTATCTGGCATGTACTGCCATCGGTCAGGGTCACAGGCGCGGCGAGCTTGATCCTGTCGCCCTCCTCGTAGTCCGGTATCGCAGCCCAATCCCGGCAGCGCTGGCGCCAGGCATGAGCATAGCTGTCTGGGTCTTTCAGCTCGGACAGCAGGGCCAATAGGCTCAGTGGCGCGCGGGATTCGACCGGTCCCGCGCTTTCCTCCATGTCCTTGTAGCCCCAGCAGCCGTCATCATATCGGGTAAGGAATACGGCGGCGAAAGTGATGGAACCATCCGCATCGGTGACATAGGTCGTGTCTTCGACAGGGGTGCCGTCGATATTTGTGACCTTTGCCGCCGCATACCAAGTCGAACCCACCTTGCAGGCTTTGACCAGTTCCGTCTTGCGCCTGTCGCCCTCGAAGGTGCACAGCCGAGCAATCTCCGCTTTCTCATCCGCGTAGGTCTGGACGCGGCCGTCGGTGTAGAAGAGCCATCCCATCTCAGAGTCCTTTCTCTCATTGGGGAAACTGTTGTCGCCAATGTCCCGAGCGGGCCGCAGGCCCGGCAGGGTATTGGCGATGCTTGTTTGAGAAAGGGCGCATTACGCCACCCTCCGGTCATCGAGTTCCATCAGCGCATCGAGCGGCACGCGGTAGGGCTGCATGGCGTCGAAATCCTCGCAATTGCCGCAGTTCTGCACGACTGCGAAGGTGTCGCAGGCATCCTTGAGAATGACCCGGAAGGTGCCGCCGAGGCCCGAGGGCACCTCGTAGGTTCCGCCGATGAGATAGTCCGAGGCCCGGCGCACGAAGACGCGGATGCTGTGGCCATCGGTGGCGAGCCGGATCGCCCCCCGCCCCCGGTCGATGAGCACCTGCACGTCATCCAGGATGTCGGTGTAGAACTGGCCGGTCAGATCACGAAACGCCATGCGGCGCTGCGCCATCCAGTCGGTGTCCCGAAACGGGTTCATGCCGTCGGCGAAGGCGAAGGAGGGATCGGCCTGTTCGGTGGTGACGATACGGGTGGTCGTGCCATCGATGCCGTTTGAGCGCAGATGCACACCATTGCCGACGATGAGGATCAGGGCCGGCCTGTCCACGGGCCCGTTCCAGTTGGGCAGGAAGGTTTTTGGACCTGTCGCACTTTTGTGCCGCCCCAAGTGCTCCTTTAAGCCACTTTCCGTTCGAAGGCGACGGGGCTTTTC
>CANMZB010000038.1 GCA_947502265.1 uncultured Sulfitobacter sp.
GTTATCCCCCGAAACTGGGGATCGTGAATCATGACAACGCGACAACCTCAATCAATTAATGGGTCCTGACCCTAAGGCTTTGCATTCTTGCGTGGCGGGATTATCGCGTGGGCATCTCTGGCAGCAATCGCTTCGTGGCATTTGCGGATGTCATACGCCCCATTCGCAGTAACGCTGCCGATGTCCTGATCAAGTGGGATTTGGTTCAGAAGTTCGGGCAACATAGGAGCATCCCCAATGTTGCTGCCGGTGACTTCGACCGCCCGCACTTCCAGCGTTTCCTCATCGATACCAATGCGTATCTTACGCCAAACTCGGCGCTTGGAGCCTCTGTGCTTGCGTGCGTTCCACTCGCCTTCACCTTCGGCTTTGATGCCTGTGCTATCGATTAGGAGGTTCAACGGCCCCGTGGAGCCGCGATACGGCAGATTCACGTTCATTGTTTTCTGACGTCGACATAAGGTGCTGAAGTCCGGCACTGCCCAGTCCAACCCGACCAGTCGCAACAGGCTTTGAACAAACCCAGTTGTTTGCCGAAGCCGCATGTCAAACAAGACCTTCAGCGTCAGACAGGTTTGAATGGCGGCGTCACTGAACTGCTGTTGCCGACCGCGCTTACCACTTGGCGGTGGTGTCCAAACCATCTCTGGATCAAACCAGATCGACAACGATCCGCGTTGCTTCAAGCCGTCATTGTAAGACGACCAATTCTTGGTCTTGTACTTCGTGGGAGCCCAACTGCTCATGCCATGAGCTATCACGCTGGATTCATGCAGTGAATCCCATCAATCGATTTGCGCAACAAAGCCGTAAATGTGGAAAACCTCTTCCAATATCAAGAAAATACATGGCGAAATTCTTCTTGGCTGAAACGCATTTAAACTTGTAGAGAACCTGCTATTTTCGCCAAATATTTTGCCATGAGAACCCATTTTAGAACGAAATTGGAGCCAATTTAAATCTGTATAGAACCCTGTGGGACGGCATTTTTTCACGAAATTGAATCGATCCTACGGCCCTTGTGACCATATTGCCTTTCCCACGAAACCTAACTTTCCATGACGTTTCAGCCGCCCATCACGCTTCCTTCTCAAGCGAATATAGGCCAGAATTTTCGCGCAACTTACCAAGGTTAAACGCGGAAACTTTTTCATTTCAATCCCTTGCAAACCGCTCTCATAACTTCTCGGAAGGTCGGAATTCAGCGTTCACCAACACTCAAGGTCAGCGAAAATCTAATCCCGCACGTTGCACACAATATCTTCAATCGGCAGATTTTCCTGCAAGCATACCCGTTTCCCCGCGCCACATGTTCCTATAATGTTCCTGATGATGCCTCTAATGATTCCGGAACAACCCATGTGCAATCTCTACGCCCAAACCAAAAGCCAGGATGCGATGCGGCATCTTTTTGAGGAGGTGATAAAGGATGACGAAACGCTTGTAGATCATAGCGGCAACCTGCCTACGATGTGTGGGATATGGCCGGATTACAGCGCGCCGATCATCCGACACGGGCCAAACGGGGGCTGGGAGTTGAGCTCCGCGCGCTGGGGAATGCCGACCCCTCAGACCTATCTCAACGGCAAACGCACCGATCCAGGTGTCACAAATATCCGAAATACCGCTTCACCCCATTGGCGCCCTTGGCTTGGCGTTCCTCACCGCTGCCTCGTGCCCTTCACCAGTTTTTCCGAGATTGACTCACGTGCTGGTGCGCCGCGTAATCACCCCGTTTGGTTCGCGCTTGGGGAGGATCGTCCGCCGGCGTTCTTCGCTGGGATTCGGACACAGTGGACCTCGGTGCGAAAGCTTAAAGAGGGTGAAGTCACGGCGGAACTGTTCGGGTTTCTGACCTCAGCGCCCAATGCCGAAGTGGGCCCCATCCATCCCAAGGCGATGCCCGTTATTCTGACCAAACCGGAAGAATGGCGTCGGTGGCTCACCGCTCCGATCCAAGAAGCGCTCGCGCTGCAACGTCCATTGGCAGATGGCACATTACAGATAGTGGCCGAAGGGGTGCGCGAAGATGCGGCCTGAGATGGACCCTTTCGCACTGCGCTCTGCCCGTGTGCATGAGGCTGAAGGGCGCGGGCGGCGGGCATTTGCGCTGTTCCAGGCGGCACGCCACCCCGGCCCGCTGATCTGGATTTTACCTGCGCATATCCCTGAAGTGCCGATGTTGCGCGGGCTGCCACAAGGGGTTGGCGAACGTCTGCACCTGCTGCGCCCCTCCACCGAGATGGACCTGCTCTGGTGCATTGAAGAGGCATTGCAGGCAGTGCCCGTTGGTCTTGTCATCGCTGAAGCGCAAAAGCCGCTGTCGTTTCTTGCGGGTCGACGTCAACAACTGGCTGCCGAGACAGGTCGCACAACCGGTCTGATGCTGATCCAAACGGGTGCAGGCAGCAACGCCGCCGAGACGCGTTGGCAGTGCCAACCGCTTGCTTCCCTCCAAAAGACCTCTGCGGACTCGACACTACATTGCTGGAATACTATCAAGAACAAATCAGGAACATGTAAGAATTGGACGATAAACTGGAATGGCACGTCGACTGCTTTCCATATGGTTTCCGAGGCTCGCGAGCGACACGAGCCTGCGCAACCGCCCCGTTGAGGGGGCCTTTGCCTTGACCCTTCGGTCGGGCAACTCGGATCATCTGCATTGCGTTACCCCTGCCGCAATCGCGCAGGGATTGTCGCGTGGTATGGCCCTCGCTGATGCCCGCGCACTCTGTCCTGACCTTGCCACACGACCTGCAGATTTGGCGCGGGAGGCGGCAGCGCTGGCAGCGCTTTGCCGCTGGGCGGGGCGGTATGCGCCGATGGTGGCGCGTGACGGTGCTGATGGTCTTATGGCGGATATTTCCGGTGTGCCACATTTGTTCGGCGGTGAGGTTGCATTGCGCGATGACCTGCAAAGCCGGTTGGAACAGTCGGGGCTCGCAGCCAACAGCGCTGTTGCGGGAACACGCGGCGCGGCGCATGCACTGGCCCGACATGGTGGCGGGATCGTGCCTGACGGGAGGTTGATCGAAGGGATCGGACATTTGCCGATCGGCGCCCTGCGATTGGATTATGACACAGTCAGTGGTCTTGGCCGTATGGGGCTGTCGCGGATTGGCGATCTGGTTCCCCTGCCCCGCGCACCGCTCGCGCGGCGGTTTGGTCAAGGCTTGGTGATGCGGTTGGATCAGGCCTTGGGGCAATATGCCGAGCCTGTCACCGCCGCGGCTGATGCGCCGCATTTCGGAGTGCGGATAACATTACCCGAACCGATTGGTCTGCAATCGGATGTAATGGCAGCGCTCGAGCGTTTGCTGGCGCGCCTGTGCGTCAAACTGAGCCAGCACCATATGGGCGCTCGCCGCGTCCGGTTGGAACTGCGCCGCGTTGATCAGGGTGCCGCACAGGTCGAGATCGGCCTTGCCCGCCCGATGAATGATCCCGCCCGCATCGCGGCGCTGTTTGTCAAAGGCGTGGAAAAGATCGAGGCCGGTTTTGGCATCGACGCTCTGCGTCTGACCGCACCAGTGCTTGAGTCCCTTGCCCCCGAACAGATCAGCACACATCACGACGTGCAGCGCGAAGATGAATTGGCAGATTTGCTGTCCTCCCTTGGCAACCGGATCGGCTTTGATCGGGTCTTGCGCTTACTCCCAGCCGAAAGCCTAATTCCCGAACGCAGTCATTTAGTCGCACCGGCAGCTTATTCCGCGCCTGAACCGGTGCCGCCGCACACAGGCCCCTTGCGCCCCATAACCCTTTTTCCGCCCGAAGCCGTGACAGGGCCATCAGGCAACCCGCCCGCGCGGTTTCGCTGGCGTCGGATGCATTTCACAACCTTGCGCGCGACAGGCCCCGAGCGGATCACCCCTGAATGGTGGTTTGACGATCCTGCATGGCGTAACGGGCTGCGTGATTATTGGCGGATCGAAACGAAACAAGGCCCACGTCTTTGGCTGTTCTCGACCCCTCAAACCGCACATGGATCACCCAATTGGTATGTGCAGGGAGAATTTGCATGATCCCTTACGCCGAGCTTTGTATCACGACGAATTTCACCTTTCTGCAAGGGGCGTCCCATCCCGAAGAGTTGGTCACCCGCGCCGATGAACTGGGCCTTGCCGCCATCGCCATCAATGACCGCAACTCCGTTGCGGGCGTGGTGCGGGCGTTTTCCGCGCTCAAGGAACTGGCGCGTTTGCGGGCCGAGGATGGGGGCGATGTCAGCCCACCACTGCCAAAACTGATTGCAGGGGCGCGGCTGGTACTGAACGATAGCGTGGTGGAATGGCTGGCTTTGCCCCGTGACATCACCGCGTGGTCGCGTCTGACGCGGTTGTTGTCTTTGGGCAAACGCCGTGCGCCGAAAGGCGAATGTCACCTGTCTCACGCCGACCTGCAGGACTGGGGAAATGGCATTATTTTGATCGCCCTGCCACCTGATCCGTTGGAAACAGATGCCGCCAGCCGCGCCGACCTGTTGGCAATGGCACGCAAATTTCCGGGACATTGCTTTCTCGGCGCGGCTCCCCGCTATGACGGGCGCGACCAAACCCGTCTCGACCAACTGGCAATAGCCGCGCAAGACACCAACCTGCCGATGGTCGCTGTGGGGGACGTGCTGATGCACCGTGCCACACGCCGCCCGCTTGCCGATGTGCTGACCTGTCTGCGCCTTGGTTGCACCATAGATAACATCGGTGCAAACCGTCTTGCCAATGGCGAACGCCGCCTAAAGTCCGGCGACGAAATTGCGCGGCTATTTCACCGCCACCCCGCCGCCCTGCGCCGCACGTTGGAGATCGCGGATCAGTGCGCCTTCCAGCTGGATGATCTGCGCTACCAATATCCCGATGAGGCCTTAAATGGCGAAACCGCACAGGCGCGGCTTGAGCGTCTGACCCACGAGGGGCTGCACTGGCGTTATCCCGCAGGGCCACCACCTAAGATCATCCACCGCGTAGAAAAGGAGCTGAATTTAATCCGTGAGGTGGAGTTTGCGCCCTATTTCCTGACCGTGCATGACATTGTGCAATTCGCGCGCAACAAAGGCATTCTGTGCCAAGGGCGCGGATCAGCAGCCAATTCCGTGGTCTGCTATCTGCTCGGCGTGACCGAAGTGCCGCCGGAAACCATCACTCTGATATTCGAGCGTTTCATCAGCAAAGAACGTGGCGAGCCGCCGGATATCGACGTCGATTTCGAACATGAACGCCGCGAGGAAGTGATCCAGTGGATTTATGAGCGTTATGGCCGTGACCACGCAGGGCTGACGGCAACCGTGATCCATTTCCGCAGCCGCGCCGCCATTCGCGAGGTCGGAAAGGTCATGGGCCTGTCGCAGGATATTGTGGCGCGGCTATCGGGGCAAATCTGGGGCTGGTCATCTTCTGCGCCTGACACAGACCGCATGCGCGACGCGGGCCTGAACCCCGATGATCCGCGTGTGATACTTGCGGCCAAGCTGATCGGCGAGATTATCGGTTTTCCCCGACACCTCAGCCAGCATGTTGGCGGTTTTGTCATCACTCACGGGCGATTGGATGAGCTGTGTCCAATCGAAAACGCCGCGATGGACAACCGCACGATTATCGAATGGGACAAGGACGACATCAACGCGCTGGGGCTTTTGAAAGTCGATATTCTGGCTCTGGGAATGTTGACCTGTATCCGCAAGGCCTTTGCCCTTTTGAAAGATCATCGCGGGGAGTATTTGACGCTGGCCAATACCCCCGCCGAGGATCCAAAGGTTTATGACATGCTCTGCCGCGCCGATGCCATCGGCGTGTTTCAGGTTGAAAGCCGCGCCCAGCTGAACTTTCTACCCCGAATGCGCCCGCGCACCTTCTATGATCTGGTGTGTGAGGTCGCCATTGTCCGACCCGGCCCGATCCAGGGCGGCATGGTTCATCCCTTCATCAACCGCCGCATGGGGCGCGAGCCAATTGAGGACCTCGGCCCCGCGATGATGGAGGTGCTGGGCCGAACCTACGGCGTGCCGTTGTTTCAAGAACAGGCGATGCAAATCGCCGTGGTCGCTGCGGGCTTCACCCCCGCTGAAGCGGATCGCTTACGCCGCTCCCTGGCCACATTCAAACGCATGGGCACCATCGGTTCTTTCCGCGACCGCTTTGTCGGCGGTATGTTATCGCGTGGCTATGATGCGGACTTTGCCGCCCGTTGCTTTACCCAGATCGAGGGCTTCGGATCTTACGGGTTCCCCGAAAGCCATGCCGCCAGCTTTGCGCGGCTGGTCTATATTTCCGCTTGGCTCAAATGCCACCATCAGGCGGTGTTCACCTGTGCGCTGCTTAACAGTCAACCGATGGGCTTTTATGCGCCCGCCCAATTGGTGCGCGATGCCCGTGATCGTGGCATCGAGGTGCGGGCCATCTCGGTGAACCACTCGGAATGGGATTGCACGCTGGAGCAGCGTGCCGATGGCGAGCTTGCCCTACGCCTCGGGTTTCGCCAGATCAAAGGTATGCGCGAGGAAGACGCGGGCTGGATCGTGGCGGCGCGCGCTAATGGCTATCCCGATGTGGAAAGCCTGTGGCGGCGCGCGGGTATACCACCCGCCGCGTTAGAGCGTTTGGCCGAAGCGGATGGTTTCGCAGGTCTTGGCCTGCCCCGACGCGACGCGCTTTGGGCTGCAAAAGCGCTCAAAGCACCTGCGCCCCTGCCGCTGTTCGACACAGACGGCGAGGGAGGGATTGAACCGCGGGTCACGCTACCGCAGATGACGTTGGGGCAAGAGGTGGTCGAAGATTACGTCGCATTGCGCCTGTCCTTGCGCGCCCACCCGATGGAACTCCTGCGCCCCCGCTTGCCAGAGTCCATCCCGCATAACCGCTTAGCGCAAATCCAAGGCCGCACCACGATCAGCGGCCTTGTTATCACCCGTCAACGCCCCGGCACCGCTTCTGGCGTGGTTTTCCTGACGCTGGAAGACGAGAGCGGCACCGCAAATGTAATCGTTTGGAAAAAGATTTACGCGGCGTTTAGAAAAGCGGTCATCGCTGGTCGCCTGATCCGCGTCACTGGGCAAATCCAACGCGACGGCCCCACGACCCATCTGATTGCTGAGCGCGTAGAAGACATTTCACATCTGCTGGCAACCCTCAGCCGACCCGGTGAGGCAAAGTCTGACCAGTCACAGCAAGCACGCATAAATTACAAGGCAAACGCAAATCACCCAAGAGAACAGGCGAAAAAGTTGTTTCCAAGCCGCGATTTCCATTGAAAAATTATATGTATATCATCTTCAAAGTGACAATCAGCCTCGCATCTACTCGCGCAGATGGCTTTGTTGCACAAATCTGGTTAAGGACGCTCTTCCCCTTGGCGTGCGTTGAAACGCGGGTTTAAACCTTGCTTGGCCATGCGGCGATATTCCAGCGCCCGTTCGCGCGCTTGGTTCAACGTGACAATATCAGCGCCACCCAAGGGCAGCGAACTGCGCAAGCTGCACCTGATGGACCCCGCAGCCGTGGGCAAAGCGCCCTACCCCTTCAAAGGCGAAGGGGACGGCATGGTAGACAAGCCCGAACTCAAAGACGGTCACGTCTGGATCAACGAAACGCAGTACTTTGCCGATATTCCGCCAGTCTCATGGGAGTTCTATATCGGTGGATACCAACCCGCGCAAAAGTGGCTCAAAGACCGCAAGGGCCGCGCGCTCAGCTTTGACGATGTGAAGCACTACCAAAGCACCCTCAAAATCTTGTCCGAGACCGACCGCATCATGCAGACAATCGAAATGGAGTTCGAAGCATGACCGTTTTTACCCGCTTCAACGCAAATCCCTCATAGAGCAGCGGCGCGGCGGATTGTCGAACGAACGCAAGTTCATATCCCTGTCTAAGCTGCAACCTCCGATAAACTCCAAATCACAATGGCGGACATATTGGGGGGCGACCGAACGACAAAGCCATACAACCCTTTGATTAATAGGTCGGAAATATGAAAGAATGGCGGAGGCTCAGGGATTCGAACCCTGGGGACGCTCTCACGCCCGTCGGTTTTCAAGACCGGTGCAATCGACCACTCTGCCAAACCTCCGCATGGCGGCTCTCCTAGAACGGTTGGAACGATTCTGCAATTGGTCTTTGAGCCGTAATTGCTCAGGGGGAAATTTGCCGATTGGTGACAGCTTCTCTTGTCGCGGCGCATCCGGGCGCGCTAGAGTGCTGCAAATGCCCCGCAAAGGGGTTATCAGGCATGCACCAACAAAATGGCGCAGCCGCGCGGCGGTTTGAATGTCGCAGACAGGCAAGGACGAGGGACAATGAGCAGGCAAACCGATACGATTCACACCGGCGGACGGCGAAGCCGCCTTGTTATGGCTCTGGGAGCAGCTGCTGTGATCGGCCTTCTGGCTGGCTGCGACGAAAGCGGCACGTTCGCTTTTCCAGGTGCAAATGGCGCGGACGCCGACAGCACGTTTGCGTCCCCCCCTGGTCCCACCGTAGAGCGCGACATCGAAGCGCCCGAGGTTTTTTCCGTCACGGACGACGGGCTTTGGGACGGACGACCCAGCCTGGGTGGTGTCTGGGTCGCGCATCCTGACGTTGATGATCCAGAACGGGTGATCATCCGCAACCAGAACAATGGCAAATTTGTTGTTGGCGCGCTGTTCCGGCGCGAGCGAGATATTCCCGGGCCGAGTCTGCAAATGTCTTCGGATGCCGCCGTGGCGCTTGGCATTCTGGCGGGCGCTCCCGCCAAGCTAAACGTGACGGCCTTGCGCAAGGTCGAAGAGCCGGAAACTGCCGCGCCAAATACTGTCGACGCAGCGCCCCCCGTCAGCGCCGCACCGCTTGATCCGGTCCCCGAAGGGGCTGGCGTCGCCGTCGAATCCACCGCTCCGCCCCCGGCGCCCCTTGTGCAGGCATCCAAACTGGACAAACCCTTTATCCAGATCGGCATTTTCAGCGTCGAAACCAACGCCGACCGCGCGGCCAAGCAGATGCGCGGTGCGGGTCTTGCACCGACCGTCAAACAAAGCCAGATCAACGGCAAGACATTCTGGCGGGTTGTTGTCGGCCCTGCTGCGACATCTTCCGAGCGCACCAAAATCCTGTCGACCATCAAGGCGGAAGGCTTCACCGATGCCTATGCCGTCTCCAGCTAGACCTTTCTGAGGAGACCGAATTCCATGCGTATCACCCGGACCGCACTTGGTGCTCTCGCCATCTTCGCTTCCACGCTCAGCGCGCAGGCTTTCGAACCGCGCGCCAGTGCCGCCTATGTGGTGGATCACACCAGCGGCACCGTATTGTTGGCGAAAAACGCCGATGCGCCGCTGCCGCCTGCGTCGATGTCAAAGCTGATGACGCTTTATATGGCGTTCGAAGCAATCGAAAATGGCATTCTCGATCTGGATCAGGAATTGCCGGTATCCCCGGCTGCGCAAGCATACGGCGGCTCGACCATGTTCCTGCAAGCCGGAGAGCGGGTCAGCGTCGAAGATCTGTTGCGCGGCATCATTGTGCTGTCGGGTAATGATGCCTGCGTTGTCATCGCCGAGGCGCTGGCAGGTACCGAAAGCAAATTCTCGCGCCAGATGACGATGCGCGCGCAGCAGCTTGGCATGACCAATTCAACCTTTACCAACTCGAACGGATGGCCCAAAGCGGGACACCGCATGTCGATGCGTGATCTCGGGTTGCTGACGGGAAAGCTGATCCGCGACTTCCCGCAATACTACCCGATGTTCGCCGAAAAAGAGTTTCTGTTTGACCCCAAGGAATCGGAAAACCGGTTTAACCGCAATCCCTTGCTGGGGATGGGAATTGGCGCGGACGGGTTGAAAACCGGTCACACAGCCGAAGCGGGATACGGGCTTGTCGGGTCGGCCAAACAGGGCGAGCGGCGTGTCATTTTCGTGCTCTCCGGTCTGGAAACCACTCAGGCGCGCGCGCAGGAGGCCGAAGCGGTCACCAACTGGGCCTTTCGCCAGTTCGCCCAGACCGACCTTGGCGCGGCGGGGCAAAAAATAGCCGACGCACAGGTGTCGATGGGGGCCGACAAAAGCGTCGGCATGGTGCTGGGCGAAGATCTGTCGCTGCTGGTGCCGACCGCCGCGATTGCGGAACTGCAATCCGAAGTAATTTATGAGGGACCGATCAAGGCGCCGATTGCCAAGGGCGATGTGTTGGGCGAGCTTGTGATAACCCCCGAAGGGCTGCCGGAAAAGCGCGTGCCGCTGATCGCGGACAGTGCCGTTGCGCCCTACGGCTTTGTTGACCGGTTGATGGCCGCAGCCGAACATCTGATTGTGCGTCTCAACGCCGGCCCGACCGGGGACGCTTCGTGACATCAGGCGGGCTGTTCATCAGCTTTGAGGGCATCGACGGTTCCGGTAAATCCACGCAAGTGGCCTTGCTGGCCAAACATCTGCGCGATGAAGGTCGTGACGTGATCCTCACGCGCGAGCCGGGCGGCAGTCCGGGTGCGGAGGAAATCCGCGCCTTGGTATTGCAGGGCGATCCCGACCGTTGGTCAGCGGAAACCGAAATCCTGCTGTTTACCGCAGCGCGGCGCGACCATCTGGAACGGGTGATCCGCCCTGCCCTTGATGCGGGTAAAATTGTGATCTGCGACCGCTTTGCCGACAGCACCCGCATGTATCAAGGCATGAGCCGCGGCGATCTACGCGAAACAGTGGACAGGCTGCATACCCTGATGATCGGGGTCGAGCCGGATTTGACCATTCTGATCGACATGGACCCGGCGCGGGGGCTATCCCGCGCCAAGGGGCGGCAAGGCACCGAAGAGCGGTTCGAGGACTTTGGCGCGCGGCTGCAGGAAAAAATGCGGGCGGGATTTCTGGCGCTGGCGCGGGATTTCCCCGACCGGTTCCGCGTGATCGACGGCGATCGGGAGATTGAGGATGTCGCCGCCGATATCCGCTGCGCTGTGGCCGCTTTCCGGTGACGCGCCCCATTTCCAACCCCGCCAATCCCCGCTAGACCCACCACCATGAGCGATGATACCCAGCCACAGCCCGAACGCCTTAGCGGCGCACCGCACCCGCGTGACACGCTCCGTCTGATCGGGCAGGAAGCGGCAGAGACGGATTTTGTCGATGCGTTCAACACAGGCCGTTTGCACCATGCGTGGATGCTGACCGGCCCGCGCGGAGTCGGAAAAGCCACGCTTGCGTGGCGCATCGCGCGGTTTCTGCTGGCCACCCCTGCGCCGGATGCGGGGGGCATGTTTGCGCCCGAACCTGCCCGCACCCTCGAAATTTCGCCCGACCATCCTGTGGCACAGCGCATCGCGTCGGGGGGCGAAGGACGCATCCGCAATGTGACGCGCAGCGTGAACGAGAAAACCGGCAAGCTGCGCAGCGAGATCGTGGCCGACGACATCCGCGCGCTGAATGCGTTTTTCCAGATGTCGGCCCCTGATGGCGGCTACCGTGTTGTCATCATCGACGATGCCGATCTGATGAATGTCACCGCCGCGAATGCCTTGTTGAAGATGCTCGAAGAGCCGCCCGCGCGGGCGCTTTTGCTGTTGATCAGCCACCAGCCTTCGGGGCTTTTGCCCACGATCCGCTCGCGCTGCCGGGTGTTGCCGCTCAAAACACTCTCCGAGGTTCAGGTGGCCGAAGCGATGGCCCAGGCAGGTGTCGCCGCGCAGAACACTGCCGGTCTTACCGCGCTTTCGGGCGGATCTGTTGGTGGCGCGATGCGGTTGTCGCTTTTGGGCGGTGCGCAGCTTTACGCCGAGCTTGTAGCGCTGATGGAGACCTTACCCCGCATGGATCGACCGCGCGCCCTGAAGCTGGCCGAAGCCGCTGCCGCGCGCGGCGCCGAGGCCAAGCGCGATCTGTTGTTCGTGCTCATCGACCTGCTGCTCAGCCGTCTGGCGCGCACCGGTGCGACCGGCACCCCCCCCGCGCTCGAAGCGGTGCCGGGCGAAGCCGCGATGCTGGTGCGCCTGTCACCGGATGCCCGTCAGGCCCGCGTCTGGGCCGATCTTGCGCCTGAAGTAGGCGGGCGCGCGCGCCACGGCATCGCAGTCAACCTTGACCCTGCTGCGCTGGTCCTAGATACCCTCATGAAAATCTCGCAAGCTGCCCCCCGTTAGAACATAGCAGACCGGAGCCCCATGACCGACACCCCGATCATAACCGACAGCCACTGTCATCTGGATTTCCCCGACTTCGATGGAGAGTTGCCGGACGTGATCGCGCGCGCGACGCAGGCCGGCGTGACGCGGATGGTGACGATCTGCACCAAGCTCAAAAACGAGCCAGCCGTGCGCGCCATCGCACAGGCCCACGCGCCCGTGTTCTACGCCGCAGGCACCCACCCGATGAGCGTCGCGACCGAGCCGATGGCAACCGTTGAGCAACTGCTCCGCATCGCGCAGCACCCCAAAATGGTGGGCATTGGCGAGACGGGGCTGGATTATCACTATACCGCCGAGAGCGCCGAGGCACAGCAGACCTCGCTGAGAATTCACATCGCGGCGGCGCGCGAAACCGGCTTGCCGCTGATTATCCACAGCCGCGATGCCGATGACGACATGGCCCGCATCTTGCGCGAAGAACATGACAACGGCGCATATTCCTGTGTGATGCATTGTTTTTCATCCTCTGCGGCGCTTGGCCGCGCTGCGCTTGATCTGGGGTTTTATCTCAGCATGTCGGGCATCACCGCCTTCCCCAAAAGCGGCGATTTGCGTGACATCTTTGCAAACGCACCGCTGGACCGGGTGCTGGTCGAAACCGACAGCCCCTATCTTGCCCCGCCGCCCTATCGCGGCAGACGTAACGAGCCCGCCTATACCGCGCATACCGCGCGCCGCGCCGCCGAGACGTTCGGCATGGGCTACGCCGATTTCGCCGCGCAGACGCAGGCGAATTTCGACCGTCTGTTCAGCAAGGTAAAAGCCTACGAGGCCGCAGCATGACCGCCAGGATGTGCATCACCATTCTGGGCTGCGGGTCATCGGGCGGTGTTCCGCGGTTGGGCGGCGTCTGGGGCGCATGCGACCCGAACGAGCCGAAGAACCAGCGCCGCCGTTGTTCCATTCTGGTCGAGCGGATTACCGACGAAGGCACCACAAGCGTGCTGATCGACACCTCCCCCGACATGCGCAGCCAGCTTCTGGATGCGGGCGTGGGGCGGCTGGATGCCGTGATCTATACCCATGCCCACGCGGATCATGTTCACGGCATGGATGATCTGCGCATGATCGTGATCAACATGCGCGCGCGCCTGCCCGTCTGGGCGGACAAACCGACCCATGACGCGCTGATGGACCGGTTCGGTTATGCTTTCATCCAGCCTGAAGGCTCGATGTATCCACCGATCCTCGAAATGAACCTGATGGACGGAGATGTGCGCATTGATGGCCCCGGCGGCGCGTTGACGTTCACGCCTTTCGAGGTGCCGCACGGCGGTATGAACGCGTTGGGGTTTCGCGTGAACAACGTGGCGTATCTACCTGATGTTGCAACAATTCCAGATGATGTATGGCCGCATTTGACGGGGTTGCGCTGCTGGATCGTGGACGCGCTGCGCCGTGATCCGCACCCGACGCACAGCCATCTGGCACAAACTCTTGGCTGGATCGAAGACATGCAGCCGAAACAGGCGGTACTGACAAACATGCACACCGATCTCGACTACCGCACAGTTGCGCGCGAGACACCCGATCATGTGCATCCGGCTTTTGACGGGATGCAATTGCGCTTCGATCTGGGCTGACACGCCCCCTTTCGGACCTGTCCCCGCAGGTGTAGGCACACGTAACACCCCAAGCCCGAGCCTGCGCCCATGCAAACCCTTCTTGATGTTATCCTGCCGGTTTTTCTGGTTATCGGCTTTGGCTATGTCGCCGTGTGGCGCGGTTTCTTTCCCGTCAGCGGCGTTGATGGCGTGCTGCGCTTCGCGCAAAGCTTTGCCGTCCCGTGCCTGTTGTTTCAGGCCATCGCGCATCTGGATCTTGGCAGCGCGATTGATGCGGGGCTGCTGGTAAGCTTTTACGCAGGTGCCGGTATCTGCTTTGCACTTGGCACGTTCGGCGCACGGCTGTTTTTCAAACGGGACTGGGAAGACTGCGTGGCCATCGGGTTTTGCTGTCTGTTCTCCAACTCTGTGCTTTTGGGCCTGCCCATTTCCGAACGCGCCTATGGCACAGATGCCTTGACCGGCAACTACATGATCATCGCCTTCCACTCGCCCTTTTGCTATGGTCTGGGCATCACCGTGATGGAATTTGTGCGCAATCGCGGGCAAAGTGGCCTTGGCCTTGCGCGCGCTGTGAGCCGCGCAATGTTCCAGAACCCTCTGGTGATCGGGATTGTCGCCGGCTTTGTGGTAAATCTCTCCGGTTTGATGATCCCGTCTGTGGTGGAGGATGCGCTTTCGCTTATCGTGCGCGCGGCTTTGCCTGCTGCGCTTTTCGCTTTGGGTGGTGTGTTGATCCAATACCGCCCCGAGGGCGACATGAAGGCGATTACCATGGTATGCGTCATCGCCCTTCTCGTGCATCCCGCGCTTGTGTGGCTTTTCGGATCGGCACTGGCGGTGCCACCCGAACTGTTTCGCGCAGGTGTTCTGACGGCAGCGATGGCGCCGGGTTTCAACGCCTATATCTTCGCCAACATGTACGGTCGCAGCCGCCGTGTGGCCGCGTCCTCGGTGTTGATTGCCACAGGATCGTCGATCCTGTCTGTGTGGGTCTGGCTCACGGTGTTGGGATAAAGCAAGCTGTCTGGAAGGCCGGTAGCCCGCTCTAACGCGCCATCACGATATCCGCACGCAGCCCGCCCAGCCGCTCCGAGACGCCCAACCGCAGCACGCCGCCATGCGCATGTGCGATGTCCGCCGCGATGGCAAGCCCGAGGCCCACACCGCCCCCCTGATCCTGATTGCGCGCGGCATCAAGTCGCGTGAAAGGACGCGTTGCTTCTTCGCGGCGAGCCTCGGGGATGCCGGGGCCGTCGTCCTCCACGCGGATGCGCAGGGTCTTCCCACTCAGCATCACCGACACTTCCACCCGCGCCCCGTAACGCGTGCCGTTCGAGATCAGGTTATCCACCGCCCGCCGCATCGCCATTTCGCGCAACCGCACAGTACCGCTCCCCGTCCCCTCGACCGGCATCAGCGTCACATCGCGCCCCGCACGTTTTGCCTCTGCGACGATATCGGTTACCATCGCAACCGGATCCACCGGCGCAGGCTCTCCTTCGGCGGCCCCTTTGGCAAAGTTGAGAAATTCGTCCAGCATGCCCTGCATGTCCGCCACGTCTTGTAACAAGGGCGCGGCGTCCTCTTCGTCCAGCAATGCAAGGCCAAGACGCAGGCGCGTGAGCGGCGTGCGCAGATCATGGCTGACGCCTGACAACATCAGGGTGCGCTGCTCGATGTGCCGTTCGATCCGATGGCGCATATCGACAAAGGCATGCCCCGCCGCGCGCAATTCAACCGCACCAGCGGGCGAATACGGCATGTGCCGCCCCCGACCAAACGCCTCGGCCGCGCGCGCCAGCCGCTTGATCGGGCGCAGCTGGTTACGCAAGTAGATGCTTGCTATTACGGTCAACAGCACGCCGAATACCGTCGTATAAACAAACAGCTGATGAGGGTTGGCAGCCGTGATCCGGCGGCGGTCGAAATCAATGCGCAACAGCCCATGACGGCTTTGTACAAAAAGCGTGACCTGTGACAGCTTGAGCAGATCGGCGGCAACAAAGCCGGGCAATCGGTCTTTCATCCGCTGTATCAGCACCCGCCCCGAATAATCATACCAGACCCGCGCGTTCTGTGGATCGCGCAGCTCTGCGCGGCGCACCTTAATCTGGAGCGGCGCGAGCGTCGTAGCAACAGCATCCGTCGCAGCCCCGGCTGTTGGTGCGTCGTCGACCACCTCCATCACCAAGGCCAATTCACGCAGCACGGTGTCCGACATCTGCTGGGTGACACCCTGAAAATGGCGCTGTGCAAAGATCACCATTACCACCAGTTGCAACACCACAACCGGCAAAAGCAGGATCAGCGCAGCGCGCCCGTAGATGCCACGCGGCATATAGTGTTTGAGCCAACCGAAAGACATGCGTAAACCTAAACTCCAGTCGCTCCAAACGAAAGGTCAATCCATGACACCGCCCGACAACTTTAATCCACCCATCGGCGTGCCGGAAACGCTTGCCACAGATTTGCGCCGGATCGTGGCACCAAACCCGTCACCAATGACCTATCGGGGCACAAATACCTACCTGCTCGGCTCGGGTGCACTGGCGGTGATTGATCCCGGTCCGGCGGACAATACCCACCTCGAAGCGATTCTCGGCGCGGTTACCGAGGGACAACACATCAGCCACATCATTGTGACACATACCCATCTTGATCACTCGCCTCTGGCCCGCCCACTGGCGCAGCGCACCGGTGCACCGGTGCTGGCGTTCGGTGGTGCACATGCCGGACGCTCCAAAGTGATGCAAGATCTGGCCGATGCCGGTACAGTGGGCGGCGGCGAAGGCGTGGACCACGCGTTTACGGCCGACGAAACAGTGTCCGATGGCGATGTGATAAAGGGCGACGGTTGGGCGCTTGACGTGATCCACACCCCCGGCCACATCGGCAACCACATCAGCCTTGGTTGGGGCAATGCCTGCTTTACCGCCGATCATGTGATGGGCTGGGCTTCGTCTCTCGTCTCGCCTCCCGACGGCGATCTGACCGACTTCATGGCCTCCTGCGCGCGGCTCCAGACCCGCGACTGGAGTGTTTTTTATCCCGGTCACGGCGCACAGATCGATACCCCTGCACAGCGACTGGATTGGCTCGTCACCCACCGGCGTGCCCGCGAGCAAGCGATTCTCGATCATCTGTCACGCGGCCCCGCAACCGCAGCAATACTTGCAGCTGCGATCTACACGGAAACCCCCCCTGCCCTGCGTGGCGCAGCAATCCGCAACGTCCTCGCACACCTCATAGATCTGACCGGCCGCGACATGGTCACCAGCCCCGGCCCTCTACACGCTGACGCCGTATTCAAGACATGAGCGGAAATGTAAAAAAATTATCGGAAACCAGCTAAAACCCTCTGGACGCCCGAAAACACCACCGCTATACGATGCAGACCGTTCCGGCGTAGCTCAGCGGTAGAGCAGTTGACTGTTAATCAATTGGTCGTAGGTTCGATCCCTACCGCCGGAGCCAATTTCAGTGTAAGTTATTGAAATACCTAACGAAGTCACAGCGTGGCTTCGTAGGTGCGGCATCAGGGTGTTACATCCCCCTGCAGCCAGATGGCATGACCGTTTCGTATCCGTCTCAACCGGATCAGAAACGAATGTTGAACCAACCCCATCTCTCAAAACGCGGAAATACCTATCAGTGGCGGCGTCGTTTGCGCCGACAATCCACAGGAATCGTCGATATCAAGCTCTCGCTGGGGACGACAGACCTGCGCTGCGCACATATCTTATCCCGCAGGATCAGTGCGGAAAGCGATATCGTCATGGAACAACTCAGCCACCAACAGATCACGCCGGATATGGCGCGACGCTGGCTTGCCAGTGTCATCACCAAAGAGCGTGAGAAGATCGAGAAGCTCAAACTGCTGCATCGTTTTGATTCCCGCGATCCGGCTGATGACCAGCGCCACGATCAGGCGACGGCGGACGCTTGGGCGCAGGTGAAGGCGGAGGGCCTGCACGGTGCGGCGTCGGATCATCCCTTGGTTTCCTTGAATCTGGACATCATCCGCGATGACCTCACCAGCGAAGCTCGCCAGAACATCATTCAACGCGATTTCAAGGCGTTAACGGGTCATCCTCAGCTTTCGGCCTTTGACCGTGCGAAGTTGATCTCCTTGCTGATCGCTGGAAAATCCGCGGCCTGGAACCGGCACGAAGAGGCCTTGGCGGATATCGACGCGGCGGCGGATGATCTTTGGGACGGCGCCTCTCATTTGCTTGCACCAGAGCCAGAGGCACCTGCCTTTCCCCCGCTGCCGTGTCCTGAGGTGGACGCGGGCACTCTCGATCCCGACATGCAGGCCGTTGTGTCGCGCATGAACGAGATGAAGCGCAGCGAAGGCATCGAAGAAAAGACCCTGCGCCAATACGAGAGCTTTGTTGGCCTCTTTACCACGCTGACCGGCATCAGAGACGTGCGCCAGATCCGGCAAACGGATGCCACGGGGTTTCGCGCGGCGCTTTACAAGCTGCCGAAAAGCTGGGGCAAAAGCCCCGCTGACCGCAATGCCACCCGCGAAGAGATCATGGCCCGCGCCGCCAAACTGCCACCCGAGAAAGTCGGGCTGTCCATCGGCACGATCAACCGCCATCTTGAGCATCTGGGCCAGATCGTTGAATGGGCCTCGGATGAAGGCATTGCGATCAATCCCAAGCTCAAACCCGGCAAATTGCGGCGCAAGGACACCGTTCGCGACTGTGACAAGAAACAGGCGTTCACCGAGGCAGAGCTGCGCCTTATGTTCAAATCTCCGGTTTGGACCGGATCGAAGTCAGAATATCACCAGACCGATCCGGGCACGGACATTTACCGCAACGGCATCTATTGGTCGCCTTTGATCGGCGCTTTTACAGGGGCGCGGCGTGAAGAGATCGCCGGTCTAGCCCCTGCCGATATTGTCGAGCGCGACGGCATCCCTTGCTTCAGCATCGAGGATTCCGAGTTGCGGCGGATCAAGAATATTTCGTCGAAACGTATCGTGCCGATCCACAGTCGTTTGATCGCGTTGGGTTTTCTGGATTTCGTGGGAACAGCCCGCGCCAAGGGGCAAGCCGAGCTGTTCCCCTGTCTGCGCGAACCTGCAACGGGCAAGCATGGCCGCAAACTGGGCCGCCGGATGCGCCAGATCGTCGACAAGACCTTTGGGGCCGAAGGCGCTGGCCTGTCGTTCCACAGCCTGCGGCACTATGTTCAGGGCACGTTGGAACATGTTCCGGAAGTGACCGACAAGGTGCTTCGCGACATCGTCGGCCATGAGGGCAAAGACACCCATGAGCGCACCTATAGCAAGCCTGCGCCGCCCGCTGTGTTGCAAGCGGCCATCGAGAGGTTGCCAGCCGTGATCTGATCATACCCCTGGCCCGTCAGACGTCGGGTCGGTTTGCGCATGTTCGTTCAGGATGCGGGTCAGCTCTGCCCGCTGCTCCGCCTCCAAAGTCTCGCGCTGTTCGAGAACATAGGCCGCATCTGCGGCAATCTCTGCGCGCTCAAAGCTCAGGGTTTCATCAATCGTGCGGCGGATGGATTGCGCGAGCGGCATCAGTTGCGGCATCACCGGTTGGATGCGTTTTGCAATCCGGCTGCGGTCTTCTTTGGTTTTCGGCGCATTTGGTCCCCAGACCAACTTGTCCTCACTCGGTTTTGGCCCGGACATCCAGCGCAGGACGGCACCGCCAAGCATTTCGACGCCTTCAGCCAACGTTTTCATCAAAGACAGCGCCTTGGAAAGTTTTGCCTCAGCGGTCACGGCCTTTGCCTCCACACGAGCCAGTTCAGCTTCTGCCGTTTCCCGCTTCTTTTTCGCCTTGTCCAAAGCCTGCGTTTCAACCTGCCTTTCTGATTTCAGCGATTGAACTTGCTCCGAAGTCGCGGCCAAATCCGTCGTTTTCTTTTTCGCCAACGACTTCAGCCGATCAAGATTCTCGCCTTGTGTCACAACCTCAGCTGTAATCTGATCCCTTTTTGCAGAAGCCTTCTCAACCTCTGCCTGCACATCCGTCAGCCCCTTTTCTGCATTTATTATTTCCGTTTTCACCCCCTGCATTTTCTCGGCCTCAACACCCGTCTCTGCCCTCACCTCCTGAAGTGTTGCCGTTGCCTCCTCCGCTGCCTCAACACTATTTGCTGACTTTTCTTCTATGGTGACGAGCGCAGCCTCGGCATCAGCCCTCGCTTTGCGGGCGGCATCCGCTGCCCGTTCCTCTTCTTTGCGGTGGCGCTCTGCCGCCGCCACCTCACGCGTCGCCGCCTCTTTCCTGCGAAGCGCCTCCTTTACCGCGCGTTTGCGCGATTTTCGGATCGTGGCCTTGCCGGTGATCCGTCCATCATCGATCATCTCTTTGGCTTTGCTCTGTGCAGCATCAACAATCTCATTGGCCACCTCATAGCCCCCAGCTTGCTGATTGGCCCGCCATTCCGAAGGCGGAATATGGCGGCGCTTTTCCGGAATGTCTTCGCCAGCCTCTTTTGCAACCCTCCGCGCCTCGGCCCTACGCTCCCCACGCGCGATACCAATGGGCGCAAAGGCCTTTCCAGCCAAATTCTGCGCATGCTCGTAATTCTTCAAAAGCGGGTTCACCGAGGCCTGCAACACCTTCTGCCGCCCGCGATTCGCAGTGACTTTCTCTGTCCAGACCACTGCAACGAAATGGATGTGAAAGGCCTCCTCGTCGTGGTGCGCATTGGCATAGCGCAGCTGACCGTCAGGGAAGTGCTTCCGCAGAAAGTCCATCGCCGTTTTCTTGAACGCCGCGACCTTCTCGACGTCCCATTCGGCTTGACCGGTCCCGCCGAACCATTCTTTGTTGACCGTCAGGATGCCTTCACGCAAGGGACCGCCGGAACACCGCCGCCACGGATCGCTTTCCCCTTCTATGATCAGCGCCTCGCGTTCAGCTTTACGACCCTTCTTGCGCAAGGCCTCCATCCGCTCACGGAAATTGTTGCGCTTTGCTGCAGCGACTTCTGCCTTGATCGTTTCCTGCCATTTGGGTTCGCAATGCAGAACCTCATTCAACTCCGACGCATCCAGATCAACATGGGAGAGGTCACCGCCACTGCGATGATCATGCATATCAAAGCGCCCAAGGTTATCCGGATGCAACCCTTGGAACCGCAGCACAATCGGCGGCTTCGGGGAGCTGACGGGTTTGGGATTGTCAAACTTCGCATGCACGGACATAGTGAACCTCGGGTTATCTGCGTTCCCCAAGAATACGCGGTACCCCCGAAAATCCCGGCACAGGTCGCGGCGGTTTTCTGTGGATTGCGCATCACGAACCTGTGGGAATTGCCGCTGCGCTACTCACTAGTCATGTTGCGGTCCGGGCAAGCCCTCCCCACAACATGTCGTTCACTCAGGGGATACCCCCGAGACCCCTTCTCGTCAGATCCGTCCGGGCCAAGCCCTTCCTGATCCTCCTGCGACCAGCAGCCTGCTGGACCCTCGACAATAATCGAAATTGTTTATCTTCAACGTGTTGACGACGGGTCAATGCTTTCCGCAAACTCTCGCAATTCCAGCGTGAAGACTTCGGTAGCGCCTTTGCATTCCCGTATCGGGAATTCAGCTACGTGCCGATCCCCTTACTGCAATCTTGCAGATTTCTCAGCGTTTATTTCCGAACATGTTCGAGGCCAGGTAGTCAATGGCCTGGCTGTTTTGGCTCCCTGAGCGAAACCGCCGTTGTTCCTCAAAATCTATAGAAGGCAACATATGGATGAATTGATCGTCGCGATAAAGCGGCATTAAGGCTTCTGGGTCTAGCCCACCAGACCGCAAGCCCGTGAGAGTGTTACCAGCTTCGATTGCAGCGCCGATCATGACATCGGCGAGTTGGACCGCGGGATTTACTTTCGAGTCCACTTGCGTGACCTCAGCGAGCTTGAGCGGGAACCGCAGCGATGTGATGTCAGTAGCGCGGAATTCCGCCTCTTCGTCGTGATCGATGAACCGCTGCAGGAGGTCGTGATACGTTGAGAGGTTCTTGGACTGATCATGCTCAACCTGATAAGCTCCCTCTGTCATGACCTCCATGCGCGTGATAAGCGATATCAGGACCACAATGGCAATATCGGTGGAGACGCCAGGTGTGGCAATGGCTGAAAGGCAGTCGCGATCTGCATATTGTGCGAGTGGCCCCAGAACTTCCGGAAGCTCACCCCAGTTGGTGGCGCTAGCCGCATCAACCAATTGCTGCAGCGATTGCGGGCTCTTCTCTTTCGTCGCCCTTTGAAACGCGCCCATCAGCGCCGCAAACTTTGCCTCACCCAGTAGAACCGGCCCAGCCATGTGAAGCATGGAGGCCATCGCGTAGTTTTGACCGTTCTCATAAAGGTCAAAGCCGCGCTCGTAGTAATAGGGCTCGACCGCATAATCGACGAACATGAGCGTCAGCATGAATCGTTTGTCGGCCACATAGGTTACACAATCGAAATCGTTCAGAAGGTCTTTCACCAGACCGAGCAGACGCGGATGATTGGAAGCGCGCCGCGACAGGGCACTATACTTGAGCTCCGGTGCCTGTAAGCGTGGAAAATGCTCTTTGATCAGCCGCCCGGCGTCGTCATTATTGATGGCAATAGCGCTCGCGCCCTGAAACCTCTGGTCGGCGTTGAGCAAGTCAAATCCTGTATAGCCGCTTTCGTCGATACGGAAGCAAGTCATTGGCACGTCATCCATCTTAGGCGAAGGTAGTTGTCCATTGTACCGCTTCCTAAATCAGGTTTTTCTAATCTAGTCAGTTCGAACTGTCTGCAGCTGGAATGCCAAGATCAAGTGAACGATTTTTATTCGTATATGCTGGACCCACAACATAGTCCTGGAGCTCTAGCGCAGGGTTCATCATCGACGTTGTGAAAATGATTTGGAACGGTGCTTCAAACGCTGTTGCATATTCAACGATCAGCTTTTGAAAGAGATGGCTGCGTTCCTCTTGCATGCCCTTGTCCTCGATGTTGTCAAACAAAAGAAACCTCGGATGATAGAACGTATCGTCCTTCATGGCCGCGAGAAACAAAGCAAAAATCGTTGCATTCTTGAGAAAGACGTTGCTGCTTTCCGCGAAATTGTAAGTGCCATCGACGGAGTTCGCGTCATTCTTGAAGTTAACCGAAACGTCTTGTGCTGCAATAAACTCATCTTGTCTTGGAAGATCTGATCTCAAAATCGCTGCGGCGATCCGCGATACACTGGATAGCGCCACCGTCCGCCTTTTAGCAGCCGCAGTGCGCAACGTTGCCGCGCGCGCGTTCTTGATGTCCAATTCCTTCTGAACAGAAGCCTTCTCTGCACTCAGCGCTTCGATTTCTTCTGCAACTTGCAGGTTCGATAGCAGATAAGCCTCTTCTGCATCAATGTGACCAATTCGATTGGTGCGCGCGGCTAAAAAGGCTTCTCGTGGCCCATTTGGACCAGCATATTTGACTTGGTACTGCGTAAGGTCGCGCTTGTGCTCGCTACGCTTCTTCCTAATTTCAGTCAATTTTTCGGTCAGGGATCTATTTTTTTGGGTCAACAACTGGTTGGTTTCACGAGATTGAATCTCAAGATCAAGTCTGATCTGATTGTAGCGCGCCTTCTCAATGTCCGGATCTAAATCCTCCTTGCAGACGTGGCACTGGCTTTCGGCATCGGGAGCGACAATTTCTTTGCCACAAGCTGGGCAATGGCTGAATGCGATGGCACCGACAACATCAAAAGACAGTTGTGCGGCTGCCAACTTTGCCCTTTGCTCTTCAAGGAAGTTTTGGAACTGGGCGATTTCCCTCAGTTCAAATTCTGCTTCGCTGATGTCACCCTCAAGGGCAGTGATGGCATCTCGTTGTTTGGACAACTGTGTGCGGGCTGCCTTCCGCTCCGTCAAGAAACCCCCGACTTCTCCGGTATCGACATGGCGATCAACGTCCCCGATCTCAGCGTGTAGACGTGCTTTTTCGGTCGTCAGTTCTTGAAGCTTGGCATTGATAGAGGCACGCGTTGCGAGGGCATTTTCGAGCTTGAGCGCACCCAAAAGACTAGAGAGCTTGGCATCGATCTTTGAGAACGCTTTCTCTTTGTTGCGAATATCTAATCCAAGTTCGTAGAGCTCGTATCCACTGATCCCGCAGATCAGATCACCGACAGCCTCGCGAATGCTCTGGGTATCAAAAGACTCGTACCTGAATATCCGCATCGCCGGAGTGCGTTGATCAGAGTAACAGAGCCTCAAGAGCTGGTGCATCGTGATATTAGACGCTCCATCACTTTGAGCCTCGGGGATTCCGAGTGTCCGGAACATGACTTGGGAGAAGCTTTCCTTGCTTCCGGAACGCCGGAGCGGAAAGGTCTCCCACTTGTCCAATGCACTTTTTGACGCTTCTTCGAAGCCCCCAAAAAAGACAGCCACAGGCTGTTGAGCTGACGAGGTGGCCCGTTTCAAAACCAGTTTACCCTTAGACGTCTCAATCTCTGCTTGAACCTCGTCACATCGACTGGCGACGTCCTTCCAGTCATCAAACTCCCCGCCCAGAACAAAGAAGATGAAGTCTGAGATCGTGGATTTTCCGGAGCCGTTTTCACCGCGGATTGGACCTGTCGCACTTTTGTGCCGCCCCAAGTGCTCCTTTAAGCCACTTTCCGTTCGAAGGCGACGGGGCTTTTCC
>CANMZB010000039.1 GCA_947502265.1 uncultured Sulfitobacter sp.
ATTGCACACATTCGACGCGTCACCCGCCATCTCGCAAGACTCTGAAAAAGTGCGGTTAGTTTCGAATCAGACTCTTAGATCTCATGCAAGCAATAAAGTACTCATGAGTCTCAGCGAAACCGAATGCATCTTGATTGCCTTTCAAGTTCATTACAACTGGAAAATTACCAAGCACATTGTCAGACCCAAAAACCTCCTTGCAAAGCTTTTCAAGATTGTCGACCTCGCTTTCATCGATCGATATGAACATTATTCCATCTTGTGCCAGCAATGACCTGGCGAGTTTTAGTCTCGGCAACATCATCGAAAGCCATTTCGAATGAAAGCGCCCTTCGGATTCAGGATTGGCAACCATTCGATCGCCAGAAGTGCCCGCTTGGTTGGAGGCTTTAAGGTACTCGTCGCTGCCGACTTCAAATATGTCGCGGTAAACGAAGTCCTTTCCTTTATTATAGGGCGGATCAATATAGATCATTTTTACCTGCCCTAAATATGTTTCCTGCAAGAGCTTGAGAACTTCAAGGTTGTCGCCTTCAAGAAAGATGTTTCTCGTGACATCAAAATCGACGCTTTCTTTGCGCGCTGGCCGAAAACTCTTTGCTATCGGTGCATTTGCTACGATCAACGCCTCACGCTTCCCCGGCCAGTCTAACCGATACCTCTCCTGACCACCTTCGACGATGTGGTCGCTCAGCTCCTGACGAAGCTGATCGAAGTCCACCGCAAACCGTAGCTTGCCATTGTCGTCGGCAGCCTCGGTCACGCAGCCGGGAAACAGATCGCGGATCTTGGCGATGTTGTCCTGGTTCAGGTCGGGGCTGTGCAGTTTCAGTTTTTCCATGCTCGTCGTCCTCTTATTCACTCGGCGCGGCTGTCTGGGCGGTCACCCCGGTCAGCCGTTCCAATTCCAATTTTGCCGCGCGCAGCTCTGCATTGATCGCAACACGCTTGTTGAATTGCTTCTCGCGCGCCAGCCGCGCCTTGACCCGTTCGACATCTCGCGTCTTGGCGCGGATTGCCTCCATCCGGTCGACGCGGGCCTGAATGTCTTCGCCGTCCTGTCCGGGTGCCGCCTGAACCTGTTGTGGCATCAAACCGGACAGAAGCGCTTCATAAAGCCCACCGAGGTTGAGCGCGACCGGCAGGGGCGACCTGGCGGCGGTGTCGGCCACCCAGTCGGTGGCGAAATACTCGCTGATCACCCACTTCGCGCTGTCGGCCTCGCTCGGCCGTTTGTAGGCCGCCATGGCCCTGCGTTTGCCGCCATGGCTCAGCTCGAAGATCAGGGGAAAAGGAATGGCCTTGTCGATGGCGCGTAGCACGGCCTCGTCCAGCTTGCCGGTTTTCAGAGATATGTCGAAGACCTGAATTTCGGCCACCGATTTGGTGGCACTCAGATTGATCGTTTCTGGCGCGAGCTTGTAGCGCCAAACAATCTGATCGACCTCACGCACGAACAGATCCTTGAGGGCTGTGTTCGCGCCTGCGTGCTCGTAGATCTTGTTCTTGGGGAGAACCCGGCCGAAGGCCGCACTTTTGGGATAGTCGAAGAAGCCTGTCATGCGACGCTGTCCTCGATCACCAGGAAGCCGATCAGCTCGAAGTCATCAAGCCCGGCGATGGTGTGGGTCAGCGCGGTCGTGCGGCCGCCGCTGAACAGGCTGTCGAGATCCTTTTCTTCTTTCACCTCGATCATGGAGCGGATCGCGGCGCTTAGCAGACCGGAATAATGCTCCATCTTGCGGCCGTCCTCCGTGCGCTCGTTGAACGTGCGGCAGACGTCGGGGACAGGGATCGAGCGGCCCTTGCAGCTGGTCCGGATCAGGTCGAGCAGGCGCTTGACCTCGGTGTGGTCGGCGATGATTTCGCCATCGTCGGCGATGTAGACCAGATAGAAGGGGTGGAGCCGGTTCTGCTGGTTGATGTTCACGGTATCGTGGATGTTTTTCAGCGCGAAGATTACGCCGGGACGGAGCCCCATTTGTGCCTGCGACGGTACTACGGCATGCATGCCGTTCGGTAGGTTGTCGAGTTCGCCGTGCTGCTTGGCGTAGTTGAGCAGATCCATCCGGAAGTCGTTCAGGCCAAGATCAGTGATCGAAACACCGGTCTTGACGTCCTCAAGATCGATGACCTCTTCCTGCAGGCGTTTGAGCTGATCCTTGCGGTAGGCGATGTCGCCACTCTTGGCCGTCAGGACGTTGTCGTCACCGGTACCCACCATGTCGGCGATCACCATCCGGTTTTCGACACGCTCCTTGAGGTTGATGTACTCGTCGAGCGAAATGTCGGGCCAATAGTTTACCAGCTGGATTTGCGAGTTCGGCGAGCCGATGCGGTCAATACGTCCGTAGCGCTGAATGATGCGCACCGGGTTCCAGTGGATGTCGTAGTTGATCAGATAGTCGCAGTCCTGAAGGTTCTGGCCTTCGGAGATGCAGTCCGTGCCAATCAGAATGTCGATCTCTGCGGGCTCGTCCGGCAGGATGACGTCCTTTTCTTTCGAGCGGGGCGAAAACAGCGTCAAGACGCCCTGGAAGTCATAGCTCTTCTTGAGTGTGGTCTTCGGTGAATCCGAGCCAGTCACCTTTCCGGTGTGCAGCCCGAGGTCCTTCGCGAAAGGGGCGAGGTTTGCAAAGAGGTAATTTGCCGTGTCCGCGAACGCCGTAAAGATGAGCACTTTCTTGTTGCCCGGGTTAATGGGCGCGCCAACTTTGCGGGTAATAACGTCTTGCAAGTGCTGGAGCTTGGCATCGTCCTCAGGTCGGACCTTATCCATCGAAGCGACCAGATCGTCGATCAGTATAAGATCGGCCTGAAGATCGTGTTTCCATGACGGTAGGTCCATATCTCCGAGACTGATCTGAACCTTCTTGCCGACCGTGAATTCATTGAGGCCCTCAAGTTCGTCATCTTCCGCGTCCAGCGTTTCGACATCGGCCAGGTAATCACTGACGCTTTGGGTGCCGCCGGATCGCTCGAATTCGCCGATTGCTGTTAGCGTCCGTGATATGTTTGCGGCGAGGGCGCGCAGAGTAAGCCGGAACGCCTCAACCGAGCTTTCCAAGCGCTTGAGCAGGTTGGTCGTCATCAAGGCTTGCAGACTGCGCTCGCGGTCAGCCTGACGCAGCTTGCCACGCCCCCCTTCGACTTGGGTGTCATAGATTTCTTCGTACTTCCGAAGGCGGCTTGGAAGGATATAGCTGATGGGTGCGTAAACGGACAGCTTGAGGACCGAGAGCTGTTCAAAGATCTCGTTCAGCCCCATCACATCGTCACGATGGGTGATAGGGCAATGGTAGGACAATGGTTTCCGGCGTTGAGGGAATTTGCCGATGTCCGTCGTGTCGTAGAAAGTCTCGATATGCTTGCGTGAGCGGGCAATCGTGACTGCGTCGAGAAGCTCGAAAAAGTCGAAATCGAGCGCCTTAAGAATCGACGCAGCGTTCCGTTCAACCGGGGGCAGAAGCGACCAGGTGTTGAAGGCTTTTTGGGCTCGCCTAAAAATCTCTTCGACGCTCGTGTCGGTCTTCAAGTTACGGCTTAGGCCTTCAGACTGGCCTTCATATGCGAGGGCGAGCTGGTTGCGGAGATCGGTGAAACGGTTGTTTACAGGCGTGGCCGACAACATGAGGACCTTGGTCTTCACGCCATCGCGGATGACCTTGTTCATCAGCTTCTGGTAGCGGGTTTCGCGATCCTTGTAGACGTCATTGTTTCGGAAGTTGTGGGATTCATCGATTACAACGAGATCGTAATTTCCCCAATTTATCCGGTTTAGCGGGATCCCGAATGACTCGCCCGAGGTCCTCGACAGGTCCGTGTGACAGAGGACATCATAGTTGAACCGATCCTTTGCAAAAATGTTCGTTGTCAGATTGGTGTTGTAGTTCCGCCAGTTGTCGGCGAGTTTTTTGGGACAAAGCACCAACACAGAACGGTTGCGAAGCTCATAATATTTGACGACAGCGAGAGCTGTGAACGTTTTCCCCAAGCCAACGCTGTCCGCCAGAATGCAGCCGTTGTATGTCTCTAGCTTGTTGATGATCCCGGTTGCCGCATCCTTCTGGAAGTTGAACAACTTGTTCCAGACGAGGCTGTCCTGATAGCCCGTCAGATCATTTGGCAGTACGTCTTCGTCGATATCTTCCAGAAAATCCTGGAAGATATTGTAAAGCATCATGAAGTAGATCCGCTCGGGTGAATTCTCCTGATAGACGGACTCAATATGATCACAGATCGCGTCCGTGACATCTTTGACCTTCTCTGGGTCCGCCCAGATCTGATTAAAAAGTTGAAGATACATCTGCGCGTGGTTTGGATCGTCAAACTTCGTCACAAAATTGGAAACAGCATCGCCCTTTTGGTAGCCAAGATCGACTGCGGTGAAGCCGCTGATGGGCATGTAGGCGACGCCTTCAGCAGAGCTGTCGACATGCATGAATTGCTGCATAGGCGCCTTAGACGTATTCGATTTGAACTTCGCCTTCTTTCGGATCCAGGCCGCACATTCGCGGGCTACCGCTCGTTGCGTCAGCTTGTTGCGAAGCTGAATTTCAAACTCGGTTCCATAAAGGCCGCTTTCACGGCGTGCCTTTGGGATGAAGAACTCACGCCGTTCTTTGCGCAGGCGATCTGTCACTTCGGTTGGTACAAAGGTTGGGGCAGTGAATATGAACTGCAGGCTGTCCACCTTCGATAGCTCTGCTTTCAACGCTTCGAATGCATAAATGGAGAAACACGACGCAGCTATTTTGAGACGCGATCCACGAGGCATCGTTTCCTTGAGGTCGTCACCAAGGAGCTGAGAGGTGTTATCAATGATTTTCATCGAGGACCTCGCGATTTAGAAGAACGATCTGCTGATCCTGTGGTTGCCGCGCAGCTGGATCTGTGTCGAGCCCGAGCCGCTTGAGGGCGTAGTAAATGAGAGCGCGTCGAACCTTGATGTTCACCTTGCCTCCGCGCATCCCGTAGTCCAGCGCGATCACCTTCTTCTGGTTCTCGGAGAGGTCAGGGTGGGGGCCGATCTCAAGCGTGACGTGCTCTTGCCAGTCCGCATCGGCAGCTTTGGTGGCGTCGCTGGCTTCAGTGCCGCGCGTCTGGAGGATGCGCGAAAGCAAGAAGTCCTTGAAGACCTCGTCAGTCTTACAGAACGCCCGTGTGTGCCATCGGAAGCCGTCGAACCCGATGGCGTGAGGCGCGATCCACCGCCAGCTCGGCTCGGGGCGCGAGAGGGACTGGTATTTCACCTCAATGGCGTTCGAGTGGCGGATGGCACCGACAACGGAGCGCAGAGTGACCGGATTTACGCCGCGAGTGGGCGTTGGCGCAGCGTCATATGATGGCAGTTCAGCGATCCAGGTATCGTCGCTGTCCATGATGCCATCAGCCAAAGACCGCAGTTGCGCGAGGTAGCGGCTGGCATCAGGTTTCAGAAACTGTGCAGAATAGTCGGGACCACGGACGTAGGTCCGCGCGCTCTTGTCATAAACCATGTTGTCGGGCGCGAAGCCGATGTAGCGGTTCAGGTCGGCGGACGCCTGGTTCACCGATAGCCCGAACTGCTCCATCAAATCGCTTCGGTTCACTCGCCCCTCCCAAAACAATCGAAACTCGATGAACTCGAGGCGCTGCGCGACTCCCCAACGAAGCTCCGACTTGTCACTATCCACTTCGCACTCCCGGCTCGGCGCGTTTGATTAATATGCGCGCCCATTTTTTGTGCTAGCTGAACGCTAACGGGGAGTCATGTCGTGTTCAATCGAAATCCTTCGATGTTTCGGGTGTTTGCTCGAATGAATAGGACCGGACCGCTAGCTGTGAGGCAGGCGTGCCGGGCAACACCGGTTGTCCTTCAGGATCAACCGCAACTGGTGGCTTACGTACCGTTTAGCTAATCCGACCGGCTCTACCAGATCCTGGATCGTGCTGAACTTGCCTGCCTCCAGTTTTTCATATCGCTGCGTGAATTGCTGTCTGTGATGAGCGTTGTTTCCAGTGGTGCTCGATCGGGATCATTCCATCGACACCGGCCGGCATCCCACTGCCGGATGTGAGTTCTCGAACATCTACCACGATGACCTCAAGCTTTGGCCGCTCTTCAGTCATGAGCACGAACTCTTTAATCTTTCCAGGCGGGCAGTCCCCAGAAGCGGGGTAGACGAGCGCCAAGTGTTTGCATCGGTAGCGAGCGGCGTAGGCGTTCATCTGATACGCGTCGCCGCTCGAGACGCCCGAGTTCGGCTCGCCGACATCGAGGCGCTTCCATTTTGCATCGAGGATGGCGACGTTCTCGTCTTCGCTCTGAATAGTGATGTCAGGTCGCAGCTGGAAGCCAGAGGTGGCGAGGTTTCTAACGGGGCCCTGTAGTCCAACAAAGAGGCGCCCACCCCAGTGCATCTGACAGGCATTCCGGATGCGCAGCCCAAGCACCTTCTCGAAGAGCTTTTCCATGTTGAACAGTAGCGCGGAACCAGCAGCGTCGCCGGTGCGAACATCCGGATAAAGGCCTGACAACAGCCAACGGGCCCGCGCAAATACTGGCTGCCAGTGCCGGATGGTCCGGTCAAGGTGGAGACCGTCGATGTCGCGAGCCCTGACCCTATGATCGCCAACCTCATCAAAGCGGTGCAGGAAAGCCGTCACCATCGCGCGGGTCCTCGGGCTCAGCGCGAATCCGAGAAGGATCCGGAGGACACGCTTCAGCGCTTGATTGTATGGGTTGTCGATGCTGCGTTCGTCGAAGCGACAAAGTAGATGAGAACGGTCGAATGCGTTCGCGCGGAGATGCTCAGTCAGCTCAAGCCGCCCGCGGAGGGCGTTTAGGTTCTCCGTCTTCTCTGAGTACCGAGCAATAGCCCCGCCTCGGAGCGCGGATTTCACTTGGCCGCAGAAATCCTCGATGAAGATGTCCAGGAGGTGGCTGTGCTGCTGCGCGAGGCCAGCATCGCCCACGCGCTTTGATCCAAGCTCACCTGTGCGCGCCAACATGGCCACTAGAAGGCCCCGCATGTCTTCGCTGCTATCGCCGCCATGGTCGATCTTTGGAAGTATCTCGATGGCAATCTGCTCGGTTTGCAGCACTCCGCAGAAGGGCCCGAACTTCAATGACCGATGACCCCATGCTAGAACCCCGGGTGGCAGACGTCCGGCGAGTTTCCCAATGCCTTCTGCCTCGAGCTCGCTGATCACGCCGGCCGGGCCGATGCTGACGCCCTCCCTCTCTCGGACGGTTAGGTGCCTCATTCCGGTGGCTCGTAGATCTTGCGGATTGCGTCCGGAGAGATCTCGTCTTCCCGAATGACCTCAAACGCCTCACCGTCCCCGATTTCGGTCGGGTCGACCTTTGGAAAGAGCAGAGCAGCGCTCTGCGTGCGCGCCCGGACCAATTGCAGTTCCTCCTCCACGGACTGGTCGGCGAGCACGTATCGGATTTGCCGCCAGTCGTCGTAGAAGGCCTCCTGCAGGAATGGCAGAATCTCCCGGGCAAAGACACGGCGCAGCTCGTCGAACGACTTCACATGGTAGAAGTAGCTGTGGCCCAAGGTCTGGTCGCGATGCAGCAGGCGGGACAGGCGGGCATTCATGGCTTGCAGAAGTTGACGCAGGTCGATCGCGTTGCCCCCGCCGTCGTCGATCGATTCAAGGAGTTCCGGCTTTGGCGTAAGCTCCTCGAACCGGAAACGGCGCCGCAGGGCGCTATCGAGAAGAGCGATGGACCGGTCCGCGGTGTTCATGGTGCCGATCACGTCGACATTCGCCGGCACCCCAAAAGGCTCGCCAGAGTAAGGGAGCGTCACTTCCAGGCCCTTGCAGCTCGCCGCGCGCTTGCCCGACGCATCGATGCGGATGCGCTTGTCCACCTCGACCAGCGTGATCAACTCGCCGAAGACCTTGGCGACGTTCCCGCGATTGATCTCGTCGATGAATAGGGCGAACCGCTTGTCCGGCGAGCGCCGGGCTCGATCGCAAAGCCGCTTCAACACCCCCGGCCGCACTTCGTATGTGACAGCGCCGTTCTTTGTGACGGGTCGAATGCCCTCAACGAAGTCCTCGTACGCGTAGCTCTGATGGAACGTCACGAACTCGAAGCGATCTCCATCGTCGTCCTGGTATCGCGGCAGATAGTCGTTCTTCAGGCGATACGTTTTGCCAGTACCCGGAGGGCCGTAGAGAATGAGGTTCAGGGGCCGCGCGAGTTTCTTTGGAGACGGGTCTCCAGTTCCGGCGTCATCCCCTGGCGTAGTAGCGCCGGATACGATCGGTGGCAGCGCTTTCCATAGGCGCTCCAGGGTCCGGGCAGCCTTTGCCTTGACCTGGATCCCGGAAGACTGCGGGTTCCATTCCTGGCCGGGTTCGCGGCCCTGCAGCTCTTCCAGAGGGACGATCTGGTCCGTTGTTGCATCGCGGACGGAGTCGAACGCCACATCAACGAAACGCGTCGTCTCACCGGCGTCGGCGCGGGCCTGTTCCCAGTGTTCGGCTTCGTAGGGCGCGCGCGTGACCTTTCCGACTGCTACGATGCCTTTCGGAGAATTTCCGGTACGGACAAGGAAGACGCGGTCACCCTCGCGCGGCTTGCTCGAGCTGCAGCGCCAACGGTTGTCTGCTTTCTCTCCATTGATGGTTGTGGCGCGGTCGGTCGCTAGCGTCTCCCAGGTCCATCTGGTAGGGTTCCAGCTGAAGAGCCAGTTATTTGTCTGGTTCTTCCACTGAGCCTCGAACTCATCCTGGTAGAAATCGATGTCCGCGCCATGCTCGTCTTCAAGCCGACGGCGCAGTTCGAGCAAGGCACGGTCGATCTCGACAGTGCTCCACTTCCGTATCTCCTTCTCTGGCGTGTCTCCGAAACCGGCGAGGATCTGACGCTTGTCTCCCTCGGAGCTGATCCGTTCGAAAGTGTCGGGAAACAGTAAGTGTGGCAGGATGTGGATTAGTTGTCGTTTCCTTGCTTCGGGAAGACTACTCAGCCAGCTTGAAAATGCCCATGGGTCCTTGAGAAGAGATCTACGCTCCAGCTCTTCTCGCTGCGTAAAGTCTCGCAAAGCACCGATCAAAAAGCCGATCTCGAGCCAACGGTAGGTATTGAAGGCGACCCCGCCCGAGCCAATTCCCTCAAGCACCTGGTCTGAAAGCATTGCTTTGTCCGCACTGAGGTCTTCGCCAGACCACGTCCAAATTGTGCGTACATTCTCCCGTTTCTTCGCGGCCCCTATGTTGGAAGGGAAAAGAAGCATAATCCACAGAAGCTCAGCCATTAGTTGACGACACCCGTTGGTGCCTTCTGATAGCTGTGCTTTCAGCTTCGAGAGGAAGTCTCCTTCCCCGGCGTCGAGGTTGTTTACAAAGCGTTGGTCCAGCTCGTCTAGAAAGGCGCGGGTCCACAATTCTTCTTTATCGGAAAGAACTGACAACCCGCCCGCAAGGGATCTTTCGCTCCACTTCCGGGCCGCGTCATAGATTGGGTCGACATAATGGTTGGGATTGTACTTCGACAAATTCGACGCTTCCTCTACTGATTAATGAGCTCTGATCATTTCGTATCTCCCGCCAAACTTGCCAAGGACTATAGTGCGGCTGCTGAAGCCGATGAGGCGCTGCGCGACCCCCAAACGAAGCTCCGATTTGCCGTAATCCACCTCGCACTCCCGACCCGACGCGCATGATTTATGTACGCGCCCATTTATTGTGCTGTCTGCACGCTAGCGGGGAGTCGTCTCGGGTTCAATCGAAATCCTGCGATGTTTCGGGCGTTTGCTCGAATGAATAGGACCGGACCGCTAGCAGCGAAGCAGGCGTGCCGACACCGCGCTTCCTCGGCACGCCTGTGAATATCGCCGCCGCTTTGCGGCCGCGCGGTCGGCGAAACTTCGGCCGACCTGGTGGGCTCCGAGCGGGTTCGCCGCCATCCCCACCTCCGCGCTCGATCTGCCCCACAGTGCAGCGTCTCCTGCGGTCCCCGCGCTTGTCGGGTCCGGGTCCCCATCAGTTCTGGCCGTTTTGACTATTCCGCCTCGGGCGGTGGGGTAGAGGCCATCTCAGTGATCGCTTGAAATTCTGTCAGAAACTCTGGCCGATGTTGCATCAGGTACCGGACGATCCGGGCGTTTCCGAGCAGCTTTGCCAGATACCCCTTTATGACGGTCAGCTGCAGGTGGTCCTGGCCGTAGGAGTCTTGGATCGATGTGATGCCTTCCTGCAGCCGGGCCAGCTCGCGCTCCATTCGGGCCATGGCCTCCGGGGTGATGCCCCTCATCTTCTTGGGTTTCTTGGTGTCCACCAACTGCGCCTGGGGCGTTCCCGCCAGAATCGCAGAGATGTATGCCGGAGAATAATTGTTCGCGTTCATCATCAGCTCTGCCGCCTCGATCTGGCGCATGGCTTTCATCTTGCGCAGGATTTCGAACACGGCGGTCGCACAGTGTTTGTCCTTCAGGATGCCGACGGCCTCTTCGCAGATCCCGTCGAGCAATTTGGCTTTGCGCACAATACTGCGCGGGTTGAGGTCCAGCGCCAGGGCGATCTTTTCCTCGGAGACCCCGCGCTCAATGGCCTTGCGGATCATCTTGTGCTCCTGGATAGGCGCAAGGCGGCTGATCCGCTTGTTGTAGGTGAAGGCCTCGTCGTCCGTGGAAATCAGACATTCGACCCGTTCGATGCCGAGATCCTTCAGCACCTCGATCCGGATATGCCCATCGAGCAGCATATAGGTGTCGTCCTCACCCGGGGATCGCGTGACCACCGGCGGTTCGACCAAGCCAACCTCTTTGATCGACGCGGTGATCTGGCGGTACTTGCGGCTGGATTTGACCGATGCGCTTAACGCCTTCACGGGCAAGACAGCCTCTACCGGTACGGTGACGCAATCACTCTCAAAGCCGAGCGCAACCGCGTCCGGGGTTTTGCGCTTGCCCCGGCTCATTCGGCCGCTCCCGCGTCCAGCGATTGACCGAGATATGTGGGTAGGGTGTCCAGCCCTTCCGCGCGCAGGAGCGTCAGGAAGTGGTCATCATCGCGCAGCGAGCGAAATGCCTCCACGACAAACATCAGGCGGCCCTGCGTCAGCTCGGCCTTCTTGATCAGCACCTTCTGTCGCTCCGCTTCCTGTTGATAGGCACGTACAAGCGCGTCGCTGGTCAGTGGCCGCTTGGCGCCGTCGCTTCTGCCATATCGGTTTCGATGAAGGTGCGGACCCTGTGCGTCGCGCTGCTGGATGAGACGGCGCACGGCGGCCAGTTTCTTGCCGCGCAGCTTCTTCTGGGTGTAGGCGTCCATCAGAGCGCGCTGGCCGCCCTCGGCGTCTGTCTTTGAAATGTCGATGGCGAGGTTCAGCGGCAGAAGGCCGGTTTCCACGGCCGAGACCAGCCGTTCTTCCCCGCGCTCCAGAAGCCCCGCGATCATGCCGACATAGTCTGGCGTGACCCCGATCTTGTTTGCGATCTGGCGATCATTGTAGCCGCGCTTCCGAAGGTTGCCGATCTCGCGCATCAGGTCGATCGGGTTGTGCTGGCGGCGCGCGCAGTTCTCCACGAGGCTCATGACAAGGCAGTCGCTTTCGTCGGCGTCGATGATGATGGCCGGTATGGCATCCTGTTGAAGCTCCATGAACGCTTCGAGCCGCCCTTGGCCGCAGACGAGGTCATATTCAACAGGGTCAGTTCCGGCGCGCTGCGCCACGGTGATTGGTCGCTTCAGACCGATCTTTGCGATGTTCTCGACCATTTCCTCAAAGGTTCGCCGGTTGCGCACACGGGGATTGAGGATGCGAATTCGGTCGGTGGGGATGAGAGTGACCTGTTTCTGGGCAATATCTTGGGCGTCGTCTGGCATCAGGCGGCCTCCGTGATCCGGGCCCGACCAGCGAGCGCATAAAAATAGTCGAGCGTGTCGAAGCGATAGGCGTCCAGCGACAGCCCGTTCTGCTCGGCCAGCCTCAGCCTGGCCATCGTCATGTCGATGCTCGGCAGCAGGTAATAGTCGCGCGGCGCTTCGTTCAGTTCGTCCATGCGCACGGCAATTGTGATGTCGGGCACCAGGCCAGTATCGAGACGGATGCGCCATCGCAGGGAACCGCCCTGCGTCTCGAAACACCGGGCAAGCACCACCGACGCCGTGAACTCGTCGTTGATACGGATCAGGTCGGTGTCCGGATCCTGAACCGCCCGGCCTCCACGTTCCGCGACACCGTCGAGGATCTGCGCCACAATGCCGGGATGAGCCTGCCGCAAGGCTCGGTTGATCTCGACGTAGCGATAGTCGCGCTCCGGCTCGTAGCCGATCATCTGGTAGGCGCGCAGCAGACTGCCGAAGCGGCTCCGAAAGGCGCTGGAGGACGGCAGGTTGTCCTGTTCATCGATGATCAGTCCGGACAAGACACCTTTCTGTTTCAGCACGGCGCGCAGGGCTTCGAGCAGTTCCGCGTCCGTGAAATGTTGGTTGCGCGCGTCGACGATTTCGCGTGCGCGCAGAAACAGCGCCTCGCCGACGATGGCGGGGTAGGCGCCCTCGGCCCGGATCCACATCTCGCGCGGGTTCACGACCCGGCGCTGCTTCAGCTTGAAGGACACTTTGTTGTAGACGTTGTTGCCGATGTATTTTTCGTTGGTCAGGACCTGATGCACCGATGCTCGGGACCATGGCCGCTCAAGATCTGTCAGATGCCCCTCGGCATTCAGGGCTTCCGCAATCTCGCGCTCCGAGCAGCCGTCCTCGACGAACATCCGATACATGCGGCGCACGACGTCTTGTTCCTGCTCAGGGCCTGGAACGAGGACAACACGGTCGGTCTGAAGGCTCTTCTGCTCGCCGCGGGACAACGCGCCCTTCGGGTTGCCGTGTTCGTCGATTAGTACCCGGCGCAACCCATATCCAGCCGCACCGCCTTGGCGATATCCAAGCTCCACCAAACGGCATTGTCCCGCGAAGACCTTTACCGAAAGCTCACGGCTGTATTCGCCCGCCATCACCCGCTTGACGGTTTTCAGGAGGTTGGAGCCGATGCTGCCGTCGTTTTCGAACTGCTCGCCGCAATAATGGACCCGGATCCCCGCCCGAGAGCAGACATGCTCGTGGTAGGCACCTTCATCAGCGTCCTGAAACCGGCCCCAGCGGCTGACGTCATAGACCAGAATGGCTTTGAAATCCGCCTGGCCGGTTCGGACCTCGGCCATCAGGTTCTGAAGCGCCTCGCGGCCGTCCAGTCGCAACCCAGACCGACCGGAGTCCTCGAACACGCGCAGGATCTGCAAGCCCCGGGCGGTGGCGTAATTCCGAATGATGTCGAGCTGGTTCTCGGTGGAGTACTTCTGATGATCGGTCGACATCCGCACATAGGCGACGGCAGGCACATCCGTTTCAGGCGGCTCGTCGCTCTTGTCGGAATGGGCCACCCATCGACCAGTCACATGCGTATCTCCTCATAATTCCAGGCAAATCCATCGCTCCCGTCGGAAGGCCTTGTTGCACAAAGAGGCGAAGGATTCCTCTCGTGAATCCAATGTAGTAATCGGAAGGCATGAGCAAATCTCCGAAGACGACCTACAAGACCACCAACTGGCAAAGCTACAATCGGGCGCTGAGGCAGCGCGGATCGCTGACCGTCTGGTTCGATGCCTCGATGCAGTGGGAAGCTATTCCGTCGGGTCGTCGCGGCCGTCAGCAGGCCTATAGCGACGCTGCGATTCAGGCCTGCCTCACTCTTAAGACCCTCCTCGGGCTGCCGCTCCGCCAAGCGACCGGTTTCGTGGCGAGCCTGCTCGAACTGTCCGGGCTCGGCTGGTCCGTGCCGGATTTCAGCACTCTGTCACGCCGCCAGAAAACCTTGAACGTGACGATCCCGTATCGCGGCTCCAAGGGGCCGCTGCACTTGCTCATAGACAGCACCGGCATCAAGGTGGAGGGCGAAGGCGAGTGGCACACGCGCAAGCATGGCGGCTCGAAACGAAGGGTCTGGCGCAAGATCCACTTGGGGATCGACGAGGAAACGCTGGAAATCCGGGCGGTCGAGGTCACCTCCAGCAATGTTGGCGACGCGCAGATGCTGCCGGACTTGCTTGCCCAGATCCCGCCGGATCAGGAGATTGCCACCATTACAGCCGACGGTGCCTATGACACACGGGCCTGCCACGACGCCATCGCCGGGCGCGGTGCGGCAGCAATCATTCCGCCCCGCCGCAACGCCAGGCCATGGAAGCCGGACAGCGCCGGAGCCCGGGCACGAAACGAGATATTGCGGACGTCAAAGCATCTTGGCCGGGCGCTGTGGCGGAACTGGAGCGGCTACCACCGACGAAGCAGGGTGGAGACGAAAATGAACTGCGTAAAGCTGCTCGGACAGAGGCTAATGTCTCGGGACTTCGACCGCCAAGTGGCCGAAGTTCAGATCCGTGCGGCGGTCATGAACCGCTTCACTGCTCTCGGCATCCCGGTCACCGTAGCCCTGGGATAAGTCTGTCCGGGGAAAGGGGAACTGCGGTCATCAGTTGATTTGTGCAACAGCGCCCCGTCGGAATCAACGGTTGAATTCTTCTCACTCATGTAAAGCGAAGGAGTGTGGAATGTCGTTTCCGAAAAAGGGCAAGTTCTTTCCAAAAGAAAACGGATATAATAGGAAAGCCGGTCATCAGACGAATGGATGCTTTGTCGAACAAATCGCATCGGCGTTAAAACGGTCGCTCGGCGACAGTCGGGCGGGTGTCAAAACCGTGGCGGCCTGGACGGGTGCCAACGAGAAGACGGTGAAGAACTGGTTCTCGGGCACCTACGGTCCGAGCGGGGCGCACCTGATTGCGCTGTCGCGGCACTCTGACGAGGTGCTGGGTACCTTCCTGGCGATGGCTGGGCGCGAGGATCTGATGGTGGCCATCAAGCTCGCGGCTGCCGAAGACGCGATTTCGGATTTGCTTGACGCCGTGCGTCAGCTTGGTGGCGACAACCCTAGCGACTGATTGAGTGAGCGATTTTCAGAAGTCATACCGGTATTGCTTGGCTTGATCACGGTTTTGCGATTGTGAATGGTGCTAGAAAAATGGGCTCCATTCACAACATCATGAAGCTGTGCTTCTTTCGGAAATGCTTCGCAAGGTTTTTGGATTTCACCTGAGTGTTGCACTCTGGGCATTCGATCATGTCGTCTTCGGGAAAGGTAAAGGTTTTCGGGAATTTGATTGGCGCCAGAATTTTGAATGAGTACATTTCGTCCTCGATCCAGCGGATAAATGTACATGCGGGGTCAAAAACTGCAATCCGGCCGACCAAGAATCCTGCGCTGTTCTTTATGAGCAGCATGAAATTATCTTTCTCGCCTGTTTGAACATTTATCAAAGTTGTTTCATTGAAAAGGGAAGTTTCGGCCTCTATCACGACTCCGACAATCAGACCGTCCTGCGTACTGCTCGCGGGAAGCTTGTAGTCGGAAGCCAGCGAGCTGCGTGTTTTCGATTTTGTACCCGAGCCAGTATCCATGCACCCGTGCTTGTACCATGGTGGCCCGAGTGGTGGATCGATCCAAACGCTTCCACCGTTATGACGGATGAAAAAGACTCGCTCACCACATTCAGGGCAGTCAGTTTGGAAGCAAGAGCTTTCGTTGCTCGACAGATATCCCGTAAAATCATTTCCAGACGAGTAACCCCCTCCAGAACTGCAGCCGCCGAACGGATGGATTGGGATACATCGCCCTCCGACATATCGAAATTCGACGGATTGACCGCAGCGGCTGCAAGTCGACATAATTCCCCCAAATGCAAGGCGTCAGAACTTTTAGTTTTGCTTGAAGTCTTCGTCAGTGACCAGTCCTGATGCTTGGCCGTACGTCCAAGGATCAGAAATCTCTTTAATGCCATCTCCCACGAGACAGGCCTTAAGGACGTGATGTCTGCAATAATTACGCAGCAATTCGCGCATGTCCCTCGGGGTCCGACGTTGGCACGGGAGAGAGTTGGGTGCATGTGTCATTCCCTCCGCCATTTTACCCATCAAAACGTAGGTGTAAGCCCCTGAGTTTAAATGAATTTTTACTTTGAGTATGGCAAGTGCCCTAAATACTCCGCTTGATTTGCTGCACATCATGCTGCACAAATCGCTGCGCATGATTGTGAGGGCGGCAAAATGGCAATCCAGAGACGCGGCAGCACGTTTCACCTGCGCAAACGGGTGCCACGGCGATACAAAGCCATCGAATCCCGTGTCACTATTTGGATAAGCCTGCACACTGATTCCGAGTCCGTGGCTGTTCAGAAAGCACCGGCAGCATGGCAGCACCATATCGAGGCCTGGGAAGCGCGGCTTGCGGGTGACACTGCGGACGCGGAAAAGAGGTTCGCCGCTGCCCGTGAATTGGCGGCTGTCAGGGGTCATAGATACCTGCCTGCCGCGCGCGTGGCTGACCTTCCACGGGATGAATTGCTGGACCGCGTGGAGTCGATCACAAAGCGGGCAGGCGGTCCGGACCAGATCGAGGCGGCGGCGCTGTTGGGCGGCGCGGTGGAACCCCAGATAACCGTGAATCGTGCGCTCGATCTTTACTGGCAGCTTGCGGCTGACAGGTGCATAGGCAAGAGCGATGACCAGTTGCGGCGATGACATGCTGGATTTCAGAAACTGGTGGATGGACAAGCTGGAGTTCGACGGGCTGACGGCAAACAGCGCCAATAAGGATTTGATTCACCTTGGCGACGTCCTGAAGACGGTCAACAAAATGAAGCGGCTGGGGCTGGAGTTGCCCCTCACTGACTTGGGATTCAAGCCGGGGGAAGCCCGTCAGCGGCCACCCTTTTCCGAAACGTGGATAAGAACCAAACTGTTGAAAGCCGGTGCGCTGGACGGGTTGAACACGGACGCGCGGTGTCTGTTGCTGGGCATGATAAACACGGGATACCGCCCCAGCGAGGCGGCTTGTCTGACGGCGGCTCAAATCCGGCTTGACCAAGCCATTCCGCACATCTCGATTGAGCCGGTCGGGCGGCAGTTGAAAACCAAAGACTCCAAGCGGATCATCCCGCTTTGCGGTGTCAGCCTTGAAGCCTTCAAAGAGCGGCCAAACGGGTTTCCCAGATACCAGACCAATTCGGCGGGACTGTCTGCCACGGTAAACAAATTTATGCGGGATAACGGATTGATGGAAACGCCAGCGCATAGCCTCTACGGGCTGCGGCATAGTTTCGAGGACCGGCTGTTGGCGGCGGGGATTGATGAGCGGATCAGGCGCGACCTGTTCGGCCACGCGCTCAATCGGGAACGCTACGGCAACGGCGCGACCCTTGAAGCCTTGCAGGGCATTATTCACCGCGTTGCGCTTTGAGCCGCAATCGCGCGGGCGAGGACGTTGGTGCCTTGCAGGGTCTCCTCTATAGCGATTTCCCGCTCTAGGCGGGCAAAAATAGGCGAGTAGACCGGATCAGCCACCACCAACTCCGCAACCGTTTCCAAGGCGCTGCGAAGGCGCTCCAGATCGGTTTTGGAATTGGCGGTGGCTTGTGTCATCGACTTAGAAAGAGCCGTTAAGACGGGTTGCGACAGTGCCAGCGCCGGACTTGGCTGCAATCGCCACGCCGATTTTGGTGTTGCCGGATGCCGTCGTGGTGACTTCTTTGGCGGTGTCATTCCAGTAGAGCGCCGCGCCTACGGTCACATCGTTTGCCGTAGTCTTTGGCAGGTCAAACACGCCTACCGTGGACAGGACAACGGGTTTGCCGGTTGCGGCATCGCCATTTGCCACGCCAAAGATAGCGCCGATTTTGACGCCAGTGCCGAAAAGCACGTCATCCGGGGAGTCGAGGGTGATGTTGTTGCCGGGTTGGATGTAGTTTTTCAATGGTTCAATCCTTTCGAGGTCTGGAAGTGAACGGCGTGGGGGCGGGTGACCCCCATTGCCTGCCGTTCGAGGTCATTGATGTAAGCGGCCAGCCGGGGCAGCGAGGCGCGGTTGTATTCCACCGTTTCCCCGTTGCTGTCTTTGAAGCTGACGGCCAGTTCCCCAAGCTGGAGGGCGTGGTAAGCCGCTCTAGCTTGGGTCAGCATTTCCGCGACGGTTGCCATTTAGCTGCCGGGGTTCTGGTATGCGCCGCGCCAATCGCTCCAGCCCGTGCCAAAGTCGAGGAACGCGCGGAATTTGATACCCAACGTGTCCCAAGCCTCTGCGCGCTGGCAAGGTAGCCATAGACCATCGACGCCACGCGGGCGGGATCGGCAAAGACGAACCACTGGTTCCCCGTCAGGCGCGGCTCTACCAGCATGGACAGCTTACCGGCCCATGCGTTCACATCGGCGGTGGACGCTGCGTAGATGCTGGACAGCAGGCGCTCCGTCTGGCCCTCCAGTTCGGGACCGACCAGCAGGAATTTGGGAGTCACGCTAATCAGCGTTTTCCCGTCCGTACCCTTCGTGGCCCGCATTGCCTTGCGCACCATGTCGAGTTCACCAGTGCTGGGGGCAGCACCTGTACCGGCCAAGTTGCCACGGCTTGCATCGAATACCGGCGTACCGTCCGACAGGTTCGGATTGCTGGTCAGCAGCGCCACCATTTCGTCCGCTTCGGTCTGCGCAGCGGCTTCACCAAAAGCGGCTATCATATCGCCCAGCAGGTTCAGGTCATCATTTATCAGCAGGTTGCGGCTGACGTTGATCGCGCGTGCGAAGGTTTTCAGCGACATGGACTCGCCGTTCTCGGCGCGGCTGGTGGCTTTGATTTCACCGGACCCTGCGATTTCCTCAAGACGGCCCATTTCACCCACGCGGATGCTAGTGGACGGTTTGAAGTCGCGCAGCACGCGCTGACGGCCAAGCTGTTTCAGAACAGTCTCAGCGGCCTTGTAGGAGTCGGCGGCGACCTTGCCCATTGCGTTGCTCACCACCAGCGGAAAGTCGGACGTGCCGTGTTCTGCGCTGGTGAACACTTCGTCAGCGGCCAATCCACGCACCGACACGCCAGAGCGGGTCAGGGTGTCACGGGCCATATCGAGCAACGAGTCGCCCATGTACTGCCGTGCGTCATCGGGACATTCTCCGCCTGCCATACGGACGGCCACAGCGTCGGACATGCGGCGGGTGATGACGGCGGGGTCATCATTTTGCGCGGTGTGGGTGCGGATCACAGGCGCGGTGCGGGTTTGCGTGGCATCCCAGACAGCGGCCTTTGCTTGATCGACCGTGGAGTCTTGGTCGATCAGGTCGGCGGTTTCAGCGGGCAGACCGGCGGACCGGACCAGCGTGCGGATTTCGGAGCGGCGTGTGCGCTCTGCATCCTGTTGCGGGTTAGTTTCGATTACGGGATCGGGCATATTGGGACTTCCATTTTGAGAGCCGGGGGAGGGGTTGGCGGCGCGATTGGTCGGGGCCGTCTCGCTAAGCCGCGCCGTTGCGCCTAGGGCTTCTAGTTGGCGGACCCTTGCGTGAGGGTCTGCCGGGTTCGTTGTCAGGGTGACTTCTGTGAGGGTCCACGCCGTCGGTGTCTTTTGACGCGTGCCATTCTGCCCGCTGGATACGGACCATCCGGCCACGTGGTAGCCGATTGAAACGCCGGTCAGGGACCCGTCAGCCATACGCTGCGCAATCGGGTCTGTGTCGGACGCGGTGGACAGTTGCAGCTTGGCGATGACCTGCTGGCCTTCCACGCGGGTAGAAAGGACGCGGCCCAGCAGATCGCGCACCGAGTCAGTCCGGTGTGAATCGAGCAACGGCATACCGGCGCTGGCCCCCAGCGTGGCAGGGTCCAGAATCTCGCTGAACGGGCCTTAGTCATCGCGGCGGGCCACAGGGGTCATCGTGGCGATAATGGCCTCAAATGTCCGCGTGGCGGCATCATAGCTGTTCGCGGTCGCGGCTGCGCGGATGAATGTGTCAGTCGGCATTGGTGTCTCCAGTAGTTTCGGCGGCAATCTCTTTATCGAGGTCCGCGATATTCCAGCCCAAAGACGCCACAGCTTTCGTGCGGCTGGTCAGCTTGGCGTCGATTTGAGCGATAAGGGCTTGCGTGTCTTTGGCGGGATCAACCTGCATGAAGCGCGGGGGCAGCCATTCCGCTTTCAGCGCGGGCGCAAGGTCGGGACTATCCACGCTGACGGACAGGTAAGCCCGCGTCTGGACCCGACGCCAAAGCGGGGCCAGGATTTGCGGAATAATCTGGTGATACTGGAATTGCTCCAGCTTGGCGCGGGCAGGGATCAATCCAGCGCGCAGGCTGGAATAGTTCGCGCCGGTCAGGTCTCCGTCCAGCCAAAACTGGGGGATACCGAATCCGGCGGCAATCTGTCCAAGGGTCAGCTTGGCAAAGGCGATGGAGTCCTTGGCCTCAGCGGGGCTTTGTTGCACAAATCTGGTTAAGGACGCTCTTCCGCTTACCCCAGACGGATTTAGCCTACGGGCTCAGTGATA
>CANMZB010000040.1 GCA_947502265.1 uncultured Sulfitobacter sp.
CCATTCGACCGCGTCAGCGGATTTCCAAGGGCCCAATCTGTGGATCACTTCGGCTTTGAAGAGGCCAATCATTGTCTAGGCCAGCGCGTTATCCATTGCCCGGCAGGGTCATGCGCAGCATGATCCCGAGAGGGATAACTGCCACACACCGCCAACTCGTCCCCCTGACCAAGGCTGACTACCTGATCGAGGTCGTTTGCATGACCGAGCCCCACTTCACGGGGACTGTTACATTAACTGGTTCGTTTGGGCAATGTTCTGATTCTGAGGTATATGAAGCCACGTCGTGACCCCTTCAAACGCTACCGTCTTCCGCAAGAGGTCATTCTTTTAGCCGTGCGCTAGTATTGTCGCTATCCACTTTCATATCAAGATGTCGTCGACCTTTTGGAAGAACGCGGTGTCGAGGTGGATCGCTCCACAATTTTGCGTTGGGTGCAGAAATTTGGGCCTGAAATTGCAAAGCGTATTGAACGACACCTGCGCCGTTCCAGCCTAGATAGGCATGTGGACGAAACCTATCTTCGAGTGGGTGGTAAGTGGCGTTACCTTTGGCGCGCAGTCGATGCCCACGGCCAGTTGATTGATTTTCGTTTAACAGCGCGACGGGGTGCAAAGGCGGCCAAAGTCTTTCTGCGTAAGACGATTGAGCGCGTCAGGTTGCACCGCCCCATCTCGATAATCACCGACAAAGCCTCGACCTATTACAAAGTAATCCAAGAGACAAATTACAGCTATGATCCGCATTTCGATGTCATCAAGCACATAGATAAAAACTGACGAAACAACCGCATCGAAAGCGACCACGCCGCGTTAAAGAGATTGCCTGGATATCGACAAAGTTTCCGGTCACTGCGAACTGCTAAAGCCACCCTTCAAGGCATTGAGGTCATCCGTACGATCAAAAATCAACTTATTCACAACCCTCAGCCTGGTATTCAGGGAGAGATAGACTTTGTGGCAAACCTGTTCAAAACTGCAGCATAATTGGCTCTGAATGGCTCAAATTATAACCTGACGAAATTAACGCAACAGTCCCTCGCGCATGTGTCGTCCAGTTTTACCTTCATCCAAGCGTGGCACGACGCACTAATTCTGGAACCGCCGAAGCATCGGGAACGTCCAGAAAACCGGGTTCTGCATAAGCCGGGTTGGGGTAACTGTAAAATCCTTGACCACCCATCATGCCCTGCAGGCCTTTGTCGAGGAAGTTTTCCTTGATGTAGGCCGCGTTCTTCAGCATTTGCTCGTCATCGTTCAACTTTCCCCAATAGCTTGAGGAATTGAAAAGAGTATTCATGCCAACCACATCTGCCAAGCCGCAAGGCCCTAGGGCACAGCCGCGATTTGCGATCATGTAAGTCCGGTCAACATCCTCGGGTGTCGCGACACCGTTGACGACAAGCGAAAGAGAGGCCTTCATAAGTCCGCCGAGCCAAGTATTGAGGACATAGCGGTTTTGCTCTTTCTCAATGGGGATCGGAACCTGCCCGATCTCGATGAGGTAGTGCATGACTTTGCTCAACGTATCTTGCGAAGTACCCGGATGTCCCATGACTTCACCAAGGTTCAATCTCCAAATCAAATTGGCGAAGTGCATTGAACAGAATTTCTCAGGTCGACCCGTTGCTTCGGCAAAATCGCGTGGCAAAAATGTGGAGGTATTGGTGGCGATAATAGTGTGCTCTGGCATCAGCGCAGCCACTTCCTTATAAACCGAAGTCTTGATTTCAGGGACCTCAGGCACTGCTTCGATGACTAGGTCAGCCTCGGAAACCGCCCTTTTCAGATTGTTGGAGTAGCTCAATCGTTTACGAGTTGCCTCGATATCAGCATCACTGGCACCCATTTCAGCCTTGTAAATCCCTGCATAAACATCGTGCGCAACCTTAGCTTTTTCGAGTGCCTCCTGGGATAGATCGTAACTCACCACAGTCTTACACATAAAGGCGCTATGCCAAGCGATTTGGCCTCCAAGGACGCCGGCTCCAAGCACGGTTACACGGTCTATAGAACTATTTGTCATTCCGTTTTCTCTCCTACCATTCCACTGTTAACGTGCGGCCTTCTGGCCCCCCCATCCCGTTAACGATCCACTTGTCGATATTTTACACCAACAAGATTTACCCTGTTGGAATTCAATGGTGATTTATATGATAATAGAAGCCAAAAGATTGACAACTTCAGCCAATCTCGCTCATTTTGGCATAAGCGTTGTGATTGCCGGATTTAGAAGTCCGCGCGTGATCCATCTAGGATGGGGATATTATGTCACTCGCTTGGCGACAATTTAACACCTGTGCTAAACGGATTTGGCGAAAATGCCGCATAACGCCACCCCGTTCAACTACGAAAGGGCTATGCTAGCTTCTCTCAATGTCTTGGCTTATGTGCTGTCCGATAAGCACCGGGAGAGGTTCCGGTCCATTGCCGGAACGCCCTGTGAAAGGCTGCTGTTGAGTTGAAGCCAAGCGCATAAGCGATCTCATCAAGCGTAATATTCGAGTCAACAAGATCCCGTTTAGCACGCTCTTGACGCAGTTTGTTACGGATTTCCCGAAATGAAAGATTATCCGCGCGAAGTTTACGGTTTAATGTCCGAGCCGAGACGTTCAGGTCACAGGAAACCTGATTAAATGGGCGCCCGATGTCGAGAGATAGAATTTCATAAACACAAGCTGAGACTGAACTTCGAACAGGGATCGTTTTGATCCAGGATTCTGGTGCGAGTTCGATAAAGCTTGTGATATCAGCGAACCGCCGCGTCCCTTGCCGATCTCCATCTTGCAACCGAAAAGATATTGTTGAATATCTTTCGTTAAATCCGAGAGGTGCCGAAAAAAAAGTATCTAAATCTGCGACCTTGTCGGGGCGCACAAATGCAAACCCGACATGAAAAGCAGCGAGATCGTCCCCCGAAAGCCATGTCAGGATGCCATGTGCCAGCTTAAGGATCAACACATGGCCCAACGGGTTAATATCACAAAACGGCGTGCGGGGCTTAAGCTCCAACCGTATCATTTTCTGTGTTTCGACCATATCGAGCTGATAATCGTCGAGCATGAGGTTCATAAATTGGGCGAACCGTTCCAACGATTCGCCTAACGATGGCGCTTCGATCATAACTCTAAGGAGATTACGTAGAGCGCCAATACGCATTGGCCGGAACCACAGCCCCACCATCTCATCTTCGAGGGCCAATGCCGTCTGTTGATAAAGTTTGGCCATCTGAACGTATGTTAGAGCTGCTTCGCCAGCTTTAAATACCTCGACGGTCAATCCGCATTCAGCCAACCGTGTCCATAATTCCTGTCTCGGACACCGCGCCCTGAGCCTTTCATACAAATGACGCGTAAGCGCTTCCGGGATGGAGCGCGGCTGTGAGCCCGCTTTATACAGAAAGCATTGGCCTTTATTTAAAGGTGTGTTGATGGAAGGCATAGACGTATTTTCCGACTCATTCTTGTTCTGCTATGGTCAATGTCCGACCAGGTAGAACCAGAATGCTAAACGCTGCGGTCACAAGGCCCGCGCCTATACAATAGGCAAGCGCATGTTTTGGACCGCTAGAAACTCCCTCAAATATGCTCCAGTCAAACGTGCCTATCAAAGGTCCCGAGTAGAGAAAGGACAACGCAGAAAAGGCCGCAATGGTCATGGCATTTCCTATCTGCTGCGAGCTGCTCAGCAAACCTGCAGCAAGTCCCTGCCTAGTCCCTGGAAATGATGACATTGCCATTACGCTTGTCCCGAAAAAAGAAAAGGCATTGCCAATTCCAAGTAAAACTTGCGCGGGGAAAAGTCCATATCTAAGCTTAATACTGGGGTCAAGCGATGCAATAACCCCAGCGGTCCCAAGCGCCATCGCCAAAAACCCAATTGCGATGATCATCCTAACCGGAATACCTAATCGTATACGAGAAAGCAGTTTCGAAAAAACCACGATAGAAATGGCCCAAGGCGTGATTGCCATCCCCGACTGTAGCGGTGAAAAAAACATAACCTCTTGAAAATAAACTGTCATCGCAAGAAACGGTCCATACGAAAGACCCGTCATAACGATCACAGCAAAAGAAAGGGCCGCGCGGTTTTGTAATACTCCAAAAGGAATGAGAGCATAGCTGCGTCGCAATTGTAGCCAGATAAAAGCGGCACCCAGCACCAAACCGGCAGTCATCGCAGAAAGCGAAGGCCAAACCGTTATAGCCAAACGTGAGATTTGCGAAATTGCGATGAGCAGACAAAACAGTGCGCCGATGATCAGTGTTGCTCCCAGCACATCGATTTTGTTGTCTTTCGCGCCCGCCTGAAATGGCAAAACCCTAAACGCTGACATGATAAGTAAGATCCCAACAGGCAGATTAACTAAAAATACAGCATACCAGTCGATCATCTGGGTAAGCAGCCCGCCAAGCACATTTCCCATGACGGCACCGCTCGCCCCTACCATGCTCCAAATTCCCAACGCCTGCATCCTGTCGTCATCCTCGTGAAAGATGTTGCCAAGCAACCCCAGAGCTGCAGGGATGACAAGAGCCGCACTGCTGCCTTGAAGCGCGCGCGCGATAACAAGCTGGCCAAATCCGGTAGCCAAGGCGCAAAGCATTGAAGCTACGGTAAATGCTGCAAGCCCGACCACAAAGACCAACCGTCGGCCAAACCGGTCTGCCACAGCTCCGCCCACCAACAACAGGCATCCAAAACTAATGCCATATGCGGTCATGATCCAGTGGATATCTGCTTCCATGATATCAAACTTTCGACGGATTGTCGGCAGCGTAATCATCGTAAGTGTTACGGCAGAAACCATCATAAATTGGGCTGCGCACAGGGTAGCAAGAACTGCTTTGCGATGCATTCGGTTTGGCTGTTCGCCCGTCTGGTATAGGCTTTGACTTATTTTCATTATCTGCCCATCTTCATGAGGATCCGAAATACGGGAGGCCATATTGGCCTCCCGTCGGCGTTTCCTAAGATGCTATTTTTCTAGCACCACAGGGCTATCGGTAAAAATATCGCGCAACCATTTCGGCACCATTATAATCGGAGCCAAAGCGAAAAGAACGAGACAGGACGCGCCGATGGCCAGATAGCTCATCTGATAGACTTCGGTCGTGGCCCCTCCGCGGCCCGGATCCAGCGCCATCAACACCAATGCAACTGTTAGCGCGCCAAAAACCTTTGAAGTGATGGCCATGCTCGACATGACAAGCCCCATGTTGTCTGGCCGTGCCGAAGAAGCAACAAGCGTCCATCCGATTGCGTAACACCCTCCTGTGCCCAACCCATAGACAAAAACCCACAAGTAAGCATGCCACAGCTCATCCATTAGACAGATGAGGCCCACGAACGAAAGGGTCGAGATGAAGCCGAAAACCACCATTGGAAGGCGCGGCCCCATAATCGGCACCAGCTTGCGCGCGAGCAACGGAGAGAAGATTGCACCGGGCAGCATCGACATCAGCGGCATTGAAGCCCAAAGCATCGACAGCCCCATCCCGTGTCCTGTTTCGACAGGTGCGCGCAACATCGAAGGCAGTAATATGTAAAGGCTACTCGCGCAGATTGTGGTTTGGACAAGCCCCAGATAGCCACCCAACATCTGCGGGACGTCTACATTGCGAAAATCCATCAACGGCGCCACGTGGCCGCGCTGATGCGCGATCCAGGCTGCAAAGACCACAATCGAACCAACAAACAGCGACAACGTTAACGGATGAGTCATTCCGTAAGCGCGAAAGAGACTGAGGGAAAGCAATAAAGCTGTCAGCCAAACGCCCAATCCGATAGCTCCGACGATATCGATTTTTACATTCGCGCGATGTTCAACCGGGGTCTCTGGAGAGATGACGGCCAAGATGAGCATCGCTAAATATGCGGCTGTCAGGATCCAGAAAATTCCTTTCCAGCTATAGCCGAACTCTAAAAACACCCCCCCGAGAACCAGTGAAATTGGTGTGAATATGCAGATCACCAACGACAAGATACTTGCGGCAAGTTGGAATTGGGACGCTGTTGCCCTTGGACGGATCATTCCCCATGCAAGCGGCGTCGCAACCGCAAGACCCTGCAAAAAACGACCCACAGTCAACATCATTCCGTTGACAGCCAAGGCCGTCAGCAAACTCCCAACAAGACCGCATAACGTCAGGATGATCAGGATTCTACGATGACCGCCGATATCCCCAAGTCGCGACGTCAGCCCCACTGCAATAGCCCCCCCGATGAGCAAAGAGTTCATTGCCCACGTGATTTCCATTGTCGAAAGGCCCAAATCGGCCACCACAACACCGACAAGTGGAGACATGGCCACGCCCTGTAGGTCCATCACAAACCCTGTAACGCTCAAAAGAACAATTAAGGTTACCACCATAGACCTTTGCCTTGTGATGGGCTGCGGAGCCTGCGTGGTTTCTAATGTTAATGTCACTTTTCTCTCTCCCAATGGTAATTGGTTGCCTCGCATTTGAAACACGGTCGAACTAACGTTGATCTCAGGCATCACTCCTCTGCCCGCTTGCCTTGAAGACAAGCGGTACAGCACTCGCACCTGAACGAATTACACCCTTTCACTCCCTTTACCGGTCACAGATCTCCTCACTGGGCGCTCCTCCAGCGCCGCAATGCACCGATCCTAGACTAAGCTTTCCTGAACAACCTTGCGGTAGATAAATTCCCCTGCTCCTACTGGGTGCATATTTCGAGAGGGGTATTATTTTTTAAGTCTATTTCCTCACCGCATTATGAGAGTGACTACATGCCATAATCACCCAAATAAATTATCTTTGCCTCCCTTTATGGCATGAAAAATCGCTGCTGTTTGCGGCGCTGTAGCCCACGATTTCATTCCATTGTTCCGTCCAGAACAGCGCGTCATTTACGAATTTCAGGAACCAAATCTCCACACGGTTGATAAATTTTCATTTTTCAGCCGTGTGGATCGGCGGGCGTTAAGCCGGCAACGTTGTTCTTTGAGATTCGCGGATTAATTGAGCCACATCACTTATTGCCTTACTTCCGATCGGTAGCATCGATGCCATAGTAAAGAACCCGTGAATTCCCCCAGGACAGTCCAACTCGGTCACGGCGACCCCGTCCTTAGCAAGACGAGCAGCATAGCGTTTTCCCTCGGCGGTAAGGAGGTCATACTCGGCTGTCAGAACGACGGCAGGTGGCAACCCGGATAGACTCGGTGTCAGCGCCGGGGCAACACGCGGATCGTTGCGGGCCTCTGGTGGAACATATTGATCGTATAGCCAGATCATTTCATCCAGTCGCAGGAACGGCGGCTCCATATCCTGTGCCGCAAGCGCATTAATGTCACCCTCGGTAGCCGGATAGATCAGCACCTGCTGTGTGATGCGGTTATCCCCAGCATTGCGCGCCTCAAGTGCTACAACTGCGGCAAGGTTTCCTCCAGCACTGTCTCCCATGACGACAAGAGCGGCATCGGCATTACCCGTCAGCGCAGCGCGATTGTCGGCAGCCCAAAGATAGGCGTCCCACGAGTCTTCCACGCCAGCAGGGAACGGGTTCTCTGGTGCCAAGCGGTAGTCAATCGACAGGACCGAATAGCCAGTCTCGACAGCAAGCAACCGTAAAGTCGCGTCCACGCTATCCAGACTCCCAAAGACCCAGCCGCCCCCGTGATAATAGACAATCAAGCCATCGCTCATTTCGGTATTGCGGTATATGCGCGCAGGAATACTGTGCGCGGCGGCGGGGATTTCGATATCCTCTACCGAGGCAACTTCCGTCGTGACTGGTAGAGGCTTGAATACTGCTCGCATCACTTCGGCCGAAACTGATCCGATACGGGGAAATCCTGCTTCTTCAAGCGTCTCAAGTAGTTTTTGCAAATGAGGGTCAACCATCATTTTCTCCTGCTATAGGGTGTGTACGCCGTCATCACATGAAAGCGTGGTAGCGCCAAAATTGTGACAATCAGCGATAAGCGAGAGACGAGCCAGCCACAGGAAGTGCCGGGATCTCATTACGTTCGTTCCAATAATCCTGGCTGTGGCGCCATTCTTTACCGGGGCCGCTTTTGGGTAAGCGATGCAAACTGCGCAATAGATACCCAGGATTGAAATCGTCGGGGTCTAGGAACGGCTGCAGGTCCTCATCACCCACGTTGTCGGGTAGCGTCGGGCAGACTCTTTTTAGATTATTTTCATACATATGTTTAAGCATGCGTATGGTGAATTCGCTAATAAGGTCCGCACGCAACGTCCAGCTGGATCTGAAATATCCAAACACCCAGATAAAGTTGGGTATTTTCGTAAACATCATTCCACGCCATGTGACAGTTGAGGTGAAGTCAATCGGTTCTCCATCAAGCGAGAATACAACATCACCCATAACATTCATGTTGAATCCGGTGGCGGTGATTACGATATCAGCTTCCAGAACTTTCCCAGATTTCAGCAAGATGCCCTCTTTGGTAAACCTTTCGATTTCATCTGTTGCCACTGAGGCTTTCCCAGAATTGATGGCATCAAAGAAGTCTCCATCGGGGATCACGGCAACACGCTGACGCCACGGGTCGTAATGCGGAGAGAAATGCTCTTTGACCAAGTCAGGACCTATCAAATCGCTCAGAGTTGCAAGCAATGCCGCACGGGATTCTTTTGGCTTGCTCAACATTTGCTCCATCATTTCGTTGCCCATGCGCGTCGCATCGCGACGGACGATTTCATGGATCCACATTGGATCAACGTCCAGCTTTCGGAGTGTGTCAGCAAGTTCGCTGCGATTGGGGCGCGGTATAAAATACGTGGGTGATCGCTGTAGCATAGTCACGTGCTCAACGGTCTCGGCAATGGCTGGAACGATTGTCGCGGCAGTGGCCCCTGAACCGATCACCACCACTCGCTTACCGCACAAATCAATGTCGTCATGCCATTCTTGAGGATGGATAATTTCGCCAGCAAAATCTGACATGCCCAGCCAGTCAGGGGTGTACCCTTTTCGATGATCATAATAGCCATGACACATCCAGATGAATGCTGTCGTGATTGTGCGGAGATCGCCCGTGACCGTGTTGCGTGCCTCAATTGTCCACAGATTGTCTGCTTCACACCAGTCCGCGCTCAATACCCGAGTATTATAGTTGATGTGAGCACCAAGGTCATTTTCTTCGAGGATCTCGCTTAGATAGTCGCGGATCTGTTTCGCTGTCGCAATCGGCGACCCTTCCCAAGGCTTGAACTTGTAGCCGAACGTGAACAGGTCACTGTCCGAACGCACACCAGGATAACGGTGTGTGTGCCATGTGCCCCCGAAGTCGCTATTTGCCTCAAGAACTGCGAACGTCTTTTCAGGAAAAGATTTTTTTAGGTTATAAGCTGCCCCAATTCCAGAAATTCCAGCCCCAATTGTGACCACGTCAAAATACTCGACTTTAGGCGTCATACCTCTGTGGAGGCTTTCGCCCTCTCTAATTTTAGCCTGTGTGTTCATTTATTCCCCCTCACTCTGGCACAGGCTATTGCCTGTTTGCCAATTCAATTATAGTTGACTATGAAATTCCGCCGAGGTCTGAAATGCAGGTCCCCTCCCGAGCACTGCATACAGCGGTTTTCATCACGCTATCAGTAATTGGTAGATTGGAAACATGCCCCTCTCAATGACCAAAACTGACAGATGACTTGCCCAAACTGCCAACTTTGATCACTAATTTCATCCTGATAGGCACCCCCATAAACTGTGTTTATGGGGTAGGTTGAGCCTGCCAAGCACACCCAGACCTGCTTCCCTGAGAGACCGTTAGTTTAGGTGTTTGATCCCACGGTTTTGATGGTGCGATCTATTCTTTGGAATGGAAGGAAGCATTATGGGACAAGTTCGTCATGGGAGCGCCACGACCACGCACGTCGTCAGAGCTGCAATACAGCGATCCACTGCCCGGCAGGGCATTGCAAAACAATGTCCCGAGAGGGGCAAGCTTCGCTCGCGCAGCTGAGCAAGGAATTGGGCATCAATCCCAAGACCGTTGCCAAGTGGCGTAAGCGTTCGACTGTGGAAGATTTAAAGACTGGTCCGAGAAAGCCCCGCTCAACCGTTCTCACAGAAGCTGAGGAAGCGATGATCGTTGCATTCCGGCGGCATACGCTGCTGCCGATGGACGATTGCCTCTACGCACTCCAGCCGTCGATTCCGGATCTGTCACGGTCAGCTCTGCACCGGTGCCTTCAGCGGCATGGCATCTCACGCTTACCAGATGTCGAGGGCGACAAGCCTAAGCGGCAGCAGTTCAAACTGCTATCCCATTGGCTATTTCCATGTCGATATAGCATAGGTCCAGACGGCGGAGGGAAAGCTATATCTCTTTGTTGGCATAGACCGAACCAGCAAGTTTGCAGTCACCCAACTCGTGGAAAAGGCGGATCGCAAGACAGCGTGGGAATTCCTTGACCACCTACTCATGGCTGTCCCTTATCGCACCCATACGATCCTCACTGACAATGGTATCCAGTTCGCCGAACAGCCCCGCAACCGGAACACTGCATATTCGCGGCAGATGCGGTTCGATATGATCTGCGAGGTAAATGGGATTGAGCACCGGTGGACCAAGCCAAACCACCCGTGGACCAATGGCTAGGTCGAGCGGATGAACCGCACGATCAAGGAGGCGACAGTGAAGCGATACCATTACGACAACCACGATCAGTTGCGAACACACCTCGCCGACTTCATGGCCGCCTACAATTACGCACGCCGCCCCAAAACGCTCAGCGGTCTCACCCCTTACGAATACATCTGCAAGATCTGGACTTCAGAGCCAGATCGATTCATCTTAAATCCGATCCACCAGATGCCGGGACTAAATATCTAAACTACAGATCTGGCGGGGCAAAGTGAGAACAGCCGTAAACCTGAAGTTGGACACCGCCTATGCCACCGGCTTTCATCCGCTCTGCTGCAACTGCAAAGTCGGTGATGATCCGCTCGAAGTCCCAATCCTCGATCGGCTTGGGGAACGTGCAGTGCAGCGGCCGAGATGCATGAACTGCACAGTCATGTTCGTGACACCCGTCCGTGAGGTCTTAAATCTACGGCACCACATCGTCTTTGTAGGCCAGCACATTGTTGAACACCGGCGGGCTCCCCTGAAAGGCGCATGACATGCGGGTTCAATTCCTATGTTTTGTGGTAAAACCCCGCGAACACAACCAAAAGCCGTTTGTTGCAGGCATCGCGCGTCTTCTGACCGGTTCGCAATGCGGTGTTAAAGCCAGCCGTCCAACGGGTCGTGCCAAAGAAAAATGGCGACACCCCGAGGTATCGCCATTCTGTTTCGCGATTACGCTTGGCCGAATTTAGCTGTCGCTGTCGGACTCTGCTTCCACTTCGGGGCCAACAGACACCAGATACGCCCAGATGTCTTTCGCGTCTTCTTCCTTGCGGAGTTTGAACGACATTTTAGAGCGCGCGCCCTTGTCGTCGTTATGCTTGGCAAGGAATTTCTTTGGATCAGCGACGTATTCCACAAAGGAATCTTCGTCCCACTCAAGGCCTTTTTCACCGGCCTCGACCAGCGAGTCACCATAACCTTTGAAGTCTTCAAAGGAGCCTGCCTTGCGTGTGTAAATGCCGTAAAGGTTCGGGCCCGTGCGACCGCCCTTGAGGATCACCTCACCGTCCGCATCCACGATGGCGTGGCAAGCCTTGCATTTGTTAAAACCCTTTTCGCCTTTTTCTGCATCGCCGGATGCGTGGCCGTCGGCAAAAGCAGGGGCGCTCATAAGCGCCATGCCAAGCACTGTTACTGCGAATAGTTTCATTGTAACTCTCCTGTGTTTCCAGTTAACCTAGACTACGACAGGGCAACGTAAAGCCCTGTCATAGAAATATCCGTATAATTTTGAGAGCCACGTTGATCATCACCTTCACGGGCCGGACATCGCCGCTTTGCGCCTCTCGTACGCGCTGGGATATGTCGCAATAGGGGCCATTTCAATGCGGCCCCTTGGCGCATCCCGGCTTTGTCGTTAAGACCCTTGCGCATCTGACAGGTTTTTTTGCGGGAATGCGATTTGTGATTCCTGCGCGACGGAGACGCAATGACCGATATTATGATCCCCGCCTGGGTCGATGGCACCTTGCAGCCAGTCGAGAAGTTGGAGGCGCACCTGCGCGGGTTGAGACACAAGGCGGTGTCGGTCTTTGTGTTGGCAGGTGACATGTTGCTGATCCAGCGCCGCGCGCTTGGCAAATATCATACGCCGGGGTTGTGGGCGAACACCTGTTGCACCCATCCCGAATGGGATGAACCCGACCTGACCTGTGCCACACGCCGCTTGAACGAAGAGCTGGGCATACGCAACCTGACGCCGGTGCATCGCGGTCAGGTCCGGTACCGTGCCGATGTGGGCGCCGGTTTGATCGAGGATGAAGTCGTCGAGGTTTTTGCCGCCAACGCGTCTCAGGATCTGGATGTGCGACCCGATCCGGACGAGGTGATGGAGACTCGCTGGATCGCCCTGCGCGACCTTAGCGCCGAGATCGCGCAAACGCCGGACATTTTCACGCCGTGGTTGCGGATTTACATGGCTGAGCATAGTGCGCTGATTTTCGGGCACAGTCCCTAATCCGGTCACAGATCAATTGCGACTGTTAAAGTTTCCCCTCAGTTGGCGCGGCACAAATTATTAAAATTCAATGTGTTGCGCATGAATTGCCCATGGGCAACTGCTACTTCGCGTAGCGTGCCTTGAGAAACACGTCGAATGCGGCGCGCAAGCTGGCCTCTGACAAGCTGTCTTCGAACTCAAGGGTGAACGTGCGCCCTTTTTTGCGCGCGACAATCCCTTTTTCACCGCTGCTGCGGGCGTGGCGCGTCTCGTCCAGCGTCTTGGCCGGTTTCACTTTTGGCGGCTCGGCAGCTTTGCGCAAACGTTTCACTACATCGGCGGGGTCCATAAAAGGCCCGCGCCCGTTGCGTGCGGTTTGTTGCAGCGCGCTGATCTGCGCCGCTTCGGCCAGCACCGGATCAGCCGTCGCATAGCGGGCAAGCAACGGCTTGAGATCGCGCGCGTGACGCTCTTTAAGATCACGGATCGTGGGAAACGCGCTCACGATCTGTTCTGGCAATGACGCCAATCCCAGATAGCGCGACAGCCACGGCTGACTGACTTCAAGCCGTTCTGCCATCGCCTTTTGTTTGCCGCCATAATAGCGGGAGATGGCGTCGGCATAATCGATCGCGCGCTCATAATCGGAGATGTCTTCGCGTTCACGGTTCTCGATATCAGCAAGGCGAAACGCCTCTTCATCGCTCATCTCGCGGGTTTCGATCAGGTATTTGAATTGCGTGTAATTGTTGGCTCGCAGCCAGCTGATCGCAAAGTGCCGCCGCGCGCCGCAGATCACTTCGTATTTGAACACCGGATCGTCGATCGGGCGCACGACAGCGGGAAATTCCTGCCGCCCCTGCGCGCGAATACCGTCGATCATGTCGCGGCAATTTTCTTCGTTCAACAACGCGTAATCGCGGTTGTGACGCTCCCACATGCGGCACTCCGACGGATCGACCCAGCGTAGGGTCTTCTCCTCAAGTTCGCCCGAGAGGCGGTCGTTGATCGTGGTGGAGCGTTTGAGAAAGCGCGCGCTTTCCCGTTCGCGCGGCACCGATGCGGGCGCGTCAAAATCGCTCAGTACATCATCGAAAAGCGCGTCGTGTTTCTTGCTCATAACAGCCCCTCCTTGCGCAGGCTCTTGTGGTGACCCGGCCAGGTCTTGCGGATCAGCAATTCGATCTCGCCGTTGACCGCATTCAGATAGGCGCGGCAGCGGCGGTGCGTATCTGTCCGCGTGCCGGCCCCTGTCAGTTCGTACACCGTCGCCAGATTGGCGGCGGCATTGTCAATCTCGGCGCTGTCCTTCAACACCGGATTCAACATATCGAGCGGAAAAACCGCGTCCATCATGCGCTTGATTGCCTGATGCGCCGATTTGCTGTCGTTCATCGCTGTCGCAAGAATTTTAATAAAGGCATAATCGCGCGCACCGCCCGCCCTTGCCAATTCGTTAAGCGTGGCCCCCATTATTTTAAGAAAATGGGCAGTAGACCCGAAATCAATGTTGTTGGGCGGCGCGGGAATCACGATGACATTGGCGGCGCGCAGCACACTAAGCGATAACATTCCAAGCGCCGGTGGCGGGTCCATCAGGATAACGTCGAACTCGTCCTTGATGCTGTCGATACCGTCGCGCAAACGGTCCAGCACAAAGGTTTGATCGCGGGCCATGCGGGCCGCGAACTCGTACTCGGCATCATAAAGTCCAAGGTTTGCGGGGATCAGCGCGATGCCCGGCCAATAGGTGCCGCAAGGATGCGAAGACCGAGGCGGAGCGGGAGTTGTCGTTTTCAAAGGTGGGCCGGAAGGTGCGGACCGAAGAGCGTGCGCAGGCGCTGCGTCCACGGCCCGTCTGGCCGGAGACGCGCGGCGACGCGTTGCGCGCGGATACCTACGAGACAGCGCGGCTGCGCTATCCCGGCTATGACATCTACCATGTGGAAGGCGAGTGGCGTGATTGGGCCAAAGGGGAAAGAAGCGCCGCGCGCTCCGGACCTCGCGTTTCTGGCGTTCTTCAAGACGTTTGCGGCGGCGAACCCGACTTGAACGGGCAGGGGGCCAGCCCCCGCATTTGCCCCGGGGGCAAATGCTCCCCCGGGATATTTTCGGCCAAAAGAAATGGGCAGATCAGCCGTTGCGCACGGTGTCGATCATCAGCTGCACATTCTCGGGGTTTGCATCGGGTGTGATGCCATGGCCAAGGTTGAAAATATGCGGGCCTTTGGAGAAGGCATCGACGGTGCGGCGCGTTTCGGACACCAAGGCGTCACCGCCTGTCACCATATGCGTGGACTTGAGGTTGCCCTGAACGCAGCCGTCCGGCTGGACGTTTTCGGCGGCCCATTCGGCGCTGACGCCATCATCGACGGCGATGCAGTCGGCTCCGATGGCGGCATGTGCGCCTTTGTAACGCGCGCCCGCGCCACGCGGGAAGGCGATGATTGGCACGTTCGGGTGTTTCTTTTTCAACGCGGCGGTGATGCGCTGCATCGGTTTGATCGAATAGTTGGCGAAATCGTCGCCTTGCAGCGATCCGGCCCAGCTGTCGAAAAGTTTGACGACTTCCGCGCCTGCGTCGATTTGCGCGGACATGTAGAGAATGGTTGCGTCTGTGATCCGCTCCATCAGGGCATCGAACACCGCGCGGTTTTCGGATTTCAGCGCGTGGGCCGGTCCCTGATCGGGGGTGCCGCGACCACCGATCATGTAGGTGGCGACGGTCCAGGGCGCGCCGGCAAACCCGATGAGCGTGGTTTCGGAAGGCAGCTCCTGGGACAGGAGTTTGACCGTCTCGTAAATGGGTGACAGGTGGTCGTGGATCGCGTCCGCCGGCACCAGCTTGTCGAACTCGGCCTGTGTGGTGATTGTGGACAGGCGCGGGCCTTCGCCGGTGACAAACCAGACATCAGCGCCAAGCGCCTGTGGCACCAGCAGAATATCGGCGAAAAGGATTGCGCCGTCGAAGCCGTAGCGGCGGATCGGCTGCATGGTGACTTCGGCGGCCAGTTCCGGATTATAGCACAGTGACAGAAAATCACCCGCCTGCGCGCGCGTTGCGCGATACTCGGGCAAGTAGCGCCCGGCCTGACGCATCATCCAGATCGGGGGTGTTGGCAATGTTTCTCCGGCGAGCGCGCGGAGGATGGTTTTCTGGGCGGTCATAAGCTGTCCCTTCAACTGGAATTTTCTTGGCGCACCATGCACCGCAGAGCGGGGCCGATACAAGAGGGGCGGGCGGATACGGGAGTTGTCACCCCAACTTTACAAGGCTAGGAAGGCGCTATGACATTGAACCTTCCAACTCCCGCTCAACCGCTGAAAATCGGCACCCGTGGATCGCTTCTGGCTTTGGCGCAGGCGCATGAAACGCGGGACCGGTTGGCACATGCCTTTGATCTGCCGTTCGAGGCGTTCACCATTGTGGTGATCAAAACCACCGGCGACCAGATCATCGACCGCCCGTTGAAAGAGATCGGTGGCAAGGGGCTTTTTACCCGCGAGATCGAAGAGGCCCTGCTGTCGGGGCATATCGACATTGCGGTTCATTCGATGAAGGACATGCCAACGCTTCAGCCGGAGGGGTTGTTCCTTGATACCTATTTGCCGCGCGAGGATGTGCGTGATGCGTTCATCTCTCCGACGGAGACGTCGCTAGCGGATCTTGCGGCGGGAACGGTTGTTGGCACGTCTTCACTGCGGCGGCGTGCACAGCTCAAGCTGAGGCGTCCCGATCTGGAAGTCGTGGAATTTCGCGGCAACCTGCAAACCCGGCTGATGAAGCTGGAGCAGGGCGTGGCGGCGGCAACGTTCCTTGCGATGGCGGGACTGAACCGGCTTGCCATCGCGGATGTGCCGAGAATGCCGATTGAGACTGACGTCATGCTGCCCGCGATTGCGCAGGGTGCGATCGGGATCGAACGGCGCACAGATGACAGTCGCGTGGCCGAGATGCTGGCCGCGATTCACGACACGCCAACGGGCCAGCGGCTTGCGGCGGAGCGTGCGTTCCTGTTGAAACTCGACGGGTCTTGCGAAACGCCCATTGCGGGGCTTGCCGTGTTGAACGGTGGCATGTTGTCGCTGCGCGGCGAGGTTCTGCGCCCTGACGGGTCGGAGGCGATTGCCGATGCGCTCACCTGTCCGATCGAAGATGGCGCGCAGGCGGGAACGGAGATGGCGCAGAAAATGCTGGACCAGGCGGGTCCGGGCTTTTTCGACTGGCACTAACGGCTTGGCTATGCGGCGTCGGGCAGGGGGGCGTTGATTTTGCCGTTCAGGTCCAGACGCATTTCCTGTTCGGAGCCGTCCATACGGATGCGCGTGGCCCCGAAGTGCGCCAGCAAATTGCGCATGGACCGGTTCTCCGAGTGGACAAGGGCCAGAAAGTCGGTGATGCCCTGTGCGCGGGCAACGGCTGCTAAAGTGTGCAGCAAGACCTTTCCCAGCCCAATCGCCTGATAGTCGTCGATGATGGTTATTGCGAGTTCGGCGGTTTGCGGATCATTCAACACGGCAAAGCGCGCGGTGGCCACCGGATGCGGGCCGTGCATCGCGCCGATGGCGAAATGGTCAAGGTTATTCGGGGCGGTGAAGGCGTCAAGCTCTGCTTCGGTAAGGCTCGAGTGGGCCCCTAAAAATCGCATGTAGCGCGATTCAGACGACAGTTTTTCGAACCCCTCGGACAACAGATGTCTGTCATCCGGCCCGATGGCGCGGATTTGAACAGCGATGCTGTTTTTCAGCGTCGTCTCGAAAGGGATGGTTGTTCGCATACAAGCTAACACGGTGGCGGCTGATTTGTTCCGTGGTGACGGAAATATTTTTATCGCTGGCGGAGGTTTCAAATTCGCCAGCGATAAAATGGATCATTGGGGTCGCCTACGGCCTGTAAGCCTCCACCTTTTGGCGCTGTATGCCCAACCCCTCGACGCCAAGTTCGACCACATCACCGACGCGCAGAAACTGCTGCGGTTTCATGCCCATACCAACGCCCGGAGGGGTGCCTGTCGAGATGATATCCCCCGGCATCAGCGTAACAAAGCGGCTGAGATAGCTGATGATCTCGGCAACGCCGAAGATCATTTTCGCGGTATTGCCGGTCTGGCGGCGCGTCCCGTTCACATCAAGATACAGGTCAAGGCTCTGCGGGTCCGGCACCTCGTCCGCGCTGACCAGCCATGGACCCACGGGGGCGAAGCTGTCGCAGGATTTACCTTTGACCCACTGGCCCCCCATTTCGGTCTGGAAGGCGCGCTCGGACAGATCGTTGATGACGCAGTATCCCGCCACGTGATCCAGCGCTGCCGCCTCGCTTATATGGTGGGCGCGGGTGCCGATGATAACGCCCAGCTCAACCTCCCAATCCGTCTTTTCCGACCCTTTCGGCAGAATAACGGGATCATTTGCGCCGCTGACGGGGCAGACCTTCATGAACAGAATTGGCTGGTCGGGGATCGGCATGCCCGCCTCGGCGGCGTGGTCGGAATAATTCAGGCCGATGCAAAACATCCGGCGCACATCGTCCAGAATGGGCGCGAACTCTCCCTCGATCAGTGGATAGTCATCGGGTGACAGTTTGTGCAGTCTGGCCATGCCATCAGGCGACACTGTGGTTGCGGAAATATCCGGCACCACGCTGGAAATATCATGCGCGCCGCCGTTTGCGTCTAACAGGGCGGGGCGCACACCATCGGCGGTGCGGATGCGGGCAAGTTTCATAGCGGCAGGCTCCTTTGATCATTGGCCACAGCTTAGAGGTTTTGCAGCGGGTGTGGAGAGGCAAAACAAGGAATTTGGCGCCTGATGCCGATACCGCTTGCTGTAAGTGTTCACAGGTTTGATTGCGCCCCTCTGAAACAACAGGACTTGCATTGATGCCATATATCATCCATATACCATCCATGCAGATGGGGAATCGCAAATGAGCAATGTAAGACAGCTGCGCGACAAGACGCCGGACAGCGAGAAAATCACGATCAACCTCGGATATGTCGATCTGGGCCGGATCGACCTATTGGTGCAGGAGGGTTTTTATTCCAACCGCAGCGATTTCATCCGTACGGCCATCCGCAACCAGCTTGACGGGCATACCGAGGTCGTTCGCAATTCCATCGAACGTCACACGATGGAGCTGGGCCTGCGCGATTACAGCCGCGCGGATCTGGAAGCGCTGCGCGATGCCGGAGAGGTGCTGCACGTCAAGGTCGTCGGCCTTGCCCGAATTGATCAGGATGTCACGCCGGAACTGGCCCTTGCTACCATCGGTTCGATTACCGTTCTGGGGGCTTTGCAGGCCCCGCCGGAGATCAAAAAGGCGCTCGCCGAGCGTATTAAATAAGGGCCTTTGTGCCCGCTAAGGAGTAACGATTATGAAGTTTAACGTCGGCGCACTGCGCCCGGCGACAGATGATGCACGCGCTGCGCGCCTCGCTGCTGCCAACGATCTTGTAACCCGTACGCTGGCCCAACATGGCTTGATGCCGGGCGGACCTTCGGTGGATTTGCCATCGCCGCTGGCGGACATGAACCAACTGCTGAGGCGTCTTAATCCGGGGCAGCACGGGGCGCTTGCGCCTGAGGTGCAGGTGCCCGAGGGGGCGGAGTTTTTGCGCCAATCGTATTCCTGTACGCAGGGAACGCGGGGCTACCGTACCTATGTTCCCTCTACCGCCGCCGAGGGGGTGACGGGGCTTGTCGTCATGTTGCACGGATGTACGCAAACGCCCGAGGATTTCGCCGCAGGGACGGGGATGAACGCGCTTGCAGAAATCCATCGCTTCATTGTGGTCTATCCGCATCAAATGCGGGGCGAGAATGCACAGTCTTGCTGGAACTGGTTTCGCCGGGGCGATCAGATGCGCGCGCGTGGCGAGCCGGCAATCCTTGCAGGGTTGGCCCAAAAAGCGATGGCGGATTTCGATGTTCCATCAGGGCGGGTATTTGTGGCGGGGCTGTCCGCAGGTGCGGCGATGGCCGTGATCCTTGGCGAAACCTATCGTGATGTTTTTGCCGCGGTTGGCGTGCATTCCGGCCTGCCTTATAGGGCCGCAACAGATGTGCCAGGCGCCTTTGCGGCGATGGCAGGGAGTGGCGTGGATAAACCGTCCTGTGCGGGGGCGGGCTCCCTTCCGGCAATTGTGTTTCACGGAACCGCCGACACGACGGTTCACCCGTCAAACGGGGATCGCATCGCGCGCGATATGCGCGACGCGGGTCCAAAACAGACCACCGTTTCCGATCATCAAACCACGGTGGCCGGTCGTCGCGTAAATCGGGAAACCACAACAACGGCTGAGGGGCACCCCCTGCTTGAGCATTGGCGCATCGAGGGGCTGGGGCATGCGTGGTCCGGCGGGCAGCCCGCCGGATCTTACACCGATCCCGCAGGGCCGGACGCCAGCGCGGAAATGGTCCGCTTCTTTTTCGACACCGCATCTGAAAGCAACTGACATGACAAATCTGACACTGACATTCGATGCCGTGAACGAGCCCACACCCGGACCGAAATGGACCGCCCGTTGGCGGCGGTCGTGGCCCTCCTATGAAGCGTGGTTTGTCGCCCGTGGCGGTGATCGCGGACCATCGGCGCGTGAATGTCGCGCGCAGCTTGCGCATTACATGCCCGAGATCGTTCCGGTTTATGGGGTGGATTCCGGTAGGGGGCAGGATCGTATCATAAGGCGGCTGCAGCCTGATATTTCCACCTATATTCGCCTGTG
>CANMZB010000041.1 GCA_947502265.1 uncultured Sulfitobacter sp.
GCGTGACCCGGATGAGTGACAATGACCCGAAGCTAAAAAGGAAAAAGAGCTTGACCCAAACACCCAATTAGAGAAGCAGCCGTTAACGGATCCATCTGATGCTGCGCTGCAGCTATCGCATTGCTGCAATTCATGACAATTGCAGAGTTTTTCACGATCGGATACCTGCTGAACCGGACAAAACCATCATTACTCTTGCATTGTCAATGAGGTAGCTAAGGCTAAAATATCCTGATTGAACAGGTCAACAACTTACGACATTGAGGCACCCGCGCCGGATAGAAGCTGGAAGAAGTTTTATGAAGTCGGACAAAAAAACGAGAGAGGCTGAAAAACCGACGCCTCAAGGAACAGTCGGCGAGGTTTTTAGTGCCTTCCTGAAGCTCGGTCTGACCTCATTCGGCGGACCCATCGCGCATCTGGGATATTTTCGGGACGAGTTGGTCATCCGCCGAAAATGGATCAATGAGGCAGGTTATGCCGATCTTGTCGCCCTCTGCCAGTTTCTTCCAGGCCCGGCGAGTAGCCAAGTCGGGTTTGCGCTTGGCCTGATGCGTGGCGGTCCTCTTGGTGCTTTGGCCGCCTGGGCTGCGTTCACCCTTCCATCCGCCCTGCTTTTGGTGCTGCTCGCCTATGGTGCTACCGCATTCGAGGGACCGGTAGGTGCGGGGCTGATCCATGGCCTCAAGGTGGTGGCCGTAGCGGTTGTGGCACAGGCCGTCTGGGGGATGGCGCGCACCTTAACGCCCGACCGCGAACGCGCGAGCATCGCCCTTGCCGCTGTGCTGATCGTAATTTTTATGGCCGGTTCGGTTGGCCAGATTTCCGCTATCCTCGTCGGGGGTCTCGCTGGCCTCTGGCTCTGCCGCGCCCCTCTAGGTCCCGCGGTCGGACATCTGAAATTCCCCGTATCGAAATGGGTGGGAACGATATCACTCGTTCTGTTTGCACTGCTTTTGCTCCTGTTACCTTTTGCCGCCGGTATGTCACAGGGCATGGTCCTGTTTGACTCCTTCTACCGGGCAGGCTCGCTCGTGTTCGGCGGCGGCCATGTCGTGCTACCGCTATTGCAGGCCGAGGTCGTAACGTCCGGCGCGGTCAGCAATGATGCCTTCCTGTCCGGTTACGGCATGGCGCAGGCTATGCCGGGGCCGCTATTCACCTTTGCTGCCTATCTCGGCGCGGTCATGGGGACGCTGCCGAACGGTCTCATAGGGGCAACCATCGCACTTGTCGCGATCTTCCTGCCGGGCTTTCTGCTGCTGGTTGGCGCGCTGCCCTTCTGGGACGCCTTTCGGTCGCGTCCTGTCGCACAGGCTGCGATGCGCGGTGCAAATGCCGCGGTCGTAGGGATTCTCGGGGCGGCGCTCTATGATCCGGTTTGGACGAGTGCCATTCTCACGCCCTTTGATTTCGCGCTCGGCTTGGCAGGCTTCATCCTTCTCACGGTCTGGAAGGTTCCGCCCTGGATCATCGTGGTGCTGATGGCGCTGGGGGGCGTAGCGCTGGGACTACTCTGAGCACAGAGGGCCCAGAGCCGATCGGTGGCGGCGCGGCGCACATCGAAGCTGCCTCATTCGTCTGATGAACATGACACGGCCCTAACCAGCCATTCACCGAGCGGTAGAAATGCTGCGGTCGCAGTTCGCAGTGCGGACATTCGCGCAGTCACGCTCCAACTAAATGCTTACAGATGACCGTAGAGCTTCGATCAAGCGTCGAAATTCCACGTTATCAGAGGCACCTTTCCAGAAGTTTGCGAAACGGCAGACAACCTGAAGGTTGCCTGGTGCATAATGCCCACTACTGTCGATACGATCCAAAAAAGCGAACATCGCAGGATCGCCGTTGACCTCATCCAGGTCCAGCGGAAGGTTTGTTAATTCGCAGAAATACTCCTGTGAATCCATTAGTTCCATAATGTAGTCCTGAAGAGCTGCTGCTGACGGGAATCCAAGGTCCTTCTTTTTCACTACACGCTCAACCGTCTGACCATTTGCTGAATTGGTGGTTGCAACGGCGGTACGGGCCATGCGTTCAGCGGCATCTGCCGCTTCGAACAGCTCCAAAGCTCGCTGGTACGCAATCTTGTCTGCCTGCGACCCATACTTGATCGGTGCATACCCTTTCTTGGCGGATTCGCTTCGATTTTCCCAAAGTGGAGTATCGTGCCATTGGCTTAGGGTCAGGACTCATAACCAGAATATTACTGTTGCGGCGAGAGCGATTGCTGACAGGAAGACCTTTGGGCATCGGTCATACCGGGTTGAGACACGTCGCCAGTCTTTGAGCCTGCCGAACATCCTTTCGATGCGGTTGCGGCGTTTGTATCGGCGCTTGTCCACTGTGCTTTGAGGGAGGTGGCATCAATCGAGAGAGTTTGGTTATCAGGAGCCAGCTCAGCCAGTCCCGTCATGATCCGGGCAAACACGCCCATTTCACTCCAACGCTTCCAGCGATTATACAACGTCTTTGGCGGGCCATACTCCGCTGGTGCATCACACCACCTTAAGCCATTGCGGTTAATGAATATAATGCCACTCAAAACACGCCTGTCATCAACGCGAGCACGACCTCGGCTCTTTGGAAAGTAAGGCCGCAAACGCTCCATCTGCGCCTCAGTAAGCCAGTCCAAATTGCTCATGTTATCCCCCGAAACTGGGGATCGTGCATCATGACAACGCGACAACCTCAATCAATTAATGGGTCCTGACCCTACTAAATTTGATGGTTTCCGACAAACTCGGGGCGGTTCAGATCACTGATATTGCTAAGAAAACCGGTCTGCTCATATAGGCTTAACCGGCGTGCGTATTCACGGTCAAAGGCAGGATTTTGTCCGGAGTGCAGTGTGGCGTCACAACATGAATGAAACATCCCTGCTTTTACCAACGCACGGTTTGCCCATGCTGGTCAATAAAGCCACCGCTATCACTTATTTCGAGCCCGTTGATCACGCTCAGCAACCGGGTCGCTGCTGTCGTGGGAGTGTCTGTTTGCGAAGCGGCACGAAATGGCGCAGTGAGAGGTGTCTCTACCGTGCCGGGGTGCAATGCTACCAAGATAGAACCTGGATGGGTGCGCGCAAGTTCGATTGCGGCAGTATGGATGATCTGGTTTTGCGCCGCTTTGGCTGCGCGGTAGCTGATCCAGCCCCCCAACCGGTTGTCACCGATAGATGCCAGTCGCGCAGAAAGAGATGCAAAAACCGACCGACCCGGTGCCAGATGGGCCGCTCCGTGTTTGATGAGCAACGCCACAGCTGTGGCGTTAAGCGAAAAATGGGCCGCCATGTTTTCCGGATCAATTGCCCCGAGTGTCTTTTCCGGGGGAACATCATTCAACACCAGTCCGCCTGTCGCGTTGAGCACCAGGTCGAAGTGCTTTTCCGGCAACCGCGCGAACGCCTGCCTGATTGAGGCATCATCTGTCACATCCAGCCCATCGTCGCGTCGAGACAAGCTGGTAACATCAGTCCCGCCCTGCTTCAGGACGTGGACCAAGGCGGCCCCGATGCCTCCTGATCCGCCGATAACAAGAGCACGTTGGATCATTGCACCACCCGAGTAAGCGTCCGATGAAGCTCATGGTTCCATGCAGCTGGTATCTGCTCTGGTTTTTTTAGCATAACTTCATATCAGCGGATCATGCGCCCATTGCAAGAGGGCCTGACGCTGTCGGGGCCTGCAAAACACATCACCCGGATAACAATTCGCCCGGATCTGGCCAGCATGTCTTGCGAATCCGCGCCACCTTGCGATCTGGATTTTGTCTATATCGACCAACCGCCGGCCAAGAAAGTATCGGCAATACCATTGAAACCATCCGCGCGGATCAGGCCCATAGATCCAGCCTTTTTGACGCCATACGGCTAATGGCTGGCGGCTCTTGATACCGAAGTAGTTCAGGGCGGGGTCCGGTTTCCGGCTGATTTTTGCGCTCTCGAACCAGTCAGACGGAAATTCATCCACGCAATCACTGAGGTATCGCCCCTCAAATACCCCCATTTCAAGCATCTTTTTTGGGGAAAGATAGGGCGTGAAACCGGTGGCAAACTGTGCGCCGGTCGGGGCCGTCAATTCATATTGGTATCCAGACTGCATGCGGTCATTGACGGTGATTTCGGTCTTGTTGGGCATAGGTGGTCCTGATTACAGAGGAGAGACTTGCAAAGACCGTCAAATCCGAAACAGCGGTTGCAAAAGGCGCGGCACGAGCGAGTTGAACCTCAGCGGAGCATCCGTCGCCGCTAGGCAAATACATGCAGCGTCGAGATCTGCGGTTGGCTGGTGGTCTACATCTGAGTCAGCGACCTCCAGATCGCCCACGCCAAAGCGCCCGGCGTCGTCGCCAAAGCTACCTTGAAGCACGAGAGTCAGTTCCAGCCCGTTGTGGCTGTGCTGGGGAACTGCCCGTCCCGATGGGATGTAAAGCAGACGGGAAGAGCCGTCGCGGTCTGCTGAAAGGATGCTCTGCTTGATCCCGCCGCCCAGCGGTTTCCAACGGGGGGGAGTGCCTTTCAGCGCCTCCATAACCGGACTAGGGAAAATGCCTGAACGGACAAAATTCGGAGTAGCCGCAACGGGGGCGTCGAGTTGGTCAAATATGCTTGCTCTCAGCGCTTCGGACACCTCAGCACAATCTGCCGTATCCAGAACCGCCCCGCCAAGAGCTTGATGGGCCTCCATTGCCGCGCGGCAGTCGAGGCAAAGAGAAACATGTGCAGCGACCACGAGCGCGAAATGATGCTCAAGGTTGCCGCTCACGTAAGCTGCAAGCAATGAGTCAGGAACATGGTGAGTGATTGCGGACATCTTAGCGCATCCCCTTCAATTCGTATCGCAATTTCTCCAGACCTAGCCTGATTCTTGATTTTATTGTGCCAAGTGGCAGTCCTGTTTGAGTGCAGAGTTCCTGATGTGTCAACTCACCCAGATAGGTCTTTTCAATTGCGTCCCGCTGGGTGGGTTTTAGCGCCTCAAGGGCCTGCACTAACTGTTTGACCTCCTGATCAACCGCCAGGATTTGGCCCGCATCGGGCTCGGTGCCAATTTCTTGTCCTAGCTCGTCAGGAACCGGACGGCGCTCCTTGCGGATCATATCGATGTTCCTGTTGCGCGTGATTTGATAAATCCATGCAGAGACCTGTGCACGGTGGGGGTCAAACAGCTCCGCCTTGTGCCAGATCGTCAGCATGACGTCCTGTACTACCTCCTCTGCCTGTGCAGCAGGAATGCCGGAACGCATGACGAACCCTTTCAGACGTGGCGCAAAATGATCGTAAAGCCGCGCAAAAGCTTTACGGTCGCGCTGGTCGCGAACGGCCAGCATCCACGTAGTTTGCTCTGAGACTTCGGAGATTGGAGGAACTGGCACCTTTTTCCTGTCTTTCAACATGTTCATGTCTTTTGACATGACTTCGAACAGCGGCATTTTCGGGCCGTTCTTATAGGTATGTTCCAATTGAGGGCTTGCTGCAAACATATCCCTTATACGCAGGGGCAGGAAATTTGGATCATTTTTGATCCAAATCATTCGCCAGTGCGTAATATGATCGTAATAGCACACGGATTAGAGATGTCGTTAGACGCTGCCCCAATTTGTCCACAACGTATCGCCATCATTGGTGGCGGTATATCCGGTCTTGCGGCCGCCTACCTGATGGCCCCAAATCACGCTGTCACCCTGTTCGAAACAGCACCGTGCCTCGGCGGACATGCCCGCACAGTCATGGCTGGTCTGAATGGGGATCAGCCGGTCGATACAGGCTTCATCGTTTTCAACTATGCCAACTATCCCCATCTGACCCGCATGTTTCAGGAGCTGGATGTGCCGGTCGCCAAAAGCGATATGAGTTTCGGCATTTCCGTTAACGAAGGGCAGATCGAATATGCCCTGCGCAGCTTACGTTCCTTGACCGCGCAAAGGCGCAATATGTTGCGCCCCGGCTTTGTGCGCATGTTACGCGACATTCAGCGTTTCAACGCTGGCGCTGAAGCGCTGGATCGGGGCGGCGACGCCACCATCGGTGAATTGATGGATGAAATGCGGCTGGGCCGCTGGTTTCAAGAGTATTATCTGATGCCCCTTTGCGGGGCCATCTGGTCAACACCTCCCGAGCGAATTCGCGACTTCCCCGCCCGCGCCATCATTCGGTTTTTCCGCAACCACGCCCTGCTAAGCGCGACAGCGCAACATCAGTGGTCGACCGTGGACGGCGGCAGCATGCAGTATCTGAACCGGCTTGAGCATCACCTGCGCGAACGAGGCGTCGCAATCCGCACGCAAACGCCTGTGCAATCTGTCCGACGCACCGGGTCGCAGAGCATCGTGAACAGCAGCGGCGGGGAGGACGCCCCGTTCGATCATGTCATCTTTGCCTGCCATGCCGACCAGGCATTGCGCCTGCTCGCGCAACCGACAGTGCAGGAGCGCGCAGCACTTTCAGCGGTCAGGTTTCAGGATAATCTGATGGTTTTGCATCGCGACATCGCCATGATGCCGAAGCGCAAGGCTGTCTGGTCCAGCTGGGTTTACAATGCCGACACCAGCGGGCCTGAAACTGCCATAGGCGTGACCTACTGGATGAACCGCCTCCAGAACATTCCTGAACATGATCCGCTGTTTGTCTCGCTCAACCCCGCCCGAACAGTGTCGGAGCATCTGATATACGACCAGACGACATTTCGTCATCCAGTGTTTGACGCGGGCGCGCTGGCTGCGCAGGAACAGATTTCGCAAATTCAGGGGCAGAACAACACATGGTTCGCCGGGGCGTGGTTGCGGCACGGATTTCACGAAGACGGCTTTGCCAGCGCTGTGCGCATTGATCGGCTGATGAAGCGGCAATACGCATGAGCCATCGGCCAGAACATATTGCGGGCGTCACGACGCACAAGCGGCTGGGAAAGGTCAGCCACAGCTTCCGCTATGGCGTGGATTATGTCCTGATCGATCCCGAGGCGGATGCCACCGGTCCGTTCTTGTTTTTGCGCAACCGTTTCAATCTGATGGCCGTTCACGATCACGATCACGGTGGCCCGCTCAAGAAAGGGCGCGGCCCCACTTGGGCGCGCGAGGTTCTGGCCGCAAACGGACTCGACCAACGGAACCTACAGCTTCTTTTGCTGACCCAACCTCGGTTTCTGGGCTATGTTTTCAATCCGGTCAGCTTTTGGCTGGTGATGGAGGACCAGGCACTTGTCGCCGTGATTGCCGAAGTTTCGACACCTTTCGGAGATCGTCATTCATATCTGTGCCACACCCCGGATTTCGTACCAATCACCAAAGACACCCGGATCCGAACGCCTAAATCCCTGCATGTCTCGCCATTTCAGGACGTCGCAGGCGGATATGAGTTCAACTTTGACATATCGCCAGAGCGGATTAACATCCGCATCCTGCATCGCAATGGCCCTGAGGGAGTGATTGCCACCCTGTCCGGCCCACGCACTCCGATGACGAACGTGGGCTTGCTCAAGGCCAGCATCCGCCGCCCTCTGGGCGCGCTGCGGACGATCATGTTGATTTACTGGCAAGCCCTGCGCCTGAAGCTGAAAGGTGCGCGCTACCGCGCGCATCCCAAACCCCCGAATTCGGAGATTACCTGATGTCGTTTCTCGACAAACGCTTGAAAAGCAAACTTCTGAAAACTTGCGAGAGCATCCAGGTTGGCAGCCTACGGTTGCGTGATCCGGATGGCGGGTTCCATGATTTTGGACGCGGCGAACCTGCTGCCGAGATCCAAATTAACGATTGGGCAATGGTTCAAGCCATCGCCGCACGCGGCAACATCGGGCTTGGCGAAACCTATGTCGCGGGTCTTTGGGATACACCATCAATTAGAGACCTGATGACGGTCGGCCTGCTTAACCTTGATCTCTTCGCAGACTACGACACGGCGAACTTCTGGAATGGCCTACAGTTCCGCCTGATAAACCGTCTGACGCGTGCCAACTCGCTCAAAGGGGCTGCGCGAAACATCCGTGCGCATTACGACGTTGGAAACGAGTTTTATCAACTTTGGCTTGATGAGAGCATGACCTATTCATCCGCAATATTTGCCACGGGTGATGACGATCTGACCCGCGGTCAGGACCGTAAATATGACCGCATTCTGGACCGCCTGAAAGGCGACGAACGTGTGCTGGAGATCGGTTGTGGTTGGGGTGGGTTCGCCGCCCGCGCCGCCGATAGCGGGCGTCATGTGACCGGTTTGACCATCTCGCCCAGCCAAAAGGGGTATGCCGACGCTTTGCTGGACGGACGGGCTGACATCCGGCTTCAGGATTATCGCAAAAGCGCGGGGCGGTTCGACAGCATTGTTTCGATTGAAATGGTTGAGGCCGTTGGTCAGCGCTATTGGCCCACCTATTTTGCAACGCTCAAGGCGCGGTTGGCCGAAAGCGGAGTTGCCATGGTTCAGGCGATAACGGTGCCAGACGCCAATTTTGACATTTACCGGCGTAGCTCTGACTACATTCGACACTATACGTTTCCCGGTGGCATGCTGTTGTCGGATGCGATGATCTCCAATCAGGCCGGAAACGCGGGGCTGAAGGTTCAGAGCAGCCATGCCTTCGGGCGCGACTATGCCCGCACCTGCATGATTTGGGCCGAGCGTTTGAATAGCCAATCAAACCGGATCCGCAAACTGGGCCATGACGAAGGATTCCTGCGAAACTGGCAGTTTTATCTTGAATCCTCTGCTGCCTGTTTCGCAGTTGGCCAGACAGATGTCGTGCAGGTGGAGTTGAGCCATGCGTGAAACCGAAACCATCTGGATTATCGGTGCCAGCGACGGAATCGGTGCGGCCTTGGCGCGCGCATGGGTTGGGCGTGGTGCGCGAGTGATCCTATCAGCGCGGTCGGTTGATAAGCTGACAGCGCTGACGGAGAGCCTTGGCCCTGAACACATCGCACTGCCGCTCGACGTTGCAAATCGAGAAAGCATCGGGGCGGCAGCCGAAAAGATTGCCAAGATCGGCCCGCTGGACCGCATCGTGCATCTGGCAGCGCTCTACGATCCGGGAAAGATTGCGGACGCGGACCCGGATCGCGCAGCAAAGATCGTCACGGTCAACCTGACTGGCAGTTTTCACGTGGCGCAAATTGCACCGCCCTTGTTGCGTGCGGGCGGTCAATTGGCGTTGTGCGGATCTGTCGCGGGCTATATCGGACTGCCGCAGGGACAGATCTATTCGGCAACCAAGGCGGGGGTCATAAACCTGGCGGAAACGCTGCGTGCTGAGTTGGCCGGGCGGGTTGATGTGCGGCTGATCTGCCCCGGTTTTGTCGACACAAAAATGACCCAGACTAACGATTTCAACATGCCTGCGATGGTGATGCCTGAAACAGCCGCCCGCGCGATCATCCATGGGTTGAATTCCCGCCGTTTCGAGGTGCATTTTCCGCGCCGCTTAACCTATGGCCTCAAGCTGTTGAGCGCCTTGCCCTACTGGGCCGCCCTGTCATTAACGCGCCGTCTTGTACGCTGAAAGGACTGTTATGACCTCCAGATTTCTTGCCATCGTCGTGCTGATTGCCACGCTGACTTTTGCGCTCTCTCCGCTGGCCACAATCGGGTTTAACGGATTTACCCCGGACCAGTTTCCTGTCCCACAGATTGACCCACCCGTGCAGCCAGCGGGCTATGCCTTTTCAATCTGGGGGCTGATATATCTCTGGTTGATCGTTGGCGCGATCTACGGGGTGTGGCAAGCGGTACATGATCCCGATTGGCGCGCCATGCGCCTGCCGCTCGCGGTCAGTTTGATTATCGGCACGTTCTGGATTGCCGTCGCCAACGTCGCTCCGATTTGGGCCACGATCATGATCGTGGTGATGGCCACCACTGCGATTATGGCAATGCTGCGCGCAGGTCATAGCCAACCTTGGTTACAGGTAAGGCCGGTGGCGCTCTATGCGGGCTGGCTGACGGCAGCAACCGGCGTGGCAATCGGTGTTGTCCTTGGTGGCCATGCAGTCCTGTCAGAACAGTCTGCGGCGATTATCTGCCTCGTTGGAGTGCTGGTGGTGGCACTTGCCGTGCAAACAGCGCGCCCGCACGAATGGGGCTATCCTGCCGCCGTTGTCTGGGCGCTGATCGGCGTGATTGTCACCAATATTTCCGGCGCGAACTGGTCGGTGATCGGTCTGGCGACCATTGGCGCAGTGGTCCTCACGCTACGTGCAGCCCGCGCCGTCATGATAGGATCAGCCCAATGAAAATTCTTATTCTCTATGCTGCAACCACGGTGATCTTTTTTGTTCTTGATGCAATCGGTTTGCGCTTGCTGATCAAGCCGGTATTCGACCGCCATATCGCCCATCTCTATGCCGACCCGTTCCGTGTCGTGCCTGCGATAGTGTTCTATCTCGGATATGTCGCTGGCGTGCTCTGGTTCGTATCTGTTCCGGCGTTGCAAAAGGGCGATCCTTTGGCGGCTTTGATCGGAGGTGTGCTACTGGGGCTGATGGCATATGGCACCTATGAATTCACCAATTATGCAACCCTGCGCGACTGGTCGATGAACCAAGTCGCCACAGATATGCTGTGGGGGGGCGCCCTGACCGGCATTTCGGCCTGGGCAGGCGTGCTGATTGCGCGTGCTTTGGCATAACCCGAGAGGAAACCAATTTCGTTGCACCATGTCTACAGGGACAGTTGCCGGGGCGGAAATGGTTGCGGAACTGTAGGAGACGTATCCTGATGACTTTATCTCACCAACCGCGAAACTAAGGGGAAACGGGAAGATGGAACTTCATCCAGACTGGAAATTCGTCGCCGACGAGGTCATGGGCGGTAAGTCAAACGGTATCATGTCGCGGGAAGTATTCCATGGTCGCGATGCTACTGTTTTGCGCGGTGATGTATCACTCGACAATAATGGTGGTTTTATCCAGATTGCTTTCGATCTGCTCCCGGATGGGACCGGTTTCGACGCAAGTAATTGGCATGGGATAGAGTTGGAAATCTGGGGCAATGGAGAGTGTTATGATATTCGTCTTCGCACAGATCAGTTGACCCATCCTTGGCAGTCTTTCCGCTCAACACTTTCGACGACCGGGCAATGGCAAACGTTCCAAGTGCCATTTGACGTCGTTACGGCCTACAGAACCGATGCCACTTTCGATCCCGCAAAGCTTAGACGGATAGGGATCCTTGCCATTGGGCGAGAGTTCCGGGCCGAGTTGGCTGTCGCCAGGGTGCGGCTATATTGCATATAATCTTCGCAATAGTATTACCTCCATCATCATCCTTTTTCAGCCGCCTAACTGCGATTTCTGGAAGCTGAGAACCTTGTTGGATATCTCTTGCCGGAACGGTGCATTTGGGGTCGATTCCGCCCTCAGCCGGACTCGACCCCTCGCTGATATTGGCTGTCTTGAAATCTAGCGCTTGCCCTGTGCCTCGCGGCGGTTTGGCGTGGTGGTTGGGGCAGTTGCTGGATGAGTGTCATTTGTATGTATCCTGACTGTTTGTGTTGACGACACGTAGTGATAGTAATTTCAAAATTATCCGTTGCGAAGTGCCGGGGCAGGCGGCTATGCGCCCTCATGGTCGGCAGGATGAGGCACGCGCAACTTGCGCTTCAATGGGGCTCTCAGGGCCCCTGAAGGCTCGTCAGGTTTTCGGTCTATTTTGTTGCCTCTACAAGGATGAGTGCCCAATATGGATTTTGCTGCCTGCAGTGCTGCCTATGGGGTTGGCTGACCCTCTAGGACTTCGAATACCGGTTGAACTTGCTGGACAGGAGACATTCCTCGAAGGGAGGGACGTTCCCTTTCTGCTGGTCTGAAAATCAGCGATAATGTACGGGACAATTGCGGGCTTAGGTAGGGTCTTTCTGGGCCTTCAGATTTTGACGTTGTCCAGGAAACGCAACGACTTGCACACTGAACTAAAGTCGTTTTTGTAGGAGGTTGTCGGTGAGCGCGATTTCAGCAAACTGGTTTGATGTGCGTCAGCGTGGAGTGAGATATGAAGATATTTGAAGTTCCACTGCTGTTCGATCATAAGCCAACATGGCCAGCCCTGCTGGACCCACCAAGCATCCCCTACACGGTAAACGACTATGCGCCAGCGAAGGGTGGAATTCCTCAACTCATATTGCGGGAACGGCAAATTCCAAAAACCAATTATCGACCTCAACAAATATCGTTGTCGCGCCATCTTGGACTGGATTGAGATCCAGCTTGATACGCCGAATGAGCATCAGGCAGTGAACGTCCAAAGAACTGCTGTGAGTATCCTCAAAAATGTCGGGTCCTCCTCGAGTGTATTCGTGTCAGGGCTCGACCGTAAATCACATTACAGGGGCTCGAAATTCATTCTTCGAATTCAATAGCCCGATCCGCACGAAATTATCCCGTACTCCAAGAAATTGGTCAGCAAGGATGACCCTGACCGTAAGTCTGTTCGGGATATGGCGATCACTGGAATCGAGGTTTCTGTCGACTTTTATGTGAAAATCGCGAAAACGTTCAACATCGATGCTCTAAACCTCTTACGTTGGGCTTTGTTGCATAAATCGGGGGAAGGGCAATCTTCCCCTTCCCCCAGGCGGACTCAAGCTACAGGCTCCGTTATCGGTATGCCAAGAGCTGTGTAGCGGTTGAGGACAGCAATCCGGATTTGGATCTCCGCGACCTGGCGATCGAAGTTCCTCGCCATCAACGATTGGCCGAGTAATTTTATACAATGCATCCACTGAACGGCAGGGTTATGCGTAGCATGATCCTGAGAGTTTTTGTTTCGACGCGGCTTCGGCGGTGGTAGCGTCTCCACCGTTGCCACAAGGTGCGATCCAGATATCGTTGCGCATTGACCGCATCGTTGCGAGCAATTGCTCCGGCGCTGGTCGGCTTCCATCCCTGGATCAAACCAGATTGACAACGATCCGCGCCGCTTCAAACTGTCATTGAAAGACGACCAATTTGTGGTCTTGTACTTCGTAGGGGCCCAACCGCTCATGCCTCAAGCTATCACGCTGGATTCATACAGTGAATCCCTTCACCCGATTTGTGCGACAAAGCCTTCGCGAGGGATTCAGCGATTGAATTGGGTAAACTGGATTTTTGTAACATACTCAGAAACCTTCGGGCTTGCGTCTCCAGAGTAATACCCTAGGATTACGGCTGTCGGTTTCCGCAAGGAATTCAAAGGGAATCCGGAGTTCAATCTATTGGGCGAACCGGAACTGCCCCCGCAACTGTAGACAGCGAGGGATTTGTGATTACGTCACTGTGGTGCAAACCATGGGAAGGCCACAAATCTTGATGACCCGTTAGTCAGGAGACCTGCCGACAAGCAACTGAAACGCGTTCCGGGCGGGGTTGTCCGGGGAGGTATCCCATGAAACTTGTCCAGCAGAGCCTTTCGGCTATTGCACCAGCCAGCACCCGCGGCATAACGCGTTTCAGCCCATGGACATGCACCAGAATTTTTGCTGGATCGGCCTTCTCCTTGCCCTCTTCGGACGCTTTACCCCCCGGAGAGAGATTATGAATACCAATACTCTGACAGCGGCCCTTTTAAGTGCGGTGGCGTTCGCGCTGCCTGCACATTCCGACACCACCTATCCCCTGAGTCTGAGCAATTGCGGAGTTGATGTAACGTTTGACCAAGCGCCGGAAGGCGTGGTTTCGGTCGGTCAAGCGGGGACCGAGATTTTGTATTCGCTGGGTCTTGGCGACAAAGTACTGGGCACAGCTGTCTGGTTTACCAGCGTGCTGCCAGAATTTGCCGATCTGAACGCGGGCGTTGAGCAGTTGGCAGACAATGACCCCAGTTTTGAATCCGTTGTGGCGAAGCGGCCCGCTCTGGTGACAGTGCAGTATGAATGGCACATTGGCCCCCAAGGGATCGTCGCTACGCGTGAGCAATTCGCCGATGTTGGCATCCCGACATATGTTCTACCTGCCGATTGCTGGGGCAAAGACAACACCACGGGATCCGATGGCACGCGGTCCACATTGTTCGAGATGGAAAGTGTCCATGCTGGTGTGACCGAGCTGTCGCAAATATTCAATGTGACTGAGAAAGGCGAGGCGCTGGTCTCAGACCTGAAGGCGCGCGAAGCGGCGGCGATTGAAAAGGCCAAAGCGTTGGACGTGACCGATGCGTCGGCGGTCTTTTGGTTTTCATCGGCAGAAATGGATATCGACCCCTATGTTGCCGGTGCCAAAGGTGCGCCCGGTTACATGATGGAAAAGCTGGGTTTGCGAAATGTTGTGGAAAGCGATGAGGAATGGCCGACCGTCAGCTGGGAAAGCATCGCGCGTGCCAATCCCTCCATTATTGTGCTGGCCCGGATGGAACGCCGCCGTTTCCCCGCGGACGATGTGGAAAAGAAGCTGGAATTTTTGAAGTCAGATCCAGTGACCAGTCAGATGGACGCTGTCAAGAATGACCGGATTGTCATTATTGATGGGCATTCCATGGATCCCTCGATCCGCAATGTGGATGCGTTAGAGACGTTGGCCAAGGCGCTGCAAGCGTATCAAATGAAGTGAGCAATCCGGTGGCCTCTGGCGTGATGCCGCGCAAAACTGTACTGGGCGCGTTGCTGCGTCCAGTGGCGCTGTGGGGTGTGCCGGGGGCCATTGTCCTTTTGGTGGCAATCCTTGCCGGGGTTACCATCGGTGAAACACCGTTGCCGCTTTCGATGGTGGCCGAAGTGGCTGCCAACAACCTGTGGGGCGCCGGATATGACGTCGACCTAATCGACGCGGGCATTATCTGGAGCTACCGTTTGCCGCGCACTTTGGTTGCGGCGGCTTGTGGCGCGGGGCTGGCGCTGTCGGGGGTGGTTTTGCAGGCCTTGGTGCGCAATGCGCTGGCAGACCCCTACCTTTTGGGCGTATCTGCGGGGGCCTCTACCGGGGCGGTCGCGGTAACGATCCTTGGACTGGGCGGTGGAATGATCGGTATTTCGGGCGGTGCATTCGCAGGGGCTGTCTTGGCGTTTGTGCTGGTGGCTGCACTGGCCCGTGCAGCTGGGGGCGGCTCGGCCCAACTGGTGCTGGCGGGGGTCGCCGGATCACAGTTATTCAATGCTATAACATCTTTTCTCATTGCCAAATCGGCTAATGCGGAACAGGCGCGCGGCATCATGTTCTGGCTGTTGGGTAATCTCTCAGGGGTGCGCTGGCCCGATGTCTGGCTAGCGGTGCCTATGGCTGGATTGGGTCTTTTGGTCTGCCTTTTGTTTGTGCGCTCCATGGACGCGTTCTCCTTTGGTGCGAGTGCCGCTGCATCACTCGGGGTTTCCGTTCGGCGGGTGCAGGTGATGCTGATCGGCATGGCCACGCTGATGACAGCAACTATGGTCAGCCTTGTTGGCTCCATCGGGTTTGTCGGGCTGGTTATTCCCCATGCAATGCGTTTTGTCGTGGGCCCTCGCCATGCGCGACTGATCCCTGCTTCGGCGCTGGCAGGGGCGATATTTCTAATTGCAGCCGATGTTGTTTCGCGCATGTTGATCCCAGGACAGGTGATCCCGATTGGTGTGGTAACAGCGCTTGTTGGTGCACCCGGTTTTGCGCTGATCCTTATTCACAACCGGAGGCGTCTATGAGGCTTTCGGCGACCTCCCTTGGCTGGGCAGCAGGCGCTCGGCAGATTGTATCTGACGTAACCGTCGATATCCCACCCGGTGAAACTTTTGGCCTGATTGGACCGAACGGCTCAGGCAAGTCTACGTTGCTCCGCTTGATGGCTGGATTGGTCCCGCGTGCGAAAGGCTCGGTCATGCTGAATAATGACCTGCTGGCGAAATTGCCCCGTCAGGAAGTGGCCCGACGCATAGCCTTTGTGGAACAGCAGGTTGAGACATCGGATGCGCTCAGCGTGCACGATGTTGTAGAGCTGGGTCGCACACCGTGGCTTTCGGCCTTTGCACCGTTTGGCGCGTCTGATACCGAAATCGTGCGCGATGCGCTGGATGCTGTCGGGATGGCCGAGCGCATGGCGCAGAGCTGGGCAACGCTATCGGGCGGCGAACGTCAACGGGTGCAGATTGCACGCGCTCTTGCGCAACGCCCCCGTCTTTTGCTGCTGGACGAGCCGACGAACCATCTGGACATTCATCATCAGCTTGCCCTGCTGAGACTGATCAGCCGTTTGCCGGTCACTGTGATCATGGCGCTGCATGATCTGAACCAAGCGATGAATTGCGACAGGCTGGGCGTGATGGAAAGCGGGCACCTTATCGCCTGCGGCCCTCCTGACGAGGTGCTGACACCCGAACGCCTTGCCACAATATTTCGCGTCCGTGCAACCACACTGCGTGACCCAGCCGACAACGCCACCCTGTTCCGTTTTCACTGTCTTGAGGAGTAATCCATGAGACCTTTCCTTTTTGCCTTGATCCTTCTGGGTGCAACTCCCGCGCTTGCCGAGCTTCATGAGGTACGAATGTTCAGCCGAAATGATCGCGGCCCAATGATTTACGAACCTGATTTCCTGCAAATTGCACCGGGCGATCAGGTTCGTTTTATCCCCGAACAGCCCGGCCACAACGCCGCCACCATCGAGGGCATGATCCCCCAAGGTGCCGCGCCGTTCAAAAGCAAGATCAACGAAGATTTCACCACAACCCTGACTGTGCCGGGCACCTACGGCATAAAATGCAGCCCGCATTTTTCCATGGGTATGGTGATGTTGATTGAGGTCGGCAAAGACGCGGAGATCACATTTCCTGACGATTTACCCAAACGGGCCCTTGATCGGTTTAAATCTATCATGGCGGAAAATCCAAAATGACTTCCAGCCATGATTTGCAGGAAGGTATTCGCGAATACTGGTCGCGTCGGTCGGCAACCTTTGATCAGTCCTTTGGCCACGGCATGTCAACCGCGCAGGAGGCTGCTGCATGGGCTCAGCCGCTGCGCGATCATCTCGGTCCCCCGCCTCAGGAGGTGCTGGAACTTGCCTATGGAACGGGTGAGATCACACAACTGGTGCATGGTCTGGGGCACGATGTAACGGCGCTGGATTTTCCGAAGCAATGCTTACAGTGGCAAAGGCCAAACATGCGGGCAAACCACGCCGGCGATTTTTGCATGCCGATGCAGGGCAGACCATGGAACCGGATGGCAGATATGATGCGGTCCTGTGCCGTCATCTGGTCTGGACCCTGACGGACCCCGCAGCAGCATTCGGTGATTGGTTCCGCATATTAAGGCCCGGCGGGCGGCTTTTGATATATGATGGGGACTGGGCCAAACCTAACCCATCTGGTAGGTGGGCCGCGCAGTTACTACATCTTTGGGAAAAGCAGTCACCGGACCTTAGCTACGATGCCGCAATGGGCAGTTTGCAAGGCGACATCATGCGCCGCCTGCCATTTGGTGAGGGGCTGACATTTCAACAGCTAAACCTCATGCTGGAGACAGCGGGATTTAGTGTTGCCCGTCAAATATTGCATGTGCCAATCGCTCGCGCCCAGCGGCGCACGAGCGGCCTACGCAATAATTTGCGCACCCGAGTATATAGCCGGTTCATTCTTTCTGCTCAAAAAACTGTGCTATAATGACGATAGATTTAGTCTATAATGCAAATTGGACAGAGTAAAAATTCCGGAACCTAAGACCTTCCAGGAACGACCCAGACTGAGTGAAAACATTGGATGCCTTGAAAACTCTAAAAGCTGCCAAACTCTGAGTTTTCGCACAGGCCGGACTGTTTGTTGAACAGTTAGCCAAAAACCGACATTGACTTACTTACAACGAATGCCGGAAAAGTCCGCGACCCGTTGGTTGCACCCGCGCGCAGCGAAAGGGCGGTTTGGATTTGGCACTTGGTCTCGGGTTTCAATGGCTGCTTCGGAGATGTGCGCTGCATCGCAACGATAACCCTGCTGCAAGTGCGGGGAAATGCTGCCTCAGCAATAATCGCGACTGCACAAGGCGGCTTTGTCCTGTGTGGATGGCTCCCTTTTTGCAAGTCCTATTTTGTGCCGGTCGTTTTGTCAGAAGCAGTCTTGTGTTCGGCCTGTTAGCGCGACGCACATGGCCGCAGGCCCTGATGGTTTCCACCAACCAAGTCCCATTCCGCACATCGAACAGCAAGCGTTCAGGACAAAGCTCGGGGCGTCTTGGTTTTAGGGCTGACAAAGTTCCATCACTTCATTGGTCTTGCAATCTCTTGTTTCTATTTTATTAAGTTCAAGCGGCTTTCACTTTGTATGGTTCATTTCGGATAAGTACGGCCCAGATCATGCGCGCAGTTTTGTTAGCCATAGCAACCGCGGCCACTCTGCTTGGCTTGCGCGATAGGATGTCAGCGAACCACGGATCGAATTTCTCCGGCTCCAACCTGATAGACCGAATACGGGACGTCATGCCCAGGACCAATAAACGGCGTATGTATTGATCTCCCATCTTAGAGATGTGGCCCAGGCGTTCCTTTCCACCGCTTGATTTGTTGAGCGGCGTCAGTCCCAGCCAAGCGGCAAACTCTCGGCCATTGTTGAATTGCTCACCACTGCCGACCGTCGCAACAATTGCTGACGCTGTAATCGGCCCTACGCCCGGTATCGTCCGCAACAGTGCAACGCGTTTTTCACACTTGGCAATCTGCGTCATGTGCCGCGAATGGCGCAATATTTTCGCATGCAAGAACAGCAGTTGATCGCAAAGATCGAAGACGACCTCTTGGGCGTCCTTTGGCAGGTTCGGTTGTTCCCCATCCACGCAGTCCTTGGCAAATCGCAGCGGGTGATAAACTCCATGAGGCAATACGACACCAAACTCTGCCAGCTGTGCCCGCAGCATATTGATCGTTTGAGTCCGCTGCCGGACGATAAGATCACGGGTCCGATGAACTGCGAGTATCGCTTGTTGTTCTGGTGTCTTCACTTCAACAAACCGCATTGTTGGCCGGGTGACCGCCTCACAAATGGCTGCTGCATCAACGGCATCTGATTTGCCACGTTTGACATATGGCTTCACGTAAGCTGGTGGGATCAGTTTGACGTTATGGCTCAACTTGATCAGTTCACGTGCCCAGTGGTGGCTCGTTCCACAGGCTTCAATACCGGTCAGACATGGCTCAAGACGTTCAAAGAATGCCAAGACCTGCGCGCGTCTCAGGGCGCGGTTGAATGCAACCTCGCCATGGTCATCGATCCCGTGGGCCTGAAAAACATTCTTGGCCAAGTCTAAACCGATTGTTGTAACTTGCATTGGGTGGCTCCTCTCATAAGCAGTTTGCGACAACTGCACTATGGCGCATTGCGACGCCGGGTGATGCAGGAGCCATCCACCCCATCCGCACTGCAGGCATCGGTGCAAAGCGCAACGGAGGGCCGGTCCACAACCGAAGGGGACGTACGTGTTTGATCTATCCTGATCGCCGTTTGCTACTACGACAAGATCACGGAGCGTCCAGATTCGGGCGCAATTTAGATTTGTAGGCGAGACGCAACACATATAGGGGACACTTGAATAATCTTAGTTACAAATATGCTGCTAGGTGTTTGATCCCATGGTTTGATGGTGCGATCCATTCTTTGGAATGGAAGGAAGCATTATGCACTGCACGGCAGGGTTATGCGCAGCATAATCCCGGGAGTGGGACAAGTTCGTCATGGCTGCGCCACGACCAAGCACGCCGTCAGAGCAGCAATACAGCGATCCACTGCTTGACAGGGTATTGCGTAACAATGTCCCCAAAAGGGCAAGTTACGAACGCGGCGTTGAGCCGGGAACTTGGGATCAATGTCAAAACGGCTGCCAAACGGCGCAAGCGCGAGACTTTGGAAGATCGCAAGGCCGGTCCGACTGAACCCAGTTCCGCAGTTCTGAGTGCCGATGAGGAAGCGATGGGCGTAGCTTTCCGGCGTCATACGTTGCTGCCGCTGGATGATTGTCTTTACGCTTTGCAGCCAACGGTCCCACATTTGACGCGTTCTACGTTGCATCGCTGTTTGCAACGGCATGGCATATCTCGATTGCCAGATATGAAGGGCGACAAGCCTAAACGACAAAAGTTCAAACTGGACCTGTTGCGGTTTGATGCCGCTCCTTTGGTAGCATTTGCTGCAACAAAGGAGATTGACTATGGGACTGAAACGGACGGACGAATTCCGGCAAGATGCGGTGCGTATCGCGCTGACCAGTGGGCTGACGCGCAA
>CANMZB010000042.1 GCA_947502265.1 uncultured Sulfitobacter sp.
TATATATAGATCGGCCCCGGACAAACCCTTCGTGGACACCGGCTAGGTCTTTGATTTGTCATGGGGATTTCTTGATCAAGTTCAGCGAAGCGTTAAGAAATTAGCAGTACGTTCACTTAGTTTCCATTTCATTCAACGATCCGCGCGCGCCGCCATAACGGCCTATCAGGCTTTGCGTGCTAGGCCAGCATGACGTCCAGCGCCTTTTTGTCCACCTTGGAGTGATGGCGCTTATCAAGCGGGAGTGTCGGGATGTGTGCCACGTCTTTGATGCCAAATTCCGCCGCGCGGGTGCGCCAGGTGCTGATCTGTGTGACGTCACCTTCGATGGCCAGCAGGGGGCGCTGGTGACGGGTGGTCAGAGCCACGCGGACCACACCGGGCCACATGCGCGCAGCGGTTTCTACGGCGAAGGGGTATTGCACACCTTTGTCGGTGATCACTTGATCCCCGACACGTCCCAGCAGCCAAAGCTGTCCCTGTTCATCAAGGTGCCCAGCATCGCCTGTGCGGTGCCATATGGTGTTGCCATCGTAGATTTTGGTTTCGCTGTCGCGGGTAGGGTCAAGGTAGCCGGTGTTTACATGATTGCCGGACACCTGAATTTCGGTGTCGACTATCCGCAGGCGCACCGCGTCAACAGGATGCCCTACGAACAGGCCGTAACCGTGTCTGGTGGTGTGGGCATGTGCGATTGGCTCGGCCTCGGTTGAGCCGTAAACGGTTGTTATATTTATATCTTTATTGATACGGCGCAGGTTCTGGACAATGTCGGGAAAGACAGGCCCGCCGCCCGTGAGAATTTGTCTGAGTGATCCGGTATCCCGCGCAGTAACCAGCTTTTCGCAAAGCGAGGGTGGCAGTAACGCACGGGTGCAGCCGTTGGCAGATATCCACGAGACAAGGGAGGAAGGCTCTAGCACCGCAAGTCGGGACATTTTCCAGTTGGGCAGCACGGATGTGCGCCCTTCGGCCAGATTGATCAGAACGAAGACAGGGAAGGTCACAAGGTCGATCTCTTCGACGTCACTATGTAGAAGCGGCGCGACGGCCTGCCACTGCGCCATCAGGAACGCATGTGTGCGCGGAATTGCCTTGGGTATGCCTGTGGTGCCGGAGGTAAAGGAAATGAGGGCGACACTGTCAGGGTCCACCGCGGGACGGGGAGGCGGGGCTGTACGGCGCGGTTTTGGTGTCAGTAGTTTTATGCGCCACAGGCGGGGCAGCAGCATCTTGATGCACCTGTAGGGGCCGGTGGCACAGAAGAACTGTGGTTGAGTGGCTGTAATCGCTGTTTTGAGGCCTGCAAGGCCCATTGCGGGTTCGGGCAGCACGACAGCCGCTCCCAGAGACCAGAGTGCGGCAAGCGAGGCGTAAAGCTCTACCCCGATGCCCATGGCGATCAACACGCGGTCCCCGGCGCGCACACCTTTGGCGTGCCAGCCCGCTGCATAGGCGTCGGCCAGTTCCTTCACCTCGCGAAACCGGTAGGATGACCCGTTGCCATCAATCAGGGCGGTGCGGTTGCGATAATCAATCGCGGCCTGCGCAAATGCTGCGGTGAGGGTTGTCACAAGGTCCGGCCCATCAACGCGTAGCGGCGGAATACGTCCGCACCGTTCAGGCCTGATCTAACCGCCGACAGGTTGTCGTCATGCATCAGGGCGTGGATGACAGTCTGGAAACCCAATGCCTTGGCGTTGACGTAGAACTGATAGGACAGCCAGTGACCGGCGCCTTTTTGCGAGGACGCGTAGGTTTTAAGAATGACGGATTTGGGCGCTGGTCCCTCGGCGTAATTCGGAATGCCAAACAGGAAACCAACCAGCGCGCCTGTGCTGTCGCGGGCAAAAAGGATCAGCTCCGCTTTTAGTAACGGAACGACAGGGCGATACATCGCGAGGAAATCCGCAAGGTCTATGTGTTTGTAGAACGGGTTGCTTGCGAAGGCAGCAGAAGACAGCGCGTGCACTTGAGTGAACAGCCTGTCCGGGTCGCTTCCGTCCCAAGTTTCGAGCGTGAATAAGGCTGTGTCCTGTGGTTGCGGGCCGGGCAGCCCCGATAAAGATGCGGAGGCGGAGAAATAGGACGATATGGTGTCAAAGCCCGCGGCCACAAACGCGGCTTGGTCGTGGGCGGCGCTGGTTGGCTCCATCAGGAAGGGGGGCTGGTCTCCGCGGACGGATATGAGGCGGTAGGCGTGCCATGTGTCGCCTTCCATCGGGCCGATCAACGCGGTGGCGCCTTTGGATCGGGCACGGTCCGCCGCAGTGGCCAAAAGCCGCGCGCCAGCCTCTGGCGAGGCGAATTTGCATTTTCCGACAGTGGCTACTTTTGCGTGGCCCTCCCATGGGGGGCCATCAAACCATAGGGTGAGTTGCCCGTCGTCGGTTTTGAGTGTCTCGGTTGTCACGCGCCAAATACCTTTATGCCAAAGCCCAGCACCGGCACGACCAGTGCGAGAAGGGTTAGTTTTGCAGCACGGTGGGTGCCGAACAGCGAGGGCTTTATAAACCCGATGAGAGCCATAAATCCGATCGCCAGTACAGCGGCGGTTCTCATGTCACCCGGCCATTGGATGGGGGCAGGATTATAGCGCATCAGGAAGTCATAGAGATAGAACAGCGCCACACCTGTTGCCACTGTAATCCCGACACGCACCCGGATTGAAGCCTGTCCCAACGCGACCGCAGTCAGTCCAACACACAGACCTGTCGACATGAGACCATAGTACATCAGCGCATTCATCTGTGTGACCAGCCCGATGGCGAGCCAGCCAAAGCTGGCAAGTGCAACTGCGGCCACGATATCAAGCGCGGGGTAGGCGGCCCTGCACGGGTTCAGGCGGTGCGCGAGGGCGTGGATGACAAATACCAGCAGCGGCAGGATTGTGTTTTGCGGCGCGGTGACCGAGATCAGCAGGAACGTTGCAATGGTATAAACGCGCGCCGCGTGTCCGGTGATCCCCAGTTGCGGGGCGACGCGCAGGAACACGACAAGCGCCACCAGAAACACGCCTATCAACAGAACAAGGTCATGCCACGGACTGTCCATATGGCTTTGAAGAAAGATCATCAGGCCGGTGGGCAGAAAGAAGTTGTCAAACCCGCGCCAGCTGTCGGCTTCGACAAGGGTGCCGAAGGCGGCGACCATAACCGCAAGCAGAATGACGTTGGGGCGCGATACATCGGACAAAAGCAGCAGGCACACCATCGAGATCACAAGCGTAATCATGAAGAAAGCGGTGGAGCCTTCGATTGATTTCAGCCCGTCTTCCACGGTGAAAAACTTGCGTCCGTAGCGGCTTCCGGTCAGGGCGGCGGCGGCATCGGCGAGTGTCAGGGTCGCAATGGGCAGCACGTAGAGAATGGCGTTACCCTCTGCCAGCAGGAACACAGTGCCGACGGCAAGCGCGAGAAGAAGATCACCGTAGGACTGGCGCTCAACCCCGTGCAGGGTTTCGCCTATGCCGCCTTCGGCAAGCGCGGGCAGACGCAGGATTGCCATGACCATCAGTGTCAGCGCGACAAGCATGTAAACGGGCCAGTTCTCTGTAAACAGCCAAGGCAGCGTCAGGGCATACAGCCCTGTACCCATATGGACCAGCTTGCGCTGGACCTCGGGCGAGATGTCATGTGTTTGTGCAAAGCGTTTGACGATTGCCATCAAGCCGAGCAGTACCGCGACGGATGCAAATGCGATCGCGATTTGCAGTGGCGCGCTCACCCCTGAAACTCCTCGATCACGAAGTCGGAATAGAAAAACGCCTTGTCCAGCGCTTTCAGCCGGTTTTCTTCGACGCTCAGCGTTGTCACGCGATCAGTAAAGGCTGGCGGGACGCGGCGCGGGGCCATCATGTTCCAGTACACCAGACGGGCCTGCGGGTTTGCGGCACTCAGAATCTGGCCGTACACTTGGGTGAAAACATCGGGCGACATGTATTCGAAAATATCGGAGAGGTTGAACCCGTCGGCCTTGTCGCCGTCATCAATAAACGCTTCCAGCGCGCCTTGGCGGATATCCAGCCGGTCAAGCCTGTCGCGGATCGTGTCGTAATGTTCGGCACGCCATGGCATCGGCACCGCGTCGCCATGCGTACCTTTCAATATCCAGTGCAGATAGGGGTTTTGCGACGGGTCACAGTCAACGGCGGCGTGTCTGATCCGGCGTGCGACGTGTTGCGCGACAGAGCCTTCGACATGATCAAAAAACGCCTTGTCCCGCCCCATACGGCCCATCATGAACCGCGAGAAAAAGACGTTGAGCAAAAGCCGCCAGCGCCATGTGTTGAAGCGTTTGTCCAGAAACTCTTGGCGTTCTACCTTGGGTCGGGAGACGAATGTTGCATCAAGAGTTTTCTTTGAGTGAACCAGAGGCAGGAGTTTCGTGCGAAAGATGCGGAAATAGCGTTCGAACTTTCCGACACCTCCGGCACCATAGGCAATGACATCGGCGCGCCTTTCCTGCCAGAAGGTTTGCGTTTCCGTGTCCAGCGCCGCGATGGCACGGTCAAGCAATGCGCTGCGGTTCTGGCCGGGGCGCGAACCCATCAATTCAAGAAATTCGGGCTGGGCAAGCGCGCGGTAGGCGCCGATGCGCAGATGCAGGCAGGCGATCTGCGCCGGAGACAAATCAACGACGACAACCCGCGCGGGATCAAGCGTCAGCATCGCCAGTGCGTTGTCGCCCGCCGAACAGATCGAAACCAGCGTTTTGCCCGCTTCCTGAGGGAGGGCAGCGCAGAGCACGTCCGCGTCCTCCCACAATTGCGCGTACCGGATGTGGTCAAATTTGGCTTTCGTCGCAATTTCCGAGCTTTGAGTCATGTTTTCTTAACCAATCCTGTTGCACCGTTGACGTGCAACATCTCACCATCCTTGACCCACTGCGTTGCACCCTTCAGGCCGACAACACAGGGTATTCCCAATTCGCGCGCCACAATGGCAGAGTGGGACAGCAACGACCCGCGTTCAACCACGATGGCACTTGCATTGGAAAACACGGCAATCCATCCGGGATCCGTGTGACGGGCAACAAGGATGTCTCCGGGGGACAGGCTTTCGCTACGCGGATCGCGGATAACGCGGGCTTTGGCGGTGATCTGCCCTGCCGAACACCCTGTGGCTGTGCGCGTGTCCCCCGTCTGGATATCTTCGCTATGGGCATGGGTAGTCGTGGCGGGCAGGATCGCCGGGCCGCGGACCTCGATCCGTTCGGGCGGGTCTTCACGGCTGGCCGATGCGGCGTCTTCGGCCTGACGCAATGCGATCAGACCGCGCAAGTCGGGGGACAGACCGAACCCCTCGATGGCGCCCATAATCTCGGCGACGGTCAGGTGGAACACATCACGGGGCTGCTCGATCAGATCACGTGCGGCCAATTCGCGACCCATGGACAGGAAAACCTGACGCGCGCGCCCAAACAGCCGCGTGCGTTCAAACCGCAGGTTTTCGCGGTCCCTTACGCGGTTTTTGGTCCATGTGACGATCCATTTCGCCACGCGGGCCTTTACGGGTTTGCCGCTGAAAATTGCTGCCCAGTCCGGTGTTGATGCGCCTGTATGTTGCGCTGGCGGACGCTCTGCGCTTGCTGCAATCGCTGACAAAAGCTGGCTTGCATCCTCTGTCAGGGGGATAGATTCCAGCTTGAGTTCTTCGGTGCAACGGTCCCCGAATTTGGCAAGATATGCGGCAAGGTCGCCTTGCAGCGCCGGATGCGTTGCAAGCTGATCGGTAGGAATATTATGCTCTGCCACGATCCGGCCCATTTTTGCGATGCGCTGCGCGGGTTCGGCAGAAACGATATCGCCTTGGCCGATCATGACGTCATTGTGCAACAGCAGGCCATCCTGCCCGAGCCATTTTTTCAGCAGGTTCCGCGAGGCGCCAAATGCGATCATGCAGAGGAAATCGTTGACCAAAGGTGCATCCCAACGGTCGAGCAGGGTGCTTTCGATCCGGCGGTATTCAGCGGCAAGTTGCGCCGGATTGGCGGTTTTCAGATCAAGATCGCTGTCCAGCGCGGCATTGAGACGGCTGTAGAAATTGCGCCGCGTGCGGGGCAGGCGCAGGGCCTCGAACACCAGACGCGCCGCAACGCTGGCAAGCTTGCCGTATTCCGCGACTTTTGCGACCCCCTTGGCAGGTGGCGGGCCGATGGTGTCTGTGATTTCCGCAGGCATCGGCGTGTCGACGCCCATCATGGTTTCCATGTAGCTGCGGTTCAGCGAAAAACCCGGAAGCAGCGCAAGCGCGCGATACCAGTTGACGAGGTTGTAATACACACGCCCGTCTACACGCCCGAGCATGTTGCCGAAAACCGCGACGTTGTCGGCGATGGTGGAGTCATTGACGCCCAGAAGCCGGACAAAGGACTGATAGACGCGGTCATAGACATGCACGGCGAAACTGTAGGTGAGCGGCGACACCATGCTCGGATAACTTTCGACGATGTTGGAGTTGTCAAATATCGTCAGCGTGGTGTCAGGTGTTGGCGGCGGGCGCAGCGCGGTTGTGATCGGGCGGGATTGCAGGATGTGGAGCCCCTCTGCATCAATGGCCCATTCGATGTCTTGCGGGCTGCCGAACGCGGCTTCGGCATTGCGCGCCATATCGGCAATGTTCTGAACTTCGGCATCGGTTAGGATCGGGTCGGCCGGGGCGGTGACGGTATTGCCGACAATCCAGCTCTGGCCGTCGACCTCACCACTGACCAGCGCATCCCCCAGACCTTCGATGGCCGAGATAACCACGCAATCGCGCCGTCCGCTGACAGGGTCCGCGCTGAAGGCGACGCCGGACACGCGCGCGTCAATCATTTGCTGGACAACGATGGCGGGGGCCGCGGCCTCTTCGCCGGATTTGACAGCGCGGTAGGTGGTGACGGTTTCGCCAAAGCCGGAGGCCCAGACTCTGGCAGCGGCGTCGACAACATCGGAGGCCTTGATGTTGAGGAACGTGTCGAACTGCCCTGCGTGGCTATGCTCTGCGCCGTCCTCGGCGGTCCCGGAGGAGCGGACGGCATAGGGGCCCGAGCCGATGCGTTCGAGCGATTTCATCACCGCGGTTTTTAACCCGCGCTGCGGTTTGCCATCAGTGAAGGCATGGGCGGGGATGACGAAAAATGCAGGCGGGTTGAATCCCAGACTGGCAAGTCGCGCAAGGGACGCGCCCTTGCCCCCGACCTGCGCGGGATCTGTGTTGTCAAACAGGATCACGGCAACCCTCCAAGGGCGAGCGGAAGGAAACCGGCCGTGGCATAGCAGCCAAAGACCCATAGGCCTGCGACCGTATCCATCTGCTTTTCGGTTTTTGGTGTCGGGGTGCAGGCATAGCGGCGCGCCGCGTAGATGCAGAAGATAAACCCGAGGACGGATATCAGGGTAAAGGTAAGCGCAAAGCCGGTCGCGATGCCGACGCCAATCAGCAAGAGCGCGGACACGCCAACGAAGGCGAGCCAGACAAGAGCCGCGCGCTTGGGCCCCCAGAGCTTGGAATAAGTGTCCACGCCTGTCCGTTCATTCTGCGCAGCCCAAAGCTTGCGGCCTATTTCAAGCACGCAGCCGTTGGAGAACGACAAGGCGATGAAAATCCAGAGGGCAGGGGTGGCTGCCCCGTGGGGGAGCCATTCAATGCCTGTCAGCAGCAGGTCGATCAGCGGCATGATCGCCATGTGCGACAGCAGATAGAGAATGGGGCGGGCTTTTAACCAATCCGGCACGCCAAATTCGACCGTCATCGCGGTGAGCCAGACCCATGTGAGCAGGAGAAGCCAGATGAGCCCCGCACCGTGCATCAGAGCGAGGATGATGGCCAGCGGGATTGTCGCCACACCAAGCGAAACGATGAGGCGCAGGGAGACCAGCCCGCGCGGGATTGGCCGTTCGGGGCGGTATTTTGCGTCGTCTTCACCGTCTTTCACCTCGTCCGCGACGCGCAGCTGGAAGAACAGAATGAAGACCAGCGAAAAGCCGATGAGGTAAGCCGACAGCGCCGGAAGGGGACGGCCCGCCAGCACCGCAGAAAGCGTGATGGAAGCGGCGGAGAAACACGCCAGCAGCGGCACAGTTTTTGCCAACGGGAAACGTTCGGCCTGATAGACCCACATGCGCTGCATCAGGGTCATCGCAGGCGGGCCAGATTTTCGTGCGCGCGGGTGAAATCCCCCGCCGCGATGGCCGCGACAATCGAGATTTCGCCACACAGACAAAGTGCAGCTGTAACCTCGGCCAAGGCGGCGCCGTTGCCTGCACCTTTCAGACCGAGAATGTTCAGACCCGCAGACTGGCTTGCCAGTCCCGTTCCGCCGCCAACCGTACCGACAAGGATGTTGGGCATGGTTACGGAACAGAACAGATCGTCGCCGCGCGCCTCCATACGGGTAAAGCCAACCGCGCTTTCCGCGACGCAGGCAGCATCCTGACCCGTGGCGATGTAGAGCGCCGCAAGGCCATTGGCATAATGCGCTTGCGCGCCCATCTGACCGGACAGTTTTGCGCCCAGATCCGCGATGCGCGCGTAGGCAAGCATTTCCTGTGCCGTGGTTCCAAGGGTTTTTTCGATGATGCGAGCGGGCAGGGTGACAGAGGCGCTGACCTTGCGGCCCCGCCCTGTCATCAGGCCGAGCGCGGAGGCTTTCTTGTCGCCGGAAAAGTTGCCCTCGATGTACCAGCGATTGACTGGCACGGTGCAATCCGCTTCGATCTTTTCGCATAACGCATGGGTTGCGATTGTGACCATGTTCTGCCCTGACGCGTCGCCGGTGGTGTAGCGACAGATCAGGAACACGACGTTGTTGTCGATCACCGGTTCCACAGAGGTCAGCTTACCGTGTTGTGTCGTGCTTTCGGCTGCGTGGCGCAGCGTGTTTATATTATTCACCACCCATTCCACAAACAGGCCTGAGTTCAGGATGTTGTCGAAAAGGAAAGCGGGGGTGCGGATGACACCTTCGTAGAGGACTGCGGTGCTGATCCCGCCTGCCTTGGTTGCTGCATATGCGCCACGTCCATATGAGGCAACAAGTGCTGCTTCGGTGGTGGCAAGCGGGATGTGATAATCGCCAGCGGCATGTATGCCGTTTACCCGCAGCGGACCGATAACGCCAAGGGGCACTTTAACCGTTCCGATGTAATTTTCGATGTTGCCGGAATAGGTTTCTGCCATGGCAAGGCTGTCTGCATCTGCAATCAGATCGCGATCGGCAGGGGAGGCGGGCCCGATAAGGCGCTCCCAATAGCGCAACGCGGTTTTGGCGCTGGCATCGCGCACGGGGCGCAGCGTGCGGAACGGCGCGTCGCGGGCGGCCATCTGCTGGCGCAATTTTTCGGGAGTGAATTTTTCGCGCAGCCGCCTGAGTATCGCCTGGACATGGATGGGAATGGTCAAGAGGCTGCTCCGGTATAGTAAAGACTCATTAAGCACCGTTGGTGGTCAAGTCACGGTGATTTTAGGGATTGTGGCGCAAGCGAAGCGTGACCGGCAAGCCGTTTGTCGGGACGGGCGTGGGAAGGTCACGCCATTTTGGCCGGTCTGCCGCGTCCATTTCGACGCGGTAGCGTTGCATAAACTGAACCATAAACGCCTTAACCTGAATTGAGGAAAAGTGCAGGCCGATACATTTATGCGCGCCGCCGCCGAACGGGGACCACGCAAATTTGTGCTTGCGATCCTCCGCGCGCCCGGCGGTGTAGCGGTCCGGATCAAAACGGTGGGGATCGGGGAAGATATCGGGTGTCATCATGACCGGACCGGGACAGATCACCACGTTTGTACCGCGGGGCAGGCGATGGCCGTGCCACTCGGTATCCGCCATCACAGCGCGGGCGGTAAATGCGGAGGGCGTAAAGCGGCGCAGCGCCTCGCGATACACGCGGTCGGTCAGGTCCAGTTTGTCCAGATCGTCATAGCCCACCGGCCCGACGGGAAGGCGGTCAATTTCGCCGTGCGCGCGATCTTGCAGGTCGTTGTCCTGCGCCAGCCCCCAGATCATAGCCGTCAACGCGCCGGTGACAGCGTCATGGGCCGCCACGAGCAGAAAGTTGAAATGATCCACGATGTCCTGATCTGACCAGATTTGTCCTTCGTCATCTTCGGCCATGCAAAGTTGCGAGAAAAAGTCGCTGCCCCCTGTCGTTTTGCGCGCGGCAATCAGCGATCTGAAATCCTCTGCCAGTGCAGCCCGGGCGGCAACGCCGCGCCCCATTTTGGTAAAAGGCAGCGGCTTGCGGATCAGCGCACTGGTTGCGGCGACTTCTTTGATAAAGGCGGCATTGATCCGCGCAATTTCGGCGGCGTCCGTGACGCCCATGAAAACATGCGCGCCAAGGCGCAGGGTCAGTTCCTTTATACCGGGCGCAAATTTTATTTTTGTATCCGTTTGCCAATCATCCAGCAGGTGTGTGATCTGCACGTTCATCAGATCAAGGTAGTTTTTCAACGCAGGCGCCCTGAACGCGGCCTGCATCACACGCCGGTGGGCGCGATGGTCCAACTCGTCACGGTGCAACAGCCCGCCCGAAAACAGAGGCGCAAAGGCTTTCAGCCCGTTTTGCGCAGAGAAGATATTTTCGCGGTTGAGATACACATGTTCAAGCGCGTCAGGCCCTGCCAGCACAACCCAGCTCTGCCCGAAAACCGTCATGCGGAAGACGTCCCCGAAGTTGGCGACCTGATCGAAATAGGTGCCATAGGGATCGAGGCCGAAACTGATCGTTTTACCAACGAACGGAAGGGTGCGTGGCCCTGGAATGTGCCCCAGATGCGGTCGCTCAAGAGGTGTTGTGGGCAATACGGTCGTTTCTAGAACGGTCACAAAGACGGTTTCCTTATTGGCCTCGAAAGTCAGACAAATCCGGTATTTCGTCAAACTGATGGGTAGTGATGGGATCAGTCGCAGGCATGGCAGTGTTGCCGCCGGTCCGGTGAATGGTGTTTGACCGCCATTTTGTCAGGCCGGACGGGATTATAACCCCGCGAGGTGGCAGGCCGCCGTTCCGATGGGTGTTTCACGGGGTGCGGGAGGGTCGACCTTGCAGCGGTCGATCGCGATCGGACAGCGCGGATGAAACGGGCATCCTTTGGGTGGGTTGATCGGGTTGGGGATTTCACCTGTGACGGGCTTGCGCCGCCGTCCCGACAGCGCCAGATCCGGCACCGCATCCAGCAGCATTTGCGTGTAGGGATGTTGCGGTTCCAGAAACAGGCGTTTACTGTCCGCGATTTCGACCAGCCGGCCCAGATAGAGAACGCCAATCCGGTTTGCCATATGGCGCACTACGGAAAGATCGTGAGAAATTAGCAGGTAAGTCAGGCCAAATTCATCCTGAAGATCACGCATCAGGTTCAGGATCTGGGCCTGAACGGACACATCCAGCGCCGAGGTCGGCTCGTCACAGACGATGAATTCGGGTTTGGAGGACAGGGCGCGCGCGATGGCGATGCGCTGTCGCTGGCCGCCGGAAAATTCATGCGGGAATTTCCCCACGTCTGAGGCTGACAGGCCGACAACCTCCAGCAGGCGCGCGACCTCGCGCGTGACATCACCGCCGCGCAGCAGCCCGAAGGTGCGGATCGGTTCTGCGATGATATCGCCGACGCGCCAGCGCGGATTGAGGCTGGCGAAAGGGTCTTGAAAGATCATCTGCATCCGTTGCCGGACAGCACGGATCGCCTCGGGATCATTGGGGCCAATACGGCGGCCTTCGATCTCGATCGTGCCTTCCGACGGTGCCAGCAGGCCGACGATCATCTTTGCAATGGTTGATTTGCCCGAACCGGATTCACCCACCAGCGCAAAAGTCTCGCCTTTGCGGATGTCAAAGCTGACGTTGTCGGTGGCGGTGAGAAACTCTTTCTCTTCACGTTCGATCACGCGGTTCAGCCATGGTTTGGAGACGTCGAAATGCCGCGTCAGTCCGGTAACTTTGAGAAAACTATCACTCATTTTATGTTTCCTCTTCGGCAAGCCAGCAGGCAGCAGCGTGGTGCGGGGCGACGTCGATCAGATGCGGGGCATGAACGCGGCATTTCTCAAAACTATGCTCGCAGCGCGGGTTAAAGGCGCATCCGGTCGGGATGGCGTTGAGGCGCGGCATCGTGCCGGGGATCTGCACCAGACGGTCATTGTCCTGTTGCAGGGTCGGAATAGACCCCATCAGGCCACGCGTGTAGGGGTGGCTGGCGTTCAGGATCACGTCACGCACCGGCCCGATTTCTGCCATGCGCCCGGCATAAAGAACAGCAACACGGTCGGCGGTTTCGGCGATCACGCCCATGTCATGAGTGATTAGCATGACGGATGCCCCGCGCTCGGCGCAGATTTCCTTGAGCACGTCGATGATCTGGGACTGAACCGAAACATCCAGCGCTGTTGTCGGCTCGTCAGCGATGACCAGTTCCGGTTCGGCCGCTAGTGCCAGCGCGATCACGACCCGTTGCCGCATGCCACCGGAAAAGTGGTGCGGATAATCGTCGATGCGTCGCGCTGCGGCCGGTATGCCGACGCGGTCCAGCAGGCCGATCGCATGGGCGCGGGCTTCTTTTTCGGACAGGTCCAGATGGGTGCGGATGGTTTCGACCAGCTGGCGCGCGACGGTGTAGAGCGGGTTCAGGCTTGTCAGCGGGTCCTGAAAGACCATGCCGATGCGTTTACCGCGAATGGCGCGCATGGCGTCGGGGGGCAGGTTGTCGATGCGTTTGCCCGCCAGATACACTTCACCGCCGGCGATCCGGCCGGGAGGTTCGATCAGCCCGATGATCGCCGCGCCGGTGATCGACTTGCCAGCGCCGGATTCACCGACCATGCCCAGCACCTCGCCCGGTGCGATGTCAAAGGAAACGCCGTCAAGCGCACGCAGAACGCCGCGGCGTGTGGGGAATTCGACCACCAGATTGCGGACAGACAGCAGGGGTTCAGCCATGGGTAGCTCCTTTCAGCGCAGACGCGGGTTGAGTGCGTCACGCAGCCAGTCACCCAACAGATTGACCGCCAGAGCAAGTGCAAGCAGCGTCAGGGCGGGGAACAGCAGAATCCACCACTCACCCGAGAACAGATATTGCTGCCCGATACGGATCAGCGTGCCAAGGCTGGGTTGCGTCGGCGGCACACCCACCCCCAGAAAGCTGAGGGTCGCTTCGGCAATGATCGCAAGTGCCAGCCCGATGGTGCCAATCACCAGCACCGGCCCCATGACATTGGGCAGGACGTGGCGCAGCAGAATGCGGGCGGGACTGACACCGATGACGCGCGCGGCCTGCACATATTCCTTGCTCTTTTCCACCATGGTCGCACCGCGCACAACGCGGGCGAATTGCACCCAGTCGGACAGGCCGATCGCCACGATCAACACCCAGATCGCCATAGTTTCGCGCTGCGAGGGCGGGATGAATCCACGCGCGACGCCGAAGATCAGCAATGCGATCAGGATCGACGGAAAGGAAAGCTGCACATCTGCGATGCGCATCAGAACCGCATCCACCCAGCCACCGCGATACCCCGCAACCAATCCGGCAACGATGCCCAGCACCATGGCAAACAACACCGCCGAAAATCCCACAAACAGCGAAATCCGCGCGCCATAGAGGATTGTGGACAGGACATCGCGGCCCTGATTATCGGCACCCAGTACAAATGAGTTACCGGTGAAGGCGTTCGGTGCCATCGGCGGGGTGAACCCGTCCATCAGGTTCAGGCCGGAGGGATCATAGGGGTTGGTCGGTGCAATCAGCGGCGCGAACACCGCCGCCAGCACAATGACCAGAGCCACCACACCCGACACAATCGCCAACGGCGATTTGCGGAAGGAATAGGCGATGTCGTTGTCCCACATACGGAAAAGGCGACCGGGTGTTCTGGTATCACTCATGGGTTTGCCTCAATGACGTGCCGCGCTGCGTTCGACGCGCAGGCGGGGATCGACGGCATAATACAGCAGGTCGACGATCAGGTTGATGATGACGAAGATCAGCGCGATCAACACCAGATAAGCGGCCATGACCGGCACATCGACAGCCCGCACCGAGTTGATGAACAACGCGCCCACGCCAGGCCACTGGAACACCGTTTCGGTGATGATGGCAAAGGCGATGATCGCCCCCAGTTGCAGGCCGGTGATGGTAATAACCGGCACCAGCGTATTTTTCAGGGCATGGCCGAAATGTACCGTGCGGTTGGGCAATCCACGGGCGCGGGCGAACTTGATGTAATCGGTGCGCAGCACTTCCAGCATTTCCGCGCGCACCAGACGCATGATCAGCGTCATCTGAAACAGGCCAAGCGTGATCGCCGGCAGGATCAGTGACTGGCGCCCCGAGGACGTCAGAAAGCCGGTGACCCAACCGCCGGGCAAAGTAACGGTATCGCCCCTGCCGAACGAGGGCAGCCACTGTAATTCGACGGCAAATAACCAGATCAGCAGAATACCGATCAGAAAGGTGGGCAGCGACACACCAATAAGGGATGCGGCCATGATCGCCGAAGGTATGACTCCGCGCCGGTTCAGGGCGGTGTAAACCCCCGCTGATACCCCCAGAATAAAGGCGGCAAGCCCTGACACGAGGGCGAGTTCCAGCGTTGCAGGAAGACGTTGCAGGATCAGCTCCATCACGGGTTGCTGCAAGCGGTAGGAAATCCCGAAATTGCCCTGAAGCGCGTTGCCGACAAATCGTCCGAACTGGATCACAAACGGATCGTTCAGCCCCAGCCGTGTGCGCAGCGCCTCGCGGTCTGCAAGCGAGGTTTCCTGCCCCACCATCGAGTTGATCGGATCGCCGACATAACGAAACAGCGCAAACGCCACTAGTGCAACGACCAGCATCACAATGGCCGATTGCACGACCCGACGGATGATAAAGGCAAGCATCAAGCCCCCTGACTGGAGAAATTCATGAAAACGACCCGCGCAAAGCCCTCTGCGCGGGTCCGTCAGTTTGCGGTTGCTTAGTTATCGTATGTGACAGTCGACATCTGTGGCTGGTTTTCCGGGTGGACTTCCAGATTGATACCGTCGCGCACAGCATAGGCCAGCAACTGGTTGTGGATGTTCAGGATCGGGCGATCCTCCATCACCTGATCCCAGATTTCCGCGATTACCTTATTGCGGGCCTCCAGATCGGTCATGGTGGAAAGGGACTCGATCTTGGCGTCCACGTCGTCATTGGCATAGCGCGAGCCGTTGTAGCTGCCAAAGCCATCTTCACGCGAATGCAACAGGAAGTCGAAGACATAGGCGGAATCAAACGTCGGTACTCCCCAGCCCAGCATGTAGAAATCGGTTTCCCAATTCTCGATCAGCGGGAAGTGCAGCGAGCGGGTTTGCGACACCAGATTGGCCTCGACACCGATGCGGCCCAACATGCCGACATAGGCCTGACAGATCGCCTCGTCATTCAGGTAACGGTCGTTCGGGCAGTGCATGTCAAACGAGAAACCGTTGGGATAAATCTCGCTCACCAGTTCCTTGGCGCGGTCGTAATCGGGCGCGCTGTAGGCATTGAGATCTTCGGTCCAGCCGTTGACAAAGGGGGGCAGCGGGGCTGCGGACGGTTGGGACTGTCCGCGCATGACCACCTGTTTGATGGCATCCCGGTCCAGCGCAAGTGCCATGGCTTCGCGGATTTCGGCATGTGCAAACGGATTGTCATCGACATTGGAGGAGGCCAGTTTCTCTGACGTCACATCATAGGCGAAAAAGATGTTGCGGTTTTCCGGACCGGCGACAATTTTCACACCATCCGTCTGCTCCAGACGCTGGATGTCCTGCACCGGCACGTCCTGCACCAGATCAACCTCGCCCGACAACAGGGCAGCAACGCGCGTCGCGGGTTCGGCGATCGGGGTATAGATGATTTCTGTTACTGCGGGGGCGTCGTCCCAGTGGTCGTTATTATAGGCCATCACGGTGCGGACTTCGGGATCGCGCGATACCAGCGTATAGGGGCCGGTGCCGTTGGCATTGCGCACAGCATGGCTTTCTTCGCCCGCCGCGAAATTTTGTGGCGCAACCACGTCATTTTTTTCGGCCCAGCCGCTGTCCATGATGAAAAAGTTGGTGAGGTTCTGCACATAAAGCGGCGAAGGGCCGGCCATCTGGACATGGACGGTGTGATCATCCACGGCGGTTGCCCCGGTCACCGCCGTATGCAGCGCCTGAAACCCCGAGCTTTCGTGGCGTACACGCTCGAATGAGAAAACAACATCTTCGGCGGTCATCGGGCTGCCGTCATGGAAGGTCACGCCCTCGCGCAGTTTGAAAACCCAGACTGTCGGATCATCGGGATGGATGTTCCATTCGGTTGCAAGGCGGGGCTGCAAGGAGCCGTCGGTGCCGCGGCGCACCAGTGATTCATACATGTGGTGCAGCACAGCAAGGGTTGGCCCCTCGTTCTGGCTGTGCGGGTCCAGTGTTAATGCATCGGCAACACGCGCCCAGCGGATTGTTTCGGCACTGGCGTTGCTGACAGTAAAGGTCAAAGCAAGGGCTGAGGTGGCGAGTGCGGTGGCCATGCCCGAACGTCTGAATGCTGCGAGTAGGGTCATTGTTCGTCTCCCGATTGGTTTTCCATATGGTTCATGAGCACACCTGACGGCAGTTGTGCGTCGACCTTTGCCGATACTAACGTGAACCAGTGCCGCAGCAAGCCATAATTGGCAATTGGCGCATCTTCAACGTTTACGCCACGGCGCTGATGTTCCTTGGGTCAGAACCCCTTAGCGGATTTGTGCGTGTCATTTGGCCTTCCGACTTGGCTGGCAGCGATGCTTGCACGGGCGGTCGCCGTGTCATGTGGCCGTGAGCGCGCCGAGGGCGGTGTGTGTATCGGTATGATCTGTACCTGTCTGCCAGAGCGGGGGAGATGTGACCTGCCGGATTGCAGGCATCCGGCACGGCTCATATGTCAGGGCTTATATCCGTTTTGTTGCGGCGGATACGAAATGACACCGGCAAAAGGCGCTGCGGGCCTTTGAAGAATTTACAATCACAGACACTGGTGGCGGGATTACCGCAGGCGGCAGCGCAGGGTTGCCGACCTGACAGACGTCGCGATGGACCGGCTTTTGCTGGCCAGAGACGGCTGTAAGCAAAAAGGGTAAGAGTGACACGGCGATGAGTACCATTACCCGACAAGACATTGCTATGGACCGCCTTCACATCCAGCGTATTGATCCGCCGCCCCGGCCATTGGGTCGTGATCCTGATCTGGCGCGCGATGCTACTGTCATTCCCGCTCTGGAAGAGTGGCTGTTTGGTCCCGCCCCGTTGTCGGGAAGCGAAGCGCCATCTGGTGTCGATGCACCGTGCCACACCTATGCGATTATCGATGCGGGTCGGGTGGACGGATGCGTGAAATGCTTGAAAACAGCGATCTGGAGCACGCTTGCCTGTACGCCGGATCCCTTGCCGCAGAAATGCCCGATCTGTCACCCTGGCTGATACGCCTTGACCCGACCGACACTTTCATGCGCAAGCTTTGCCTGTCTGTTCCACCGGAGGACCTGGTTGCTGGGCAGGTGTCTCCCCCGTGGGCGATGTGGGACAGAGCGACGGTCTTGTTCATCCGCTCCCGGCGCGACTTTGATGCGCTGCGCGCACATCTGCGCCGGTATACTGCGATCCGAAGGGAGCAGGGTGAAACCGTTATGCTCCGGTTCTGGGACCCGCTGATTTTCGAGGATGCGATGACGGCCTACGGGCCTGCCGGACTCGTCGGGTTGTTCCGGCACATAAACAGTTTCGTAGTGTACCACAGCCATGCTGCATTGCGGCGGGACTTTGACGGCGAGGTGCCTGCCGGTCGTGTTCAGATTTCAACCGGGCACCGTGAAACCTATGTTAGGTTGCGCCGCGCCCGCCTTGGGGATGCAGCGTGCGAACACTTCATGAAACTTCCGGATTTTCAAAACGACGACCGCGACAAAATGCGGACTGCGGTTGACTCGTATCTCAGTCAGGCACGCAGGATCGGCCTGCGCGAGGCGGCTGACATGCATCAACTCGCTCTCGGGCTTGCGCTGTCGCGTGGCGATGATGCATTCCGGACGGAACAGCGCAAAATCTACGACTGCGAGGATGTCACCATGAGGACACGTCGCAACGACATCATGCAGCTTGTACGTGCGCGTATTGACCTCGCACGCGGTACCGCTGCATCCCTTGAGGAGGCTTGCGCATGAGCTATGATGCCTATGCCGCACCCGCCGACCTGCCCGAAGAGGGCGAAGAAACGAGCTGTCAGACCGATGTGACCCTGACGATCAAGGAGCCCACAGTACCCGGTACGCAATCAGCCCGTCCTTCGGGAACGTCCCGGACCGGCGTAAAACAGATCAAAGTGACACTGGCCGGCGGAGGGCGTTTTTTTACGCAACCACTGCGGCGGACGGCACCGCAACATTCAGCGATGTGCCGTGCGGCGCGGAGAATATTGCGCTGTCTCAGGACGAATTCGAGATCAAACCGGGCAGCAGCCTGAGCATGACTATCAGTGCCACGTGAAAATCAGGGCGCGAAAGGACGCTGAAAATCAGGCGCAAGATTCTAACCATAGAGATGTTCCGCCTGCCAACACGCATGTTTGATTCGATACGCGTGAACGTCGACAAGAACTATGACGGTGGTGACGGTGATCCCTATGGTCACCACTGGACGCAGATTTATGCCAGCGAAGCAGATGCAGCGGCAGGCGATGCCCGCGAAAGCTTTGGCTGGTGGCCTGCGTTGGGCGCCGGATTTCCTGACCGGCGTTCCCGGCAAACTGAACTGAAAATCGCGGCCCGGTAATTCGGCCACCCGCGACCCCTATCACAACAGTTACGAGCGGACGGATCCCAAACTGGAGGATGTGTTCTTTCCCTATGTGACCAACGGCAAGTCGGCGGCGGAATATAAGGCGTCGATCAAATCCAAGGCGCATAGTTTTCACACCGATGTCTCCAACGAGTGGTTCTGGCGCGGTGACGGCGGTGGCTGCCACTGCAAGACGTTTCAGGTGCATATCATGCAACAGGCGCGGGTCTGGAAGCGGATCGGCGTCGGCGTGGATTCGTGCGGATGGAGCACCGGCACATGACAGGCACCACATACTTTACCCTTGCAATCTTGACCTGCCT
>CANMZB010000043.1 GCA_947502265.1 uncultured Sulfitobacter sp.
GGCTTTCGTCGTACTCCGCCCAGCTGGTAACCCGCTGCTTCTGCTTCGGAATATTGTCGCTACGATCGGCGTTGAATTTATGCGGCATCTACAGCATCCTCAGGAGAACAAGCCGCAACCGATATCAGCCGACTGGCGTTCCCTGCAACAACGCTATTCGCATGCAATCCTCGTGTCACGGGTCTGACTGCATAAAAGCCTCAAAAGCACGCGCATCGTAATACTTGCGCGTCAAAAGAAATTCTAACGCCTCCCCCGAGGCGCCCAGCAGCCCATTTTGAATAGGATAGTTCCCTCGGATTGCCAACTTAAAGAGGTCTCCGAGGCAGTATTAACTTTTTAAATTGGCCGGTTGGCCCCGACACAGCAACCCAAGGCTGTATCGCGCGCCTTATCTACAGCCAGAACTCCGCCACCCGACGATAGTTTCCCGACCGCACCGCCAGCAATCACGCGCGCCCCGATATACCGCCCGTTATCCTGATTGGGAAGGCAACGATCAATTAGATCCTGCGCCCCGCGGTCAGGCCTGCAACCTTCTCGACGATTGCCTCAGCGTCTATGCCAAAGTGATGGTACAGGTCACCAATGGTGCCGGTCTGGCCGAAATGCTCCACGCCCAGAGGGATCGTCCGGTGGCCCGCCACGCCACCCAGCCATGACAGCGTCGCGGGATGGCCGTCGATCACCGTTACCATGCCGCAATCGCGTGGCAGCGGGGCCAACAGACGTTCCACATGCGAAATGGCATTTTTCTGCCCCTTCGCGCGCGCCCGTTGCGCCGCGGTCCAGCCCGCATTCAGCCGATCCGCCGAGGTCACGGCAAGAACGCCAACATCGCGCCGCTCTTCGCCAATCATTCCCGCCGCGCGGATCGCTTCGGGTGCCACTGCACCCTGATAGATGATCACGACATCGCAATTCGGCCCCGGCTCGCGAAGCCAATAGGCGCCGTCGATCGCACCTTGCCGGAATGTATCGTCGCGCCGTTGGCCGGGCTGCTCTATCGGGTTCGTGGTCAGCCGCAGATAAACCGATCCGCCGGTCTCGTCGCGCAACCATGTGCGCTCGTCCGGATCACCTTCACCGTCACGCTGGAGATAATCGAACGCCCAGTTCATGATCACCGTCAATTCGTCCACAAAGGCCGGCTCGAACGCGGCCAACCCGTCCTGACTCATCCCGATCAGCGGGGTGCCAACCGATTGATGTGCGCCGCCCTCCGGAGCCAGCGTAACACCCGAAGGCGTGCCGACCAGCAGGAAACGCGCATCCTGATAGCAGGCATAGTTCAGCGCATCGAGCCCGCGCGAGACAAACGGATCATACAGCGTGCCAACCGGGATCAGCCGCTTGCCGAACAGGGAATGAGACAGGCCCGCCGCCCCGAGCAGCAGAAACAGGTTCATCTCGGCGATGCCCAGCTCGATATGCTGGCCCTCGGGGGCAAATTCCCACTTTGCAGTTGACGGAATCTTGTGCGCGCGAAATGTGTCTTCGACAGCTTCGCGCGCGAACAGCTTGCGCCGGTTCACCCATGCGCCAAGGCCGGTGGTGCCGGTCACGTCGGGCGACATGGTGACAATCCGCTCCGCCAGCTTGCTGTCACCGCGCGACAATTCATCCAGAATCTTGCCAAAGGCGGTCTGGGTCGACATCTCGCGGTCGGTGCGCACGTCGGTCTGCGGCACGTCGATGCGCGCGTCATGCCAGCGGCGGCGGCCCCCGGCAAAGAACGGCACCTTATCAAGGAACCCTTGCAGCGCAGCAGGATCGTCCACCGCCGCGAACTTATCCCATTCCTGCCCCTCTGGAACGCCCATGTCGGCCTGCCATTCGGCCATCTGCGCTTTTGTCATCAACCCGCCATGGTTGTCCTTGTGGCCTGCAATCGGTGTGCCCCACCCCTTGACGGTATAGGCCAGAAAACAGGTCGGGCGGTCATGGTCGATGGCCGCGAAAACTTCAGCCATCGAGGTCACGCAATTGCCGCCCAGATTTTCCATCAATTCGGCCAGTTCGTCATCCGATCGCCGGTCAATCAGCGTCGAAACGTCCCCCTGATCGCCCAGATCATCCATCAGATATTTGCGCCAGACAGCGCCGCCCTGATAGGTCAGCGCGGAATACAGCTGGTTCGGACAGGCGTCGATCCAGTCGCGCAGGGCCGTACCGCCGGGTTCTTCGAATGCGGCGCGTTGCAACACGCCGTATTTGACCCGCACTACGTCCCAGCCAAAGGCATCAAAGACCTTTTCGGCACGTTCCCACAGGCCTTCGCGCACCACTCCGTCCAGCGATTGCCGGTTATAGTCAATGATCCACCATGTATTGCGCAGGCCGTTCTTCCAACCTTCCTGAAGGCATTCATAGATGTTGCCTTCGTCCAGCTCCGCATCCCCCATCAGGGCAACCATGCGGCCGGTCTTCAGGTCACTGCCCCAGTCCTTGGCCTTGATATAGTCCTGCACCATCGAGGCAAATGATGTGATCGCAACCCCCAAACCAACGGACCCCGTAGAGAAATCCACATCGTCCACATCCTTGGTCCGGCTGGGATAGGATTGCACCCCGCCATAGCCGCGAAAGTTCTCCATCCGGGGCAGATCAAGATTGCCCATCAGATACTGCATCGCATGAAAGATCGGCGAGGCATGTGGTTTGACCGCCACCCGGTCTTCGGGGCGCAGCGCGCTGAAGTACAGCGCCGTCATCATCGACACCATCGACGCCGAGGACGCCTGATGCCCGCCCACCTTGATTCCGTCCGCCTTGGGGCGGATGTGGTTGGCGTTGTGGATCATCCAGTGCGACAGCCACAAAAGGCGTTGCTCGATGGTGCGAAGATGCGTCCGTGGCATGTGAACCTCGTTGGGCTGTACGTGTAGAAAGGGTAGCGGCTTTGTCAGTCGGGGTGTTTGATCTTCGAGAACATTTCATCGACGGGTACGCGATACCCCTTGGCCAGACGGTTCGTCTCGTTCGCCATGCCCACAATGGCCAGCACTTCACCGAACATTTCATGTGACATGCCCGCTTTGGCAGCAGCGGCGTGGTGGCTGGCGATGCAATACTCGCAACTGTTGGAAACGCTGATCCCGAGATAGATCATTTCCTTGACAACAGGGTCCAGTACGCCCGGCCCCATCACTTCTTTCACACCTTCCCAAGTGCGCTTTAGAACCGATGGATGATGCGCCAGACACTTCCAGATGTTGTTGACATCCTTGATGCCGCGGGTTGCCATGATGTCGTCAAACACTTCGCGCACTTCGGCGGTCGCGTCTGCGTACTCGATTGGGGGGGTGGTGTTCATCCGGATTACCTTTCGTCAGGGGGCCACCGGGGTCGGCGGCCTGATGGGGTATCTGTAACAGATTGAGTTTCATATTGTACTCACAAAGTCAATATGGCATACCAAACTTAATAATGAAACACATCGCGCAGGTCCGGCCTCCGGCTTTGCGCAAATGATCAAAGGAAGGGCGCACATGACCAAAGCGATTGTACAGCAGGAAAAAGGCGGCACAGACAAGCTGATCTGGCAGGACCACACCCCCGGCTCGCCGGAGCAGGGTGAAGTGCTGATCCGGCACACGGCCATCGGCGTGAACTTCATCGACACCTATGTGCGCAGCGGTGCCTATCCGATGATGGAATTCCCCGGTGTTATCGGCATGGAAGCCGCCGGCGTGGTCGAGGCATTGGGCGATGGCGTCACCGACCTGAACGTTGGGCAGCGCGTCGCCTATGTGATGACGACCCCCGGCGCATACAGCGAAAAGCGCGTTGTCCCGGCAGAGCGTATGGTGCCGCTGCCTGACGACATCGACGACCGGACAGCAGCGGCGCTGATGCTCAAGGGTATCACGGCGGAACAACTGCTGTTCTCGATGGCTCCGGCATCGGCGGGCGATACGGTGCTGATCCATTCGGCGGCGGGTGGCGTTGGGCAATTGCTGACCACATGGGCCAAGGCCATCGGTTGCACCGTCATCGGCACCACCTCGACTCCGGCCAAGGCGGACCTGATCCGTTCGTTGGGCGCGGATCATGTTATCGTGTCCAGCAAAGAAGACGTGGCCGCGCGGGTGGCCGAAATCACCGACGGCAAAGGATGTGCGAGCGTCTATGACGGCGTGGGCAAGGACACGTTCGAGACATCCATCGCGGCAGCGGCAAAATTTGGCCGCGTCATCAGCTTTGGCAATGCCTCCGGCGCGGTGCCGCCGATCAATATCGCGGTACTGGCACCGAAATGCCTGTTGCTGGCGCGTCCGCAGATGTTCCCCTACATCGCCGAGCGGGCCGACCTGTTGCGCGCCGCCGACAACCTGTTCGCGGCTCTGCGCGATGGTAAGATCAAGGCAGACATCAGCGCCACCTATCCGCTGGCCGAAGCCGCCCGCGCCCACGACGATCTGGAAGGGCGCAAGACCACCGGACAGATCCTGCTGCTGCCATAAGCACCGCACGGCAAACCTAAAAAGGCCCCGCACCTGTGCAGGTGCGGGGCCTTTCTAATTGCGTCACGCTGGCGTCAAAGAACGGCAGTCGGCAGCAATTCCACCAAAATCCGGTCGTCTGCCATCACCGCTTCGGCACAGGCGCGCGCCGGAGGATTGTCGGCGTCGATCCAGCCATCCCAGACTTCGTTAAAGACATCGTAATCGGCCATCGACTTTAGCCAGATCGTCACATTCACCACCTTGTCACGGCTGCTGCCCGCCTGAGCCAGAAGCGCATCAAGCCCCTCGAACGCCTGCTCTGCCTGCGTGCGGAAATCAGCGTCAAGGTCGCGCGCGACCTGACCGCCCATGTGGACCGTCCCATTGACCACAACCGCCTTTGCCCGGCGGCTGTTTGCATCCAGTCGTTTCATATCTGTTCCTTTTCCTTGCCTTGCTCAATATTCTCTGGCTGCTCGAACACCGTGATCCGGGGCAGAGGGCCGTCAAAACCCGCAACCTCCACAAGACAGCTCATCGCCGCAGGCCCTTGCGCCAGCCGCGAAGTGCCGATGTCACGGGTCAGCACATTCGGGTTGCCGTGCCGCTCCAACGGACGCGCATCGGTAGTGTTGTCCGGATCGAACCACGCGCCGGTGGACAATTGCACCACACCGGGGCGCACATCATCGCTAATGACCAGCGCCGCCAGACAGGTGCCGCGATCATTGCGCACCGACACGATTGCCCCGTCCTTCAACCCGCGCGCATCAGCGTCAGCAGGTGCCATGCGCAACGTCTCGCGGCCCTCAATCTTCGCGGCGCGGCTATGCGCGCCCGGATCGTATTGACTGTGCAAACGCGTCTTTGGCTGGTTGCTGATCAGGTGCAAGGGCCAGGTTTTCGCAGCCTTTGCCCCCAGCCATTCGTCAGGTGGCAACCAAGAAGGGTGCGCCGGACAATCGGCATAGTCAAAACCGGCAATCGTGTCGGAATACAGCTCGATCCGGCCCGAGGGTGTGCCCAGCGGTTTGGCCTGCGGGTCGGCGCGAAAGGCCGACATCATGTCGCGCTCGACTTCGCCGTCATCAGGGTCAAAGATCAACGGACCACCCGTCCAGAAGCTCTCAAAATCGGGCAGGTCCAGCCCGGCGGTGTTGCGGCTGCGCGCCTCGTCGTACATCGTGCGCAGCCATGTTTCCTCGTCGCGATCCTCCGAAAAGCGTGGCTCACAATCCAGCCGCCCCGCCAAGGCGCGCAGCACGTCAAAATCCGTGCGCGCGTCTCCGAACGGCTCTCGCAACTGGTGCGAAGGCGTCAGGAACCGGTCACGGTTCGAACAGACAATATCGTTGCGCTCCAGCGCGGTGGCGACGGGGAATACGATATCGGCATGGCGCGCGGTGGGTGTCCACCAGCTTTCGTTAACCATCACCAACTCGGGCTTTTGCCATGCGTCGCGCAGGCGGTTCAGATCCTGATGGTGGTGGAACGGATTGCCGCCCGCCCAATAGACCATCCTAAGGTCGGGATACGTCCGGTGCTGTCCGTTGTAATCATAGCTTTCGCCGGGATGCAGCAGACAATCCGCGATCCGTGCCACCGGAATGTAATCGCTCACCGCGTTGTCAAATTGCCCCAGCGCCGGAAAGCGCGTCGCGCGTGACGGATTGCCGATGCCGTTAACCGACCCGTAGCCAAAACCGAATCCGCCACCCGGCAGCCCGATTTGCCCGACCATCGCCGCCAGCGCAATCGCCATCCAATAGGGCTGTTCGCCGTGCTGTGCGCGTTGCAGCGCCCAAGCCACCATAATGAACGACCTGCTACCGCTCAGCGCATCAGCCAGATCGCGGATCGTGTCCGCGCCGATGCCGGTGATTCCGGCGGCCCAATCGGGGGATTTCTCCACCCCGTCGCTGCGGCCACGAATATACGCCTCCAGCCGCTCAAACCCGCTGGTGTAACGGTCCAGAAACGATGCATCGTGCAGATTGCGGGTCAGCAAGCTGTGGGCGATGCCCAACATCAAGGCGGTGTCGGTGTTGGGCCGGATCGCCAGCCATTCGACGCCTTGTGCAACCGTATCATCGCGCAGCGGCGAAACCGAGATAATCCGCGCGCCGCGCGCCGCCAACCGGTCCAGATTTTCGGTCAGGATATGGCGCGAAATACCGCCACTGCTGACCTGCGCATTCTTGCGCGGCAGACCCCCGAACAGCACAAGCGTCTCGGTCTTGTCCGCGATGCGCGGCCAGCTGGTATGACCGCTGACCAGCCCCTCCTTGCTGCCGATGACATGCGGCACGATCACATCCGCCGCAGCATAAGAATAGTTCTGCACCGATTTCACATAGCCGCCGATGCAGTTCAGGAACCGGTGCAGCTGGCTTTGTGCGTGGTGGAACCGTCCGGCAGAGGCCCAGCCATAGCTGCCGCCATAAATCGCGCCGTTGCCATGCATCTTGCGGATGCGCGCGATTTCGGTGGCGGCAATGTCCAGCGCCTCGTCCCATGGTAGTTCGACAAACGGCTCTGCCCCGCGCCGGTTTGGCGTGGTTTCCGCCGACAGCCCCTTTTGCACACGCTCAAGAAAACCGCGGCGCAATGACGGCCTGCGAATACGCGAGGCCGCCTCCAGCGCGTCAACCATGCCTCCGGCGATGGCGGACGGATCGGGATCGGCCTCGATCGGGACAAGCGCGGTTAGCTTCCCATCCTCGTACGCCGCCCGGTAGGTGCCCCAATGCGTACCAATATAGCGTGTTTCAGGTTCAGGAAGCATCGGGGGATCTCCTTGTTTCGTTACGTTTGCGCAGTCTGGTTGCGATTGATCCAGCTGTCGATCAGCCGCCATGCCACGCCAAAGTGATCCCTCTGGATCGCGGTAAACCGCTCGGCGTCGCGATCGCGCAGCGCCTGCAACAGATTGACGTGATCGTCCGACCGCGCCATCCATTCATCGTTTTCCAGAATCGACAAATAGCGGACCCGATGCAGCCGCAGGCTGAGTTTCGAATGCAATTCCACCGTGGTCTTGCTGCGCGATGCGGCGATGATCGCCATGTGGAACGCCTGGTTGGCACGGAAATACTCGATCCGGTCATGCGCGTTGATCGCGGCGTCCATCCGCTCCATCTGCCGTTCGACCTGAAGGAAATCGGATTCGTTCGCCATCCGGCAGGCCAGACGCCCCCCCAGCAGATCAAGTTCCGTATAGACCAACAGCATGTCGGCAATGTCATCCAGCGAATATTCGACCACCACCGCACCCTTGTTAGGGATCAGATCGACCAGCTTTTCCTGCGCCAGAATCTTCAACGCATCCCGCAGCGGCGTGCGCGACACCTCCAACTCGTCCGCCAGCTTGCGCTCACGAATAGGCGTGCCGGGCTTGATTTCGTCATGGATAATCCGGCTGCGGATGATTGCAGCTATCTGGTGCGGCAGCGAATATTCCGCATCACGCGGCAGCATTTGAGCCTCGTCGGTATGCCCCGTCTGAAGTTGCTCGGCAAATGTCATCCGGTATGTCCTTCGTGTTCGTAGGGATGAACAAGAGACTACTCGTAAACCCGTTTTTGTTTCCAGTGTATAATTTTGGTATGCCATATTGACCGATGGAGTGCAACTAGGTTAGCGTGGCATCGGAACAGTTGAAGGTCATGTCATGCACAAACCCGCCACACAACTTGTACACGCAGGCAAACCCCGAACCGGCATTCGCGCCGTAAACCCGCCGCTTGAACGGGGATCGACGTTTTTGTTCGATACCGTTGCGGATCTGGAGGCCGGTAAAAAAGCGCGCCTGCAACCGGGCAATGTGTTTTATGGCCGTCTTGGCACGCCGAACGCCTATGAATTCGAGGATGCGGTTTCGGCACTGGAGGGCGGCGCATACAGCCTGTCAGTGCCCAGCGGTCTGGCGGCCTGTGTCCTGCCGGTGCTGACCTTCGCGCGACCCGGCGACCGGATACTGGTCACCGACACCGTGTATGATCCGGCGCGCGGCAGCTTTTCATCGTTTTTTGCCCGCAACGGCATCGAAGTTGCCTATTTCGATCCGCGCATCGGTGCCGGCATCAAAGAGTTGATGACTGACAATACCCGTCTGGTCTATCTGGAATCCCCTGGTTCGCTGACGTTTGAATTACATGACATCCCCGCAATTGCGCAGGCCGCGCATGCCCAGGGTGCTATCGTGGTCTGCGATAACACCTATGCCACCGGCTTTTTCCATCAGGCGCTGGCGCTGGGTGCGGATATCGTGGCGCAGGCGGCAACGAAATACATCATCGGGCATTCCGACGGAATGCTGGGCGTTGTCACCTGCAAGGACGCTGATACTTACCGCGCGATGAAAGAGGCATCTAACTGGGTGGGCCATGGCGTCGCGCCCGATATTGTCTGGATGGCACAACGCGGGTTGCGTACCCTGCCCGTCCGCCTGCAACGTCACCACGAGAACGGTCTGGAACTGGCCCGCTGGCTTGAGGGACGGTCCGAAATCGCGCGCGTCCTGCACCCCGGTTTGCCAAGCCACCCTGACCACGCCATTTGGCAGCGTGACTTCACCGGTGCGACCGGACTGTTCACCGTGCAACTCGATACCACCGACAAGGCACAGGCGGTTAAATTCGTCGAAGCGCTGCACCTGTTTGGATTGGGGTTCTCGTGGGGCGGCTACGAAAGCCTTGCCCTGATGGCCGATGCCGCCGAAGCGCGCAGCGCCACCGAATGGAGCGATCCGCGCATCCTTGTGCGACTGCACGCCGGACTTGAGGATGCGGGCGACCTGATCGCGGATCTGGAACAGGCGCTGGATGCAGCATTCGCCCGGAACGGCGACTAGATTGACATGAGAAAGCCCCGCACAACCCCATGACGTCACATGAATTCATAATTATCGGCGGCGGGATCGTCGGCGCGGCCATCGCCGAAGGGCTGGCACGACAAGGCAAGGACGTGGGCGTCCTTGACGAAGGAGATGTTGCGATTCGGGCGGCGCGGGGCAATCTCGGCAATGTCTGGGTGCAGGGCAAGGGCGCGGCCTACCCCGCTTATGCCGATCTGACGCGGCAGGCGGCGCTGGACTGGGGGGCGTTGGCCGAAAGGTTGCAAGCGCAAACCGGCATCGACATCCATTTCCGCGCACCCGGTGCCGTCTATCTGTGCTTTACCGATGCGGATCTGGAAAACCGCGCGGCGACGATGCGGCAGGCAAACGAAAAAACCGCAATAGATAACCCTTATGAAATGCTCGACCACGCCGCCCTTGCCCGAATGATCCCGCAGATCGGCCCTGACGTTGCAGGCGGCAGTTTCTCGGCGATGGATGGCACCGCCAACCCGCTCTATCTGCTCAGGGCGCTGATTCAATCGACACAGATGCAGGGCGGCGCGTATTATCCCGACAGCGGCGTCACTACGATCCGCGAATATGCTGACGGGTTCGAGATGCAGACCGCAAAGGGCATCGCGCGGGCGCGTCATGTGGTTCTGGGGGCGGGGCTGGGTAATGCCACCCTCGCGCCACAGCTTGGCATGTTCGGCGGCGTGCGTCCGGTGCGCGGTCAGATCATGGTCACCGAACGGATGCAGCCGTTCCTGCCCTGCGGGACCAATTTCATCCGCCAGACGGTCGAGGGCGGCTGCGGCATCGGTGAATCCTCCGAAGAGGCCGGATTCGACACCGGCACAACCATCGACATTCTGGCCGAAACCGCGCGGCGCGCCACCCGCGCGTTCCCGCATCTGGCCCATGCCCGGATCGTCCGCTCATGGGGCGCTTTGCGGATCATGACGGCGGACGGCGTGCCGGTGTATCAGATGAAGGGATTTGGCCCCGACGGGACCAGCAAGGCAACCGTCGTTTCGGTGCATTCCGGTGTCACGCTGGCCCCCTTTCATTGCGACGCGCTGGCCCGCCAGATCGGCGCGCTCGCGCTTGAACCCGACATCGTCAAATCGTTTTCCGCAGAGAGGTTCGATGTTTGAACAACTGAAGACCGCAACACCCCTCGAAACCGTCAATGTGACGCTGGACGGGGTAGCGATCACGCTGCCCAAGGGCATGACCCTTGCCGCCGCATTGCTGGTGCACGGTGCTTATCCGCTGCGCACCAGCCCGGTGCAGGGGCCGGACGGGCCAAAGCAGCGCGCACCCTATTGCATGATGGGCGTCTGTTTCGAGTGTCTGGTAGAGATCGACGGTAAACCCAATCAGCAAAGTTGCCTCGCACAGGTACGCGACGGCATGGTGGTGAACCGTCAGGACGGCGCACCCGACATCAAAGGAGACCGGACATGATTGATCTTATCATCATCGGTGCCGGCCCTGCGGGCATGACCGCCGCCCTTACTGCACAGGAATGCGGACTGAAGGTTGTCGTGCTCGATGAGCAGCTCCGACCGGGCGGGCAGATTTACCGCAACGTGCTGGATACTTCAAAGGACACGATCCTTGGCCCCGATTATTTTGATGGCCGGACATTGGCACAGCGCTTTTTGGCATCGGGCGTTGATTACCGCCCCGGCGCGCAAGTCTGGCGGATTGATGATGACGGTGTGTGCTTCACCGGCCCGGACGGTGCCAGCATCCTGCGCGCACGCCACGTTCTGCTGGCGGTCGGCGCGATGGAGCGTCCGGTGCCGACCCGTGGCTGGACCCTGCCCGGCGTCATGACAGCCGGAGCGGCGCAGATCATGCTCAAGGCGTCCGGTGTCGTCGCGCCAAACGCGGTGTTTATCGGTTCCGGTCCGCTGCTGTTCTTGATCGTGGCGCAATATCTGCGCGCCGGTGTCGCGGTAAAAGCGGTGCTGGAAACCACTCCGCGCGGCAATTACGCATCCGCCCTGCGCCACGCGGGCGGCGCGCTGCGCGGCTGGCGCTATGTGCGCAAGGGGATGGGAATGCTGTCTGAAATCCGCCGCGCCGGTGTGCGGATCGAGAAAATAGACAGCTACACGCTTGCCGGACGTGACCACCTCGAAACGGTGGACTATGTCGTGGCCGGACAGGCGCGCCAGATCGGTTGTGACACTGCGCTGATCCATCAGGGGGTGATTCCAGCGGTACAGGCCAGCCTGTCGTCGGGCTGTGCCCATGACTGGAACGCGGCACAGGTCGCGTGGCTGCCAAAGGCGGATGCAAGCGGGCGGACCGATAAGGACTGGCTGCGCGTCGCAGGCGATTGTCGCGGGATCGCAGGCGCACTCAGCGCGCAACTTTCCGGTGAATTGGCGGCGCTGGCGATCGCCCAAGATCAAAACCGTGTGACGGCGGACGAAATTGCGGCGCGCACCAAACGGGTGCGCGCAAAACTGAACACGGACAACGCAGTGCGGCCCTTTCTCGACCAGCTCTATCTGCCGCGCCCCGATCTGCTGGCACCAACCAACGATGACGTGACAATCTGTCGTTGCGAATTGGTGACGCGCGGCCAGATCCGGCAAGCCGTTTCCGAAGGGTGCCCCGGTCCGAACCAGATGAAGGCGTTTACCAGATCCGGAATGGGTCCATGTCAGGGCCGCATGTGCGGACCTGTCGTCACGCAAACCATGGCTGCCATGACGGGCCTTTCGCCAGCTGCTGTCGGTCACTACCGCATCCGCTCGCCTTTTCGACCCGTGACATTGCACGAAATGGCGCAATGCGCCGAAGCGCCGGATCAAAAGGCGACGTAAGGGAAACTTGTTTACATTGCCCCACAAATGGTATACCAAAAACAAAAAGAAAATACCTTTATAGCAACAGGAGAACAATCATGGGAATTTCTAGACTTATAGGAGCGGCGGCCATCGTCACCGCTCTGGCCGGTTTCTCGCCAACAACCGCGAGCGCCCAAAACATCGAGTGGACCTCCGGTTCGGTCGGTGGAAGCTGGTTCACCGTGACCGCCGGTCTGGCAGGGATCGCGATGGAGGAAGTTGACGGGTTGAACATCCGCATCGTTCCGGGGGGCGGCAAGGACAACCCGTCCAAGATCGCCGCAGGCATCAGCCAGTTGGGCATGGGCATCGATTTCCTCGCCTCTGCCGCGTTGAAGGGGGAGGAACCTTATACCAAACCGGCCCCCAATCTGACCACCTTGGGCCAGACATGGATGACGTCGCAATTCCACCTGATCGTCGATGCCGAAGAAACGCGCGGCGCGGACGAAATCTTTTCTGATCCCGAGATCACCGTCGGCACCTCGTCCCCCGCCACGTCCGAGGCGCTTACGCTGGGACGGATCCTTGAGCATTACAATAATGGTCCGGATGTCGTGAAAGACGCAGGCGGTACAGTGATGTACGCCAGCTATTCCCAGCTTGTCGCCGCATTTCAGAACGGTCAGGTTGATGTGGTTCTCGCAGCCGGCCCTGCGCCGACTGGCGTGGCACTGGAGATCGAAGCAGGCCGACGCAAAGCCAAGCTCATACCGTTTTCGGATGAGTTGAGGGCCCATCTGACCGACACCTACGGCTATGGCAGCTTTCCCATTCCGGCAGGAGCCTACAAGGTCCTGCAAACCGAAGGGGGCGACGAGGTCATGGTGAATGCACTGGCGACAATCGTCCTTGCGGACGCGGCCCTGCCCGAAGAGACCGTTTACAAAATGATGGTGGCCATCCTGAACAATCAGGACAAATTCGCCAATTTTTCAGGGGCGCTCAAGGATTTCAACGGTGATATCGCGTGGAAAGACCTGCCGATCCCGCTGCATCCGGGTGCCGAGAAGGCCTATCGTGAACTCGGTTACATGAAATAAGCGACTGACACATCGCAAACCGCCGGAGCTTTCGGCGGCTTGCCTTCTATTTTGCCGCACGGGGGTAGACGATGCGACAGCTGACCGGATTGAACGCAACGATAATTCATCTTTGGCTGGCCGGTGCCGCCTTATTGCATTTCTATTATGCGGGCTGGGGCTATCCCGAACCATTAGCGCTGGCGACGATCCACCTTACGCTTTTCCTGCCTGCGGTCTTTGTACTGTTCCCGTTCAAGAACAGCGCCCTGACCGAAGACGCCCCCGAAAACTCCCCGACCTCCCAGCCCACCGTGACGGATTGGGTATTAGCTGCGATTGCCTTCGTACCACCACTTTTCGCCTATTTGCATCCCGAACGGGTGTATGAACGCTCGGTCTTTATCGAACCGCTGACTACGCTTGAGGTGGTCTTTGCCTGCGTGATGGTCGTGTTGGTGCTCGAAGCTGTGCGGCGCGCACTCTCCATTGCGCTGTCAATACTGGCGGCAATCACGATCCTGTATATGTTTGTGGCGCATCTTCTGCCCGGCATCTGGAATTATCGCGACATGCCGCTGACCCAGATTGCGGAGACCATGTATATGATGAACGACAGCGGTATGTTCGGGCTTCTGACCGGCATCTCCGCGACCATCGTTGCCACCTTTCTGATCTTCGGTGCGTTCCTGCAACTTTCCGGACTTGGCAACCTGTTCATCAATTTCGGCAACCTGATCGCGGGCCGGTTCTCGGGCGGGCCTGCGAAGGTGGCTGTCATCACCTCCGCGCTGTTCGGAAGCACCTCGGGATCGTCTGTCGCCAACGTCGTGGTGACCGGCTCGGTCACCATCCCGATGATGAAGCGCCTCGGCTTTAAGGGCAGCACCGCTGCGGGGATCGAAGCGTCGGCCTCGGTCGGCGGGCTGATCATGCCGCCGGTGATGGGGGCTGCTGCCTTTGTGATGGCGGAACTGATTCAGGTGCCGTATTTTGACATCGTCACTGCCGCGGCTCTGGGCGGGGTGCTGTATTTCTTCGGTATTTTCATCTCGGTACATCTGGAATCCAAGCGCCTCGGGATTCAGCCCCTGCCCCGCGAAGATCTTCCCAAATGGTCCGATCTGCTGCCTGACATCCACCTTGTCCTGCCGCTGATCCTGCTGGTGACGATGATGGCGATGCGGTTCTCGGCATTTCATGCGGCGTTTTATTCCACGCTGGCGATTGTTGTGGTGTCGTGGCTGCGCCCCCATACGCGGATGATGCCAAAAACGATCTTTCGCGCATTGGTCAATGCCGGAGCGACGATTGCCATCATCGCGGTGGCCGTTACCTGCGCCGGGATCATCATGGCGGCAATGACCAATACCGGTCTGATTTTGGCCTTCGGCGGGATCATCAAAACCGTTGCAGGCACATCTGTCACCGGTATCGTGCTGGTGCTGGCCGGTGTTTGTTTGCTGATGGGCATGGGCGTTCCGACGACCCCCGCCTATATCATCACGTCGGCCATCGGCACCCCAATTCTCGCGGCTGCCACAGATGCGTCATTGCTGCAAATCCACATGTTCGTGTTTTACTTTGCGGTGCTTGCGGATGCGACGCCGCCGGTAGCGGCCGCGTCCTATGCGGCTGCGGCGATTGCGCGCGCAGACCCGCTGGCCTCGGGTGCCTATGCGTTCCGCATGGCAATCGGCGGCTTCATGGCGGGCTTCAGCTTTATTTTCGCGCCCGGTCTGATCCTCGATGCGCCGCTGCCGGAAATACTGCTCACCGTTCTCGGGTTGGCCGGGGCCATCGTCCTGTTTGCCATGGGTTCTGTCGGTTATATCACGCGCGCTATCGGTTGGCCGGTGCGCATTATCCTCGCGGGTGGCGGGCTGTTCTGCGCCCTCGGATTTCAGGTGATGTCCATTGATGGCCGCGCCCTGCTGGCCGCCGCCCTGATCATCGCCGCTATTCTCTGGGACCGCCTTGGCCCCGGACCCGTTCACGCAAAATCATAGGAGAATACCATGCTCGACAATACCGTAACCCTCACCGGCCAGAAAACCTATTTTGGTGTTTCCGTCGGTATCCTGATGGTAAACAGCACCTTCACCCGTTATCCGGGGGATATCGGCAACGCCCTGACCTGGGATTTTCCGGTGTCCTACAAAATCGTGCATGACGCGATCCCCGAACGGATGACCGATCTGCACAACGCCAGCCTGCTGGACCCGTTCAAACGCGCCGCCGAGCAGTTGATTAAGGAAGGTGTCGACGGCATCACCACAACCTGTGGCTTTCTGTCGATCTACCAAAAGGAACTGGCGGCTTTCTGCGGCATTCCGGTCGCCACCTCCAGCCTGTTGCAGGTGCCGATGGTGCAAAACCTGATCTCGCCGGACAAACGTGTCGGCGTGATGACCTATAACGGAGACGTTCTGAACGGACCCTATCTGGAAGCGGTGAACGTCGATCCCACGACTCCGGTCAAAGGTATGGCACAAGACAGCGAATTCGTGCGCTGGGTCAAGCAAAGCGACAATTCAGTCTCTTTCGAGACCCTGCGCCGCGAGGTTTTGCAGACTGCGCGCGACTTCCACGCCGAAAACCCCGACATCGGCGCAATCGTGTCCGAATGCACCAATCTGGCACCCTTCACAGCCGACATATCCGAAATGCTCGGTATTCCGGTCTACGACTGCGTGACCATGGTGAACTGGTTCCAAGCCGGACTTCGCCCCAAACGGTTCAACCCCAAATAGGCGCAAACCGGAACGCTCATGCTCCAGCGTCAAGTTCTTGATGACATAGCGTTAAGGGCTGTTGCGGCCTTTTTGCGATGGCCTTCTGCATCAATGCGATGAACTGGCGCTGTTCGTCGTCCGACAAACCACCGAGGGCGGCGGTATTTTCCGCCCTCGCCGCCGCAATCGCAGGTTCACGCAGATCCCGCGCGCCATCGGTCAGCCAGACGCGCTACACCCGCCCGTCGCTCTCGTCTTTCTTGCGGATGACCAGCCCGTCAGGCCGCACATGGCAGATAGGAGGCAATAGAGCGGCCCTTTCCGTTTGCATAATCCGACGCAACCGCGATCCAGTCTATGCGCGCCGCAAGGCTCCAGTCCGGCTCACAGACCGCATGCACGTGCGCGGCTTGCGCAATGAGCGGCCGGTTGTCGTTGGCGGTTTTCAGCGCGTAATCCGCGATTCTTTGGCCTTCTTTGAAAGCGTCCAGCGTCTGGTCCCAACGTGATCCGCAAATCGTCAGCCCCATGGATCTGGCCAACGGATCATACTCGGCTGTGAACAGCGTCCCGAACCCTTCGCCATAGCGGTCCTGTATCAACGGGCTTTTCAGGAATTGCGCGTTAAGTGCTACGGGGGGCGACTGGATGCGGGCCAGATGGGCGTGCCGCTCGAAGCTGCGCGTAAACGCCGGATGATCCGCTTGCGCTGGCCCGCTTTGATGGTTGGTGGCGATGGCCTGCGGCATCCGCTTTGCCCCGCCTCCGGGCGTCAGCTCGACGCTGGCTGTGTTCCCCGCCGCATCGGCCAATACGATATTGTAAGCCATGTGCGACGGTATTCTGGCAAGCGCGGCAACCGCCTGATCGACGGTATCGCAGGTTTCCAGCACATAGCGCAGGATCGTCGTGACCCCGAAGCCGGTGCCGGTTTCCGAACGCCCGCCATAAGCGAGCGCCAGACTTAGTCCGGCATCATTGATGCCATCCGAAAGCCCCCAAAGGAACTCCACCATGCCCATCACCGCGCGACCGGACCATTCGCTGCGCAGCAACAGACCCTCGTTCAACTCTGGCGACAGATCATAGTTGCGCACAAGCCGGACATCGTGACCGTCCGACATAGCCGCCAACGAGCAGCCGCCAAGATAGGTGGGCGGGCACCATGTGGACAGGAAACGCGCCGCGCGCTCGCTTCGCCCCGCCAGCGCGACCAGCCGGTCATAAAGGGGTAGATTCCGGTAGGGGGCAGGATCGTATCACAAGGATTTCTGTCGCCGCCGCTTCATAATATCGAGCACAGTA
>CANMZB010000044.1 GCA_947502265.1 uncultured Sulfitobacter sp.
CTTACCGTGCCCATAGTCAGTCTCCTTTGTTGCAGTAAATGCTATCAAAGGAGCGGCATCAAACCGCGACAGGTCCAGATAATATTGACACCGGGATGGAAGTTCTGGTCGTAGGCAGTGTGGCCCCGTCGCATGATGCGTAGTCGATTGATTTGGAGATAACGGCCGACCATATCAGACGCTCCTACGCAATCCGCAGCTTGAGCGCAGGCTGCCCATACCGTTGTCATGGCTAGCTGAATATTGATTGACGAGAAAACGGGCCAAGCCGATCTCTTGCGAACTATCGGTGCGGTTCTTGATGTCTACAAACAAAGACGATCCGAGCGTACTTAGCTCGGCGGATTTGTCTGCAAAGCTATCAGGATTCAAAAGGCCCTTGCCCGCAAGAGCCCGCAGAGCTGATGTTTGAGCGCTCTCCATTTGGTGAAAGAGAAGAGGAGAGGCCGGGTAGGACAAAAAGACCTTTTCTGGTTTTGGAATTCGCAAATCCCGGAACGCACTTCTAACATCGGCCGCCATGGTGACACGGTGGAGCAAGGGCGCATTGGCAAAAAAGAAGTCCAGAATATAGAGCCGCTCAAGATGAACTGGTTGCCGCCATTCGAGCAGCAATCCACCCAAACGGCGGACACAATCATAGACATCAAACTGGGAGTACCAAAGCCGCGCACTCATGAGGGTTTATCCCATCTAATATGGCATTGTTCGGTCAAAAAATACAAACCGGACAGAACCGCTGAGGCTGGAAACTTCGTTTCACCAAAGCCCTTTGCCGTTAGAGGGTCAAGAACGTTGTCCTGAAGGGCTTTTCGCACAGCCTCTTCAGGTGCGTCCCTGCAGATATGGGGATGGAACACGTGGGTCACAAACCGCGTCTCTATCTCAGCAAGGAGCGCATCGTGGTCTTCTTTCGCGGCAGTAAATAATCCCGTCTTAGCGTAGCCACGCGCGAACTTGTTCTGGGCTTCGTTGGCATAATCGTATTCGGCCTCTCGGTCGGCATCAATCAGTTTTTGAAGAAGGTCGCGCCGGTCCCGCTCGGATTTTTCACTATAAACGGAGAAAGGCATCATACCGTTTGAGGCCGTCGCGGTGTTCTGTACTTTTTCGATATGTCGCTTGATGCCACGATACACGACATCGTCGCGATCCTTGGGTTTGCAAATCGAAATATGATCTCGATCGACGGCCACAGGGTTTGCACCTGGGATCCCTGGATCGGCAGATTCTCTTGAAACGACGAGGACAGCTTTGTAGGTGGTGTGTTTCTCGTAGTAAACCTTTGTCACATGATCGTCGTTCGCGGCGCAGAACTTGCGGTAAGCTTTGTTGAGATCTTCCAGCATACCGGTTTCATTGCCCAATAGTTTGATGTGCTTTGAGGCGCCTGGTACAGCGTCCACGATATTGGCAATGGACGCACCTATGTGTGGTGTTGATAGGAAAATCACGAGCTTGGTTGCGGTTGATACGGCCGCCCAGTCCTCGTCGTCAGCGTCCTTGGATGCGCGCAAGATCATCTTGGCAAGAATGCCACCAAGACTGTGAGTAACGAACACTAGTGGGCGTTTGCCGAGCCCTTCACCGGAGAATTGTTCAAGAACGTTGTCGGCGCGCTCGAACATATCCATCTCTTTCTTTGCCCACCTTTCGAACACAGCCGCACCGTAGCCTAAGCAATAGGCGTTGCACGGACCGATGTCTTTAGTGAGCCAAAGTGGCCAAAAGCCGTCATCCCCACCGCAGTCCCAAGTTGAATGGGCATCTCCGGAAAGCCCATGGACAAACACAATGTCTGTAAGTGCGTCAGTAGCACTATGGATTTTTTTGAATACCGTTTCGCCCACTTACCGCTCACTCAAAAATTTTTATGTGGGGCAGGTCCTGCCCTTATTATTTCCGTTGAAATATGCCGTATCGTGGCCTTGTAGTCCACACCTTTAAGGTGAATCAGTGATTGCAAACGGTTCTGAAAGACTGTTTTGACGAAACGTGATGAAAGTCTCGCATCTGCAGCGAATGATCGCTTCCCGCCCTTCGTGTAGGCTACCGCTCCCGGCCCTAAGCCGACATTGACCGAGTGTAGCGTCGCCGCGATGCAGCTTCCCTGAAGCGGACGTAGGAAAAAGCATAGCAATTAGGCGACGCCAGCGTAATTTAATGCGGCTTCGCGGGACGCTCCTTCTCCCGATAACATGCAGTGCGTTTTCCATCCATTTCAAAGTACCGAAGTTCTAAAATGTGCGTCTCATGCACGACCTGCTGCCAACTGGCGCATTCATACTTGGCAGGTAGTTGCTCGGGGTACCGCTTGGCTACCCATCTTCCAGCCTCAGCTACAGATGCCCACCCATCGACAACCAACGCATCGAATGCTTCTCGCAAGGCGCTGACGATGCCCGAGCCATCCCAATTTACTTTTCCATCGGGGGGAATACCGTTGACGACAAAGTCTATGACCTTTTCTGACAGCAAGGCCTCAGCCATCGCCTGCCGCGTTTTCATCATTGTTTCAGCCCATTGCCGAAGTTGTCCAAAATGTTGGTCAATGAGGGTGTATGCTGAGATTAATGTTTCTTGCGCGCTACGGCATCCATCAGTGCTCGAAATGTCATGTTGATCGATAAAGTGGTGAACCAGATTGTTCCGCAGAAGCACCAATTCTTTCAATTCACTCTCGACCCGGACGAACTCTGCGGCCGGTAAGCCAAGCTTCATCTGCATGGCGAACCAATAGACGTTCTCAGGTGAGTTGGTTTCCGTCTCTTCATTGGGGCCGATTTCACCAGCAACGAAATATGATCCAAGGAGTTCGCCAACCAAGGTGCCAAGCGTCTTAAGGGCTGTGCCGTCAATCTGCGCAGAACGTGCCTCTTCCAAGGCATTCATCGGCCCCGAGAGCTTATGATCCACCACCATAGCTTTGATCAGCCGTTCATACTGTTGCAGCCGTAACATGCACCGCCCCAGCAAACGCTGAACGTCTTGCTGAAGTGCCCGCAGTTTATCGTCGTTTGACATCGTCATAGTACAATCCGGTCTCAGTCCCACTGACATCAATCATATTCCGACCCGAGATGCGATGCAGCTTGTCATTCTGCCAACCCCTAATTCATTTCCTAGCTCCGTCACGGATACCGGCCCATTGCTGCCATTCGACCCACTTACATGATGCTGCAATACAGTCCGTCAGAGCGGCCATTCATGCATGTTGCAGCATTTTTGTTGGCTTCATATGTCAGACTGCACGGGGCAGTCTTTCACCTCAATTTACTTAGTGCCAGTTTTTAATGATCTACACTCTACTCACTAGACGTTGCCGCCAAACGGGAGCTATACCCAAGTTTGCCTTGAAACGAGGGCACCATCGGGGTGCCTATGGTAAGAAACGTCATCTTCGACATTATAGAAATTATGTGTAACTTCACCAGCATGCACAATCCCTGCGTCAAATGGAATTGTGGCAAACGGATTATAATAGATGTGCAACCCATCGAGATGCGTCTCGCGATGCACGCAGGATTCGTAGAGATGCATATCGGACCCAAATATGCGGTCGCCATATTCGGACCTCTTGGTAAACAGATCGTTTAATGGCCCTATCTTATGGTGGTTCATACCCAGATTACCGATACCTTCCGCGAGCAAGAATGCTTCTCGACTCATTTCTCTGTAACGGGTCGCCCTGACAAAACTCCCGACCCCACTTTCAACAACGGCCTTGCTATAAGTTCCGGTCGTGGAAAAGAATACTGCGCTGATCTCTTTGTAGCTATCGTTAGTGAAGATACCCATCTCCACTGGCGCACCAGACGGTTTTGAGACCGATAAGATCTTCTCTTGGCTCCCCGTCGAAAGATCTGGGCTGTCGATGCCGAAAAGAACCCGGTTTATGAGTTCATTGTTTTGCATCAGCGAGTGATCGCTGTTGAAAGGAGCAACAGCAATGACGAACGGCATCCCCTGCACGTGCTTAAGCGTTGAGTAAGGGAACTTATTCCCTTTGATGCCGGTGAAAATGTCCAGCTTGTCTCTAATTTTCCCAGCAAGTTTCAAGGTGTTTTCGGATTTGCCATCATCTGAACTCCGGTCAGTATCGGCAGGTAGTAAATCGTGTGGGCGATCCGCTATAACGGCCTCTACGTTAAACCGGTACCCGCCAGGGGTTGTGACGCAGAAGTCAGGGCTTGTTTTTGTGTAGTCGACGCTAAAGCCTAATTCGGAAAATGCCTTGTTGAGATAAAGCTCCCAGAAACTAGAATTAAACGTAGTTTGAAATTCAGTCACGAATTTTTTCTGTTCGCCGCGTCGATCCAGTAGTCCGGCCCCCCACGCCTGAATGACCTCCCGAACCGGAGCACAATTTGGGTCGTTCACAATCTGTTTGAAAGATTCATGCAGCCGATTTTCCGGCAGTCTTGTTTGGAAGAGGTTCATTTTTTATACTTCAATCTAAACTTCAAAATCGTCGATGGTAGAAACTATTTATCAATATGCTCCTCAACGCTAACTCCAACATAAGCGTTTCCACAACAGAAAAATCTGGCTGATACCCTTAACGTCCGCTTCCTTCGCGCTGCCCTCTCGATTTCGCAAACGGAGCGAAGGTCTGCTTTCCGCCAAACCTTGCCTGCCTCAGTTGCGTGTGCAACGGGCATACGCTATTATGTGCTACATCATACTGCGGCATCACCCACGGCTACGCTGCGGTCATATCTATATTTTTCAATGACTTAGGTGAACATTGAAGATGACTCCGGCCCCTACCGCCGGAGCCATTTCTCTCACATAGCATTGATTTGGCAAAATAAATCCGGGCCTTTCGGTGAAGGCGCCCGGGATTCTGCACAAAGCCTTGCACAAAAGCTTGCACAAACCCCGGCCCTGTCGCGCGGCACCTCCATTCCAAGGAGGCCCGAAAATGGCTGCAAGCCAAACCTATCTCGAACTCAGACCAACCTCGTACTACTGGCGTAGACGCGTGCCTGCACGCGATTCAAACCGATTCATACCTGCGTTTTTTTGTTTCTCACTGCAGACACATGTCATCCGCGAAGCCGCAGATCTTGCCCGTCGTATCACCGCGATAAGCAATATCTGCTTCAACGCAGAGACAGATATGCCGCCCGAAGTGATGACCCAGATCCTGATCGACTACGCCCGCCTCGAAATCGAGGCTGCGGATCAACTACGCGCTCGTACCGGCCGCAGAACCCGCGAGGCCGCGGAATCAACTTTGAAACTTGAAGCAGCCGCGCGCGCATCCCTGCGCGATGCAATCTTCCTGTGTGATAGAAGACCAGCCCTGGTCCCGATCCGGGACACTGCTGCCCGGCTTGGAATTGCTCTTGATGAGGGTGAAGACGACTTCTCTGACCTTACGGGCAAGATGATACGCCTTATGATCGAACTCAGTGACGAAAAAGTGCGTCGCGCAAAAGGCATTTTTGCAGATACTCAGCCCTACCTCTCGGCAGCATTACAGCAACCACCTTTACAGCAAACCACGCCAACGATGCAGCAACCCGACGCGCCAGCAATCGATGCTCACTCCGAGCCGGTGCAAACTACTGAAAAAATCTCGAATGCACAGGAAAACCATCCTGTTGAGCCGACCTCTACGCCTGAAACAACTGTCCCTGGTAGCGTTTTCCACGCACGTGACGGATTAACTGTTTCTGTCTCCCATACCCACGACGAACCAGCGCATACACTCAATGGATCAGATCCGACAATCCTTGAAATCTGGGATGACTGGTTCGATGAAATGTCCCGTGGTGTTTACAGAAAAGGTGCCTATAGCTTCGAGGACGAAGGTAAAGCTCAGCGTTTCTTAAAAGAATCCGATACAATCCGATCCACTCGCAAACTCATCAAGGATATCATAGGAGACATAAAGCTCTCGCAGGCTGATGGCCAAGTCTGGAAAATGTACAATGACAGCCTTCGCAAGCTTCCCAGCAACCACGGAAAATCCAGCAAGTTAAAGGATCTGTCATGCTTGGAATTCATCGAGATTGAAGACAAAAAAGAAAGACAGAAATTAGCTGCGGCTCACAAGAAGATTGACCGTTTCCGTCTTGCCGGAGATGAAAAGGAAAAAATTCTTCATGAAGCCAAAACTAAACGCATTTCACCGCGAACGTTCCAGCGCCATCAAAAGCACTTGTCGGGTCCACTCGATCACGCTGTGTCGCTTGGAAAGCTGTCGCACAACCCCTTCAAACCGTATGTTCTTGATGAAGTAACCCTTGATGATATGCGCAAGTCGCTTCCTGACACGAAGCGAAAACTTTGGAGCAGCAGTGAACTGGCAGCGCTGCTGGCTACCAAAAAATGGAATTGCCCAAAGACACAAATCGATGACGCTATCTACTGGGCTCCTTTATTCGCCTACCTTGAGGGTATGCGAAGTGAAGAAATCTTGCAGCTGACCCCTGACAACATACGCTGCGATGAGGGGGTCCACTTTATTGATATCGTTCGTGGGACGGGTCAATCCGTGAAAAGCGATAACGGGCGACGCATGATTCCGCTCCACAGCCAGCTGATCGAGCTCGGGTTCTTGGGATTTGTAGAAAAACAACGCGAGGCCGGCAAAATCCGCTTATTTGAGAGAGTAAAACGCTCAAAATCCAAAAAGAAGAACTTCACTGCTACTTTCACCAAAAATTTCACCTACTATCGGAAAACCCGTCAAGTGTACGACGAACATCGTGACCTGCACGCGATGCGAACAACCTTTAATACCAAACTGGTTGCAGATTCCACGCCCGACACCGCTCGAAGATATATGATGGGGCATAAAAATGAAGATGTCGGTATTATTAATTACCTACCTGAAGGTTTCACACTAAAAACGCTACAATCGCATATCGAAAAACGGCAAATCGACTTATCCGTGATTACCACGCGTTTCAGTAGCGTGAAATCTCGACCCAGTGGCCCTTACCTCGCCGCAGAACGCGGCATTGCGCTATCAGAAATGAAATCAGCATAATGTCCTGGGTGCGATTGATCGAGACAGCCTTTAAAGGCAAATTTCTCTGCCCTGTCGGTCTGCTGGCCAACAGACACTGCTCGGTGTCTTAGTATCTGTAGTGAAGCACAAAAAATTGCGCGGCGCGTGTAACTTTGCGCGTCGCGGAAAATACATGGAGATTTCAAACCCTCTTTATTCAATAACTTACGCGACTATCCCCAAGAGATCCGACTTAGGAGTTTGCGCCAAGTTTGCCGTTTCACTTTCAAACACGAGTGAATCTTATAATTGACCTTCAGTCAGTCTTCGGCCTTCACCCTTGATATCGCACACGCGGTATCCAATCTCTATGTCGCAACTAAGGCATTGATCTAAATGGTATGTTTTCAAAAAAGCACTCATTAAGGGCGGTGTCGAACTGAGATCCGAGTCCCTCTGGCTTTAGTGTTTCAAGTGCCAGAAGGGCGGATTGCGGTTATTCGCGGCGTCCTGGATGAGCGGCAGTGATTTCCCCGAAAGCTGCCGTTCAGGCGGAGCGCAGAGATCGGTTCCACGGAGACCTTTTCCAGCGCCCTATCAGCGCGACGATCGGGCAAGCTTTAACGCACTGCCCCATGCGAGGCGGACTCTTCCGGTCCTGCTGTGGGGTGGCGCGAATGGGCCAAGCATCCGTTTTAACTTGCGATTATTGAGGCAATTGATAGAGTTGGATGTTGAGGCGAGGCACAATAATCTCAGTAGCCTCGGCGGCATCTGGAGTATAAATTCGATGACTGTCATTTTTGCTTGCACCTTTCCGAATGGCGCCGCCATTGCTGCTGATACGCTGCTCCACGATCCCGAGACCAACGAGCGAGTAATGAACGCTAAAAAAATACTGAATATTGGCTACAGTGCTTCTGTAGCGCAGGCCGGTTCGTTCAATGGGACGGAAGACGTTTGGAAGCGTCTCGAAGAGATGCCTCTAAATTCTACACCAACGACGATCGCGAAAGCGATACATCGTTATGCTGCTCCGGTATACAGGGCGAAGATAGCTTCAGGCAACGCCGTCATGAGGTATCTTGTAGCGGGGCTGGAAGAAGATGGGACACCAGCCATAAGGTGGCTTGAATTCGATAAAGATAACTTCGGAGGAGTGATTGGCCCGGGACAAATTGCCGCAATAGGCACTCTCTCAAATACTCAGGATATTGCAAAACAAGCAATAGTTGAAAGCCTAAAGATTGGCTCAAATACCGTCATGTTGGATAAATGGTGTAGCATCGTAGTGGGCTCTGAAGCGGCGGCTACGCCTCAAGCCGTCGGGTTTCCCAGTTTCATAGTCTTAATGAAAGGAAGTGAAGGGGTGGGAAAAATGATTGGACCGGATTCCTTGCCTGAGCCCGAGTACGAGGTATATTGGCCGTAGTTCGCTTAGGGCCGGTCGCTTCCTTCCGGCAGGCAGAGGGCGGATTCCGGACTTTCTCTGCAATTGCGTCCATGTCCTACCGGACTGTTGAAAGCTGACATCCAAGTGGGATTTTCCCAAGGTCTGTCATTTAAAATACTGGATGCGGTTTCTTCTCAAGGGAGCGGAATGCTACCCCTGTTGACCACCTGCTGAAGCTCGAAACGTGCGCTTAGCGGCAGGATGTCATTTGGATTGTGGCTGATGTCATAGCTTCGCTGACCTGACATCTCACCCTCGGCCGTCGCGATGATCGCCAAGGTGTCGTCCTCAAGTCTGGTCACGCTTTCGATTTGGAAACTGCCTTTCGTCAACGCATAGTAGACATCCGTGTCCATGTCTGCCGGGTGGTAGGTCAGGGTGGCCGCAGGATCCTCCTTAAGCTCAAGCGTGACAGGATCGAGGGAAAATTCTACCCGCATTTCGGGCTGCCCGAATTCCGGCGAGACTGTGTCGCGCGTGGTGAGCGTGACGAACACATCGTCGGGAGAGATGTTCACGCCGCCCAACAGCATCGGCTTGAGGATCAACCAGCTTGCCGTATGCACCTGACGGGTCGCATCACCGAAGACGGTATTCCATGCGGTGTAATGGGTCGCTTCTTCCGTCCCGAGCGTCATCGTGATGACACCGGTTTCCTGATAGGCAGGCACACCCTGCGCCATAGCGGCGCCGACGAAACAGCTGGCCACAATCAGGCCGAATCTGAGGTTCTTCATTGTCTTGCCTTCAGGTTATTTGTTGCAGTCGATACGCAGGCTGGCGCTGGGATCCACCGGTTCGCTCTGCCCGTCGACAAGGTTGAGGCCTGTCACCGATATAATGCCGTCCGAGACGTCGACCTCGAACGGGGTCGAGACATACTGACCGGCCTGGAGTTTTCGGCCCACCGATTCATAGGGCTCGTCCACCCCCAGCTCGATCGTCATCTCGTTCGCGGTTGAGGAGAAATCAAAATAGAAGCTCTCACCATCGGTCGCCAAACCCGGTCCCTGAACTTCGATATCCGGGACGCCATCCTCAACGTAGATGACGCAGGTGACTGGCGTGAACTCGTAGGTCGCGGTGGTGGTTTCGAGAACACCAGGACTCGTGGCCTCAACGTCAGGTGAAGCGGCTTTGGCCTCCTCGGCCATGGAGGCAAGGGGCGTCACCATCAGGATGCAGGCGGCAAGGGCGACCGCGAGACGCTGTGCTCCTGCCATTGAGGAGTGGTTCAAGGTCATGTCTTAATTCTCCGAATGTTACGGGTAGGACCAGCCGTCATGCTCGACGTTGAATATCCGGAAGGGCGCGCCGGGCTTGGTCGTGTCGGCCCGGAGGTAAAATACCGCGCGCTGCGGCTGGCCAAAGTTGGTGAAGTCGACATTGATCGTCACCATGCCGCGGAACATCGGCCGGTCGGGATCGGGTCTCGCCGACTGAACAGAACCGTCGAAATCCTGTGCCCCGAACACGGGATGCGCCTGCACGTTTCCGGAGTTGAGCCAAGCGACGATATCGTCGGTGAAATACATGAACGAGTTCACAGGGTCCAAGGGCCCGGGCCCGCCTGCGGCATCGGCCTCTATCTGGTGATAGTAGAGTTCATCAACCAGAGCGCGCGCACCCTCTACAACGTCATCGGAGTCACCCTGATCAAATTGCGGCGCATTGCCGTGTGGCGCTTGATAACCCTGTGACGGGACTTGGGCCTGATCCTCGCCCGACTGATCGGGTGTGATAAAGCGTTGCGCCACCCATCCTGCCTTATCCATTCCTGCGGTGCGCATCAGACACCAGCGCGGCGGCAGTGCCGCAATCTGGGCTTGGGTCAGCGCATTATACTGGCTGGCATTGTGGAAAGGCACGCAGGTGATCTGTTCAAGGTTCCGCTCGTTATGGGCGAAGCGCTCGATCACCGGGTAATTGGTGCCCGGTCCCATCCGCACGTTAAGAGTGTCATTGGACGAAACCCCGTTAACGCGCCAGGCATCAGGACCGTGGCCGTCGATCTCAGCCGCTGCCAAGGTGGCAAAGACGGACATCATGGAAACTGCGAGTGTGAAACTCGCCTTATGTGGTCCGCGCTTAGGTATTGCCATCGATCACTTCCTCCACAGATCTGTACTGTCGCGACTACGGCATCTCGTGACAAGACAACGCAGATCGCGGCATATTCATGCAGCTTGAATTTTAGGGGTTCTTTCGCCTCGAAATACAGCGACTTAGCTGAATTAATTTTTTGGGTCCAAGTTTTAACCTCTTGGGCCAGCTATGCAAACTTTGCCCAGGTAGTCAATCATAAGGGCTGCAGTGCAGGGATGGCGCCACGCTGATCACAGGTAACTGTGGACTGCGTCATCGTCCGCACAGCGACGATTAAGTCGACGGAATGCAGCAGGGCGCACGAATGGCCGATCTGGGGAAGCTGCGTTGCAGCGCCAGGCCGACCCGCGAGCGGCTGATTTGGGCCGGTCACGACGGTCGGCAGTGAGGGCGGGAAGCGGTCTTTGCTGCATCTGCTCGGGTCTGGCTTCAGGGAGGCAAAAGCTGCTTTTCATGGACTGAAACACCTGATCACCCATGCTGCTCGCTTTCCCAAGGCACGCGAAGCGCAGGTTGTCACCCTCATGTCGGTGAAGGCCTTTCGCGACAGTCCCGACCTTGGCGCCGCTCCGGTTGGCTCCAAGACACGCTTAGAACTGATCGGCGGAGGGCTGCTCAGCTATGATGGCCTCACGAGAATGTTGGTGCCTCTCACCCTCCAATGGATTGACAGGTATCCCAGACTCCCCCAAACAAGAGTATGAAGGCCAAGAAATCCATTTCTGCATCTCTCAAGGCGCTCTCGTACCTTGTGATCGCTTGCGCATTGGTATTCTTGCCACCTTCTACAACCCACGCTGCATCAGGCATGCACAGCAACCAGCAGGTCGCGTCAATCAGCGCCGATCACACGGTCGCCAAACATGCGCATGGCGCGACCTCCTTGAGTTCCAAGCACGACAAAAACGGCTCTGCTTCCAAAGCGGACCATGAGGATCAGGGGGCTGGCCAGTGTTGCAGCGGCATCTGCGTTTCGGGTGTTCTCACCGAACCCGGAGCCGCATCCGTCGCTCATGCCACGCGTAGCAAATACCTGATGCTTCATGGGCGAACCGCTTCGATCAAACTGTCCGGATTTCTGCGACCTCCCCAACATCTGATCTGATCCAAGGCCCTTAACAGGGTTTTCGCTTCGCGCATGTCCGTGCGCGAACCCGATGTATATCAGTCAGGTTACCAATATGAAATTTCATCCATTTGTGGGGGCGTTTGCCCTCGCACTCGGCGCATGTGCTTATGAGCCAGCGCCACTGCCGAACGTGACGGCACAAGATGCCGTCATCAACACGGCAGTATCCTCACCGATCAAATATCAAGACCCCTTGGCAGGATACACCTATCGCGGCCCCACCGGCCCGCGCGACTGGCGCTCGGTCAACCAAGAACAATCGGAGGGCAATTGATGCGCGTTAGGAACCTCCCTCTTGTCGTTGGCTTTCCGTTGATCCTTGGTGCTTGCGCCACCGCGATTCCCGGAGCCTACACCGAGTCCAAGGCAGGGTTTGCCAATGTGACGAGCCAGACAGCTGGGGCGATTGGAAAGCGAACAGCATTTGCGCAAACTCAGGCGGAAAACGAAACCTTGAGCCGCGAAGTGCGCGCCATGGTGCTTCGCAAGACGATTTCGGCGGATACCGCCGTTCAGGTTGCCCTGCTCAACAACAAGGGCTTGCAGGCCGCATACGCGAATGTCGGGCTGTCAGCCGCCGATGCATGGCAACAGGCGACGCTCGAAAACCCGATCGTCTCGATCGGAGTATTGGGCATCGGAGCCGCCGAACTGGGCGCGTATCGCGCGATCGAAAGCATGATCGCGACCAATATTCTGGATGCCAAGACCCGCAAACAGCGGGTCGCACTGGCGGATGTTAGTTTCCGCGCGGCACAGCTGACAGCGGTAAACGACACGCTCACCCTGGCCAATCAGACGCGGCAGGCCTGGATCAATGCGGTCGCTGCCTTCGAAACCGTAAGCTATCTCAAACGGGCCAAGGCCACATCCGATGCCGGATCCGAACTGGCGCGTAAGCTGGGTGAAACAGGCGCGCTGAACAAGGCCGGCCAGGCGCGCGAACAGGCCTTCAACGCCGAATTGGCGGGGCAGCTGGCGCAGGCGCGGCTGAATGCAATCCGCGCCAAGGAAGACCTGACACGGCTGATGGGGCTTTGGGGGGCGGACGTGGATTACTATGTGCCCGATGCCTTGCCCGCCTTGCCACGTTCAGTGGGGCGGATCACCAACGTCGAAGGCAGGGCCTTGCAAAATCGATTTGATCTGCGCGTGGCCAAGCTGGGCCTTGAGGCGCAGGCGGAGGCATTCGGGCTGACAGACCGGACCCGGCTAGTGACGGATCTTGAACTCATCGCCGGCTTTGAGGTCGAGCGCGAGGCGGTGATTGGCGGGACGAGCACCGAAACGACACCGCAGATCGAATTGGAGTTCGCCATTCCGATCTTCGACACCGGAGAGGCCCGGATGCGAAAGGCAGAGATGGCCTATCTACAGGCGGCCAATGTTCTCGCCGAAAAGGCGGTCAATGTGCGCTCGGAAGCGCGCGGCGCTGAGGCCGCTTATCACGCGTCCTACAAGATCGCGCGCCACTACCGCGACGTTTTGGTGCCACTGCGCAACACCGTCGAGGAGGAGGGGCTGCTGTCCTACAACGGCATGATCACCAGCACATTCGAGCTGCTGGCGGATGCGCGAGAAAAACTCGGCGCATCGCTCGAATCTGCCAATGCAAAGCGTGAATTCTTCATGGCTCAGGCTGATCTGACTGCCGCGATCTACGGCGGCGGCTCAGGCAACAGCAGTACCGCATCAGAAGGCACCACACTTGCCGCCAGTGGCGGCGCAGGACACTGAAAGGAAGATGACATGATGAACAGACGTCAACTACTCGGGGTCGGTGCCGCAGGGGCCGCGCTCGTTTCCTCCGAGGCATGGGGCAAGACCACGAATATGGGTTTGCCTGAAGCGGCCCAAATGGACACTGCTGCTACGGCGATCACGCCACGGCCATCGACGGGGCCTGACTACACGCCAGTCGTGACTTTGAACGGCTGGACACTGCCCCACAGAATGAACAACGGGGTCAAGGAGTTTCACCTCGTTGCTGAACCGGTGGAGCGCGAACTGGCGGACGGCATGATCGCGCATCTGTGGGGCTATAACGGACAGTCGACAGGCCCCACGATCGAGGCGGTCGAAGGCGACCGGGTTCGCATTTACGTGACCAACAAGCTGCCGGAACACACGACCGTTCACTGGCACGGCATGATCCTGCCCTCGGGCATGGACGGCGTCGGCGGGCTCAGCCATCCCGGCATTCCGCCGGGCAAGACCTATGTCTACGAGTTCGACCTGATCAAATCCGGCACCTTCATGTATCACCCACATGCGGATGAGATGGTGCAGATGGCGATGGGGATGATGGGCATGTTTGTCGTCCATCCCAAGGACCCGACCTTCATGCCCGTAGACCGCGATTTCCTGATCATGCTGAACGCCTTCGACATCGATCCTGGAACCTATGTGCCGCGCATCATGACGATGACGGATTTCAATCTCTGGACCTGGAACAGCCGGATTTTTCCCGACATCGACCCACTGGTCGTGAACAAGGGCGACAAAGTGCGCGTGCGCGTCGGCAACCTGACGATGACAAACCATCCGATCCACATGCACGGCTATGACTTCAAGGTCACCTGCACCGACGGAGGTTGGGTGCCAGAGGCAGCGCAATGGCCAGAGGTCAGCGTCGACATTCCCGTGGGGGCGATGCGCGCCTATGAGTTCACGGCCGACCATCTGGGTGACTGGGCGATCCATTGTCACAAATCGCACCACACGATGAACGCGATGGGTCACGATGTGCCCACCTTCATCGGCGTCAACAAGAAGCCTCTGACCCAGAAAATACGTCAGTTCCAGCCCGAATATATGCCTATGGGCACCGCGGGCATGGCCGACATGGGCAGGATGGAAATGCCTCTGCCCGACAACACCGTCGCGATGATGACCGGCTGGGGGCCTTATGGCCCTATTGAAATGGGTGGCATGTTTTCGGTCGTGAAGGTGCGCGACGGCATCGATGCGGGCGATTACTCCGATCCCGGCTGGTACGAGAACCTTCCCGGCGAGCAAGCCTATGAGTGGACCGGCGAGTTGCCGGAGTTCGCGACCAACAACAGCCCCCAAACCATCCTTACCCCGAAGCCAATGTCGAACGGCTGATTGGCCCTTGGAGCCAATTTCTTAATCAGAAAATCATAGGAAAAACACGGATGAAAAACCTTCTTTTGACAACCGCTCTGGCAGTCACACTTTCCACACCGGCCTTCTCATTGGGCACCCACAAGGGCGGACATGATGACGCTCATGTAGACGAACATACAGAAATGATGATCGGCATGCCAGGTGATCCCGCCAAGGTGGGCCGCACGATTGACGTCGTCATGCGTGAAACCGATGACGGTGAGATGATCTTCGAACCCACCTCGCTTGAGGTCGAGCTCGGCGAGACCATCCGTTTCAACGTCATGAACAAAGGCGAGTTAGAGCATGAATTCGTGATCGACACGATGGAGGGCAATGCCGAGCACGGGAAAATGATGGCGAAGATGGATATGGAGCACGATGATCCCAACTCTATCCGTCTTGATGAAGGTGGGTCTGGCGAGGTGATTTGGACTTTCTCCAATGCCGGCACCTTCGAGTTCGCCTGCCTGATCCCGGGTCACTACGAATCCGGCATGCACGGGGCGATAACCGTGGGCGAAAAGATGACACAGGCAGATATCGAATACACCACCGGCAAGATCAAGAAAATCGACGCTAAGGCAGGCAAGGTGACCATCATTCACGGCCCGCTGGTCAACCTCGATATGCCCGCGATGACAATGGTGTTTCGCGCCGACAAGCCGACAATCGCGCGGATATCAGAAGGACAGGAGATCGAGTTTGTCGCTGACCGCGTCAAGGGCAAGCTGACAGTGACAGCATTGAAGTGAACAACCTTATGGGGCGCTGATGTATGTTGGCGCCCCTTCGGGCACGACCAAGAAGATGATGCCCGATCACTGAAAAACAGAAGACGAAGGAATGAGACGGATGAAATGGGGCACAGTACCGCTGGCTGTGATCGCGTTGGTGGCAGGTGCATGGTATGTCATGCAACGGGGTGAAATGCCCATGAGGACCAGCGGCGCGAACACCGCTGTACTGCGGGGTGATGCGATGGTTGCTGTTTCTGTGCCTGCATCCCTTAATGATCAGGAGCAGATCGGAAAGCGGGCCTTTGATAGGGTTTGCGCCGCCTGCCACGGTGCTAATGCGCAGGGCAAGCAGGGTGTTGCCCCTCCATTGGTGCATAAGATTTACGAACCCAACCACCATGGCGACATGGCATTCATGCTGGCCGCAAAGAACGGTGTTCGGGCCCATCACTGGAAATTCGGCAATATGGCTCCGGTCAAGGGCGTCACCCAAGGTGACGTGCTCAACATTGTCGCTTATGTGCGCGCGCTCCAGCGCGAAAACGGCATCCAATAACTAAACGAAATTATGGCATGGCTGTCCTCAACATGATGGGCGTGCCTCGTAGCGTTCGAACTTCAAGGCTGCAATCGGCACTTGGGGTATTACTTGGCCTTACTCTTTCACTCCGCACACCCAATTCTACGTTTAAGGCGAGGCGCGCACGCCTTCATGTTGGGAAGAGGGCACCGCCATCGCGACTTAAGATGGTAAGAGGCAGGCACCCGGTCGTGGAAATTGCTGCGCCCGTCATGAATGGCAGCAATGCGAAAGCTGCAGCGCAACATCAGAATGACCGGTGGATGACCGCATGGGGCCGTGAACGACGGAAGGCATGGTTTTCAATTCGCTGATGTTCTGCGACGCCGAGACTGTCTCTCTTTGAGCCCCTTTTGACCGGGATCCAAAACACGGATACAAGGGAACAAAGAAATGCGTTAGACTGGCGGCAGGGCGGTGCCGGTCGCGAGGAGTGTGAATGGACAACAATCCGACTACGGGACAATGCCTCTGCGGCGCAGTGAAATTCCGAATTATGGGAGAATTCGAGAGCTTTTTCCTGTGCCATTGCTCCCGCTGCCGCAAGGATAGCGGTTCGGCCCATTCGGCAAACCTGTTTTCGTCCACAGCCAAACTCATCTGGGTTTCAGGCGGGGCAAACATCAAGACGTTTCATCTCCCTGGTTCACGCCACATGAAGAGCTTTTGCTCCGACTGCGGAACCGCACTGCCTATTTCCCAGCCGGAGGTCGGTTTTCTTGCGGTGCCCGCGGGCTCGCTTGACAGCTCAATCGACATTCGACCCAACGCGCATATCTGCTGTTCCAGTCGCGCAAACTGGGACGAAGCTCTGGCGTCCATCGAAAGGATCGACGGACTTCCTGGCTGAACGGTCGCGCTGATGTTGCATGAATGGCCGCACTTTGTTGCTTTCTGCACTGAATGTCGTGTGTGGCTATGACGCACTGCGGCATTGGAATGGTGTTGAAAGGCTGCTTCTCTAATTGGGTGTTTGGGTCAAGCTCTTTTTCCTTTTTAGCTTCGGGTCATTGTCACTCATCCGGGTC
>CANMZB010000045.1 GCA_947502265.1 uncultured Sulfitobacter sp.
CGCGGGGTTGCGGCAAAAGTTCAGGTCGAGCCCTCTGAAGGCTTCGGGAAACCTGCGCTCCAGAGGCGGATTTTCTGCCGAAGATATTTTCGAGACAAAACTCACCTGATCTCTCCCTCTGAGAATGCGTCAAGTGTCTTGTCTGAAAAGGAATGCTGGCCACAGTGCGGCCAACAGAAGCAATTATTTCAACATTTGCCGTAAGGGGCTGGTCCGTGCGGGCGCCCCTTTTTGTTGCGGTGGCGCTCAGCCCTTGGCGTAACCGATGGTTTGTAGTGCCTGTTTGATCTCGTCGAGAATCGCGGGATCGTCGATTGTCGCGGGGAGCTTGAACTCCTGATTGTCCGCGAGTTTCACCATCGTCGCGCGCAGGATTTTACCCGAGCGCGTTTTGGGCAGGCGGTCCACCACCAGCGTCAGCTTGAACGCGGCAACAGGGCCGATCTGATCGCGCACCAGTTTGACGCATTCGGCGGCGATGTCGGCATGGGGCCGGTTCACGCCTTTGGTCAGACAGACAAAGCCGACCGGCGCTTGACCTTTGAGCGGATCACTCACGCCGACAACCGCACATTCGGCAACGTCGGGATGTCCGGCCAGCACTTCTTCCATGGCACCGGTGGACAGGCGGTGACCCGCCACGTTAATCACGTCATCCGTGCGCGCCATGATATAAAGATAGCCGTCTTTGTCGATCATACCCGCATCGCCGGTCTCGTAGTAGCCGGGGAAGTGGGACAGATAGCTTTTGCGAAAGCGGTCTTCGGCATTCCAGAGGGTTGGCAGGGTGCCGGGGGGCAGGGGCAGTTTGATGGCGATGGCACCCAGCGTGTCGGGCGGCACGGGGTGCCCCGCCTCGTCGAGAATTTGCACATCGTAGCCCGGCATCGGCACGGTGGGCGATCCCACTTTGACCGGCAGTGCCTCAAGCCCCGCGGGGTTGCCCGCGATGGTGAATCCGGTTTCGGTTTGCCACCAGTGGTCATACACCGGTTTGCCCAGAACATCCTGCGCCCAAAGAATCGTATCGGGGTCGGCGCGTTCGCCCGCAAGATACAGCGCGCGCAGGCACGACAGATCGTATTTCTTGATCTCCTCGCCTTTGGGGTCTTCACGTTTGACGGCGCGGATGGCGGTGGGGGCGGTAAAGAAACTGCGCACGTTATGTTCCGAGATGACGCGCCAGAAAGTGCCTGCGTCGGGGGTGCCGACGGGTTTGCCTTCGAACACCACGGTGGTGTTGCCGTGGATCAGCGGGCCATAGGCGATATAGCTGTGGCCCACGACCCACCCCACATCGGAGGCGGCCCAGAACACATCGCCGGGATCGACGTTGTAGATGTTTTTCATTGTCCAGTTCAGGGCCACCAAATGCCCCGCAGTGTGGCGCACCACGCCTTTGGGTGCGCCGGTGGTGCCGGAGGTGTACAGGATATAGGCGGGGTGGTTGCCCTCGACCGGGACACAATCGGCGGGTGTCCCTTGCGCCATGGCCGCGTGCCATTCCACATCGCGCCCCTCGATCAGGGTGCAGGGCGATTGCGGTCGTTGCAGGATGATGCAGGCATCGGGTTTGTGCGTTGCCATGTCGATGGCCCCGTCCAGCAGCGGTTTGTATTCGACAACGCGGTTCGGCTCCAGCCCGCAAGAGGCGGCGATGACGGCTTTTGGGGTGCAGTCGTCGATCCGCACGGCAAGCTCGTGCGCGGCGAAACCGCCGAACACCACGGAATGTATGGCACCGATGCGCGCACAGGCCAGCATTGCTTCGACGGCTTCGGGAACCATCGGCATATAGATGATCACGCGGTCGCCTTTTTCGACGCCTTGCGCGACCAGCGCACCGGCGAGGCGCGACACGCGGATTTGCAATTCGGCAAAGGTGATCTTTTCCTGCGATCCGGTGATCGGGCTGTCGTAGATGATAGCGAGCTGGTCGGCGCGGCCGTTTTTGACGTGGCGGTCGACGGCGTTGTAACATGCGTTGACACGCGCATCGGCGTACCATTCATACAGGTCATGGCCCTTGTCAAAGAGCGCCTGTTCGGGTGCTTCGATCCAATCTATCGCCGCGGCCTGCTCAAGCCAGAACGCTTCGGGGTCCGCTTTAGCGGCGTTGTAAACTTCGGTGTAGCCCATCGTATAGTCCTCCCTGACGTGTCTTGGTTAGGCGTTTGCAGGCCCCTCTGGCAAGACAGGATGCGCGCCCGCCCGCCGTTTGTGTAAAAGAATTTTCAACCTGAGGGTAGGGCGGGCCATGATGCGCGGAGCGGGGGGAGTTGCCGCGCCGTTTTTGTTCAGCCGTATTCGGTAACCGGCGTGCCAGAGATTGCGGCCATGTTCAAAAGCCCCCGCGCGGTGATCGCGGGCGAGACGATATGCGCGCGGTTACCCATCCCCATCAGGATAGGCCCCACCTCAAGCCCGCCCCCCTTCATCTTGAGAATGTTGCGCACGCCGGACGCGGCATCGGCGTGGGCAAACACCAGCACATTCGCCGGACCTTTCATGCGGTTGCCGGGAAACAGCCGCTCGCGCAATTCGGGATCGAGGGCGGTGTCGATGTTCATCTCGCCTTCATAGCAGAAATCGTGGTGCCCTTCGTCGAGGATGCGGATGGCGCGGCGCATGCGACTGCCGGAGCCTTCGCCCTGATTGCCGAATTGCGATTGCGAACACATCGCGACATTCGGCACGATGCCAAAGCGTTTGACGTGGCGCGCGGCCCCGATCGCGATTTCGGCAAGCTGTTCGGGGGGGGGGTGCTGGTGCACCTGCGTGTCGGCAATGAACAGCGGCCCGTCTTCGAGAATCATCATCGACAAGGCACCATGGGCGCGGTACCCGTCACGGCCCAGCACCTGATTGATATAGTTGAGATGCCAGCGGGTTTCGCCGAAAGTGCCGCAAATCAGGCTGTCGGCCTCACCGCGATGTACCATGACGGCACCGATGGCGGTGGTGTTCGTGCGCATGACCGCGCGGGCAATATCGGGCGAGACGCCGCGCCGCGCCATCAGGCCGTGATACGTTCTCCAATAATCGCGGTAGCGCGGATCATTTTCGGGGTTCACCAGTTCGACGTCTTTGCCCAGCTTGAACGTCAGGCCCGCGCGTTCGATGCGCTTCTCGATGATCTCGGGGCGACCGATGAGGATCGGTTTTTCGGCGGTTTCCTCCAATATGGCTTGCGCGGCGCGCAGCACACGCTCGTCCTCGCCTTCGGCAAAAACGATATTGCGGGGGGTGCGCCGCGCCGCCTCAAACACCGGACGCATGAGCATGGCAGACCGGAAGACAGAGCCGTCCAGCGCGGTTTTATACGCCTCCAGATCGGCAATGGGGCGGGTCGCAACGCCGGTTTCCATCGCGGCTTTGGCCACGGCGGAAGAAACGATGCCGATAAGACGCGGATCGAAGGGTTTGGGGATCAGGTAATCAACCCCGAATGTCATCTGTTCACCCTGATACGCGGCGGCGGCCTCGGCAGAGGTGGTGGCGCGCGCAAGGGCGGCGATGCCTTCGATACAGGCGATCTTCATCTCGTCGTTGATCGTGGTTGCCCCGACATCCAGCGCCCCGCGAAAGATGAACGGAAAGCACAGTACATTGTTAACCTGATTGGGGAAATCCGACCGGCCCGTCGCGATGATTGCATCGGGGCTGACGGCGCGCGCGGCGTCGGGCATGATTTCGGGATTGGGGTTGGCCAGCGCGAAAACGATGGGCTGCGGGGTCATTTTTGCGAGCATCGCAGGCGTCAGGACATTGGGACCGGACAGCCCGAGAAACATATCGGCGCCCGCGATCACATCGTCCAGCGTGCGCAAGTCGGAGACTTGGGCGTATTCGCTTTTGATCGGGTTCATGTCTTCGGTGCGCCCCTCGTAGACCAGCCCGTGAATGTCGCAAAGCCAGACATTTTCGCGCTTCACCCCCAGTTTGAGCAGCATGTTAAGGCAGGCAATGCCCGCAGCCCCGCCCCCCGTCGAGACGATTTTGATGTCCGCGAACGCCTTGCCCGCGATGCGCAGCGCGTTGGTGGCCGCCGCGCCCACAACGATGGCCGTGCCGTGTTGGTCGTCGTGAAAGACGGGAATGTTCATCCGCTCGCGGCAGATGCGTTCGACAGTAAAGCAATCGGGCGCTTTGATGTCTTCAAGGTTGATCGCCCCAAAAGAGGGTTCCATCGCGCAGACGATTTCGGCCAGCTTTTCAGGGTCGGACTGGTCCAGCTCGATGTCAAAACAATCAATGCCGGCGAATTTCTTGAACAGGACGGCCTTGCCCTCCATCACTGGTTTGGAGGCCAGCGCGCCGATGTTTCCCAGCCCCAGAACCGCCGTGCCGTTGGTCACGACCGCCACGAGGTTCGCGCGCGATGTATACAGCGCCGCAGTGCCGGGGTCTTTCTGTATCTCAAGGCAGGCCTCGGCCACGCCGGGGCTGTAGGCGCGGGCCAGATCGCGACCGTTGGCCATTGGTTTGGTCGCGCGGATCTCAAGTTTTCCGGGCTTTGGCAGCGCGTGATAATCAAGTGCTGCCTGACGGGTATTGGCGACATCGGACATGGAAAAAGGCCTCTTGTTCTGCATAGTTTAGTATTAAACTATTTCTTCGGGAGCGCTAGGGGTGGATTTACGCAGGCGGGCCTGCAAAGCAAAAAACCGCTGCGTAAACCGGTTGGAAAATCATCGCATCTTAGGAAACAGGGCGCTAGGGTGAGGGCAAGATGATAAGGAGCGGTTGATGAGCGGTGATCTGAAACAGGCGGCAATCACAGTGCGCGAGAACGCCTATGCGCCCTATTCGGGGTTCAAGGTGGGTGCCGCAGTGCGCGGGGCATCCGGTGCGATATATTGCGGCTGTAACGTGGAAAACGTGGCCTATCCCGAAGGCACCTGTGCCGAGGCGGGGGCGATTGCCGCGATGATTGCTGCAGGCGAGGTGTCTTTTACCGAAGCTTACGTTGTGGCGGGATCGCCGTTGCCGGTGACGCCGTGCGGCGGGTGCCGTCAGAAACTGGCGGAATTTGGCGCGCCGGATGTGCGCGTAACGATGGCGACGACCGGCGGTGCGCAAGAAGTGCGCAGCATCGCCGATCTGTTGCCCGGCGCGTTCGATCCTTCGTTTCTGGGGGCTTGAATGGACGCGCGTGCAATATTGGGCAAGCTGCGCCACAATCAGGTGCTTTGCAGTGACGAGTTGACGTGGATCGCGGGTGCGTTGGCGGACGGACGGTTGAGCGCGGCGCAAGCGGGCGCTTTTGCGATGGGGGTGTGCCGCAACGGGCTGGACGAGGCGGGGCGCGTGGCGTTGACCCGCGCGATGTGCGCGTCCGGGCATGTGCTGTCGTGGGATCTGGACAAGCCGGTGCTGGACAAACATTCGACTGGCGGCGTGGGCGATTGCGTCAGCCTTGTTCTGGCACCCGCGCTGGCCGCGTGTGGCGCTTATGTGCCGATGATTTCAGGGCGCGGATTGGGACATACGGGCGGGACGCTGGACAAGCTTGAGGCGATTCCGGGCGTGAATGTGATGCTGGACGAGGCGCGGCTGCGCGCGGTGGTCCGCGAGGTGGGATGTGCCATCGTCGGGGCCACGGGCAATATCGCACCTGCGGACAAGCGGCTGTATGCGGTGCGCGATGTGACCTCGACGGTAGATTCGCTTGATCTGATCACCGCCTCGATCCTGTCGAAAAAACTGGCGGCGGGTCTGGACGGGCTGGTGTTGGACGTCAAGGTCGGATCGGGCGCGTTTATGAAGGACATCGCGGCGGCGCGCGCGTTGGCGCAGGCGTTGGTGGGCACGGCGAATGCCGCCGGTTGCCCGACACAAGCGATCATCAGCGACATGAGCCAGCCGCTTGTGCCGAGCCTTGGCAATGCGTTGGAGGTGGCGGAGGTGATGCGCGTGCTGACGGGTGAGCAAACCGGCGCTGTTGTTGATCTGTGCGCGGCACTTGGCGGCACATTGCTGGCCGGTGCAGGGCTGGTGGAAAACGCCGATGCTGGCGCGCGGATGATCACGGATGCCATCGCGGATGGCCGCGCAGCAGAGCGTTTCGGCGCGATGATTGCGGCGCTGGGCGGGCCGTTGCGCTTTGCCGAAGACTGGCAGCGGTTCCTGCCCGAAGCGACCGTGCTGCGCGAAGTGAGCGCGCGCGAGGCGGGGATCGTGCAGGCGATAGACGGAGAGGCATTGGGCCTTGCGGTTGTCGATCTGGGCGGCGGGCGCGCGGTTGAAAGCGATCCGGTTGATCCGGCGGTTGGGCTTGCCGGTGTGGTGCGCATCGGCGCGCGGGTCGAAAAGGGGCAGCCGTTGGCGGTGATCCATGCCTCGCGTCCCGCACAAGCAGACCGCGCGGCGCAGGCGGTGCGCGCGGCGATCACCCTGGGCGAGAAGAGCGTAACATCGCCGGATCTGATCGTGGAGCGGGTAAGCTGATGGGGCGTGCATTTCTGGTGGTGATGGATTCGGTCGGCATCGGCGGTGCGCCTGATGCGAACATGTTTTTCAACGGCACCGTGCCGGACACCGGCGCCAACACCCTTGGTCATATCGCGCAGGCCTGTGCGCAGGGGCGTGCCGAAGACGGGCGGAGCGGCGCGATCACGCTGCCTACGTTGGCGTCTTTGGGGGTGGGGCGTGCGATTCGGGCGGCCAGCGGGCTGGAGGTTGGCGCGCTTGATGCGCCGCTTGCCGGTACTTGGGGTCACGCCACCGAAGTTTCGCGCGGCAAGGATACGCCGTCGGGGCATTGGGAACTGGCGGGGCTGCCGGTGCCGTGGGACTGGCACTATTTCGAACGCACGCAGGGGTCTTTTGATCCTGATCTGGTTGCGGCTGTGGCACAGGCGGCCGGAACGGACGGTATTTTAGGCAATTGCCACGCCTCGGGGACGGAAATTATCGAACGGTTGGGGGGCGAACATCTGCGCACGGGCCAGCCGATCTGCTATACGTCCAGCGACAGTGTGTTTCAGATCGCCGCCCATGAAGAGGCGTTCGGGCTGGACCGGTTGTTAAAGCTGTGCGCCGATATTGCGCCGATGCTGCACAAGATGCGGGTGGGGCGTGTGATTGCGCGCCCCTTTACGGGCGATGCCAAGACCGGTTTCACCCGCACCGGCAACCGGCGCGATTTCGCGATCATGCCGCCGGGGCCTGTTCTGAGCAATTGGGTGCAGGACGCTGGGCGCGCCACTTTTGCAGTCGGCAAGATTGGCGATATTTTCACGATGCAAGGTTTTGACGAGGTGCGCAAAGGCGCGGATGCTGTTTTGATGGGGCATCTTGACGATCTGGTGCAGGACGCGCCGGACGGCAGCCTGACGTTCGCCAACTTTGTGGAGTTTGACAGCCTGTATGGCCACCGCCGGGATGTGTCGGGCTATGCCCGCGCGCTGGAATGGTTTGACGCAGAGATCGGCAAGATCATCGCGCGGATGCGGAGCGGTGACATCATGGTGCTGACGGCGGACCACGGCAACGATCCCACATGGACTGGCACCGACCACACCCGCGAACAGGTGCCTGTTCTGGTCGCGGGACTGGGGGTTGGCACGTTGGGTGCGATAGGATTTAGCGATGTGGCGGCTTTTGTTGCGGCGCATCTGGGGGTAGAGATGCCTGTAAAGGCATAAGGCCAACGCATAAGGGGAAGCGATATGAGCGATCAACATCTTACCGTGGTGGATCACCCGCTGGTACAGCACAAACTGACCATCATGCGGGACGTGAATACGCCCACGGCTGTCTTTCGCCAGCTTCTGCGCGAGATCAGCCAGCTTCTGGCCTATGAGGTCACGCGCAATCTGGCGATGACCACCAAGAAGATCGAAACGCCGATGGAAGACATGATGGCGCCCACGCTGGACGGCAAGAAGCTGGCGCTGATTTCGATCCTGCGGGCGGGCAACGGGTTGCTGGACGGGGTGCTTGAGCTGATCCCCTCGGCGCGGGTCGGTTTTGTCGGGTTGTACCGCGATGAAGAGACGCTGCAACCGGTGCAGTATTATTTCAAGGTGCCCGAAGGGTTGGATGACCGTCTGGTGATTGCTGTTGATCCGATGCTGGCGACTGGCAATTCCTCGGCGGCGGCGATTGATTTGCTGAAAGGGGCCGGTGCGACGAATATCATCTTTATGTGCCTGCTGGCCTCACCCGAAGGCATCGCACGGATGAAAGAGGCGCATCCCGATGTGCCGATTGTGACCGCCGCCGTTGATCGCGCGATTGACCAAAAGGGTTATATCGTGCCGGGTCTGGGCGATGCGGGGGATCGCATGTTCGGAACCAAGTGACCGGTTTTGAGTGATTTCAGGAGGCGTGTGTGGGGGGGCCTGCAAATCTTCCGTTGAATTCGGGGTAATGTGTCAAAATTGAGGCAATTGTTGCTGCAATCGCTTTACTCGGCGCGCGGCCTGCGGCATCCTGCCCCCATATTCTGTGGGGGCTTGGATGAAACTTACCAGACTTGTTATGATTGCTGTGATGTTGGGGTCTATGGGTGCAGGCGCACTACAGGCGCAAACGCGGCCCAGCCGCGTGCCGGCGGAATTTCCACCGCTCTCCTATAAGGGCAAGCAATATGTGGACAGTAAAGGCTGTGTGTTTATCCGCGCGGGCATCGACGGGAACGTCAACTGGGTGCCACGTCTTTCGCGCGCCCGCACCGGCGTGTGCGGCTTTCGCCCCACCTTTGCAGGTAAGGTGTCAGCGCCGGAGCCATCACAGACCGCTGCCGCTGTCGAGCAGATCACCATTCCGGCCTCTGTAGCAAAGCCCAAACCGCGCCCCGTGCGCGTGGCCAAAGCAGCCCCGGTGCGCCAGAAACCGCGCCGCGCCGCGCCTGTTGTTGTCGCGAAAGCGCCAGCACCGGTTGTAGTGCAGACCTCACCCGCGCCGGTTGTGCAGGGCACGGCCTGTGCAAACCTGTCGCCACTGGGGCAACAGTATTCGCGCAGCAGCGGATTTCCGGTACGCTGCGGCCCGCAGACGCAGCCGATTGTAGGGGCGCGCATCGCATATGCGGCACCTTCCGCAACGCAGCCGTCTGCCACATCCACGCGCCGACGCGCCGAGCCAATCCGCGTTTCGCCTCATACGCGTATCGTGCCGCGCCATGTGGCCGTGAACCGCATCAACACGACCAACGTCACCGTGCCGCGCGGGTACAAACAGGTCTGGACCGATGATCGTCTGAACCCGTATCGTGCGGAGCAGACATTGGCCGGACACCGCACGATGGGCATGGTTTGGACATCGACCGTGCCACGCCGTCTGATCAATCAGGCGGACGGGCAGGACGTGACTGCGTCGGTTGCGCTGGTTTATCCCTATACTGATTTCACGCGCCAGCAGCGCGAATTGGGGCAGGTTACAATCGTAAAGCGCGACGGCCAGACAATGAAGCGGATTGTGCGCAACGGCGGGGGCAGTGTATCTCCCGAACCGGGGCAGACCCGTGTGAGCCCGGTCGTGCGTCACCCCTTTTATTCCACCCGCTCGGCCCCCAAGGCCGCGCCGAAGGCTGTCACGCAGCGGGTGAAGCCCAAGGCCGAAGTGGCCGGTAAGGGGTTTGTGCAGGTCGGCAAGTTCGCTGATCCGACAGCGGCGCAGCGCATGGCAAAGCAGGTACAACGCATGGGTCTTCCTGTGCGGGTGGGCAGCTATACCCGCAACGGTCAGACCACGCGTCTGGTCATTGCCGGTCCGTTTGGCGGGCAGCAAGGGGTGACCCGTGCGCTCAGCCGTCTGCGCGGCGCAGGGTTTAACGGCGCTTTCGCGCGCTAAACTTGCAAGAACAGGTTCACGATGGCCCGTCGGAGAGGATCCGGCGGGCCATTTCTTTTGCCCAAAGCGCATAGATTCGGGGGCCGGGGTGAAAACCGTCTTCGGCCATATCCAGCGGGTTCAACGTGGGCGGCAGCGGGACATAGCGGGTGTACGGTTCTGCCGCCAGTGATGCACGCAATGCTGCGTCAAAGCGCAGGCTGCGGCGGCCCAGAAGCCAGCGCAACGGGTGCGGCAACAACGCGAACTGGCCCAGCGGCGGTATTTGCGAGACGTAGAGCGTGTGTGCGCCGGTCCGCTGCATCACCACCCTACGCAGCCGGGCGTGATTGCGTCGCCAACGGCGCAGGGTGCCGCCGCGCGTTACATCGTTGACACCCAGCACGATGATCACAACGTCCACCTGCGCCAGCGTGATGCGTGGCAGTTGCGCCAGCGTGTCGGCGGTGGTGGCACCCGTGCGCGCGATCAGGTGCCACGTCACGCGGCGATGAAGCCCGAGCGCTTGGGCCAACTGTCCGGCGAATGCGACGTCTTGATGGGGTGCTCCCACACCGGCGGCAGAGCTGTCGCCGACGACGAGGATGCGCAAGGGAGGGCCGGTGCCGGTGGTGCCGGTCCGTGGCCCTGCGGCTTCGGGCAGTTTAAGCGCACGTTTGCGCAGGCTGATGGCTTGCACAAGCAGAAGCGGCGAGAGGACAGCCGCGATCAACCCGTCGAGGATCATCCGCCGCAGATGCTTTGCAGGCGCAGCCATGTACTGTCACTCAGCAGCGGCTCGGTGGTGCGGCCTTTCATCGGGTCGGCCTCGATCAGGTCCAGCACGGTTTCACCGGTGATGTCGCGCGCTTTGGCGTAGGGGGTGCTGCGCAGATCGGACCCTTCGAACAGCGCGAGCAGATTGGTCGTATCGGGCATGCGGCGCGGCGATTTTATCAGGTGTTCGGCATAGGCATCGAGGGCCGACGCAGAGACCTCTCCGGTGGTGAGCAGGCGGAAGTTTTCCCACGGGCCAACCACGTCGAGCAGCGCGGCCAGCGGATCGCGCTCTGCCTGAAGGGCGACCTCGGCAAGGATATAACCTGCGGCAACGTCGGGTTCTTCGTAATCCTCAAGCACGGACCGGTCCAGCACGATCACCCCGCCAGGCAGGTGAAGCGCAGGGCGCGTGAGGCCCGGCACCACGGCCAGTTTGGGCGTGTCGAGCCGTGTGCCAAGATGGCGCAGGGCGCGCAGACCCGCGGCATCGCTGCACACCGGGCCAGTGACACGTTGCAATCGTTCGATCAGCGCCACGCCGATCGTTTCGCGTTTGATGGCGGGCACCACGCGCAGGGTATTGTCGCGCATCGCACCCGGCAGCCAGAAGATCAGCAGCGCCGCGACGATTGCGGCGGATACAAAGCTGCCCATCCAGCGCAAACGGCCGGGTTTGGGGCGGCTGCGGTCCACCGCGCGACGCAGCGTCTCGATGGCCTCGATCATTTGCGCCTCGTGCACGGGCAGTTCCAGCGTCTCGCTGTCGTCCCCGTCGGGGTAATATATCGCGGGCGTATCGCCGGGGTTGGCGCGTGCCACGGCGGCAAGCGCCCAATGGGTAATCGGTTGATCCTTCATATCGGTAACCACAAGGGTCGCATTGCCGATCGAGACGATCACCTCCTGACGTTGGCTTTCGGGACTGGCACGCCACAGGCCGGTGGCTTCAATCCGGTCATATTTTGTCAGGGCTGTCATGAAGGGCTGAACGGGCTCGAATGGTTACACTGACGCGCACAGTATCATTTGCCGAAGGCAGGGCAATGGTGGCGGCGCGGGCCTGTCCGGTCTAGGGGGGAGTGGAGCGGAATACTATACCCTATGGGCAGACCATGCAGATCATGCCGCTTTGGACGATGGGGAAAAACCGTTGCGTCGTAAGCCAGATAACACACGAAGGCTGCACCATGCGGAATTGAAACGCGCGACGGGGCGCGTTTCGGTGGTGTCTGGTGGGACGGGCGGGCGCTATAGGGTCGCGGCCAGCTTGCGCAGCGCGAACTTCTGGATCTTGCCGGTGGAGGTTTTGGGAAGCTCCTGAAACACTACTTTTTTCGGCGCCTTGAAGCCTGCCAGCGTTTCGCGGGCAAAGGCGATAAGGGCCGCTTCGTCAATTTCCACACCGGGTTTCAGTTCGACAAAGGCGCAGGGGACTTCGCCCCATTTCTCGTCGGGTTTGGCCACCACAGCGGCCAGCATCACAGCGTCGTGGCCCATCAACGTGCCCTCAATCTCGACCGACGAGATATTTTCACCGCCCGAAATGATGATGTCCTTGGCACGATCTGCGATCTGGATATAGCCGTCCGCGTGCTGCACCGCGAGATCGCCGGAATGGAAGTAGCCGCCCTTGAAGGCCTCCTGCGTTGCTTGCGGATTTTTGAAATAGCCTTTCATCACAGAATTGCCGCGGATCATGATTTCGCCCTGTGTGGCCGTATCGCGCGGCACCTCTGTCATGGTGTCGTTCATCACGGTGATATGTTCCATCATCGGAAATGCGACGCCCTGGCGGGCCTTTACCGCCGCGAGCGCGGTTTTGTCGAGCGCGGCCCAGTCTTGCGCGCGCCAGATACATTCGGTCACATGGCCGTAGGTTTCGGTCAGCCCGTAAACATGGGTGACGTTGAACCCCAGCGCCTCGATTTTGCCAAGGGTGGCAGGGGCGGGGGGCGCGCCTGCGGTGAAAACTTCGACCGTGTGATCGAAATCACGGCGGTCTTCGGGGGCGGCGTTGACCAGCATGTTCAGCACGATAGGCGCGCCGCCGAAATGAGTCACTTTTTCGTCCGCAATGGCGTTGAGGATCGCCGCCGCCGTGACGTCGCGGCAACACACAAGCGTGCCGCCGATCACCGGCATCATCCATGTGTGGTTCCAGCCGTTACAATGAAACAGCGGCACGATCTGCATGAACACCGGATGCAGGACCATCCGCCACGAGATCACCGTGCCCATCGTCATCAGATACGCGCCACGGTGGTGGTACACCACGCCTTTGGGCCGACCGGTGGTGCCGGAGGTGTAATTGAGCGCGAGGCTCTCCCATTCGTCCTGCGGCATCTGCCATTCATAGGCGGGGTCGGCCTGTGCCAGCACGTCTTCATAAACCGGGTGACGCCCCGTGGCCGGAAAGCCGGCGGCGGCATCGGGGGCTTCGATGATCTGTGGTTTCGGGCCGTCCATTGTGGCAATCGCGGCTTCGGCCAATTCAATGAACTGGCTATCGGCCAGCACCACCTTTGCCTCGCCATGGGATAAAATATACGCCACCGTATCCACGTCCAGCCGGATGTTGATGGTGTTGAGAACGCCGCCGCAGGCAGGCACGCCGAAATGCGCTTCGGCCTGTGGCGGGGTGTTGTGCAAGAGGGTTGCCACGACATCGCCCGAGCCCACACCCGCCGCGGCAAGTGCGCTGGCGAGGCGCGTGCAACGGTCATGATATTGGGCGTAAGTGATGCGGTGATCGCCGTAGATGACGGCGGTGCGCCCCGCAAAAACATCCGCGGCGCGGCGCAGATGTGACAGCGGCGAAAGCGGCACATAGTTGGCGGCGCATTTTTCCAGCCCTGTTTCGTCTGACATCCATCCCATCGGTCATTCCTCTCGTAGAGTTGTTGCGCAGGTGTTGCATCAAGATGTGCGTTGCGCGCGCGTTAAAGCAGGATATGCAGGGGAACGGATTTTGCAATCGCCAAGGTGACAGGAGGGCGGATAAGATGAGCAATTCAACATTGCGTCCCGGCATGGCCGCAGTGAGCGTGCTGGGCGGGATGTTTGTGCTGGGCATCGTTGATAACTTTGTGCCGTTCATTTCGGAAACCGGATCGCTGTGGCAGTTTCACATGCTGCGCGGGCTGATGGCGGTGGCGTTACTGGCGGCCCTTGCCGCGCTTGGCGTGGGGGTGATTTGGCCCGTCAACTGGCGCGCGGTGTTGGGGCGCAGTCTGTTTCCCGCGACGGCGATGCTTATCTACTTTGGGTGTTTGTCGGTGTTGCCGATCGGTGTGGTGGTGGCAGGGCTGTTTACCGCGCCGCTGTTTGTTTTGCTGATCTCTATCGTGGTGCAGCGCAAGCGGGTGGGGCAGGTGCGGATCGCGGCGGTGTTTGCCGGTTTTTGCGGCGCGCTTTTGGTGATCCAACCTGATCCGCGCGCGCTTGATATTGTGGCATTTTTGCCGGTCCTGGCGGGTGTGTTGTATGCGGTGGGCGCCGTTGTTACGCGGCTTTGGTGCGCGCAGGAGGGAGCGATTGCGCTGTCGGCGGGGTTTTTCGCGATGTTGGCGGTGTTCGGGGCAATCGGGGTGCTTGTTTTACCGGCGGGCGGGCCAGAGGGCTTTGCCGGATTTGCGCTGCGCGGCTGGGTGCCGATGACACCCGCGCTCTGGTTCTGGACGACGGTGCAGGCGGTCGGCTCGATCATCGGGATCGGGTTGATCTTTCGGGCCTATCTTTTGGGTGCGGCGGGCCATGTCTCGGTGTTCGAGTACGTTTTGTTGATTTTCGCAAGCTTTTGGGCGTGGGTCTTCTGGGGCCAGACGGTTGGCCCTTTTGCGCTGGTTGGAATGGGATTGATTGCCTGTGCCGGGACCGTCATCAGCCTGCGCTCGGATGAGGCGGTTGCGCTGCGCGCGGTGAAACTGCCCGAGGAAGAGGCATGATCCTGTCGCGGGGGCGCAAATATCTGTTCATCCACATGCCGAAAACCGGCGGCACCTCGATGGCACTGGCGCTGGAAGAGCGGGCCATGAAGGATGACATCATGCTGGGCGATACGCCCAAGGCGCGCAACCGTCGCCGCCGTATGGAAGGCGCGCGCGCGCGCGGACGTTTGTGGAAGCACGCAACGCTGGCCGATCTTGACGGGGTGATTGCGCCAGACGAATTGGACGAACTGTTCGTTTTCACCATGGTGCGCAATCCGTGGGACCGGATGGTGAGCTATTATCACTGGCTGCGCGGGCAAGAGTTTTTGCACGAAACGGTGGCGCTGGCAAAGCGGCTGGATTTCGAGGCTTTCGTTGCCGAGCCGATTGTTGCGCAGAGCTTTGAGGCAGGCACAGCCGCCTCGTATGTTACGGATATTGCAGGGCGCGAGCGTGCCGGTCTTTTCATCCGTCTGGAGCATCTGGAAAAAGATATTCTTCCTCTGCAAGCGCATCTTGGATTTGCCCTGAGGGTGCCGCATGTCAATCAAAGCATGCGCGTGGCCGATTATCGCAGCGCCTATACGCAGACAAGCCGCGCCCGCGTCGCGGATATGTGCGCCGTAGACATCGCGCGGTTTGGTTACCGGTTCGACGGTTAAGGGCAGTTGGTTCGCAGGCAGCCACTGTAACACCACAAATGTTAAGAAATGCCTGCGTTTGTGCGTAAGGATTGTTGCCATTTCTCGGGGAATCCTTTGGTCAAATGTGGCATTAACGCAAAGTTAGCTACAATGCCCCATTCTCACCCCGATCATGACCATCGCGCGCCCTTCGAATCAATTCTGATGGTTTGTTAAGAAATCACACCGCAGAAGGGGTGTGCGCCACGGGGATGGAACAGAATGTTTGGATTGGGACACAAGCCGACACGTACCGCCGATATGACCGGCGCCTATGACAATGGTCTCGCTATGTTGCACCACGGTTTGATGGCCGGCACACGGGTGGCCAGCAATCTGGGTTGGCGCGCGATTGATGCGCTGGCGGTCGGCGACAAGGTTTTGACCTTTGATCACGGGATGCAGATTATCACCGAAATCCGCCGCACCCATTTGTGGCTGGATGGGCCCGGGATGCAAGCGGCGCTGTGGCCCGTGGTTGTGCCCGCTGATGTGTTAGGCAACCGCAGCGAACTGGTTCTGTTGCCGGATCAGGGGGTGATGGTCGAGAGCGACGTGGCGCAGGACATCAGCGGCGATCCGTTTGCCATTCTGACCGCGCTTAGCCTCGAAGGGTATCGCGGGATTCATCGTCGCCAGCCGCCGCACCGCGTCGAATTGGTTGCGGTCTATTTCGCGCAGGAAGAAGTGATCTATGCCGAAGGCGGTGCGCTGATCCATTGCCCTGCGAATATGTCATCGCTTGACAGCTTTCTTGAAAGGCGCGCCCCGACCTATGTTGTTTTAAGCGGCGAAGAAGCGGACGAGCTGGCATTTCACATCTGTCTTGATGACGATCTGACACCACCGGGTGTCGATGGCTGTCACGTTGCTGCCTTCTTGTAAGACTACCAACCCGGATTTTGACCATTCCCGTCGCTGCTTTGTCGGGTGGCGCGCGTGAAAAAGGGGCGCCCGCACGGACCAGCCCCTTGCGGCAAATGTTGAAATAATTGCTTCTGTTGGCCGCACTGTGGCCA
>CANMZB010000046.1 GCA_947502265.1 uncultured Sulfitobacter sp.
GCGCTGGGGATAGGGTCACATGGCTCAGTTCTCAGTGGAAATTATCTGCTTACCTGGCTCACTTCTGCGTGGAAATTAACATAGTACTGGTTTGATGTTCAAAAATCGAGACGAATTCGTCCGAATTTAACTTGATGCTTATGGTAAGCAGTCACACGTTTTCGTCGGCACCGAGGGATGTTGTGCGGACGGAGCGGCCCTTGACTGAGCGCAAATTAATGGCCGCTTCCAGTTGATAGTTGCTTGAACAAAACATCCACGCGCGGGAAGCAGAAAATACTATTGGCGGATGACAGAGCTGCAACGTGCGCGGCTGAAATCTCAGCTACCCTAACACGGGATGCGTTACTCAATCTCGTCCTCTAACCCCATTAAGTAGGACTTCGTCCAAACTATCGCCGTGCAGAACAGAGATGTCGCCAGTAGATTCCAACACAACAGCACGCACGTCGCTGATGTGTAGTACATTTGCCTCGCGAAGCTTGGCGACGATGTCACTGCGGGTCGTGCGTGTGCGTATGAGCGCGGCTTCCAGAAATTCACCATCGCGCATCAGTAATGCAGGGGTGTTGCCAATGACCCCCTCAAAGTCGGCTCGATGGGACCGAGCGCGCGACACGGCGTACTGGATACCGAGAAGCGCTGCGATTGCTATGAGTGCTTGCACCAAGGTGCTCCACTCCTTGGCTTGTACGCATCCTGCGAGAAGCGAACCAATGGCAACTGTCGTGACGAAGTCGAACGACGTCATCTTAGAAAATGCACGTAGGCCGATCACGCGCACGCAGATCACCACCCATGAAAGGCCAATGAAAGCGAGTAAAATGCCACGCAGAAGGACGTCGAGGGCGGTAATATCAGTGAACATCGAATGGCTTTCTGTTGCTTAGTGCATCGATAAAAGAGGTTCGAAATAGACAACGTCCGAAAGGATAATTCGTTCCGACGTCCATAATATGTTCCGTGAGATGATGAATTCTTCGATGGCCCGAAGGGCGCGTTTCAAAACAGAGGTTCGTAGGCTTCGCAGAATTGATAAGTCTGGACTCGAACCGTCATTCTCCGCCGCGCAGCACCGCCGGGCCAAGCGTCGAGTGGAGCGGCACAGAGGGGCCCATTGCGACATTATCCGCGCAACGTTTCAAACTGGCCGCCTACGCCGACAACTTCCAAAAACGCTCCTTTGAGGCAGAACCCCAAAAGGCGCAGTTTGATGCTTCCATATATCCCAGTATTTTGCGATGTATTTGAGCGCTTCGCCCAAAGGGGCTTTGGCAGACAGCCCCGCTCGATTGGTCGTGAGCCAGACTTCAAACGCGGCCATCAGTGGCGCTGACCGGTCTTGCCTTGCTGCCAGTCACGCCTCGGAGGTCAGGCCCCGGATATCCTTTTCGATCCGGTAGAGCGCAGCGATCTGTTTCAACCCCGCTTCGGCGATGGGGGCGGTGCCCGATTGCGCAACCTTATGCATTTTACGCCGCGCAAACGTTGCGATCTTCTGCTTCTCGTCTTGGTAACGCACTTCGAGCAATGTCATCTCGCCATTATCGTGTCGCTGTTGCAGAGAATGACCAGTCTGGTGAAGCTGGATTGAAGTCCTCGACACTATTGCGGAGGTCCACTGTGGGCCGCAAGCGTTGGTTGTTGTAGCAGCCTTGCTCTGTTCTCAAGATGCTAACTCATCGAACGATTGGTAGGTCCGACAGCCGCGTCGTATATCTGGGGCTCCTATGGTCGGATCTCAACTGCCAAGGACGCTTCATCCCTTCGCTTGCCAGCACCATAGTCTTCTTTCCGAAGCGGTCGTTAACCTGATCGAGGGCTGTCATCAGCGCTGCTGACTTCGGTCTGGCGACATCAAAAAGGGTAAGGGGTCGGTCTTCGAACCGGACGAGATCCGTCCAGCAGCACACCTGCCTTCGTGAAGCCGAACGCTTTAACCTGACCCTTTGCCCACGCGGCCTGTGCGCAGCGTCGAGCTGCTGCGATCAAATCAAAGGTGTCAGAGGACATCGGCATCAAACGAGTCGACCGTGAGCCCGAATATTGAGGTCTGTCTAACCGATGCCGATTGGTGTGGTAAAAGACCGTAAGGGTTCCAGCCACCAGTCCATGACTGCGCAGCTTTTCCGCTGCGCGCGTCGCGTGCGCCGTGACTGCCTGAAAGAGCGTTTCAAAATCAGTCATAGGTGTCCCTGCGGAACGTGTCACAGCCATTCCTTTGCGTTGGGGTTCTACTTCGTCAAAAGACAGACAGGGCTCCCCTTGGAGCTCCAGTACTGTACGTTCCAGCACGACCGTTTTGGAAAGATTGCGGGTCGGGGCTCCGCGTTGCCCAGTTGGTCATTCTCAGGACTGACCGCGAAAAGTTGACGCATCGCTTCGGACGGCATGGTGTTCGAATAAAGATTACACATATCAGCTTCTGCTCCAACTGCGCATTCTGAAAATGACTCAGCTAAACACATCTCACAAAAAAGGGGTTGGCACTTTTTGCCAACCCCTCATGATAACACCAAATTAGATGCTTAGTGATGATGTTCCGGTAGACTTTTCAGCTCGTCCTTTGTCATGGCCGTTGTAGCGTGGACTTTGCCATTCTCATCCCGCATGAAATTCAAAGCTGAAACATTCAGTGCGACTGGTTTGGCGCCGAGGCCGAGAAAACCGCCTACATCAACAACCGCCTGCGCATCGGGACCGGCACCGTGGAAATGAGACACGTCACCAATGTGGCTGTCATCGGGGCCGTATACGTTCGCGCCATCTACAACTGAGGAAGTTAGTTCATTAGGGCTCAGAGGTGTGTGTTTGGAATGGTCCATGGATAGCCTCGCTTTAGTTGATGTTTCTACTGTAAGTTAAACTGACGATTGCGCTGAACGTTCCTGACTGCTGAACACGGTATACCGTTCAGGCGGAAAAGCGCGCATCGAAGAATGTGCCTGAAACGCAGGAATGAATTTATCAAATAGCGTGTTCTGGATTGGCCGTCACAGAGTTGGATCGCGCTCGGTAACAGCCAATTTCATAAGTCTGAATGGTATATAAAGTGAGGCTTCTTAGATCGCCCCAATGGCTGGATTCGCACAATAATCCGTTGATTGAGGCTAATTCTGCATCACATCAGGCAATTGGTTCAAGGTGGTGGTAAGGACGCGGCAAAATGGCGGATTGCCAAGGGAGACTTCGAAAGACCGCCAGAAATATCTTCTAAACCAACTGGAACTAAAGCCAAGCACGATCAAATTGAGCTACGGCGCATCGATAACTCTATCGGGAATTATCGTAGCATAATTTTGTGTCGAAGTTGTTGCTTGTCACTCTCGTGCTACCTTCGCACAAGTAAATTTAGAATAGTTGGACAACTAATGGAACACGTTTCAATTGACCTATGGGCCACTAATCTCGAACCAGTGGTCCCCGACTTGCAAACATGGCTTGCCGGACTGGAAGCTCGGGTTGCGCAAACCGCAGCGAGAGGGGCGCAAATGCTGGTGCTGCCTGAATTTGCCTGCGCGCAATGGTTAAGCTTTGCCCCGGTCGATCTGCCCACAGAAAACACAATGGGTTGGTTGTTCGAGGTGGGGCAAGTTGCTTTGGACGCAATTGCAGTTATGGCCAGTCAATATGGTGTATCGATCCTTGCGGGCACGATACCTTTTGCGACCCAATTAGAAGATGCAACGCCAGCATTTTTTAACCGGGCATGGTTGATTACACCGGATGGTGTGCGACACAGTCAGGATAAGCTGAGCTTGACCCCGCTTGAAGAACATGGCGCCGGTGGGGTCACTGTTCATGGCAAATCGATTAATGTCATCGAGTGGAACGGGCTAAGGATCGCCATGATCATTTGCTTGGATAGTGAATTCACTGACGTGTGGTCCAAACTGGGCACCTTGAACTTGGATCTCGTGGTAATCCCGGCCAAGACTGATATGATTACCGGGTATAACAGGGTCTTTAGTTGCGCACGGGCGCGTGCAATTGAATTGCAGACAGTGGTGTGCGTTCTGGGCGCGGTTGGCGTTCCGATCGGGCATCCGATGACAGACACCGGCGTTGGCGGTGCCAGCGTATTTTTGCCCTGTGACGTGGCAGTTTCTTTGGATGGTATTCATACTACGCTTGCACCACAGACCGCTGCCATGATGACGGACCATGTTCTTGTCGCGGCGGATATTCCGGTGGGTGCAATACGCAGGCTGCGCAATGGTCACGCCGAAGCAGAGGTTTGCCCCGCTCTTTGGGATGCCTCTCATCTGGTCGTGAGCGATCCCGCAGTGGCGTAGCCACTGACGCGGTTCGTTGCCCTAAGAACCGTTCAGATGCGATGATCGAATACCGATTGTCGCATTTGAACGCTAAAATCCGGCACGTCTTTTTTTTGTTGTCCGATGGCGTAAAAAGAAACGCACCATTTCGCGCGATGCATCTGGTCCCTTTGGGTCCGTGTAGCTTCCGGCTGCATGTCCGCCGGACCATGCATGGCCCGAGTTAAGGATAACCCATTGTTCAGTGTACGACCGACCTCGACCCACGCGGTGAACTGTTCGCGCAAATTCGCGCCCGCCATCAACCCGTCCAGGATATTCTGTTTTGTCGAGGCTCTCGTAAGGTTCAACCGCCCTTATCGCGATAAATCGGCCGTTGCGGGGGCTTACGACCTTGTCTGTGTCACCGTGAAAAATGATTGTCGGCATCTTTGACATTAGACGTCGCCCAGTGGCGCCAAATTGCATTGCTCTTGGTACTGATTTTGCATCATGAGCGGCGCCAACAGCCAATCCCGAATGAACACCGACGGCAGCAAATATATCCGGGTACGCCGCTGCGAGTACCAGGGCCGCAGCACCGCCCGCTGACAACCCTGTCACGTATACTTTGGCGTGATCAATGCTCTGCTCCGAGATGATCTGGCGCGTCATGCTTGCGATTAACGCGGGTTCCCCTGCGCCGCGCACTTGATCTTCGGCTCGATACCAATTCCAGCACCGGTGATTGTGGGATTTGCGGGCCTGCTCGGGGTAGAGGACGAGGAATCCGAACTCCTCCGCCAGTGCATTCATACCTGTGCCTCGGGCGAAGTCCTGCGGTGTTTGTCGACAACCGTGCAGCATAACGATAAGCGGCAGTGGGCTGGTCGCCGTTGTTGCAATTTTAGGCACGTAAAGCATGTATGATCGCGAGCCAAAGTCACTTTCATGAGTTCCGGCCTTAAACGAAGCCCCACGCGGCACAACCGCGCTTGAACGTGACGTGGCGGGCACCTTTGCCTTGGAACCCGGTTTGGGTCGCGAAGCAACTTTTGCAGTTTTTCGACCAACCGCAGACGGCTTTCTCTTTTTTACCGCTGTCTTTTTGGGTTTGAGCTTGGCGGATGTTGTCGGGGTGAGTGCTGCACTCCACGCGTCCGCCATTGCCGAAACGGTTGCTCGCCGGATTCTCTGTCTTGATCGGGCACGTACTTTTCTGAACGGATCGTACATTTAACCTCGAGTATGTAAAATTTCGACCCAAATGGCAGCCGATTTCGGACCTAAAATGGGGTTGGGCAGACGTTTGCCTGCCCAACCGTCAATTCTCGATATCTAAACCGCTGGCCGCATCATGCAGCAGCGACTGCAATCCCTGTCAGCTTCGCGTTTGCGGCCTTTTCCATATCAAGGATCTGTGAAAGCAGGTCGTGTGCCTCATCATTCTTCAACTCTTTGGCCCACTGACGCAGCGTGCCGTGGCGAGCAATCTCGTAGTGCTCGACGGCTTGTGCCGCGCCGATAAGACATGCGCCTAACGCTTTTCCGCTGGCTTCTTCAATGATGCCCTCGGTTTCTTTGATCAGCCCTTCGATCGCATCGCACTTTTCACCTTCCGCAGGTTCATCGATCGTCGCAAATACTTTCTTGAGCAATTTGACATGCTCTTTTGTCTCTTTCAGATGGTCCTCAAATGCGGATTTGATGTCTTCATCGTCGACGGCGTCGATCATTTTCGGCATCGCCTTTGTTAGAGCATTTTCGGCATAAAAGATGTCTTTAAGGGTATGGTGGAACGCTTCTGCCATAGTTTTCATTTGAGATTCTCCAGATGTGAAGTTGTGCAAATCCAACTGCCGATCGTGGATATCGTTCCTTGATACATCCCACTATAAGCCTATTTCCGCCGAGCACCAAAACTGTTCAATATTTGCTGCGCCACACCACTTCCAAGATCGTTGCAGTTTGGCAGTCCTTGGGAGAAAGGATGGCGCACGAGGATCTGCGGCATGGCGAGGCAATACACGTCACCTTGGGAATTTGTGCGCAAATTCAATTTGAAAGGTTCCAGGAGGTCAGCGTCTGGGTCAACCAATCCACTTGTGAGCGTCGGAAATGGCAGGTCTTGCAAAGGTGCTGGCGCTTGACCTCTGGCATCAATCATTGCATCGAAACCGACGTCGCCATCAATGGTTGCCACCGTTACGCCACCCTCCTGATTGTTTTTGAACGATCCCTCTGGTCCGGTAGGAATAATCTGGAGAACCCCCGCGTCATACAGCGCCAAAACCCGCCGAACCGAAATGTGAGGGATAGCGGCGTAGCAATCCCCGAACACCGGCATCAGCTCGTCATTGAAAACAGCCCAGTCCGCCTCGTCAAGATGCTCCACGATCAGCTCAAAGTTTTCATGACCGCGCAGCAGTGCATATCGGTGGTGCTGTGTTTCCTTGTCTAATTTTGACTGGATCGCGGCATTCAAAGTCTCGCGCAATGCACGCAATCCGCCCAAACGTTCGCGGTGCGCAAAATATGCCTCCGAAAACCCCTTGATCGTCTTCGCGTCGGGTCCAAGTTCGGCCAAGTATTCTGGAGATACGTATTCCAATTCGGCCACCAAAAGCGCAAAGACCCGCGACAGAAGGTTGTCAGTTCCTTTAGCAATTTCATCTGAGATCGCATCGGCGTTAACGTGCACCAATGGCTCGTACGGATATGGATAGTAGAAATCCGGTTCCGGCATGATACCTTTGTGGGACACCATTGTTACCGAGAGTGCCTCACGACCTGTGTTAGGAAACCAGTCCTTTTTATCGCCATTTTCTGTGAACGAGCCATGTTCGTGGCCAAGTGCCACGATAACATCGATCGCAGATAGCGATGATCCCAAAATTCCGATCTCGCACGGCGGCAAGTCTGTGATGTTAGTGTATGGCCATGGCGAGATCAGATCCGCTTCGCCAATTTTGGGTGCTTTTGGCCAATCGTGCCCCGTTGCCAGCACGACATCGTCAAAGCGCTGGTGTGATATCTCCGCTGCGCTGCTTATCTCAAGTGCGAAGGCGCCTTCGGTTGGCAACACATCAATGACTTGATGTTCAGTAAGCACGCTAATGTCGTGGCCTGCGTCACGACCAGATTTACAAAGATTCCTTAGTTCTGATTTTAGAAACTCACCGATGAGGACACGAGGGTAGAAGTCGCGGGCATCTATCTCGTCTTGTTCAAGACCCCAGTCAGCCAGAAAGCCATCATCCTGTTCATGCAGCCAGGTGACCAAACGTCGCGTAATCGGCGGAATTTCCTTGCTGAACGCGTTACAATACATGTAACCGGCGTTCATGCCGGAACGGTACGGCATTCCGCAACCTGCGTCATCCGCGACGTCAAATATTGTCAAATCAAGCGGTGTTTCGCTTTTGAGCAGGCCTTTAATTGTATAAATCGCCATGGGGCCGGCACCAACAATGGCAATTCTCGGTCGTGCATTCATATTTGCTTGAACCCAGCTTGAGGACATCTGAAGAGTATCAGATCTTACGTGTGTATTTAGTTGGGAATGTAATGTCGTACCGCGCAAAAACAACGAGACACGCATGGCCAAATTTGTACACAATCCATCACTACAGGTTCGGCAGTTGATTTTCGCTATTTCCTTTTAGATGCATGGCTGACCTTGAAACTCGATCTATCGCGGGGCTGTCTCAGCCGATAAGATCTGCTTTCACGACAGTCTGCCGAATTAAGACAACCACGAACGATAGTTCAGCTCTAACGTCTTACTATTATCCTAAAAGCCTCACGTTGCTCGAATTCTCGCGCGGTCTATCCGGCGTTGAATTTTACAAAGGTTAATGCTTCAATGCGTGGCATGACGGTTTGGGTACGCTCAAATTGCAATTGCAACCATAAGGTTTGGAGAAACTACGATTTCGAATGAGTGCCAAAAGCTAATGCTACGTTTTGACGCCACCGGTCTCATGGATGCGATGCAAGACGAAGTTGCGATCCTTAACAGCACAGGCGTCATTGTAGCGACCAACAAGGCCTGGCAGCAATTCAGTGTGGAGAACGGTGGTGACGCCCCACCATCTTTCGTTGGCTCGAATTATATAAATATTTGTCGCAGTGCAAAAGGTACTTCCAGCGCTGAAGCAACCATCATTCCGGATGGATTTGAGCATGCGCTACGCACCGGCGAACAGTTTCGCTGTGAGTACCCATGCGACAGCCCAACCGTAAAGCGGTGGTTCGAACTGACGGCAAACCGTCTCATTCAAGATGGTGAAAACTATCTCCTCGTCCAGCACAGAAATATTACCACGCGCCACATAGACACCGAAGAAATCGAGCAAGCCTTTATTAACTCAAGCGCGATGACGGCGTTGATTGCCACAACGTCTGACGCGATCCTCAGTTACGATTTGGACGGGCGCATCATCACCTGGAATCGCGCCGCTGAACAACTGTATGGTTACTCAGAGCAAGAGGCTTTGGGACAGTCGCTTGAGCTTCTCTATCCAGATGGTTGGCCAAAAAAGGTAGCGTATTACCGGGATGAAATTCTTGCTGGACGCTTGGGCCGGTTCGAAGCGACACGTGTTGCAAAAGATGGATCAGAACATGAGGTGTGGATCAGCTGCGCTCCGATCCGCAGCTCGGATGGCGACTTTGTGGCCATATCGAACATCCATCGCGACGTGTCTGAAGTCCGGAACGCTGAAAAGTCGCGAGACTTGATTGCCCATGAAGTCATCCACCGCGCCAAAAACATGCTTAGTATTGTAGTTGCAATTCAGCGACAAACGGCAAGGGTTGAGACAACGGTAAAAGGTTTCATGCACAGTTTCGAAGGGCGGCTGCGGTCATTGTCGCAATCTACCGATCTACTTGTAAAAAGTGCGTGGACAAGCGTTGATTTGAGCGACCTTATAAGCAGGCATCTCGAGCCCTTTGTGGATCTAAGTGACGAAAAACTTACAGTGTCTGGACCGGCAATCAGGTTACAGCCTCAGGGTGTTCAAGCGATCGGGATGGCGTTTCACGAACTCGCTACCAACTCTGCTAAATATGGCGCGCTTATGCAGGACGACGGGTGGATCAAAATCGAGTGGTCCACTGTAAATGATGAGAACGGACCCCAGCTTCACCTAAGCTGGCATGAAGGAGGGATTGTCGTTGAGCAAAATAGCAGGTCCAAAGGTTTTGGCAGCACAGTCCTGACATCTCTTGCACCAATGATGATCAATGCGTCACCTAAATACGAGTTGAGTGCGCAAGCGATAATTTGGACGATAACGATCCCCAATGAGCACTTTGATATGCAGTGACTACTGCTCACAGCACTCAATTATTTTATAAATCCACCCCTCAACGACGCTTACTGAGTGCTATAAATTTGGAAAATTGTTAAAAAAAATCTGACCGAGCTTACCGGGTTTCTTTGGAATTGCGCAACGATAATGGGGAGCGCTGATAGACAGAAGGATATGTTTTTTCTGCTGTCAAAATCATAGAATTCATCAGATATCATCTCTGTTCGTAGCGGAATGCCTGCGGCAAACCGGAACAAATCCAGCACTCAACCGTTCGGTTTCAATCTGTTGCAGTTCGCGTCAGGTGAATGGAGTGGTCGCACATGACAAATGCCCAAACAATTCCTCAATCCATGCTGCCGCAAGGCAAGACCCGGACGCGCCCCACGGTTAGAATGCGTCACGTGGGTGTAAGCGTTGCGCAAAACAGAAAAAGCGCGAAGCGAAGCGGCGGCGGTCTTCAATAAACACGGCAGCCGCAAACCGCGTAATGTGTACAAGAGCAGAAAGAGGTCAAATGTCAGATCCGATTGAATGGTCCGAGGGTATTGTCGACCGCATTCGCGCCCTCAATGACGCAGCCCCCGGCGAAAACGCGGCTTACGTGTTGTGCTGGCTGCAGCAGACGCTTCGCGCTGCTGACAATCCGGTTATTGATGCGGCGATCGAGATGGGCAACGCAGCGGGTCTGCCGGTGTTGGTGTATCATGGTTTGCGAGAGGACTATCCGCACGCTTCAGACCGGCTGCACTGGTTCATTCTCGGGGCAAGTCGCGATCTGCAACGTGGTTGCGCGGCGCGTGGCTTACGGTGTGTGACGCATGTGGACCGGCAGGGTGCGCGGGAAAAGGGCCTTGTCTACCGGCTGGCCGAGAACGCGCTTGCTGTACTGACCGACGACCAGCCTGTGTTTGTGGCACGCACGCAGGCGGCGCGCTTTGCCTGGCGCTGCAAACGCCCGGTCTATGCTGTCGACAGCGCCCGTCTGGTTCCTACTCTAATGCTGCCTGAGGGTATCAATACCACCCCCGGTTTTCGCAAAGCCAGTGGTGCGCTGCGCCCGACCTATGAGGATCACCCAAGCGAATTCACACCCGCTGTTTCTGCTTATGATGGCCCTGCCTGTTTTTCGGATGACCGCCTTGCAGACATGGACGATGCCGCTCTGTGTGCCATGTTAGGCGCGTGCGATATCGATCACAGTCTACCGCCCGCGCAAGAATTTGAGCCAAGCGCAGAGGCCGCGCAGGACGCCCTCGACAGTTTTGTCGCCAACGCCCTAAAGACCTATGCCTATCGGCGCAACAACGCGTCGGAGGAAGATGGCGTGTCGCGGCTGTCGCCCTATTTACATTTTGGCATCATCGGCCCGCGCGCAATCACCGCCGCCGTGCGTGCCGCGGATGCGCCAGCGAACGCAAAATGGAAGTACCTCGATGAATTGTTGACGTGGCGCGAGTATTTTTACTACCTCGCGTTTCACGATTTCGACGCGCATACTTTTGCGTCAATCCCTGAAAAACCGCGACAATCGTTGCTGGACCATGCGGATGATACCCGCCCGAAGTTGTATTCGCTGTCCGATCTGGTCCATGGCCGAACAGAGGATGAAACCTGGAACGCCGCACAGCGCCAATGGCTGCACACAGGGTATATGCACAACAACCTGCGCATGTACTGGGGCAAGCAGATTATCAAATGGACCCGCGATCCACAAACTGCGTGGCAAACGGCCTGCTACCTCAACGACCGCCTCGCCCTTGACGGGCGCGATCCTGCAACCTACGGCAATATGAAGTGGGTGTTTGGCATGTCCAAGCCTGCTTACCGCGAACAACCTGTTTATGGCTGGGTTCCGCCCAAGAAAGACAGCGCTATCCGCAAGCGGGACGGCATGGCGGATTGGCTCGCGAATTGGGCCTCGCGCGATGGATTAATCATCGATGTTCCGGACGGTCTGCCGGATGAAATCCTGTGATGGATCCCGCGCGAATTGCCGCAGCCATTCTTGACCTTGCGGTGGCACGCGGCGCGGACAAGACGATTTGTCCCTCTGAAAAGTTGCCCGCCATCTTGGCGGACAGGACGAGGCTGCATGGCGGCCTTTGATGGATCCTATTCGTGAACAGGCAGTCAGGCTGGCCAGCACTGGTGCGATAACAATCAAACAAGGTGGCGCACGCGTTGATCCCGAGGCGTTCAGCGGGATTTACCGCATCGCCACCATCAACGACACTGACTAACTTATGGCAGATTGCGCCACCAGTCGGCGTAAGGGGTGTTCTTGGGGTGGTGGCGGTTTAAGTCTGGCGCGCCGTCGTCCCACCAGACCGGACCGCGTTCGCCCAACGCAACCTTTGCCAAATGCACCTGCCCACGCGCTTTTTTCATTTCATCTTCTAACTTTGCATTTTTCACTGCCGAGCGCGCCAGCATAAGTAGCTTTACCTGCGCTGTGCGCTCCGTCACGGGCAAAGCGGGGTTCGTACAACGCCACAAACGATCCTTTACCAGAAAATACCGCCCGTCAGGGGTCACGGGGTATGGTTTGCGGGCCACTAAAAGCTACAGAAATGTGTATCGTGGTCCAAAATCGGCGCATCGCCAAAGTCGGCTTGATCCGGAATCCGGCCAAACGCGATTTTGGCACCCAGATAGCCACCCGGGACGGCACTGCGCGGGCCGAGTGAGATCGCGTCCGGCCCATGGGTCGCGCGCAATTTGTCCATGACATCGCTAACGCCCTCCCAGCGGTTCTGTTCTTCGCGCACAGAGCCGTTGCCGGCGTCGTGGTCGCTGAAAAGATCTCCGGTCACATTTTCTTCGCTTACTAACCCGTGTAGCATGACGCTGACCGATCTGGGCCGAAAGGGCAGTGCGGACCGCGCGGCGGTCAGCCCGTCGTCCAGCGCGGTTAGAAAACGGTGATCATCCCGCGCAGGCAGAAATTGTGCCTCCCACCCCCAGCGCAGTCCGGATTTGCCGGCCCGCGACATCGGTCGTTCGCCGCCGCGAAAACCCAGCGACAGCTTGGTCGCGCGCAGATCGGCGCGGCGTAGGCGTCGGCCTGCGCTGATTGTCAGTTGCTGCGCACATTCGCGCAGCTTTTCAGGGCTGCGCCAATCGGCTGGTAGCATCCGGCTGTGTCCAAACATGCGCTTGACCGTGGCAGGGCGTTCCGCGTGCGTTCCGTGAAGTTCACTCCAAAACCGCTCGCCCTCGACGCTGCCCCAAATCGCACGCGACTGTTTCGGTGCAAGCCGCCAAAGGCCATTGAAATCCGAAACACCGGCGGCGTTCAGACGCGCCTCCATCCCTCGCGAAATACCTGGCAATTTCCGCAGTGCCAAATGCGCCAATTGATCTGGCAATGCAGTGGCTTCGATCAAGGTGAAACCGTCCGGCTTGTTCATTTCTGCCCCAATCTTGGCCAGCCTTTCGGTGGGGGCCATCCCGATGGAGCAGGTCAGAACATCGCTGAAATTCTTCGCCAAGGCCTGTTTGATCCGGCGCGCCAGACGCTCGCCCTCCCGTGCCTCGCCGGGCAGAAGATGACAGACTACCTCGTCAATGGAGCGGACCTTTGCAATGGGCAGACAGGTTTCAATGACACCCAAAATGCGGTTATGCAGACGCACATAAACATCATGCCGTGCCACCACGAAAATCATATCTGGAATCAGCGCACGTGCCTCCGAAATCTTGGCCATGGATTTTAATCCAAGCGCCTTGGCCTCCCGGCTAATCGCAATGCAGCCGGTGTGTGGCGAATCCAGCGGGATCACACCCACGGGTTTGCCGCGCAGGCGAGGGTTAAAGTGCTGCTCTGCTGTCGCAAAGAAACTGTCAAAATCAAGGTATAGCCGTTCGACGGCGTAGGTTTGAGCTCGAAACTGGTACGTCATTTGGTGCCACTCTTGGAATCACCGGAACATAATAGGAACATATTAACTGAACTCCAACCCCACAAGAAGGACACAGGTGAAAGGATTCCGTAGTCTTGGCTCCCGGACTTGACGTCTTAGCGCATCGCACTTAAACAGTCTCGGAGCTGGTCGAACCCATCGTTCTCCAAAGCGTGATCCAGGTCGTTCATGCGAAGCTCATAGCGCCAAGCTGTCGTTTAATTGTCTTGATCGCATAAAGCTGGTCAACGAATGCCCGATGTGCGGAGAGCACCTCCCGCCCGGTCGTGGAGGGTAACCGAATAGAGCAACCGATGCTGCTCAGATGCTTAATCTTACTTGTTAGACAAGACCTTAGGCAGTTTTTTGGAAAATAGTTGGTCAACCGCAGTTTGTTAAGCTGTATTGTTAATTGTCACCGAACATAAAGAGATGTTCGCGGCCACTCAGGCGCCGACTGACATGTTCAACACGCGCCTAATGGACCTGTCGTGCTTTTGTGCCGCTCCAAGTGCTCGTTTAGCCACCTTGAGTTCGAAGGCGACGGGGCTTTTCCAGCCCAGTGCTGAGTGGCGGCGTCGCGGATTGTAGAAGCCGTTGATGTATCCGAAGATTGCCATCTCTGCCTTCCTGCGGGTTTGCCATGTATCGCGCCAGATCAATTCAGCCTTGATGGTTTTGAAGAGCGTTTCGACAGCTGCATTGTCATAGCAATTGCCCTTTCCGCTCATGGACACGCTGAAGCCGTGTTGGCGCAGGATCTTCTGATGGTCGTGTGAACAATATTGGCTGCCACGGTCAGTATGATGGATACAGCCCTTGGGCGGTGCCCGAAATGCGATGGCCATCTTCAACGCTCGGATCGCCAGATCGCGTTTCATTCGGTTACTAACGGCCCAGCCGACCACTCGGCGTGAATGCAAATCCAAGATCACGGCAAGATAGAGCCAGCCTTCGCGGGTCCAGATATAGGTAATATCACCAGCCCATTTCTGGTTTGGAGCATCTGCGTTGAAGTCACGATCCAACAGGTTGGGCGCGATGTTGAACTTATGATTGCTATCAGTTGTGGCCTTATGTTTGCGGGTTCTAATGACGGATATGCCGTTCTGGCGCATCAATCGGCCCACGCGACGATGGCAATATCCAGGCCAATCTCTTTCAATTCCTCAGTCATGCGCGGCCTGCCATAGCTGTCAAGACTGAGACGGGATTGTTCCTTTATGTGGGCCAAAGTCACCATATCAGACCGCTGCCTACGGCTTGCAGGCCGAGTGCGAAACGCACGCAGACCACGCGGGCTGACATTCATAACATGGCACATCCGGCCAACAGAAAATGCAGATCGGTGCTCTTCGATAAACTTAAACCTCACGGCTTTTGGCTCGCGAAGAACACCGTAGCCTTTTTTAGGATTTCCCGCTTGTCTTATCCATTGCGTGGCTCTTGTGCGATACGGGAGCCGTCACCCGGCACGGCATTTATGCCGGGAGA
>CANMZB010000047.1 GCA_947502265.1 uncultured Sulfitobacter sp.
CGCATTTGTTTACTCCTTCGAAGGTTGAGCAAACTCTACATTAAAGTGAGGGAAGTTTCGGGGGGCAGGTCAAGGCCAAAAAAACTAGAACATAGCTGGAGAGAGTTTAGGGCTAAGGACATGTCATATCGCCCAATCAGTCTAATTCTTACCAATACTTATCTACTATCATACTGATTTTATTTTATCTTTTCTCATTCATTAACCCGGTTGCCCGAACCTCAAGACCGCACAGCAATGCGTTGTGTTTTAGTTTTGGTGAGAGGCAACCGATATGATTTACTTTCGAAGAACAGTTCAACTCTTAACTGTGATGTGTCTGCTATTCCTGTTTCAACCGCAAACCCTGCTAGCACAATCACAGTCGGCAGACACGATCATAGTATCCTACGACATGGGCGGATCGATCGGCGCGCGTCAAAAGAAGATTCGGCAACTCCGCCTAAAAAGACAGCGAGTTGAAATACGCGGACGATGCTATTCAGCCTGTACTATGTACTTAGGCTTGAAAAACGTCTGCGTGTCTTCTGATGCCGTACTGGGGTTTCACGGACCAAGAGGGTTTACTGGAAGGCTGCCAGGCGACGTTTTTGACCACTGGTCACGGGTGATGGTACGCAACTTGCGCGAACCGCTACAAGTTTGGTTCATGCAGCGCGCACGGCATGTGAAATCGGGAGTCCTGTTTGTCAGTGGCACTTCACTAATCCAAATGGGCTATGCCCGATGCGCGGAACCCGCCTGACGAACTGTGACTTTGAACTGAAGGCCCCTGAATCAGATGGCGTCGGGGGTCAACGGATAACCATACAGGCTCGCGCTATCGACCTTCATGGTCTGGCGAAGCGAATTGTTGCGAATAGCACATTCAATCCGGTTGGTGGTCAATTCCGCTTCCAGTTCGATCAGTTCCGCCTTGCGGTTGTAGAGTTCCTCTTCGTTGTCCAAAAGCTCGGACACTTCCCGTGTGCCCAGATCAAGGTATTGGCTGCGATACAGGTCTCGCGTTTCAACCAGAAGATTGATTTGACGCTTGATCATCGCAGTCTTGCGGTCAGCCGCAGCGATTTCCCGCTTTAACTTACTTTCAGACAGCGTTTCGTTACGGCGAGCTGTGCCGACAGCAGCATTTGCCCCGTCTCGATTATTACGCGCCGCATTTGCCCGTGCGGTCAGGGCCCCGCCCTGCAATAGATCGGAATCAACCCCTACATTCATCCCCACCGCCACACCGGAGCTGCCGACTTTGTGCCGCGCGATCGGTTCGAGATAGACGCGCGGTTGACGTGTGCGTTCTGCGCGATCCAGCACAACCTGTGCCTTCGCCAGCTCCAGCCGCGCCTTGCGCAGATCATTGGACTTGTCGCCCGCTGAACACGAACCGACCTGCAGGTTTGGTATGCTTCCACCCCGCCCCTGCCCGCTGAGCTGGGTCATGCGGTCCCTTGCCTCGGCTAAAGCGAGCTCTGTATCATGAACAAGAAATTCGGCTGCCTGCAGGCGCTTACGCGTTTCCAACAAATCGGACGACGGAGCCGCTCCAATTTGCGTCTGCCTGGAAACCAAACCATGAAGCTCCCGCATTGCGGCCAATTGGCTTTGACGCACCCCCAACAGCAACACGAATTTGCGTACCGAGTCGTAAGATTCAAGCACATCGTAGATCGCGGTATCTACGGCCTGCTGAAAAGTAAGGTAGTTGATTTGGAGATCCAGATCCGCTGCGGTAACCGCGCGTTTGGTATCGCCAAAATCAAGGACAAGCTGCCGACCGGTCAAATCCATCTCGGCCGCACCGTTTCCGGCATCGCCCACACCTGCGCCCAATGAAAGACCGAGGCTGGGGAAGATGGCCGCACGTTGGACCCGAACTTCGTCTGCACTGGCAGAAACCTTGCTAGCAGCTTCGCGCACTTCGGGGTTCAACAACAGTCCATTGCGCACGATGCTTTCCGGGCGACGCCCTTCTGCGTGCGCAAGTGCCTGCAAGCCGGCCGACTTTTCAATGATGGCGGCTTCGGTTCCATCCGGTTCAGGCAGGCTGCAAGCCGCAGCAGACATAAGGCCAAAGCCGAGTGCCGTAATTCTAAGGGATCGCCGTGCGCAGCTGTGTCGCATTATCAGGCTATGTCCCGCTGGCAATCACAAGCTCGACGCATTGAGGCCGACGCCAGATTGTGCCGACGACCCGCTCTTCATCATCGAAATACACGCGATACTGACAGATCAGCCTGTTCCGCTGGGGGAGCAACAGGGCAATATTGAAATTCCATGACCCGTCCGGGTAGGCTGAAACCGGCTGCCCAACAGCTCTGACCAACTGTTGCTTTGAATTGCCGATTGCAACGCTGCGGACCTGCGCAGCGCTACGCAGTGTCCCTGGGCGCTCAAATTCAGCATTCATTGCGGGATAGTCCCGCCAAACGCGCGGAAAGCTCTTTTCAGGAGCAAGCACATTCAGTTCTGTCACATCAGCTGTTGCCGGGTTGATGGACATGGCGATGGTCAAGACCGAGCCAAGCACAATGGCAGTTGCGCGTTTGAGAATAGTCATTGTGGAATCCTCTTTAAGTGTCACGAATACGAGGTGAAAGGAACAGTTTCAAGGCACAACCCGTCGGTAAATCATCGTTCACGCAAGGCCTCCTGTGCGCGATTGAAGGGCTTGATCAGATATTGCCAGACAGTTTTTTCGCCGGTGCGGATGTCGACGGTCGCGATCATGCCCGGCACAATCGAAAACTCCGTGCCAACGGCGTTTGTCAGGTGGTCGGCCTCTGTCCGGATATAGACACGGTAATACACTTGTTCCGGCTTAACTTCGTCACGCACGGTATTGGGTGAGATCGTCACAACCTCGCCCTTCATACCGCCAAATATCGCATAATCATAAGCGGATATCTTGACCAACGCCTCTTGTCCCGGATGGATGAAAGCAATGTCCCGAGGCGAAATACGTGTCTCGATCAACAGTTGGTCATCAATCGGTACGATGGTCATCAATTGCCCCCCGGGCGGGATGACGCCTCCGATGGTGGTCACGGCCACATCTTTTACCACGCCGCGCATCGGTGCATGAAAGGTGAGCCGCGCCAATTGGTCACTGCGCCCCCGCATGATCGAGGCCTGAACTTCGGCCTCGGCATTGACGCGCTGCAATTCTTCGCTTGCCTCAACCTGATAATCGGCCCGTAATCGGGCAATTTCCAGACGTGTCTGAGTGGCCTCTCTTTGAAGCCGGATCAGCTCGACCCGGCTTGCCGCACCGGACGATTGCAACTGTTGGGTTATATCCAGTTCCTGCGTCAGCAGTTCCAGCCCTTCGGTCAGCCCCGCAAGGGATTCTTGTAAACTGCTCTGACGTGACCGGAACAGTGCTCGTTCATTGGCCCGCAATTCGTCAAAACGTTCGCCATTCAATGCGGGGTGAAATTCGACAGTCTGCGCGCCCCCTATCTCGGCGCGCAAACGAGCTGCGGCGGCGATTGCTGAATGATATTTCGCTGCCGCTTCGTCCACGTTCGAGACAGAGCGTGTGGGATCAAGCTGCGCGAGCACCTCACCGGCTTCGACCACACTTCCCTCGGTCACGGAAAGCGAGGCGATGATCCCGCCTTCCAGGGATTGGACGACCTGTTCGCGCGAACTGGGCACCACGGTGCCTTGTCCGCTCGATACCTCGACCAAGGGGAAATACCATGCCCAAGCCAGAAATATCGCGAGCATTAAGCTTATCAGATAGACCAGCCTGCGTTCACGCGAAGCCAATCTGCGGTTTTGGGCGGGCGCTAGTACCAAGGTCATGCCGCGGCCTTTCCGGCGCGCAACTTCGCCAACACCTCGTCTTTGGGTCCATCCATGGCCAAAGTGCCATTGTTGACGACAATCAGCCGCTCAACGATGCGCAGCAATGCCGGCCGGTGCGTGGCGATGACAAGTGTTGTATCCTTGTCCAGCGCCCCCAAGGTGTTGATCGCCGTGTTTTCAGCCATTTCATCCAGCGTCGCGGTCGGTTCATCCAGTAGCAAGACCCGCGGCTGCCGCAGCAAAAGACGCGCCAAAAGTAACCCCTGACGCTGACCGCCTGACAGACCAAGCCCGCCTTCTTGCACCAGATGGTCCAAACCGTCCGGCAGCTTGTGAATAAAGTCGGCCAATGACAGGCTTTCCAGTTCGTCCAGCATGTCCTGGTCGCTTGCCAATGGCGCACCCAATGCAAGGTTTTCACGCAGTGTTCCGTGGAACAGCCGGGCATTCTGGCCCATAAACCCGATATCACGGCGCAGGTCAGCCGGATCAACCAGACCCATCGTGATGCCATCAATCTTGATTTCGCCATCCATAGGATCCAGCAGCCCGGCCAGCCCGGCCAACAATGTGGATTTCCCTGCCCCGTTCCGCCCGAGGATCGCAATCCGCTCGCCCGGCGCAATGTTCAACGCAGAGACAGTCAGAACGGGGATGTCTGGATCATGGCCAAAAACCGTGCCTTTCAGTTTGTATTGCCCGTTGACGATCGGCTTGTGAATACGCCGCGCCTCTTCTGGCGTGTCCACGGGCAGCGCCATGAGTTTATCCAACGCCTCGCGCGCGACACGGGCCTGTTGCCAGCGATTGATGATCTGCGTGACCGAAGCCAGCGGGGCCAGCATCCGCGACGACAGCATTGATGCGGCCACAAGAACACCAGTGCTCATCTCTCCGGCCATGACCAGCGGTGCTCCGAAATAGACGACGAGGGCAAAGACCGCCCCCTGCACCGTCTGAGCCCAGCTGGATAATCGGTTTACCAGATCACGCAGCTGCATGGACGCGCCTGAGGTGACTTCGGTATAATGGTTCCACAGGTTTTGAAACCGTCCCTCGGCCTGCAGCGACTTAATGTCATCCAGTCCTTGTACCGTCTCGACCAGCATTGCCCCGCGCAAAGAGCTCTCTCGCGAACTTGCTTCCGCGAGTTGTCGCAAGCGTTTCTGCGCCAAAAGCCCCGGCAGGATCAAAAGCACCATTGCGGCCAGTGGAATCCAGACCAGCGGCCCAGCAATATAGTAGAATAGGACGCAGAACATGAAAAAGAACGGTAGATCGGCCATGGCTGTAACCGTTGTCGATGCCATGATCTCGCGCACATGTTCCAGCTCGCGAATTTGGGCGATAAACGTGCCTGTCGCGCGGGGACGTGCGACGTTACGGACCCGCAGCGCATGGCCAAATACCCGGTCTGAAATGCACAGATCGGCTTCTCTGCCAGCTTCATCCGTGATGCGGCTGCGTGATATCCGCATCAAGAAACCAAAAAAGACCGCGACTATAACACCGCCGAACAATACGTGCAGGGTGGCCATCGATTGAGCCGGCACGACCCGATCATAGACCTGCATCGAAAACAAAATTCCTGCCAGCGCAAGAACATTTGTCACAAGGGACGCCATCATCACCGCCCGATAAGGCGACAGATCGGCCAGAACAATGCTGCGTAACCAATCGGGCCGCCACGGGGCGATATAATCATCGATACGACGGTCCGCGACAGACGCCGCCGGGCGCAAAACATGAATGCGCAGCACCTTTTTCTCAAGAATCGCGCGGGGCACCGTTGTTGCAAGGCCATTGTCACTACTGAAAGCAACATTGAACCCGTTGTCGTTCTCGGCCTCGATAACCCCTATCTGCCCGTCATCGAATTCCGCCAAAAGAGGCAAGCGCAAGCTGGAAATGCCACCAGCCTTCACCTCGACCTGTTCGATCACCAGACCGGCAGACCGGGCCAGACGGCGCAGCTGATCCTGCCCTCCGCTCCATGCCAGATCAAGCCGCATCTGTTCAGGTGACACGGCAATCCGGTAATGCTTGGCAATACGCAGGATGGCCGTCATCCAGTCTTGACTAGATGCCTTGCCCTCTATTGCGGCAACATTCAATTCGCGATTGTCCGACGATGCCATGTCAGTCCTGTTCAACTCTGATCGCCCCGGACATCGGGGCGATGGTGAAATATGCAGTTAAGGCGACATATCTTTGTGCGATCCCGGCGGTAAGAGAGCGGCGAGCGATCAACAGATCTTTCCATTTTATGCTCTCTGCCCTCTCCGCCCGGTTTTTTTATCATCAGCTTTCGTAAACCATACCGTCCTGCATATCATCCTCCCACGTGGCAACGGGCGGAGTATAGCCGGTATCGGAACCGGCGTTTTCGCCATCCGGTTGGCTGTTTTCTGATGAGGTGCTGTCATCGTCTGGAAGAAGCAATGAAAGATCCACTTCATCGTCCCCGCCAAGCACAGATTCAAAGGTCAACGGTGGCTCGTCCTCTTGTGACGCATCCTTTGGTGGCGTGTCCGACTCTGCGGCTTCATCATCAAGCGCCCCGAGACCCAAAACATCGTCATCACCGCCGAAACGCATCATCATCATGGACGATGTGGCTACCGTTTCGAAACCACCCGCCGGCGCTACGATCTGTACGTCACCAATTGCGGTAAGGGTCACAAGGGTTTCCCCTGGGCCCGACCCGATGACACCTTCATAGTCGCCACCGCCAAGATCACGCCATGTGCCCGACAAGTTTACGATATCCTCGGATGTTCCTTCAATCCTGAGCCAGTTGGCCGCATTAGTTATGTTGCGCACATTCTCAGGCGTCAGATCATCCAGAACGTTTTCGCCCTCGATCCCCAGATCCAGCTTTTCGATGTCTTGCAGCTTGCCGGCAACTGTGTCCCCGTCAAGGCCTTCATCAATTCGGAAATCAACCGTATCGTCTCCGCCGCGGCCGAAGATCGCCCCCCCAGTCCACAACAACGTGTCGTTGCCCGAGGTGGTCACCTGATTTGACAGGTTTACGGTCACTATGCTGGTCGCGGGATCGTCGGACGTGTCATCATTACCATCGACACTATAGGCCGTTATGCCAAGCTGGATACCCGTTTCCCCGGTCGGGTCCTGATCGTCCAGCGCATTTGCCGCCTGTTTAAAGCCAAGTGTGTCGATTTCGTTCTGCGTCAGACCTGTTACCGTATAGGTATCGGTCCCCCCGTCATAGCTGACACGCTCTGTCTCCAAGGTCGTACCAATATAGAACGACGCATGTGCTCCTAACCCGACGATCTCGATCGTCGCCGTCTCGGTGCTTTCATCCGGTGCAATCGGCGTCACCGTCGCACTGAATGGATCGTTGATAGATGCGTTAAAGTTGAACGAAACGATGCTGTTCTCGGCACCGAACGTTCTAGTCGGAGAAATCGTGACACCGTCGGCGACTGGATCAATGGTGACATCACCCAGTTCAAGAGTATCAGTCGTAGTTTCACTCAATTCCGATTCACCCGACGTCACGATCAATTCCAGATCGCTCAACGTTCCGCTCCAGTGTAGTGGAGGCAGGATTGCCACGTATGGCGGCAGGCTGCCACTTTCGCCAGCAAGAACCCAAGTGTTCGTGCCTCCTGTTCCACCAGCGTTGTTGGACAGTACCGCACTCGTCGCATCATCGGCATTGTTGCCTGAAACCACAAGGAACCCGTCGGGCACGTTGGACAACAGGATCGATACGATCTTCTCCGAACCGTCACCATCGTTAAGAGAAACTTCCAGTCCTTCGAGTTTCACATAAGGATCCGTGGATTGCTCAGATGCCTCTTCACCGGTAGTAGGATCACTTTTGATCTCCACGCCATCGTTGCTGATGCTGACCGGCAACGTCTCCGTAGCAGTGGTGACAAGCGTGTTTGCGGCGCCTGTCTCTTGGTTAAAGAGATGCACATCTACGGTCACGCTACCTTCGGTAACAACAGACGGCGTGTAAAACACTTCGACCGTTGTATCCATGGTCACATCCGAAATCTCGTAATAGGTTCCGGGTGCCAGGCCTGGCACGTCGGTCACCATCGGATAGGAAACCGTTCCGTCGCTGTTGGTCAGAGTGCCCGTCCCAAGACTTGCCGGGCTTCCGTCGATCTGAACGTAAAGTTTGCCATCAACGACATTGCCCGCTGTGCCGTCGATCGGGCTGGACACAGTGATCTCCAGAGGGAACGACGTGTCGGATTCCTCCAGCGCTCCGCTGGCATCACTTGATCCCACAACAATTGACACCTCGGCCGGGTCAGTGACCGGAATAACCTCGGGATCAACGACAAGAGGTGCCGAGACTTCCACATCGGATCCGCCGACAACAGCCGTGGTAAGGACGGCGTTAAACGAAAAGCCGTCTGGCTGGTTGTTGTTGTCGTTCGAATGTTCTGGCGGCGTCATCTCGATACCGTCAAGCAGCTCGTCCAGTTTTTCCTGAACAGCTTCCTGAACAGCCGCGATATTGTCTCCGGCATCGATGCGGATCGATGCGGTCCAGGTTGGGACGCCCCCGATGGTGGTCAGGGTCATGCCGGACACCTCGGTTCCCGCTGGAAGGTCCGTGATCTGAATGGTCAAAATGTTCGGGTTCAAGCTTTGCGCTGTCACCTGACCGTTGATCATGTCGGACAGCTTAAAGGACTGGTCCTCGGTCGTATCGGTGTCGGTATAGGACCACTCGTCGATCAACGCAGGGTCTTCGCCCCCGCCTGTGCCGGTAAAGTCGGTCTCGAGCGTCCAGTTGACAGTTGCAGATTCCACGTCAGCCTCGGAATCGGCCTCGTCGCCGCGATCCTGCACCTGAACCGTCATGCTGATATTAGCCGAGGTCGGGCCAGCAACATGCGCGCCAACATCAAACGTCACATCCACGACCGGGCCGCTTGCGTCGACGGTCAAGATGTTTGCGCCATCATAGACCATCAACCAGGTATTCGCCGCGATCGGCTGCGCATCCTGAACAGTGACACCAACCGGAACACCCTCAATGATGATACGAAGCAGTTTTTCACTGGTGTCGATATCATCCGAACCAACCTGGAGCTGCACCGTCACCTTGTCAGCCACCGACAAGGATGCCGTATTTGTGGCATCGGTAATTTCCGTGGTGACGTCAATGGCATCGATATCGGTGATCGACAGAACCGGATTATCCGTAACCGGTGTAGCCGTCAGCGCGAAATCGACGGATTGGTAATCGTCATGGACCGTGCCGGGGGACGTCACAACACCATCATAAGTGTCGTCGATGATCTTATACAGGAGCTTGAAGTCGCCCAGATCGCCGTCCAGATGCGGCGCTGTCAGCGCCGAAAGGCTTGCTATCTCGGACGGATTGTCAAGAACGTAGTAGTCGACACCGTCAACAGTCTCTGTGGCAAGTCCTGCCGCAGACAAAGCCACTTCGCTGCCGGCCGCTCCAAGATAGAACGAGAAGTTGCCGTTTGTGACGACCGGCACAAGGACGGTGTGAATGCGTTCGTCATCGTCACCGTTCTGATGCACGATATCCAGATTAAGTGCCGTGATCTTATCCTCGACCAGCACCGCGCTGGTTGTCACCGTGGCCTCGGGCGAAGCGGTTACATCGAACGTGAGCGTGTGCGCGTCCCCTGTCAGGGACGAACCATCGTTTTCGGTTGTCACAACCTGGAAACCGAACTCGACATTACCGCTAAAGTTATCCGGAACGTTGATGATCGCGTCATCAAACTGGCTGCTACTCAGCGCCCAAACCCGACCTGTGCCGGTCTCGCTTGGCCCTGTCAACAAGGCACCGTGGCTCATCGAGAAGCCCTCGGGCAGCCCCGACACACGCATGGTCAGCGTTTCAGAACCATCGTCAGGTTCACCTATGACCTTCGGCTTGATCGTGACCAGATCGGACAATTCCACCGCGTTGGTTTCGCTGTCCAGATTCTCTTCGGGATAGGTCGCGTCGGTTGTCAGGTCGACATCCCTGGGGTCCGCAACCCCTCTGACCACAACAGTCAAATCCAGAATCGTCGGATCAGACGTGTCGGTCATGGTAAGTTCACCCGAAGGTGTCATGACCGTCACCTCGTCAACCGACACAGCCTCGACCTGCAGGTCGAAATTCTCGTTGCTGTGCAACGGCGGCGTGATGAACAGGTCAGCCCCCTTGTCAAAATCAACCAACGTCACACTGCCGTAGCCAGAGCCATCCGGCGATATCGTCTGAACGACGCCCTTATAGGTGATCGTAGCACCAAGAGGGATGTTCTTCAGCGTGATGTTGAAGGTCTCTGTGGAGTCGGAACTCACCGGGCGGATCGACAATCTGGTTGGCAAATCCTCTTGCGCCGTGACCCGCGCACTCAAAGTTAGCGCGACATCATCCGCGTCTGGCTGAACGACCAGATTGACAAGTTCCACAGGGTCGCTGACGGCGGTGCTCGCCGTTCCGGTATTACCCGGATCGTCATCATCGTAATCCACCGTATATGCCCGCACCTCGATGGTGAACTGTCCCGAAAATTCTGCAGGCGCGAGAAATTCAACCGTATCCAACGCGGACACCGGGATGTCGATTGGTGTGCCATTGAACGTCGCGGTCTGCAATCCGCTGCCATCATCCCAGCGGAATTGCGTCCCTTCCGCGTCTGCCGCGCCCGACGTTATAACAGGCGTCAGGCGGGCAAAGGTCAGCTCGCTTGTCGGATCCGAAACCGCAGAATCCTGGTTGTCCCACCCTGCGGACAGGTCAAACCCGTCACGGTTCAAAGTGAACCACGTATCCTCGGTGCCCGGGTTGGTTGCGTCATATTCAAAGCCCGGAGTCATCGTCAGGTCATCGACCAAGTCACTGCCCGTATTGCCACCGATTTCTTCGGCAACGGGTGTGACCTCCACGTTCACAACGTGGTTCGTGATTTTGGTATCGGTTCCAGTCGTATTCGTGTCGGTTGTCGTGATCTCCAGATTCACCGTTGTGTCCAGACTGCTGTGCGCTGGCGGTTTGATGGTAAATCCGTCAAGCACCTCTTCACGTTCGGCTTGGGTGCCACCTGTAAAGGTGATCGTGTGAAGATTACCCGACCCCGAACCGTTAACACTCCAGCTGGCCCCGTTGCTCACTGGAGAGTCAGCAAAGGTCCAGTCTGTCGGCAGAACAAAGGAGACCTTGGTGATGAGTTCCTCGCCTGTCCCATCATCTTCGACCCGGACGTGTTCCAGGAACGCGACGGCCTCGTCTTCTATTGTCGAAACGTCACCCACAACCACGTCACCCGCAACCGGCGTGACTGTAAGGTTCAGCGTAACAGAGTCAGCCTCGACCGCCCCCAGCGTCGGGCCAGAAGTGCCCAGATAACCGTCTGCGTCCTCATCCTGCGCATTTATGGTAATAGTAATACCGTTTAGTTCACCGCTGAAATCGCCGATGCCACCGATTTCGATATCGGCAAAGCTGTCGATATTGCCGGTTTGTCCACTTGCATCCAAGGTCCAGATACCGCCCGGCGCGACAGTTTCACCGTCGATAACAATCGCATGGGTGGCGCTGGACGGGTTGGTGATCGTGATCCACCGGTCTTCGCTACCGTCCAGGTCCTCGAACGAAGCAAGCAAGATATCCCGCAGATTAAAGGTCGTGTCCTCTGCGATCGTGACATTCGCGGTTGTATCATCAGGATAATCCACACCCGTGACATTGCCGATGCCTGTCGTTGCTGTGGTGTCAAACACCAATTCAACATTATCCGTCACGGCCTGCACATGAACCGTTACATCAGCGGATGAAGTGTTTCCGTCGATATCCGGCAATTTTAGGCCGATCACATCGTGGACCTCATAGCTGGTGACACTCGCCGTCACAGTAAAGTTCACAGAACTCTGTTCGGGCGGCAGAACGCGCAACGCCTCATATTCCAGCGTGGTCATGGATATCGTGCCAGCCGGAAGCGTAACCGGCGGCGGCATTCCCGCATCATTGATATCGGTGATATAGATATACACTGGTCCCGTGGTGCCCGGGCGGATATTGGCGCCGCTGCCATTCTGAAGCTCTGCACCGTCCGGCAATCCGGTCAGTGTGATCGCGCCCAGGCTTTCAGAGGTTCCGTTGTTGCCCGAGGTTGTGTTGATATCCGTGATCGCCGGCGCTTTCAGCCCCAGTGCCACTGCTTCGTCTTCCAAAGTGTTGATATCGACATGCGCGGGGAACTCGGGCTCATCCGAAACCGGCGTAACCTCGGCGTTGACAATCGTGTTTGTCACGACAGCGCCATCGGTGGTCGCAACCGTGAACGTCTCGGTTCCGCTGTAGTTGTCCGCGGGCTCGAACGTGATCGTCCCATCGGCGTTCACCGTGACCGTGCCGTGATTTATCGAATAGACATTGTCCGTTCCGGCGTCAGGCGTCACTTCGATGCCTTGCCAGATCGTGATGTTTGACGGGTTTCCGTCCGCCGAAGTCTTGATGGTGAATTCACCATCCTCATCAATAGTCCGGTCAATCGTGACTTCCGGCACGTCGTCAGTCACGGTGATCGTGATGCTATCCGAATCCGTGTCGCCATCACTGTCTTTGACTTCGACACCAAAGGTCAGATCCAGCGAAGCAGCGCCAACATGGTCGATCGGCCCAAGCAGGGTGAATTCGTATCCCGCTCCCGGCTCTGTGGAATTGGTCAGCTCCAGAGTAAATATCTTGTCTGCTTCCTCGCGCCCGCTGCCTTTATAGGCGGTCAGGCCGGTCACAAAGCCGTCTTGAGTTGTTTCCACATATTGCAGATCAACACCACCCGATGTCAGCACGCTTGGCTGGGACGTCAGACCTGTACCGAACGTGTCCTTCCCCGGAGCGAGGTCCAGCGACCCTGTGACGGTCACAGATGCGGCCGGATCAGAGCCGTTTGGCAAATTGGCTTCATCGACAGAGCCGGGCGCTGGATCACCGATTTCCGGCACGGTGTCGTTCACCGTGATTGGTTGCGTTGCAGAACTTGTCGACACGTCGCCGTCGCCATCGACCGTGCGATACGAGAAGTCATCGCTTACTTCCAAGTCATGTCCGGTGTCCTGGTCATGGTTGGACGACAGGTTCGGCGTATAGGACCAATCACCATTCTGGTGAACCGTCAGTTCACCGTATTGCGTGTCAACGACCAGTCCCTCCGTGGTATCTGGAACTTCGACATTCGTCTGCGGAACACCGGCATCATCGACATAGGATATGTCGTAAATCCCGCCGCCATCCGCGCCCAGCACCTCGTTGTCCAACAGATTCCCAGTCACAATTGAGGTCGATTCGAACGTGGCACCGCCTTCGGTCACGACAACCTCTGCCTCGCCCACAGGCGCATCCGGCACATCATCGACAACGGTAAAGGTCGTTCCGCCCTCGATTGCCGAATCGATATCCTGAACCTGATAAACGATCTCGATGTCCGTCTGCGTCGCTCCGGGCTGATCCAGCGGCCCTAGCAATGTCGCCGTGATGGTCTGCGATGTGCCGGTGACGTCCGTCGGGTTGCCGATTACAAGCGTAAAGATCGGCATCGCACCAGCAGATGCCGTCAGCGTAAGACCGCCAGGGGAGATGGCATAGGTCAAATCGGTGCCGCCCGATTTCAGCCCTTGGTCCTGCAACTTGGTGATCGTTGCGTTGTCGAACACCACATCCGCGATGTCATCCTGCCCCTTGGAAATCGCCAAAGAGACCGGAGTGCTGGTGTTGACCACAATGGACGCGTCCGATCCGATAACCGGAATGTCCTTTTCATCCAGCGTCACCGTCACTGTGCCCACTGTCGGATCCGTATCGTTCACCGTCAGCGACTGGCTGGCCGAGTTGGACAGGCTGCCATCGGCATCAACCAGCACATAACTAAAGCTGCCCGCAGCCGCATTGGCACCTGGCGCATCGTGATCAAAGCTGGAAACCGGGGTAAATGCCCAATCACCGTTGGGTCCAACCGTGAGACTGCCCGTTGGCGTGCTAACGGTTTCGCTGCTGCTGCCCGCAAACACATGCGTCACCGCTCTGCCCGCCGCATCCGTATAGGTAAAGCTGTAGATATCTGGGTCGCCATCTTGCGACGCCGTATCCGCACCCGGGGCATCGTCAATGACATTGCCGCTTAGCGCGGCGCCACCTTCATCCACGTCCTGCGCTGCGTCATCCACCGCAACAGGCGCGGTATCGGTGACCTCGATGGGCTGCTCGACGAAGCTGCTGATATCCCCGTCACCATCGATCAACGAATAGCGGAACGTGTCATCAAATGCCGCCCCACCGACATGCACCAGCACATCATCAGGCTCATAGCTCCAGCTGCCATCGGCATTTACGGTCAGCACCCCGTACTGAGTATTCAGCGGACCAGTCGAAGTCGCAGAAGGCGCAATCGTCACGGTTACGGTCGAACCCGTGCCGTCCCGATATTCGACCTGGTAAATCCGCGCGCCATCACCGCCCTGCGTATCGTTCGCAAGCAGGTTCACCCCGCCATTCGCCGAACCGATCTCCGCGCCACCCTCGGCAACGCTGACACCACCCTGCTCGACGGTTACCGGCACATCATCGGTCACAACAACGGCAAAGCTGGCGTCAGCGGTGTCGCCATCCCCGTCCGAGACGGTC
>CANMZB010000048.1 GCA_947502265.1 uncultured Sulfitobacter sp.
GCGATTCACGCCGCAATCCAACCAGCGAACACATCAAGAAGTGCGCGTTAGGTGTGCTTTTGAAATTCACACGTTTGGCCTGTATTAAAGTCATTAAACCAATGAATATAAATGGTGCCCAGGGGCGGAGTGCATAAAATTATCTGAATCAAATACTTAATGAAAAGTGGGACACTCAAACGTTCCATAGTTTCATTATGTTTTTCAGGATAATTGTCCCACCGTTTCGGCTGCCTGTCTTTCTTTTCGACACGAAAAGGAAAGCAAATGACCTTTGCGAAATACCTACGAGAACGTCGGGATACAAACTGCCCGATTAGCGACTTCGCGGAAGACTTTACGCACAGCCCCCTGCTCTTTGATGGCACATCGGACGGGCTAGAATTGGCGCTTTCGGGTTGCGGAGTTGGGCACCCTGACGTGCTGGCCGCCGCAAAGCCTGCCTTTGCAGAATACCAGACCAACACCTGAAATGAATAACCCCCACCGGCTGCTACCGATGGGGGCTTTGAAACTTTGCACCGAAAGACTGACAGAAAACCGGTGCTATCGACAACCGATGATTAGGAAAATCGATGAAAAAGCATACCCAAAAAACCGACTTCACGCAAGCCGCTCTGGACCGACCCATGACCTTCACCAACTTTACCAATCAATGGGCTTTCGAGAAGAAAGAGGTGCGTGGTTCGCTCCGCAAACTGGCCGCCCAGATCGAGGCCAAGACAGCCAAGAGCAAAGGCAAGTTGCCGTGGATCAAGGCGGCGACCTTCGGAAACATGAAGAGCGCGAAGGGCTGCTACCGCACGAATGACAATGTGGAGCACGTGACCGGCGTGGAAGGCGACCACGACGCTGGAACAATGCAGCCTGAAGAGGCGCGTGCTCTGCTGGAAGCGGCGGGTCTTGCGGCGCTTGTCTACACCACGCCGTCACATGCGCCCAAGAAGCCGCGCTGGCGCGTCATCTGCCCCCTCAGCAAGTCCACGCCGCCCAAAGACCGATACCGTTTTCTGGCGCGAGCAAACGGCGTCTTGAAGGGGGCTCTGGCGGGCGAGTCCTTCGTGCTGTCTCAATCCTACTATGCAGGCGGGGTGGAAGGTAGGCCGCCGGTCCAGACCTTCCTTGCCGATGGCCGCTATCTTGACGAAGCCGACGATCTGGACGCCGGGGCGATGGGCAAGCCCGGGACCATCGGCGGGACCGGCGGAACGGGCGAGCGGCTGGACGAAGCCGCCGCGCTTGAAGCGATACGCACGTCTGAAAACTTCCACGTCGCCGCCATTCGGCTGGCCGGGCATTGGGCCGCTCAAGGCGAGCCTCTGCTGCGCGTTGGCGAGAAGCTGCGTGCTGCCTTCAATGAAGTGCCCGAGGCCGAACGGGACTCGCGCTGGTACGAGCGCGTGAAGACGATCCCGGACATTCTCACGCATGTCTATGGGCGGGAAGTGTCGAAGGCCGCGCACGCGGAAGACGACGACCTGATGGCCGACTTCGACGAAATCTGGATCGACCAGCACCCCGACGGCGAAGAGCCCGAATTTGTGGACGAATTGGCGGGCTTCGATCTTGACCAAGATGGAGTCATCCGCGCCTTCACCGATAGGCACGTTGGAGAATTGCTCTTCGATCACAACGCCGGGCGCTGGTTCCGATTCATGGGGCACAGCTGGAAGCGCGAGGAAACCCAGCTCGCCAAACACTACGCCCGCGCCGTCTCCACCGATCTGGCTGCCCGCGACCCGAAAGCCAAGGCGCTAAAGAATGTGAACGTCTGGGAAGCCATTGAACGTGGGGCCCGGTGGGGGCGCGAGTTCGCTTTCTCGGCTTCGGGCTGGGACAGCGACGCCATGCTGCTCGGCACGCCCGGCGGCGTGGTGGACCTGCGGACGGGACAGCTCCGCCCCGGGCAGCCTGAAGACTACGTGTCGAAGGCAACGGCGGTCACTCCCGTTCCGCTCGATTCCTTCGATCCTGAGCGGGATTGCCCGCGTTGGGTGGCGTTCCTTGACCAAGCCCTTGGCGGCGACGCGGCGGCGATCCGCTTCTTCCAGCAATGGGCTGGATACAACCTCACGGGCGAGACCCGCGAACAAGTGCTGCTTTTCATCTACGGCCCGGGCGGCTCTGGGAAGACCACGGCAGTTTCGGTGCTGTATGATTTGATGGCCGAGTATGCCGCCAACGTCGCCACGTCCACGCTCACGGCGCAACGGCATGAGGCACACCCGGAAGAACTGGCGCGTCTCCACGGGCCGCGCATGGCGGTTGCAAGCGAAACGGAAGCAGGCTCGAAATGGGCTGAGAACCGTATAAAGGCGCTGACGGGTGGCGACCCGATCACGGCCCGCTTCATGCGTCAGGATAGCTTCGAGTTCCGCCCAGCCTTCAAGCTGACCATCGTGGGTAACAATGCGCCCGGCCTGAGCGACGTGGACTCCGCGATCCGCCGCCGCTTCATGATCCTGCCCTTTGACCACCCGCCCGCCGCGAAGGACGAACACCTGCCCGAGAAGCTGAAGGCCGAGTGGCCGGGGATACTGTCGTGGGCAATCCGGGGGGCGCTGGACTGGCAGGAAACCGGGCTGGTGCGCCCGGCTGTCGTGGAGGCGGCCACGCGGGACTACTTCGCACGGGAAGACACGTTTTCCTGCTGGCTGGAAGACGAGTGTGAACAGGGTAGCCCGGAGATGGACGTGACTGGCCTTGGCTATGTGGAGACTACGGCAAAGCTTTACCGTTCGTGGAGCGACTATGCCTACCGCAATAGGGAAGAACCGGGCTCTTTGCAGAGGACATTTCCCGAGAAGCTGAAGAAAGCGGGATTCAAGGCCGTCAAAGACAGGGGCGGTATTCGTGGGCGTGGATTTTCTGGCATTAAGCTGCGTGAAGACGCCGGGGGTGACTGCGATGACTTTATCTAAGTCGTTGAAATCCCTCACTTGCGACAAGTGCGACAAGTCTTCCGGTTTATCGCCTAAAGCAACCTTCTTGAGTCCTATAGGGGTATTACCGGCACACATGTCGCACTTGTCGCAAACCTGCCGAACCTCGCCCGTAACGGCAGCCGGTTACGCCGAGTTTTACCGAGATTACCGGCGTTACCGTAGCGGGTCCCTCCCGTGTGGTCGCGTCGGGGGTAACGCAGAGCCCCAGCATTTCACGCAGCACAGCAAATTTGGAACCGGAAACCCGAGTTTCTATTTTGCGTGGCTCTCAAGCTCCGCAATACTTTTCTGCGCCGTCTGCTCGAAGATCTCGAAGTTCTGGACGTTCCCTGCAAGCTGCAACGCTTCGGTCGCAAAATTTAGTGCAACGAAAGCGGAAACAACTGCAAACAAACTGCCCAGAAGTTGGAGTGGATAAATTGGGATCAGGCCAAACAGAAATACAAACATCAAGCCCGCCGCTGCCATCATTACGACGCGCAGGGTTGCTGTCGCTAGTTCGATGTAGAGTAATTCGCGGTCGTTGTGAGCTGCTCGCGCCGCCTCAAGTTGAGCAGATAGCTTTTCCAAGTTTTTGGATGCCCTGCGCATCTTCCACTTTTGAGGGACTACTCTCACGTGATCGGTCAGAATGTTAGAAAAAATTGCAACGATAATCGTGCCGATAACGCCGAGTATAAAGCTGATAGTAGGGGTCATATTTTTTCAGCTCAACTAATAAAATCAAAGGTAAACAATGAAGCAAATTTCCAACAATCACAAGGCGCTAATCAGTGCCTCGGAGCTAGCCGAAATCGACGCGCTGGTAAAAGCACCCGAAACCGTTACCGCTGGCGAGCTGGCCGATTGGCTTGGTCTTACCGCAAACCGTGTGTCTGCTTTGGCGCGTGAAGGCGTGATCCCCCGGGAAGCCGATAAACGGTTTGCGCTCCGGGCCGCGATCCGCGCCTATTGCGACCACGCCCGCGCCGGAGCCACTGGCCGCCGTGCCGATACCGAGCTGGCCGCCGAAAAGCTCCGGCTGGCAAAAGAGCAAGCCGACAAGATCGCCTTCGCCAATGCCCGTGCCCGTGGCGAGTTGATCGCGGCTGGCGAAGTCGAGAGGGCGTGGGCTGGCGTCCTGCGTGACGTGCGTGCCGCCTTCCTTGCGCTGCCGAGCCGAGCGGCTTCCAAGCTCGGCCACCTTACACCCCACGACCTTGCCGCGCTCGATGAAGAAGTCCGCGACGTACTATTGGAGCTTGCCGAACATGAGTGACACTCTGACACTGACCCGCCGCAACGCTATGGCCGCCCTCAAACCGCCGCCTCGTCTGAGCCTGCCGGATTGGATCGAAACCACCATGCGGCTGCCGGAGGGCGTCTCGGCCACCCCGGGGCGGGTCACGCTCTGGCCGTATCAGCGCGGCATTGCTGAGGCTATCAGCGACCCGCTTATGGAGCGTGTGACGGTGGTGAAGCCGGTGCGTGTTGGGCTTACCACACTGCTGTCCGGCACCGTGGCCGCTTACATCGCCAATGAGCCCGCACCGATCATGGTCTTGCAGCCGACGGAAGCCGACGCCCGCGACTATGTGGTGAGTGATCTGGAACCGATCTTCTCGGCCACGCCCGAGCTGAAGGGGCTTATGTCCGCCGAGGCTGACGAAGCCGGGCGCAATACTTTGCTGTCCCGCCGCTTCCCCGGTGGCAGCCTCAAGGTGGTGGCCGCCAAAAGCCCCCGCAACCTGCGCCGCCACAACGTCCGCGTCTTGCTCATCGACGAAGCCGACGCGATGGAACCCGGTCCCGAAGGCTCGCCGCTTACGCTGGCCGAGCGCCGCACCCTGAGCTTCCCCAATCGCAAAATCGTGCTGGGCAGTACGCCAACGCTTGAGGCCACGTCCAACGTGCTTCGGAGCTACGCCAATAGCGACTCCCGCGTCTATGAGTGCCCGTGCCCGCACTGTGGCGACTTCCACGAGATCACGTGGGCAGACATCCAATGGCCCGAAGGCGAGCCCCTGAAAGCCGCCTATGTGTGCCCGAGCTGCGGAGCAGTGACCGAAGAGCGGCAAAAGCCCGCTATGGTTGCCGCCGGGCGCTGGCGGATCACGCGGCCCGAGGTGGAAGGTCACGCCGGTTTCCGGCTCAACGCGCTTGTCTCCACACTGGCAAACGCGAGCTGGGGCAAAATCGCGCAAGAGTTTCTGGAATCGAAGGCGCACCCGGACAAGTTGCAAGTCTGGACCAATACTCTCATGGGGCAAGGCTGGCGTGAGGCCGCCGAAGAAATCGACGACGCCGCATTGGCTGCCCGGGCCGAGCCTTTCGCGCTGCACGACGCGATTCCGCCGGAAGTGCTCTTCGTCACCTGTGGCGTGGACGTGCAGCGTGACCGGCTAGAAATGGTCTTCGTGGGCTGGAGTCGGGATGAGGTCTTCATTCTGGGCCAAGATGTGATCTATGGCGACCCGATGGGCGATGATGTGTGGGCCGAGCTAGACGACGCCCTGCGCACCATCTGGAAGCACCCCAAAGGCGGCTTTCTACGGGTAGACGCTACCGCCATCGACGCGGGCGACGGCGTGACAATGGACCGTGTAATTGGCTTTTGCCGCCCCCGCATGGGCCGCCGTGTCTATGCCGTGAAGGGCGCGTCTGGTAACCGGCAGGCGATCAAGGCCAGCGACACGAGGGGCGCACGGCTCTTCATCGTGGGCGTGGACGGGCTCAAGGGGCAGCTTATCAACCGGTTGACCCGTGGCCGCTCTGTACGCTTCTCTGACGCGCTGGAAGGACGCTTCTATGAAGAGCTGGCCTCTGAGCGGCTTGTGGTGCGGTATCGCATGGGTGCCCCGATCCGGCAGTGGGAACGCACGCCGGGCCGCCGGGCAGAGTCCTTGGATTGCGTGATCTATGCAATGGCTGTGCGCAATCTGGTGAACGCAAATGTGGACCGACGCGCCGAAGAGATTGAAGCGGTGACAATGCCGAAACGCCGCGCTACCGTTGCGAAAAGTAGATGGCTTGAGGACCGTTAACTATGCCCTCCTAGAGCACCATTAAGGGTTTCCCACTCTTCGTTTAGCATGAGTTTAACAAGTATCACTGGCATTTTAGCTCTTGCCGCCACATCTTCTACAGTCATTTTACCTGCTTCAACTGCAACTCTTGCATTATGCAGTGCAGCTCTTGGAAGCAATAGAGGTAGCGCCTGATATAATGCCATCTTATCCTTTGCAGCCATAAAGTCAGCCGGGCCATAATCATCTGTCGAAAGCGCCCCTACGAGCTTTTCGAGAAACTCAGATATTTCCTGCGGCGTGTCAGTGCGCTCCATATCAGTATCAAAAAGGTGGACCAGTTCCTTACAGCAAACAACCCTTTGCCATTCAAGCGTGTCATTGGAGTTGTACGGAATATGAGTCACATAAACACTCTCCGCGTATACACCCGGACTATAATAGAACTGACCAAATGCCCCGCGAATTTCTTCTGTTCTTGCATCTACAGGTACAAAGTGAATTTCATCGGGAACCCCTATTGCCGTTATAGCAGCAGCGACTTCTTCGACTTCGATAGGTAATTCAATAGTTTCCGAAAACTGCTCAACAATAGTCTTGATCACTTAAATACCCCAAAAAAGCAAAAAGGCTCGGCGTAACCCGAGCCTTCGTAGTTATTATTATAGATCTTCTAGATCAAGCTATAAGCGCACTCTTTTTCATATCAGTGCGTGGTGGGCAGCTTGGCTCTTTATTCTCCCACGCAGCGATAGCGACGCCGAGCATATCGGAGCCTGCCGCAGCAAGACGCTCAGCAGTTAACCCACGACCGTTGCCGGGGAAAAACTTGACATTTTTCAGCTCTCCTCGTCCCTCGAAAAGAAGAGTGTTAAGTCTGGACATTCCACTCTCGTTCATAATCTTAACCTTTCATTACTGGACAGCCGATGCGTCATCGCTTCCAGATTGTCAACCGTATGCTTCGATCATACTCATAGATTTTCCACTTGAGCAACCTCTTGACACGGCTTTTTGTTCCGAATCAGTTGAAGTTACCTTGAGAAACTCGTCCTCTAGTGTGGCCATTCTTAGCTTAACTGTAAGTTAATAGATCGATCACGACCATTCAAGCCACGAAAGTGTGTTTTAAAAATGACGGAGGCGCGGAGATTTATGGGATCACCGCGCCCCCTTACTTGCCCGTGATCGGGTCAGACCGGGCAAATTTCGTGTGGCCGGGTGGGTAAAGCAGAGAAACCCCACCCGGCCACTGGCTCTCGATTGTAGGCTACCAACTCTACGACTCAACTCATACCTGCTCTACATTTGATTGACAAGCTCATTTTTTAATGTAGGAATCAGCTCCAGAAACTCTCTGGAGGCACTATGACCAATTCTAACCCCTTATCCGTTGGTGAGCTTGCCCAACGTCTCGCGCCGATCACCGGCAACTCTGAAGCATTTCATGCCCGTCAGCTTCGGGCGCAAATCCGAGAAGGGGCACTGAAGCCGTCCATGCGTGGAGGCTCTGGCCCAACCGCCCCGGCACTTTTCGACGACATCGGCCTTTGCCGCGCGGTTGTCCTTCATGCCCTTGCCAGCGTGAAGCAGGAAATGGACACGCTAAAAGCCGTCGCCACAATCATGGAAACCGTGGACCCCCGCGCCCGTAAGGCCGACGTGGTGGAGCCCGACGGGATGGCGCTGGCCGTGGCTCGCATCCGCAACGGGGAAGCCATGTTTCTGCACCTCGAATTTTCCATGTGGCCTGTGGAGGGCGAGGAAGACCGCGAAGTTTCGGGCTGGATCACAAATGACCCGACGCCGAACGACTCTGCTATCATGCCGCGCCGCGCATGGATCGCCCTTCCTCTTCACCACGTCCTGAAGCCGCTGGTGGGCTGATCCAATGTCTCTGCTGTCCCGCCTCAACCCCTTCAAACGCGAAGCCGCCCCGGTGGCCGTGCGGTCCTTTGACGCCGCTGCAGGTGGCCGTCGCGGTGCTGGTTTTGGGCGGCACTTCGGCTCGCACGGCACCGAAACACTGGCCGCTGCTGTTCCGACACGCGCCCGGGCTCGGCACGCGTATGCGAACAACGGCTATATCCGCAACGCCGTGGACGCGGTTGTGGCCGAGGCCGTGGGGGCGGGTATCGAAGCCAATTCCACTTACCCCGACAAGGATGTGGCCGCGCTGATCGACAAGGCATTTTCCGACTCTGATCTGGACGCCGAAGGGCGCACCGACTTCCGGGGCATGACCGCCGCCGCCGTTTTGGCCGAGTATGTAGATGGTGAAGCCCTCTTCGTGGCCGAGCACCGGGGCAACACCGTGTGGCGGCAATACCCTGCCGAGGCGCTGGACGAGTCTGATACCCGCGAGCTGGGCGACGGTGGCTATGTCGTGGCGGGCGTAGAGTTTTCCGCCAATGGCACGCGCCGCGCCTATCACTTCCGCCCGCAACGCCCGACCGATCTTTTCCCGACTGCACAAGAGTCTATCCGCGTTCCGGCTGAAGACGTGATCCACATTTTCCGCCAGCTCGGCCCGGGCCAAGTGCGCGGCATTTCCCTGCTCGCCCCGATTCTGTTGACCGTCAATGAGCTGGACCAAGCCCTAGACGCCATGCTGGTGGGGCTCAAAATCTCTTCCATGTTTGCGGGCTTCATCACGGACACCACGAACATGGGCGGCGCTGGTGAAGCCTTCCCCGAAGCCGATGGTGGCGACATCTCTCTTGAGCCCGGCGTGGTCCGCGTCTTGCCGGGTGGCACTGACATCAAGTTTGCCGCGCCCGAGCAAGCCAAAGAGTCCATCGCCTTCGCCAAACTCACACTGGGCCAAATTGCCGCCGGGCTGGGCGTGCCCCAGCACCTTGTTGACGGCGATCTGAGCCAAGCCAACTATTCCAGCCTGCGGGCCGGGCTGCTCCCGTTCCGAGCCAAGGTGGAGCAATACGTTTATCACACACTTGTCCCGCAATTTTTGAATCCGGTCTTCCGGCGTTTCGTCACCGACGAATACGTGGCTGGGCGGCTGGACGTGGCTGACCTTACTGCCGCCCAAAAGGCCGAATGGCTGCCGCCACGCCCGATGCAGGTGGACCCGCAAAAAGACATGGAAGCGGCCCGTGCTGCCCTCGAAATTGGGCTAACAAGCCGCCGCCAAGCCGTTGCGCAACTCGGCTGGAACGTGGCCGAGCTGGACCGCGAGATTGCCGACGACCGCGCCCGTGAAGCGGAGCTTGGCCTGACCTTCAGCGCAAAGGAAACTACCGATGCCCCTTGATAACTCCATGACACGGGCCGCCACGACCCGCCCGAACAGCTACAACCCGGAGACACGCCGCGTTTCGGCGGTGATCGCCACCCCGTCGCCTGTCACACGGCGCGACGCCCGGGGCGCGTTTCACGAAGTCCTGACCGCTGACACGTTGGACCTCTCGATTGCCGGGCTGCCCGTTCTCGACTCGCACAACACCGCGTCCGTCCGCCACCAGATTGGCCGCGTCCATGCCGTCACTATCGAAGTCGACAACGTGGTGGCCGAAATCGAAATCACGTCCGCCGATGACGCCGCGCCGATCCGGCAGCGCGTGGAAGACGGCACCGTGAGCGGAGTCAGTATTGGCTACCGCGTCACTGGATGGACCGAACGAAACACGCCGCAAGGCCGGGTCAAGAGCCCGACCGGGTGGCGTCTCACCGAGGTCACGTTGACCTCTAACCCGGCGGACCCCGCCGCACGACTGAGGCACCAAGAGGAGTCCCCCATGCCTGAGACTATTGAAACCATTTCGCCGCAAGAGGTGGAAACGCAACGCCGGAGCGACATCCGAGGGCTTGTCCGCTCTGCCGGGCTTGGCCCGGAGCTGGCCGACCAGCTCATTGACCAAGAGGCCGACATGATCGCCGCCAAGGCTGCCGTGTTCGACTCCCTTGAACAAAACCGCCGCTCGGCCCCCGTGGTGCGCGTCCACGGCTCGAACGAAGACCCGGCCACGATCCGCACTCGGCAAGCCGAGGCGCTGGCCTACCGCATGGGCGGGCTGGAAGAGCTGCCCGAGGCGTCGCGCACCTATGCAGACGTGAGCCTTATGGACATGGCCCGCGAGGCTGTGGAGCGCATGGGCACCAGCACGCGCGGCATGAGCCGGGACGAAGTGCTGCACCGCGCCGCCGCGCACGGCACTAGCGACTTCGCCCTGACCGTCATGGACGCGACCGGCAAGACCGCGATGGCGTCCTATCGTGCAGCCGAAAGCCCCCTGAAGGCGCTTTGCCGCAAGCAAACGCTCCGGGACTTCAAGACCAGCACGGCAATTCGACTTGGCGAAATGGGCGATTTGGAAGAGATGGCCGAGAATGGCGAGTTCACGGCCACCAGCCGGGCCGAAGAAGGCGAGTCCATCAACCTCAAGACCTTCGGGCGGCGCATCGACCTGACCCGGAATCTCATCATCAATGATGACTTGAACCTTCTGAGCGACACCGTGCGTGCCTTTGGCGAGGCGGCTGCCCAGACGGAAGCGGCGATCATGGTGGCAATGCTGACCGGCAACCCTGACATGCGCGATGGGACGTCCGTCTTCGACGTAAGCCGGGGCAACATCGGCGGCACCGCCGGGCTGCCGTCCAAGGCAACCTTGACCGAGAACCGCGAAGCCATGCGCCTGCGCACCGGCACCGATGGTAAAACGATCATCGACGCGCCGCCGCGCTACCTTCTGGTGCCCGCCGATCTGGAAACCGAGGCCGAGGAAATTCTTGCCGCGATCCAGCCCGGCAGCACTGCGGACGTGAACCCGTTTGCGGGCAAGCTGAATCTGCTGGTGGAGCCGCGCTTGCCGTCGGGCACGTGGTATCTCTTTGCTGACCCGGCGCGGCTGGCCTGTCTTCGCTACGCCTACATGAGCGGAGCCGAGGGCGTCCAAGTCCAGCGCCGCGAAAGCTGGGATACGCTGGGGCTGTCCTTCCGGGGCTTCCTCGACTTTGGCGCGGGCTGGCTCGACTGGCGTGGCGCTCAACGTGTGGCGACTTCCTAATGGCTTTGACGCTCGACCAGCTTACGCAAGCCCGTGACGCGCTCTTGAAGGCGCGTGCGGGCGGCGTGCGACGCTTCCGCGACCAGAACGGCGAAGAAGTCGAATACAAATCCGACGCCCAAATGGCCACCGCTCTGGCATCTCTGGATCGGCATATTGCCGAGCTGGCCGGGCGTCGCACGCCAACAACCCTCAACTTCCGTACCTCGAAAGGATTCTAACATGCGCAACTTCGTGCAACTTGGTGAAAACGTCACCGTGACCGCCGTGGCCGCCGCCAGCTCTGGCGATGGCGTCAAACTCGGCAACCTCTTTGGCATCGCGTCCGGTGACGCCGCCATTGGCGATCCGCTTGTGATTGTCACGACCGGCGTTTTCGACATGCCCAAAGTCTCGACCGATGACTTGGCCGTGGGCGATGCAATCTATTGGAAGGCTGCCGACTCTGCTGTCACCAGCACGGCCAGCGGCAATACCAAGATCGGCGTGGCCGTCTCGGCAGCGGGCAACCCGACCGGGACCGTCCGCGTCCGCCTTAACGGCACGTTCTGAACCGATGCCTGCCGCTTCCACACATACCCGTGCACCTTTGCCGCCGCCCACGCGGCGGGGGTTGTCGCGCGTGGAAGCGGCGGACTACATCGGCGTAGGCGCGTCCAAATTCGACGCAATGGTGAGCGAAGGGCAGATGCCCAAGGCTAAAAAACTTGGTGGGCGGCGGGTTTGGGACGTGCGTGCATTGGACCGATTTTTTGATGCCTTGCCGGGTGGCGACGAGTCCGGCCACAATGCTTGGGACGAATGATGCCCGAGGATTCTATGAAATTCAGATTGAAATACGTGGTGGAGGACGTGGACCGGCATGGAAACGTGCGCCTCTATTATCGCCACAACGGACGAAAAACACGCTTGCGCGGCCCTGCCGGTTCGCCCGAATTTTTGGCCGATTACCGCACCGCCGCCGCTGGCCCAAAGGAAGTCAAAACAGCAACGACGGGGCGCGTGGTGCCGCGTAGCTTCCGCTGGCTTTGTGTCCAGTATTACAAGAGCGCCATGTTTCAGGAGCTAGACCCACGGACGCAAAAGGTCCGCCGATCTATTCTTGAACGCTTTTGCCAGCGCAAGGACGACGGAGACAAGCCATTTGCCCAGATGCAGCCGCGCCATATCCGAATCCGGCGCGATGAAATGGCAGACCGGCCCGAGGCTGCGAATGGCATGATTAAAGCCGTGCGCCAGATTTACCGCTACGCGCTGCGCTATGACCTTCACGACGACAACCCCGCTGAAAAGGTGGAATACCTGAAAGGGAATCCTGAAGGATTCCATTCGTGGACGCTGGCGGAAATTGAGAAATACGAAGAAGTTCACCCGATTGGCACGCCCGCGCGTTTGGCATTGGCGCTTGCCCTCTACACTGGCCAGCGTCGCGCCGATCTAGTGGTGCTTGGCAGACAACATGTGCGGGACGGATGGCTAACCTTCACACAGCACAAAGGGCGAAACCTGAAACCAGTGCGGATGGAGATTCCTGTCATCCCAAACCTTCAGAAAATTATCGACGCCACGCCCACCGGCGATCTGACCTTTCTAGTCACGGCCTTTAACCGGCCCTTCACTTCTAACGGATTCGGCAATCGCTTCCGCAAATGGTGTGATGAAGCCGGGCTGCAAAATTGTTCGGTCCACGGGCTTCGTAAAGCCGCCGCCGCGCGATTGGCTGAGCTTGGCTGCACTGAACAGGAAATTATGACTATCACCGGGCACCGCACCAGCAAGGAAGTCACCCGATACACCCGCGCGGCCAGTCAAAAGACCCGTGCGGAAAGTGCTCTTCGCCGTCTGTCACCGGAACAAACGCTGGACAAAAGTGTCCCACTTTTAGGAGGGGTTAAATCTGGTGGGACAAAAACGTGATCTAACTACTTGATACTAAATACCAAAAAGAAAGAATGGTGCCCAGGGGCGGAATCGAACCACCGACACGAGGATTTTTAATCCATCCGATAGTCGCTGACCAAGCCCCTCCTCCAGCGTTGTCACAACAAAAATGACTGTTCGGGTAGTGGTTGAATTCTTTACTTCAGGCGACACGCATGCACATCAAAATCTAGCCTAAATTATTTGTCTACATCATCAGGTTCGTCTTCGTAATGCGGCCAATCCTTCAATGTTGCGGAGATCACTTCGAGGTTCTCGATTTATCCGAATAAGCACAGAAGTGATACCCGCAAAAAGAACGTATGCGATTACCACCGCGCCAATGGCTAAGAAGAGTTCAGCTGATGTCAAATTGGAAGTCGGGAGCGCGGCCGTGTCTTCTAGAATGACAAACGCAAGACCCGCAAAGAAGATTAAATGCACAAGACTGAGGATGCTTGAAAAGAGGAGAGTAATAAATTTATGCATCAGGTTCCCGATCAGATATATAGCAAAGAGAAGCGATTGAGATTATATACTAATATGTCAACAGACAATACTGAAGTTAGGGTCAGGACCCATAACCAGAATATTACTGTTGCGGCGAGAGCGATTGCTGACAGGAAGACCTTTGGGCATCGG
>CANMZB010000049.1 GCA_947502265.1 uncultured Sulfitobacter sp.
CAAACTGACGACGAAGAATATGAAATCCAAACCCGCAGACTCTCGTTATGGATGAGGGAGCCTCGGGGGGCAGGTCAGTCCCTACAGACTCTTTCTCCTTCTCATGGGTTGGAGCAATGTGTCCCAGGCCAAAGTCCCATTGGTAAGTCCTTGTAGTAAGTGGAATGCATAGCCACGAGGTTTGTTAATGCTTTCTATGCGCTCTAGTCTTCCATGGCCAGTAGCAGGGTCTTGGAGTTGTTCCCTTCTCTGAAAATCTTACGGGCGTTCAGAAGAACCGTACGAGTGCCGATCTGCGGAAAGTCATGCGTGATCTCATAGTCTTCTATGGTCGAATTGTCGGGAACGACCTCTTCCAGAAGCCGGATCAGCTCGGCATTGGCCCATTGTCCGTTCCCCAAATCGGCCAGATTCCGGCCGATAGCCTGTTCCGCATCCACCTTGAATTTCAGATAGAACGCACGGCTCGCCGCGATGATCCGGAGGTCACCGTCCAGAACGAGGAGCGGTTCGCGCAATGTATCCACGATGCCTTCCGCCAATTGCCGCTGAAGGCCAAGTTCCCGGGCGTGATCGGCGGCTTCGGTCACATCGTCGATCACCAGCAGTATGCGCTTTGCGCTGTCGTCCGCCCAAGCGGTCTTTCGCGCATTCAGTCGCATGACCTTGCGTCCGATATGATCGAAATGGTGTTCCACATCAATGTCTTCCAGCGTGGCATTGCGCATGACAATCGCGTTCAACGGATCCAGCAGGGCAGGAATGTTCCATTGGCCGTCACCCAGAGTGGAAAGGGCACGACCAAGGGTTTCCTCGCGGTCGACCTCAAACATCATCAGAAATCTGTCGCTGGCGTATTCGACCGTAAGGTCTTCGGTTAGGACAAGGAGGCCTTCGCGCAGAGTTGCAACAATCTCGGACGGGTTCATCGTCGTCAGTGCCATCGAAAAGTTGTCATTGATTGGATTTTAGCCTCCTACGTCGCGGAGGGAAGGCCGAAACATCAATCTTCCATACCACTCTTGAACGGTAGAGTCTTATGATATTGAGATAAAGAGCATCTTGGCCGTCATCAGAATGAACGCAGACGAATGGCAACTTCGTCCTGCACAACCACGATCAAGTGGACAGGATGCTGCAGGGCGCATGAATGGCCGTCCTAGGGAAGCTGCGGTGCGGTACTTGATGGGCCAGTGAAGGCCCGATCGGGGCCGGTCGCGTAGGCCCGACAAGCAAGATCATAGCCGGCATTCATAAGGCTATAGAGCGTGGGCTTCAGAATTTATGGCTACGCTGCAATTCTTGTGTTTTTTTGCGATCAAAGCGCGTAGAAGCGTGGCGCTCTCCCTCGATGAGCACTTGATCACTTAGCGTGGCAATGGCTTCAAACGCTGCGGGGGAGAGTGATTGGCTCAACTTGTCCATTGTGTTTACCAATCGCGTAACCACATCGACGTCGGAAATCCCGTAACGGGCTATCGCTGAAAAGGCATGACATACAAGTTCCGCAGGATTTTCGACTTCAGCTTTAATACGCACCTGCCCATTCTTATCGAGGTGGATTGGGGACGGAACATCCCGACCGGACATCCGGCTAAACAACTCTCCAAGGCGGTCGATGCAATAGATCGCTGTGGTGGGGTCATTTATGCCCGGCGACAATGATCTCTGGGCCAGTTCAACAATTCGCCAGATCGAGAACTCAAGATCTTGGTCGACTGTTCTACTTCGGCCGATAATAAGCCCGCCACGAAGGCTGTCGGCGACTGCATCTGTCACGCGATCACATGGATATACCGAAAATATGCATTCGCCTGCGGTTACAAAAAGACCGGGCCGGCAGTCGATCTGCAAAATAAGATCATGCTTAGTGGCAATCCGCATAAGCGCGTTCAAACCGATTCTTTGAACGTAACCGCTCGCATCGGCATTGATTTGTTCGGACCCGACATCAAAATCGTTTGGGAGGCGATGTGGGTTCGTCTCTTCCTCAAGTTTCGACGGACCATGGCCACGTCTTTCCGGAAATCGACTGTCAACGGCCACGCGACCGTCGGCGACCAGTCGCTGGAGTAGCGTTTCGATGCGGATTGAAGTGGCCATGTGATGGATGAAATAGATAAGAACTGCCACGCCGACAGCCGCAAGAAGCACCGCAAATGCAACGGTCAGGTGGGGAACAAAGCCTGTGTCCCCGGTGCCCCGCACCGAACGCAATACGACCAGACAGTAGAGAAAAGTTGCCACAAAAGTTCCGAGCACGAACTGATTGCTGCGGTCGCGCATGAAGTTTTCCAGAACCCGCGGCCCGAATTGCGAGGAGGCGAGTTGCAGCGACAGCATGGTGATCGAGAAGATTAGGCCGGCTACTGTAATCATCGAACTCGCGATGACGGACAGGATCGCTCGGGCTCCCTCCGGTCCGAACGTATAGAGCAAGCCGAAATCGCTCACAGTGCCGACACCAAGCCGGGTATCGACCGCGATCAGCAGGAACGATAGTCCGACCGCAACCGCGCACATTATGACTGGCACGAACCAGAAACTCGAGTTCAGACGTCCCCAGAATGCGGAAACGCGTGTCAGGGAAAATGGCGTCGCGATGCTGTGCTCCTTCCGATTGATTTTATTTCAAGGGCAGTGCGGGTCGGTTTCCTTGGGGTTGAAGCGCTGAAGGAACACGTCCGGCCAGAGGCTCCCTGCTTCGTAGACTACGAAGCCTGATGCGGCAGGTTAGGGCAATATCGATCGCTCATCCTCCATCTGCGCTTCGGCCGTTCGAACGAACAGTTCGGCCGACATCCCAGGTTGGATCGGTGGTAGATACGAGACTGTGATTGCCCCACCACGCTTGCTTAATCGGCCTGACCCCCAAAATTTGCCCGAGTTCACCACGACGGGTAGCACGGGTGCCCCCAGCGTTGAATACAGCAGCTCGACCCCACGCCTGAACCTGATTGGCTCCATCTCGTCCATACGTGTCCCTTGTGGAAAAACGAGAACCGAGCGGCCGGCGGCAAGCGCTTCACGACTCTGGTTCAGCATAACCTTTAGTGCCTTGGACCCGCTCTCCCGATCGATGATGATCATCGGTGATTTTCGTATATACCAACCGATTATCGGGATCCGCAGGAGTTCCTGCTTCGCGACAATCGCTACATCCGGGAAGAGAACCAGAGCCGCCAGCGTTTCCCAAGTGGATTGATGATTGCAGACGATGAGACAGGGTTCTGCCGGAATCATGTCGCGACCCTTCTCGACATAACGCAACCCTACGACATGCTTCAGACCGAACAAAACCCCGCGCACCCACAAACGGGTCGCAGCTCTAATTGGTTTCCGCGGCGATCCAACCAACCAAAAAGCCGGCACTCCCAAAGAGAACAAAGCGGTCCAGCCAGCAAGAAACCCGTCGAACAGGAGTGATTTCACTTTGATCGTATTCATATGAGACTTCATAGTCATATGATGGGTAGGAGAAATCAAGTCACGCTGTGAGAAGTGGGAGATTGAACCCACACTTGCAACAAACGGTGGAAATAAAAGTGGTTCAAAGAGCATGTCGGGAATTGCCGCTCTGGGAGTAAAGTGCGGCTTCATGACTATCAATGCCGCAACGACATCAAGCCGGATTGTCCGCTGACCGACGTTTCGGCCGACGAAATGCTGCGCGATGCATGAACGTCAGTAATGCGAAAGCTGCAGCGCGGCGTTGGAAGCGCCCACCAATGGCAGCTTCGGTGAAGGATTTTCGATGCGGGCCATGGCGCAAGATCTCCACACGGGCTGACTGTGGCCCGCGTTGGAAATCCTCCCAAGGTGGAAGCTGCGGGGGTCTTGGATCAAGCTATGGGGAAAGTGCGCAGACGCCTCGGGCGACGGCTGCACCAGGTTTGCGGCTGATGGTATGCTTGGGGTTTGAGGCGGTCGAAACCATGCTCGATGTTTCTGAGAACGCTGCATGCGCTGGCCCTGTTTTGGCGTCGTATGGTGCCATAACTGAGCGGGCGCACGCTGTTTGGGCCCGGCCTGCAAGGTGCGACCGGAAGCGTTTCACTCCGAATGACAGGCGATTTGTCATGCGGCCTGCTCCCTTGGTAGTGCGCGCGACATCGGTTTTTGCCCGCGCCGGAATATCTCGATGATGCGCATGGGTCCGCCGCAACAGGGACATGGCTCGCGCAGGGTGAGTGGGATCAACTCGGCTTTGGTTTCTGGTGCGGTGGCATGTTCAGGGCGTTGGACGCAAAGCAGGGCGCGGATCGTTGTGATGTTCACCTTGCGGGCTGAACTTGCCAGCAGGCCGTAATGTCGGATGCGATGGAAGCCGTTGGGCAGGACATGGCTTAGGAACCGACGAATGAACTCGGGCGTGGCCAACCGCATGACCTTTTGCCTGTCACCAGACTTGATATGGTAATCCTTCCAGCGGAAGGCGACGGTCTCGGCGTCTGCGCTGACCAGACGGGCGTTCGAGATCGCCACCCGGTGGGTGTAGCGGCTCAGGTAGGCCAGAACGGCTTCTGGCCCTCCAAAGGGCGGTTTGGCATAGACCACCCATTCGGCTTTGCGGAACGGGGCGAGCCAGGTGGCAAACGCCTTTGCCGCCAACAATCCGGCGAGATCACCGAAGAAGTCCAACTGCCCAGAGCGATGCAGATCCATCAGCCCTTGCAGAAACAGGCGTCGGAACAGCCGCGACAGCACCCGCACATGCAGTAAGAAGCCGGGGCGGCAGGCGACCCACCTTGTGCCTTCAGGCGACAGGCCACCGCCCGGAACGATCATGTGGATGTGGGGATGGTGCGTCAGCGCCGACCCCCAAGTATGCAGAACGCTGGTCATACCCACCCGCGCGCCCATGCGCTTGGGATCGGTGGCGATGGTCTTCACCGTCTCGGTCGACGCCTTGAACAGCAGTCCGTAGACCGCCTTCTTGTTCCAAAACGCGATCTGGGCGATCTCGGCCGGTATAGTGAAGACGACGTGGAAATATTCCACCGGCAGCAGATCCTCGGCCCGCGCCTCCATCCAGTCGCGTGCGGCCGGGCCTTGGCATTTGGGGCAATGTCGGTTCTTGCAGGAGTTATAGGAGATATGATGGTGGCCGCACTTGGTGCAGCCCGCCACATGCCCCCCGAGCGCTTCGGTTCGGCAGGCTTCAATCGCTGACATCACCTTGAGCTGGGAGAGGCTGAAATGCCCCGCATTGGCTCGCCGCCACGCAGAACCATGAGCACGGAAGATGTCAGCGATCTCCAGCTTCGGCCGGGACACCCCGGCGCCCGGTCACTCCAGGCTTCGCTTTACCGTCTGATCCTGTAGCTTAGCCAGCATCTCGTAGGGGCTGACCGTGTCCCTGATCGTCTTGGTCGCAACATGGGTATAGCGCGCGGTGGTGGTCAGCTTGGCGTGGCCAAGAAGCACCTGGATCACGCGCACATCGGTGTTGGCTTCCAGAAGATGGGTGGCAAAGCTATGCCGCAATGTGTGCAGTGTCGCGGGCTTCTTGACGCCTGCCATGTGTTTGGCTGAGGTAAAGGCACGGTTCAGTTGCCGTGGTGAAATCGGGTTAATCTTGGGTTTGCTTGGGAACAGCCATCCCTCCGGGCGCGCCTCGCGCCACCAGGCGCGCAGCAACTCCAGCAATCCGGGCGAGAGCATCACCTTTCGGTCTTTCTGACCCTTGCCCAGTTCGACATGGATCAGCATGCGATCGCTGTCGATGTCGCCGATCTTGAGGTTGCAAACCTCGGCGGCGCGCAGACCTGCGCCATAGGAAATGCTGAGCGCGGCGCGATACTTCAACCCAGGCCCGGGTGCCGCCATCAGGATGTCGGACACCTCTTCGACGCTGAAGACCACGGGCAGCTTGCGCGGTTCGGTGCGGAATTGCATGTAGCGCTTCATCTCTTCGCGCCCGCAGGTCATGCCGAAAAAGAACCTCAGCGCCACAATGCGGGTGTTGAAGGTCGAGGGGGTGACCCCCGTATCCGCCATATGGAGTTGATAGGCGCGCAGTTCCTCCGGCGTCGCGGTTTCCGGTGAGTGCTGCAAGAATTTGGCAAAATCCTTGATCGCCCGAATATGGGACTTTTGATGTTTGTCACCCATCCCCCGAATGCGCGTGTCCTCGATCATCCGCTGGCGCAGCGGGCTCATCTTCTCCTGTGTCATGGGAACCTCCTGATTGACGATTGAGAAACCCCAATCGTCAGGCAGGTTGGTGAGATCACAAAATGCGCATCGCTACGGATGTCTCACGCCATCAGCGAAATGCGCCAATGCCGCGGAGTGGCTTAGTCCTTGGGCCGTCCTTACATCCGATCAGGCGTTTCGAAGACCCGATGCCGCGCTGCATCCGAGGTCGGCTTGGAGCCCAGTTCGACCGATTTTCTGTCGTGCGGCTAAAATCTGCTTTCGGTAATCATGTAATTCACGCACATGTAATTGCAGATTTCGTTTGGTTTGTTTCGTCCGTGATCCAGCTAACGAAATCTCGCACTTCCGGCCTTTCAATTGCGGCCGTGGTCGCCGTGAGGTCATAGCCAATATCGGTTTCGATTTTCTCGCGAAAAGGGCGCACCAGAAGTCCAGATGCAACGAAATCCTGCATGACAGGCAAGCTGCCCAGCACGACCCCCTGACCCGCGATGGCCGCCTGAACGGCGAGATTGTAATCCCTAAATTTGATCCCTCGGCTGCTGTCGAGATGCGCGGCCCCAAGCCGGTCAAGCCAAGGCTTCCAGCCCATCCAAGCACGTGTCGCCTTGGCCCAGTCAAGATCCGCTAAGTCCCAGTGGATAAGCGGAACCCGATCAAGGTCTTCAAGAGACCGGATCGCTCCCTCACCTCGGGTCAGGGAGGGGGCGCAAAATGCGCAAAGCGCCTCGTCGAATAGCCGCTGCGCGACCAAACCATCCTTAGGTTTGGAGCCGAACCGGATAGCCACATCTGCCGCGCCTTTGCGAAGATCGACGAGGGCGAGCGAGGAATCAATAAGCACATCGACCTCAGGGAACGCGCTACGAAAACGATCCAACCGAGGGACAAGCCACGCCGTGGCGAAGGACGGCTCCGCAGAAATGATCAACCTTTTTCGATCGTCGTGTGTTCGTATCTGCGCAACACCGCGCGCGATTTGATCAAACCCCTGCCCAATGCTGGCCAATCCTGCTTGACCCGCAGCAGTCAAACGCAGGCCACTTCCCTGCCGTTCTATCAGCGGCGCATTCAGCGCCCCCTCTAACTTCCGCACCAACTGTTTTACGGCCGAGGGCGTGACGCGCAGCTCGTGCGCAGCCCGAACAAAGCTCAGGTGGCGGGCCGTTGCCTCGAAGGCACGCAGCGCATTAAGGGAGGGTAACCAGTTGGACATGAAAAGAAGATAATCTAACTTCATTGGGGAGATCAAATGAATTGTGCAAGTGCGATGATACCGATAGTGAGGCAAAATCTAACCTTTAAGATATGAAAGACGCAGATCATGGCAGATAGGCAAGCACAGCTTCTGGCAACGCTCATTGTTGTCTTTACGGGCGTTATTTGGGGGTTTTACTGGGTACCCGTAAGGGCGCTGACCGAGCTTGGTTTGACTGGGGCTTGGGGAACGCTGGCAATCGCTGCTGCTGCCGCACTGCTGCTCTCTCCTGTGGCATATCAAAAACGCCAACAGCTTTCACAAGCCAATCCCGTTGCGCTGGCCTCGCTTGCGGTGGGCGGTGCGGCTTTTGCTCTTTATTCAATCGGTTTTGTTTATGGCCGCGTGGCCATCATCGCCCTTCTCTACTCCCTGACCCCTGTTTGGAGCACCCTCATCGGCCGTTACGTCATGGGCTGGCCCAGCTCGCGCATACGTTTGGCAGCGATTATGGTGGGGTTGGCGGGGCTGGCTGTGATGCTTGGCGCAGGAGGAGAGCTGCCCCTTCCGCGCGGAGCGGGAGAATGGATTGCGCTCGTCGCTGGCATGCTCTGGTCGATAGGCACAACAGGCATGCGCGCAAAATCCGTTTTGTCTCCGGGCCCCTCCGCATTCATCTTTGCCATTGGCGCGGCAGCAACGGCCTTGATCCTCGCGCCGTTTTTCGGCCCATTGCCCAGTGACATTGGCAATTTCGCAAAGCCGTTTGGCTGGGCTTTGGCAACGGGCGGCTTGTGGTGGGGGCTTTCTATCGCCAGCCTGATGTGGGCAACGGTCCGGCTGGAGCCTGCGCGCGTCGGCATATTGTTGATGTCAGAGGTCGTTGTCGGTGCCGCCACAGCCGCATTATTCGCCGGTGAGCGCCTTGCCTCTTTGGAACTTGTCGGCGGTGCGCTGGTGCTCTGCGCCGGAGTCCTTGAGGTCTGGCCCCCACGCCGACGCGGCGTGGACACTGCGAGAAACGGAACATAACAGTAGTCGGCTCAGCAGAGCTGTTCACCAAGTTTACGGGGAACGCATGAAGACCCGTCACGGTCTTAGTAGGGGCGAAATCCGCCTTTTTCCGTTGAAACTGAATGCGAGCTTTCGAGAGCAATAGTAGTGATCTGTCAGCTTAAAAAAACATGCCTATCTTACTGATCGCGGAAGCGGACCTTGGCGCGTCCGCAGCGAACGGCAGCAAAGCCCCGCAAAGCGGTCCTTCATACTGTTCCGTCGCAAACCGAACCATCGCAGTCGCAGCGAACGGCAGCAGAGAGCCCATATTTCTAGTTTTCTGCGACGCAACGAATGGCTGTTAAGCGTCATTGCGCCGCGAAAACATAGATGCCATAGCCCAGTAACATCATCGCACTAACTCCGCGCCCGATCTGCGGACGTGTCAGCAACAGGCCTATCAAGACGCCTGACGCACCAATCATGACTGGCAAATCGAACGTCAAGAAACGTGCAATTACAGGTATGGGAGCGATAAGGGCTGTCACACCCAGAATCCCGAGCACGTTGAAAATGTTGGAACCTATGATGTTTCCGATTGCGATATCCGATTGGCGACGAAATGCGGCGATGAGCGACGTTGCAAGTTCAGGCAACGACGTCCCAACGGCCACAATAGTCAGTCCGATGAACGCCTCTGACACGCCAAAACTGCGCGCTACAGACACGGCACCGTTAACTAGAAACTGCCCTCCAAACACCAGTGCAGCAAGGCCAAATGCTACCCAAAGCAGTGAAATTACAATTGAGGATTGCACGTCTGTGCTTTGAACTTCCACCGCGTCCTGCCGCGACATCTTGAATGTCCAAACCAAGTAGGCAGTTAATCCAGCGACAAGAATGAGACCAGCCAAGCGACCGATTTCGCCCGACGCAAAGAGCGGTACCAGCAACAATGCTGATGCAGTCATAAATCCTAAGTCACGTCGCAAAGCGGCAGCTTTAACGCGGATAGGCCATACAAGGCAGGTCAGACCAACAATCAGCAAAATGTTTGCGATATTTGAGCCAATGATGTTGCCAATTGCGATATCTGGAACGCCGCGTAAGGCGGCTTGTACTGATACCAAGAGTTCGGGTGTTGAGGTGCCAAAGCCAACAACAGTCAATCCAATTATAAGTGGCGAAATCGAAAGTCGCAGCGCAATATTTACGCTTCCCCTTACAAGCGCTTCGCCACCAAAAAACAGACCGACCAAGCCAATCACAATATACAGATAGTCCAAGGAAATCCTCCGACGCGGCGTGCTGCCACGTGTGGTTTGCATATCGGCTTTGATGCGCGATGCGACAAGGAGGCCTTGAAAATAAAGAATGGTGAAAAGCAGCCATTGGCTCGGAAACCAGAAAAGTCGGCTTGGGTCCCGCACTGCCGACACTCGCCTCTCGAAAATGCCGCGCTGCGCGTGAATGTCAGCAATACGAAAGCCGCGCTGCAGCGTTACACCATCGGATGAACGGCAGGAGTGGGCCGGAGTCGTTTGATGATGTTTACAGCGCAATGATTAGCCAAGCTGTCCCAGCCTAACAAATGAGTTTATAGGTTTTTTAGGGTCAACACTAAGACTGGCTTTGGAAGGGATATTGAGATGGAACCAGAATCAACCGCATAGAGCGGAGCATTGCCCCGTCCGGAAGCTGAACTTGATGCGGAAATCGTAGCTAAAGGCGAATTCGGCTTAGCTATCGGTCACCTTGAGTTAATCTTTCCAAACAGTCAGTTGTCTGTCTCGGAAGAACATATAGCCGCAATTCGACATCTTATTCGGGCAGGTGCACTATTACGTGAGCAGTCGTATGCAAAGTACCTGAGCGAGCCTTTGGTAACCGAAATTTCTATGGAAGAGGTTACAATCCGAACGGGTATACGCCTTTGTGGTTACGGGTTAGGGAAGTACAGCGTTGAAAGCGGCTCAATAAAGATCAAGACCCTGCTGTTGATCGGAGTTTCTTTTCAAGTTTTGAACTTTAGCTACGATGCTGTTTCAAAGTATCCAGCCTCTAAAAGAAGGGTTCAGCCAAATTTCGGAAGACATAGCGGCCCGACTTAGTGAACTGGAAGCTATTTTTGCGGCAAGCGACAGCGATGAAAATGAAGATGTTCCGTCAGAGGTGCCCACAATCGTATTTGTAGCAAACCGACCAGAAGAAATTTTCGAAGAACTTCGAAAGCGGGTTGGAACCTAATGGTTCACTAGAGGCAAAGGAAATAGACAAGGATACGAAAAACAAGGTTTTGAAGCCCTCAGATAGGTCAGCCTATATTCCTCATATTTTTTAAACTGCGAATATCTGGTTCGACGGGCCGCACTGCAGCGTTCACATGGTTGGGCGAATGGAGGATTTTGGGCCGAAATGATCTGCGAGGACGGCCCTTACAGGACATTGTTGCAGGACGCTGCATTCAGCCACCCAACTGAGTGCGCATCGCTTGATAAACGACCGCTGTAGCTACGTTTGCCAAGTTGAGTGACCGTACACGTGTATCAAGCATCGGTAAATTGAATACGCGGTCATTCATGCCATCCAAGATGGCAGGCGGCAGGCCTGCAGACTCACAGCCGAAAACCAAATAAGCATCCTGTTGATAGTCCGGAGCATAAAAGGTCTGTGCGCCATGTTCTTCGAAAAAATGGAGATCATCGCGCGATGGTTTTCGATCCCCTAGAAAGCTTTGCCAACTGTCATATTCAGTAAGATCAACATGCTTCCAATAATCCGTTCCGGCCCGCCGCACTGATTTTTCGTCAAGAGAAAACCCATAGGGCTTGATCAGGATAAGCTCCAGATCTAGCGCAACGCAGGTCCGCCCGATAGCACCGGTATTGTACGGAATTTCAGGTGTCACCAACACCATTTTCATGCGTAGCTCAGACATAGGGTGTGCGTGCTTTCTAAATCACGGGCGCAGGATCGGGCCATCGTTAGCGTCCTCTTAACCTGATCACAGAACCTTTCACAACGCCAACTTTGCCGCCCAAACGAAGCTTTCTGGCACTCGTTAAGGTGCACAAACGCGGCATTCTGGGCTCTCAACTGATGTTGAATGCAAAGCAATATCCGACAACGCCCCCCGCCCAATCAGATCAGGGACGGCCCAAACCGGCCGTTGCCTCACTGATCCTCATGCTGCGGTGCGGCCCGTCATTCCGGCCATTCGCTGCAACTGCAAAACCCATGACGGTTGAATTCACACTGTGCGGACTTTCCCGACGTTCACAACAGATGTGCGAATGTCGGGTTTGGCGAACCACTCAACAAGCGATCATTATAGGGAAGGTAAGGCGAGTGCGTCCGGAAGGTAAAAATTGAGCTCAAGATAACTGGTTTTTCATAGTTTGGAGCGCCACTTGATTAAATGATTTTGTTGCTCCCCCCCCAGATGGCGATCAACAAACAGGTGATGGTCAGGATTGTTCGCCCAAACATATTGATTGGCTTGAGCAACAATTTCTTTGTTGCAGAAACGCATTACTTCATTGTCGCTGGCAGCAGGGCCTAAGATCGGATGCATGTCTGCTGATGCAGGCTGTGCAAAGAACACTGTGTCTGGACCTAAGGGCATAAAAACGAGGCCATCTGCGAAGCTTAAACCTATTATTGCAAAAGACAGGTCTGTCAGAAGTTAGCAAAGGGAGCTTCTCTAATTGGGTGTTTGGGTCAAGCTCTTTTTCCTTTTTAGCTTCGGGTCATTGTCACTCATCCGGGTCACGC
>CANMZB010000050.1 GCA_947502265.1 uncultured Sulfitobacter sp.
CATGATATCCCCCTGCAACTGAGGATCGTGAATCATGGCAAGACGATAAGATCAATCAGTTAATAGGTCCTGACCCTGGTTGATCAGAATATCTTTAAGTCAATCAAGATTGAAGGGCGGCGTCTGCGTTTCAGTTTGAGTGCGAAATTTCTCACTTCGTTCTCTGATAAAAGCAAAGCGTTTGCGATCATGCACACTGATCAAGTCAGAGAATGCCACACCCTGCATGACCTGATGTTCTTGTCACTGGCATGCCTGCATGGAGGGAAAGATCGGCCGAAGTTTTACCTTCCACGTCTCCCCATTCGCCTTGAAATGCCGGAAACGCAATTCAGCATCATGCCACGAACACAGCCCGAACAGGCTGCGTGGCGCAACTCATGGTCTAAATCCAATCGATCATGGATCAAAGCCGCAGTTCGCATCAGTAAGCTGCTGGATCAGAACTATCTGATTGGCCCACAGCAGGACCTGATTGACGATTTTGTGACCTCCGTGGCCGTCAAAATCCAACATCAAGACACAAGATGGGAACGGAACCGGCTCTACAAATTTGAGGCAGGAACCCGAGGCGTGATTGAGATATGCGCCTGTGGTAGGAAGACGGTGCTCAATGCTCGAGCATTCCAGCACAAAATACATCAGACCGAGATTAGGTAGTATTTCTAAACCAAGGTCTGGGTGTTTCCGTGCCGCATTGATCGATCCCACATCCTCTTCAGAAGAACAGCACACTGGAGACAAAAATGCTTACGTTCGCGCCCCCAATCCCCCCCAATCTTGAAAAGAAGCTGGAGGTAGCCGTCAAGCGCTTCCAACTTGAATATGATAGCTTAACGCTTGCCGATGCGCGACGCCTCTTGGCTCGGTATGATTACAAAGTTCCGGTATTGGCTGCGTTCCAGCGTTACGGCAACGGTGCCTTGAAAGAAGTGATGCTGCGTGAGAACCTGAAACGCCGCAAACCCCGGAAAGGATGGATCGCGACAGATTTGACCGTTTTTGGCTATCCAGCTACAGGGCGGCGTGAACTTTGGACGCCGTTCATTCGATCAATCATTGCTGAGCAAGCGTTGAAGTGCCGCGAAGCTGGGTTGTATCAAACGGACAAGCTGTCAAATGAGGAACTCGACAGGCTTTTGCGGCAACTGCCAGTAACCGATTTTGGCAGCCTCGGCGTTAAGGATGCTTCACTCTTTATGCTTCGAAAAATGGCAGAAATGGAACGTGAGGCGCGAGCAAATGAAAGCGCTCATCAGGCGCTACAGCGACTCTCGCGTCCGCTGCCACAAACGTTTGTTGATGAAATGTCTCGTGAAAAAGAAGATGCGCTGCGCTGGCTAAGGGAAACGTCCGCGGCCTTTTACCACCCTGCCTTGAACCATGACATTGATCTTTTCTCGTCGGAAGATCACATCGTTCTCGCCTATCGAGACCACCAGCACCGTTACTGATCCGGCTGCGTGTTCATTCCCAACTGTGCGAAACCTACAGGTAAAGATTGATCAATGGCATTGCACGGTTGGACTAACTGTTCCTCGTTCGAACCAGGACGCGAGAAGTCTCTTTTATCCTGATCGTTTCCTCAAACGGGGTGGTCGAACCGGTCCGCTGAAAGGTTTCAGGGTCGATCACGCAGTCCTCACCTTCCGGCATCACCATCTCCTCCCCGCCTTGCACACGCGCAATAATATCAGCCAAACCACCCCGCGGAGCCGCTATGCTAACGGCTTCCGCGGCGGCCGCCTGGGCGTCCTTTGCGGAAGTTGCCTTCAAAATGTTTTCCTTGTCTCTCGCAGCTTCCTTTTTGCGCTGAGCCTCTCGTTCGGTTGCTATCTGTTCCGAAAATTCGAGCCGGGCTTTTTGTCGTTGCAGATCCCGAAGTCCGACCCACGCCGTCCACAGATCATCATTTTCGGCTCTATAGTTCTTCCGGACGTCGACAAGCGCTTCGATGGCCGAAAACGGTTCTTCCTGCTCTTCAGGTGAATGCTTCGGGTGAACTTTGGACGTGTTTTTGAATGAGATTTTCTTTGAAGCGTTTGCGGCTTTGGGACCGAGATGTTTTTGAGGGTTCAGGCCATCCGGTGCGTCACCTACAATAACCATCTCTTTATAAGACCGCAAATCGATCCTTGTTTTTGAGCCAATGCGACGAAGAGAACTGTTTGCCCGAAGTTCCCACTCGATCCGCATCGCTTGGATCTCCTCAGGTCCTGTTCTAATATTATCAAGGCATCGAACCTTTTTGCCAAAGTGTCCGCTGTTGCCATCCTTCTCCCGGTTTGAGACGAGAATGTGCGCGTGAAAATTGAGGTTGGTTCGCTTTGAATCCGAGAGGATGAGCAAGAATTCTTCGAGGTTCAGCTGGCCACCTCGATGTTGGCGCTCAACCTCCTTTCCTTCCTTGTCGTCATGGAACGCGGGGGCGTGAATTGCAAATTGGGAAGCAACGCCGTAGCGATCCTTCAAGTTGCAACAGTAGCCGTGAACCAAACGGCGCATCTCATCGAGCGGCAGCTCGGCAGGAAGCGCCACCCGAATTTCGCGCGCGACCCGCGAATTCTTGCGCGTCTCAGCCGCCTCGACTTCGTTCCATAGCAATTCGCTGCCGGTCACCCAGTTAACCGTGCCGTCAGCCAACAAGCCGCTAAGATGGCCGTAAGAAAACGTCTTTCCGATACGTTCATCGTGCAAGCGGCAGCGCCCGATGTAGGCGGCCCGGGCGACAGCGCCCGCAGTTTTGCCACGCGTAAGGTTGAGAACAGAAAAGTGACATGCTGGATGCTTCATGCTTAGGGAGATCCTGCCCACGGCAGGATGTCGCTACAAAAAAAGCCCGCTGCAGGCGCGCTGCAAACAAAGTTTGCGTAATTGCGCCTTCCGACCTCTTGGGCCGTCAGGTTGTGACACCATGGAAGATTTTCGGCCTGCGGAAATAATTTGTAGCGGACTGCCGATAAGGGAGCGACATCCTTCTTGAGATCCAGAAGCGAGGAAACGGGATGATGAGAACAGTGAAAAAAATTGAAGCGCTGACCAAAGAGATTGCACAAAAGAACGCACTTTTGTCTGATCTGACACAAAAAGCAAAAGAGGAGAGCCGCCGCGCCGATACACGTAGGAAGATCATCTACGGCGCGGCGTTCTTGGCGTATGCAGATTTGCTGTCATCCGAGAATGCTGAAAAAGCGTTTGCAGCAGTTCGCAAGCAGATCACCAATAAGAAGGATCGCCAGTTTCTGGGTATCGATGTGAGGGACGTTTGAGGCAGGCTAAGAGCACCACTTCGACGTTCCTCCCTAAACCTACAAGCAATGCCCGCTCCGAGCCCAGGGTGATTGATGCTGTGGCCCGCACGAATGATTGCTTTGGCGATCACTGATGAAAGGTGAGGTGCTCCTATTATCAGATTTCAAGGTGATACTCCCAGAATTCGAGATCATCGGCATCAATGGGGGTGTCATCGTCACCCATGACTACACGAAGATCGGACTCAGAGTGGGAGAGAAAGATATCCAGAGCCTTCAGCGCTTTATAGAGCTTCCTGAGTTTGCTTCGCGCCCAGTCGACTGGAAAGCCCTCGTCAGAAGATAGGACGCCGCGCTGGATCGCATTCTCGAACTCGTCCTTGTCGGACGCATACCAGTTGATGGCAGCCGCCCTATCATAGTGATCCATGATAACATGTTTGAAAACGGCGTCCGAAATTTGCTTCGGTCGGGCGTCCTCGACCGCTTCCAGAAGAGCCGCAAACTGGGTTTGAAGATCATCATTGCCTTCAAACCCCGACAGAATGGTTTTGACATCGTCAGCATCTTTGGCTTCGACGAGCGCCTCGACCTTATCCTTTTCTTCCTCCAGGAGTTCCTGGAGAGTGTCGATTTCGTCTTCTTGGTCCTTGATGCGGTCGAGCGCTTCTTGGTGCGTGTCTGCCGCTACCATAGATGGCCCACTCAGCGTCTTTAGCGCTTGTTTAAGAGCGGACTTCCAGGCCGTCCGTTTTTTTTCCCAAGTGTGATCAGAGCGGGTTTCCAAGGTGATTCCGCAGTCTTGGACCATTTTGCGCAGATCTATCAGACCAGGATTGTGCGTGATGTCCCATGCCTGCTTGAGACCAAGTGTGCTGGTGACCACATCAAATTTGATTGGGGGAACCACAATGGCCAAGGAGCGATGCGATTGTGACCAAGCTGCACCGACTTCCATCAGGCAGAACCAGCTCTCCATATAGGCGGGGGTCATGAGCAGCAGAACCAGTTTAGGTTTTTGGATCTTCTCTTTCATATACGCATTAAAGTCTTCGCCGAGGGGGATGCCGTGACCATCGAGCGAACTGCAAAAGATAGCCTCATCCGGGACGCCGATGCCCTCTTTGAGGAGGTCGACGAGTTTCTCTACAAGATGCTTGTCTTTCGTAGCGTGGCTAATAAAAATATCGGTCATTTTTGTGATCACTTGCATTGGGCTGGGGCTTAAATTGGTAGGATTTAGTTAAATTCAATAGTGTTTCGCCGTCACGGACGTTGGCCCTTTTATTCCATCAATAGATAGTAGCCGAAACCCTTTTGCCTGAACCACAGGCGAAAACGCTTTCGTTCTTGACCGAACGAAGAAGCGGACTTCGATGCAAACGGAGCGAAGGACAGCTTCGTGCGCATAGCGGACCAATACGATATGCGGACACCCCCTGAGTTTATCTATCAATACCGAGAGCTTTAGCTATTGGGGCGAGGATCGCCTCAGAAAACACTGGGCTAACGCTGTTTCCGATCATCCGGTGCGAATGCCATTTAGTTCGGTGAAAGGTGAACCAATCTGGAAAGCCTTGAATGCGAGCAGCTTCTCTCACGGATATGACACGATTGGAACTATAGTGGATGGGCCGCGCGGATTGGAAAGACCCCCTGTCACTGCCGGTTCCTGCGCGAAGCGTCCGCGCGGGCTCTAATAAGTTCAACCTATGAAACCGGCTTATCTTTTCGGTGCCCCCCTGGGGGGTGCCTTCGAAACGTCTCGCGACGTCGGCGGTATGTTTGGTTGCTGTGAATCCTGTGACTTCACCGTTCTCAAACGCCGCAATGCTACCTCTGTTGCCGACGTCAGCGATGTAGCGATTGATAAAGTTTACGTAGGGGATGTCTAAGTTTGCTACCGGTGCAACATCACTGCCGTTTGGTTCAGGCAACCCGGCCAAAGCGTCGCCAACGCAGACGCCCGGCCGTTTGCCAGATGCCAAGTCACGTATTGTGAAAGCATCAACGTCGGAGGGGTCGAAGCCGGCGACGACGACCCTCCTGCGCTTTGTTGCAGCGCCAAAATGAGAGGCATCAAGTATCACTGGTTCCAAGATTTCGTAGGATGACCCCAATCTTTCAAGCGACCTCTCCAAGCCCTTCCTACTGGCTGGGTCGAGAAGGCCGGGGACATTCTCCATGAGGAAGGCGCGTGGTCTAAGTTCTGAAACAAACTCAAAAAAGCGATCAAGCAGTTGATTGCGCGGGTCATTCTGGTCCCGTTTGCCCATGTAGCTGAACCCTTGACAGGGGGGGCCGCCAAACACAATATCAGGCCTTCCCTGATAAAGGGCTTTGAGCTCAGTCGGCTCGATTATGGATAGGTCAAGTTTGGTAGTGGCGCATGTTGGGAAATTTTGTGAATGCGCTGCGGCAGCGTGATCATCAAGCTCAATGGCTATTGATGGTTTCAAGCCGACGCGAGCCGCCCCCAACGAGAGGCCTCCACACCCAGAAAATAGATCGATTGCTGTCACCATGTGCGGCGTCTACCCTATCAAAGATCGTTTGTCGATCGGAAAACTGAATTTTTAGATATCTGCAATATAAAATTGCTTAGCGGGCAAGATTTAGGACTGAAAATGATAACAAGAGAACTTGAAGCGGGCCCGTCGAAAAGATTCTTTGTGGAGATGCTTCCGCGTGACATCAGCTTAGAACATGCCGTGTTGGATTTGGTGGATAACAGTTTGGACGGAGCGATCCGTCAAAGAATTGCCCGCCTTCGCTTAGGGCAAGAACTTCCTTACCAAGGTTTGCAGTGCGAATTGAAGATTTCCGCTGACGAGTTTAGCGTATCTGATAACTGCGGTGGTATTCCTGATGATCGCCTTGATGGTGCTTTGAAATTAGGGAGAGACGATCCGAAGCTTGATAACGACAAACCGACGATCGGCATGTATGGCATCGGGATGAAGAGATCGATCTTCAAGATTTGCGCGGATGCTACGGTTGAAACCAATAGTGACACTTCGAAGGTCCGAGTTGTTTATGACAAGAAATGGATGAACCCAGACAATCCAGATTGGAAACTCACGCTTTTCCAGGATGCCCCAGAAGATTCTGACAAGGGCGTCAAAATTGTTGCTAATGAGATTCGGCCAAATATTGCTCGGAGCTTTTCTTCGAAGAGCTTTCTTGACGATCTGGTTAAGTCCCTGTCTCGATACTATGCGTATGTAATCGAAAAGGGGTTCAAAATTGTATTAAATGGTAAGGTGATCTCACCACTACCAATAGAATTTAGGTTCTCGGAAGATTTGGTAACGCCCTTCTACTATGAGGCGAAGTCTGGAAATGTCGCTATTAAGGTCATTGTCGGCTTGTTCAGAAAGCTGACCCGCGAGGACGAACGTGAGGAGGCCATAGCTTCGAATGATAGTCTTGAGGCTGGCGGGCTAAAGGCTGGTATTACTGTGGTATGTAATGACCGAGTTATTACCTATGCGGACACATCATCGGTGACCGGGTGGGGGGTCGGGAATGTTCCAAGATATCACCCTCAATTTAGGTCAATTGCGGGTATCATGATATTTGAATCCGATGACGCGACAACGCTTCCTGTCTCCACCACTAAAGGGGCGCTCGACCTCGATGACGGTGTATACGTGAAGGGGCTTAATGCTGCCATGGAAGGCCTTCGTGCGTTAACTCAGTATACTAACCGCGTAAAGGGAATGGAGCAATCAACTGATACTGTAATTTCGGAGGCGAAAAGATATTCCGTTGCCGAAGTCGCTAAGGTATTGCACCCAACCGCCAGGTCGGTTCGGCATTCAAATGGAGATGCGAGGAAGAACGTGGCAAAAATGCCTGAGCCAGAGCGCAAGAATCCACTGGCTCGGATCTCATTTAGCCGCGAAGCTCAAGAAGTAGAGAAAGTTAAGGAGCTGCTGGGTCTTCCGGCCGACGAAAAACCTGGGAGCGTAGGCGAGCAGGTTTGGAAAGATTTGGCCCGTAAGCTCAGGGTGATTGAATAATGCCAAGTAACTATTCGACCCGTCCGAATAAACATGTCGACAGGGAGCTATTCGCTGAACTCGTCGGTAGGGCTATTTCCGACACCCCGATTAACGACTGTCTATATATATCGATGGGTGGGCCGCAAATGGCCGACCATATTTCAATGTATCGGCGGAATGGTATTTCAAAGCTCTACTCTTTCGACCTCGACAACGACACCGTAAATAGACAGATTTTTAATGCTCCGACGAGCGAAACTTGCTGTGCTCAGCATGCGGCAGCTGAACTGCCGGGCAAACTTGATGAACTCGCTGAAAGATTAGACGCGCAGCGTTTTATTGTATGGTTCGACTACACTGGGAATGTAAACCGCGGCGCGCAAATGGCTGAGTTTCAGACTCTGCTGCAATCCCTCGGGCCTGGTGACATCGCGAGAATATCTTTAGATGCATCTCTACCCCCGGCTCGGCTCATGGCTAATCTGAGACAAGAACTCAGAGAAGATCGAATCTCTGCAAATAGGGTTTTGCTGCAGCGAGAGCTCGGCGAGTTCCACCCGGAGAGCCTTGAGCTTGAAACTTTGAATGATATGCCGACGTATTTGGCAAAATGCTTAGAGCATGTCTGCGATAGGGCCGCGGAGATGTCGTCTGTAGATGGCATCAGTTTTCGCCCCATACTTCAAACCTATTATGTTGATAGCGCCCCAATGTTTACTGCGACAGTTTTGGTGCAATCTGAGCAGGGCATGCCGGTGCCTCCGGCAGGATTTGGCTATTTATCCGAGGGCTGGGGTAGTATCGAATTTCTCGAAGTTCCAGAATTGACAGCCAGAGAGAAATTTTTCTTAGATCGCCTGCTTGATCGAACTGAAGCTGAATACAATAGTCAACTTGGCTATAGTATCGCACGTGAGGCTCAATCAATGAGACAATGGTTATCCTTCAAAAAGTATCATCGCTTCTTACCTCAGTTTCAGCATATAGAAATGAAGTAGTCTACTACAGTATGTGAAATTATTGTTCTCATTCTGCTAACGATCTAATGTATGCATCTATGGCGCGGTCAACTGGGTTTGGTGCAAGGTGTCAGTATCGCTTGGTCGAGCAAAAAGATCGAATTTTAGGAAGTAACGGCAGTATGATCCCTAAAAATATTAGAAGCGCTATCGACGGGTCGAGCGATCTGGATCAGCTTCAGAGATTTTTGGATGCAGCGATAAGGCAAGCCAACGCGGAAATGGCCGAACATGTTCGAGAAAGAATCGTAAGTGTGACAAACACAATTGATAGCGCGTTCGAACGGTGCGTCATGGCATTGAAGCGCGTTCGCGGGGACAACAGGCTTGGGCGACTTCCGGGTATGGTGAAAAGTCACGGTAAGGTTGAAACAATCGTCCGGTTGGTTGGCGCGCCGTCACCGTCGGAAGCCTTCCAAGTGTTAGTCGCAGCGGGCGATTACCGCCACACCTTCGAACACGTCGTAGCTGTAGAGTTCCCTGATCAGTTCGACCTCCGAGTTGTAGAAAACGCACGTCTGCGGCTAATCAACGCCGGCGTGAGCGTGTAGACTTACCAGTCTCACAGAGAAGCATCCGCCAGTTATGGCTGCTGGCCAACCGTGCCATGGCAGAATCGGATGTGGCTCGTCGCAACGAGGCTAATAGCAATTTTGTCACGGTCTGCATGACAGTGCTATAGCAGCTCTTTAATCGGCACCATCTCGTTGGCAGATCGTTGCCAAACACCAGTGCTGCTTTGTGCGTAAAACATGGTTTCTCGAATTTTGGCGATTGCCAAAAATTGTGTCATTTTGACCTTGTTTCCTGAGCTAACCCCCTCTAAACGGGTCGGCGGAGACGTGGCCGAGTGGTCGAAGGCGCTCCCCTGCTAAGGGAGTAGGCTCGGAAGGGTCTCGAGGGTTCGAATCCCTTCGTCTCCGCCACTGCGATTGGCGTGATAAATATTTTATTCTTTTAAAATCAATAAGTTAACTGTAATTCTATCTCGGGTGTGGTTTGCTCCCCCTTGTTTTGCTACCCTTTTTGCACCACATTTTGCTACGCAAGGTGAAATGTAAGGAGGTGCGGAGATGTCTAAACCGATCCTGCGCGGAAAGACATGGTATCTGAAGCGACGCGTTCCCAAGCGGTTTGCGAGTGTTGAGCCGCGTCTTGAGATTTGGGAGAGCCTCAAGACAGATTCCTATAGCGTTGCCATGCAAAAGTCGGCGGGTGTTTGGAATGCGTATATTGAGGGATGGGAAGCCCTTTTGACCGGGCGCGACGGGGACGCCGCTGAGAAGTTTCGTGCGGCGCAGCAATTGGCTGCGATCCGTGGGTTTCAGTTTCTTTCGATCGACAAGGTCGAGACTGCCCCTTTGGATGATGTTCTGCAACGAATAGAAGCGTCGCGGCGCACAGACGGCACGCCCGACGAGGGTGTCGCCTCCGCTGTTTTGGGCACGGTTAATGCCCCACAGCTCCTGCTGTCCAATTTGGTGGAACACGTTGAGGCGCTTGCTGCCCATGACAATCGTTACAAAAACAACGAACAAATGCGCTTGTGGCGCTCACCACGTCAACGTTCTGTAAACAATTTGATTGCAGCCCTTGGCGGGGACATCGAGGTTGCAGCTGTTGGCTCTGCCGAAGCCCGCAAGCATAAGAAATGGTGGCAAGCTCGAATGGCAAAGGAGGGGCAATCAGCGGATACGGCGAACAAGGATTTCAACTATTTGTCCGGTATGCTGTCGCGGTTTTATGAAGACCTCGACCATGAAGATCCGCCACGCCCATATGCCGGTGTCTCGATTAAAGACCGTCATGCGCAACCGTCGCAGAAACGCGAAGTGCCTGTCGACTTGATCGTAGACAAGTGGTTTGCTCCAGCGGCGCTTGACGGCTTGAATGATGAGGCGCGTGATATTTTGTTGATCTCGATCGAAACGGGCTGCCGTCAGAATGAGATTTATAACTTGCCCCCTTCCGCGATCCGCCTGGACGCCCCGATCCCACATCTTTTGATTGCCCACGAGGCCGCGGAAGACCCTGACGAGAGACGAGAAGTGAAAAACCTACCGTCACACAGAGAAATTCCGCTGGTTGGGGTTGCTCTAGCGGCTGCCAGACGGCACCCGCAAGGCTTTCCGCGATACAGAAACGGGAGCAGTTACAGTGCCGCGGTTAACAAATATTTGCGCAAACACGATTTGCTGCCACAAGGGGTTACCGTTGGCGGCACGCGACATAGTTGGGAAAGCCGTATGAAGCGTGCGGGCTATCAAACAGATGATCGCGGTGAGCTGATGGGACATTCGCTTAAAGGGCGTCGCGGACGTGAGACTTATGGCGATGGCCTGAGCCTCTTTGATCGACTCCAGGTCGCGAAGGAGGTTATGTTTGCCGTTCCTGATCATCTGAAATGACTTTGTTGAAACCGGTCGGCTGTTTTTCCTCGAAAACGCCTATCAAATCTGGTTTGGAAGGTATTTCCGCGCGCGTGCGATGATTTCTTGCTTCGCGCTCTCAGCCTCTAGCTCTCGTTCCAAACGTAAAAATATGGGTAGGTAAGCCTCGTCCTTTTCCAGTAAAATGGCTACGGTTTTGAGGCAGGCCAGGATGCGCTGGCGTTTCGTTTCTTTCTGGCAGTCTAAGCAATATGGCAGGAGGGCTGACGTTGGGTCGACAGACGGCGCCTTCAGCACCTCCTTGTCTTGCGCATGTCTCGTCCGGTCCCGTGCCATTGGCCGAGGTCTCCCGTCCGTCCTGGCGAGGTGCCAGACGGTCTATATTGATGTGTCCAACGCCGAAAATCGGTCCGGCTGTCTGATCAGTAATATAGAGCATCAGTGGGCCTCATGGTTGGGGCAAAAGGTGACGGAATGTCGCTTTTTTGTGGATGAACAGAGTGTTGGAAAAAAGATTTCAAAAACTCCGACCTGTAACCAAGGCAACAAAAAAACTTTGAAAATTCGAAAACTGAAAAATCAGAAAAATCCGTATTTTCTCTTCCTTTCAGAAACCCAAAACAGACATCTTCCCTGCCTTCAAAAAAACCGAAAAACCACCTTCCTTCCTGAACAACACGAAACCAAAAAATAGAAAAACCAAAGAAACTATGAACATCAAAAACTGCCTTGAAGCTGAACTCTTCTTCTTAGAGTCTGATTCGAAACTAACCGCACTTTTTCAGAGTCTTGCGAGATGGCGGGTGACGCGTCGAATGTGTGC
>CANMZB010000051.1 GCA_947502265.1 uncultured Sulfitobacter sp.
TGGAAAAGCCCCGTCGCCTTCGAACGGAAAGTGGCTTAAAGGAGCACTTGGGGCGGCACAAAAGTGCGACAGGTCCACATTGGTCAATGTCTCACGAGGGACTGTGATTGATGAAGCAGCAATGATCGAATTGCTGCAAAGTGGGAAATTAGGCAGGGCGGGTTTGGATGTGTTCCTAAATGAGCCAACTCCGAACGAAGCCTTTGCTCTATTGCCCAATGTGACTCTGTATCCTCATGGCGCTGCTGCGACAACTGAGTCTCGCGAGGCGATGGCTCAACTTGTAGTCGATAACTTAGCTGCATATTTTGCGGGCGAGCCTTTATTAACGCCAGTGAATTGATCGAGCCCTAGTTCGTCCACTGATCGACCAACCACAATAGCACAAGGATTAATAAACCATCTGAAAATTCAGGATATCCAGAGATTTTTTGTGGCAGTTATACAGCCGATAACAAGAGTCCACTTTCAGTTCATGGTGAGCGTGATTTTTCGAATGGTCAATCGAGCAAGAACTCAGTCGTATCGTGCCAACCGACATGCTCCAGAGCTGCCTGATCACTACACCGTCATCTCGCACTAAGCGGGCCCAGAGAAGGATTAACTACATGACCGATCACCCACTCAAACCTGAAACCAAGGCCAAGCTCGAACAAGTCTCGGTGGCGACCTTGGCCACCGCGCTTTACAAACGCGGGTTGCGCAATCAGGTGATCCAGGATGTTCACCCAGTGTCTAGAAAGGGCAAGAACATGATCGGACCGGCCTTCACCCTGCGCTATATGCCAGCCCGCGAAGACCGCAATCAGCTGGTCGAATTTCGCGACCCTGAGCACCCGCAGCGCAAGGCCATCGAAGATTGCCCTCCGGGTTATGTGCTGGTGATGGACAGCCGCAAATCGGCCTATGCGGCGAGTGCGGGCGACATTCTGATCACCCGCTTGATGGTGCGCGGTGGGGCTGGCGTGGTCACCGACGGCGGCTTTCGCGACGCGATGAATGTCGCTGAAATGGAAATGCCTGCCTATCACAACCGCCCGTCAAGCCCGACCAATCTGACCACCAACGAAGCCATCGACATCAACGTGCCGATCGGCTGCGGCGATGCACCAGTGTTCCCTGACGATATCGTGGTTGGAGACGACGACAGCATCATCGTGATCCCCGCACATCTCGCCGATGAGATCGCCGATGAAGCGATCGAGATGACTGCCTATGAGGATTTCGTCATCGAACAGGTGCAGGGTGGGGCCACGATCATCGGGCTTTATCCCGCCACGAAAGACGAGAATCTCAAAAAATTCGCCGCCTGGCGCAAAGCCAACAACCGCTGAAGCTTGGAAGGATAGACAATGCTAGACGACTTGAAATACACCCCCCACGGCAAGCATTTGATTGCAGGTGAGTGGGTGGCGGGTGACACCACATTCGATAACGCCCCGACCAGCGGCCCGACGCATGCCTTCGCTGTGGGCACCACCCCGCTTGTCGACCAGGCCTGTGCCGCAGCCGAAGAAGCCTTTTGGTCCTACGGTTATAGCACGCGCGACGAGCGGACGGCGTTTCTCAATGCCATCGCCGATGAAATCGAAGCTCGTGCGGACCTGATCACCGAGATTGGAAGCCGTGAATCTGGCCTCCCCGAGGCGCGATTGCAGGGTGAACGGGGCCGCACCGTCGGGCAGTTGCGCCTGTTTGCCGAGCATATTCTGGCCGGTGCACATCTGGACCGGCGCCACGACGCCGCCCTGCCCGAACGTGCGCCGCTGCCACGTCCAGACTTGAAACTGGTGCAGCGGCCCATTGGTCCGGTAGCAGTCTTCGGCGCCTCCAACTTTCCGCTGGCGTTCTCGACGGCAGGCGGCGACACGGCCGCAGCCTTGGCCGCAGGTTGCCCCGTCGTCGTAAAGGGTCATTCTGCTCATCCGGGCACCGGAGAGGTTATTTCCGAAGCTATCCATGCCGCAATCAAAACCTGCGGCGTGCACCCTGGCGTGTTCTCGAACATTCAGGGCGGCACGCGTGAAGTCGGCTCTGCATTGGTTCAGCATCCTTTGATCACGGCTGTGGGCTTTACTGGCTCGCTGGCCGGTGGCCGTGCGTTGTTTGACCTCTGTGCAAACCGTCCAACGCCGATCCCCTTCTATGGCGAGTTGGGATCGGTGAACCCGATGTTCCTGCTGCCCGCAGCGCTCAACACTCGTGGCAAGGAGCTTGGCAGTGGCTGGGCTGGCTCGTTGAGCATGGGCGCAGGGCAGTTCTGCACCAATCCTGGGATTGCCGTGCTTATTGACGGCCCCGACGCCGACGGCTTTGTCGCTTCCGCCAAGGCGGGGCTGGAAACTGTCGGAGCACAAACCATGCTCACCGACGGCATTGCCACCGCATACCGCGACGGATGCGACCGGATTGCAGGGGGAACTGGCGTGCAGGAACTCCTCACGTCGACCTGCGACCAGCGCAACGCCACCCCCTATCTCTTCGAGACCACAGGCGAGACCTGGCTTGCCAACCACGATCTTGGCGAGGAAGTCTTCGGTCCGCTCGGCCTTGTGGTGCGTGTTGAGGACGAAGCAGAGATGCTTGCCGTCGCGCGCGCCTTGGTTGGCCAGTTGACCTGTACCTTGCATATGGATGCGGATGATACTGGGTTTGCGCGCAAGCTGTTGCCGGTGCTGGAGCGCAAAGCTGGCCGGATCCTGGCCAATGGCTTCCCAACCGGCGTCGAAGTCGCCGACGCGATGGTTCACGGCGGCCCTTATCCAGCGTCCACCAATTTCGGCGCCACCTCGGTCGGAACGATGTCAATTCGACGTTTCCTGCGCCCGGTTTGCTTTCAGAATATACCTGAAGGTATCCTTCCGTCAGATCTGCGCTAAATATTAGGGTCTGTGGACAATCAGGATTCCCATTAGGTCTGATTTCTGGTTCAAATTTCCCAAAAGGAGGTTTGAATGAACGAGCAGCGATTTGTGGTGACGGATCATGTATGGCAGCGGCTTGAGCCGCATTTGCCGGGAAAGGCCAGCGACGCAGGGGCCACGGCAAAGGATAACCGCCTGTTTCTGGAGGCAGTCTTCTGGCGCGTTCGGACGGGTTCTCCATGGCGCGACCTGCCGCCCGCTTTCGGCAACTAAAACAACCAGTTTCGGCGTTTCCGTCGCTGGGCGAAGGCGGGCATATTCGAGAGTCTTTTCAACGCCGTGAGCGGCGAGCCCAACTGTCGCTTAGCCCTTAATTTTGAGATTTTGCTGTTGAATGTCACTGAGAACTGACCCGGTAGCCCCATAAATTGTCACTGAGAATTGACCCATGTGAACAGACTGCCCTGACGGTTTTTGTCAGGGAGACATGGAGTGATCGACATGGGATTTTTGAGTATTATTCGACGCTGGGCATTGCGTGACAAAATGCCGATACGAGAGATTGCCCGACGTACCGGGCTGTCTCGTAACACGATCAAGAAGTATCTTCGCGAGGATGCTGTAGAGCCAAATTTCAAGACGCCATCGCGGCCAAGCAAGTTAGATCCTTATGCGGATCGGTTATCATCATGGCTGCTAGCTCAAACGCGTAAATCTCGTAAAGACCGGCGCAATGCTAAGCTGATGCATGAAGACTTGGTCAAGCTCGGCTATGATGGATCCTACGAGCGTGTCGCCGCCTTTGCGTGCGCCTGGCGTGCCGATCGGCATCGTGCAGAGCAAACCACAGGACGCGGCACGTTTGTGCCTTTGGTGTTCCAACCCGGCGAAGCGTTCCAGTTTGACTGGAGTGAAGACTGGGCCACAATTGGTGGCGAACGCGTCAAACTGCAAGTTGCACACACCAAACTGTCACACAGTCGGGCATTCCTGGTGCGGGCCTACCCTTTGCAGACGCATGAGATGCTATTCGATGCCCATTGGCACGCCTTTCGCGTATTTGGCGGCGTTCCAGGCCGAGGCATCTATGACAATATGAAGACAGCGGTCGACCGTGTTGGTCGTGGCAAGCAGCGCGATGTCAACGCACGCTTCAAAGCGATGGCCAGTCACTATGTTTTTGAGCCAGAGTTTTGCAATCCAGCGGCTGGCTGGGAGAAGGGCCAAGTTGAGAAGAACGTCCGGAATGCCCGGAACCGATTGTGGCAGGTCATGCCTGTCTTCAAGGATTTGGAAGATCTGAACCAGTGGCTTGAAGATCGCTCTATCGCCCTTTGGTCAGAGATAGCGCACCGGGAATTGCCTGGTTCAGTTGCCGATGCTTGGAAGGCCGAGAAGTCTATGTTGATGGTTCTACCGCCAGCCTTTGATGGGTTTGTTGAACACAGAAAACGCGTGTCACCGACGTGCTTGATCACCTTTGAACGCAATCGGTACAGTGTCCCTGCCAGTTTTGCGAACCGCCCTGTCAGTCTTCGTGTTTACCCGGAGCGGTTGGTCATTGTTGCAGAGGGGCAAACCGTCTGCTCGCATGATCGGATCATTGATCGATCCCACCGTAAGCCTGGCAAAGTCATCTATGATTGGCGCCATTATCTTGCGGTCATTCAGCGCAAACCGGGGGCACTCCGTAACGGTGCGCCGTTTACAGAGATGCCTGACATCTTCCGTCGGCTGCAGGATCACATGCTCCGCAAAGAAGGCGGAGATCGGGAAATGGTCGATATCCTGTCTCTGGTTCTACATCACAACGTGCGAGCTGTGGAATTAGCTTTGGGAGCTGGTGTGCCGACCAAGACGCATATCCTGAACCTACTGCATAGGCTGATCGATCCAAAGCAGACCAATCATCCTGAGATCGACCCACCAGATGCTTTGGCTTTGGAAACGGCACCAAAGGCAAATGTGGATCGTTATGACGACCTCAGACAAGCAGGGGGCAAGCGCAATGCGTCATGATCCTGCAGGGGCTTCCATTATCATCATGCTGCGCAGTCTCAAGCTGCATGGTATGGCGCATGCGGTCGATGACCTGGTCACACAAGGTGCTCCAGCGTTTGAGGCGGCCACCCCAATGTTGTCCCAACTGCTCAAGGCGGAAATGGCCGAACGGGAAGTGCGTTCGATTGCCTATCACACCAAGGTTGCGCGCTTCCCATCCTACAAAGACCTCACGCGTTTTGACTTCGCATCAAGCGACATCAACGAGGCCACAGTTCGCCAACTCCATCGTGGTGAGTTCATAGAGAACGCGGAAAACGTTGTTTTGATTGGGGGACCTGGAACCGGCAAAAGCCATGTTGCCACCGCTATCGGTGTCCAAGCAATAGAGCACCACAGGCGCAAAGTGCGCTTCTATTCCACCGTCGAATTGGTCAATGCATTGGAGCAGGAAAAAGCCCTCGGGAAGGCTGGGAAGATGGCTGAGATGCTCACCAAGATCGACTTGGTCATCCTTGATGAACTTGGCTACCTGCCGTTCAGCCCGTCAGGCGGTGCGCTGCTGTTCCACCTTCTGAGCAAGCTTTATGAGCGCACCAGTGTCATCATCACGACCAATCTCAGCTTCAGTGAATGGGCTCAGGTCTTCGGCGACGCAAAGATGACAACAGCACTCCTCGACCGGCTCACACATCGCTGCCACATCCTCGAAACAGGCAACGACAGCTACCGCTTCAAGGCCAGCTCAGAGGCTGCAAAGAAAACCACAAAGGAGGCCACCACATTGACCAAAGCATAGCTACTGATACATAACTAAGAGCGGGTCAAATCTCGGTGACAATACCGGGTCAGTTCTCAATGACATTCAACAAATCCCGGCTGCTCAGAGTCCAAAATTAGCGTCGATTTCTGCTAAATTGTCAGAAGGTAATCCTTCGGGCCAAATTACGAATTTCAAACCATCAGTGAGATCCGGGCAGGTTAGTGGATGCACAGGTCCCAGATCTGCGCGCTTTTCTGCTGCCCGGTCTGCAAAATGTTCACGTTGATCCGGTCTGGCGTCAAACAGATCGACCAGGAGTTGTGCGACATCAATGTAATCGTAGTCGCGCTCTATCTTTGCTTCCAGCTCCGCGCCACTGATCTCCGCTGCCAATTTATATGCACCAGACCACAGCTGATCTGCCACATTTGTCAGCGTCACATCTTGGTTGGACCTTTGAGTGGCAAAATCGAGGATGGCCTTCTCGGCCGTTTGCGCGAGCCGTATGTGGACCATCATTCTTGCAAACGTTCTGCTTATTGACGGTTGTTGCGCAGCTTCAGCTTTTATAAACATGACCGACTCCCATATTCTTTGTCATGAGTTTCAAATTGCCAACCGCTTGCATGGCACAAGCGTCTGGCAAACTATTTCTTTGTCCGTTTGATGCTGCGTCGCGTTGAGGTGATGCAACATCACGTTTTTCATCATGGGATTTTGAGAAGCGCATGCCATTGGCGGATGGAGGCTACCGCGCGAAAATCGCTTTGATAGGTTGCTTGCATCCACTTGTTCGAATGGCCCAGCATTTCTTGCGCCGCCCAGGCGGCATCTGATCGTGCGTTGCGGAGCAGATCGGTGATGAGCGTGCGCATAAGATGGCCGGAGATCCCGAATTCCTGGCGGAGCACGTTGGCAGAAAAATATGTATGAAATGGCATGTTCGATAAGCTCAGCAGATTGCACCCTGACAGGGCGTGGACCTGACCCTTGATCTGCCAAGCTGGACGTCCAGCGAGAATATGCGCATCAATAAGCGCGCAGGTCAGCGGCCAAAGAGCCCCCAACTCTTTCTTTCGCCCGGTTTTCGCCTGATGAAGCTGAATCTCCCAAACACCGTCCTTGTTGCGAGTGACCTGCTCTCCGATGGTCAGTCGAGACAGGTCGCCCTGCCGGTCACCCGTATTGACAAACAAAGCCAGAATGAGGGCGGATCGCCGTTTGCGTTCTGCTTCTGCGGTGCCGTCCGGGGCTGCATCTGCCTCATCGGTGAGGGATTGTGCGCGGTCCAGCAGATCGCGGAGGGAGAACCGGTCTCTAAACGCCCGGATCTTGGCGCGCTTGCCGGGCTCTGCTTCGGAGGCATCCTCGCGCAAAGCACCGATGAGTTCCGACAACGTTCTGACCCCCGCGGGTTCAAGCAAATCTGCGCGTTTCGCGAACATCTCCACGCGCTCAAGGTAATCTGCGACGGTTCTCGCACTGACTTCACGCTCCAGCAGCATGAATCTGGCAAAAGCGTCGAACAGCTCGGGTGAAAATCTCTCGTCCAGCACCACGTCTCGCTTTTGCGCCCAGTTCCGAGCCGTCGCCAGCATGCCGACCGCCTGGATAATATTTTCTCGGGTTTTTGGCGCAAGAGGGCGGTACCACCGTCCCTTTATGCGCACCGCCTGATCGAGAGCTGAGGTTCCCGATTTCCAAGTGTCGGGCCAGTCTATATGGGCAAACGCAACGCGCGTCGAATTTCTCGGTTTTTTCGCCTTCTGATTATATCTGGTGTTGAGCCAATTATCCCACATCTGCGAGACCGGCCGGGCTGCGGCAACGGGCACCTCGGGCGCGTACTGCCGCAGGGCAGCGAGCAGAGTGCGGTGTGCTGTTCGCGAAGCTGCTAAAGACCTGAAATCTTCAGGTGTCAGTTGATTGGGTGTGCGGCTCACAGATTTCAAGTGCGCGTAAAATTTGTCCAAGGCTTTTGGCATGCCACGCGGACTTGGATCCTCTTGTAGAAAGGCGGTTCTGAATCGTGACTTCACCAATTCAGGCACATGAGGCATAGCGTTCAGGAGGAGTGCCGCACGCGCAATACGGGTTTTGTTGGGTCTGGCCATCAGCGCTTTCTCCCGCCGAGCTTCGAACCGGGATCGAGTTCCTGCAAAACCTGCGCAAGCAGCTTGGCTGCAGCATGTCCCGCTCCGCGCGCATAAAATGCCTCAACCGTCTCAGGTCTGTCGCCTAACAGATCAGCGACAGCGCCGTACTGCCCAGGATGCCGCGCAAGAAATACTGTTGCTGCAAAGTGCCGCATCATGTGGGGCGTCATACCTGTGAGGCCCAGCCGTGCGACCCCGCGGTTCCACGCAGTGTTCAGCGTCTGGCGGCAAATCGTTTCGTTCTCACTGCTCCCCGGGAACAGATAGATATTTGGGGTCCAGTTGCGCGCTGCATGCAGCTCGAGCCAGCGCGGCCGTCCCTCATCAATCCAGGCGCTCACAATTTGCCACGTGTCGCGCGGGAGAGGGCTTTCAATCACTCGGCGGTTTTTTATCTTGTCGCGGCCGATATCAAGCCACGCGTCGTTGCCTTTATTCTTTGGACCAGAGAGGTGTGGCGTGGGCCCCCATATTGTCAATTCATTGATATTTTTTGTGCGCAGCGGTCGCGCGAGCTGTATCGCCAACATCGCTGCCGCCATGGCGAGGTGCAGCGCCTGTGAGCGGGCACGGGAAGACAGGTGGTCCCATCTGGCCAGATCCTGCTGTGCCTCTTGCATCAGTATCCGCGGGCCTTCCAAAGTACTGCGCACAAGTCCGGGGTCGCGATCAAGCTTCTTCACGAAGGCTTCCCGCACCGTCGACATTTGATTTGAGTATGGGGACCAGGTTTCTGTATCCCAGCGCGCGTCTTCGATTGCGTGCAGCACGGAGTCATCGAGCCGGCTGGTGCGTGCCAGCGTCGAAAGTGTAGCAAGATAAGATCCGAGAGATGACGTCGCCTGAACCTCGAGCAAAGCGCTGTCGTTCTTTGAGCGGTGCACATACCGTGCAACAGCGCGGTCGATGATCTTAGCCGTCAGCAGGTCGCGAACATCTGCGATCTTATAAATCTCGTTGCGATCAGCGTTGCCGTGCCGTGCCAGCCAGGAAAGCGCCGCCTTGTAGCTACTGGTCGCGACCTCGATATTTCTGACAGGTTTGCGGCGATCCCGGCGCGCGGCCCTGCGCGCGGCAAGTGGATCGGGCCCGAGCCTGTCGGCGAGGGGATCATGACCGGGAGCATAGCCTCGAATGGCGATTTTAATCATCTGCTCGAGCGACATCTGGAAGCTGGCTGGGAACTGCGTCCATACGATCCGAGCATCGCGCAAACTGCGTAACGGGCCCAAAGGAAAGATCGGTAGAAAATCTGCAATTGGAGTATGCTGGGCGCGAGCAGCGACCAGCTTATCGAAGAAGTGAACAGAACGCCGAAAGGTCGCGATTTTGTTGGCGGGCAGGGAGGTGAGGGCGGCTTCAACCACCTCCGTGGTGAGGCTCGCAGGTAGATGTGTGTTTAAGCGCGCCCGCAAATTCGAAACTGACAGCGACGACATATTCGGTAGAATCCGGTTTCCATCGTCATCAAATGTATTCTCGACGCTCGTTACATAGCCATGAATGAGATCCCAGGCTTGGGAGGCTTGCACTGCAGCGGGACCGGTGTCAGCAGGGCGGTCCATTTGCGCGCGCGCGCGTTTGATTGCCGCACTTATCTTGCCGCGCCAAGCCTCAAAAGCGCGTTCTGTGGCCTGCTGTGTGCGCCCTTTGAAATGGCCTGCCCACACGATTCGAGCAGACATATCGGCCCAAGCCACCTCATCAGCGGGCAGATGAGCCAGTCTCTGCCCTGAAAGTTTTTCGACGCGGTTAAACGCTGCGGTGTAAGCCTTTGCCGAGCTTTCAGAATAGAGCTTCGGCAGCCGCAGCGCGACGTCTTGCAAACTGTTCAATCGGTTTGTGTGGTGTTCATTCATAACGTTGGCTCCTCATTAAACGCTTGCGCTGACCAACCGGATGTTCTGAACAGAACGGCTCTGGAAGTTTGGACCGTAAAGTTGATGACCCGTTTGATTCAGAAGGCCATTTTGCACTGGATGGGGGTGAAACCCGCCTTCACCGGAAGTAATGCTCATGACCAGCTCCGCAGCCAGATCTGCGCTTCGATGGGTACAAACCGGATGGCACGACCGATCCGGCGGTGCGGTATCTCGCCTCTCGTTGCTTTGCGGATCAAGGTTGTAGGTTGAAATGGACAGAGCTGCGCCAATGCCTCAGGCGTGATCAGATCGGCGCGATAGGCATCCTCCAGCCCCGGTGGAGGCATCCCGCCTTCGAAAAGCCAGACATCGTACCAGCGGTATCCAGGCCGACCCGAAAATGCCCGGCAGGAAATTAACAGACCGTCCGCTTCCGCACGCTGAAAAAAAGAGTGGCTCCCACAGTTCCAGCGCGTTTTGAGCTCGGCTCGCGACAACAGCGCTGCAGAAACAAGAGATGGAGTGGGGCAGGGGCCGGGTTGAAATTCCGATGTATTCAATTGTTTTACTCTCAAAAGTGATGAGAGAAGGTTTAGACACCAATGATTAAAACCACGTTTACTAATTTTTAAGAATTTTGTGACTGACACTCGCGGGGATCACGGCAGCGCGGATTCTTTCCGTTGTTAAATATGATGCAGGGTTTTCCGCAGCATCGTCCTGACCCCTTGGCGGGCGGCGTTGTTCACGTCTGTCATTAGATTTGAACATTTCAGTCGGTATGAAAATCGGACTGCCAAGCCGCTGCATCCGCGAGCCGATTTCTTGGTTGCTGACATTAGAACGCAGCAAGGAAACCGGTCGCTGTGACATGAACCGTACTCAGTTCAAGCGACCCAAAGACTTGGACTCAGGGAATAAGCGGCTCGGCCGTGTGGTGTCGGCCCTATGCCAGACGAGATAAACTTGGCCGAAGCTGCACAGATAAGATTGCTGATCGGCGGAAGAACATTGCAACGGGCCGAAGCCTGGCCAACACTTCCCGGACGGATAGACCCGCACGTCACATATAATTATATGGCAGCTAATTCACTCTGAAAATCCAGACCTTTTCGTCGGGTTTGTCGAGATATATTGCTCACCAGCCACCGCATTCTGCATCGAGGTAACGGCGTACACTGATCAAATCTTCTACACATCCGTTCGTCATCACATCAAGTGCGCTGCGCCCGCCAAAAATCTTATTTGCACGTTTGATCCACCTATGTCCGCGCTGTAATTCCGGATTGAAGACGATCCGGAGCGCCCTGTGGATCCCGAGAAGGAGCGACAGTCGGACTGGCAGGTCCTTGTTGATTTTAGCGATTTGTCCAACCTTTCAAAGCGCCCAGGTCCGTTCCGACAACCCTCCGAGAACCTGGCGCGCTTCTTCGTCTGACAACTCCCACTTCGCAAGAAGATTTACCACGGCCCGCGCGGAGGCCTGCGCTTCCGCGTCCGTTAGATCCAGCCCGATTGTAAGTTCAGGCGTCCGTGAGCGTTTGCCAGACATAGCCTTCTTCCTCTCACGCTCGTGCGTCGTTGCCACTAACAAAAGGTGTGTATTGCTGAGTTAAAGTATCTCTTTTGGCTCAGCAATACGGTTCAAACCCAAGAAACGGCTGAAGCGCGACAAGCCAGAACCGCTGGCTGTGCCTGACAAGCCAAATGAGACG
>CANMZB010000052.1 GCA_947502265.1 uncultured Sulfitobacter sp.
CACAGGCGAATATAGGTGGAAATATCAGGCTGCAGCCGCCTTATGATACGATCCTGCCCCCTACCGGAATCCACCCCCAATAGGCTTCGATCTCCGCAGATGCCGCCGCAACGTATGCAGTCGAACCCGCCACAAGATCCGCGTCGAGCCGCATATGCTCTTGCAGCGTTGCGGGTGTTACCGTGTCGCCCGTTGCTATCGGTGTGCGCTCGATCGTCAGCATCTATCATCCCTTGCGTTTCGTTACACTATAACAGGGAAATAAAAGGTAAGCAATACTGACCTATATGCATGTGCGCTTATCCTTCTTTGAATGTTGCCAATGTGCCGAAAGTCCGTTCAGCCGTGGCCCGTGGTGTGTCGCCCAGAATGATTGCCCGCGTTGTTCTGGCCCCTTTGGTGTCGATCCTCAGAGAAAAGATAAGCCGTTGTACCGGTAATAAGGTACTATTACCGGTATGACGGTTTAAGTCCGCGATTGCCTCTTTGCCCTCACGCCGTAACCATTCCTCAGCAGCAGAGACGGTCGGGAACGTGTCGGGCGCATCCTCGGCAAGTCCTGTTTTGGTCAGGCGCAACACGCGGGATCTTTGGTTCGCCTCGGCAATAGCCGCCTCAAGTCTGCTTGGAACTAGCTGATCCCATCGCACTAGATCCGACACAGGCAAGCCCGGCACTGGCACGGTTGAACAGATCACAACGCGCTTCCGCTCGGTTGCGTTCACAAGCCGCAAACGCTCGATCGCCTGCCGCGCTGCCAATTCACGGGTTTGAACCTGCAAAGCCCTCACACGTGGGTCAGGGTGCGCCCGTCCAAAGATCCCGAACTGATCGCCGTTTTCCATCGCCAGTGGCAACACAGCTTCGGGGATAAACCGCCGCCCGTGTTCGTCGGGTTGGATGAATTGCAGCGGATCTCCGGTATCGCCAAACAGCGCCCGTGCATAATCCTCAAGAGCATCTACGCCGATGTCCTCGCGCCCTATGACAAGCGCCGTGCCAAAGTCCTGCCAATCATTGCGCCCAAGGCTTGCAGGCCCGAACCAGAGCCACCTTGCGCCGTGCAATGGGGTTTCCATCATTGTCTTGGAAACGGTCGTTGTGTCCTGCCCGGTGAAGTCGTGGCCCGCGTCCTCAAACATGGCCCGAACCGCCTTGCGTGTGGCGATGCACAACACGCCGCGCCCTTCTACATCGCGCAGCACTTCGGCCCGAACCAGCCGCACCAATTCACGCCGCACTGATACCTTTTGCAGCTTCGTGTTGCTAAATGTCCGGTCGGTCAGTTGCACAACATGCGCGTTGGGTTTCAGATCCACGGCCACAAGATCCGCGCCGGGATACATGCGTTCCAATATCGGCCCGGTTGCGTCTGCGTCCAATAGCAGGGTTGGCACGTCTGCGGGTGGCTGTTTAAACGATGTTACCCGGATCACGGTTGCGCCCTTTTGGGTGGTGACAAGTCGGACCCGCTCGGTTGCCTTGATCTCGCGTCGTGCGCAATCCTCCAACACTGCCCAGAGCGCCGCGTTTCGTTTTGCTGCGTTGGTCGTTCTTGCCTCGATTTCGTCCAACCCGGTGGCAAAAGTGTCGTCCTCATTGTCAGGTGTCAGGCTCATGCTAAAGGGTGCGATTTCAGCCGATCTGAACGCCTCGAAGTCGTCCGCGCTATACTTGCCGCCCACGATGCTCTTGCCCGTCTGTAGCGCCACAAAAACAGCCTGCGCCGCGTCTGTAGCGTCGACAGCGTTTGCCGGATCGTCGCCCTTGGTCGATCGTGGTTTAGTCCATTCGTCAGGGGTAATGTCGATCACGCGGGAAAACTGCCGCCAGATCGTTTCGTCGATCACACGAAAGCCCGTTTCGCGCCCAGATCCATCGCCGCGCAATTCTAGGTATGCGCTGGCCTCAAACCGTGTAACGGGTGTTTCCGGCAAGGTTTCCCATTGCTTCAAGTATGCGCAGCTTTGGAAGTGTGGGCATTGTCTCTTGGTGCCTAAATCGTCGGTGGCCTCGCATAATGTCGCCTTAACGGTAAGCCCGGCCCGCGCCACGCGCTCGGCCAATTCGTGACGCTGGCACATACGCGCATCAGATCCGGGCAGGGGTGCCGATCGCCCGCGTGTGACGTGTGCAGGTGTCCCGCTGATTTCCTCAAAGTCTCGCGCCGCTTGCTCGGCCAAGGCCAGCGTTGGTGAATGAAACACAACATCACCGGGCAGTCGTGACAGGTCAGCCGCCGCCAATTCGCGCAAAGCCGCCCCTGTCTTACCTGCGCCGGGTGTTGCCGCTAATGCCATGACAGGCGGTGTGTCGTCGCCCAGATCGTCAAAGTCCAAAGCCCGCGCCACGAACGCCGAAAGGGTGCCTTTGATGCTATCCCGTGCCGCTTGGATCTCTTGAAATACCGGCCCCGCGCTGTCCTCCTGATCCAATAATTGAACAGCGCCGGAACCCGTAAATCGTCCGTTTGCCATCCTTGCCAGTGGCTTTTGAACGCCAGCTTGCAAGCCGTTTCGAGCCTGCCGAACCCCGTCTGCCGGGTGTCGATCGTATGCCGCCGCGAATAAAGCCGCCTCTGCGTCTGCTAAAGCAATCAAGCCCGCGCCAACGTGCTGCCCGATAAAGAAGGCTTGTTTGTTAATTGTGCCGCTGCCCGTGATGCCCTCGGCATTGCGGATCTTGTGGCAAGCCGTCTCAAGGGTGCCTTTGCCTGCCTCGCTTGTTTCGTCGCTTAGGTTTGGTGCAGCGTATTCTTGCTCCTTCGGTGCCTCGATCCTTGGAACCTGTAGAGCCTTTTCGATGATTGCCGCCGGATTAAATCGTCTATCCCAATCGGCCCAAACAAGTCGCGCTTGGTGGATTTTACCTTTGGGCATTGATCCGGGCAGGCGGGTAATGCGTGTGATGTTGCCCGCGTCGGGGTCGCACATGCCACCTGCAATGGCGCTGCGTTGCATGGCCTCGATTTCTAACGGGTCGCGCTCGATCGTGTTGAACAGGTAAACCCACTGACAGGATCCGGGCTTCGTTTCGATGATAGCCGTTGGAAAAACGGGTGGTGCCTTAATCAGAACGCCGTTTTTCTCCTCGCCAATGTCATCTAGGACAAAGCCGATCGCGCCCGTCCAGCGTTCTTTGGTGCGTCGAAAGTCGTTTACGCTCGCGGGTGTATTCCACTCGAACAGGCCGCAGCTAAAATGCGTGTCGTGGTCGCGCAGATCATGGAAAGGCCAAGGCTTCGCCCGCCTATCGAACAGCCCTACCGCCAAGCATTCCGTTGCTGTTACCGAATAGACAGAACGATCGAGCAGGTTTTCAAGGAATGATTGCGCATCAGTTTCGAGCGGGGGGAATGCCCCCGCTGCGTTGTCCCGAATTGTCATTGCCTGCCCTCACGCTGCGGTGAGGGTTTGGGCGATGGTGTCCAGATCGGCTTCGCGCACCGCCCAGCGTTGCCCCACGCGCTCGGCGGGGATCTTGCCGGAGATAGCAGCATTCCAGAATTGTTGGTAAGTGATAGCGCAACCGGACGTGTTTAGGGTGCGCAGTGCGTCTGACAGTGGAATTTTTTTAGACACAGATTCGTTTCCTTGTGAATCTGGCCTTGTCAAAAAGGGCTACGCGTGTCCATATTAGGGATATGCCGGACTAGGCGCGTTACTGCTTCTGACAAAGCCGTATTTCGTATTAAGGCCCGTACACTTGTTGGTAGCTTGTGTGCGGGCCGCTCTATTTTGTGGGTTGCCCCACGGAGTTTCTCTATATTGCGGTGAGGGACGCGGAACAGCAATATGCGATAGAGAAAAAAAACCAGAGACAGTGGTTTTACCGACATTCGCCCACCATATATTGACTTCCCCCCCCCCTCTTAACTTAGAAGCCCCCACCACTTGCGCTTTTTGGGTGCCGCTATCAGCTTCATTGACTGATCCAGTAGCCGCCCGCGTTCCTCGGCCATCGCTTCGGCAACAGCCAAGTCGCGCCGTAGCCGCTCGTTCTCTGCTTTAAGATCATCTGTCAAAGTGTTGGAAACAGGCGGTAATTCCTTGGGCATGTATTTTGCGCCCTCTTCGCCCCTTGGCAGGTAAACCCGCGTCAACTCTGCCGTGTCAATCTGCCAGCCTTTTTCATCGTCCTTGTTTCCACTGATTTTCCCGGCTTTTAAGTGCTTTAGCAGCGTTGGTCTGGAAACGTCGAAAACCTTTGCCGCACGACTTATCGTTAGCATTGGCATAGTTTTTCACCCCTGATTTGTCACATGATTGCAACGCTAACACCCTTTACAGGGGATTCGATAGGAAATTGGAAGCCCGCGCCCCGCGAAAATGGGGCAAAAGATCGTAACGGGCGTTATGTTAAATGATTTCGCGGGGTGAATCTGCCCTTGCCAGCAGGTCACAATCGCTTGCCACTCCCCTGCCAAGCAGTCTTTCCATCTCCTCGATCTCGTCAATCAGATCGGCCATCATCTTTTCAGCGACCAATAGCGTCCGCTCGATCCCCGTGTCTCCGTTCCACTCTGTAATCGTCGCTAGTGGATCACAGGCCAGAATGCAGGTGCGCATGATGCCGTTGATTTCATATGCCTTGCCGCTCACGTCTCTTTTGCGCTCGGTCATATCAGTGCCTCCAGATCATTGGAGAGACAGCCCGCCATGCGCTCGATCATCATCAGCAGCGCGCCAGTGGCTTGGAAGGCTTGCGGGGTGGTGCTGCCCTGTAGCTCTTCCATCGCCTGAACCAGCCCGTGCAAAATGAGTGCATCAGTATGGCAATCGCTAAGGCTTGCGCGCGTGTTGTTATCGGTCATTGTCTCGATCTCCGGTTTGGGTTAAGATACTAAAAGTATCAACATATAGGGCAGGTCGGTGTCAATACCAAAAGTATCAATCGAGCAAGTCAAAGCCGCGCGCGCGTTGCTCCGGTGGTCGCAGAATGATCTTGCCACACACTCGAAAGTGTCCATCCCGACAATCAAACGCCTTGAATCTGGTACAGGTCAGATAGGCGGTAGAGATGAAACAAGCGCCGCCATCAGGTCAGCCCTTGAACAAGCTGGCGTTGATTTCATCGCAGAAAATGGCGGTGGTGCAGGTGTCAGGATCAAGAAAGGTACAGTATGAAACTGAATAAAAGGCAGGTGAAAGCCCTGCAAAATATTGTTTTTGAAAGTCGGTTTCTTGAGGGTGACTTCGCGCCGCCCGGCACATTCGGAACAGGCGTGGGAGAGAAAACTCTGGCTAGCTTAGTTGAGGCTGGATTGCTCGAAAAAGGGCCTAGCAAACGCCATCATGGGTCGGCGGGGTATCGCCCAACAGAACTTGGCAAAGAGGTGGAAAACTCCACCTATAAATGAAAACGGGGATCGGCACAGCATCACGCCGCAACCGATCCCCTGCCCAAACGCGGGCGTCTTGCTTCGGCAACCGAACCGGGTGCAAGGAACCCATAACGCGGGGGAAAGGAACAAAAACCCGCGCTAATTCTATTCTTTCCAATCCACCAGATGCAGAGCCGGTGCCGGATCAACGCCCGCTTCCTTTGCCGCTGCCATCGCGTCGATGATTGTTTTGAGCGCCCGCGCCCTGCCGGATACGTCGAACGCTTGCAGGTTGCGCATGGTGTCGATCGTCACAGAGCCGCCCAGCTTGGCGCTGACTTCCTCGGCCATCAGGTCCGCAATCGGTTGAACCGTCCACACAGCCAAATGCCGTTGGCCTTCCCTGATCGCGTTACCCTGCGCCGATCGTGTCAGCATGGAAGGCAACACCCCAAAGGCCAGCGCCACGCCATCTTGCGCCGCGGCCAGAGCCTCAACGTGGGTCGCCTTTTGCAGATCCGGTGACAGTTGGTCAGGCTTTTGCCCTAGCTGCGGATTCATGCCCGCCGCTGCCGATTGTGCCACGCCCTCGATCACAAGGGTTGAACCGCGCCGACCTCGGAATGCCGCCCGCATTTCGTCCATGTCCTCGGCTTTACTGTCTGGCAAATGCACAATCTGCGAACCGATCGGCGCATCACGGAACACGTCACGCAAAGCCGTTTCCACCTCTTGCAGCAGGGACGCAGACAGCCCCGAACGTGTCAAAGGTGCCTGCCCGGTCCACGGGGTCACAGCATCAGAGCCAATGCGAAAATGCAGAACCTCGCCAGCCAGAGCCGTTTCGGATCTCGCGCCGCCCGCTTCGGAGATGCTTAGACGGTATGCGCGGGGAATGCCGTTGCGGGTGGAAATATCCCAGTCACTTGCCGGAAAGATGCCATCGCTGCCAATCATCGCCACGAACTCGCCACGCAAGGCCAGAGAACGCCCAGCTAGTGCCATTGTGCGCCGATCCAGCATGTCGGTGCCGATCACATCAGATGCCGCCAGAGCGCCTTCCCAGAGGCTCACACAGCTTTGGACGGTGCTTGTCAGCTCGGCTAATCCAGATTGCCCAGAGAACCAGCTTTCACGCGCTGCCATGATTTGCGCCGTATAGCCTGCGCCGCTCGATCTTGTTTCATTACTCGGGTCGCCACCGGCCCTAGTAAGTTTCGTAAAAGGCCACATGCTCAAGCCCTCCATCGGTTAAAGGTGCGGTGCAGGCCGGACTTAAGGCCGCTGGCGTCCGTAGGTGAACTCCAAGCCCGCGCCTCGATTTGTGCTGCCGGATACGCTGGCCGGGTCACTGCGCTGATCTCGAACAAGTCCGCCTTGCCGATTGTCCGCAACATGCCAGCCCCGCGCCGCTCAATCTTTTCACCGCCGGACGCCACGCGAAAGCCCGGTGACAGCCCTTTGATAAGCCCCGAACCATGCGCTGCCAGAAAGTCACGCGCCCAGCTTGTGCCATCGTCTAACGTGGCGCTGATCTCTAACGCTTCGTCGGTGTCGGTCAGCTGCAAAGTGCCTGCCGATCGGCTGGCAAGGGGTTTGTCATAGCTATGCCCTGCCAAAAGGTGGATCTCGCCACCGCCGTTGATACGGTCAGCAAATGCACGGGGGGCGATAACTTCCAGCCGCCCCGGTGCAAGCTCAGTCTCAGCACCATACGGGAAACGGGCGGTCAGGCGGGTTGAACCGCCTTCTGCCCTGATTTCCAGAGTGCCTTTGTTACCGCCCCAGAGCATTATGCGCCTGCCAAGTTTGTCAGGATACGGGTTTGCAGGCCGCGCGGAACCGTGAAGTCCGCAGTGACAAGGCCCGTCAAAACCAGCGAACCGGAAGCCGCCTTCGTGTAGGGGTCGCGTACCAGATCAATCCCGCCATATAGGCCCAGATAGCCCGGCGCGATGCCTTGCACGTTGGCCGTCATAATCGCGGTTTCGGTCGGGATCACATTCGAGATTGCCGGGGTGCCAACGTGCTTGGTCAGTCGGTCCCATTCGGAAACTGCCGTGCCAGTGATAAGCGCATCATCCAGATCGGCCCAGATAGCAGGATCAAAGGCAAGGTTCACTTGGCTTGCGCTTGTGATCGCGTTGGCTTCCATGAATGCCACGATCTCGGCACGGAACGCCGCCCATGATGCCGCTGCGCTCACGTCCTCAACTTCGATGCCATAGGAGACAGCGCCGGGGATAAAGCCCAAAGGCTCGCCCGTTGCGCCGCTACCGTTGATAACCACGCGGTCCAACTCGGCACCGATCGCCGCATTAAGATCGCGCCGGATAGCACTTTCCAGCCCTTCGCCACTTTGCTTGAGGCTTTTGCGGGAAATTACCATTTGCGCCCCGCCCGTATGGTCAGGGGATAGGCTACGCTCGGAGGTCGCATAAGCCGCCGCTGCCCCTACATCGCCCAACTCGGTTGTCTGCCATCCGAACACAGCGCCAGCCGTTGCGACAGGGAAAGCCACAGAACCTTGTGCAATGTTGATACGTTGGACGCCCAGTTTTTCAGCGACAGAGCCGGGGAAAATACGGTCGATAATGGGCCGGATCATTTCGGGGGATGGTGTACCAGATGCCACAGTTTCGCCCGCGCGGGTCTCAAGTGCAGCATAAGGGACAGGGATGCCCTGATAACCGCCTGCGCTGCGCATTTCTTCGATGATCTCTTTCGTGGCCCCGTCCAGAGCCTTGCCTTCGTCAATCGCAAAGGCCACTTGGCGCAACTCGAATTTGCCCATCATCTCGGCCCATTCCTTGCCGGAACGTGTTTCAAGCTCGCCCTTGGCTTCGTCGCGTTGCTCATCTTCGGAGACAAGTGCAGCACGAAACTTCACTTCGTTGGCCCGATACTCTTTGTCGAGATTTTCCATAGAACGGGTTTCATCTTCGGTGACAGTTTCCTTGCCAACAAGGCTCGAAAGCTCTTGACGGATTTCCGACTGACGGCGGGTAATTTTGACTGAATCAAGCATGATGTTTTTCCTTATGCTCGGTGGTTTGTTTGCCTTCGCGCATCAGCGCATTGACGCTATCCCGCCATGCTTGGCGGTCGGGTGGTGTCGGTTTGTGTCCGCACTCAATTCTGGTTTTTTTGGTATGGCAGGGGCCGCAAAGCGCCTGACAATTTGCCGGGTCGAACGACAATTCGGGGTGCGTCCGCACTGGCAAGATGTGGTCAACTTCCAGCCTGCGCCGCTCGCCACATTTGACACAGGCCCATTCGTCGCGCTCCAAAACAGCATGGCGAACAGCCTGCCAGCGTTTTGTGCTGGTGACGCGCTTGCTATGGCGGAAGTGTTCTTTCATCCGTTGTTCTCCGCCGTTGCGGTCAACTCGATGAAATTCAAACGCCCGTCCGCGCTTTCCTTGGTCCCGGTGATGTTCCAATCAAGGCCAGCGTGGTGGATACGATCGACCGGGTTTATATCCCGCGAAAATGCAGAACTGCGAACCGTGAAGCGTGCCACAATCTCGGAACTCATCCGCCCGGATTGAAACTTTTCAGAGTCTTTAACATCGGAACGGTGCGCCCAGATGGTGCCGTGAAGGTGATAGGTCGGAACCCTACCGCCAAAGCCGTCATCGGTGAACGTGGGGCGCATAATCTTAATCCGGCGGTCCAGCTTACTTGCATTCATGCCCATGCCAAACGCGCCTTCTTTGTTGTCGCCGCTTTGCGTCTCATGCCCTCGGCAACAGCGAGAACAGCCGCCGCCGCCGCGTCGATCCTGCCAAGGCTTCTGGCCTTAGCCAGCTTGTGATTGTTTGCCGGATCAACCAGCGTGATTGCATCAGAGAACGCCGATCGCAGCAGCAGGGACGGCGTGGTTAGGATCTCGCCATCGAACAGCGCGCGCCGGAACCGCTCAATATCTTCGCTGCCATCTTTCCAGCCAAAGCCCCGCCAAATGAACGGAACCCGATCAAGGCCCGCCGATTGCATAGCTTCGCTAAATTCAGCATGCCGGAACCGATCACCCACGATGCAAGCAATGTCTGCCCCGTCTGCCAGCTTCACAATCTCGGAAAGCCATAGACCAGGGGGAACCGTGTTTTCGCCCAGGACGGACAATTCGCCGCGCTCGTGCATTTCGGTATAGCGCCCGCTTACGCCATCCGCCGCGCCACGATCGGCCAGAGAAGGCTTTGCAGGGAAGGTGCCGACAGCCTCAAGGCGTCCGGTGTCAGGCCAGAACAGCGCCGCCGCGCTCATTGAACGGGAACCGCCCAGATCAACGCCCAGAATGCAGGGGCCGGAACGATCGGGCAGATCATCGGGGGAGACTTCGCAAGTCATCCACTCGTCCAGAGTTACCAGAACGGAACGATCATCAGACGCCACCCGCTCGTTTCGGTTGAGGTTTCGGAAGCTGGATAGGGCAGAGCCGCCCCGCGCAATCGCCCGCTGCGCCTGCGCCTGTAACCATTCAGCAGTCGGGCCGATGCCCTCTTTGCTGCCGGGGTTGGCAATGAGAAGGGACGCCAGATCATCAGCAGGTTGCCCCATTTCGGGCCGATGCTCTTGAACGTAGGTGCCGTTTGGTGGCTCGTCTAACCAGCGTGAAAAAGTGTTCGCATCATCCGGTGCGCTCGTCGAGATGATTAAACTTCGGCCATCTCTTTTTCCAAGCCCTGATAAAAGAGCGTTTTCCAGAGAATCGCCTTTGTCTCTTTCCCACGCTGCCCGCTCGTCCATCAGGCACAGAGTGGGCGCACCTCCTAAAATGCTCTTGCCATCAGCAGCGATAACGCGCGCCAGCCCGCCGCCGTTCATATCGGTTTCGACTTCCAACTTTGAGCCGCGCCGGATCGTGAATTGCTCTTGTTGATCCTCTGGCAAGCCCTCGATAAATCCTACAAGGAACTGGAATGCAGTCTTTGCCTGATCTCGGTTGCGAGCTGCAAAGATGATTTCGCGTTTTGGCTGGCATTCAATGACGCCCATCAGATGCCCCAGAGCGATGCCCGCAGACAGTGCGGTTTTCGCATTGCCCCTGCCGATCGACAGACAGGCAACAGACGTGTCTTTTGAGAACGCGCCGCGCACAAAGTCTTTTTGGAATTTTGCCAGCTTCAACTTTTTGCCAGCAAGCCGCCCTTCTGGAATGACCAGCGTAGGGAGAAACCGCAGCGCCGCCGCCGCTTCTTTGCTCGCCCTAGTCATCAGGATTTCCCCCGATTTTTTCGGGATCGCTCGGGAGAGAGAACGGAACAGTCCCATCAACGGTCCGGCCCCTGCTATAAGTCGGGGCGATGGCTCCGTTTTGCATGGTCATACCTTCACACGACGATACCGCGCGCAGATCCGCGCCGTTGCCGCTGGCATTGTCGCCGCCTTATCGCTTGCCCGATAGTCATACAGCCGCGCAGCGAGGTCACAGATAGCCATGCTCATATCGGCGGGGATGGTGTCAGCCGTTGCCCCATAGCCTGCCGTGTAGGTGATACGCAGACGCCCGCCCGGTGTGCTTGTGAAATGCAGCACGGGATAGCGACCGCCTTCCAGCCAATAGCCGTTGGTGATCGGTGTGGTGGTGCCGTCCATCTCTACCAGTGCCACGGTGACAACAGCGTCAGCAGCTACCGGACCGATCGGCAAGGCCACGTCCTGCCCCGGCCAATTGTCAGTCGTGCAGGTGATTGTCTGATTCAGCAGTGCCAGCGCGCAATAGGGGTAGATTCCGGTAGGGGGCAGGATCGTATCACAAGGATTTCTGTCGCCGCCGCTTCATAATATCGAGCACAGT
>CANMZB010000053.1 GCA_947502265.1 uncultured Sulfitobacter sp.
CAAGCCGTTTGTGGCGGGGAAATTCTCACGGGGTGCTGTGAACAAGCGGTTTCGATCCGGAGATCATCGCGACCTGAACGAACTTTTGCCCGACCATATCGCCCCGGAGTTGCTCTGGCTTGAGACGAAATGGGCTTCGCTTGTATCTTTCGGGGTCACGACTGACCTGCTGAAAGATGTCCTGCCGATTGATATGAGGCTAAATCCAGACACCATCCGCAGACATCTGGGGCGTGTGGCCACGCGGATGGAGGCCGAACTTTCTGATGAGCGTTACAGTTTCATTGAAACCAGTCCCCACCAGCGCGCCCAGCTTCCCAACCCTGAGGGCCAAATCACCGTCGGTATCGACGGTGGCTATGTTCGGTCTCGCGACGCTGGTCAGTCGCATTTCGAGGTCACCGTCGGCAAATCCATCCCCACAGATCGCCCGAGCCGCTACCTTGGGCTTGTCCAAAGTCATGATGACAGGCCCAAGCGGCGACTGCATGAAGTTCTGAAGGATCAGGGTTGGCAGGAAAACCAGCCAGTGACATTCATGACTGACGGTGGAGACACGGTCATCAACATGGCGCGACACATGGCACCTGCCTCTGAGCATATCCTAGATTGGTTCCACATCACCATGCGCATCACCGTCATGCAGCAATACGTCAAAGGGCTTGCGCATCACAATCCCGCAGAGGCCGAAGCCATTGCCCGCCTGCTGCGCCAGATCAAAGGGTTCCTTTGGAATGGCAACCTTCACAATGGTCAGGCAGCGATCGAAGACCTTGTCATCGATCTGGAAGTTGTCGAGACGGACTATGCCAGCATCAAGGCACTTCGGAAGGCGGCGTCCGAGTTCGAGACCTACATCGCCAACAACGCCTTGATGATCCCGAACTATGCGGAAAGACGACGGTACGGTGAACGCGTTTCAACCGGCTTTGTCGAAAGCACCGTCAACACCGTTGTTGGAAAGCGCTTCGGCAAGCGGCAGCAAATGCGCTGGTCAAAACGAGGCGCGCACCTCATGCTGCAAACCCGAACCAGAGCCCTCGATGGCACCCTGCGCGCCAAGTTCGAGCAATGGCATCCGGCGTTGAAACCTTCGTCCGAAACCGAAATGGCTGCATGATTGCCCACACTTTACGGTACTCTCCTTGTTCTCTGCGTGATCCCCCCGGTCGATATAGATCTCCGCACGGCCGTATTTGCCAGACGCAGAGAAATTAAATCCCACGCCACGCATGCCTGACCCAGCACCGATCCAGTTAGCAACACCGGCGGAAATATTGTCGTAGAGGCGCGATTTGGTCTGCATTACGCGGATTACCTCGCTCCAGAACTCACGGCGTATTGCGCTGCGCGCTGCTTCAGCGGACGACGTTTGCACCTCATCTTGGGCTTTATCCGCGAGGCCAATCACAAAGTCCTGCGTGTCCTTCACAGGGATGATCTGCTCGACATTCAGGAAGAGATCATCCGCCATCGACCAAGGCGTGACCTTGAAGCACTGAACTTGTAGCTTAAAATTCATCAACCATAGAACAGTCGACGTTACCTCTTTCCGGAAGTTTGCCGCGATCAGCATAATTCTTTGCGACACGCTGCGATTTAGAGTGACCTCGGACAGATCGGCGACTTCGAGAAAATCGGCAATCAACTCGCCGGCTACACCCTGCTGCCCTGTTCTCGTCAGGTGCTCTTGATAAATGCCGCAGATGCTTTCGGTTTTCAGACCTGCGCAGTAGGAGGCGTACTTCAGGGCCTGCCAGGTGACGTCCTTACCTGTATCGTCGAGCTTGTTCTCGATGATGACCAAGCGGCCCTTCTTGTCCAAAGCCAATAGATCGAGGCGTTCCTGTGTGTCAGAAAATCCCGCGAATTCTTTCTGAATAATTAGCAGGTCTTCGCCCAGACAGGATGGATATTTTGCAATCCACTCCTGCAGATTCTGGCGTTCCTTGAAGCCTAATTCTAGAAAGCTGCGTGCCTTGAGTGGCTTGATCGAGTTGTCATCTTTATCAATACGAAACATTCGCCTTACCCCTCACCATTTCGCACATAGGTCACGTAGAAGCCCTTGATAATTCGGTGCTCTTGCAAACGGTCCCCAAGTGAAAACCCATCCTTTCTGATGGGTGCTTGGAAAATATCGAGGCCGCGATCCAGCACGATTTTCCAGCCGGTGTCGGTGACGATATCGCGCGCATGCGCGGTCCCTGTGCCATCAAAGGCCCATGTGAACGCAACGCCAGAGCCGACGCAGGCGTCTGCGATTGAATCCAGCAATTCACGTTGTTTCGCGACGTTACCATCATCAGGACCGGTTACGAGATGAACGTTGATCTGGTCCTCGGGCGACTTGCGCCGAATGACCATTTCGACGAATTCCATCATGTTTCGGATCTGGTAGAAGAACCGCACATAGGGGTCCGTCACGATAATCTTGGATGCGCCCGCAATGTATGGGCCAAAGAGGCGATCGTAACTGATCCCCTTGCGATCCTCAGTGAAGACGTGATGCCCTTCTTCCAGAGCAGGTTTTACGTCTGTCTTGGCCGCAAGAATGGGTTCTGCCGCGGTGCCGGAAGCTGATCCCGCTCCACCAGCGTCCGAAGCGGCATCGCCACCATCAGTCGACGTCTCGGTCTGTTCCTGTTCCTTGGGATCCAGCGCTGGCTTGAGATAGTAGAACTGCGGGTATTCTTCTTCCTCGACCGTTGTTACACGCCGCTTGGTGCCGTCGGATCCGAGGTAGTAAAAATCGACCTCGGGATAGGTGCTGTCGATGCGAGCTAGCTGGTCTTTCACGCGCTTGCGGCTTTCCATGGCAAGCCGAAGTAGTTCTTCGACATCTTCCGCTGTCTCGCCGCCATTTGGAAAGATCAGCTTTAGAAGCCCGGACATGGTCTTGTAGATTGCATCCCGATCTCGCGTCGAAATTTTCTCGCTGATCTTGAAATGCAGGTCGGGACGATGTGAAAAATCCTCCTGGCGTAGGTGCCGTAAGATCTCGGCCAGATAGTCGACGATGAAGCCGTACCCCTTGGTGAACATCTCGCCGCGGATCACGTCGATTTCCCAGCCGGGCAAATAGGCATGCAGGCGGTCGATGAAGGCCGAGTCATGGAACTGGGGCGGCAGTGCCTCAAAGAGGTCGCTGTTTTTTAGCATGAAAGGCACGTTGTGGTCGGTGTTGCCGACGAAGGCGAAACTGGCCTCCGCCCCCATGGGGTTCACGCCCCTAGAGAAGGTTTTGTTGGCCATGTAGTTTTTCATAATGTCGACGAGAGCTTTGTTCGCCGTCTTTTCTCGACCAGCGAATTCATCGAAGGCCACGACATCCCAGTAGCCGACAAGGCCAATGCGCCCGTTCGAGTTGTTCACGAAGAGCTTCGGGATCGTCACCTCACCGCCAGAGATCAGCTGACCGTGCGGCGAAAACTCCGAATAGATATGCGACTTGCCCGTCCCCTTGGGGCCAAGCTCGATGATGTTATAGTTCCGTTCCACGAAGGGGATCAGGCGCATCAACTGCAAGAGCTTCGCCCGACGCCCAAAGGCCTCCGGGTTAAAACCGATGCTCTGCATTAGAAGATCGATCCAATCGTCCGTGCTGAAATTGCCCCGAGCCTCGCGGTAGCCCTCGTAGTCGACCTTGGCGATCTGAATGGGCTTGATGGTCTCGAGGATCCACGGCGAGATGCGCGCATCTTCCGAGAACTCGTATTGCACATCCGCAATGCACCAGACGCCCGTCACGAGCAGCTTTGGGTGTGCCTTGATCGTGCCGCTATCGACCGCGACCTTCTTAATGCCGAGGTTGTCGAAGGTAGCCTCGTAGCTGTCGGTCTTCTCATTCAACGACACGCTGATCTGGTCGATGACCTTGTAGCGCCCCTTTTCCTTGATCGTCGACTGAATGAGCCCGGCTTCGCTACGGTGGACGTAATGCTTGCGCAGGATTTCTTTGACGGTTTCGATGCCCGTGGCGATCGATGCTTCGTCATCGGTGGCGCAATACTGGCCGAGGAGGTACTCGAGCACATAGGTTGGAACAATGGCGTTTCCCTTGACCGCCTTGACCAAGTCCTTGCGCACGACGAAACCCGCGAAGTGTTCATTGATCCTGGCGTCGAGATCACTCATGGGCCCGCTCCTCAAAAGTCAAAATCTGTTGTGATGCCACGTTTCAACTGGAAGCGGTGGCTTGTGTAGTCCTGGTAATGGCTGGTTTTGCCAACCCGCTCGCGCAGTTTCAGGAATACGTCCTGATTGTTGAAGTTATCCGCCTGACGCGACAGCAGGAATTTTCGCGGCATTTCACGTTCTCGGGCATTGTCCGAGGTGAAGTCGAACTGCAGAACATGCTCGTCTGAAATTAGCGTGCCGTCGGCGGCGTAGATTCCCGCGACCAACTCGCGGGCCTGCATTTTCTCGGAGACGGTTTGCGCTTGGTAGAAGATCACCGCGGTCTGCCCGGAGGTGATCTGGCTCCGGCCGGACACAATGATCTGCACCTCGACCTGGTTCACATCCGCCTCGCGTTGTTTGCCAACACGGATGACAGGGATGACGATTTCCTGCAGCGAAGCGCCACCATGGACAAACCGACTTCCCGCGCCTTTGACCCGAAGACGGTTGATAGAGTTCGGGATCAGGACATCGAGGTCGCCAGTGAGGCCCAGGTTGACCGAAGAGAACTTCTTCATGCCTGCCGTCTCATGAAGGCCACGACCGACGACGAACCGACGGTTCCGCATCAGAATTTCGTCGCCTTTGGGATCGGCGACTGCGAAGTCGCTCTCATCAAGCGCTCGGTGCTGGTAGAGGAAGCCATGATCTGCCGTGATCAGGATGTTCGAAAAGTTTGCCGAGGTCAGCTTTCGAACGAGTTTAGTCAGCTCTTCGATCGCGTCTTCGGCAGCCTTGGGCAGCTGATCCTCGGTCTGGAGCTTGTCTCCGATCGCGTCGATCAGGTTGTGATAGATGTAGACCACGTCGTTGTCGCGGAAGAGCTCTTTGCCCTCATCGACACGCATATCCAGTACATCGCGCGCCAAGAGGGCCTTGGTACGATCCCCTACGCGTCCGGTTGCCAGAAGCTTTTCGCGCGCGGCGAGGCCTTGGGTACTCTCCCCACCTGACAGGACTGAACCCTGCCCATCGGTCGCAAAGCACAGGTCCCGGTTTGGCAGAAGCGCTGCCATACCGAGCTGTGTATAGCTCGGAAGCGCGCTGATCATGGGCTTCAGCTCGGCATCAAATCGGTTCAGCGCACGTATGCGGCGAAGGCATTCCTCGGCTACCTCAAAGCGCAAAGCATCCGAAATGATGACCGCAACTTTCTGATCCTTGCGGCGGAACTCTGCGGCCTGCTCGAAATAGAAGGCGCTTTGGCGTGGGTATCCGGGAACGGCCCAATCGGTCAGCCCTGCGACCTGATCCTGCCAGGCATCGTTCAGCTTCAAGAGGTAGCTGTTGGTATATCTGTTCTCGACTGCCTCGTAGAGTTCCGAGAGTAGTGAGGCATGGCCGCTGCGCTGCATGTGGTAGACGAATTTGCGATAGAGCTGGTCAAGCTTGTACCAGCTGCTGACATATCGCTTCACCCCTTCGGCAGGGCTCGTCATCCCCAGATTGGCTTCGGCCAGCGCCTGCTGGAATTCGGTCGCAAAGCCGATCGCCTGATAGATATCCTCGTAGGTGCCATACCAATGGCTCTGCCGGCGCTCGCGGACCCATTTCAGCACCTCGGATGCGCTCACGGTCTGGGTCGACATCGCATGAACAAGCTGTCGGATGACGTGGCGATCGATTTCCTCGAAATGGTCGACCGCCATTACCGACCGGAAATCGCGCTTGGACAGATCTTCTGGGATCTTCAGCAGGCCCTGATAGCGGGCGGCCAGCGTCTCGAAAGCTCCTTCCCAGTGGCGGTTGTTCTTCCAGCGGCGGAAAACCAGCAGGGCCTCGGCGTTCAGCTTGCCATCTTCGCCGACCGCCCGCAGATACGCCGACTGGAAGAGCGCGATCGCAAAGTCCTCGAAGTCGGGCTCGTCCGGCTGATAACCAAAGGCATTTCCGACCTGCTTCCAGAACACCTCCATCAGGCCCGAACGCTCGATGAGCCGCATTGCATCATCGCGACCCTCGGCCAAGTCGCCCAACAGCGCCTCGACCACAGTATCAAGCCCACCTTCGGCGCCAGCACAGACGGCAAGCATGCGCAGCCGAACCTGCGATTGGGTATCGGCGGCATGCAAAAGCCGTTTCAATTCCGCCACCCGCGCTTTGGAGCGGTAGAACTCCATATGGTCGCGCACGACGTTTTCAAACTGCGGCGGCAGACCCAGCTCGCTCAGCCAGCTCGCCGCCTGATCCGCCTTGAACACCGCGGTCGCCAACTGCAGGTCCAGCAGCCAGTTCGCCGCGCTCAAAGGCTCTGGCCCGTCTTGAAACACCAGAAACTTTGCCTTCGGCTCCTGCCGCAGCATCCGGTATTTCAGCCCGAACTGGTTGTTGGTGATCTCCACCTTGGTCACACCAGCCAGATCGAGCGCATCAAACTCTCCCCGCTTGTCGCGCGCTGCGTCATACCAGAAGACGATGCGATGCTCGTCGAAGAGGCGTCTTAGGCTGGCGGCGATCCGGTCAGTCATCCTTGGCCTCGAGTCCGGGGATCTTCTTAAGCGCCGCGCCGAACTTCGGATAGTTCGCCTTCACCCCGTCATCGAGGTCGATCTCGATCTTGGCCTGCGCCAGCGGGAAGACGACATCGCGCTCCCATTCGTTCAGCTCGTCGATCTGCTTGGCGATCACGGCCATGTCTTTCAGCGCCTTGGTGCGCTGGCCTTGGCTGGCGCCCATGTCATCTGACAGCTTCTCAAGGCGGCCACGCTCTCCCTCCAGCTTGCTGATGAACTCGCGCAGGTAGTCGTTGAGCAGCACCGACACCGTATCGCCCCGATAGCGGTGCATGTAGATCAGCGCGTTGAACGTGCCCTTGGGGCTGGAGAACATCCAGTAGATCGGGCGCTTCTTGTAGCGCTTTACGTGGTCGGCGTAGAAATCCTTCGTGAAATACTTGCGGATGTCCTTGCCAAGGGCGTCCTCGATATAGCGCAGGTTCTCGCGGAAATGCGCCTCGCCAAAGGTCACGCGCAGGAACAGGCGGAAGCGTTCGGTGATGTCATCGGCGAACCAGTTTTCGTCGAGCACGGGGATCACGTTGTCAGCGTCGGGCGTAAAGCTCGGCTCGGGGATGCGGGCGAGGTAATCGGCCAGCGTCTCGCCTTGGTTGGCGAGGATCAGGCCGGGGGCGTCGAGGCTGTAGCGGCCGAACATGCAGCCCACAGCGTAGGAGAGGAACTCGGCCATGGTGTCGGCGCGCAGGCGGGTCTCACTGGCCTCTGCGTCGTTCTTGATGCCATAGCGATAGGCGGGGTTGCACGTGAGGGTGATCTCGTTCAGAGGCACCTCGGGGTTCAGCTCGTCTTGCAAACCATAGGCGTCGATGAAGATGCGGTTGTTCTCTTCCTCCAGCCGCTGCATCTCGTCCGTCATGGACTGCCAATGGGCGCGGAGGGTGGTGTAGGTGGCCTCCAGCGTTTCGGCCCGGTGGTCGGGTTGGAGCAGCGGGAGTGTGGTGAAATCCCAGGAGGTTTCATACGCGTCCCAGTCGGATTTGGCCGTGGCGCAACACCAATCAAAGTTGCTCGAAATTACGCCTGAACTCGTTGTTTCCGGAAACGGAACTGCTCCGATCTGTAATGCGCCAAAATTAACCGAAGGCGCGAGAATTCGTAAGAAATGTGGTGCAGTGTTTGAATTTAGGACACTGCAAACAGTTCTCAACTCGTCGTGGCTTCCAAATGCACACATGCTTGCATTCGAAAAAATGAAACCAGATGGAACTTGGCGCACGCCAATTTTTTCAGTGGAAATTGCATTCCAAGATATTCCTGCCTTAAAGTAGTGGCCTTGTCCAACTACCGTTCTTGAGATGCTTCCATTTTTCTCTTGAGCGTATTGTTTGACTTCTTGTCCATCGTTTTTCCAGCGAACAACATTCTCATGATTGCCGAACCACTTTCTAAACGCGCCACCGTTATTGTAGGGCACCCAGTCTGTTCCATCGTCCAGATCAATGAAGACATGTTGTGAGCTCACTTCGTGCCACTCACGAACAAACCTATTATTGTCCATCGTAATCAAGCCGTATGCTGTGGTGACTTTATCTAAAATTCCCTCACATGAATTAAATGCATCGATTACTGGTTGACTGGCCCAGTATGCGATAGGACTTCCCGGGATTTTTTCGAAGTTGTTATCGGTCGTTCTGTAAACATGTCCGGTATCTTGGCCGGAAGCGGCACGTTGAAGCATCCGCGATTTTTCTGCCTCGTTCTTTCCGCTTGTAAGATTGACGTATGTGCCCACGGCATTAGGATCGCGAAGCGCTTGGACAATAAATGCAGTTGTGGAAACTACCGCGCCACCAATTGAGTCAAATGCCCTCTCGCCCAGATGAGCCATGCTCGCGATGTTTGAGTTAGAAAGCAGCCAAGTTCGCAATTTTTCAAACGAAGATAAGAACATCCAAGATTGCATGCTGATGAATGCAAGATAACCGCGTTCTTTAGTTATTTTCCTTCCGCGCTCTATGAACATCGCGTAAATATCCGATTTGGACAGAGGAAAGCTCGTCTTTGCAAAACCGTCGAGGGTTTTGTTCATGCTCCGGCTACCCATATAGGGCGGGTTGGCCACCATCACATGATACTTCGGCGACAGCGCCTCGGCCATCCGCAGCACGGCGACGACGCGCTCCTGCACCTCCTTCAACAGCAGATCGCCACCGAAATCCCGGGCCTCGACCACCCGAAGCGTCTCTGCCGGATCGCGCAGCTTCGGCACGATCAGAGAGCCGAAGTTCTTGGCCTGCTCGAACTGCAACAGTGTCTCGCGCAACTCATCCGTGAACAGGTCGCGCCCCACCACGGCGGCCACGTCCTGCATCTCGGCCGGGGTGAAGGTCACGTTCTGCAGCACGACGATGTCGGGCTTCGCCTCCATCCGCAGGTACCGCCGCCGCCCCAGCCGCGCCGCCGCCTTCATCGCCAGCGCAAAGGCTGCCAGCGCGCCCGCGCGGTCGTCGATCTCCACCCCGGTCAGGTTGTGCGTCAGGATCAGCGCGGGGATCCTGTCGGCCTCATACCCCTCTTCCTCGTAGATCGCGTAGAGCAGGTCGAAGGCATAGGTCAGCATGTGCCCCGACCCGCAGGCCGGATCGCAGACCTTGATCTCCTCGGGCTTGCCTATCTTCAGGAAGTCCGTCTCGGGCTCTTCGGGCGCGATGTAGTAGTCCATCTGCTCGGCCAGCTTCGACCCCGGACGATTGAGCAGCCAGAGCCGCCCCAGCGAGTTCTCCACCAGATAGCGGACGATCCAGTGCGGGGTGAACAGCTGCGTCGCGGCGGGGATGTTCTCGGCCGTGATCTTGACGTTCTTCTTGAGGCCCGCGAAGACCTGATCCTTTTTCTCCGAGATGTAGAACTGGTAGAGCCAGCCGATGATCTCAACGTCCTGACAGGCGTCTTCGGTCATGACCTTGCGCAGCTCGGCAAGAATCGAGGATTGCGACAGCAGATCCTCGGGCATCAGCAGTTCGGTGTAGTCGTCGATTTCCTCGAAGAGGAACGGCATAGGCCCGTGCCACTGGTTGCAGGTATGGACCAGCAGCTGGCGATAGGCCTCGGCCTGCGGGTCAGACGACGGGGTGCGGCCATCAAGCAGCGCCGCGATGCTGCCCGGCGCGCCCTCGGGCAGGTTGCCTGCCATCGCTTCGGCCAGAAGTTCGGGCCGCGTCTGATCTCCGGCCGGGGACACAACGCCCACGGTCGTGTAGCCGTTCACATCCATGAAGCGCAGGGCGGTGAAGCGGTTGAACCAGGTATAGGCGACCTGTTCGATCACTTGCCGTGGACCTGTCGCACTTTTGTGCCGCCCCAAGTGCTCCTTTAAGCCACTTTCCGTTCGAAGGCGACGGGGCTTTTCC
>CANMZB010000054.1 GCA_947502265.1 uncultured Sulfitobacter sp.
CGCATTTGTTTACTCCTTCGAAGGTTGAGCAAACTCTACATTAAAGTGAGGGAAGTTTCGGGGGGCAGGTCAAGGCCTAAACCCTCTTGCGATACCACGTCCGTATCTCGGTGTGCTGCAATCCACTTGTTCAGCGTCGACATTCCGACACCACGATCATCAGCCACCTGCTTGCGTGCAAGCCCACTGGTCAGCGCGATGCGCACCGCATCCTTGCGGAATTCGTCCCTCCGTTTCAGTCCCGTAGTTCGTCTCCTTTGTTGCAGTAAATGCTATCAAAGGAGCGGCATCAAACCGTGACAGGTCCAGAAATGGGTCGATTGGCACAACACCAAGCGCCTGCACAGCGCAATTGGATATATCACGCCGCATGAAGCAGAGGAGATGTTTTATGAAACCTTGAACCCACATGAAAAAGCAGCATAACATTCGAACCAAACACTCTGCGGTAAACTCGGGGCGGTTCAGTCACCCTTGAGCAGCCAGGTCTCTTGGCCTTTGCCGCCGGCAGTGGCCAGCTTTATGGGGCTCACTATTGTCGGCCTGATTTTGGCGATATTCATTTTGGCATCTGGAAATCTGTTCTACGTCAAACTGGTAAAAACTTTCCCGAATTTCTCCGATAAACGCCGGGCCATCCGAACCGCACGTGATATCGAGCAACAAATCTTCAGGTAGTTCTTGACGATCACCGTCATCAACGCGGGGCTTGGAGCCAGTATTGCGATCGCGATGTATTTTGTTGGCCTGCCAAATCCACTCTTGTGGGGCGCCCTCGCCTTTGCCTTGAAATTTTTGCCTTTTGTTAGTGCGGTGGCCGGTGCATTTCTGGTCGCCGCTTTCGGCATTCTCAGCTTCGACAATCTTGGGCCAGGTCTTCTCCCCGCAGCCCTTTATATGACGCTTACCTCGATGGAAGGGCAGTTTGTCATGCCAAATATTCTTGGCCGCCGACTTGAGATGAACACGGTCTGTGTCTTCTTGACCGTCATTGTCTGGAGTTGGCTCTGGAGTGTTCCGGGTGCGTTGATGGCAGTCCCTTTCTTGCTGTTTCTCAAGGTAATCTGCAACAACGTGCCAAGCATGGCTGTTTTAGGAAATTTTTTGGGGCCGAGACCGTCATCGGAAGCGGATTCCGAATAGAAACGTTTCCCAATCATCCACCAGACGAAGCCCTTGCTACACGCGCTGAACGGATATCCCCTAACGGACGGCGCTGCGGACATAGTCGCCGCTGCATCTCACGATGACGGCAGTCAGAGCTGGTCGCGGGAGTTCGGCCCGGTAGTTAAGGTGGATCAACTTGTTAAGGAATGACCCGACGAAAGTTGATGGCATTAGGACGAGTCCGCCCGAAAACGGGTGTCACGCCGCAAGAGCGGCACAGAAAGCATAATGAAGGCCACTTTGCCAAGGCCTGATCCATTTCTGCGGACCGACGAGGACCAAGTATCAATATTGTTAAACCGGCAGCAGATGTCTCTTAAACCGACAGCATTCAAGCGAGCCCGAAGCGTGCTCACCGCTATCGAACACTTGCGGCAATCGCATCTACCGCACGCAACGATAAGGCGGCGATGGTGAGGCTTGGGTTGGCAGTGGCCGATGTTGGGAAAGTCCCCGACCCCAATAGAAACAGATTGCGATGGTCAAAGCTGCGCAGATCGGAGTCTACGACTGCGCTCGTTGCATCTGTGCCCATACGCACAGTTCCAATAACATGGCCAGCGCCTTGAATATCCGGTGAATGGTTTACGTTGGTCGCTCCAAGAGCAGCAAACACCTCATCATGTGCTTCTTGCGCTGCGTCCAATCCGCCGCGCGTGTATTCGGAGTAATCGAAGTGAATGCGTGGCAAAGGCATACCATTTGCATCTTTCTTGTCAGGGTCAAGTGTCACGCGGTTTTCTGCATCGGGAGATTGCTCGACCAGCGAAGCGAGGCGGATATGCCGTGATGTCTTATCCTTGATCGCGGCGTCAAGCTCTTCTCCCCTTAATCCTGATTGCGCAAGATCGGACGCCGTTGACAATGGCGCGCCTGTTGGCCAGCTGTGGCCGTCATTGCCTATTTCTATCCGGAACGCTGCGCGATCTTTACGAAATTCGCCATCGCGCACATTTTCGATCCCGGAGGTGGAAAGCGGACCGCGGTAAGGCCAGACTGGCTCTGGTGCCTCCGCCCAGCTAAGCTTGCTGGGGTGGTCCATCAGATTGCGTCCGACTTGGTCAGAGCTATTGGCAATTCCATTTTCCGCCCCGTCCTGTGCGGAATTCAGCAACAATCGTGGCGTCTCGATCGCGTGAGCAGCGACGACGACCACCTTGCCGGTAGCTGTTCCGGTGCTGCCGTCCGCACGGCGAAAATCGACCGACGCGATCTGACCATCTGCGCCGAGGTTCAGGCGTGTCGCAGTCGTTTGATCATAAACGACTGCACCAGCATCCTCAGCCTGCTTCACATGAACAGTCGCGTCGTACTTGGCCTGAATTGGACAAATCGGAATGCAAGATGCGTTGCCACAACATTCGGGGCGATCAGCGTGAAAGGTCGAATTACGCCCCTGCGGTGTGCTGCGAACCTGATACTTCGAGCCGTCCAGAGCTGTGGCAAATTGCTTGTCCAGATATGTCATTGGGATCATAGGCATTGGGAAGTCGCCTGATCTCGGTGAACCCAGATCCTCGGCACTGTCCCCTGCGACGCCGATCTCTTGTTCTGCCGCCAGATAAAACGGCTCCAACGCGTCATAATCAAAGGGCCAGTCAACTGCATGGCCATAGAGCGACTTCAGTTTGAAATCAGCAGGTACATTGCGCAACGTTGTCCCGAGCCAATGCCATGTCGTCCCACCAACGACTTTGATATAAGTGGACTTGAAATTTTCCGGGCCCATCTGCTGATAAAAGTCCTCGATTTTGTGGCTAACGGGATGTGACGCCGTCGGATCATTTGGATAAGCAGATTCCGGCACTTTAATCTTGGCGTCCCAGAATGTCTCGACTGCATCAAACCGGTCAATCCGCTTGCCGCTTTCCAGAAAGGCAACCTTCAGTCCCTTCTGCGCCAGCTTCGCTCCTGCAATCGCTCCGGCGATGCCTGTGCCGATGATCAATATGTCTGTCGTGATATCATTTGCCATTACCAAATTTCCTTAGGTCTTAAATGTAGAACTTCGAACGAAACGCCGTGGATCAGACCTCGGGCGGTTCAGCCCAATAACCCATGGTGCCGCCGCAGTAGGCCATCGGTTTGGTGTAATCCATCGCCTGCCAGACCAAGGCATCAGTATAGGTCAGAACGGCCAGATCATCGGGATTTGGCGAGACGCCAGTATACCAGGCATCCACAATCGCCGAAGCAATCGCGTCATCGCCAGTGCCTTCGGACAGCGCGGAAATTTCATCCTTATGACCAGCGACAGCAAATGCCTTGAGCATCCCATTCGCGATGTCTTCAGATAGGTCATCCTGTCCAACCAGTTTTTTCGACAGAGCAAGAAATGCATCGATATCCAGATTTGCGGCGTACGCGCGACTTGGTGTTTGCGTCAGCGCCAACACCGACGCAGCCGAAACCCCGCAAAGCAGCCCCCGGCGCGTGAGTGTTGCCGCGGTCGTCCTATCTCGCTGGATCATGAATCTGCTCCCTGTAGCTTAGTCTGCTGTAACGATCATTATCTAAGCGGTTCAACTCGCAAGCATAGCATTTGGTTCCCTCGCCGTGCTTTCAACCAAGCCATAGGCATACTTTTGTCCGGAATAACTGTCGGACTCGGAATTAATCATTTAGCGCCGACTAAAGTGAGATTGAACATAACAAACGCTTTGTAAAGCACACGCCAATCCCTTGGAATGGCGTGTTAATTCTGTGCAGGCAGGCGATACAAATAATCCGGTCAGAGATTTATCCGAGACCATGGCTTTCTAAATTCAGCCAACAAGCCCTGCAGGCGAAACGCGGTTCGGTTACAGTTCAATACGGATATCGTGAATCCACAACTTAGGTGGCCGTGTGAGGACAAATACCACCACATCCGCCAAATCATCGGGTTCGGTGAATATCTGATTGGGAACATCCTCCCCTGCCTTGGCGAACATTTCTGTGTTGGTGCCAGACTGGTAAACGCCGCCGACGCGCACGCCTGTGTCTTGCTCGTCTACTCTCAACACTTCCGTAAATCCGCGCACCCCATATTTGGTAGCAGTGTACACAGATTGCCCGGCCTGCGCGACAACACCCGACTTAGAGACGACATTCAATATGATGCTTTCTTCATTCACCCTCAGCGCCGGAATGGCCGCTTGTGTGATCTGCATCAAACCCGTCAGATTAGTCTGCACTGTTGCCTGAAGCATGTCCGGCACAATCGTATCGAGCGGCCCCGTCTTGTGCCAGATGCCTGCATTGTTGATCAAGATATCGAGCCCGTCGAAGGCGTCGGTTACTTTTGACACGGCCGTATTTATTTCAGCGGGGTTCTGGATATCACACGAGATACCAACGGCTTTGACAGCGCCAGCGGCCAAACACTCAGCCTCCACTTTTTTAAGCCGCTCAGCATTTCGACCCAGAATAGCCAGTCGAGTGCCATTCGCCGCCAGTTTCAGGCAGATGTGCCGACCGATCCCGTCACTGCCACCGGTGACAATGACGCGCTTGTTTCTCAAATCCATGCTGTGCTCCTAGGTGTTCCGGATTCCAATGTGACGCAGTTGCGCGGGCAGCTAGAGCGCCTATTTTTGCGGCTGCCCTCATTCGATGGTAAGCAGATGATTGTCGGTGAAAGCATGTATACGCCTAACCAGCAGTTTTCTTCATCTTTTTAGGGGCGCCGGAGGATACATCTGTTCCGGTATAGTCAAACCCGGCCTCTTTCCACGCTGCGAACCCGCCTTCCATATGGGCGATCCTGTCCCCGGTGTTGGCAAGGCACTGCTTGGCGACCTTGCTTGACCTTACGCCTGAACCGCAGTGAAAGACGATCCGTTTTCCGGACTGGCTGGGCATGTGGTTCGGTTGGAACGCCTGCATCGGAGCGAGCATCGCACCGTCGATGCGCTCGAAACTGTATTCTTGTGGCGTGCGCACGTCGATCAGGACAATTTCATTGCGATCAAACGCGTCTTTCACGTCCTGGGGTGTCCAGTGTTCAAGAACACCGCTTTCTGTTTTCTCAGCTTTCATTTTTTCGCTCCTTAAAATTGGTTCAAGGGAATTTTCAGATACCGTTTCGTTCCGGTTTCCGGTGCGGGCAATCGACCCGCACGCAAATTCATTTGTAAAACGTGCAGCATCCGGTCCGGCAGGGCGAGCGTCTTGTCCCGTGCTTCGCGCCGCTCGACATACACTTCTTTAGATACGCCGCCGCCGATGTGTGCATTTTGTCTGCGCTGTTCGCCAACGGTCGATTCCCATGCCGGTTCTTGACGGTCGTCTGTGCCGTAATCATGGCCAACGAACAGGCGGGTGTCATCTGGGAGATTCAGAATATCCTGCAATGAATCATATAGCTCAGCAGCCGTTCCACCGGGAAAGTCCGCGCGCGCGGTTCCCACATCGGGCTGCATGAACGTGTCATGCACAAAGGCGGCATCATCACCGACAACATAAGTGATAGAGCCAAGGGTATGTCCCGGAGACAACATCACCCGGACCGGCAAATCCCCGAGTTCAAATGTATCGCCATCCCCGAACAGGTGGTCAAAGTCGGCGTTGGGATCAAAAGCATTGGGCATATTGTAATAATCGCGCCAGAGATCTGCGATTTCGGTGATGCGTTCGCCAATGCCATTAGGTTTTTTCAACCGGTCTTTGAGCATCGAAGATGCCATCAGATGATCGGCGTGAGGATGGGTGTCTAATATCCAGACAATCTCAAGCCCCTCGGATTCTGCATATTGTATGATCGCGTCGACGTTATCCGTGTTTATTGACGCACTTTCAGGGCTGAAACCGAGAACCACATCAATAAGAGCCGCCTTTTTCGTCTTTGGGTCGGACACGATGTACTGGACGCTGCCCGTGTCATCATCGTAAAATCCAGTAACATCTGGTGAACCAGCGCCACGTGATTTACTTGTGCGTGAAAAATTCATTGATTTCTCGCTCCTTCGCGAAACAACAACTGGTTAGGTAGATAGTTCCCTATTGTGCGCCCCGGCAAAAGCGATTTTCAAGCATTCTGCAAAGCAGCATGCGCTGATCCTACCTACTTAACTCAGTTCCAATATGGCAGGTCGTTCATCCAACCGAAAGCTGCATCACATACATGGTGCAGCATTCACATGCGCGTCCAGAAAATGAAGGACACACAAAGCGTAAGGCCCCCTATAATGGATATGGTTCAGACAACGCGCCGCAGAAAAGCTTTGGTACGGGGGTCTTGGGGGTCTTCAAGCAAAGCTCTGGGCGGTCCCTGCTCAATAATTTTCCCGCCATCCATAAAGATGATACGATCCGCAATCTCACGTGCAAATTGCATTTCATGGGTCACAATCAGCATGGTTTGTCGTTTTTCCGCAACCCTGCGCATCAGATCCAGAACCTCCCCGACCCACTCAGGGTCAAGTGCTGATGTTGGTTCATCAAATAGCATCAAATCGGCGTCCAATGCCATCGCACGGCCAATGCCAACACGTTGTTGTTGTCCGCCAGAAAGTGCTGCTGGAAATGCATCGGCCTTTTCTGCCAACCCCGTTTCCAGCAAGATTGCATCGGCGCGGTTATTTGCGTCGGTCTTCGACATTCCCTTTACCGTGATCAAGGCTTCGGTGATATTTTCGCGAGCCGTTTTATTGGCAAAAAGCGCATAGTTCTGGAAAACGAAAGACGTGCGCCTGCGCAGGGCGAGGATGTCGGCGCGCGATGCTTTATCAGCCTCGACCGCCAGATCACCAATGCGGATCCTGCCACTTTCAGGGCGATCCAGAAAGTTCAGCGATCGCAACAAGGTGGATTTACCTGTGCCCGATGGCCCAATGATGACAACCCGCTCACCCTCGGCAATCTCAAACGAGATGTCCTTGAGGACCTGTGCCGCGCCAAACGTCTTGTTCAAACCTGCAATGGAAATGCCAGAAGTATGTTTCATTTTGCATGTGCCTTGCTCAAATATACTTCCAGATGACGCTGCCCAAAGGCCAACACCTCAACCATGATCCAGTAGATCGCGGCGACCACAAGGAAGGCCTCGAAGTAGAGAAAACTGCCCGCCGCTTCCTTTTGCGCAGCGCCCATCAATTCGGTCACACCAAGCGTAAAGGCGAGCGATGTGCTTTTGATCATATCAATGAAGTAGTTTACCAACGTGGGTGCAGCAACACGCGCAGCTTGTGGCAGAATAATTTTCCGCATCATCTGGCCTTGGGTCATCCCAACCGCCTGAGCCGCTTCCCACTGGCTGCGATCCACACCAAGAATTGCCGCGCGTATGCTCTCGGCCATATAGGCCGAGAAGTGCAGCGTCAGCCCCATGATCGTTGCAGTTACACCGTTGATGTTGGTTAGGACGGACAGGACCTGCGGCAGCCCATAATAGAACAGGAAAAGCTGAACCAGCAACGGCGTACCGCGGAAAAAGCTGATGAAAAGCCTTACAAAAAGATCAAGAACCGGCACGCGGAACACCCGCTCCACCGCCATGAGCGAGGCGAGAACCAGCGCGAAGAACATGCCGATCAACGCCATGAAAAGGGTCAGTGGCACGTATCCCAAAAGGATCGGCACCAATGCCCACATATATTCAAGATCCAAGGCCTCCATGGGATTACTGCGCAGCCGTGATGTCTGTACCGAACCATTTTTCGGAAATTTCAGCCAAGGTGCCATTCTCGCGCAGGGTCGTTATCGCAGCATCGAACCGATCCCGCAAAGCCTGTCCTTCTTTATCATTCCGGAATGGCAAAGCATTGCGGATTTCACTGAATGGTGCGCCTGCCAATGCCAGTGGCAGCGGGCTTTCTGCAATCAATTGCGCGGACGAAACTCGATCCATGACAAACGCGTCCACGCGCCCCAGTGCGGTGTCTTGCGCGATGTTGCTGTCGTAAGTGCGGATATCAATATCTGCGGCGTTCGGTAATTCGTTCAACAGTTCCTCGTAGTTCGAACCAAGGTTAACGGCTACGGACTTGCCGCTCAGATCTGCAACGCTTGCAACTGAACCTTCATTTCCTTTTTTGACGACGATCTGTGCGCCATCAAATACATAGGGCTGCGAAAAGGAGAACTTTGCCTCACGCTCGGGGGTGATTGTGATCTGGTTGGCAATAGTATCAACTCGACCGGCCTCCAAGGCACCGATCAGGCCCGAGAAGGACATCGTGACAAAATTCACTTCATCACCGGTTTCTTCGGCAATTGCATTGATGAAATCGACCTCAAAACCCTGCAACACGTCCAGCTTGACGAATGTAAACGGAAAATAGCCGCCAGACATCCCGACATTCAGCGTCTCTGCCTGAGCCGCACCAAAAGTTGTTGACGCAGCCAGCGCCGCCATTGCGATTGCGTATTTCATGATTTTCTCCTTTGCGTTGAGCGGCACATAACGTCCAAAATAAAAGTTACAATCGTTGCACGGACGACAGGTCAGTTGTGGTCAACTTTTATGTGACACGAGAATTTTTTTCTGATTGGAGTAACGTTCTCAGAATATTGGTCCCGAGCTTAGACAAGTTGAATTTCTCTTCTTGCCGTACCATCGCTTCAGATGTGTCCGGTCGCAACTTCTTGGGTTTGCTGTAGAGATCGGCCAATGCTATAAAGGCACCAAAACCAGTGCTGCAAAGGAAACGCTATGTTTAATCTGTGCAAATGGGGCCTATCTGCCCTGACAATGACAGCCCTCTCTGCTACGGTTTCCTCCGCCGAACCGGTCAAAGTTAAAGTCTTTATCGGTTCAATGTTCGAGATCGGTGACAATACTGGCGACCGTGCAGGCGAATTTCAGCATTGGTTCGACAAGTACTGGATCGACACCGAACCGCAGGATGTCTTAGGTGCCTTCCGGCCAGTGCATTGCAATGATGATGGCGTGTGTGGGTCCGTCCTTGGCATGGGAAAAGTCAATTCATCTGCGTCCATGCAAGCGATCCTTCTAGATGCAAGATACGATTTTTCGGATGCCTATTATGTTCTTTCAGGCGTTGCGGGAACGCCGCCGTCAAGAGGCACTATTGGTGACGTCGTCTGGGGTACCTGGCTTGTGGACTATGATCTCGGCCACCGATGGGCACCAGACGAAGGGGAACCTGGCGCGCCAGTGTTCATACCCCGAAAGGGTTACGAAACTTACCGCCTATTTGAAATGAACCCGGATTTGGTGGCTTGGGGCGTCGCTTTGTCCGAAGATGTTGAAATGCAAGACTCCGAAACGGCGCAGAAGTATCGTCAGCGCTATCCCGACGTTGCGGCTCAGGCAGCCCCCAGTGTAAAGACTGGGACGCACATGACGGGAGATACGTTTTTCCACGGTCCCGGACTCTCAAACGAGGCTCAATACATGGCCCAGCTCTATGGAGCGGATGATTATCTGATCACCGAAATGGAGGCTGCTGCTATCGCTCTTGTCATCGATCGGCAGCACGGGACCGACCGGATTGTCAGCGTGCGAGGAGCTGTAAACTTCGATCAGGGGAATCCCGACGAAACCACACTTCAGCATCTTGACCCTGCACCGGGTGAAACCGCTGGCGGCTTCGCTGAAACTGTCCAGAACATAACCCTGGTGGGTGCGCCGCTGGTAGATAGGATTGTCTCCGGCTGGGAGAATTGGAAAAACGGTGCTCCTTCGCAGGTCGCCAAATAGCGAGATACTTCCGGCTGCTGCAATTAGTCGCAATTTGGTGCTCGGTGAGGGTCGGATCAACACAAAAAATCGAAATATTTGACAGCCAGCCAGAAGAAATTTCAGCAGTCGGAAGTTGTCTGTCTCATCTCCCGCTTGTCTTATCCATTGCGTGGCTCTTGTGCGATACGGGAGCCGTCACCCGGCACGGCATTTATGCCGGGAGA
>CANMZB010000055.1 GCA_947502265.1 uncultured Sulfitobacter sp.
CCCAACCAAGACATCGGCAGCGTCACTGCAGATGGGGCGTATGATACCCGTAAATGTCACGAGGCTATTGCCGCTAGGCTCAGGACCCATTAATCCACTTGAGGCGATCCGGCCTGTATGATTCAAACTCCCAAATTGAGGGGGTTTTATGAGCAATCTTTACTGGCTGAGCGAAGATCAAATGGCACGGCTTCGGCCCTATTTCCCGAAGAGCCATGGTGTGCCGCGCGTTGATGACCGCCGCGTGTTGAGCGGTATTATATTCATAAATCGCAACGGCTTGCGGTGGTGTGATGCACCGAAGGAATATGGTCCTCATAAGACGCTCTACAACCGCTGGAAGCGATGGAGCGACATGGGAGTGTTCGCGCGGATCATGATAGGGCTGTCTGCCGAAGCCCCCGACAACAAGACGATCTCGATTGACGCGACCTACCTCAAAGCACATCGCACGGCCTCGAGCCTACGGGTCAAAAAGGGGGGCGTGGACGTATGATTGGGCGGACCAAAGGTGGTATGAACACAAAGTTGCATGCCGTAACTGACACAATTGGCCGACCGATCCGGTTTTTCCTGACCACTGGTCAGGTTAGCGATTATACTGGAGCGAGAGCTCTTATGAACAGCCTGCCAGCAGCGGACTGGCTTTTGGGTGATCGAGGGTATGATGCGGATTGGTTTCGCGAAGCCCTTGTGGATATGGGCATAACGCCCTGCATCCCCGGACGTAAGTCACGCGACAAGACAGTCAAATATGACAAGCGTCGCTACAAAAGACGTAACCGGATTGAAATCATGTTTGGCCGCCTGAAAGACTGGCGGCGCGTGGCTACCCGCTACGACAGATGCCCGAAGGTATTCCTGTCAGCAATCGCTCTCGCCGCAACAGTTATATTCTGGTTATGAGTCCTGACCCTAGGCTGTAGATATGCCGTTACTCGCGAGAGATTTCCTTCAACCTCCCCGAACTGGGAAGAAGGAGATGACCAGGAACAAAGATCAACGCGAGATATAACACAAGTTGCGGATACTGCGATACGCAGAAGAGATCGGCGATGTTGCCAAAATCTGCCGTTATTTTGGGATCGGTCGCGCCAGTTTTTATTGCTGGCGCAAAGCCTGCGCCGAGCGCGGCGAGATTGGGCCGTCAACTATCACCTGGTGAAGGTGCGAACTGGTGAATTGTTAATCTCTCGTGATCAGCATTATTAAATCGTCATGGCGTGTCGGAGCGCGCGATGGTTAATTGCGTGACTATTCACTCTCCAGTTTTTTCAACGCAACCACTGTTCCCCTTGCCGCATTGGCATCGGCTCCATCATGAGTGACCATGAGTGCCGGAATGCCGCGCGCTGCAATATGGGAAAAGGTAAAGCTGCGTATCTCGTCACGCAGGCTGGCATCGAGCTTGGAGAAGGGCTCGTCGAGCAAGACCGCCTCTGGCTCGGCCAACAAGGTGCGCATAAGTGCTGCGCGCGCACGCTGACCACCCGAAAGCGCGCCGGGATCATCTTCGTAACGACCTACCAGACCAGCCTGCTTCAGCGCCGTTTCCACAGCATTGCGGCGCAAGACGCGCCCTTTGATATGGGCAGGCAATCCGAATGCGAGGTTGTCTCCAACCGATAGGTGCGGAAACAACTGGGCATCCTGAAACATCAGCCCGACAAGACGCGTTTCAGCTGGTAGTGTGCTTATTTCACGCCCATTGAGTTTTATCGTACCAGAACACGAAAAACCATGCGCCAGATGTCCGCCGATTGCATCTAGCAAGGTTGATTTTCCGATACCGGACGGTCCCATCAGAGTCACAATCTCGCCCGGCAGCACGCTTAGTGTGAGCGGCGCGAACAACAGTTCTCCAGCAGGCGTGCGCAGTGAGAGGGAGGTTATGTCGAGGCTCATGCTTGGGTGCTTCCATTCAGTTTGCGGCGGTTGCGGTGTAGGAATGCGGGTATCAGGAACGCGGCCAAATAGCCCGCAAACGGCAGTACTATTTGCAATGTGGCATAAACCCCGGTGACACGCCTGTCAGAACCGGAGGAGAGGGTGACAGCCTCGGTCGTGAGCGTTGCTATGCGCCCCGCACCTATGAACAGGGTTGGCAGGTATTGTGCAACAGAAACCGCCACGCCAATAGCTGCTGCGGTCAGGATCGGACGGAGCAAGATCGGTAGCTTAACCTGCAAAAGGCGACGAAACGGGCCGGCGCCGAGGGCTGCTGCACTGTTTACATGTTGGCGGTCAAGTGCGCGCCACGGATCTGACAAGGCAATCATCACATAGGGAAAGACAAAGATTGCCTGCGCCCAGACCACGGCGCTCATGCCGCCCGAAATGCCAATTTGCAAAAAGGCGATGTTAAGCCCGTAGAGAAACCCGATCTGCGGGATCACAAGTGGAAGATAGATCAACGCCTCTGCCCATGCCGCCCGCCCCCGCCGTGCGCGGTCTTCTCCTTCGAGCCATGTAATCGCCAGCGCAACCGAAAGCACCGTTGTCGTTATCGCTAGAAAAACTGTGTTGCTCAGTGCGCGTTGCCATCCGCTTGAACTGTTGGTCCATGGCCGCAAGGACCAGCTCTCTGGCAGGATTAGTGGAAAGGACCAGCGCCACGCCAGTGACCAGATCAGAAGCGAGACCATGGCCAGCATCCCAATTCCCATCATAATGACAGTTGCGAGGCTTGCCAGATGCAAACCCGGCTCCGTCGAAAGCCCGCGCCCCCCCCGTCGTAACCACCACCGCCCGACGCGGCGCATAAGCAATTCACCCAGCACAAAGGCCGCAATGCCAAGCGTTATGATCAGCGCTTGCAGGATTGCACCCGCCGAGGCAGGCAGGATCTGACCCGGATCAGCAGCATTGAACCAGCGTGTGATGGCGACAGCAAGCGTGGGCGGGTTGGACGGCCCGAGGATCATGGCGACATCAACGACCGAAAGTGCATAAGCAAGCACAACCCAGACAGGTAGCCGGATGAGCGGCCAGACCTGCGGCATTATAATTTTAATCCAGACGATACCGCGCCCATAGCCAAGTGCGCGGCCAGCGGTAACCTGCTTGGCGACAGGTATCTGGGTAAGCGCCGAGAGGATCACGAGAAGCAAGAACGGAACTTCCTTGATCATCAAACCAGCCATCAGGGCCAGTCCCCACGTATCATTTACGCTCGCTATGTCGGGGGGGCGGTCCCACCCCACAAAGGGGGCAAGCCCACGGGCGATCCAGCCGGACGGGGCAAGAACAAAAGCCAATCCCACGGCGAGTGCCGCATGTGGAATGGCAAGAAACGGTGTGAGCATGCGCGCCCCCGCACCCGGTGTTGCCCGCGAATGAACCGCCGCGCAAAACCCGGTCGCGAGCATGAGCGAGAGCACAGTGGCGCCGATACCGGTTACGAGCGTAAGCCTCAAACTGGTGCCAAACCCCGGCAGCGTTACCAATTCACGCCATGGCGCAAGCGAAAGTGTATCCTGCCCCAAAGCGGGAAACAGGCCAAACGCGGCGCGCCCTGTTTGCCAAAACCCAAGCGAAATCGGCAAGATCAGACCGAAACCGACAAAGATCAGGACAGATAAACGCAGGTAACGGCCGTCATTGTTCATTTGGTGTAGCGCCGCGCCCAGTCTTTGGTCAGGCGGGTCATCCAACTGGCATGTGGTTCCAAAAGAGTTGGCCCCAGACTTTCCAGTGTCGGAAGCGCATCAGATGCAGGCAGCGCGGCAAATGTCGCTTGGGCGGAAGCATCAAGCTTGGACGGGTCCAACACGGAGAAAGACCCCAACACATCAATGTTCTGCATATGCGCTTGGGTCTCGGGCGCGATGAGGAAGTTCGCAACGACCTCGGCCCCCGCCGAATGCGCCGCATTATAGGGGATAGCCACAAAGCTGACGTTGCCGATGCTGCCGCCTTCGGGCACAAAAACACGGGCGGTTTCTGGCAAAAGCCCCTGTGCAATTGCAGCGGCAGTTGAGGCGGGGTCGAGCGACATAGAGATGTCGACCTCACCGTCGTTCAGCATCTGCTGCTGGATCGACTCATTCTCGGGAAGAGTTTCACCGCCGCGCCACATGTTCGGGCGGAGCGCATCGTACCAGTCCCAAAGCGGCGCCGTCGCTATCTCGTAGGCGTCATCACTGACCGGATTTTGCAACACTGACGCATCAGGCGCGAGTTCGATCAGCGCCTGTTTCAGAAAGGTCGCCCCCATAAAGTTCGACGGGGCCGGATGTGTAAAGCCGCCGGGGTGGTCTGCGGCCCAGCCGACAAAGTCAGCCATAGTGCGTGGCACATCAGAAACCCGCACACTGTCATAGGTAAAGACGAATTTGGCCAATCGCCACGGGCTTTCCATTCCCTCAACGGGCACGGTAAAATCCACGGATGCCGCCGAAGTCGGGCCAAGGTCAAGATACTGCGCATTCGGCAAGCTGGCCACAAAGGGACCATGCAGCAAACCCTGTTTTTTCATAGCCAGGAAGTTCGGCCCGTTGATCCAGATTATATCAATCGAACCATCGTGATCGCGCCCTGCGGCTTTTTCAGAAATAACACGCGTCACCGCTTCGGCCGTGTCCGAGAGCTTCACCTGCTCTACTTTCACACCATATTGCGCGTCGGTCTGATCGCTCACCCAAGCGATAAAGGCATTGGTGCGCGCGTCGCCACCCCAAGCATTCCAGCACACTGTCTGCCCGCGCGCCTCATCAAGAGTTTGTTGCCAGTCGGTCAATGAATCTGCCCCTGAATCGGCCAGTGCAGATGTGCCAAACGAAAGTGCGAGCGCGGCAATGAGAAGATGTTTCATGAAACGTCCTGTGTAGAAGTTGATTGAGTTAGTGGCCGTGCCTCTTGGCCGTCTTGTGGTGCTTGTTCTTTCAGGTCTATTTCTGCGAAGGCGGTCCAGCCATGTGTCCAGCGCACAAGGGTCGTGACGACACAGGCCGCCGAGAAAAGATAGGCAAGCAATGGAAAAAGAGGAGGCCATAGCACCATGAGTACAAAAAGAGCGATCGTCTCGAAACCTTCCGTCAAACCGCCAAGGTAATAGATGCCCTTGTTTGAAAATTCTTCGGTAGTTTCGCCGCGCTTGGCCGCAATAGCAGCAAATGCCAGAAACGACGACCCGGTTCCAACAAAGGCGGCAATCAAAACGGCTGCTGGCAACGCATTCTCAGGTTCAGCAATGGCAAATCCCAGCGGAAACACTGCGTAAAATACAAAGTCCAGCGCGATGTCGAGAAAAGCCCCCCGATCTGTCGCGCCGTTGATGCGCGCGACCGCCCCGTCAAGCCCGTCCGCCAGCCGGTTGAACGCGAGAAACAGTAACCCTGCCCAAAATACGCCAAAGGCAATCGCCGGCAGCGCAAGAAGGCCGATGGCAAAGCCGGTAAGGGTGATCTGATCCGCTCCGACCCCCTGTGCCACCAGCCATTTTGCCGGTTGGTCAAGCAAGCGCTTTTGAAAAGGCTGGATCATTGCATCAAACATGTTTGTTGTTCCATGTGTAAGTGCCCGACATTGTCGCAACCCCGGGCAGATGCACGATCATGCCTTTTGCCTCGATCAAAACCATGAATTCGCCTACCGAATTTATACTGGTCGGAAACCCGCTTTTGAGTTTTTTCATATCTTGATCCGTTTAATTGAGACACTGGGCCGTCTATACTGTGGGCTGTTTTCCATAAACATTGGTGGCAAAGATACCGCCGATACAGGAGTTGACGAAGTTGTCATCACGGCCGCGCCATTTGTGAGTGCTGGTTCGGGGATTGTAAGGTGCGGCTACTCGTGAGACTTCCCTTCTGTAGATTATAGCTTTTCTCTGAGCGCTTCGTAAGGTGTCTTTCCGTTGTGAGCACCATGTGGTCTGTGGAAATTGTAGAAGCGCTCCCAATCGTCCAGTTTAGCTTCAAGATCGACATCGCCCTTGTAGCTGAGCAGCTGATAAAACTTCTTCCCGTCAGAACGGTGGGTTCGCTCTACCTTGCCGTTGAGTTGAGGCGTGCCGCCGCTGATCGAGGCCGACATCATGGCCAGCGATCTGCTGTATGCCGACGACACACCGATCCGCGCGGTGGATCGCTCCTTGCGCGACATGGGGCTTGGCAAAGACGTCAGACAAGGCCGGATCTGGGCCTATGTGCTGGATCAGCGCCCTTGGGCGGGGTCATCTCCACCCGGTGCCGTTTATCGGCTTGCACCCAACTGGAGGGCAGAGCACGTCCTGAGCCATCTGGCGGATGCACGTGGCTTCCTTCAGGCGGACGGCTACAAGTGTTATGCCAAGCTCTATGCTCCTGAAGCCGATGTGGGATCGGCAGGCCACGGATCATGCGCGTTCGTCTGCACAAGACTTATGACGATTGGGCAAGATCGCACGATTACCCGCGCCGAAAAACCGGCGCAGGCGGTTCGGGTTAGTGTGCCAGTTCAGCTTGCGTGCGGTTGGCAAAGACTGCGCCAAGAACCGCGCCGAAGATGATGTGCAAAACCAGCGTCATAACCGGAGCCATCATGCCAAGACCCAGACCAAAGAGGCCAGCGCCCGCCATCGGCATTATCAAAATCATCATGCCAAGCCAGTCAGCTATGCCGAATACGATACCCTTTTGAATGGCGCTGCGGCCCGGAATATATTCATAAAGAACCGCGAAACCGCCGCCCCATGCGACCGTGCCAATCACGAAGTGCGCGATCCAACCGACCATGACAGGTGCGCCAATCATTCCGGCCAGCATCGCCGCCACATCGAGTTCTGGCATCACGCCCATCATACCTTTCATCACCATCAACACCGAAAGTACGACCGTTGCGATGAAACCTGCGATGAAGCCACTATTGAGATTTGTCATTTTATTGATCCTTTGTTTGCGCCGCAGGATCATTTTGACCACTGGACTGTTTCAGTTCGTCAAACTCGGCAAGGATGCTGTCGATATCGGTAGTGTCGTCGCTGGTGTGCGCCGCTTTACCTTTTGCCTCCGTCGTAATCAGGTTGCGCGTCGTGCGCATCTGACCAACGAACCGGTTACAGCCGCTACACATCATCATATGCAGGCGAACCTGCATTCTTTTCCCAAACGGCATTTCCTTGTCCAGAAACGCATCCGCCTGTTCTGATAATTCACGGCAACTCAGCATTTTTCCATTCCTTGTCGAGCCTTATGATAAGAAGACAATCCAGTTCTCTGTTCGTTACAAAATTTCTTGAATTACTTTTCACTTCGCCAAACGATCAGACCTTAGGTCGTGGCAGCGTCTATCGCGTCCCGTACCGCGCGGCGGGCTCGGTGCAACAGAATTCGCATATTTCCTTCGGTGATCTCAAGGAGTTCGCACACCTCTTGCGCTTCAAGTTCTTGCTGCCCGCGCAGCACCAAAACCGCGCGTTGTGCTGGTGGCAAGGCTTCAATCGCTTCTGCGACATGGTCAATAACCTGACGACCGGCGACAACACGTTCTGGTGTGATCTCGTCCCACAGCTCTGGCAGGTTCTTCCAGTTGCCGCGCCCGTCAAAGGCGTCGTCAGCATCTTGTCCCTGATCCGACATATCAAGCGCCACGCTAAGGCCGTCACGTTTAACACGGGTTTTCGCCCGGTTCGACAGAATGGTGAGAATCCAGCCCGCAAGCGATGATCGCCCTTCAAACTTGCCCACATTTCGCAACACTGCGATCCAGGTTTCGTGCGCGACCTCTTCGCCGGACGCATGATTTCGCAAAATCGCCGAGGCCACGCGAACCATGGATGCATTGTGCCGCCGATAAAGCGTTTCAAACGCACCGCGATCGTCGGCGGCTAGGCCCCGAAGGATTTCAGCGTCACTCGCATCTTGGTCTAGCATCAAGCCAAGTTCCATTCATTTCAATGATCTTTGGGAATGCTTACACTATGACAACGACTGGCGCGAACGCTGGTTCATAATTTGCGTGACAAGTGACCTTAGCCGAACGGATGAAAGTCTAGGAAGTAGACCATGACGGGCACAGGCGACACAGCCAGCGCCAAGGTTAAAACTGTCGCTCTAAAGGCATAAAGCCGGCTTAAACCAGCAACCAAGGCGAGCCCTCCGCCACCGCCGATGATCGCGTTTCCCGGGATGTTCAACAGAACGGCCAGCACAACATACCGATACCGGATCACGGCGGGCGGCATCCAGCTTGGCAGCCGGTCATGTAACAATTGCAACCGTTGAGGGCCATCCAGTGGCGCAATTACCTCGATTAAATTGCTGATACGGGTGAGATGTAGATCGGTCATGACACGCTTGAACACGACGCAATCGACGTGACGGCCGACGACAAACGCGAGCAAGAGTCCAACGAGTGTCGCGACATAAACAAACGGAGCAACAGCGCCGCCCTCGAGCACCATCAACGAAATTCCGATCTCAACCCCGGGGACAAACGGAACGGCCATCAATAAAATGTAAAGCAGCAATAATAGTCCAAGCACGCCAATGCGCACCCTGGATGCGTTTTCCAGATCGTCGATCTTCGCCATCGTCCAACCTATTGCAAGGTGGGTTAGCCAGACCAAAAGTGCTATGACCAGAAATCGCATAACTATTCGAAATGCGGGTCCCCGATCACGCCGTTGCTTTCTCTCATTGATACTCATCGGTGCCAGACTGTTAAGGGACGTGCGAACGCGAGTGGAGACGTACGATATCAGAATGCGCGCCTCGCGGCTTGATACCAGACAAATGAAGCCCGCGTCGCGCAAGTGTGATGCGCGCATATGCGTCACAAGAGTGTGTACACGTCAACTGTAACGTTTGAGGGTGTCGATGGTCCTGTAAAGGTTGGCTACAAAAGGACACATAATGGCATCTGGATTAAAATCAGCCTGTGATGCGGTATTGGAGCGTATCGGACGGCATTTTGCGCGCAAACTGAATCAACCGGTATCCGGTTACAAACCCTACACGCCATCCGACTTCGCGACGTTATGCCAAACATTAGAAGTCGGCGACGTGCTTTTGGTTGAAGGCGGCGAACGGATTTCAGGCGCAATCAAATACCTCACCCAGTCAACGTGGTCCCATGCAGCCCTTTACGTCGGCAAATCGGGACCAAACGGGTCTGACGGTGGCGAAGCGCACCGCCTCGTCGAGGTCGACGTACGTGAGGGTTGCATCAGCGTGCCGCTGTCGAAATATGCCAGCTACAATACCCGCATTTGTCGCGCAAAGGGGCTTGCTCAAACCGATCGTGAAGCCGTTGCACAATACATGTTGGACAATGTCGGCCTTAAATATGACTTGCGCAATATTTTTGATTTGTTCCGCTATTTCTTTCCGACGCCACCCGTCCCGGTCCGCTGGCGTCGACGGATGCTTTCAATAGGGTCGGGTGATCCCACCCGCGCAATTTGCTCATCCCTGATCGCGCGCGCGTTTCAATCTGTACGCTATCCGATCCTGCCGGACATCACCAAGCTGGAGGATATTCCCGGAAGCGAGTACATCCAGCGTGAAATTTTCCACATCCGACACGGCTTTGTTGCACAAATCCCATGAAGGATTCACTTCATGGATCCAGGATGATAGCTGCTGTGTATGAGCAGCTGGTC
>CANMZB010000056.1 GCA_947502265.1 uncultured Sulfitobacter sp.
CTTGTATGACGACCAGTTTGTCGTCTTGTATTTTGTAGGGGACCAGCTGCTCATACACAGCAGCTATCATCCTGGATTCATGAAGTGAATCCTTCATGGGATTTGTGCAACAAAGCCCACCCGAAGAGGTTGGCTTAAGGCGGGGTTAGCCCGTGCCAGATTTCCTCAACTTCAGTAAGAGGCAGTGCGCCTAACTCTGTGCATGCTGAGCGCGCAAGCCGCCCCCTCGCGCAGACCTCCTGTGGCAAGCTTAAGGTATGCATAACGCTCGGATGCCGCTCTCGTGTCCAATCGTTTTGAAATAATCGCAGGCAATGACGGTGGTGAAGAATTTGTTTTTGTCTGGGCAGAAAGCGACGGTCCTGCTGTCGAAACTCCTTCACGGCGCGGCTTTGGTAGCCGTATTATCGAAGGCACTCGCGGGATATTTTGACGGAACAGAGGAACTCTCTTAAGACCCTGTTGGTTTGCATTTAACCTCAGGTCGCCATTAGCTGGACTGACTGACTAGACACCGCGTTTCGTGCGGGGAAAATCCAGTACAATTACGATAGGCAGTTATGATTATGATAAATAGAAAGCTGCCAGCAGTTCTTGTTGTGGAAGACGAAGTGCTCATTCGCATGGATGCTGTAGACATCATCGAAGACGCAGGTTTCATGGTCTACGAAGCGGCGTCGGCAGATGCTGCCATTTCTTTGATGAAAAAACATTCTGACATTAGCATCTTGTTTACCGATATCGACATGCCCGGAACTATGGATGGGCTGAAATTGGCAGCATATGGACGTGATCGTTGGCCTCCGGTTGCGATAATCATTGCATCAGGAGCGGTCAGCGTAGAGGAAGCGGCTATGCCGGTCGGGTCTTCGTTTTTCGCAAAGCCCTATGTCACGAGCCGGATCACAAAAGCACTCCATGAAATCGCGGCGCGGATGGAGTAGATGGACACCTGACTTCGATATTGCAGGACTCCGCCTCTTGACGCTGGATTGGATGAGATATTTTTGCGAAGAACCGACCGTACCGAGAGAGATTTTAAAAGTAGGATGTGGTAGAAAAGAGATGGAATAGCGATGAATAATCAAAGCAAAACAACTCCTGAAGGTGGAAGTTTCTTCCAGCGCGAAATCAATTGTTGGCGTGTAGAAACAGCAGAAAACTTCTCCATCATCATTGACGGTGCCGACTATTTCCTGAATCTTCGCAAAATTATTTCCAGCAGCAAAAAGCAGCTGTTGCTGATCGGTTGGGACTTTGATCTCGAAATCGAAATGCTACCAAGTGAGAGTGACGCAGACGGCTGCGCCCCTGACGGATTACCGAACCAGTTGGGCGCGTTTCTAGAGGCCGTGGTGGAACGAACACCTAGTCTACAGGTGTACATGTTGAAATGGAACGGTGCTGTTGTGGTTGCGCCTGGCCGGGTGGGCCCTTCGGTTGCGTTGAGCATGTTCGGCAGTGACCGAATTCATTTTGCATTGGACGGACATCATCCGTTCGGCGCCTGTCATCATCAGAAAATTGTCATTGCCGATGATACGTTCGCATTCTGTGGTGGGATCGACGCGACCGAAAACCGTTGGGATACGTCAGAGCATCTACCTGCTGATCCGCGACGCGTTTGCAAAGACGGATCGCTGGCACAGCCATGGCACGATGCAACATCTGCAATGTCAGGGCCTGCAGCGTCTGCACTGGCGGAACTGTCGCGCTTGCGTTGGGAGCGGGCAACAGGCGAAAAACTGGAGCGGCCCCCCATTGCAGAAAGGCCGTTATGGCCCGAAGGCCTGAACGTTCAAGCGAACGATATTGAGATCGCGATCGCGCGGACCGAACCGCCTTACGATGGTGCGCCCCTGATCAACGAGATCGAGCGCTTGTACCTCGACAGTATCGATGCCGCACGAGATATGATCTACATTGAATCACAGTATTTCACGGGCGAGTCCATATGTGACAAGTTGCAACAACGGCTGGAGGAGCAGAACGGGCCGGAAGTTATCATCATCAATCCGGTGTCGGCACAATCTGATTTCGAGGATGATGCGATGCATGTGTTACGCAACCGGGTGATTGAGAACCTGCGCGCGGCTGATCATCAGGACAGGTTTCGAATTTATTATCCTGTGAACGCGGCGGAAGAGCCCATCTATGTTCACGCAAAGATCATGATTGTCGATACGTCGGTCATCCATTTGGGTTCCAGCAATATCGACGACCGCTCAATGGGTTTTGACACTGAATGCGATGTGGCGCTGGAGGGCATGGGAGGTTTGATTGCCGCCACCCGTGCAAAGTTAGTCGCAGAGCACCTTGGCGTCTCATCAAAGGCATTTTCAGAATGCCTGGAGCGGACTAAATCACTAATTGCAACTATCGACGAGCTGAACCGTTCTGATGAACGCGGGCTGCGCAAGCTTGACCGCAGACCCGAGAATTTGCGCGGCCAGATTTTGGCCAGAACGCGGCTTATGGATCAGCGGTATTCTCATCACGATAACACATCCGCAGGGCGGGGGATGCGCCCCCGCCACCTGGCTATTGCTAGCGCGGGAGTATTGATTGGCTATCTGGGTTTGCAGGCTTGGCGGTGGTGGGGCAACCGTCGACGGTAGTTAGTGCGTGGTATCTCACAATGAGGTGCCCCGCGCCTCACGAGATCAACTAAATCAGTGGAAATACGCTATGTTCCCCTCTGGTTCACTTCGAAATGATCGTTGGGAATTGTGATTGACCAAGTTATCTCACGCTCGCCTACATCGTAAGAAGAATCCGCACCGATCATCGTCGGTGCAAGCGACGTCAAAACTGTGCCGCCAAAACCCTTGCGCTCAGGTTTTTGAGTTATCGCTATATCTGACTCATGCCAACACAAGCGAAGCGTTGGGCTAGCGTCACCCTCGACCACCTTCCAGTTAATACTAATCTTACCAGCTCTTTGCATTAGGGCGCCGTGTTTGGCAGAGTTTGTTGCGAGTTCATGAACTGCCATTCCGACTGCCTGAACGCTTTGGGGACGCAGTTTGAGTGATGGGCCTGAAGTCGTATATGAGTTTTCATTGGGGTCGACGAAGGGTTCAAGATGACTATTTATCAGATCTGTCAATTCAACGCTTGTCCAGGCATTCTTGACGAGGAGATCTGTCGACTGGGATAGGGACTGTAGCCGCGCCTCGAAGCTGCTTTTGAACCCCTCTACGGTATGCTCAACTCGCGCGGTCTGCCGCTGTATGGCAATCACGATACTCAACATATTTTTGGCGCGGTGAATGACCTCATGTGCGATCAGATCGCGGGATTTTTCGGCTTTGCGGACCTCTGTGATATCCCGGTGGATGTTTGAAATTGCAACGATATCACCGTCCGAGCTGCGAATTGGTGCGCAGCTGATCCAAACCTCGTGTAGTGATCCGTCCTTGGCGACGCGTGTCGCCTCAAAGCTCTCCAAACGTCCGGCAAGAACTTCATTGCGGTAATAAGTAACCGGTTTTGACCAATTATCCGGATACAAGAGCTCAACAGATTGCCCCAGCGCTTCCGCTGCAGTGTAACCGTACATCCGTTCCGCCGCACCATTCCAAGTCGTAATTTTGCCGTCCAGATCGAAGCTCAGGATCGGATCGGACGTTGTTGCGACAAGTGCTACCATTGCATTGGAATTGATGAACGCTTGCTCGATTTCAGTACGCTCGATGTGTCGAATTGAAATATTTCGGTGCTGAAGGAGCAGGTAATACTCACCGTTGTGTTCAAGTCGGTTGGCTGTGAGTTCAAACCATCGTTTCACTTTGGGACTGTCGCATGGATACTCACATCTGAACTGTTTGCCGGTACGCAACACATCTGAAAACCCGTCGGGAATAATTATCGCTTCGGCGCTGGAGGGGCCTTGTGCGCTGCGGCAGATATCCAAATAGTTCGAGCCGACATAAGAAGTGGTCACCTCACCGCCATTCTCTGCGCTGAATTGCTGCCAGGCCTTGTTGGTCGCGACGATAACACCAGAACTATCGAGGATCGCCACCTCATCCTGCATCGCATCCATGAAGCCGGAGACATCAAGCTGCTGTATTAAGTCTCCGTAGTCTTCTGAAAACATCGTCACTCCATATTTCTGGGAACGATAGCACACGGAATGCGGTCTTGGCGATGGCACTGTTGAGCGCATATCCAGTGGCCTTTTGAGACGCGGAAGGAACATCGCAACTTCGTGATCTGAATTATTGAAGAAACCAGAGTGTTTGATGGAACGAGTGTTGCGCCTGAGAGGTTCATCCGACGAACGGTACGCCACTGCTGCGCACCATGCGTCTAACGAGATGCTAAAATTCAAACGAACCTTGAAAGGGTTAAAATGTCCCAGATCAGCACCGTAAATCCCGCCACAGAAAAGAAAATTGCAGACTACGATGTGATGGGTGCAGATGAAGCGTTCCAGAAAGTAGAAGCTGCACACACTGCGTTTCTGAAGTGGAAGACCACGTCACACGAAGAGCGAGCGTCTTTGCTGCGCGACATCGCCGCTGGATTGCGCTCAAATGCTGAAACTTTGGCGGAGCTTATGACCCAGGAAGTGGGCAAGTTGCTTCGCGACGGTCTGACAGAGGTAGAACTATGCGCCCAGATTTTTGAGTACACTGCGGAGCACGGGCCAGATCTGCTTGCCGATGAGGAGCGCAAGCACGCAGGAGGCAAGAAACGAGGCATCGTAGCCCACTGCCCAATTGGTGTAATATACAGCATTCAGCCTTGGAACTTCCCCATCTACCAACCTGTGCGCGTCCTTGCCGCGAACCTGATGGCCGGTAATTCGGTGGTTCTCAAACACGCCGAGATCTGCACAGGTAGCGGTCTGATGCTGAAAGATATTTGTGACAAAGCTGGTCTGCCCGAAGGGCTATTTGAGGTGATCATCATTGATCACGAGACTTCTGACAAGGTTATCGCTCATAAGTATGTTCGCGGGGTCACTATGACGGGCAGCGAAAAGGCGGGCCGCCATATTGGTCAGATGTCGACAAAGAACCTTAAGAAATCCGTTCTGGAGCTTGGGTCCAACGATGCTTACATGATCCTTGAAGACGCGGATATCGGGTTGGCAGTTAAAACTTGCGTGCAAGGGCGGCTTTATAACAACGGCGAAACCTGTGTTTCTGCGAAGCGCTTTGTGGTGACGGATGCCGTTTATGACGCTTTTGTCACCGAATTTGTAACCCAGATGGAAGCGGTCAAGACGGGTGATCCTATGAAGGATGACACCCAACTTGGGCCGCTCTCAAGTCAGGACCAGTTTGATACGATCGACAGTCAAGTCAAAGACAGCATCAAAGCGGGGGCCAAGCTGCTTTGTGGTGGTGATCCAAAGGATCAGGTGGGGCATTATTATCCCGCGACTGTTTTGTCAGAAGTGACTTCCGGTATGCCCGCTTATGACGATGAACTGTTCGGCCCTGTCGCCTCTATCATTCGCGCAAAGGACGACGCGGAGGCGATGAAAATTGCCAACGATAGCCGATACGGCCTTGGCGGTGGTATTTTCACCGCAGACGAAGACAAGGCGGTCAGGTTGGCGCGTGACCACTTTGATACAGGCATGATCCGCATAAATTCGTTTGGGGCTGCCGATCCCAACATGCCGTTTGGCGGTGTAAAAGATTCCGGTTTTGGTCGTGAGCACGGCGGGTTCGGAATGAAGGAATTTACGAATGCCAAGGCGATCTACCTGCCTTGATACCCTTACATCCGAGTGAAGACACAGACCAAATACACGAAAGCTGAGAAAAAATGACTGATACGAATATCTTATTTTCCCCGATCAAAACAGGTGACCTAGATCTGCCCAATAGAATTTTGATGGCCCCACTGACCCGAAACCGTGCGCAGCCTGACGGGACACCAAAAGACATGGCGCAGCTTTATTATCATCAGCGCGCCTCGGCTGGCCTCATAATCTCCGAGGCAACACAGATCAGCGATATGGCCAAAGGATACCTCGACACGCCGGGTATTTATAAAGACGAACACGTCTCAGGCTGGACCAAGATCACTGACGCGGTTCATGCAGGCGGCGGCCGCATCTTTTGCCAACTATGGCACGTCGGACGCATCAGCCATGTGTCGCTTTTGCCGGAGGGGAAATCTCCGGTGTCGTCATCTGACCTACTGGCCGACGCCCAGACATTCACGGCCAACGGGTTCGAAGCGTGTTCAAAGCCCGAAGCGCTGACCATAGAGGGCATCAAGCAAACCATCCAAGATTATGCCCACGCCGCCAAATGCGCAAAGGAGGCAGGTTTCGACGGGATCGAAGTGCATTCCGCCAACGGCTACCTGCTGGACCAGTTTCTTCAAGACGGTGTGAACACCCGCGACGACGAATATGGCGGTTCAATCCAGAACCGGATGCGCCTCTTGGTTGAAGTTCTAGCTGCGGTTGAAGCCGTCTGGCCCAAAGGGCGGATTGGCGTTCGTCTGTCCCCTTTGGGACAGGCGGGGGACATTTCTGACAGCGACGTCGAGGCGTTGTTTGCCGAAGTCTACAAGATGCTTGACGGCCATAAATTGGCATATTTGCATGTTGTTGAGGGCTTTCCGGGAAGCGCAGGGAAAGAGCAAAATGCCAAGCTGCTGGCGCGTTTGCGCAAGCATTACACGGGGTTTTTCATCGGAAACGGCGGGTATGACGCTGACACGGCAGTGATGGCGATCAACGAAGGACGTGCCGATGCCATCACTTTCGGGCGCCCGTTTATTGCCAACCCTGATTTGCCGGAACGCATGAGGTTGGGCGAACAAATGAACAAGCCGGATCAGGACACCTTCTATGGTGGCGACGAAAAAGGCTACACTGACTACCAATTTCTGGATCGGTAGAACGGCAACATCAATAAACTATCTGCACCAAACGTTTCTCAGGGGAGTAAGCCAAGTTTTTGGGTTCATTCACCAGCAATGCGAAGAAAAGGCCCAATCATACTTAATCGGGCCTTTTCGGCATTAGCCGTTAGCAGACGATGATCAGTGGCAGTGAATATCACTCAGAGCCATGATGTTCTCCTAGTCTTTATGTTCCGGTAGTGCTTTAACTTCTTCTTTTGTGAGATTGGTTGTCGCATGTACTGTGCCACCTTCATCGCGCATAAAGTCGAGTTTTGCCATGTCCAGCGCGACACGTTTTGATCCTATGCCAAGAAATCCTCCGGCATCGACCACAACTTGCGCCGTAGTCCCATCACCATGCAAATGCGCAACGTCCCCAATGTTCTCATCATCGGGTCCATAGATCGCCGCACCTTCAAGGTTTAACGCATTCAACTCCGTAGGTTCCAGGCGGGGATGTTTGGAATGGTTCATTGGTTGTGTCCTGTGTTTAAGTTGATTGTTTTTGTATGAGGACAACCTCCGGTGCCCATTGAGGGTTCCCTTAACGTGGCCACCTGTCGCGGATATTCGCCTGTCCGACTGTCGGAAAGCGACTTACGCAACGTGACGGCCATTCGCGCTATAGGACTGGCAGATCTGCGGCTGTTAGATCTGTTAATCAATGCGAAACGTGGGTACCTTTAATGCCCTTATCCGTTGATCCCGACTTGCAAATGGTCGGGTCAGGGATGACCGGCCCGCTGCAATCTCTATAACCCAAACATCGGTTATCACCGGTATAAGAGGAAAACTTTGAAAGATCTCTACATCGTAGAGGCAGGCTCACAGAGGCATGCTGTCGATAGTGAGCTGAAGAATGCCGCACTCGATATTGCGATTATCGCGCAATACCAGCTGCTATGCCATTACGGGATCGCCGGTTTCGCGACTACCAAAGCTTCTGCCGAGGCGCTGGACGACATCTACTGCGCGGACGGCTTGTTGACTGAGCTTACAAGAACGTTCACGCAGTATAAACGCGATGAAATGATCTCCTGAAACAAGCGCGTTGGCCTTTTGTTTTGAACGGACTCTCGGCGTGCGCATTTGCCTTTCAATCACAGAAACTTGAAAATCGGAGGGAAATCGAATGCACGGAGTCTTCTATCTCATCGGCCTCATTGTGGTCGTTATCGGGGTTCTCAACCTGATCGCATAATTCAAGAAGTAAACCATGACAAATACAAATGAAAACAAGTCTGGCGAAAGTCAAAACATCGAAAATACTGCTTAAACCGCAGCCGAGGATGTGTCGGAAGAAGTCAAAGCCCGGGCACAGGAAGTTACAGAGACCGTGACCACCGAGGCGGCACACCAAGGGTCAGGACTCATAACCAGAATATTACTGTTGCGGCGAGAGCGATTGCTGACAGGAAGACCTTTGGGCATCGGTC
>CANMZB010000057.1 GCA_947502265.1 uncultured Sulfitobacter sp.
TTGGAAAGTAAGGCCGCAAACGCTGCATCTGCGCCTCAGTAAGCCAGTATAAATTGCTCATGTTATCCCCCGAAACTAGGGATCGTGAATCATGACAACGCGACAACCTCAATCAATTAATGGGTCCTGACCCTATGCATCGCGCGTTGTTCTGCTGTGTGGGCACTCGGCGCTATTGATCCACTGGATCACATCCCCCAGCGTCTCGACTTTGTCTTCGTCGACTGAGGCCATCTGTTCCATGCCTTCCGAGTACGGGTTGAAATATTTCATTGTCATTTCCTTGCTCTGGCCGATTATCGTTTAGATTGGCCGTTAATCGTGGTTACGAAGCAGAAAATGACAGACGCACCTAAAGTTCCGCCGCAAAAACTTAGGGGGGTGGTTGTCATCTTTTCCGTTCGTCGTCGGGGCTGTCATTTAAGCGTTCGCCTTGGCCGCAGATCGTGCTTCGGCGAAGGGATCGTAGATCTCGGAGCTTCGTTCTTCGATTTGGCTGGCCCGAATTGCCGTCTGGATTTCCGTGCGCTTGCTCGGCGCTGCTTTGTAGAGTGGGACGGGGAAGCCAGCCTGCCACGCGTTGATCTGGGCTGATCTCCAAAGTTTCGGCTTTTTTCGAAGTGGTACTGGACCGGGAAAGCTTGCATCTGGCTTGAAGCAATCACGACGCCGGGCGCTTCTTGCGGATTCTCCCAGGATTTCGGCGAGTTCGGCGGAAGTAACGTGAGGCAATTTGAGTTCATTCCAGCGTTTTGCGGGGGGAAGGGCCAGCCCCTCGGCGGCCCAAATCGCAGACCATGGGTAGCCATCCCGGACGCGCCGGATGCCAAGTGATCGTGCCAGCTCTCGCGCTGCTCGAGGCGACGGTGTTCGCCAGTATGCGTGTAGGTCGTGTGTGGTCGCACAACCGGGATTTGTGTCGCTCGAACTCATTACCGATCCTCCTTGTGAATAGGAGATCGGAACGGCCTGCGAGACGCGGAAATGAAATAATGCGAATAACTATAGGGTTGCAGATAGTAGCGGTTCTGGACACGCCAAACGTTTTGAAGGCGCTTTCGCTGTAAGGGAAATTGCCCAAATGTTTCCCATACCCAGTGCCATTCTGTGCCTCTCAGTGCCACTTGGAGGGTTTTTTAACCACATTGGAAAATTTCAAAAAATGGGTTTTTGGTCTTGTAACCCCTATGTTTCCTTGGCTATACGCATCGGTGGAGATGTGGCCGAGTGGTCGAAGGCGCTCCCCTGCTAAGGGTGCGTAAGCTTTTGAAATATAATGGCTTTTATCTGTGCAGACACAAATTGACAAACCCTTGCCAACACTGATTACGGTTCGCCGCCATCTGTTTCCGTTTAGCTACGATTGAACCAACGCCCCTTCAGGTGTGAACGTAGCAAGTCGCCTGCGGGGCGAGCCGCTTCCAACATGACAGCGCTCAGGCTTGGCTTTAGGGCAATCGTTAGTTCGACTGCGTGGACCGACGACAGCACAGCGGCGTCAGCCGGCGCAAAGTCGCGCGCACTCAGCAGAAGTTGGATTGCATCAACCTCGGCCTTAGGCCGAAACGCGATGAGGCTGGCACGGTCTTCGCAAGCAGCAATTAGATCATCGTGGGCGCGCCGTGACATCCAGTTGTCGAGGTCAGATATCGATGCTCGGATGGCAAAGTTGCGGGATCTTTCTTCCAAATGGGCGATACGTCGCTCAAGTGCCACAAAAATGCTGTGATGTAGCTCTTTGGCGACGCGCTCAAGTTCGGTGTGCCAATCTGACATAAGCTGCTTCTGGGCGTAGCCCTTTAGAGTGCTGTTCCCCATAAGAGCGGCGGCGCTGATCGCCGGGCCGAGGATGAGCGCACCGGCCGGACCGACTGCGATTAGGCCTAACCACGCACCGGCATTGCCGCCGGCAAATGCAAGCAGGCCGCGCGACGCTCCGTCGAGAATGAGCCAGGCTGGCAAGTCAGAAACTGGGACCCGTCCTCGAGTTACTTCGATACCCCCGCGCAATACGCCGATTGAGATAGCGAACTGCAGAATGTCCGGGTCAGCCAAGTCGACTGCATGTCCGAGCGTCTCTGCAATCTGCTCTTCAATTGTAGATATTTCGAGGTCTGGAAGGGTCGTTACGAGATGAGCCCAAGACCTCCCACTGTCCGTGGCTTGCTCCGCAAGGTCAGCATTGGCGATCACTGGGACATCAGCGTATTTCTCAAAATGCTCGATAAGATTGGAAAACGAAGTCCCGCATTTCACCTGCACCGCCATACCGTCGACAATAAGGTCCAGGCCGGGAGTGTTGCTCACCTCGGCGAGTTGCACGTCATGGCCATCAGCGATCAGCTTATCCATTACCAGCCGCTCTGCTGTGTATCCTCGCAGGGACCATCCGGCGCCAGAGGTCAGGAAGTCGGCCGCGCTGCAGGCAAACGCCATGGGATCACCAAGGTCCTCGGAACGCGAAAAGTCAGCGGCCTTCATGACGTTGGGGTCAATCGCTGCGGCGTGCCAAAGCATCTCGCCGGCAGTTAGCCCCAATGTGGACGTCGCACCTACAACATCGATTGCTATTCTCTTCGACGACCACGGCTCCGGAGGCGGCCCTGCAGGAGCCGGCAAAGGCCCGGTCAGCCCACCGCCAAGCGTTTCGATTCCACGACGCACCACTGCGCGATCCTTTGCGGGCATCCAGTCGAACGAACTGGTGGGCTCTTGATTCAACGCGCGCATGTCACCCAGGAATAGATCGAGACCCGCCTCAGTTCGCTGCGTTCCTTGCGCGGCCATAAGCACCCCGAGACGCGCCGCCAGTTGGCTGCGCACAATTCGAGAACCGCGCCCCATTCCGAGCCAGCCGAGTGCGGCAACGCCTGCGAAGACGGTTACGGGATTGATGAGGGTCGCCAGAAGGGAGACCAGAGTCGGACCACTCACCAGCGGGACGATCGCGCTGAGATGTGCAGCGAGAATGTAAGGTAAAAAGCCGGCATTCGCGACAATCGCCGCCCCGCCGACCCATACGCCGCCAGCAGCCATGGCAATGCGTGCTCGGGCCTGTCCTTGACGCAGAGCAGAAGCAATCTCAGGATCGGACTCTTTCGCGGCCGCCTCGATAATATCGCCGTCCGCAAGGAGCGCCAGCATCTCCTCGACCACGATCTCGGGAAACGGCAGGGGCCGCTCCGCCATCGCCGCGGCCTTCGCCGCGATCCAGTAGTCAGCGGCTTTTCCGCCAACTTGCGCGACAAGGCTAACGTCAGGATCCTTGCGACCTACCTTGCGATGACGTGCCCGGATTGAAGGCGTAAGTCTTTCAGAGACACGCACTGCAAATGCGGACGCAGATCGCGTGGCGGACTTAGTTGAGAGGGGTGGAACGGACGGCAAGGCCATAGCCTCGGTCAGCCTCGACCAAAGGCGAAAGCGCAGTGCAGCATCAGTGGCCGACGACTTTGCGAGGCCATTCTGAAAGACCTGAAGGCGCTCCGCTGCCACATCCATTTCGAGACCAAGCTTAGCACCTACGCCTTCCACAGCACCCTTCGCAAGAAAAAGTCCATCCACGCATTCGAGGAGGGCGATTATCTGGCACATCTCGGCCCGCTGTAGGGTTCCGAGGCCGGAGAGAATATCGATGGGGCGAACTATGGGATATGCTGTGCGTTTATTTGACATGTTAAAGACCATGCGCCACCGTCGATAAAACCACAATCGCCCGGAGGTCGTTCTCCGGGCGACTTATTTTATTTCCGAACGGTAACCAATTCGCCGTATTTGACTGGCTGTCCGACATCCTCCCGAAAGTCCCACCCGTGTTGCAGTAGGCGATTTCCGAGATCCTTTGGAGCGACTTTGCAATACCGGTTCGCGGTGTCTGACTTATTCCAGCCGCCAAGGTCGATGAGCCGCCGGAAATCTTTGGTCTGTGCATAGAACCAGGTAGCCCAGGTATGGCGCAGGGTATAGGGCACGACGTCCCTTCCGAGGCCAGCCGCGTCCCGGATTTTGCCAAACGCCTCCGCCATTTGCCCCCCGCCGTTCTGCCGTGCCACATATGGTTGCCCGTCAGGCGCAAGGAAGGCTGAACCGCTCTCGGGCAACTCTCCCATTAGGTCAATGGATCGTTGTGGCAGCAAAACGAAACGGGCACGGTAGTTCGTCTTCGTTCCATCGAGCCACCATTCCGAAGTTGCGGAATTCCAATTCTTCATTTGAGCGGCAAAGGTTTCTCCCGGACCCGCGCCGCCACCAAGCATGAAAGCGATCTTCTGGAGCGTCCTAAGGTGAGGGTCGTGCAACCCGGCTTCGCTCGGATGGCGCGCGAAATAGAGCAGCTGCTCAGCTTCTTCGGGCGTGAGCCACCGGGTCCTTTTCGTGTCATGGCTCTTCTGGCGACCGGTTCCCTGAGCGAAGTTGACAACCGCCATGATTGGCGTCTTCAGTTGACGCTTGACTGTCTCCGGCTTCGCGTGCGGGTAGAGCGCAGCAGCAGCAGCAGCGATCACCATGGTGTCGATATCCTCAATCATGGTGCGCTCGCCGAAATACTCAATGATGCGCGAAAGGAAACGCTTTTCTTTGCCGTCCTCCATGTAGCGGAGAGCCGCCAGGTAGAAAGGCGTTCCCTCAATTCTTTCAGGAACCAAGGGATTTTTTACTTGATCCCATGCTTCTTGGTAAAATTGCTTTGCCGCCACATTTGCACGGCTCTTCATTTCTGGCGTGCGTAGTCCAAGACGGCGGCGAAATCTTGTCCCGTCGATAACAAAATCGACTGCCCAGTCACCAGTTTCTGCGACCCAATAGGGGTCCCACGGGTTCCGCTTTTGCCGGTTCTTGCCACGCGGCTTCTTTTTATCACCTTGCATTTAAGTGCTGTCCTAATGTTCTCAATGTGTTCTGGATAAAAGACCCGGCGCACGCCACGCGGTTCGTGGGTGTCTACGCCCTCGTTCTCGAGGTCCGACAGGATGTCGGAAAACTTCCGGTATCCGTAGCCGATCACACCAGCTGCCTGCTTTTGGGTCAGTGGCCTTAAGGCCCATTCCAATTTCGCCGCCATGTTTCCATTCCTCGAGTAGATCTTCGATGAGAGGATCCGCAGAGTTTTCTCTGTGTCCCGAAGGGGAGATCGGCATGTTTTCTGGAAATAGATCGAACTCGTGATTAACGTTCGATATCCCTGTGCTCAAATAGATCGTAAGAATAATTATATTTGAAAACATAGGGTTGCAATTATTTCCGTTTTTAATCCTTTCACGAGAGTAGTTGAGGTGCAGTCGATGAAAACGGTAAGGCGCGCTCTTTTCGACGTCGGTCTTACACCGAAGACCGCCCTCGAAAAGAGCGAAGCGTTTGTCTATCGACCTACTGTTGAGCGCCTCCATTCATTCAAAAATGACGTTACCGATTGCATGCCGCAAATTGACCAGCTCGACGTATTGGTGCGCTGATGCGATTTTGTTGGCTTGCAGGACCGAATGCCCGCCATGCGCATTGCGGACATGTGGCAGCGAAACGCGCCGGTCACCTTCTGCGCCTTTACGTCCGAAAAAATCCTGCGGCGCAGTTGTATTTCGAAAAAATGGGTCGCTAACGAAGTGAACATCCGTAGGGCGTTGCCAAATGTCGATCGCGGTGTGAAGTGTCCGTGGGTTCAAGAAGCATGCCGGCGTGCGTAGCAGCAGGATGTGGTGCCGACATGCTTGTCCACCGGTGTCTAAACGATGGTTGCGAGCATTTAAGCCCTCAAGAGAACGATGTCTGGACCGGCACCGCTCGGTCTCAATGCGCGAACAGCGTTTCCGCTAAACGCTCAGCCTTGGCATGGTTCAAAACATCACTGATGGCGCGGTGAAGATCGATTAACTGATCAGACGCCCCTATAAGCGCAAATGCATGATCGCTGAACTGTCTGACATGGCGACCACCGTTCACATCATGCTCGTCGGCAATCCAGCCTTGCTGGGTCCCATTTGCAATCTCACGTCCTAAGAAGTCCACCAACGCCGCAAGATCGCGCAAAAAGGGCTCGCTGATGAAATGATCTCCTGCGAGCTTCCGTTGGATGTCCTCCGCAAGGCCCCGCCTTTGTGGCGGAAGCAGAGGGATGACAATGTCGAAAACCGTTTTCTGGGACAGCCGGGCATATCCGACCGCGTCTGCAATCAGACTAATCATGGCAGCCTGCTGTAATTGATGGGAGGTCATTTCGCGCCTCCCGCAGGGCCTGTGAGAACCTCTGATCTGTCATCGACATGCTGGGAACTGCTGATTGAGACGCCAGGGCCCTTACGGCTGACTATCGATATTTTTGTTCCACCGGGCCGATCATTCAACGATAATAGCACGCGCTGCAAACCATCAGCGAGCAGACAGATATCTTCCACCAGAGGGTCCGCAGGATCGATTGCAGCGAAGTGACCGCACTCTGCCCGCTCGATGTCATCGACATGTTCGAGAAAGAGAAGGCTCTTCAACTGACGGAGCAGACCTATCGTCCGGCGTGACAACAACAACTCACGACTAAGTGCGTCAGCGACCATATCAACGAGTCCCGCGCCTTCTTTGCCGCCCAATAAGTGTGCGGCATGATGGAGCGCGCACTGATGCGCCTCAATGAAATCATGAATTGGAAAATTGGCTCGCTCGTGTGGCAAAGCTGGCTTTAGAGCCATAGGGGTAGCGATATTCATCTTGATTGTATCTCCAGCAGCGCAAGGGGATATGCCTTGCTTCAAGCGTATGTTTTCTGCTGGTGGCGGGTTCATTCTGTCCGCGGTCTCGCAAAGAGGACCGCGGACAGAATGAACCCGCCGCTTTTTTGTATCTCAAGTCCAATTTAAGAAGAATTTAAGGACACCTTTCACTGATGTCGGTCGCCACAAGGCTTAGCAACTTCGAAGAGGTTGCTACTTATTCTAAGGTTTCAAAATTCTAAGAATTCACCACCAAAATAACGCAAGTCTTTTAATGAGTTATATGCTGTTATCGACGCGATACACGGGTTTTGTTAGCCGCCGATGTCGTTTCTCTTAACGAAGAATACATCGAAGTCAGTTAAGTTCTGCCAGCGCGGCGGTCCTCCGAACGGGGCGGCGTGCCTCGCTGCGCGGGGCTACTATTCTGCTGAACATGCTGACTCGCATTTTGAACGGGGGTTTATGGGGACCAATTGCTTCTTACACAAAAAGGAGCCAGTGCCCAAATGCCCATCAACGACACCTACACCATCCCCGCCCCGGTCATAAAATTTCTTCTCGAAGGAGAGCGCAGTTTTCTCGCCCTGAGACTCGTGCATGGGCTGCTCTATGCCATTCATTCTTCACTCAGAGGCAACATGTCGATCGTGCCAGCGCAGTTCCCCAAAGAACATGCCGTCCGCACCAGTAGCTTGGCAGCAGCCGTTGGGCCTGAGAAGTGCAAAGACAATCGATGGCTTCATACCGCATGCCAGGATCTGGGGTCAGGACTCATAACCAAAATATGACGGTTGCTGCGAGAGCGATGGCAGAGAGGAAGACGGTTGGTGATCTGTCG
>CANMZB010000058.1 GCA_947502265.1 uncultured Sulfitobacter sp.
TTGCACACATTCGACGCGTCACCCGCCATCTCGCAAGACTCTGAAAAAGTGCGGTTAGTTTCGAATCAGACTCTAAGCGGCGAGCTCGATGTGTGGGTGGCCCTGGGGCTTCCCAGCGAAAAGGTGATGCGTCAATCCTGCGGCAAAGCCGACAAGGTGATTGTCTATTCCTACGGCGGCAGGACGGCCGAGATGTGGTGGGACAAAATGAAAAACAGCACCACCCGTTTTGATAACCTCCAAGTGATAAATCTTTCCGAGAACGACACGACTGAACTGGCAAAATTGGCTGGGCGCACGATGAAGCTCCAGATTAATATTCAGGACGGCGATCTGATGGTCAGTGCTGGTGATAGCATCGTTTATATGACCCCGGTAAAATTGAAGCGCGCTGCGTAGCTCACGGATGCTCAATGGGACCTCGGTCTACATAAATACCAACACTGCGTTTTTTGTAATTCAGGTGCGGGCGCGTGTTTGCTTTGCAGTAAGACACTTTGTCTATGATCATTTGAAGCAGGCCACTACGCTAAGCTGCAACTGCGGCATCGTTGATTTTTTTCACGATTTGAATGATTTCAGAGGCGTGATCTTTTTCGAAAATTCCTGCGATTCCAAGATCATCAAAATCCGAGAAAGGGCTTTCGTAAAAGGTCTTTGGTTCCACAATACCACTGTCGGTGAGATGGTCGATGATCATGTTTAGAAACTCAGATTGGTCCGGATTCAACTGATGTGCGGACATAAATGCGCTGAAGGCTTGCTTAGCGGCAACACGATCAAGTCCGATTAAGCGTCGAATGAATGCCCCCAAAGGCTCCTCGGCTTGAAGGGCTGTAAGCGTCTCGGTGTCTGAAACGCCTTGTTCGATGAGCATCCGTTGGAGTTCTTCAATATCAGTTTTTGTAAGTGCCTCAGCGCGTCGAATTTTTTGAAGTGTGATGTGATCTATATGTGCTTCGACAAACTTGCGGACTTTCATCTTGAAACGAGCTTTATCGATTCCGGTGCCCACTTCAGGAAGATCTATGGTTTCGCTACCACCCAGTTCATCTTCAAAATCGGTGATGACGATTTTACGCTCTTTCGGTTCAATGAGACCGACAAGATTGCGTAACCTGCGCCTTATGTCCTCGAGAATGTCGACCGTTATGTCTGTCCAGAACAGATCCGTTTGCATTTCAAGGATGAGCTCCATTTGTTGAGCGACGGTCGGGACATTTGATAGCCCTTCAAGCGCAGAGGCGAATTTTACCATCCGGCTCTGCAATCTTGAAAATCCAGCATCAGCGCGTAACAAGAGCAGCTGTGCGTTCAAAACCAGAAGGTCAAATTGCTTTGCGGGGAGCGGGTCGTCTTCAAAAGCAGATGGCAAACCAGCTATTTCATCAGACAGGGTGATCTGAGCCTCAAGATCCAGTGCATGCCAGCTGTCAGTTTCTTTGAAGCGTTCGACTGCGCGCCGTTTGTCGCGCACCATAAAATTTTCAAGGTTCATACCACTGACTTCTTCACGAAGCCGGTCTTTTAGAGCCTGTGCCAGTTCAGCGTGCTCATCTTCTTGTTCTTGGAGGTCGCCGATTAGTTCAACTCGCGTGGTGAAAAGGCGTTCACCAATAGGGACAGCGGCACCGGCGTTGCGAGCATCGGGGTTTTCACGAAAGAATTCCAAGTTCTGGCAGAAATCGAAGATCAGGAACTCTTCTTTGTCTTCATCTGGCCCGAAAAGGTCCTCGCGCAAGCGTGTGCCACGACCGACCATCTGCCAGAATTTGGTTTTTGAACGGACAATTTTGAAAAAGACCAGATTCATGACTTCTGGAACATCGATGCCAGTGTCCATCATGTCGACGGATACCGCGATATGGGGTTCTTTCTCTGCGTCGGAAAAGTCGTCGATCAAAGATTGAGCATAAGAGACGCTGTGGTCGATCAAGCGGGCGAAATGGCCTGCCAAATGAGGATAGTTTGCATCGAACCTTTCCAGAATAAACTGCGCGTGTTTGCCATTTTTGGCAAAAATGATGGTTTTGCCAAGTCTGTCACCGCCTGCAACTTTGATGCCGTTGCGCATGACATGCTCAAGAACCTTATCGACCGTGTCTCTGTTAAACAGCCATTTGTTCAGATCATTCGATTCAATTCGGTCAGGGATGGTGCCATCTTCATCCCATTCGATTGCGTCCCATTCGTCCTTTTCCTCTTCGGAGAGCTGATCATAAGCGATCCCTTCACGCTGAAACTTGAGCGGGACTGATATCGATTTCGGGGGCACCAAATAGCCATCCTGAACAGCATCGTCCAGATCGTAGGCATCGGTTGGAACGCCGCTTTCCAGATTGAACAGAGAATAGGTATTGTGGTCAATTTCGTCCTTTGGTGTCGCAGTCAGACCCACAAGAAAGCTGTCGAAATATTCAAAGATCGCACGGTACTTGCGGTAAACAGATCGGTGCGCCTCGTCGATGACGATCAAATCGAAATGGCCGGGGCCAAAGCGTTTTTCTCCACCTTTGATCTCGTCAATCATGCCCATCATTGTGGGGTAGGTCGACATATACACACGCGCACCTGAATGGTCGTTGCGGGCAGGGTCGTGGCGTTCAAGAAGGTTTGCACTGGGGGTTGCTGGTAGGTGCGTCTTGAAGGCACCGTGAGCCTGTTTCACCAAGGCCACTCGATCAGCAAGGAAAAGTACCCTTTTTACCCAATTGCCACGCATCAACTGGTCGATCAGGGCAATGACTGTCCGGGTTTTGCCGCTGCCAGTGGCCATTACCAAAAGCGCTTTGCGTTGGCGATCCTTTTCAAAGGCTTGACCAATACGGCGGATCGCACGCTGCTGATAAAAGCGTCCGGCGATATCTTCGTCTACTTTGACATCATCAAGATTTCTGCGGTTCTTCCGCCTTTGGTGCAGGAGCTCCAATTCGTCCCGCTTCATGAAGCCCGATACCTTGCGCGGTGGATAGCGCAGATCGTCCCAGACCCAATGTTCATAGCCATTGGTTGCAAAGATGACGGGGCGTTGTTCATACATCTTTTCAAGGCAGTCGGCATAGAGCTTGGCTTGCTGCTGTCCTGTGCGCGGGTCTTTTGTGGTGCGCTTGGCCTCAACTACGGCGAGGGGTTTGCCATCAGCGCCCCAGAGGACATAATCGACAAAGCCACTGCCGCTTTGGCTGGGCATTCCAGTAACCGGGAATTCTCTGTCTCGGGGGTGATCCAGTGTCCAGCCTGCTTCGTGCAGCAAGAGATCAATAACGTCTTCGCGGGTGGCGGCTTCACCATAGTCGTGGCCATCTGGAAGGGCTTGGTTGGCTCGGCGTGCCTCAGCCACTTCGGCGCGTAGTCGGGTCAGTTCTTCTTCCAGTGCCTCGCGACCCTCTTCCGAGGTTTTGCGTGCCTCTTCGGCGTCTTGGGCCCGCTTGTTGGCGGCTTTGACCTCACCCTCAATCTTTTGGATTTGCGCAACCGTGCTGGCCGATATGGTGAGCGATTTTTCCAGCTTGGTGATGTCGAACTGTAGGGCAGGGTCGGGCTTGGCCGCCGTCGCATAGGTGCGGGCGATCCAGTAGCAGACATGGAACAGTTCTCGCACGGTGGCGGCAGCATCTTGGGCTGTCAGGGCCTTGCCGCTGTCGTGGGCGGCCCGGTTGCCCTGATCTTTGATGTATTTCGCCTTGGTGGTGATGGCAGGGCCTGTCAGGGCCTCAAGACTGGGTTCGGCTATGAGCGCAGCAAGGGTTTGATCGTATGGATTGCGCAGGACAGGATCACGGCGATAGAGCCATTTCAGAGCAGTCTCCAATGTTAGACGCGCCCAGAAACAGGAGCCACGCGGATCGGAGAGAGCCAGCTTCTCCGCTTTTTCGGCGTGTTGCTTTAGTAAGGCGAAATCAGAGGAGAGGAAGGCGAATTGGGTCATTGGGAAATCCTGATGTTACAGGAGGTTAAAACGGGGTTTTGATTTTCTCAACCTTTGAATCTTCGAGTGCAATGGAGTGCGTCAAAGTTCACCACGAAATGCGCAGTGTTGGAGGGAGGTGAAGAGGGCCTGTTGTTTAACGTAACTTTTGGCCGCTTTTTTTTTGTTTTCCATAATCACGTTAAGTCGTTCTAAAAATATCGCCTGTAGATCAGCGGGCGGAACGACAATTTTGGTCTCTCGGATTTGCTTGATGTTTAGCGTAGGTTGAGCAACTAACCGAACCTCTTTTTGGAAATAGCGCTGAACTAAGTCCGAACGAACATATTCGGCGACAAACTCAGGATTACATTTTTTCGGGTCAACTGCGATGCGAGCAACCGCTCGAGCGATGTTCGCGCCCTTAAATTCCTTGGGAGCAATCATTGCTGTTCCGATTGAACCAACGCAGCCAATGAGGATTTCCCCCCCTTTGAGACGCGAACGCGCATAGTTTGCGTCGATGTCCTTTGAAATTCGTTTGACAGATGCGAAGTCCATCACTGGCGCAGAAAGGTCCGCTACTCTGATAATAGGAACGCCATCAGGGGCGTGGTCACCGGGTTGAACAACGCCATAATTGACTCGGTCATCATCAAAGACAAGATCGGCCAAAGAGAGTGTTGGCCAATTCCTAACACTTGCGTCTACCTCCCCAAACATCTCATGAAAGATCGCCTGACCGAGAGTATTGAGTTTGTCGAGGGCGCGGGTGCGGAGGCGGCGGAGCGCGTCCGCCTGATCCAATATCCCCGCAATCCGCTTCTGTTCTTCCAGCGGCGGGAGGGGGATTTTTATGCGTTCCACAGCAGCCTTCGAGACTTCTTTGAACGTCGCACCGGTGCCCATGGATTGAAGATGGCTTCGGTTGGCATCAAGCCACCAATACAGAAAACTGGCGTCAATGTGCTCGGTTGGAACGAAACTCTTAAAGCCTTGATTTGTTGCTATCGGAACGGAGTTGATAGCCACATGACCTATCGGCGCACGCGACGAGAATAATACCGAGTTGGCCGGAAGAACTTCCGCTGAGCAACTTTTGAGACCTTGTTCTGTAATCTTTCGCGGTGTGTCTGATAAGAATTTTCCGTCCAGATTGGTCAGATCCTTTGGCGTTGTCCATAAGATGTCGCCATTCCAATATTCTTCTGTCCCGCTCTTTGGCGTAGCTCCTCCAACAACGCGTGCAACGTCAGTTATGCCAACAACGGGCCAACTCATCCCAACATCCTCTCCAACCGATCCAGCCCTTCGGCAATCTCGCCCTCCAGCGCGCGTAGCTCTGCGATGATCTCGGCGGGGGATTGGTGCTCTACCTCCTCATGCTCGATCTCTTTGTAGCGGTTCAGCGACAGGTCCCATGACCCGGTGGCGATGATCTCGGCCGCCGGCACCATAAAGCTTTGCGCGGTGCGGGGGCGGTCGGCCTCTGCCGCCAGAGCCCGCCAGCGAGTTAGGATATCAGGCAGGTTATTCTTGGCGTGTTCATCCTCGGTCAGTGCCACCTTTGGCACTGGGCCAAGCTTGGCGTCTTCCAGCAGGGGCGTGCGTTTGTCATCAAGGCTCATCCCGTCTGCCGCCATATCGTAGAACCACACATCATCAGTGCCGCCCACGCCCGTCTTGGTGAACACCACGATGGCGCAGGACACACCGGCATAGGGGCGGAACACGCCCGAGGGCAGTTTGATAATCGCGTCCAGCTTGTGATCCTCGACCAGCATCTTGCGAATGTCTTTATGCGCTTTGGAGGAGCCGAACAGCACCCCGTCAGGCACAACCACAGCAGCCCGGCCACCTGTGCGCATCAGGCGCAAGAACAGCGCCATAAACAGCAGCTCGGTCTTTTTGGTTTTGACGATCTTCAGCAGGTCTTTGGATGTGGTGTCATAATCCAGCGATCCAGCAAAGGGAGGGTTGGCAAGGATCAGGGAATATCGCTCCTCATCTGCGCCGTGTTCTTCAGCCAAGCTATCGCGGTAGGCGATGTCCGGGTTTTCAACGCCGTGAAGCGTCATATTCATCGCGCCAATCCGCAGCATCGTGCTGTCAAAATCAAAGCCGTGGAACATATCGTTGTGGAAGTGTTTGCGTTCGTCTGGATCACGCAGCATTTTGGGGTGCTGTTCGCGAAGATACTCGCCTGCCGCTACAAGAAAGCCGCAGGTGCCCACAGCTGGATCGCAAATGATGTCCTTTGGGGTAGGGGCCATCAGGTTGACCATCAGCTTGATGATATGGCGCGGCGTGCGGAACTGGCCGTTCTGACCAGCACTGGCGATCTTGCCCAGCATATATTCAAACACATCGCCTTTGGTGTCGCGGTCCTCCATCGGGATGTCGTCAAGCATCTGGACAACCTTGGCCAGCAGGTTGGGGTTGGAGAACCCGAGCCGGGCGTCTTTCATATGTGTGCCGTAGGAGGAACCTTCCTCGCCCATCTGGCGCAGGAAGGGGAAAACATGCTCATCAACAATCCGCATCATCTCGCGGGCTTCGAAGTTCTTGAAACGCGACCAGCGTAGGTTGTCGTAGGCTTCACCCTTATCATCTGCCCCTTCGGGAAAAATGCGTCGCTCCATCATAGTGCCAAGCATCTTGGACCTGTCGCACTTTTGTGCCGCCCCAAGTGCTCCTTTAAGCCACTTTCCGTTCGAAGGCGACGGGGCTTTTCC
>CANMZB010000059.1 GCA_947502265.1 uncultured Sulfitobacter sp.
ATTTTTTTTAAGAAAGCGCTTGCGGGTTTGGGTTGGTAAGCTTAGAAGCCTTTTTACCGGAGGCGCAGCGATGTGCTACGGGGCAGCGGACGGAACGAAGCGGAGACGCGGAGGACTTGAAGTTGGGACTAAAATCAGAGGTATTGCAGGCGGGGCGCGCTGGGAAGAAACGGCGCATCTTGTTGATATTTGTCTCTACGTTATTTGAAAATTGAATATCTGAAGAGATATGTGGGCGGTTTGGTCTATTTCGATGGATCAACGTCTGTATATCGCGCTCTTAGGGAATGGTTTTTAACCGCTACTGATAATAGAGTGTCAGCTTCACTGTTTGAACGGCTTTCGGTTACTTTGGTAACTTTAAGTACATCAAACAGAAAAGACGCCTGTACCTTTCAGTAAGGGGTGCAGGTCGATGTGCAGAGGTTCGAGCGTCAAGGACATGATCGTAAGATCATTTCAACTTGAGAGTTTGATCCTGGCTCAGAACGAACGCTGGCGGCAGGCCTAACACATGCAAGTCGAGCGCGCCCTTCGGGGTGAGCGGCGGACGGGTTAGTAACGCGTGGGAACATACCCTTTGGTACGGAATAGTCTCGGGAAACTGAGGGTAATACCGTATGTGCCCTTCGGGGGAAAGATTTATCGCCATTGGATTGGCCCGCGTTAGATTAGATAGTTGGTGGGGTAATGGCCTACCAAGTCTACGATCTATAGCTGGTTTTAGAGGATGATCAGCAACACTGGGACTGAGACACGGCCCAGACTCCTACGGGAGGCAGCAGTGGGGAATCTTAGACAATGGGCGCAAGCCTGATCTAGCCATGCCGCGTGTGTGACGAAGGCCTTAGGGTCGTAAAGCACTTTCGCTGGGGAAGATAATGACTGTACCCAGTAAAGAAGTCCCGGCTAACTCCGTGCCAGCAGCCGCGGTAATACGGAGGGGACTAGCGTTGTTCGGAATTACTGGGCGTAAAGCGTACGTAGGCGGATCAGCAAGTATAGGGTGAAATCCCGGGGCTCAACCCCGGAACTGCCTTGTAAACTGTTGGTCTTGAGTTCGAGAGAGGTGAGTGGAATTCCGAGTGTAGAGGTGAAATTCGTAGATATTCGGAGGAACACCAGTGGCGAAGGCGGCTCACTGGCTCGATACTGACGCTGAGGTACGAAAGTGTGGGGAGCAAACAGGATTAGATACCCTGGTAGTCCACACCGTAAACGATGAATGCCAGTCGTCGGGCAGTATACTGTTCGGTGACACACCTAACGGATTAAGCATTCCGCCTGGGGAGTACGGTCGCAAGATTAAAACTCAAAGGAATTGACGGGGGCCCGCACAAGCGGTGGAGCATGTGGTTTAATTCGAAGCAACGCGCAGAACCTTACCAACCCTTGACATCCTGTGCAAACCCGAGAGATCGGGCGTTCCCTTCGGGGACGCAGTGACAGGTGCTGCATGGCTGTCGTCAGCTCGTGTCGTGAGATGTTCGGTTAAGTCCGGCAACGAGCGCAACCCACATCTTTAGTTGCCATCATTTAGTTGGGCACTCTAAAGAAACTGCCCGTGATAAGCGGGAGGAAGGTGTGGATGACGTCAAGTCCTCATGGCCCTTACGGGTTGGGCTACACACGTGCTACAATGGCATTTACAATGGGTTAATCCCCAAAAGATGTCTCAGTTCGGATTGGGGTCTGCAACTCGACCCCATGAAGTCGGAATCGCTAGTAATCGTGGAACAGCATGCCACGGTGAATACGTTCCCGGGCCTTGTACACACCGCCCGTCACACCATGGGAGTTGGTTCCACCTGACGGCCGTGCGCTAACCCTTCGGGGAAGCAGCGGACCACGGTGAGATCAGCGACTGGGGTGAAGTCGTAACAAGGTAGCCGTAGGGGAACCTGCGGCTGGATCACCTCCTTTCTAAGGATGTTCTTAGTAGGTTAGCTTGCTAACTTCGTAGAACACTTAGCAGGTCAGTAAACAAAACTGACCAAATTCGAAGGCATCGCAAGATGACCTTTTGGACCGAGCCGTCCTCATATCTCTTCAGGAAGATGTACACACGTCGGTGTGTGCATCGAACGGCGGCAGGGTATTTGCGCAAGCAAATGTCCCGAGAGCCCAAGCGTTGCTCCCTGGGGGATCGTTTGAGTTTGCAAGCCAATTTAAACGCCTGACGCTGGCCCTTCCCGGCATCTTTTGAAGTCAAAAGAGCCTGCCAGGGCGACGTCGATCTTGCAAAGCAAGATCAACTGGGTCGGTAGCTCAGGTGGTTAGAGCGCACGCCTGATAAGCGTGAGGTCGGAGGTTCAAGTCCTCCTCGACCCACCAAGATCCCGAAAGGGTTTTATGGGGCCTTAGCTCAGCTGGGAGAGCGCCTGATTTGCATTCAGGAGGTCAGGAGTTCGATCCTCCTAGGCTCCACCAAGCACTTATGAAGTAGGTGCGAAGTCTGGCAGGGTATTTGCGAAGCGAATGTCCCGAGAGGACGGAAACAAAAGACACATAGAGCAATTTGACCGTTAAGCACTGTCCGCAGTTCTTAACCGTCCAATTGGACGGCGCGAACACGTATTCTTCGAATATGCTGCCTCGCGTTGGTGACAATCTTCAGGATTGCACCTCATTAACATCGTAAAGAGAGATACAAATTACAACACTGTTTGATCATGCCGAGTGTGGCAATGATCTCGGGTTGGTGCTTTGGGCTTATGTCCGAAGCGAGCATTTGTCATAGGTTGTTTCCTCGACCTCGCAAGTGTCTGCCATCCGAAACAAGTAGTGTTGTCCAAGTCAAGTACACTAACCGGAGTGGTCGTAAGGCCACTCGAAAATGCTGCGATCCGCACGGGTTGCAGTAGTTATGTATGCTTTTGATCTGGAAACAGGGATGGCAGTTTCTTACCAGCTTCTGTTGTCCACGGAAGACATCTAGTCTTTCTCTTTCTGGATCAAATCAAGCGCGAAAAGGGCGTTTGGTGAATGCCTTGGCAGTAAGAGGCGATGAAAGACGTGATACTCTGCGATAAGCCATGGGGAGCTGAGAATAAGCTTTGATCCATGGATTTCTGAATGGGGCAACCCACCTGATACTGTGTTATTTATACTACCCGAGGGAAGTTGTTTGCGGGTTCGCCCTCAAGTAGCGCTCCGCGCGGTAGGGCAAAATAATATGGTAAAACAGGTATTTTTAGACTGAATATATAGGTCTAAAAAGGCAAACCCGGGGAACTGAAACATCTAAGTACCCGGAGGAAAGGAAATCAATATGATACTCCCCTAGTAGCGGCGAGCGAACGGGGACCAGCCGAGCCATGAGTGTGGTTAGAATGCGTTGGAATGCGCAACCAGAGTGGGTGATAGTCCCGTATAAGAAGCATGATTGGACGTATTAAGTAGGGCGGAACACGTGAAATTCTGTCTGAAGATCGGAGGACCACCTTCGAAGGCTAAGTACTCCTTACTGACCGATAGTGAACCAGTACCGTGAGGGAAAGGTGAAAAGCACCCCGACGAGGGGAGTGAAACAGTACCTGAAACCGAACGCCTACAATCAGTTGGAGGGCCCTTGCGGCCTGACAGCGTACCTTTTGTATAATGGGTCATCGACTTGGTCTCTCAAGCAAGCTTAAGCCGTTAGGTGTAGGCGCAGCGAAAGCGAGTCTTAATAGGGCGTTGAGTTTGAGGGATCAGACCCGAAACCGAGTGATCTAGGCATGGCCAGGTTGAAGGTAAGGTAACACTTACTGGAGGACCGAACCCACATCCGTTGAAAAGGATCGGGATGAGCTGTGCCTAGGGGTGAAAGGCCAATCAAACTCGGAGATAGCTGGTTCTCTGCGAAATCTATTTAGGTAGAGCGTCATCCGAATACCCTCGGGGGTAGAGCACTGGATGGGTAATGGGGCCCCACAGGCTTACTGATCCTAACCAAACTCCGAATACCGAGGAGTACTAGATGGCAGACACACGGCGAATGCTAACGTCCGTCGTGAAGAGGGAAACAACCCTAACCTACAGCTAAGGCCCCTAATTCATGGCTAAGTGGGAAAGCAGGTGGGACGACCAAAACAACCAGGAGGTTGGCTTAGAAGCAGCCATCCTTTAAAGATAGCGTAACAGCTCACTGGTCTAAATAAGTTGTCCTGCGGCGAAGATGTAACGGGGCTCAAGCCATGAGCCGAAGCTTAGGATGCATTTATTGCATGGTAGCAGAGCGTAGTGTGACATAGGACTACGTCTTTATGACCTTTTGTATTGTCTTCGACGGTAATGCGAGTGTTCGCACTCAAGTAGCCGGAGGCGGTAGTGCATAAAAAGGTCAGAAAAGACAAAGTCTTTTCTGTGAAGCCGGCGCGTGAGCGATCCGGTGGAGAGATCACTAGTGAGAATGATGACATGAGTAGCGACAAAGAGTGTGAGAGACACTCTCGCCGAAAATCCAAGGGTTCCTGCTTAAAGCTAATCTGAGCAGGGTAAGCCGACCCCTAAGGCGAGGCCGAAAGGCGTAGTCGATGGGAACCAGGTTAATATTCCTGGGCCAGATGGAAGTGACGGATCACAGAGGTAGTTCATCCTTATCGGATTGAATGGGCTGCTGAGTGGTCCCTGGAAATAGCTCCATCGCTAGATCGTACCCTAAACCGACACAGGTGGATAGGTAGAGAATACCAAGGCGCTTGAGAGAACTATGTTGAAGGAACTCGGCAAAATACCTCCGTAAGTTCGCGAGAAGGAGGCCCGGTTTCTACGCAAGTGGGAGCTGGGGGCACAAACCAGGGGGTGGCGACTGTTTATTAAAAACACAGGGCTCTGCGAAGTCGTAAGACGACGTATAGGGTCTGACGCCTGCCCGGTGCCTGAAGGTTAAAAGGAGAGGTGAGAGCCTTGAATTGAAGCCCAGGTAAACGGCGGCCGTAACTATAACGGTCCTAAGGTAGCGAAATTCCTTGTCGGGTAAGTTCCGACCTGCACGAATGGCGTAACGACTTCCCCGCTGTCTCCAACATAGACTCAGCGAAATTGAATTACCGGTCAAGATGCCGGTTACCCGCGGTTAGACGGAAAGACCCCGTGCACCTTTACTACAACTTCACACTGGCATTAGGCCGAACATGTGCAGGATAGGTGGTGGGCTTTGAAGCAGAGACGCTAGTTTCTGTGGAGCCTCCCTTGAGATACCACCCTTGTTCTGCTTGATGTCTAACCGCGGTCCGTTATCCGGATCCGGGACCCTGTGTGGTGGGTAGTTTGACTGGGGCGGTCGCCTCCTAAATCGTAACGGAGGCGCGCGAAGGTTGGCTCAGACCGGTCGGAAATCGGTCGTTGAGTGCAATGGCAGAAGCCAGCCTGACTGCGAGACTGACAAGTCGAGCAGAGACGAAAGTCGGTCATAGTGATCCGGTGGTCCCGAGTGGAAGGGCCATCGCTCAACGGATAAAAGGTACGCCGGGGATAACAGGCTGATACTGCCCAAGAGTCCATATCGACGGCAGTGTTTGGCACCTCGATGTCGGCTCATCTCATCCTGGGGCTGGAGCAGGTCCCAAGGGTACGGCTGTTCGCCGTTTAAAGAGGTACGTGAGCTGGGTTTAGAACGTCGTGAGACAGTTCGGTCCCTATCTTCCGTGGGTGTAGGATACTTGAGAGGAGTTGCCCCTAGTACGAGAGGACCGGGGTGAACGATCCACTGGTGGATCTGTTGTGGCGCCAGCCGCAGTGCAGAGTAGCTATGATCGGACAGGATAACCGCTGAAGGCATCTAAGCGGGAAGCCCCCCTCAAAACAAGGTATCCCTGAGAGCCGAGGTAGACCACCTCGTCGATAGGCCAGAGATGTAAGCGTAGCAATACGTTCAGTTGACTGGTACTAATGGCTCGATAGGCTTGATTTGATCCAGTAACAGAGAGACTTCTGTTCGGAACAACATCAAAAGCATACACACACATCAGTTGTACTGACTTGGACATGTAATTCGCTCTCTGCGCTCCTCATGTAGGGAGTGGGAACGGCCATCCTTTGGATGCCCTGCCTCCCACCAAATGCATTTGCTGCGCAAAGTGCATCTTGGAAAGTTTGTTTGGTTTGGTGATCATAGCGTAAGCAAAACACCCGGTCCCATCCCGAACCCGGCAGTTAAGTGCTACTGCGCCAATGGTACTGCGTCTTAAGGCGTGGGAGAGTAGGTCATCGCCAAACCTAACAAGCTTTCCAAACCTGTATCTCTCTTCGATGTAACAAAAAC
>CANMZB010000060.1 GCA_947502265.1 uncultured Sulfitobacter sp.
CTGGAAAAGCCCCGTCGCCTTCGAACTCAAGGTGGCTAAACGAGCACTTGGAGCGGCACAAAAGCACGACAGGTCCACCCGTGTAATTCAACTGGATAAAATATCCGACTTCTAAGACGGAGGTCTGGGGCCAGTAGAAGACGGAAATACAGACGGTTAAGAAAACCTCAGCGGCTTGCGAACCGTTTTCCGAACCGTTATCAAAGAGCCACGGTCCCGTAGCTCAACTGGATAGAGCGTAAATTGCCCCCTACCAACTACCGTGTGTGTGTAAAACCATTAGATGGCTCTGCTTTTTGGGTAGTATGCATACCATGTCGTCACCAAGCCTCCGGTCTTCTGGTTGACACCAGCCGGAACTTACATAGAAGATCAACAAGTGCGCCCACGTAATTCAACTGGATAGAATATCCGACTTCTAATCGGGCTGTTGGGGGTTCGAGTCCTCCCGTGGGCGCCAATTTTTCGAATGTTGTGTAAAGCAGGCATAAGCATGCACAAAATGGCGTTTTCTCATGCACACCGTGTCAAGAATTAATTTGCCAAAATTCCACACGAGAATCTAAGCTTCTGATAATAATAGGTTATCGTAAGGGGCTGTCGCAAAGCCCCACTTATGTTGATTTCGTGTTTTCACGAACACATACCGATCTCAACCAATGGATGAGCTTGGTGATCGAAGCAGTATCTATCATTGTCGACCAATCGTTTTCAGTTTCAATAGTCGCGATTTATGATTCAGGGCTGCCAACTGGCGGTCGCAACCTTTGCACCGGCGAACGTAAAACCGGATACGAAGGGCGTATTTTGTTGAAAAAAACTCCAATACTTAGCTTTGATACCAAATTTTGCAGAACCTTGTTCCAAGGCTGTCTAATTTTTTCGCCAGTGTCGATCTGTTTTTGATTATCGAGGACCAGTATTCTACTTTCTGGAAACTTGCAGGTGCAGCAAAGAGTTTTTCAACAGAAGGGGGCGGATAAGAGCCATTCGCTGCATCTGGGCCCAATGTCAGCTTTCGACAACAAGCGTGGAAGGCATTATTCAAGCGGCAGCGACCGTCCGTATTGCGAGCTGATCCGCTTTGAGATGTTTCTTTCCCTCTCACGGACAAATTCGGGCAGCTTCTCTACACTCCAAAGCGATTGATCCTCTGGTATCAACTGTTTCTGCACGAACTCTTCATCACGACTAACGATCCAATGCTCGAATGGAGTGTCGTTTTTCTCACGGTTCTCTCGCCCAAGCAAAAGCTGCAGATTTCCGAGGCGGTCTACACTCGCAAGAATTTCAACAATTTTATGTTCTGGAATGTTCATTGCCATAAGTTTGTCTCGGTTGGCTAATGACCGAGGGATAATATGATCAATGTGATAGCCTGTAGTGCCCCACGGTTGACCTTCGTAGAGTAAGCTAAGCGCAAGAAAGCAGTTTCGCTTTCCATATGAAATTTCGAATAGGCTGTGGATATTGTCTTCGTTAAAGGACGCCAATCGGCCGCGGCGAGCCAGCCCTGATATAAGCTCAGAAGCGGGGAAGTCGTGATTGGTGCGTAGTGTTTCCTTGATCAATCCACGAGAAACGGAGATCGCCTGGTCCGAGGTTCCGCTAAAGGCACCGTTCAGCAAGCTTCCAAGCAAGAATTTTTGAACGAGGACAGCATTCCTGGCATCGAATGCAGATGTGCCATCCAAAGTTTGTCCGCTGTTGTGCAAGTAGTACGCGATAGGCATTAGCGCATTCGTAGAAGTCAGTGTTTCCTTGTCGATTCCGAGAGAGTTAACTAATCTGAGCGTTGCTTCGAGTGTCTTCTTAATTTTGGGCCAATTATCTTCTATTATCGAAAGGTTCGAATTTGTAAAATTATTGACCTTATAAGTCACATCCAAGTCGCTTAGGACTAACGATGCTTTCATCAGAAAATCCTTACTCAGATCGTTTCGTGCATCCAAGCCGTCATTGAGATAGTCGACGAGGTCAAAAATCTCTTGGCGGGCACTCACGCCTTTCCATTTTGAAGTAATCATGGACAACAATAGGTCCGATTTCGACAATTTTGTCCCTCCGTCATTTGCTCGAATGAAAATATCGAGAACACGGTCAAGAGATTGATCTTTCTCAGTGTAGTAGGCGATCACGTCATCCTTCCATACCACCCTGTAAAGGCGATCAAGATTTTGCTCGATTGTGCGTTTTTCGAAACGCGTTAGTTCTTTGGGTAGGTCGTCGATGATGCCGTCGACCATAGCATAAAATGCATCATCAGACGTGCAGTCTAATATGGCACCTACCTTGAACCATAAATGGTCCGAGCTGTTTCGTGGCATGTGCTCAAAGAACTTCAAGCCGTAAGAAATGCCAATATCAGATTCGCCGTCTTCATCGTCAGATTTAGGTGACTTTAGAAGGTCCAAATATAACCTTTGCTTTGTCCAAGCGTCTGGGTTTTCCTTTCGCGCATATTTTCTTCGAGTGGTGTATGTTCCACGTAGGCCGATCAGCAAAGAAGTCAGCCGCTGCTGTCCATCTAAAACTAAAGTGATTTCTCGACCATCTGTTTCTGCCAACTCGTTATGCATGCCCCCTTGGCGAAAATTGTCAATGAACTTATAAATCTCCCAATCCGCACGTCTGGTCTCATCAAGCTCCCAAAAGAGAAAGGAGCTGATCGGATACCCTTCAAGAGAGAGTCAAAAAGGGCGACAATCTGAGATGTTTCCCAAACATAGGGCCGTTGTATTGCAGGTAGAAATATTGAATTGTTAATTCGGTCAACAATACCAGAGATTTTAGTTGAGGAATAAGACAAGGTAAACACACTCCAGCCCGAGTTAATATAATGATGGATTGTTCCCATCTATTCGATCAATGTTCAACCCAGCATACGCACATAAACAGGTTGCAAACGCGTTGAAATACTTAAAGTCGGACTTCATGTTACAGTTGGCCCCGTTCGTCCACATCACAGCGTTCGATGGATTGGGATCGAAGGAGATGTTCACTGCAAAAGTCGCCAAGGTCAGGTATGGGCCGCCCTTGCCGGTAATGGTGCGTCCTGATGTGAACATGCTGCGACCGATCTAACGGCAGCATTGAGCCCAGACTCACCGATGCTGCGATGCGCGCGAATGTCAGCTATTCGTGGTGGTGGCAAAAACGTGACAAAATCAACGTAGGTTTTGCCAAGGGTTTGTGGCATAGGACTTTTCTTTGTTTTTGGTCCTTGAGCGCCCGGTGACAAAAACGACCCTTTTTGCCTGATGCATTGCGATCTCACACGTCTTGTACCCGTCCTGCCTATGGACCGCAGACGAAAGAACGGGGACGCGGATGGGCATACCAGACAAGATCGCTGGCATAGGTGTGCTCGCGGTCCACCGCAGCCATCACGACAAAAAGCAAACAGAGACTCCGCTGAATGAGATTTCTGTGCTAATATCACAGATGTTGAACCGATGCTTTATTCACCTTTTTGCATTTTCTAAAACGATTTATAAAATTGGAGTCCTGATCAATGTCCTACTTTAGAGCGATGTGCCTTGGTCTTATTTTTACATTTTCGGGGGGGCTTTTGATGGCCCAATCAATGGTCGATACCAAATACAAGCGGTCCGTCATACCCTTCGGAGTATTCCTGAAAGTGGGCGGCTTGTCTTACTCGACCAAAGGGGCCGAGTTGATCAAAGTGCCCGGCGAAATCGGCGAACTTCAGGGCAGAACAGGTTTCGCGGGATATTTCACAAGAAACTATTTTAAACGTATTTCCCTGTTTGAAAATATTAGTACTAACCAGGGCCGAGAATTTATCGTTGATCGTAAAACTCTCAATAAAATCAATGGTAATGGAACTGGAAACGCCAAGTCGATTCCGGAGATTGAGGGCGCACCATCAGTCGAGCTTACGGCCAGTTATGATCGCGCTGGCACGAAATTTGAAAAATACACCGGCCTATTTTTGCAGGTCGATAACTGGCTTTCAGTGGAAGAAAAAATCAAAGCCATGACGATTGGTGAACAACAACGCTTTTCTGCTGATAATGTGCGGATTATTGAAGCTGTTTTATATGCGACGGGTTTTGATGCGGGCAGTGGCGTGACCATTGCAGCAGACGTTGGAACTGACGTGTCAGGTATTGAAGCAGTGTCCTTTACGGCTACCCTAAGTGGCGGTCAGACAGAAGCCGTCTCGCTGAAATTGAAAGGCAAAAGCGCTATCGCCTATAGCTACCGCATGCTCTGCTGGACAGGCAAAACGTTCGATAAAACAGCGCCGGACGACATCGGTGCTGGTCGCTCATCCAATTGTGGTAAGTACAAGTAGCCTGTCCTTATCTTTTCCGGCACTGTGTGCGATGCGCAATCGGATTGGAAATACTGGAGCATAGTGAACCTTACCGGCCCTAGGGCGTTCGAGGCGGTGTAAGTTTATCTTTTGTCACACTAGGCTCATTCGAAAGTAGCTTTGTCAGGGGCTTTGTGCCACCGGCGTAAATGACCGTTTTTGACAGGGTGAGAAAACCGGAAGCAGCCATTCGCGAAGCTGCAGCGACTTCACACTTTAGTCCCGCAGACTGTAAGTTCGCTGCGTCCTTGATTTTGCGTTGCGGCGAAAGTCCGGAATGATGGGCTGCATCGCAGCGGAGGTAGGGCTCGATCAATGGCTGGTATGGGCCGTCCTTACTTGGGGTGTCGGGACCTCATGGGCAAAATGCTGCGACCACTCTAATGGCGGCAGTCAGCCCAGTCTAACCGAAGTTGCAGTGCGCCTAAATGTCGACTTCTTTATCTAGTGGCCAAAACGTGACGATAATAAGCTGATTTTTGCAAAGGGGTTGTGGCTTAATATTACTCAATGGTTTCGAACGTCATGCCATCTATGACAAAAAGCATCGCTTATGACCGTCTGCTATGGCTAAGGAATATTGTCGCCATGCAGAGGTTAAAAAATACTGCACTTAGCAAACCCATTGCTGGCATTGTTAATTGGTAGGGAGTTCGCGTTACGATCTAATCGAAGAAAGTTCATCTACCTCGATTTACAAGCCGCCGTTAGGTTGGACAACGTTGTGTAAACGGCTATAGGGCGCACTATGAACTACGGAATCGACGTCTAGGTCATCGTGTGTCCGTTTCGTAGCTCGCAGCGCCATGAGCGTCCCGCAGATCGCAAGGCCACTTGCTCCGGTAGCTGCCAGGGATAAAAGCACTTCTGCTGTTAAAGACTCAAACATCACCGCATCTCCTTTTCGACTATTATATAGCATATAACCACTCAAGACTGAATATCCAGTTTCATCCAGCCTTAGGCATGTTATTTTTGATGGATTCAATGAGACGTTCCGCTTGTTCAACCTCCCGACGCGACGCTCGGGCTCTCTTTCTCAGGCGGTCCCGACCATAGGTGGTTCCACCTCCAGCCGCAAGTCCGGTCCCAATCGCTAACACTCCCCATCCGCCCGTGAGAACACCAGTTACTACGAACCCAACACTCGCCAATATAGCGCCGCCAGCTGTCCGTTGCCCCCAGACCCCGTATATTGCATCCATGTCGTCTGCAGTCTCTAACTCGTTTCGAATTCGATCAAGCCGAGTACCAAGAAGTTCGAGAATGACCCTTGGCAATTGTGGGCTCTGAGTTGTTGAAAGATAAGATACAAGACGTGCACGTTCAGTCTCATCTTCACAAACTTCGTCTACGAGACGATAGAGCAGCTTTCGCTCAATGGTTCCTTGCGATTCGATATCGAGCGCATAGGCCAGAAGAGCCGTTGCCTTGCCATGTGGATAATCCTTGCCTGACATCACTGCCTCTTCGCCCAGCTTATCTAGTTAGTACGTTAACCGCATTCGACTGGCCACAAAAAAGATGCAGCCTTAAATTTCAAATGCCCGATCATTGATCTGGCCCTAGCAAAAATGACCGTTTGTTGATCGGGTCGCTGAGTCAGACATTAGACAACTTGCAGCGAAGGTCTGTTCAATCCGCGCTGTGTGAGTTGAAGTCGGTAGAAATGCTGCGCTGTGTACGAATGTCCGCAATGCGTACTGCTGGCGGGGCATCCGAGTACCCTCGCGAACGGCAGCAATGGGCCGTCCGTGTAGTGGAACAAACGCCATTTTTTTGACTATGCTTCGATCGGTTTAATGACGGCAATGAGCCCTAAGCATGCGTAATTGGGCTACCCTCTGTTCTGAGGTCGAGCTCCCGATAAGATCACAGGATGACTGTGACCA
>CANMZB010000061.1 GCA_947502265.1 uncultured Sulfitobacter sp.
GCATTTGTTTACTCCTTCGAAGGTTGAGCAAACTCTACATTAAAGTGAGGGAAGTTTCGGGGGGCAGGTCAAGGCCACTGCAATCTCCTGATGAGAAGTAGCTTATTAAGGAGCATATCAAGATTTTGATCGCGTGGTGAACCAGAAAACCGATACTGGTGCTTATGTGCTGCCAGTGTTCCCAGTGATTGAAAGGCCAGGAGTTAAAGCTCTAGTTAGCATAGGGCGCAGGTATCGATACGCGAATCCGCGTTGAAAAGCACCGTCACTGCGTTCGATGCGACGACCGGCAGATTGCGCCTTGCCCATTACAATTTAGACGACAGTTGCCGGATTGATGAGAATGGTAAGATGAATTTTGAGTATACTGGGAAGAGATGTCCGAAAGGTTGGCGATACAACTACCGCCCACGTCTTAACCCATCAGGTTAACCCTAAAGGGCATCCAGACGCCCATTACGATCATCATGACGTTTTCGGTAAGTGATACAAAGCCGAGCGGGACGTTGCTGTCACCGCCGACACAGGCGCATTTCAGCTCGCGCTTGTCGATGTAGACTGCCTTGAAAACCGAAACTGCGCCGATTGTTCCGATGAACAAAGCGACGGGCGCCGACAACCATGTGAGCGTTCCGGCGACCATCAGGATGCCGGCGAATGCTTCGCCAAATGGATAGACTTTCCCATATGGCACCCAGCGTTGTGCCAACAGGTCGTAGTTCAGGAACATGGTTGAAAAGCTCTCGACGTCCTGCAACTTTTGCACCGCGAGGAAACACATTGAGATCGCAATGAACCATTCCAACGCGCGCAGGGTAAAGATCGTCTGAAAGCTAAACCATGACAGTCCGAGCGCCATGAGGAAAGCGACGGAAAAGATCGCGATCACCGGTCGGTAAGATGTATCCGAGCGTTCAGCCTCAGGCGCATCTTTTCCGAAATGGACCCGCAATTCATCGTACCCGCCGATGCGGTCGCCGTCGATCCAGGTTTGCGGCGTCGTCTCGACACCATGTTCTTGCATGAAGGCGTCGGTTTCATCACGCGTAGTCAGATGGTGATCCTCAACCTCGAAGTCTTCACGCTCCAGTAGATCCTTGGATTTCAGGCCGTAGGGGCACAGATGTTCGGTCATTACCATACGATACAGTTTGGCCGTTTTCCGCAAGTCGTCGGGCATAGGATTTCCTCCGATTATGGTTACGAATTGCAGCGATAATAGCCGCTGTATCCGGCCCGAAGGCCAGCATCGAGTTCGAGAATGAGGTTAGCTTCTTGCATGTCGGTGCCACCCCCGGCCAGGGTATCGGTGTCATCCGTCGCGCTTAAGCTCAGCGACATACCTCCGGTTGTCCAGGATGTGCCTGCGCCGCCTGCGTCCAGGCGCACCAAATCGCCACTGATCTTAGCAAGCGCCACGTTGCTGCCGTCAACTTCACTCATGGCTAACACAGGCTTGCTTGTTTTGGTGTAGTTAAACGTGCATTTCGCTCCACTGGGGAAAAGTTTTGCAATGTCTTGATCTGTCAGGAATTCCGCATCTAGTATAGCGATCTCGGCGGTCGAAAGCGCCTCGTCGAGACTGACAATCTGCGGTGATTGCGCGGCATCTTCCTGCGTTGTCTTGCCGGATGCTTCGATATCGTTGATCAAATACCGCATCTCTGCAATCTCCTTGTCTTGAGCAAAGACAATTTCATCCGCCAGTTTTTTCACGCGCGGATCGGTAATATTGGCGCGGCTTGAGGTCATGATCGCAATTGAGTGGTGTGGAATCATCGCCCGCATAAAGCTCGTATCGCCGACCGTCACCTGGCTACGCACCAGCCAAAGCGAACCGACGAAGGCCACGATCGCACCGATAATAATGGCGGCGTTGACGGCTTTGTTGGAATACATCGACAGCATGAAGGCAAGCATGATGATCGCCATCGTCGCCCCCATCAGCAAGGCCATGTAGGCTCGGGTTTCGGACCAGAACACATGAGTCCATAGGAAGGTGTTTAGATACATCAGAATGAACATCACCACTGTTGAGGTGACAATCATCGCGAAAAATCGACCATATGACATGGTGGTCTCCGTTCTCGACAAATTGATTTATTGTGTAAGAAACAACTCTCCAGCGCGGGAGGGTTCCATCTTTTTTAAGAAAAATTTGCGCCCGACAGGGACATCAACCATTGCGCAGCGTCATGATCATAAAGATTGTGAAAGCGGAACAACTGATTAGTAGAAACCCGTTCAGTGCCTCGATCCCTGCGAGCAAACGCAGATGTCCGGTTGGATAAATATCACCAAGGCCGAGTGACGTATAATTAACAACCGAGAAGTAGAACGTATCCATAGCCGAACTGACACTTTGTTGTGTAAATCCGCCGAGCCCCAACCCATCCTAAATCATCCATTCAGCCTTAAGCTTTTGTCGGCGAATTCTCTGTCTGCTGTTTCGCCAGATCGGCAAGGATCGGGCAATCTGGGCGGTGATCACCAGCGCAGGACTCGACGAGATGTGAAAGCGTCGCGCGCATCTCAGTCAGTTCAGTGACTTTGTGGTCAATCCGCTTGAGGTGCTCTTCTGCAATTTGTTTTACCTCGGCGCTTGTGCGGTCAGTGTCTGCGTAAAGCTTCAGAAGGCTGCGGCAGTCCTCAATGGTAAAACCCAAGGCGCGGGCCCTGCCCAGAAATGCCAACTTATGCACATCCTTTTCTCGGAAGGTGCGGTAGCCATTTTCTTTACGCAAGGGTTGGACAAGCCCGATATCTTCGTAATAGCGGATCGTCTTGGCGGGTAGGCCAGAAAAGCTGGCCACATCTCCGATGTTCATGATTGTTTCCTTTTCATTAAGCTGGGGCTGCCGACAAGGATGTGCCCGGGTGGCTCGGTTCCGCCTCGTCCATCGCGGGTTTCACCCGGCGCAGCCGCAGCGCGTTCGTCAGGACAAAGACCGAACTGAGCGCCATGGCACCCGCAGCCAGCACCGGTGAAAGCAAAAGGCCGATTGCCGGATAAAGCACACCAGCCGCCACGGGGATGAGCGCGACGTTGTAGCCAAAGGCCCAGAACAAGTTCTGTCGGATGTTGCGCATGGTGCGGGTCGAGAGCTCAAACGCATTCACCACGCCGCGTAGATCACCGGACATGAGTACCACATCGGCAGATTCGATTGCCACGTCAGTCCCTGTGCCGATGGCGATCCCAACATCGGCGTGTGCGAGGGCAGGGGCGTCGTTGATGCCGTCCCCGACGAAAGCGATGCGCCGCCCGTCTCCGCGCAATTCGTCTAACGCCGCCACCTTGCCGTCAGGCAATACGCCTGCGATCACGTGATCGATGCCGATTTCGCGGGCGATGGCCTCTGCCGTTTCGCGTTTATCTCCAGTGATCATAGCAACCTTCAGTCCCAAGTTATGCAACGCGCGAATGGCCGCGGCACTCGCAGGCTTCACCGGGTCAGATACTGCGATCACTGCGGCCATCCGGCCGTCTATGGCTGCGAAAAGTGCGGTGCGTCCCATCTCTGCAAGACGCCGTTCCTCATCTGCCAAGGTGCCGATTTCCAGCCCCTCGCGTGTCATCAGGCGGTCGGCCCCGACCAGAACATCGCGTCCGGCCACAGTTGCGCGGACGCCGTGCCCGGTGATCGACTCGAAGTTTTCTATGTCATACCGCGTGACGTTTTCCGCATGTGCCGCCCTTACGATAGCTTCGGCGACCGGGTGTTCAGATTGTGCTTCAACCGCTGCGATCAGCGCCAAGACCTCCGCCCTGTCAAACCCCTCGGTCAAAACCAGATCGGTCAACTCGGGACGGCCCTCGGTGACGGTGCCGGTCTTATCAAGCGCCACGACATCAACGTCCGTCAACTGTTGCAACGCGTCACCTTTGCGGAACAGCACGCCCATCTCGGCGGCACGGCCCGTTCCAACCATGATCGAGGTCGGCGTTGCCAAGCCCATGGCGCAGGGACATGCGATGATCAGCACGGATACGCCAGCCACCAGCGCAAAAGATAGCGCGGGCGAGGGGCCTACCAGCAACCAGACGATCACTGTGAGCAGGGCCAGCGCCATGACGGCAGGCACGAACCATAACGTGATCCGGTCCACCATGCCCTGAATGGGCAATTTGGCCCCTTGTGCTTCTTCGACCATCCGAATGATTTGTGCCAGCGTTGTGTCGGCACCCACGCGGGTCGCCTGAAACTGGAGCGCGCCTGAGCCGTTGATTGTGCCGCCAGTAACCGGGTCGCCGGTCGCCTTTGCCACTGGCACGGGCTCGCCGGTAATCATGCTTTCATCGACATGTGCTTTTCCGTCCGTTACCTCACCGTCCACGGCGATCCGTTCGCCCGGACGGACGATAAGGATGTCGCCTGTGCGGATCCGTTCGATTGCTACATCTTGCGGTTCGCCGTCCACCATGACGCGTGCCGTGCGGGCCTGAAGCCCCAGAAGTTTCTGGATCGCGGCCCCAGTACGGCCCTTGGCGCGTGCCTCCATCCACCGACCCAAGAGGATCAGTACGACGATCACCGCCGCGGCTTCGAAATAGACAGCGCGCGAGGCTTCGGGCAGTAGGGCGGGGGCGAACAGTGCCACAAGTGAATAAAGATACGCCGCCGAGGTGCCGACGGCGACAAGGCTGTTCATGTCGGGCGCACCCTTGAAGAGCGCTGGAAAGCCCTGAGTGTAAAAGCTACGGCCCGGCCAGAGCAATACCACCGTCGTCAGGACAAATTGGATCATCCAGCTGCTTTGATGCCCGATTGTACGCCCGATCAGATCGTGCATGCCGGGAATGACATGAGCACCCATTTCCAATATAAACACCGGCAGTGCCAACGCCGCAGCCAATGCTGTTTTTTGGGCCAACGCCCGCGCCTCGTTTTCCTTGCGGGTGCTTTGGTCTTCGGACGTCGCGCCCTGTGCGGGCTCGGCCGGATAGCCGGCATCCTCCGCCCCCTTGAGCAAATCCTCCAGATCCACCGCACCTTCAGCATAGGTGACTGTCGCAGTCTCAGAAGCGAGATTTACGTTCACGTCCAGCACACCCGGTACGGCTCGCAGGGCCTTGTCAACGCGGCCCACGCAAGAGGCGCAGGTCATCGACGCCACGTTCAGCCGCACACTTTTGGTTTGGGCGGGATAACCCGCCTTATCAAGCGTTGCCATGACTTCGGAGATACGTAGAGGCGTATCGATCTTTGCTTGAACTGACTCGCTGGCGAGATTTACGCGCACATCACTGACGCCCGGCAGTGCATCCAGCGCTCGCTCGACCCGCCCGACACAAGAGGCGCAGGACATGTTTTGCACGGACAATCGAAGGATATTTGAGGCTGGCACGGATGACTCCTGTCTTTGTTTGATCCTTAGATAGGGGTTCCACCTGCTGGAAGGTCAATGGATTTGCAATATTTAAATGCAGCACTTGACCTTCCGGCGGGGGAAGACCCCATCTCAAGTGAGATTTGAAGGAGATAGACATGACCATATTGAACGTTCCGGACATGAGCTGCGGGCACTGCAACTCTGCAATCGAAAAGGCGGTTATGGCGATTGATCCGACGGCCAAAGTGTCGTTTAATCTTGGGAAACACACTGTTGCTGCGGATAGTTTTCTAGGGTCAGGACTCATAACCAGAATATTACTGTTGCGGCGAGAGCGATTGCTGACAGGAAGACCTTTGGGCATCG
>CANMZB010000062.1 GCA_947502265.1 uncultured Sulfitobacter sp.
ACAACGCCCTGACAGCCTTAATCGTCTTTCCTTGCGGTGCCATTCTTTGGTTGTTGATTTGTGACCGTCTGGGTCTCGTCAGGGATGAACCGATGATCGACTATTCCCTCAAGAACGCACCGGACAGGCCTGCAATAAAGGGTAAGATTGATCTTTCTCCCGTGCTGCGGACCACAGCAGAAGAAGGCTTTGCGCCTGAGCACAGTTGAAAATTAGGGGGCTGGAAGGGACTTTCCGATCACGCAAAGCCTTTCATCAGGTGCGGTTTCGTCAAGGTTCGCTCCGGCCCTCACGTACGATGCGGAGGATGGTCATTCCTCTTTGGTTGGCATCATCGAACGACCGACAGGGGGGCCGCTGATTGCGCCTTCACGCGGCTCGGGTTCAGCCCGATGCGGGGGCCTGCGATAAATAATGTATGACAGGCAGGCGACCACGCCCATTATCGGGATCAGGATGGCCAGCGCAATAACCTGATCGTGGAATAGTGCTGCCAGCGATCCGACCAATAGCCCGGCCCCCATCTGCATAAACCCCATCAGCGAGGAAGCGGCACCGGCAATATGCGGGAACGGTGCCAATGCGGCGGTAGACATCGCCGGCATTACAAAAGCGATGCCGAAAGTATAGAAAGCCACCGGCACCATCACCCGCAGGAACGTAGGCTCTCCGACCAGAAGCGTCAGGATAAGGCCGCTGCCCAGAGCGACAAGCGCGAGCCCCGGCGTTACCAGTCGATAGGCGCTGTGGTGCTTCATCAGTTGGCGAAGGGTCAGCGAACTGACCAAAAAGCTGCCTGACTGCATCAGCATGCCTATTCCGAATTCTGTCGGGCTCAGGCCCAGCCGTTGCATCAGAATAAAGGGGAGGATCGTCGCCTGTGCATAGATTGCACCGATCGTCCCGGCGATGGTGAGGGATGCGGTCATGAAATGCCGGTTTGCGACCAGAGTGAGATAGGACCTGCCAAGATGGCGTAGGTTCAAACGGCTGCGATCGGGGGTTACGGTTTCGCGCAAGCCCCAAACGGTTAGCGCGATCACCGCAGCTCCCAACAACATCATCATCGCAAAAACAGATCGCCACCCGGTATGCGTCACCAATACCCCGCCTATGGTGGGTGCCAGCGCAGGGGCCATCGCAAGGATGATTCCCATCAGGTTCATGATGCGCGAGGATTCATCACCCTCGAACATGTCGCGCACCAAGGCGCGCGAGATCGCCACGCCGGCGCTGGCGCCGATGCCTTGTACGAAGCGCGCAGCAATCAGTGTTTCGATGGTCGGAGCGATCAGTGCCAGCAGGCTCGCGGCGACGAAAATCATCATAAAGCCGATAATCACGGGCCGTCGCCCCAAAGCATCCGATAGCGGCCCGGCGATCAGCTGTGCGGTGGCAAACCCGGCAAAATACAGCGTTAGCGTCATCTTTACCAAGGCGTTTGTAGTGTCATAGGCGGAAACCACTTCCGCCATCGCCGGGGTGTAGAGCCCCATCGCAATCGGACCGATGGCAATAAATAAAGCGCCCAGGATGCTGACCCGCCGGGTTGACATGCGCGTAAGCAGCGGGGCGGCGGGGCAGTGGGTCGGTATGGCGGTGGTGCTCATGCTGATGTAGCCCCCGTTGCGCGGTGGTTACGGTGAGCGGTCAGGTGGTTGTCGCGGGCTACTTTTAGCATACTGTGGAAGGCTTCCCAGTCATTCGCGGGGATGCCATCGCGCGTGATGCTCCGGACATCGTCTCCGATACGTCTCAGCTGTGCAAGAAGGGGCGCAGCGGTGGCGGTCACGTTTACCAGCTTGGCCCGACGGTCTTTGGGGTCGGCATCGCGGCGGACCAATCCGGCACTTTCCAACCGGTCCAGACAGGTTGTGATGCTCATTGCGCCAAGGCCGGTGAGATCAGCCAGATCACATTGGCGTAACGGTCCAAAGCGCGCCACATGTGACAGCGTTCTTGCTTCGCTTGGTGTGACGCCAAGGGACGCATTGGCCACCCGACGCTCGAATTCCGCCCGCAACAAGCGCGCGATATCGAGGATCAAAAAGGATGTGGTATCGCTGTCTATTGGTGTGGGCATTACAAAGGTCCGCGTATAATAAGCAGTAGTTATAGTAAGTATGGCTTACTAAGGCAAGCGAGTTTTATGCGTGATCTAGCGGCTGATTTCGCTTGTGGTGGTCGACAATGACCCGGAGATCCCACGAGGGAAGGCCAGATGCCGGTGCATAAACTCATCCCTTTTCATCACCGTATGGGAGAAAAGGGGGTCAAGTTTGAAAATTGAGATGACAAGAGTCACGTAGAAAACGAGACATGTCCATTCCTGGGTGAGACCATGAGCCATACCGTCTCAGTCGAACACGACACCGAGCGCACATATGCCCTTCTTGGCGGTCAAATCACGATTCGCAAGCCGGTTCGGAGCACCCAGTTCGGGCGACATACGGCCAGATGCCACGGTGCATGCACAATGCTATCAGGTGATAGGGTGCATGAGGCTTGAAGTTCAACAATTATGAATGCGTTCATTAATGAACGGAAAATGCTCATTCGTGCAATGCGCGGGAGGGCAGGTGGTTAACTATCTGTGTTTGAATCGCGCGTGTGCGGTGTGGGAGACTTTTGTTTCGACAATATTCGTGTTATTGTAGTTTGGATATCCATGCGAAATCTCGTATTTAGAAATAAAATCAAAATGTTGCCGTATTTGTCCTTGGCGAATGGCGGGGCGGCGCTCTGCCATGGATGATCTGGTCGAAGATGGCCGCTTCCGGGTCATGTGGTTGGTGGAGAAGCGCCCGGTAATAAGCCAACGCGAGATTTCCGAAGAACTGGGCATAGCGCTGGGGCGTGTTAATTATATCCTGCGTGCGCTGTCTGACAAATGGCTCATCAAAATCGCCAACTTCCGCAATTCGCATAGCAAACTGCGCTATGCCGATATTCTGACGTCCGAAGGAATCTCTACGCGTAGCGCGCTGAGGGCAAGCTTCCTGCGCGCCAAGCTGCGCGAATACGATGCCCTTGAGGCCGAGATCGATGCGCTGCGCAACGATCTGGACACCTCGGTAGCCGGAAACGGCGTGTCATGATGAGCGGCGAGTTTGTCATTTCGCTCGATCTCGAGCTGCTGTGGGGGGGGCGCGATCACGCGACGCGCGACAGCTACGGTGCCAATGTTCTGGGCGGGAGAGAGGCCATTCCACGTATTCAGGATCTGTTCGAAAGTTATGACATTGCCGCCACCTGGGCGATTGTCGGCCTGTTGATGGCTGAAAGCCGTGACGATTTTATGGCAAGCCTGCCGCCTGAAGAATTGCGCCCACGCTACACCGACCCGCGCCTGTCCAATTACAGCTACCTCGACGAGGTTGGCGAAGACGAACGCAGCGATCCGCATTATTATAGTATGTCGCTGGTCCGCCGGATTATGGAGTGTCCGGGGCAGGAGATTGGAACACATACGCATGCCAATTATTATCCGCTTGAGTCGGGGCAGGACATTACCAGTTTCGAGGCTGATCTGGCGGCTGCAACTGCGACGGCCAAGCGGCGCGGTATTGTGCTCAGGTCTATTGTTTTTCCGCGCAATGAACATGCGGCGGTGCATCTGAAGCCCTGTGCGAAGCTGGGACTTCGGACCTACCGCGGAAACGTGACGGCATGGCCTTATCGCGCGACACCGGTTGCGCGTCAGACACTCGACCGTCGTGCATTTCGTTTGATCGATGCCCAAAACGGCGCGTTCGGGTCAAAGACCTTTGTACGCGAGGCGGGGCAGGGTTGGGCATGATGGATGTCCCGGCAAGCCAGTTCCTGCGCCCGAAGGTTGGCACGCTGCGGGCAATACATCCTTTGCATGTCCGCACGATCAAACACGCGCTAACGCATGCGGCCCACATCAACAGAGGGTATCACCTGTGGCCGCATCCGCATAACTTTGGCTTGAAGACTGCTGATAGTCTGGCTGCCTTGTCAGATATCTTGGCGCATTTTCAGAATCTTAAAAATGAATACGGCATGGTATCGCGCTCCATGTCGCCCCTTGCTTTATGAATAAAAGGCCAACCATATGAAACGCGTCCTCGTCACCGGCACCGCCGGGTTTATCGGCTTCCACCTTTCCAAACTGCTGCTGGCCGAAGGGTTTATTGTCCACGGCTATGACGGGATGACCGACTATTACGACGTCACCCTCAAGCAACGTCGTCACCAGATGCTCCTGCAATCGCCTAGCTTCTCCGCGACCGAGGCCTTGTTGGAAGATGGCGAGACGCTGGACCGTGCGTTTGACGACTTCAAGCCTGATGTGATTGTTCATCTCGCGGCACAAGCCGGTGTGCGCTACAGTCTTGAAAACCCGCGCGCCTATCTGGATGCCAATGTCATTGGCACTTTCAACGTGATGGAGGCGGCGCGGCGGCTGGAGGTTCAGCACCTGCTGATGGCCTCGACCAGTTCGGTTTACGGGGCAAACACCGAGATGCCGTTCATCGAAACGGAGAAGGCAGACACCCAGCTGACGATCTATGCCGCCACCAAGAAGGCGAACGAGAGTATGGCCCACGCCTATGCCCATCTGTGGAACCTGCCCACGACGATGTTCCGGTTTTTCACCGTTTACGGCCCTTGGGGGCGTCCCGATTTGGCGTATTACAAGTTTGTGGATGCGATCCTCGATGACCGTCCCATCGACATCTACAATCACGGCGACATGTACCGCGATTTCACCTATGTCGATGATCTGGTGCGCGCGATCCGCCTGCTGATCGACGCTGTGCCCGTGCGCCCCGAAGATGGCGTGGTGCCTGAAGGTGACAGCCTATCTCCAGTCGCTCCCTACCGCGTGGTAAACATCGGCAACAGCGACAAGGTGCGCCTGCTGGATTTCATCGATGCGATCGAGGACTGCCTCGGCCAAAAGGCCAAACGCAACTACATGGACATGCAAATGGGTGATGTGCCCGCCACATGGGCGAACGCGGATCTGCTGCAAACCCTCACCGGCTACCGCCCCCAGACCGATTTCCGCGACGGTATCGCCAAGTTTGTAGAGTGGTATCGGGACTATGCGGGAAAATAACGTGAGACCGGCCCTTGTTTTTGCCGTTTTGGCGCTGTTGGGGTAACGCTATACTATGGCGTCATCTTTGAAGGCCAGCTACCCGATCACCGCATATTGCAGGGTAAAAACGATCTTTTTCTGCACTTCTGTGCTTTTGCGGCGCTGACTGTCCCGGTGCGGTTGCTGTGGAAAAGTTGGGCATCCCTTGCGGCTCTGGTCTTTTGCGCGGTGGCAATTGAAGCTATTCAGATGTTCCAACCGGAGCGGAATGCCACCTTTGAAGACGTCGCCGCCAGTATTGCGGGAATCTTGGTCGGGGCCGTGTTTGTTGCGCGGCTTTTGACCGGCAACCCCAGAACTTCAATCCTAAACCATAAGTGAATGTTTGATATGACCCAACCCATCGCCATCATCGGTCTCGGTGATGTCGGCCTCCCCCTCGCGGTGGAGTGTGGCAAGCATCGCCCGGTTATCGGTAATGCAGATCGCTTCGCTGCCCTGCAAAACGGCTAGGACGCAACGCGTGAGGCGTTGC
>CANMZB010000063.1 GCA_947502265.1 uncultured Sulfitobacter sp.
ACCGATGCCCAAAGGTCTTCCTGTCAGCAATCGCTCTCGCCGCAACAGTAATATTCTGGTTATGAGTCCTGACCCTAGGTATTTTACATCAATTAGTGAATTAGTGCTTCGGTACTTCTATCTTAAGGTGGAGAATTGATGACTATGCGGTACGAGGGACGTAGCTTGGCATCAATCCGTCGCTGGGACTTTCATGTTTTGGAAGCAACATATTCAATTAGTTGAAATCGCCGTATCCAGTCATCAAATACTCGATTACCACCCGCAACATGTGGTAATCCTCCTCAAAACTAAGGGGATGCGGAAGTAGAATTTCCTCGGCAAGATATCTGAGGGGATTTTGATGGAGATGACGAGATATAGCGAACCCCAAATCCTTGCGATCCTGCGCCAGGCCGAAGGCGGTGTGTCCGTCGCGAAAGTGGTCGATGGTTATTTCACCGGCCTGTGCGATCAACGCTGTTTTGATCGCCAAAATGCAGATCGAGCACATTTCGCCGATTGCATAATGAGAGGCATGCAGAAGCCTTTCTGCGAAATCGCGTGTCTTCAGGGTCTTCCCCAGCTGCATCTTCACTTCTTTGCAGTAACGCGCGAGAATTTGGATCGCCCTTTTCACATCTGCAGCGGGGTCCAAAGTGGTCATATGAACCACGCTATAGCGGCGCTTGAATTGTTGATCAGAATTTAGAAGTTCTCCAAATTCAGGCATGCCTATCAATATGGGCACGACCTGGCCTCGATGTGGCTGAACCAAGGACTTGAGCGCATCGCGCATAGATTTTTTGTCTTTCGGACCGGCAGCTCGAACGTGCTGGATTTCGACCAGCACGATAATGCGGGTTTCCCCAAGGAGGCCACGATGGGGTGTTTGATGGTAGACGTCCACGACGTACCGGACAAAAAACAGCGCGAGTTGATCGTCAGTTAAAATTGCGGTCTTCTCGGTGGGATAATCTCCGCGTTCTGGCGGACTGGGAAATGTACGGCCTGGAACGTAGGGCATTGCACGATTGGATATTGTGCCAAAAACACGTTCCATGACGCCCCGAAAATGTGGCTCTCCCACGGTCGGATAGGAATATGTCGCATGTGATGCATTCAGAGCGCGAAGTGTGGCACCAGCTCGAAATGCCGACCCTGTGTCACTTTCAATTGGTTCGAAAGGAAAACGACGCCAATCGCATTGTGCGCCGACGGCCGAAGCTAGATCTGGCTTGTCTCTCGTCGCCATTTCGAGTGCGCGTATGGCGGCCCCCGAATTTTGCGATGATGCAACGACTAGGCCAACGATATATCGTGTGGCAACTATGATCACGACTTATAGCCACCGCCGCCTCCGTGGCAGCTTGTCGATTGTTTTCTTATCAAGCCCCTCACGTATCGGTCCGTTCAAGCAGACCGCTCGCGCATCGATTTCCCATTCGTCAACTTGGAATGTTTGCCCAGAACGAGTGGCACGGTCCGTTTTGCCAACCCCAAGGTATTTGCGCTTCGCAAAAGCAAGACCTTTGCGGCCAGCATCGACTTCAAAGCGATCAAATCTACCGAGCCAATCGGTGAGGGCAATTTTCCCACGACTCTCCGGCGGTTTAATGCCTTCAGCAGCCCTGCGCTTGTTTTCTACACGTACTGCTTGGATGGTTTTTTCGACGACCTCACGTCCAGAGTGTTGCTGGATCATCAGGAACTCTCTTAGCTGCTGTTGAATGAGCAAGTAACTGTCTTGATCGATGTCGATTTTCGACGCGCGGCCCCGCCGATCGATAAGTGGGTCGATGCAACCAGCGGCAGCTTGCACTGTGCGGCGCCACCTCAAAATACCTTGCGGCGACGCATCCCCTGAAAACCCTTCGTTTTTCGAGCTAAAATAGCGCTTTTCGTTAACTTCATGAAATGCGGCTCACTCTTCGGCGGCATAGGCCTTGATGGTTTGGTACTGATCGGCCACGTACTCTGGCTTTAAGATCAGGCGGCCTTCGGCATACAGGCAGTTAGTACCACACACGAAAAACCAACGGTTGCGTACGAGTGTTTTTTGCGTCTCCGACGCGCCCTCAAGGCAAGCGTACGACATCGGTCGTGCCTTTGCCTCGGTAACTGTTTTACCGAGCTTTTCGTAGTTCCAGCGCGGGCTGGCGACGATTTCTTGGAGTGTTTCCCAGGCGAAACGTTCGACTACGTCTAAGCGCTCATCTCTACGAAAATAGGCATATTCGCCGTCAGCATTTTCATAAATATAGGGAGCGCCGTTAATATGGTATTTCGTGACTTTGTCAAAATTCATGCGGATGGTCATTGTGGCCTGTGCTAATGAGGGTAAGACGCTTTTCGTAAATGGCCCGAAACACAGCGCGAAAACCGCGCGGCCCTGTTTGGCTGATCTGTATCAAGTCAGATATTGTCAGCCCACCTGCTAGGATCAGGACCGCATCATCAATGAGCGCGTCAGCCTCCAAATCCGGGCAGAGGGCAAATCGCAGATAAGTTGCCGCGTTCGTGGCTTTTGTCCGTGAAAAAGCGGCCGGACACTAATCTTGATGTAGGTTTGATGGCGACAGCTATGCGGCGGCCACACTTATAAGTTATGAGCAGGTCGAAAAAACGGATGCCCCATGACACGTCTTCTTTTCGGTAATGAATAGGGCCATACTGTTCCTGTACCTGTCAGACGTCTTTATCGACGAGCGTAAGTGCTAAGTGATAGTACTCGAGGAGGCTATCCAAGCCATAGACACGCGGGAAGAACGTTTCCAGATCTTGCCAAACCGCAAAAATGCGACAAGATCCACGCGATCTTGGATTGATCATCCTGTTCCCTCGATAACTCGCGACAGCAACATCGTCCCGTTCAAGCTCTCCAAGCGTATTGGAAAAGGCCTCTGTCGGTCAATAAGCACGCCTTAATGCCTCAGGCATTCCCGAGATATCACGGCGTATTAATTCATTAGGTACGTTGAGTGTACGTTCAAATGGCATATTCATTGCAAAGCATCCCTGTTTCCGCGCTTTCCAAGGCCGGATGATAAGGGCACGTAGGAGCAAGCCGCACGCGCATGCCTGTTGACTTTTCTCTGCTGTGGTGGGATGAAAGAGGTGATAAAATCTATTCAAGGGCTCTGCACGCTTCGCGCTGCGGGGTCTTTATTCTTTCATCAGGTAGGTTTGTTTATGTCGTCAACGTCTCTCCTTCGGCTTCGCCGAGGAGCGTTGCAAGCTCCTCGGGATCTTCGCCAAGTAATCGCGCGATCTCAGAGATCAACGGAAAGCTCTTCCGGTGGCCGCATATTACAAGGCTGATCGTCGATGGACTGCTCCCCAGGTCTTTAGCAAGATCTTTGATCGTCAGCCCGACTTCCGCCCGCAAACGGAACTTGATGATTTCTGCCGTGTTACGAATTTTCATGTGCGAATTCCAGGCAATTTTGATTTACGGACACTCCGAATCATGTGTCTTTGCGAATCGGAAAATAATCAAAAATGATTTTTATATAATTGGTTTCAATAGGATGCATAATGTCATTTTGACTTTTAACAGTTGGGTCGCCGAGCAGCAGGAATTAAAGGGGAACGCTGAACTATTAGATTTTCTGCGCTCGAGTTGCGCATCCCACGAGGGGATATCAATGCGATGTGGGCGGAAAGCGGTCATTTTCTACGGATGCGAAATTACAAGAGCACCTGCACGTTAACCGACATTCGGACTGGTTAGGTATAGCACAGGCTGGTTTCGAAAAGGGAACGGATCTAATTCATCAGTATTTGGGTGAATATTGATCGAGGCAGGAAGCACAAGCGGCGCTGTTTTATGAGTTCTCGCATTCCTGCGTTGGCATTTTCACACTTGTCCTTTGACCTCTATGCGTTGATAAAATTCCGGCTTGTCTTACCCAAAGAAGTGTATTTTAATTTGCCACACTACTGCCATTACAGAGCCTCACTTTGACACCAATAACTCAAGATGAACTGATCTTATGAAATTTAGAAATAATAAGGAACGTTGTGATGGATGATCAAACCGCATCAGCAATTGCAATAGTTGTTCTTCTTGTTGTCCTCGTGGCGCTTATAAAAGGTGCTATCAAGACATTTCAACGAAATTGGATTGCCGCGCTTCTGCTTCTGTTGGTGCTTACCCCGATTTGGGCGATTTGGGCATTCGTTGAGCTTTTTACGGGTCCGATCAACAAAGCGCCCGCGCAACCCACCTCGAACACCCAAAGTGTCAATGTAACCTTGGTAAATCAAACCGATGGAACGACCAGAAGGATTGATGGCATTCAGTCTGATGAATACAGGAACGTCATAGATGCGCGGGTCGTCAACGATGAGTCGGCATCAAACCAACCCTCTGCTTCCTTGCAGAAAGATGATACAAAGGAGTGCTCATTCTGCGCTGAGACCGTGCGTCGTAATGCCGTCGTTTGCCGGTATTGCAACAGGGACATCTGAAGATACTCATGAAGAGTGAAATCGAAAAATACGCTTCGCAAAAATTGCGGGACCTTGGGGAGATCGTGAGGCAGCGCGATCGCGGCGTCGTTGTCGGGGCGGTATTGTCCTTCATTCCAATTTTCCCTGCCTGCACGATCGGCCTCATCATATCGGCATTTAACTTTTTCCTGATCTTGAGAGGGAAGTTGGGCAAGGATGAAGAACGTCTTGTAAAGATTAGTATGGTCGCGGGATGTTTGAACAGTATCCTTTGGATATTCGTCTTGTCCTATATTGGGCGTGAGTTAATTCCGGCTATCGGTTATTTCTTCGATGCATTATTTGCGCTGTTCAATCGATTCGGCATCGATGTGTTGGGGCTTGGTAGCTCAAGTGGACTGATGTCTGATTGCGATACTTAGTGCCAGCTTCTTAGGAAGAAAACGCTTGATTAGAATGATCGGGTTAGGTCCACGTTCCACATGTCGCCTCTTTGACTTCGTTCTTTATTACAAGAAGTTTGCACAGTGTTTCCAATGTCCGCGATGCGAATGCTGCATGGCAACGGGGCTTTGTTGCACAAATCTGGTTAAGGACGCTCTTCCGCTTACCCCAGACGGATTTAGCCTACGGGCTCAGTGA
>CANMZB010000064.1 GCA_947502265.1 uncultured Sulfitobacter sp.
CGCCGTGCCATTCAGCAAAATCAGGGTATTGGCCATCGCGACAGTCTCGCTGTCATCGGCCGGGCTCGCGTGATCGATGGGTTTGTGCTGGGTCAGCGTGATCTCTCCGTCGGCGGCAAGATCAATCACAAAAACCGTATCGCCCCCTGCCGTCGACCCGACAATCTGCTGCCCGCTGGCCAGGGTCAGCGTGATTGCGCTGCCCTCACTGCTCAGCCCCGATGCAACCGACGCGACATCACCCGCCAGGCTCAGTGCATAGGCCCAGACCACGGCATCCGCATCCGCCTGCCCGTCACTGCCAAAGTCGCTGGTCGCTTGCAAAGCCCCGCTGAAATCGGCGCGGGCCGTATCGGTCCCGGAAATCGTATCGCCATCCTGCGTGCTCACGCTTGGCAGCGTAAAACCGCCATCGACCGACACTTCGGTTACCGGCACATCATCGCCGAACCGGATCCGGCCGCCGATATCCGCCGTCTCGGTATCACTGTCGCCGTCGCCATCCGTCGCGCTCACCCGCAGGTCCAGCACATCTGCCGCAAGCGTGACAACATCCGCCGTGCTCGGATCGGGATGCGCAAGCGCGCGCTGCTGGTCCAGCGTTACCGCGCCCGTGCCCGGTTCCAGTTCAATCCGGAACGCAACCGCGCCCGCATCCGGGCCGCTGCCGCCCACCCGGCCTTCAACCGCATCGCCGTCCATATGCAGCGTGATCGCCGCACCGCTGGCGGTATCCGTCAGACCGCTCTCCACGCCCTCGCTCGCAAGCTCAAGCCCGTAAACCGTGCTGCCCGCGCCATCCGCGCCAAGCGCCACATCAAACAACCCGCTCAGATTGGCAGACGAATCTGTCCCCAGATCATCGTCCGAGACCTCCAGAACAGGATCCGCCGACCCCGTTGTAATCACCGGCGCATCGTCGATAATCCGCACGTCCAGCCTATCCTGCACCGTGTCGCCGTCGCCATCTTCAAGATCAATCGTGAAGCTGTCCACAAGCGCGTCGCGCCCCGCCGCCCCATGCGTGCCCGCCGCGTCCAGCGCATAGCTGTAGCTCACCACACCCGTCGCCGCGTCATAGCCGGTGATCGTCAGCGTTCCCAGCGCGCTGATCAGCGTCAGCCCTCCCGCAAGCCCGGGGTTCACAACATTCTCGCTCACCAGCGCAATGCTGTTGCCGCCCTGCGACAGGCTCAGCTCCCCAATCCCGTCAAACGATGTGATCGTAAAACTGCCCGTCGCGCCCGCACCCGCGCCGCCTGCGCCCGTGCCGCCCGGCAGTTTGCTTTCGTTCACAACCGCATCCGCGCCGCCGGACGGTGCATCGCCCAGACCCGTGATCGACACCGACGCATCGCCCAGCGTCACACTCAGCGTCGCCGTATCACTGTCGCCGTCGCCATCCGTCAGCGTATAGACAAACTCATCCCGCACATCCCCCGGCGTGCCCGGATCACGCGCATAGCTGTAGCCGCCATCCGACGCGATCGTCAGCGTACCGTAGGCCCCCGCAATCGTCGCACCACCCGCCGTCACCGCCACGCTCACCACGTCGCTGCCGCTCCCGAAGGTCACTGCTGTCACCACCGCCCCGTCCGCGCCCGGCGTATCCGCGCCAGCACCCGTGCTGATCACATTGCCCGACACATCCAAAGTGCCTGCCGCAACCACCGCCGCGTCATCCACCGCAACCGGCACATCATCGAGCACACCAACTACAAGGTTGGTGACACGGGAATCGCCATCAAGATCTTCAACGACAATCTGAATTATGTCATTAAGAATATCCTGCTCAAGCGCCAGGCCATTGGAATTTGCGTGGTCGGTTGTATTGCCGGTCAATTCGTATTCATAGCTGATGGTCCCGCTGTCGGTGTCATAGTCAGTGACCGTCAAATTGCCATAGGCTGTCTCGATGGCAGGAACCGGGGTGTTGACGATATCTTGGAACTGGGCAAACGTAATTTCGGTGCCCCCGATAACGATCTTGCTGATGTTTCCATCGCTGGTGCCAACGACAATACTGGATTGCACAGATGCGGAACCAGAGGCCGTAGTGCTCCCACCGGGCAGGCCCGCTTCGCTGACCTGTATGTCGTGAGTCTGCCCCGGGACCTGATCTTCGACTGTTACACCGGCGACACGACGTTCATCGGTCGCAGTGTTGCCAAACGGGTCGCGCGCTGAAACCGTAACCGTGACTTCGGGCGTGGGCAACGGGCTGCCCGGCGTATAGCTCCATGTGCCATCCGGTGCTACGGGCACAAGGATCGGCTCACCTCCGTCGATTACCAAGGTAACGATATCATCAGGCTCTGCGGTGCCGGTGAGTGTGGGAATTTCGCCCTGAACAACCGTCACGGGGTCGATGGAAACCTCTGTTACAGTATCTTTGAAGATCGTGTCAGTCGTCGTCAGTGTGTTGCCGTCGGGATCTGCAACGGTCAATTCAACCTGCAATGTGCCATCGTTCAGACCGCTTACATCTGTGTTGAGCGAAAACGATCCGTCCGGTGCGATTTCGAGTGCATCAACGGGCACCGTAACCGTGTTGGTTCCGTCGCTGATCGTAATGCCAGTGACTTCTCCGCCAATCGGCGCCTGTCCTTTGATCTCGACGTTCTCCAGATCGTCAATCGACGCCAGAACATTGTCCCCGACATCCGGGTCGTTCGGTCTTGTATTGTCAGAGATGATCGCATTGACGACATTGACAACCCAATCGCCAGTGCCAGTAGAATTCGCTGTGCCGCTGCCATCATCGACCAGATAGGGTAGAACCAGTTGACCGGTAAAGCCGGGGGCTGGCTCAAAGGTCAAACGCCCGACCTCATCCAGCGTGACGGTGCCGCGCCCGCCACTGAGCGTGACGGGATTGCCGAGAGAAATCGGCTGACCATCAACTTCGGTCACGGTCAAATTGGCGGTGTCACCCGTATCGACATCACTGTCATTGGCAAGCACATCCATGACCGCCGTTTGTCCGGCAGCAATCAGGGACATGTCATCCTGCGCTACGGGGCTGTCGTTACTGCCAACCAACGTGATGGTGACATTTTCAGTTGTCACTTCACCACTAGGGTCGGTGACTGTAACCTCGTAGGTCTGGGTTAGCACTTGCCCTTCGGGCAAGCCGTCCAGGACACCATCGTTGACCGAGAACTGCCAGTTCACTTGTCCGTCCCCGGAAGGCAGCAATATAAGATCGCCAAGATAATCGTCAGCACCCCCGACGGGTTCAACCGCAGCGACATGACCGCCATCCAGCCCGTCCACGTCGGCAAACCGGATCGTTCCGGTCGCTGTGTGGACCCCGGTATTTTCGTCTGGCGCGCCGTCGGGAAGCTCGGTCACTTCGGCCGTAAGGTCCGATGCGGCACTGTCAATAACCGGCGCGTCGTTGGTTCCGCCAACCGTGATGGTGATCTCCTGCTCGGTCCAGCCACCGGCACCATCGGTTACACGAACCGTGACCACATCGGTAAGCGTTTCACCGTCGCCCAACCCCTGAACTGCAGGCAAGTCGTTGTCCAGCTCATAGGTCCACTGCCCGGTGTGGTCGACTGTCAGGACACCATAGGTACCAGTATCACCCGGTACGGACCAGGTCTGCGTATCGCCCTCATCAACATCCGTGGCTACCAATTGACCACTGGCTAAAGAACCGCCGTCTTCTTGCACACTGCCCTGACCGTTGCCCGAAATAACCGGCAGGTCGTTGGTGCCCTGAACATTGATTGTCAGCGTCGTACTCGAAGTGCCACCGTTACCATCGCTAATCGTATAGGTAAATTCTTCGGATTCGACCTCACCAGAGATCAAAGCCTGAGTGACATCGCGGGTATTGTCGAGTTCGTAGACATAGCTGCCGTCAGAATTCAGGATCAGACTGCCATAAGTCCCTTGCAGGGTAGCACCGACCTCCCCCTCGATACCATCCTTACCAAAACCAACAACTACCAGCGCGTCCCCGTCGGGATCACTGTCATTTGTCAGGACGTTGCCTTCTGCCGTGGGCTGCCCTCCTTGAGCGACATTACCGCCATCAGCCACACCGGCCTCGACCACCGCGCGGGTATCCGGCTCTGCAACCGGGGCGCCATTTCCTGCACCACTGGCGTTCCCACCACCGATCAACGCGCCCCCACCAACCAACGCCGCAATCCCAGGGGCCCCGACAAAACCCAAAGCCGCCGGAATCGGCCCCCGCTCGATTTCTGCGATTTGAAAATCATTCCAGGGCTCATCGTACTGCCCCCACCACGTTACATCGTTTTCATCCACAAAAACGATATCGTTACGCTCTTCTTCATACATGACAAAGAAATCAGCGATGAGAATCTTACTGCCATCCTTGAGCACCAACACAAGATCATCGCCGACCCGGTCAAAGCGGGAAACCTCTTATGGCCCAATGCCAAGCGTTACAACGCTGGGGGCGTCCAGCGTGATTGCCTCTGCCCGCTCGGGCCGGGAGGCGGTTCCATCGGATTTTAGAGTGATATTGGTGATCATGTCGGGGAACCTAGATTAATAAGTGTGGATGTCAGGCAGTCCGGCAGCGCGTCGGATTTGCAGTGGGACAAGGAAGCCGTTGAGGAAAAAGCAGATTCTGGAGACCCGGTGGCGCAAACCAAAGGAAACGTCTCCAGCGTAGATGCGGCGTTATTCGCACGATATACGTCCTTTCCTCAAACACACGAGGGGTGCTGGCAATCCATTAACTTCCAGCCAATTGAACTCAAACTGATAAAGTTTTAGGCAGATTCAACACAACTTACAAGGCGTCAAAATGCCGCCCACAAACCAAAATACAACCCGCCCTTACGTCACCCACTGACACGGAATCGACTTTGTGTATTGAGAGGTGCCCTGGGAGCATCCTGCTGTATTCGCCTAGGGTCAGGACTCATAACCAGAATATTACTGTTGCGGCGAGAGCGATTGCTGACAGGAAGACCTTTGGGCATCG
>CANMZB010000065.1 GCA_947502265.1 uncultured Sulfitobacter sp.
AGGGGCGGGCGTCATGTGCTGGGCGCTGTCTCAGGTGATAGCACCGTAGGAACGCAGCTTAGTCGCTGCGAGAGGCCGCAACAGGCAGAAATTCACTGCACCGCGCGAGGGATCGAACGGACAGGCCGTGCTGGGTGCTGGATTAATTTCTAAAGCCTTGGGTTTTGCGGCCAAGAGAGAGCTAGGCCGATGTTGCCCGCTCTAGGGTAGTGGTCCCAAACGCAAAACCGCCGCGCTTACGCTTTTCGGCTGTGTTGGGCATTCGGCACCACTAAAAGGATATACTATCAAGAGAGTGTATATTCTCCGCCCCAGTTTTTTTCTTCGATAGATTGAAATCTACGAAAAAACCGTGGCTGCGGCTCGGTCTCGAACGACCGTAACGCAGGTTGTGGGGCGTAGGGCTTATTACAGGAACTGCTGTGCCGCCTATGTCTGGGGCCACTGTTGCGCAGCGTGAAGCACACGCAGGATTGTGATGGAGCTGGCATCTTCGGCATAGATTACGATGTAATTGGGCCGAATGACCATTTCGCGTGTGCCGTCGACGCTGCCCGCGCGGTAAAGCTGAGGGTTCTCGGGCAAACGTGAAGTCTTGTCCTCAATCTCATCTTTGAGGGCTTGGGCAGCGTCAGGATTATCGTCTGAAATGTAATCTATGATCGCCAGCAAGTCGGCGATGGCCGTGGCCTTCCATTCAAGATCAGGCACGGCGCTTCTTGTCGATCAGCGCCTGTGCTTTTTGCATCACTTGAGCATGAGGAGCTGCGGGGCGTGGATCGTCTAAAGCCTCTTGTACCTTGGCACGGAACCACGCGTCATAGGCATCTGGGTCAGCGGTTAGCCCTGCGGGCAACCCGCCTTCGGATGCAACCCGGGTGAGTAGGATCCGCACGGCATCTGAGAGCGTCAGTCCTACGCCAGCGAGAGCGTCAGCGGCTTGGGCTTTGAGCTGGTCGTCTACGCGGACGTGGAGCATTGAAGTTTGAGCTGGCATAAGGTGTCCTCCTTACACAATGCGTATCTCAATTGAGACACGCATTCAACAACATTATCCCTGTTCTACTCACTGTATCGTAAACACTGTAGAAAACACAAAATGAACAATTGGAAACAGTATGAGAAACAGTATTTATCTTACCATTGGGCAGGCAGCAGAGATGTGTGGTTGGTCTAAGGGATCCATATCAAAGGCAATAAAATCAGGAAAAATAAGTGTCCATAAGAAAACGAAGGCAGGTTTTCAGTTAGACCCTGCCGAGGTTTTACGCGTATTTCCTAAGAAAACGGAAACACTATCAAATGAACAATCAGAAACGCCTAGTAAACACAGCGGAAAGAGTGCTGTGTCGCGTGAAGTTGATGCATTGCGTCAGCAGATCTCCACAACAGAGCTTGAGCGCACCCGTGAGCGTGAACAACTGACCGACCGCATAGAGAGTTTGCAGCAAATGCTTGCCGACGAGAAGTTTGAGCGCCGCCAGCTTACCGCGTTGTTGTCTGATCACCGAGAGAAGGACGGAAAACTAAAGCGCAGAGGCTTCTGGGCGCGTTTGAGAAGGTAAGCGCACGGGACGTTGGTTATGGTGTCTCGGCCATATGGCCTATAAAGCGTAGAGGGAAAACTCACTGGAGTATCAACGTTGTTGAAAAGTGTACTAAAAAAAATCATATCTTCAGAAGGCCCGCTTATCGTTGAATATCGCGGTTTAAATATTCCGATCACTTATAAAAAGGGCAATTCCAACGCTCTAATCGTGTTATTTCATGGAGTTATTCGACGAGATGTGCGTAAATTTCCATGCTATGAAGCGTTTTTGCCTATAGACGCGCACCAGATATCAATTGCAGACCCAGCGCTTCTGGAAAATAGAAAGATTGTTTCAAGCTGGTATCTGGGAGTGGAAGGCAAAGACCAAACCGATATTATCTCTGAGTTAGTGCAAGGTCTTAATGATCTGCTGGCGTGCCGTAGGACTATTTACCTTGGTGGGTCTGCAGGGGGGTTCGCAGCTTTGCTTTATTCCAACCTGCATGATGGCAGTGTTGCAGTTGCGGTTAGTCCGCAGGTCAAGCTGCAGACTTATCAAAATAGGTATGTGGAAATGTTCCGTACAACTTGCTGGCCTTCATCGACGTCACTAGATGATCTAGAATTTGCAGATTTGACAAAACTGTATGCAAAAAATTTCAAAAACTACGTGATCTATGTGATGAGTGCGGCCGACTTTGGTCACCTCTACACCCAGCTCATTCCATTTCTAGGGGTCATTCCAATGACGATGAGAGAGCGTTTTGTGATGGATGTTGGATTTTTTAATGTTCTGGGCCACCCAGGGTCGGTGCCGCGCTCTAGCTATACCTCGTGGGTAAGGGCTGCTTTGATTTCATCTAAGCTGTCTACCGACGATCTTTTGAAAACACATTATAAGCTAACCAATCGTATTCCTGCTCGTCCCGCACCTGCGGAGATGAAATCTGTTGGTTACGATCCTGCAGACATTAGCCGCGCCGACCTGCTGCGCAATTTGGAGCTGAAATATTGACTGGAGAACGCCAATGAATCTCAATCCCTAGACATCCCATCCCAAGTCCGCGCTCTGGAAACCTGCAGTCGCCACGCCTCACTATGCCGACCTTCAAGGATATCTAGCAACCAATAACACTGTCGCGAGCTGATCGTGTTGCTACCGCAGGCAGTTGTTTTGCAAAGCATATCGGAAACAACCTCGCTCAACGCGTTGAATAACTCCGGCACCACGTGGCGAATGTCTTTTCGATACTGGGTGCATCGAATGGGATCGACTTTTCACCACACCATTTGCGGAAGGCATCGGCCAAAATGCGCAGATCAGGTACATGTCGCCCGTCGATACGTGGTGCGTTATCTCGTGCGATCTGATCCCATGGTTGGGCATTCTTCACAGAGCCTAAGTCTGGGAACGTCAGCGCGGGAGTTTCCGCATTGCCGTCCCGCCGCGCTTTGCGGCCCACCTTCGGGCGGTCCAGCTCGCGCTTGGCATCCCGCTTGGCTCCTTGGGGCTTTTCTTCCCAAGCAATCGTGACACTGGCCACAGTTCGTCCAACCTTGCGGGGCGTGGCCGTAAGGGTCAAACGCGAAGTATGATTGATATCGGCAATAGCGGGCTGAATTACACGCTGGTTTAGGTTTGAAAATCTGTCCATTTTACCATCAGATACCCCCAGAACAGCCCGTAATTCCGACACAGTGAAAGTCTTGCTGGTGACGTGATCGAGGTTCACCAGTGAGGCAATATGCTGGAACAACAGGATCGAGTATTTTGATGACAGGGCAAAGACGGTCTGGCGATCGAGGATAGCCCAATGGCATGACTTCTCGGCCATTTCGCGGAAAGCACCACCGAACCACCATGCAATCAGCAGATCATCGCTAATCTCGTGACGGTAATCCAGCTTCGCCCGATCCAGAAACCCGCCGATGATCTCGCACTGCGCTTCAGTGTCGTCAAAGACCATAACGGCACCTGCTAATTCGATGAACAGTTGCTTAAGCGTTGCACGGGTATGATTTCGCATCCCGTCAATTTTCTTAATGTCGGCCAATCGCAATTCGTGTCGCACATCGTCCGCCATGCGCCCGCCCGCCCTGCCAATCAGCAAGTGCATCAACTTGAGGGCTTCGGCACTCGGCGGGTTCTCGATATAGACACCCCGCGCTACCTCAGTGGGCAGAACGGTTTTGGCCTCGTTATAGGCTCGGTCAGCGGCAATTTGTGTGGTCCTCTTCATAGGCAACATTTATACAATCTTTTAGTTGCCTGTCAATGAGCGGTATAGTCCCCATATGTTGCCTGACAGTCCCCATATGTTGCCTGACAGTCCCCATATGTTGCCGATAGCCTCGCAAGAGATTGAAATTAAATGGCTAATTCCACCTGAACTTATAGAACTTATAGAACAAGAAGGCGCTACGCGCTTTTTGGTGAATATTTGGAGATGATTTTGGCGTTTGTGGAGCCGTTACGATCAATTTCAGGCCATGCGGCTCCGCCGCTGCATGTTGGAAGGTGCCGGAATAAATCGGAGTGATCAGCGGATTTTCTGAGCCGTGTTGGCTACAACGCTCAGAAGCAGAACTGGCTCCTGATGGCAGACATGAAATCACCGCGCGTAAACGAACGGGAAGACCGTGCTGGGAAATTTATAACTGACTGCCTAGGGCCAGTGGACGAGGCAATGAAGGCCGAGCCTCATTGCTCTAGGTGTGTACATGGAACAAGGGTAGTACACACGATTAACGCTCGAACCAAAGGGGTTTGATTGAGCGTGAGTTTGCGCCTCCGGCGCTGATTACATCAAGCGGGGTTATTTGTTGCGCACGTTTTGAACGATGCGCAGTGAGGAAGGTTGCTGAGGATGGAAAGCTGCTGGGGCAGCGCTTTGTAGAAGTGAGAGCGCAATTCTTCTGACGCGTGGAGCGCACAGGAGAGCGCTCAGAGGTATCACTTCGTCCTTTAGGCTACCCATGGTGGGAAGTCCTGGCACTGGCGCTGAGGGGGCCGTTTTTAGGGGCGGGCGTCATGTGCTGGGCGCTGTCTCAGGTGATAGCACCGTAGGAACGCAGCTTAGTCGCTGCGAGAGGCC
>CANMZB010000066.1 GCA_947502265.1 uncultured Sulfitobacter sp.
ACCAGCTGCTCATACACAGCAGCTATCATCCTGGATCCATGAAGTGAATCCTTCATGGGATTTGTGCAACAAAGCCTGGCAACGGTCAAAAGACAGCCTAAGGTCGGCTTTGGGCCCGAAATGATCTGGGAGGACAGCCCTAACCTTACATTCGTCGTGAAAGGCTACGCCGCAGCGCAGCTTCACCGAACTAATCATTCGTTGCGCCAGCGAGATCAACGCGTTGCTCAAGGTTGGCGGTGCAGAACCTTTCAGACCTTCGGGGCAGATGCACCAATATCCGGTGCAGCGAAACGTGCAAAAAAGGCCGTTTTAGAAAATATCCGAGGGATCCCTATGCCTCGAGCACGTTGTTTTCACGCATGTAAGTATAAACTCGCGGTGGTACGAGTTGACTGACTTTGTCCCACTGTCCCGATTGAATTAAAGATCGCACTCTCGACGCACTGATTGGCTGGCCGTCACCGTCCGATTTACGAGGGATGATCGTAAGATCAATTTGATATTGCGGCATCGCTGCAACCATATGCGCATTGTAGGCAGCCGTGACCTGACAGATGGGTTCTTCACCTAAGAAAATCTTTTTTATGTCCAACGCGGGGCTAATAAAGTTGCCGAAGTAAAAAGATTCCAGTCCAAAATCAATGGATCCTACGCCTGCTTCGTCTTTCACGAAATATTCTGGTGCAATATATTCGGTACAAACGAATTGTCCGCCTCTTATGACATGAACGTTATCAAAATCGGCACAGCCAAGCTTTACCATTTCGAACCGGTCTGTGAACTTCACGGCACTTTTGTCTTCCTCAATCACAAAAACATACAAAAAATCTACGTTTTGACGTGCGTAATCAATCAAGTAACGATGCCCATTTGTCATTGGGTTGCAATTCACCGCCACGCTGCCGATCACGCTTTCGGGGCCACACGCGCGCGCCTGTCGAAGTTCCGAAAGGTAATTACAGTAGCTTTCAATTGGTTGGGAGTGGTACTCGTTAGCTTCAACGCGCAGTAAAATTTTCTTGTAAATATCGAGGAGGGTCATCGCTTCTTCAAAACTGCTTTGCACCATTAAATTTTGGTTTAAAGGAATTACGCTATCATATAATGCAGTTGCTATTTTTTTTGCACCAGAAGGTGTTACGTGGGATTGGTCAAAGAAATCCAGTCCATCCAGACAAATTTTTACATCAGAGAACGCCGCCGCACAAAATGGAAGCGCTAAGAAAATGGTGTCACCTGCAGCAATATTTGCACTCATTATGCGCATGATGACATCAATAAAATTGACGCCCCCCATACCATAATTCAACACTCTGGTGTTAGCGCCGAACGATAACTTTGCAAAACAAGAGGGAATAGTGTCAGCGTCAACAAGATGCGTTCCAAATATCTCTGATGCACCAAAAAAATGATTGGTCGCCTCAAACCCATCGATGACGTTTGGCCTCGTCTTCCTGATACCTTCTATCACATTTTGATACTCTGAGAGTTGGTCACTATTTCTAAGTACGCCCCTATGAATGATCTTTCCAGGCATTTTTGCGCGAGTTCGGTCACTTGTCGAACCTTCAGGAACAAATGTTTGGGTTTTAGTCTTGTGCACTACATCCTTCGTCTCTTCTCGAAACCAACCGCAATGTTCTTCTGGTGACGTGTGAAAAAATGCAAATGTCGAAAGCTGTATATGGTGCAAGTCACAGTATTTCTTTAAAAACGCGACCCACTTATACAACGTCAACACATTTTGGATGCCTGCTCCAAGCACACGCAAGCTTTGATAGTCCATAATGTCTTTTGATAGAGAAGAGTCACTCATATCTTCGGCAATTGTTTGGGTGACACTTTCGGCATCATGCCAAGTATAGAGCCGCGCTTTTCTGTGGCGTAAGTTTATATCACCTCGGCGTATTTGTTCTTTATTTTTCGCCCTATATATCTGCACATCACGAATGTGTTTACTCATTAGATCTTTTATATTTGGTGAAAAGTCTTGCCGATCCCCGTATGGAATTGGCTCCCCGCAATAGATAAAATCTTGCATTAGCCACAACTCTTCCCAAGAACCATATAGAAACACACGCTCCAAAACATCAGTTTCTTGACGTTGTGCGAGACGCCGCTTGGCAGTCTGAATCGGGACGAAATGTTCCAGTGTCATGCTACATTCAATCCTGTTTCGAAGGGTTCTTAGATGCAATATTGTTAGCTTCATACAGTAGTACAGTGACGAAACCAGCCGGTCACTGTGAAAAGTTCAAAACACTTCTTTGACGTTCCCGAAAACCCGTTCAAAATCTATGCAGTTGTTGAAGGTTTTGACTATCCCCATGATAGCGGTCATCCCATGCATCCTGAGACGATCTGGGCTCCGAACCAACCTCAATTTATACCTTTACGAGTCTCGGTCTCTATGGGGCCGTGGATCAACCGAAAATATTAACCGTCTTAGAGACACCGTCGGGCGCGCGGAACCAAGTTAACCTTAGTGTGGCTGTCCACTGTTGCGTCTCGGCTTTGGCATTGCAGACATTGGCAAGAGCGCGCAGGGCAGTTATGTTAATCTGCAAATCAGAAAGGGATTACAGATGGAACGTGAACCAAACCTGATCATTTCGAGCGCTTCGCGGCACATCGTTGAGGAAAAAATTCCCTTTAAGGTAGACATCTACAAACTCGAAGGTGGGGATGGCTGGTCTTTGGAAGTTGTAGCCGCAGACGGAACATCCATAGTCTGGGACGATCTGTTCAAAGATGATCTGGCCGCGTTCGAGGAAGCAGTCGCAACTATTAGAAGTGAAGGCGCTGTAGCATTTGCAAATGGCGGCTCAAACGTCATTCCTTTCACAAATTAGGTCGAGTGAAAACGGCCCATTCCGGCCCTTCGGCTTCGGCCCCTTGCCGCATCGCAGCTTCACCAGACCGGCCATTCGTCCATCTTGCAGCATTTTCGGGCCCAGAGGTCGGCAGAGCGGACACTTCAGACGCCTGATGCTCTGTGCAGATCTGCCAAAGATATGGTCTTCACACTTTTTGAAATCCTTCGAAACCGGTGTTCGTTCCCGCTACTAAAGTCGGGAATGACCTCAAAAACGCCGACGAAGCGATATAGTGTTTGGTTCAGAGCATTTCGCGAGCGCGCCATCACAATACGCCGGTCCCAACGCTCAGAATACGTTTCTTCCGGGTTCTTGTTGATCTCTGTAATTATGCACCCGTCTTCAGACAGGGAGTTCCACCATCTTTTCTGCTCATAGAGCCTCGGAAACCAAACCATACACGCGCCGGTTAGTTCAATTTCGTCAACGACCTCAGCCGGAAGATTCCACACACCGCGTTGAAAATGACCTTTGGTGTATCCAAAATATCTCAGAGCATCTTTTTGATATCTAAAGACGGAGTGGGGGCCAATCGTAATGTAGCCTCGAGCAATATGGGCTTCAGGTTTGTATCGCCCCTCGTAGTCCCAAGCGTCAAAGTCGCTGACCTCGGATTTTCGCCGACGTATAAGATCTATGAACTCCTCAATACTGGCATTTACCTGTTCAATTGAAACGCCGCTGGTGGAGATCCTAACTTCTGTAAGCCCCGACGCCTCTGCTATATCAAAACGGCGGAGGGCATCGTTAATAAGTGCATTGTCACCGTCATGGTGAGCTTCATCAATCTCGAGGTAAAGGTCGAACTGCGGGAAAAAGATGTCCGCCAAATAGTATTTATCACCTTTTCGTATGCATTGTTGGCATACAAACTCAACTTCTGGATCATTCAGTCTGTGAAAAAGGCGGTTTATAACGTAATGCTCCCATCGCTTGCTCGAAAGCTTTGACAGCGGCCTCAAGATGTAATCTGATTTACTCAATGGATCTTCTCACTCTTCTTCCCGCGTTCACACGATCTACCCTCCCGTAGCAGGATTCGAGAAGCAAGTATTAGTGAACGCTTCTCTAATTGGGTGTTTGGGTCAAGCTCTTTTTCCTTTTTAGCTTCGGGTCATTGTCACTCATCCGGGTCACGC
>CANMZB010000067.1 GCA_947502265.1 uncultured Sulfitobacter sp.
TTACCGTGCCCATAGTCAGTCTCCTTTGTTGCAGTAAATGCTATCAAAGGAGCGGCATCAAACCGCGACAGGTCCAGCCACGGCAGCGCGCTGCGCGTCCGTGAGTGTGGCGAAGGGCTCTGAAAAGAGCTTGTCGCAGAAGGCGACGATCTCTTTTTTGCTCGACGAGGCCAGCGTCACAGCCTCCTGGGCGAGACCCAGATCCTCGCCGAGGATCTTCAGGAGCCAGGCCTTCTTGAAGCGGTTGAAGAGGGCCGCATTCGGTGTCCAGTGGGCGCGAATGTCGGGCATGATCTCGATCTCAAATGCATGCATCAGGCTGTCGCGCTGGCGGTCCCGCGCGAAGCAGGATTGCGTGGTGCTGGCGGTGGCATAGGCGACGAGCTTGGCCTTTTCACCTGCCTCCAGCGCGCGAAACGCCGCGAACTGATCAGCGGGCGCGCGGGCGTCATCTAGCCAGGACAGATCAAGCGCATCATGCGCCGCCGCCACCTGCTCGAGCGAGGTCTCGTCGATCTCGTCCATCTTGGCATGGCTGCGGTATTCCTTGCGGGCATCGATCTTGATTGCCTGCGTGACACTCATTCCGCTGGCCAGAACATCACTGACCAGCTTGAAGAGCGTGAGATCGAGCGTGGCCTCCGGATGCAGCGCCATCGCGGCGCCGAGGGCCATGGCCCGCTCGGTCTTGAGGTCCTCGGCCAGCGAGGCCGGGTAGCTGATTTCACCGTCGTCCGGGGCCTCCTGCCCGGTCGGGTTAGCTGAGGAGCCGCGCGCGCCCTCGTCTTTCACGGTGTCCTCCGGGCGGACGAGACCCACATGGAGTGTGACCTTACCGGCCGACCAGGACGCGATCACCCCAGACCGCGCGAGGTCCTCGGCGCTGTAGGCCTCCTGCAGGTCGCGGGCTTCCTCTTCCAAGGCGTCCACGCGCTCGTAAAGGGCATTGTAGGCACCGTCCTCGAGCCCCTCATCCTCCATCTCGAGCTGCAATTTCTCAAGCTCGGCGGTGATTTCATCCACGCACCTTTGCGCAGCCTCATCAGGCTCGATCGGGCCGGGATAGACGCGGCCGTAGTCGGCCATGGTCGCGTAGTCATACCGCACCATCGCATCGGCCCAGGCAAAGCCCAGCTTTATACGGGCCTCTTCGGCGGCGGCACCGAGCTTCTCAAGCAGGATGGTCTCGACCAGCGCCGCATCCTCGAGCACAGAATGCTCTTCCAGAAGGTCAGCCGCAACGGCGCCGCCGCGGGCCTCATAGTCCTCGCGCACGAAGGCCCCGATATCGTCGCTGACCTGGACGCCGCGGGACTTGAGCGCCTGGCGGACTGTATAGGCCTGCAGGTAGCTATCTTCCTTGGTGAGCGCCTCGAAGACCTCGCGCTGCACCTCCTGGCTCGGATGCTCCGCAAAGGCCTTCATCGTGTCGAGCGTGATGGTCTTAGCCCGGGCCGCAGCGCGGATCTCGGGGTGGATCAGACCGTAGCGCAACCGGCCTTTCACGGCCGCCACCGTGGTGCCGAAGGTCTTGGCGATCGTCTCGGGCGTCTGGCCGTCGACTTCCATCATCCGGGCGAAAGCCTCGAACTCGTCGATGGCGTTCATCGGCGCCTGGGTGATGTTCTCGGCGAGCGACAGGGCAGTGGTGACGTCGCAGTCGTCAGGGACAAGCCGACAGTCGACCTTGGTTTTCGCAGTGAACCCCTTGCTGGCATTTTCGGCGATCAGCTCCTTCAGGGCTGCATGGCGCCGGCCACCGGCGAGGACGGCGTACTTGCCGTCGAGCTTCTGGACAAGAAGCGGCTGGAGCAGGCCCAGCACAGCGATGCTCGCCTTCAGATGCGCGATGTTCTCGGGCTCATAAGTTTCCGGCGAGTTGCTGCGCACATTTGCGGGATGCGGGACCAGATCGCCGATGGCGACGGTGAGAGGGGCAAAGCTTGTGGTCATGGGGTTTCCTTTTCGGTGAGTTTGGAGCGGCCCGCGCATTCAGATGCGCGGCCAATCCCCGTCTTCAGGGATCATCACGACAAAAGGCCCACTCTCCCTTTGAGGGGTCAGTGGGCCTTCATCGCCTGGGGCGTCAGGAGGGGTGTCCCCTGCCCTACCAGTCGCGCGCCAGCATGATGGTCAGCACGCGCATGGTGTTGGCGGGATTGTCCGGGGTCTCAGCCCCGTAGCGAAAATCCGAATCTGCCTCATAGAGATCAATTTTCCAGAACACGGTCTCGCCCCGGATCTCGACCGCCCCGAAATCGTGCCATCCCTCGGGATCATTCTCAGGCTCGAATGTATCGAACGCACCGGTGGCCTTCACCGCCTCGGCCATGAAGCCGTCACTGGCCTCCATAAGCGCGCGGGTGACATGCATTCGGCCCTGGGTGGGCTGCGCGGGCGCCACTCCAAGGCACGCGAGCTTGCGAAACGCGTCGTTCTGCGCCGCGATCACACTCGGATCCGGACGGTCTGACTGGGGTTGAACGGTCATGGACATGGGGCTCTCCTTTGAGAAGTTGAAACACGCTTCTCAAAGCCTGCTTTTTCTTTTCCGCCTGGCGGATGAATTGAGGTCTAAAGCGCCTTACCCGAACAGCCCTCTGGCTCTGTGGTTCGGGTTGGGGATGGTTTCGATCCAGCCGCCCTGTTCCTTGATGCTCTCGAGCGCTGCCGAGAGCGGATAAGCGCCCTCGGACGGGCTCCACCAATAGGCACCGCGCTTGAAGACGATGATCTTGCGGCGGCCGTCTTTGAGTTCGCGCCGGTCCGCGAAGCGGCAAACTGTCCGGGGGACAGTTTGAGGCAAGAACGGGCGGAGCCCGGCCACCCGCAGGGTCTTGGGTTCCTTGCGTGACATGGGCGTCTCCGTTCTCCGTGTGGTCAGGCGGCCTCGGCACTGCGCCCTGCCCTGCCCGTCTCCGATCTGGCAATCAGATAGTCGCAGGCGCGCTGCGCGTCCGCGGCGTGCTTGAAGATCGCACCCTTGTCCGACCGAAGAACGCGCAACCAGTTGTGGAGGTAGGCGGCATTCATCTCGAGCGTATGGGCCGTGAAGCCGAGCGTCTGACCCAGGAACACCGAGGTCAATTCCGCGACGATCTCCTCGCGCGCATAGGACGTGTTGCCAAACTTCGAGAACCCGAAATCACGGTTCAGCCGATGCGGGTCTTTCGTGGCATGGGCCAGCTCATGGGCCCAGACCCCGTAGAAATTGCGCGGGTCCTGAAACCGCGTGATGGACGGCATGTAGACCTTGTCCACGGGCGGCAGGTAGTACGCTTCCGTTCCTGTGAAGACGGTCGTGATGTCGATGGCATCGAAAAACGCCTGCATATGCGGGATGGGCTCGGACGGCGGATGCTCGGGCGCGGGCTCCGGGTCGGGGAAGAAGCTTTCGGGCAAGCCCTCGATCTGGCAGGCATTGAACACGCGGTAGGATTTCTGGAAGCGGAAGATGCGGGCTTCCTCGGAGCGATCATCGCCATCGCTGCGGTCGTCCTCGCCGCCCGCGTCTTTCCGGCTTTGGCCGTAATAGACGACGACAGAGGATTTCTCGCCCTTGCGGACCTTTGCGTCTAACGCATTGGCCTGCGGCAACGTCATCCAGAAGGGCGAGCTGTGGCCCGCCATCACGGTCCGCATCGTCAGCAGGAAGTGGACCTGTCGCGGTTTGATGCCGCTCCTTTGATAGCATTTACTGCAACAAAGGAGACTGACTATGGGCACGGTAAG
>CANMZB010000068.1 GCA_947502265.1 uncultured Sulfitobacter sp.
CATGATATCCCCCTGCAACTGAGGATCGTGAATCATGGCAAGACGATAAGATCAATCAGTTAATAGGTCCTGACCCTAAGGCTTATCGTCGTCTAGGTTGGCGGTCTTGATCTGTGTTTTTCCCTCATCAGCGCTATAGACAATAAGCTTAACTATAAAAAACATGGTGACACATACGTCACTAAATTTCAATTTTTTTCTAAGCAAATAAGTTATTCCTCTGTATTTGCTTTACATTCCTTGTGAGTGGAAGCGCGGTCCTGTCGGTTTGGTGCGCTGCCCTTTCCGTTAGGAGCTTCGGTGAAAAGTAAAAGTTGATCTGCTTTTAGAGCCGTTTCTTGCTGGGCTTGGAAAATGAATAGCATGGTTCACGATGTGAGGGGGTGAAGCGGAAACGGAGCTATAAAAGCCGTGAGAGAGTTAAATATAGTTAGAGTAGAGTTACATAAGGGACTGTTGCATTAATTGACTTATGTCGGTGGGGAGGTTTGTGGCCTCGGTGGATCATGCGGTTGTGAAGAGTTGGCTGACAAACTGGATCTCGCCCAGAACACCTGGTTGTTTTTGATGGATGTGGCCGCGTTTGATGGTTCGAATTGTTTCGATCCCGCTGAGGGTCGCCTTTGCCGATCGCAAGGATCGAAAGCTTTGTCGATAGCCAAGTAACCGTTTCATGGCGGCGTGGTCGCTTTCAATCCGATTGTTCCTCCATTTTCGGTCGACATGCCGGATGCTATCGAAATGTGGGTCATAGCGATGATTGATTTCGCGTATGACGCGCCGGTATGCTTTCGCTTTGTCGGTGACAATGGTCACCGGGCGGTGGAGCCTGACACGCTCGATTGCTTTGTTCAGAAAGGCTTTGGCCGCTTTCGCGTCCCGCCGCGCAGTGAGGCGGAAGTCGACCATTTGACCGTTCGCATCAATTGCGCGCCAGAGGTATCGCCACTTGCCGCCGACACGGATGTAGGTCTCATCCACATGCCAATCGACGCTGGCGCGACGCAGATGCTTCTCGGTTCGCTTGGTCAGTTCAGGTCCAAATTTCTGGACCCATCGATAAACCGTAGACCGATCTACCAATATGCCACGTTCAGATAGCAGATCGATCACATCCTGGTAGGATAACGGAAAACGCAGATACCACCGCACAGCACAAAGGATGATCTCACGTGGAAAACGGTGATGCTTGAATGGTGATTTGCGCGGCATTCTTAACCTCAAAAACCTCGAATGTGGTCAAACACGCCAAATAATGCAACAGTCCCTTTTCCTTAGATTAAAGATGCAATCTGGAGAACCAAGTTATGAAAACTCTCGCGTGGATAATCTCCCTGATACTCTTCACAGGGACAGCGATGGCTGAAAATCAGGTGGGCATTACCAAAGACATCCCATCAGTCACCGTGCATACAGATAACGGTATGGTGGAGATCAACAGGGTTCAAGACACCAAAAATCAGATAGACGGCGAATGGGCGCTTACATCGCGGCCCTGTCCCGACTTTTGCATCCAACCGCACAGCCCTGCGGAAGGGGTGACCACGATCGGCGAACTGGAACTAATAGAGATGCTACTGGACCCCGAGGCCGTGGTAGTGGACAGCCGCACCCGTGACTGGTTCGCGGGCGGCACGATACCTGGTGCAATTAATATTCCTTACAACTATGTCGTGGACGAACTTGCACAACTGGGTTGTGAGCCCGATTTCGACGGCTGGGACTGTGCGGAGGCAAAGCCCGTAGCGCTATTCTGCAACGGTGTCTGGTGCGGCCAGTCGCCCACCGCGATCCGGAACATGATCAAGGCTGGCTACCCCGCGAACCGCATTTTCTATTATCGCGGCGGCATGCAGGGTTGGCGTTTACTAGGCTTAACCATAATTGGCGGCGATTAACGGCCCAGAGCTGCCGTTCGAGCAGTTCGCGGCGAAGGTCGGCTTCGAGCCCATATGGAAAGCTGTCTGCTTCGCAGCGAACATCGACTGTCAGCAGACGTTCGAAAGCTATGATCAGTCCTTGTGTCTGGAATAGCATAGCGTCCGGTGCCGAACACTGCGCCTATTTCAAACATCAGCATTTTTGGTGTGGTCGAAAGTACAATGAATGTCACGCACTTGCCCGAATCTCATTTCTGTGCACCATCGAGTCAGGATAAAGGAGATCGATATAATGACATTATCAAGATTAGCACATACTTCGGTGATTGTGAGCCTTACGCTTTTAATCAGCGCTCCTGCTGTGCAAGCAGATAGTAACAATAAGATAAAGTTTAGAAGTAGTGTGTCGCTTAAAGTGGGGCAAGCAGCTATTATCCATGGAAAAAATGAAACATGCGGGCAATTGCCCACTAAGGCTGAACTTGCAAAGAGCAAGAGCAATTTGGACGCTACCATGAAGACGGGTTACATCACTTTTGGTAAGCCCGGGGTCCGAAAAAGTGGCCGCTGCAATGGATGGACGCCAGCCTATGAGACAATTTTTGTCGCTGTTCGTCCTGGAAGCGAAAATGTGAAAATACACGGCGATACGGTTCGTATTACGGTGAAGTAGAGCCACATTCAGGACTATCTAAGCGCTTCTAAAAGGGAGCTAAAAAATTAAAAGAACATTGGTCTTTTAAATATTGTTGCAGTTGGCACGTTGGTGCAGTCGCAGCGAAAGCTCACTTTGTCCGCACACCGGACCTCTGTGCAAAGTGCAGCGAAGGTCTCCTCTCCGCCCTCTTTGACGGTAAAAGCTGTGGTCGCTGGCAATCACTAAGCATTGATTTGGTAAGCGTGATCTGGTTTTGGCGTATTATACAAAGGCAAGTATTTCTGAAATCGAGCTCCCGCAACCAACATTCGGCACTAATAGTATGCTACACTTTGTGCTACACATTCGGCTTTAGGCTTTGATGTTAAGTGCTTGTTATTAAGCAATTAATTGCTCTTCTTGCTGTGAGCGTGGCTGACTTCGTCTCCGCCAAGATAAACCACACAAGATATTGTTTTTATTGAAAAATATATAACTTGAGTGTATTTGATCCCCCACGTATTTCTGGAACTGGTTGGATGTTATAGAGCTTGATTGGCATTCACTGCGATCTTTTAGCTGGTCTAAACTTAGGCACAGTGTTGTAGCCAAGCTCTGGATTGTTGGCTCCTTGCTCCACGATCAAGGCCATTTCTTTCAAGCCAATCTCTACCTTGTCGTGGCCTTCAAACAGGATTTCACGACGGATAGCGAAGTCTTTTAGGTCGTCTTTCGTAAAATCGGCTTCAACGCGGTTGTAGTTCCAGCTCCCAAAATATCGGATTGTATGACCGTCTTTACCAATATCCTTGCCAATGTAGATTTTCCCATTCGGAAAGGTGATCTTGTAGACGACGTACGCGAATTTTCTGGTCATTATCTATCTCTGTGAAGTCGTTGATACGTCACGCTGACACTTAGACGTTGCCTGACAAGAAGTCTTCTATGACAAGTTAATAAAGTTCAGTCCTCGGAGGAAAAGTAAATGTCACAATTAGAGTTCAAAGATTGGCCTGAAGCCATAGAGTATTTGTCCAAAGAAATTGATAGGCAGAATGCCCAACTGGATGCACTTTACACTCATATGAGGCTTTGTTGCACAAATCCCATGAAGGATTCACTTCATGGATCCAGGTTGATAGCTGCTGTGTATGAGCAGCTGGTCCCCTACAAAATACAAGACGACAAACTGGTCGTCATACAAGGACAGTTT
>CANMZB010000069.1 GCA_947502265.1 uncultured Sulfitobacter sp.
GGGGTAGATTCCGGTAGGGGGCAGGATCGTATCACAAGGATTTCTGTCGCCGCCGCTTCATAATATCGAGCACAGTATTTTTGCTGATCCCAAGATCGCGGGCGATCCATCGGTATGATCGACCGTCTTCCACGGCTTGAACGACCTTTGGCGCGAGCTTGTCGGATTTCGGGCGTTGGCCTGGCTGGCGACCGAGCTTCTTTCCTCGCGCCCTTGCAGCGGCGAGCCCGGATTTCACCCTCTCGCTGAGCAGATCGCGTTCAAACTGAGCAATCCCGGCCAGCATAGTGGCCATCATCCGGCCATGAGGTGTGTCCAGTTCGAATGTCATGCCGCTCATGGCCACGACGGAGACTTTCCAGCCGGCGAGCCTGTTCAGGGTATCCAGCAGGTCCTGAGTGGACCGCCCCCATCGAGAGAGTTCGCTGACCAGAATGGCGTCGATCTGTCGTGCCTGCGCCAGGTCGAGCGCCCGGTTGCGCGCAACGCGATTGGCGGACGCGCCAGAGGCTGTTTCCTTGAACACTCCCACCACGTCATACCCGCCGCGCTCGGCGAACGCGGTGAGCTCCGTGACCTGCCGCTCGCAGGACTGGTCGGACGTGGAAACCCGGGCGTAGATAGCGGCGCGCTGTCCCATTTGAACCCCCTTGGAATCTGGCCTTGCAAGTCGTTGGTTTTGCTGGTGCTAAATTTGTCCCGAACAGACTAATGATTAGCAGGGACTAAAACACATGCCAAGAAGGTCTATCTTGACCGAACGCCAGCGTTCGGCCCTGCTCGATTTTCCCACCGATGGAAAACTGATCCTGCACCATTACACATTGGCCGACGATGATATCGAGCATATCCGCACCCGGCGACATTCCCGAAATCGGCTTGGCTTCGCACTACAACTCTGTGCGTTCAGGTATCCGGGCCGATTGCTGGTACCGGGTGAGGTTATCCCCTTGGAGGTGAGTCAGTTCATAGCTTCACAGCTTGGCGAGAACCCTGACGACCTATCCTACTATGCTGAAACCGCTGTGACCCGCCGTAGGCATCTTGTCGATCTTCGCGCCATTTATGGCTATCGGATGTTCTCCGGTCGCGGCGCGCGTGATCTGAAGGGCTGGCTTGAATGCGAGGCAGAGACCGCTCGATCCAATGAAGACCTTGCCCGACGGTTTGTTGCGGAATGCCGACGCACCCAGACAGTCCTGCCTGGCGTGTCTGTCATCGAACGCCTTTGTGCTGACGCTCTCGTCGCGGCCGAGCGCCGGATTGAAAGCCGGATCGCTGACCGACTGGATGAGACGATGAAAGGCCGGTTGGATGACCTGTTAACGGAGATGGTCGGTGGCAGTGTCAGCCGGTTCATCTGGCTTCGGCAGTTTGAGGTCGGCAAAAACTCAGCGGGGGCCAGCCGCCTTCTGGATCGCCTGGAGTTTTTACAGAGAATAGGGTTGGCGCCCGATATTCTGGATGGTCTGCCGCCCCACCGTGTTACGCAACTGCGCCGCCAGGGCGAACGATATTTTGCCGATGGCCTGCGAGACATTACCAGCGACCGGCGCCTGGCCATTCTCGCGGTCTGTGCCATAGAATGGCACGCGGGGATTGCCGATGCGGTGGTCGAGACCCATGACCGGATCGTGGGTAAGACTTGGCAGGATGCGAAAAGGTTGTGTGACACGCGCATAGCGGATGCAAAATCCGCCCTGCACGACACACTTCGCTCCTTCAAAGCCTTGGGCGCTGCCCTTTTGGAGGCCAAGGGGGATGAGGCCTCCCTTGATGTGGCAACCGAAATGTCCTGTGGTTGGCTTCAGCTTGAAGGCCTTGTGGCAACCGCCGCCGAACTGACGAATACGATGTCCGCTGACCCTATAGTCCATGTCGTGCAAGGGTATCATCGGTTCCGGCGATATGCACCGCGTATGCTGCGAGCTTTGGATATCCACGGGGCCGCTGTAGCGCGGCCCTTGGAGCAAGCGGCACAGATCATTGCTGATGATGGGAATAGCAAATCTCATTCCACAAGCTTTCTACGGCGTGGTTCCAAATGGCACCGCCACCTTAACGCTCAGGCGGCCGATGATCACCGGCTCTGGGAGGTGGCCGTTCTGTCCCATCTCCGCGAAGCGTTTCGATCGGGCGATATCTGGCTGGCCCATTCACGTCGCTATGCAGATCTGAAACAGGCCTTGGTTCCGGTTGAAGCTGCACAGGCCACGCCCAGATTGACCGTTCCGTTTGATCCAGAAAGCTGGCTTGAAGACCGCAAGGCGCGGCTGACAGATGGGCTTGACCGACTGGCAAAGGCAGCGCGGTCTGGGGCAATTCCCGGCGGTTCCATAGAAAACGGCGTTCTGAAAGTTGACCGGCTGCCCGCAGCCGTGCCCGAAGCAGCAGAGGCTCTGGTGCTTGCTCTCTATGATCGTCTGCCCGCCGTGCGCATCACCGATTTACTGCAGGAGGTCGATGAAGACATCGGCTTCACGGATGCCTTCACCAACGTGCGCACTGGCTCCCCCTGTACGGATCGCATCGGGCTGCTGACCGTATTGCTGGCCGAGGGGCTAAATCTTGGGCTGAGCAAAATGGCCGAGGCCACCAACACCCACGACTACTTACAGCTGTCGCGCTTGTCCCGCTGGCACATCGAAAGCGATGCCATCAACCGGGCGCTTGCCATGGTGATCGATGCGCAATCGCGTTTACCCATGGCCAGGTTCTGGGGCGGCGGCGTCACCGCGTCCAGCGACGGACAATTCTTCCCCGCCGCGAGGCAAGGAGAAGCGATGAATCTTATCAACGCCAAATACGGATCTGAGCCAGGGCTAAAGGCTTACACCCATGTCTCCGATCAGTTTGGACCCTTTGCAACACAGAACATTCCCGCCACCGTGAGCGAAGCACCCTACATCCTGGACGGGCTGCTGATGAACGAAGCGGGCCGAAAGGTCAAAGAGCAGTATGCTGACACCGGCGGCTTTACCGACCACGTCTTTGCCGTCACCTCGCTGCTGGCCTTTAGGTTCGTTCCACGCATACGAGACCTCCCCTCAAAACGGCTCTACCTCTTCGACCCGGCAGCCGCGCCGCAGGAATTGCGCGGCCTAATCGGCGGTAAAATCAGAAAGAGCCTGATCGCCCAGAACTGGCCGGATATCCTGCGGGCCGTGGCCACGATGGCGGCGGGCATCATGCCGCCCAGTCAGTTGCTCAAGAAGTTCGCGGCCTATCCCCGCCAACACGAGCTGGCCGTGGCCTTGCGCGAAATCGGCCGCATCGAGCGCACACTCTTCATCATCGATTGGCTGCTTGATGCCGACATGCAGCGCCGTGCCCAGATCGGTCTCAACAAGGGCGAGGCCCATCACGCCCTGAAAAACGCCCTGCGCATCGGCCGCCAAGGTGAAATCCGCGATCGGACCGTCGAAGGTCAACACTACCGCATGGCCGGGCTGAACCTGCTGGCCGCCATCATCATCTACTGGAACACCAAGCACCTCGGGCAGGCTGTCACACGGCGCCAACACGCCGGATTAGACTGTCCATCCGATCTTCTGGGGCACATCTCGCCTCTCGGATGGGCACATATTCTCCTCACAGGCGAATATAGGTGGAAATATCAGGCTGCAGCCGCCTTATGATACGATCCTGCCCCCTACCGGAATCCACCCC
>CANMZB010000070.1 GCA_947502265.1 uncultured Sulfitobacter sp.
TCACAGTCATCCTGTGATCTTATCGGGAGCTCGACCTCAGAACAGAGGGTAGCCCAATTACGCATGCTTAGGGCCGTGATCGACAGCGCAACTATTTGATTGGGCTTTCACGTCAGCGGTGGGTCTGCCTTGTCTCCAATTTTACTAATTGTGCATGAGGACCTACAACCAACGAATCGGCGGGCGAGTGACATCAACCAACTTTCATGAAGGCATCTACCATGGCCACCAAAGCGCAGCTGCACCCTCGTAATCAACACTCAGAAGGCTACGACTTTTTGCGTTTAGTGGCGCAGACGCCTGAACTTGAAGCTTTCACGATCAGCAATCCACGCGGTCAGACAACGATTGATTTTCAAAATGCGAGCGCTGTCCGTATGCTTAATCGGGCTTTGCTAAAGACGCATTACAATATTGATTTTTGGGATATCCCGAGCAACTATCTATGCCCACCAATTCCAGGTCGTGTCGACTATATCCACTATCTCGCGGACTTGCTTGCCGAGAGTAACAATCGAAACATCCCACGTGGGCGTCACATCAAAGCGTTAGACATCGGCACTGGTGCGAGTCTGGTTTACCCCCTGACGGGCCAAAACGAATACGGATGGAGCTTCACTGGCGTCGATATCGATGCTGGAGCTCTCAAGTCGGCAAAGAAAATTTGCGAATTCAACGATTTGGACATCAACCTTAGGCGGCAAGATAGACCTGAAAATATTTTCAGAGGCGTGATCCAAGCCAACGATTCTTTTCACTTTACCATGTGCAACCCGCCTTTTCATTCGTCCATGGAGCAAGCAAATAAAGGCACTCAACGCAAGTGGGCGAGCCTCGGAAAAGGACAGTCAAAAAAGCTTAATTTTGGAGGTCAGAACGCTGAACTTTGGTGCTTAGGGGGCGAGATAAAGTTTATCGCCCGCATGGTTGAACAGAGCGTAGAGTTCGCCGACCAGTGCTTGTGGTTTACCTCGTTGGTGTCGAAAAAGGATAACCTTCAGCTACTCTATCGAATTTTAGGAAAAGCTCGGGTTGCTGATTTTAAAGTCGTCGAAATGGCACAGGGTCAAAAAACAAGTCGTTTTATTGCTTGGACTTACATGAAGAAAAATCAACGCTCATTGTTTGTTAATAGCTCCGCGACATAGAAGCCCCTTGGCCGAAGTTCTGCAATGCAGCTAATGGCTGCTTTGACAGATTTCACCGCAGAACCATGCGTTGGCGCCAAGGTCGGCTCTGGGCCGTCCTTACATCCGATCAGGCGTTTCGAAGTCCCGATGCCGCGCTGCATCCGAGGTCGGCTTGGGAGCCCATTTTAACCAATGCTGCACCGTGTTCGAATGTCAGCTATCGCTGGACAGGCAAAAACCTTCATCAATAAGTTTGGTTTTGAACAGATTTTCTGGCGCGGTCCGAAGATTGCAGTGCAGACAAACCGAACGCATTTTCGGTTTGTCTGCGGCTCTTTAAATCACAATTGGAATAGACCTATAGCCTTGATGATTTCTTGCTTTGTAGCCTCCGTGCGTTCCTTCGCACGGTCGGTACCTTGGCGGATTATATTGATGATATACGCAGGGTCCTTCGATAACTGTTCTCGGCGCTCGCGGATTGGCGCAATCAGCGACTGTAGTATGTCTTCCAGCCTACTTTTGATCTTCGCGTCGCCGAGGCCACCGCGTTGGTAGTGATCTTTAAGGTCGGAAAGCGCCGCTTCATCTTCATCGAAAGCGTCAAGGTAGGTGAAGACGGCATTGCCCTTGACCTGCCCGGGATCATCGACCCGCAAGTGGTTTGGGTCAGTGAACATCGCCCTGACAGCAGCTCTGATCGCGTCTGGTGTTGCCGAGAGTTGAATGGCATTACCACCGGATTTAGACATTTTGGCCTTACCGTCGATTCCGGGCAAACGGCCAGACTTGGGAATGACGGCCAGCGCTTCAGGCAAAATTTCGCCCCCCGCAGTCGCGTTGATTTTTCTAACAATCTCATTTGTTTGTTCAATCAAGGGCGCTTGATCTTCGCCGACGGGGACCACCGTAGCCTTGAAAGCCGTGATATCCGCAGCTTGAGCGGCGGGGTAGCACAGAAAGCCCGCCGGTATATCTCTTCCAAAGCCGCGTGCCCGAATTTCGTCCTTGATTGTCGGATTGCGTGCCAAGCGAGATACCGTCACAAAATTTAGATAGAGCATGGACAGTTCAGCCAGCGCCGGTAGATGCGATTGCAGACAGATTGTTGAACGCGTCGGATCAATGCCCACAGCGAGATAATCCAAGGCAACTTCGATCACGCTACGGCGCACTTTTTCAGGGTCATGGGCGTTGTCCGTTAATGCTTGGGTGTCTGCCAAAAGCAAAAATTGGTCATGACTGTCTTGATAACGAAGGCGGTTTCGGAGCGATCCTGCATAGTGTCCGATATGGAGTGACCCTGTGGTCCGGTCCCCGGTCAGGATAGTAGGTTTGATCATATGCTTTTCCTCATAAGGTTAGGAGGTGCCGCATAGGGAGCATAGAAAACAAAAGGCCGCCCAAACGGCGACCCAAAATCAATGCAAATGTCGGGCCACCCTATAAGGAGACCAGCCACCAGCAATTTTCGAATATCATTGTGTTTTCCATGAGCGCTTCGATATCGCGTAGCGCAACAACCGTCAATACAATGTCCGTTTAGGCTCCAAGTTGTTAATTTCCATGCAGAAGTGAGCCAGGTTTTCCATCGAGAAGTGAGCCATCTCTAAGTTATGTTTCTTGGTTCATGCCGGGGTCAAGACATTACTGGCCTCCTTC
>CANMZB010000071.1 GCA_947502265.1 uncultured Sulfitobacter sp.
GGAAAAGCCCCGTCGCCTTCGAACGGAAAGTGGCTTAAAGGAGCACTTGGGGCGGCACAAAAGTGCGACAGGTCCAGTAAGCACCTCGCCGTTGGTGAATTCCACCGTGTCGTGGTTGTAGTCGATCTGAGAGATCGTGAAACCTTTGTACTGATCCAGCTCCCCGGAAAGCGTGAACAGGTCGTCGCGAAATTCCAGCCGCCGAAGTTGCCGTTTGATTTCGCCGGATTTCAGCTTCACTTCCATTTCGATCCGGGCGACCGGCGCCTTCTTCGAGATGTCGATCCCCTCAAGGTATAGGTAGGCATTGGTTCCGGCCAGACCTCGCGTTTGAATGCCGCGTACCGCGATCTTCTTCACGAGCTTCTGGTTGTAGGCATCCAAGGCGTCCAAGCGGTGGATCCGGTTGTGCTGGGTTTTGTGGGTTGCCGAATAGCGTAGGACCATCAGCGGCTTGAACTTTGGTAACGCTTCCATCGTCGCGTTTCCCTGCATCTTTTGCGGCTCGTCCAGGATCAGGATCGGCCGGTTGCTGGCGATCACGTCGATGGGGCGGCGGGACTGGAAGTCGTCGAGCTCGTCGTAGATGCGACGGTTGTCCGCACCACGGGCGGCAAAGGCCTGAATATTGATGACCATCACGTTGATGCCAGCATCCGACGAGAAGCTTTCCAGCTCGTGCAGACGCTTGGAGTTGTAAATGAAGAACCGCGCCTTCTTGCCGTAGCTTTCGGTGAAATGCTCAGCCGTGATCTGCAGCGATTTGTAGACGCCTTCGCGGATCGCGATGCTGGGCACCATGATGATGAACTTCGACCAGCCGAAGCGCTTGTTCATCTCGAAGATGGTCTTGATGTAGCAATAGGTCTTGCCGGTGCCGGTCTCCATCTCGACGTCGAGGTGGTAGCGGCTCGCCGCCAGCGCGTCACGGGTGTAGGTCGCAGGCGCCGGGGTCCTTTCGCCACGCGTATTGACGACGGTGAAGTCGGTCAGGCTTTGGCTGAACGGCAGGTTCTGGCGGCGCTGCACATCCTGGATGTTTGCCAGCACCTGCGCCTCGCTTAGCGCGATATCGGCATTCTTGAAGCCTTCCTCGAACGCGCTGGTCTGTGCCTTGCGGCCGGGGTCGATCCGATAGTTGATGCCGCTGACCATCGGCTGACCGGCAAAACAGTCCACGACGGAGTCGACGGCATTGGTTTGATAGGGTTGGACTTTGAACTTGAGTTTCATTGCGCCTGACATGCTGTTCCCCCTCAGATCGATTTGACGTCGGTGGTGGGGGAGAGCTGGCGGAAGATCTGTTCGACGTTGATCTTCACCGCATCGGAGACGAAGCCGTTGTCGCGGAACACGACGCGCAGCGGTTCATGCCCGGCCAGCTCCTTCACCAGATCCTCGGTGATGCCGGTATCGAAACAGGCGACCAGTGCGTTGTCGTCGACGAAGAACACGGTCTTGCCCTGCACTGTCTCGCGGCGGATGGGGAGCGTCAGGTCGACGCCCCAGTCCACTAGCACCTGGAAGAGCAGGTCTTCGGCCGTACGGTCCGGTTTGACGTTGTCGACGGCGGTAAGCAGGTCAGCCTGTTTAACCTCGTCGGGACGGTAATAAACGTCCTCCATGTTCGAAGTGTCGATCTTCAGGACACGGAAACCGATGTCTTTGTTCCAGTCGGTGTGGCAGCTGTCGTGGCGTAACTTGGCACCAGCACGCCGGACACGTTCCTTGGCGATTTCTGCAATATTTGAGTAGCCATTCTTCGCAGCTTCTGAAGATGGGTCCACTTCTTCAGGCCACTGTGCTAGTATGAACCGTCGATTTACTCCCGTCTTCGCCGAAATATGCATCGCTGCATGTGCGGTAGTGCCGGAACCAGCGAAGAAATCCAGTATAGTGTCACCCTCTGAAGTTGCGATTTCAATTAGGTCACAAATAAAAGGCACCGGCTTTGGGCCATCAAATATCTTTGCTCCCATTAAGTCTTTTAGTTGGGTAGTTGCTGTGCTGGTGCTATACTCTGCCTTATAGAAAAACGACTTTGGCTTCTTTGTAGGGAGATCGCCAAGTGAAGGTCGTTGCTTTTTGTAAAACTGCCAACCATTCGTAGTTTTCTTAAGAATAAGATTGTGCTTGCTGTGTTGAAAATTTGGGCGCCCCCAGTACCAGCTGAGCTCAGAACCCTCAGGATTTATTGGCCAAACAGCGTCATGACTTTTTGAAAGCGGCTGGTCATCCTCTGTTATGTAGAAATCGAGGCTTTTCGGGTCAACAAATATTGGGTACCAGAGATTTGGCCTCTTAGATCTTGGCGCATTGACGCCTGTGGCGCGGAGGTTATCGGCTTCTTTATAGAGGCCATATTCGTCTTGATCCCAAGACTTCAATACTTCCTCTTCGGAAATCTGGAACGGATATAGTCGACAGTGCTCTTTAGAGCCTGATTTAAAACTAGTTGAGTAAGCTCAGTAGGTTGTGATTCAATTCGGTTGCGAAGCTGAACGGAGATC
>CANMZB010000072.1 GCA_947502265.1 uncultured Sulfitobacter sp.
TTACCGTGCCCATAGTCAGTCTCCTTTGTTGCAGTAAATGCTATCAAAGGAGCGGCATCAAACCGCGACAGGTCCATCTCGGCCTTGCTTTCCTCACGGGTGTGGATCTCGTCCAAGCGTTTGATGAAAAGCAGGAAGGTGAGTTGTTCGATAACGGATAGCGGGTTTGAGACACCGCCCGACCAAAAGGCGTTCCATATTTGATCGATCTGCGTGCGGATGGTGCCTGTGAGCATGTCGGTTCTACCGTTTAGTTTTTTGGGTTGCCCGCACGCTACTTGCTTCATGCAGCCTTCACAATGGTTCGGGTCCAGTTGGCCGCAATCATCAGAACCTCAATAGGCCGCAACTGCTCGACAGTGTTTTCGAGCTTGGTCTTTTAATCACCCTTTTTGGTACTCCACATTCCTATCGATAAGGGCGGATGTTCGATCTTTTCACTTGGGATTAGGCGGCACAAATATGCTGGTCATGGATTTTGCCGGAGGTTGCTTGGGCGAAGATTTGTCTTTTTTCGTTTTTGGCTTCGATACCCGTTTGGCATCTTTTCGTAACTCAGGATGGATGCTTTCAATGGCTCGCGTGAACATTGGCTCTATGCCGTTTCTCCAAGCATCTACCTCAAACTTAAACAATAGGCGCTTTCTTGGCCCCAGATGCAGGGCGTTGGTAAACGACTTGTCACGATGCGTGCCATTAACCATTCTCCGGACGGTCCTTTCAGATTGACCAATGGCTTTGGCGATATCCGCTACATCAAGTAGAGGTTCCCTTATTTCCGGTGTATTGGCTGGTGTATCGTGAGGCAGGCCCACAGCCAGTAAAATGCGCCTGAACGGATAGCCCTTGCCGCGTTTAGGAATATCCAAATGCTCCATCAAGTCCCGGGAAAATCCTTCGCTGCACCCAAAAAATGTAGCAGTCTCTGATGTGGTGAGGTTCTCCGTGACGGTTGCTTCTGGGTTGTTCTCTCCCATCCATCTCTCCTTCATGTTGAACGGGAGATGGTTCCGTATCTCAAATGTAAAAAACATTTCACGAAAAAATGCCTGAGCGATTGCCCAGGCATCTGTAAGTTCAGAACTACATTTTGATCTTATGCTTTTTTAGTAAGCTTCGTTTCAAATTCGATCACACAGGATGTATCATCGTCAGGCAATGTTCCTGAGGAGGTGGCTTGTTGGCATTCCTGATCCTTTAACCTCTTAGCATAGCGGTTTTGGAGAGTCTGCAGACGCTTTTGGTTCCGCGACTGTTCGGTTTTTTGTTCTCGCTCTCTAATTTCTCGGTTTCGTTCCTGTAAGACCGCAGACTTTTCCATTGGTGTAATATTGGTGCCTTTCAAGAGGGGGATATCAACTTCGATACGGTTAAGTACTTCAAGGATGTCTTTGATTTTTTCGATTGGAATTTCTTTCCTTTGCCTGGTGCTCAAACGCCGTTGTATGTCGCGATGCCCGACAGTTTTTTGGCTTCCGGGGGTATCATTTTCCCATTTAGCCAACAGACTTTCTCTCACTTGGGACACTTTTTGGACGTGGTTGGCATTTCGATCCCCATATTCGCGGATCATGATTAGCGCACTTTCCATATGAAATTCTGCATAGCGTGTCGCGATTTCAGCGGTTTCTATGTCGATGGGAGAGTTGGAGCGACCAAGGAGGAAGTGGATCACGACCAAGTAACTCAGCACGGAGAACCCTGTTCTGCGAATAAATGATCCAGGAAGGGCACCACTGCCCCACTCTCCGCGAAGGCCTCGAAACCAGCTTTGCAGATAAGGTAGTACATCATCCTTAAGACGATACTGATCCAGTGCGTTTGGCTGATCACAAAGTGCATTCCAAGTTGTTTGCAACTTGCGCTTTTTTGCCTCCGCTTCCTTACCATAGTAATTGATGAAGTGATCGAACATATCGGTATCGACTCGTTCGGGGGCGATAACATAGTTGAAACGCTGGCAAAAACCATCAAGCATGCTTGTTGCGTCAATGTCATATTTCCAAGTTTCCCGAACGGTTAACCCAAAAAATGTGAAGTGAGGATCGTCGATAGTTAGCTTGTTGGCCTCGCTTTTTAGTCGGTTGGAAATTTGCTCGCGAGAGTAGGCATTGAGGACCCAGTCCTTGATGCGAAGATAGTTCTTATCTGCCAGAACCTTCTTTATAAACTTGCCCACTTCATCTTGGAACCAATAGGATCCGTTGTTGTCGGCAAGATCGACAATCCATTGCGCATCCGTTCCGCCGCAGGGGAACATGCGAAGGCTATTTGAGCTGTCGTTATCTGTTAGGATTTGGGCAACGGTTTTGGTTGCAAGTGTCTTAGAGTCTGATTCGAAACTAACCGCACTTTTTCAGAGTCTTGCGAGATGGCGGGTGACGCGTCGAATGTGTGCA
>CANMZB010000073.1 GCA_947502265.1 uncultured Sulfitobacter sp.
GACCAGCTGCTCATACACAGCAGCTATCATCCTGGATCCATGAAGTGAATCCTTCATGGGATTTGTGCAACAAAGCCCATCATGGCGCCCAGCAGGTCGGGTAAGTCCACCGCGATGAATATCATGGGCTGCCTCGACAGCCCCACATCCGGCAGCTACCGCTTTGCCGGGGTCGAGGTTGGTAGCCTCAGCCGCGAACAGCGCGGCCTGTTGCGTCGCAATTATCTGGGGTTTGTATTTAGGGGATATAATCTGTTACCCCGCATGTCCGCCAAAGAGAATGTCGAACTGCCGCTGGTCTATCAGGGGATGGGACGGGAGGAACGCGGCGCGCGGGCCCGGGCAGCGCTGGACAAGGTGGGCCTGTCAGGGCGCGGCAACCATGACCCTTCGGAACTGTCCGGCGGTCAGCAACAGCGCGTGGCCGTTGCCCGCGCTCTTGCCGCCCGGCCGGCCGTCATTCTGGCCGATGAGCAGACCGGCAACCTTGACAGCGCGCGCAGCCGCAAAATCATGGAAGTGCTCGCGGCCCTGAACCGCGATGATGGCATCAACATCCTGATGGTCATGCATGAACCGGACATGGCGGCCTATGCCCATCGCCTTGTCCAGTTTCTGGACGGTCGCATCGCCTCGGACGCGGCTAACATAAAGGTGGCCAGCTGATGCTTTGGGGAACTGTAAGGCTGGCGCTTTCAGCGATCTGGCGCAACGCACTTCGGTCGTTCCTGACGGTTTTGGGCATCGTGATCGGTGTCGCCGCCGTCATTGGCCTTGTCACTATCGGCGAGGGATCGACCCGGCAAGTGCAGTCAGATGTGGCATCCCTGGGCAGCAATCTGATGATTTTGCGATCCGGCGCGCCCGCGCAGGGCATGGGCGTGCGGGGCGCACCCGCCCCCAAGTCTGATACTCAAGGACGCCGACGCCATCGAGGCAGAGATCGCCAGCGTCTCGGCCGCAGCGCCCACCAGCAGCCGGAGTATCACGGCGATTGCGGGCGGCATCAACGTCGATACGACGCTGACCGGTACGGACAACCGCTTTTTCACAACGCGCGACTGGCCTGTTGTCGAGGGGCGCGATTTCTATGAAAGCGAGCTGAGATCGGGGGCCACGGCCTGTATTCTGGGCGATACCGTGCGGACGGGCCTGTTCGGCAGCGGTGATCCTTTGGGCATAGTCATCCGTCTGAAGAATGTCTCCTGCAAGGTCATCGGCGTGCTGGAGACCAAAGGTGCGTCGAGCATGAGGATGGATCAGGACGATCTGATCGTGATGCCGATCCGCGCCTTTCGGCGCCGCATTGCGGGAAACCGCGATGTGGATTCAATCTTTGTGTCAGTCCGCGACGGCGCGTCGCCGGTGCGTGCCAAGACCGACATTGAACGATTGATGCGTGAACGTCGCCCGATCGGCGTGGGCGGTGACGATGATTTCAACGTGTTCGACATGGAGCAAATCTCGTCGATGCTGACTGGCGTGACCAGTGTTCTGACAGGTCTTCTGTCTGCGATCGCCGGTGTCAGCTTGCTGGTTGGTGGCATTGGTATCATGAACATCATGCTGGTGTCGGTCACCGAACGCACCCGCGCAATCGGCATCCGTCTAGCGGTCGATGCCTCCGAGCGTCAGATTTTGATGCAGTTTTTGGTGGAATCCGTGGTCTTTTCGATGCGGGGTGGCATCATCGGCATTCTACTGGGCCTTGGGTTGGGGTTTGTCGGATCACGGTTCTTGGGCGCACCCTTTGCACCGGATCTTTCGAACATACTGCTGGCCTCTGCGTTCTCGGGTCTGGTCGGCATTGTGTTCGGGTATTTCCCGGCACGCAGGGCTGTGCGGCTCGGTCCGATCGGGGTCTTGCGTTATCAGTGAATGGCGTGTGCCCAGCAGGCGTTTCAATTTCTTTGGTCGAACGGCGACCCTTTGACAATCGTCACTTCCGTCACTTCACCAAGCTCGCGATCCCCTAAGAGCCTGATTTAAAACTAGTTGAGTAAGCTCAGTAGGTTGTGATTCAATTCGGTTGCGAAGCTGAACGGAGA
>CANMZB010000074.1 GCA_947502265.1 uncultured Sulfitobacter sp.
CTTGGCTTCACTGGATCCTACAATCGGGTTGCAGCATTTGCCCGTGACTGGCGCGCCGATCGGCAGCGTGAGCAGCAAACGACTGGACGGGGGACCTTCGTTCCCTTGACCTTTTGTCCAGGAGAGGCGTTCCAATTCGATTGGAGCGAAGACTTTGCGGTTTTGGCCGGTGAGCGCACCAAGTTGCAAGTGGCCCACATCAAGCTATCGCATAGTCGAGCATTCTTCATCCGTGCCTATTTGTTGCAAACCCACGTCCCTCTCGTGACATTTCCTACGGAAATACACTGCCGGTCAATGGATGCTGTTTGACGCACATTGGCATGGCTTCCGTGTGTTTGGCGGCGTGCCAGGACGTGGCATCTATGACAATATGCGCACCGCGGTTGACCGTGTCGGACGCGGCAAGGAACGCCAAATCAACATGCGCTTTCTGGCAATGGCAAACCACTATGTGTTTGCGCCAGAGCTTTGTAACCCCGCAGCCGGATGGGAGAAGGGCCAGGTTGAGAAGAACGTCCGAGATGCCCGACATCGGTTTTGGCAACCTATGCCGGAGTTTGCCGATCTTGCAGCGCTGAATGATTGGTTGGAGCAACGCTGTATGGAGCTTTGGCAGGATATCCCGCATGGGGGTTTACCCGGAAGCATTGCCGATGTTTGGGCACAGGAGCAGGCTACACTGATGCCGCTGCCGCGCACTTTTGATGGCTTTGTCGAACACAGTAAACGCGTCTCGCCCACCCGCTGCCCGGCAGGCAATGCATGCATTGCCGAGAGGGGGTTTGATTAACTTCGAGCGCAATCGCTACAGCGTTCCGGCGTCTTTTGCGAACCGCCCAGTCAGTCTGCGGGTTTATCCTGACCGTCTTGTCGTCGTGCTAGAAGCACGCCTCTGGCGTGACGCCGCTGAAGGCCAAATCCTTTGTGAACATCCACGCTTCATTGACCGCTCACACAAACAACTGCCGCTCACGATCTATGACTGGAGACATTATCTGGCAGTTATCCAGCGCAAACCAGGCGCATTGCGGAACGGTGCGCCGTTCGCGGAATTGCCACCGGCCTTCAGGCAATTGCAGGATATAATGCTGCGGCGCCCGGGTGGTGATCGCGGCCCTCCCGGGACATTGCTACGCAATGCCCTGCGGGCAATGGATGGTCGATATTCTGGCATTGGTGCTGCATCATGACGAGCAGGCTGTTCTGATTGCCGTAGAAATGGCCTTGGCCGAGGGCGTAGCAACCAAGAGGCCACCATGCGCCAATTGCACAAATGCGAGTTCATGGATGGAGCGCAAAACATCGTGCTGATCGGCGGTCCCGGCACAGGCAAAACGCATGCCGCCGTCGTGCTGGAAGCACGCCTTAGGCGTGACCCTCGGCGTTCAGGCGGTCGAGCATTTCCGTCGAAAGGTGCGCGTCTTCTCCACCATTGAACTGGTCAATGCACTTGAATTGGAAAAAGCAAAAGGCAAAGCGGGACATCTTGCTGAAAGCCTGACCAAGCTTGACCTCGTGATCCTTGACGAGCTCGGCTATCTGCCGTTCAGCGCGTCGGGCGGCGCGATGCTCTTCCATCTGCTGAGCAAGCTCTATGAGCGAACCAGCGTGGTCATCACCACAAACCTCAGCTTCAGCGAATGGGCCACGGTCTTCGGCGACGCCAAGATGACCACAGCACTCCTCGATCGCCTAACCCACCGCTGCCACATATTGGAGACTGGAAATGACAGCTTCCGCTTCAAGGCAAGCTCAGCTGAGATGGCTCGGAAAAAGAAGGAGGCCAGTAATGTCTTGACCCCGGCATGAACCAAGAAACATAACTTAGAGATGGCTCACTTCTCGATGGAAA
>CANMZB010000075.1 GCA_947502265.1 uncultured Sulfitobacter sp.
GCTTCTCTAATTGGGTGTTTGGGTCAAGCTCTTTTTCCTTTTTAGCTTCGGGTCATTGTCACTCATCCGGGTCACGCTTCTCTTCGCAGTCTGGTTGATGCCGTGGTGGCACCGCTGCACGCATATGTCGGATCGGCAGTGGAGAGCCTTGCTTAGAGACGCGCTTCACGTTGCGCAGCAGCCATTTTCGGCTTCTTCCACAGACCTCGTCCGGTGAAGGGGCGACCCCGTTAGGATTGGTGGTCGGCTTTTAGTTCATGCCGCTCCTCCCACCTGGTCCTGACGGAATTCCGTGCCATCAATCCACATCCGGTGGAGCAAGACGGCGAGCTTGCGGGCGACGGCGACAACAGCGCGACGACGACCCTTGGTCCGCATCAGTCGCATGCCCCAAGACTTGATTTGAGACCCCGCCATCGTTCGCATGAGCAAAGCGTTGGCGGCGGCGTACAAAGTTGCGCGGACATCTCGGTCTCCCGCTTTGGATATACGACCGGGATTGTCATGTTCACCAGACTGATATCGTCGCGGTGTTAGGCCAAAATGTGCGCCAACAGTGCGAGATCGTTTGAAGCGCGTCGGATCATCAACAGCAGCCTTGAAGGTCAACGAAGCAATCGGTCCGACACCCGGAACGGTCATCATCCGCATGCAAACTTCATCATGGCTGGCAGCGCGTTTGACGCGCCGATCCAGTTCGAGAAAATGCTGATACAAAACCACACGTGCATCCAAGAGCGGGATCAAGGCATGGGTCAAAATATCGTCCATCTCAATCAACGGCCTGGCGATGCCGTCAAAGCTCCCGTGCTTCACAGTCATGGGCAGACGAATGCCGAAGATCTTCAGCAGTCCACGGACTTCGTTTGCCAAATCCATCGTTTTCTTCAGCAACGCCTTGCGTGTGCTGAGCAAGGCACGCACACCATGTGCCTCTCGGCTCTTCATATGCACAGGGCTGAACCAGCCGGTGCGCAGCACTTGAGCGATGCCACGTGCATCATTCTTGTCAGTCTTATTCCGCATTGCCGACAGCGCTGCATTGACCTGTCGCGCCTCCATGCAGACCACATCAAAGCCCTCTGTTGTCAAACCGAAGTACAGGTGCTGGCTCATTGTGCCTGCTTCAAAGCCAACCCGTTCAATCGGATGCGCAAACTCAGCAAGGCACTTAGCAATGTCGCTGACCTCGCAAGGCAGTTCCCGCTCAAGAAGCACCTTTCCCTTGCCATCAACAATGCAAAGCGCACAGGATCGCGGCGATACGTCTATTCCGGCAAAATATTCCATCTTCTTTCTCCCTTGGTCACAGTCATCCTGTGATCTTATCGGGAGCTCGACCTCAGAACAGAGGGTAGCCCAATTACGCATGCTTAGGGC
>CANMZB010000076.1 GCA_947502265.1 uncultured Sulfitobacter sp.
TCCCGCTTGTCTTATCCATTGCGTGGCTCTTGTGCGATACGGGAGCCGTCACCCGGCACGGCATTTATGCCGGGAGATGGCGAGGGTCGGATCGTTTTCCGATCGGTCGTGATGGACCGTGGAGGAGTAAGGTCGCCCTCGTCTTTTCTGATGACCTGAACGGATACTTGGGCCTCGTTTTAAGCGGTGGGCCCGTATGACAAGACAAGGTAGAAAAGACACATGAACAATACCATGGGTATCGACGTTTCCAAAGACACACTTGATGTTCATCGTTTGATAGACGGCCGGCACAAGCAGTTCTTGAACAGTAAAATCGGTCATGCCCAATTGATTAAGTGGATTGAATTACAGCCTGATCCGCTGGTCAGCTTTGAAGCGACCGGGGCGTATCATCGGTTATTGGAGCGAGGGCTTGGCAACCGACCGATCCCATTCGTCAAAGTGAACCCAAAGCAGGCACGCAGATTTGCCCGGGCCAGCGGAAAGCTGGCAAAGACAGATCGTGTTGATTGCGCGATGTTGGCCAAAATGGGGGCTGCCTTGCATTTGGTGCCAAAACCTCTCACCGCAGAAAATCTGTATGATCTCAGAGACTTATTGTGCGCACGGCGAGCCCTCATAAAAGATCGCACAGCTGCTAAGGCCCGCAACGCAACAGTGACGCATGCGCTTTTGAAGGGGCAACTCGCCAAGCGCCTACGCCATATTGAGTGTGATATTGAAAAAATTGATACCGCGATGTTGGCGCTGGCTCACCAAGATCGGCAAATGCGTGAACGACTGGACATCCTGTCCAGCATTCCGGGCATTGGGATGACAACGGCACTCATGATCCTGGTGGATATGCCAGAGATCGGCGGACTGGACGGCAAACAAGTCGCAAGCCTTGCTGGCCTCGCGCCCCTCTCATGCATGTAAACATGCACTGCCGGGCAGTGGATGTCACAAAGCTCAGGCAAATGGCAGGGAAAGGCACGCATTCAAGGCGGCCGCCCAAATCTACGGCACGCTATCTTCATGCCTGCTCTGGTCGCGATCCGGCACAACGCGGATATGAAAGCCAAATACGATCAACTCATCGCTGTCGGGAAGGAAAAGAAAGTCGCCATTACAGCGGTCATGCGCAAACTACTCGTCCTCGCAAATGCCTTGCTGCGTGATCATCGAAAATGGACTGAAAGTGCTGCTTGACTAAGACGGATACTCCTCCTTGAGAAGACGGTTCTCACGCCGAAGCCGGTCATTCTCTTGAGCGAAGCCTAAACCCTCTTACGATACCACATCCGTATCTCGGTGTGCTGCAATCCACTTGTTCAGCGTCGACAT
>CANMZB010000077.1 GCA_947502265.1 uncultured Sulfitobacter sp.
AGGGCACCTCGATTTTTGCCCGCTTTCGCAACCATAGAGCAGCAGGTACAGCCGGAAGCGCATGGAAGACCGTCAGCTGCCGGGTCGTTGCGTCAGGTCTGATGACGCCCTAAACATTTCACGGTCGTTTTCGTGATGCGCAGCATGATCTGCGTCGTTGGCCGACCGTTTTTCACGTCGGATTTGGGTTGATGCGGCGAAGTTGGCAGAGGCGACGCATGTTGTAGGCGAGATTTTTCATCCCGATCTTGGCCTTGGCCCGCACCATCCCAATGGTGCGCACCAGGGTGCCGCCCATGTCGTTGGTCTGCGCACCGAAGACGTGTTCGACCCGAACCCGCACGGTGGATTTGGTCCGGTTGCTGCCTTTGGCCTGGTCAGTCAGCGGCTTGCCCCGTTTGCCCTTCCGATGGATGTGGCTCTTGAGCTGCAACGCGCGCAGCTTTGCCTCCATCCCCTCGGACCGATAGGCCGCATCCGCCCATACGCCGGACCCCGTGTTGCCTCGTATCAACAGGTGGTCCACTGCTTGGCTATCATGAAGGGCCGCATCGCTGACGTGATAGCGGCGGACCAGCTTGTGCTTTCGGTCCACATTCACGTGGTTCTTGTAGCCATAATGGCTTTTGCCGTGCTTCTTGGTCCAGCGCGCGTCCACGTCCTTCTGGCTGCGCTTGGCGGGCTTGTTCTCCCAATCTTCGGGCACCTCGCTCTTCTTGATGGCCGCGTTTTCGTCACGCGTATTGTGGTTGCGCGGCACCGGCACGATGGAGGCATCCAGTATCTGCCCGCCCCGCGCGATATACCCTTGTCGGGCCAGATGCCCGTCAAACTGCTTGAATAGCGCCTCCACTTGGCCCGTCTGCGCCAGTGCGTCTCGATAGAGCCATACCGTCTTGGCGTCCGGCACCCGATCTGCGAGACCGAGCCCCAAGAACCGCATGAAGGACAGCCGGTCGCGGACCTGATACTCGATCTGGTCGTCAGAAAGGTTATAGAGCGCGCTCAAGACCAGCGTCTTGAACATCAGCACTGCGTCCATTGGCTTGCGCCCCGCGCGGGATTTGCGATCCGCATCCAGCTTGCGCCAGACCTGCTCGAGAGCAGGGCGAAACTCCTCCCACGGAACCGCAGCGTCAATCTCGACCAGGGGATCCTTCTTCTCGTCAAGGCTCGCGTAACGATCTGAAAGATCGAAAAAACCCATCTGCGCCATCGCTACATCCCCCGTGTCGACTCGTCGCCACAT
>CANMZB010000078.1 GCA_947502265.1 uncultured Sulfitobacter sp.
TGGACCTGTCGCACTTTTGTGCCGCCCCAAGTGCTCCTTTAAGCCACTTTCCGTTCGAAGGCGACGGGGCTTTTCCAGCCGAGTGCTGAGTGCCGCCGACGCGGATTGTAGAAGCCGTTGATGTATTCGAAGATCGCCATCTCAGCTTGCCGCCGCGTTTCCCATGACCTGCGCCAGATCAGTTCGGCCTTGATGGTCTTGAAGAATGTCTCGACCGCCGCGTTGTCATAACAATTACCCTTACCGCTCATCGACACTTCGAAGCCATTCCGGCGCAGGATTTTCTGGTAGTCGTGCGAACAATATTGCGACCCACGATCCGTGTGATGAATGCAGCCCTTGGGCGGTGCGCGGAATGCGATGGCCATGTTCAATGCCCGGATTGCCAAGTCCCGCTTCATACGGTTGCTCACGGTCCAGCCGATCACACGCCGGGAATGCAGATCAAGGATCACGGCCAGATACAGCCAGCCTTCGCGGGTCCAGACATAGCTAATATCCCCCGCCCACTTCTGGTTTGGCACATCTGCGGTGAAGTCACGATCCAGCAGGTTCGGCGCGATGTTGAACTTGTGGTCACTGTCTGTGGTCACCTTGTGTTTGCGGGTTCTGACAACCGATATGCCGTTCTGACGCATCAAACGGCCCACACGACGGTGACCAACGTTCAGACCGATTTCCTTCAGCTCTTCGGTCATCCGTGGGCGGCCGTAGCTGCCCAGGCTGAGACGGGATTGTTCTTTGATGTGCGCCAACGTCACCATATCGGATCGCTGCCTGTGGCTGGCTGGCCGACTGCGGAACGCACGTAAACCCCGCATGCTGACATCCATAACACGGCACAGGCGCGCTGCCGGAAACGCATCCCGGTGTTCTTCGACGAACCTGAACCTCACGGCTTTTGGCTCGCGAAGAACTGGGTGGCCTTTTTTAAGATGTCCCTCTCCTCCTTGAGGATGCGGTTCTCGCGCCGAAGCCGTTCATTCTCCCGCGCAAGCTCGCGATCCTCGGGCGATACCACATCCGTGTCGCGGTGCGCTGTCACCCACTTGTTCAGCGTCGAAAGCCCAACGCCCAAATCATCCGCAACTTGCCGCCGCGTTAGCCCGCTGGTCAGCGCAATTCGCACTGCATCCTTGCGGAATTCATCCGTTCTTACCGTGCCCATAGTCAGTCTCCTTTGTTGCAGTAAATGCTATCAAAGGAGCGGCATCAAACCGCGACAGGTCCA
>CANMZB010000079.1 GCA_947502265.1 uncultured Sulfitobacter sp.
CTCCGTTCAGCTTCGCAACCGAATTGAATCACAACCTACTGAGCTTACTCAACTAGTTTTAAATCAGGCTCTTAGAGCTGGCGGAGGGGGCCAAAGCGATTGTCCAGAGTATCGGGCAGTGGTCCGGCAGCCCAGGGATCGGCAAATATGCGCCGCCTTGGGTTAAGTGCGATGAGGCGGTCATGATCAATTGCCAAAGGGGCAATGCGTAGCTGGTATCAGTATCGTCAAAGAAGCGGATCAAGCGTTCGAAATACGATCCTTTTGGTATCAGCGGGACGATCGAAAGCGCTTCTGGGCGCTCTTTGAATTTCAACATCGCAATGAGTTCATCGCGTTCTTTTTGATTTAGAGGGCGCTTTCTACCGTTTTCGGAAACTTTCATTTCGGTGAAAAGTTGTTCTTGGCTTTAGTCATGTTCTGCACTTCTTGTTGGTTTCTGTTGTGCAGACGACTTGGGTGCGGTTTGTTTTATTTTATAATTGGTTTGATTGGTTGATTTTGACCAGGCGAGCCGACAACCGACATTTTGTTTAAGCTTATGAAGTATATTGATAATTTGTGGATTTTGGAGCCGACACAGCGCCGACAAAAGTCGAGGACTTGAAGAGCGGTACGGTTGGCCAACCACAAAAATCTTCGCCGAGATACGCTGATTATGGATTGGATGTATATCAGGAACAGTCGATGCTGTCCGGTGTGGACACGCCCATGTCAGTTTCGGAAGTGAGAGGGACATTAAGGCAGGATCGAAAACCCACGACGGTGAGATGACGCATTAGCGCCACTCTGAGAGAAAGTTTGATTGATGCAGCTAAGAATATAAGGTCTAAGCAATCACTGGCAATGCTGGGCAGCTGCCCTCGCCGACAGAAATGTGGGCGAGGGCAAATTCCAAGGGACGCGCGTAATGTTGCGCTTCACTTTCCAACTATTAATGACTTAAACAGATTCTCTGAGCAAATAAGACTGCGCCAGTTGAGCGCATAACTTTGCGCGCCAGATTGCAAAGCTCGATGTCTCCCGCGATCCGGCAGCTTGCGGCCCTAAGCATGCGTAATTGGGCTACCCTCTGTTCTGAGGTCGAGCTCCCGATAAGATCACAGGATGACTGTGAC
>CANMZB010000080.1 GCA_947502265.1 uncultured Sulfitobacter sp.
GACCCGAACGTGCCTTCTTGCAAGACGCCGGGATGCTTCGCCCAAGGGATGGCGCCGGAAGCGCATCCCGAATTTTACCGGCGGTTCGGTAAGACGGCGATCCGCGCTTCCAGTGCTCGAAGACCTTTTCGATCGGCAGGCCAGCACGCCGGCATCTGCGCAGCGACAAGAACCGGGTCACCTTCCAGATGCTGTGCAACGAGGTGTCGCTGGCGAAGATCTGCAAAATCACCGACACCTCCTACCGCGATCTCTACGGCAAGATCGACTTCTTCCACGACCAGATTCAGGGCTTCATCGCCCAACGTGAGGATTTCTCTCGTGTCGATTTCAGGGAGGTCGGCTCACGGTTTGCCACGGACAGCCAGGCGCTGATGCTGAACTGGCCGACAAAGCGCAAGCGGACACCGGTGGCAGTCCAACATCTCTGCACGGCACATCACCGCTCCGGGTTCATAATGGAGGCAGCGTTCCAGTTCGCCCCCGCGATGACGATGGATCAAGCCGAGGAGCAGGCCCTCGCGGCCAACGAGGAGAGCCTCTCGGTCGCGTTCCGCCAACACGCACGCATCTGGACGAAGACCGAGTTTCAGGACTACCTCGTGTGCCTCAAGAAACGGCAGAAGGTGCAGGAGACCGATCTCTACCAACTGCCCCACCAAGGCGTCCTGGTGCGCTATGACATCCTCCAGTATGCCATGCTCTTCGGGTCCAGCAGATGCTTTCCGGGGCCGATGTGCCGCTCCTGATGGTGATGGATGACGACCGCGGCTTGCAGCAGGCGTTTCAGGCGGCGTTTTTCAAGGGAATTTGCCGACACAACGCCGAGATCGCGGTGGTCAGCTTCGATAAAGGGATGACCAACGACATGCGCAACTACACCGTCGCGCAGGGGCAGAATCTTCTGTCCGGGCTTTCTGGGGTGCCCATCAATCAGATCCGGCAGCTA
>CANMZB010000081.1 GCA_947502265.1 uncultured Sulfitobacter sp.
AGAGCCTGATTTAAAACTAGTTGAGTAAGCTCAGTAGGTTGTGATTCAATTCGGTTGCGAAGCTGAACGGAGATCCCAATGGCCTGGACTGAACTCACCCGCCGCCAACATGCGCGAGTAGGCGACAGATACGCAAGTGATTTGACCGATGCGGAATGGACGCTGATTGAACCCTTGATGCCGCCACTCAAGGCAACCGGCAGACCACGCACGACGCGTTTGCGCGACGTGTTTGACGCGATCCTCTACATCGCGACGACTGGGTGCCAATGGCGCATGTTGCCCAACGACTTCCCACCGGTCTCCACGGTGCGAGGTTATTTCTACGCTTGGAGCAATGACAGCCTGCTCGACGAGATGAACCGCAAGCTTGTTGAAGTGGCGCGTGTGGCCGAAGGGCGCAAGGCCCAACCGACGGCGGGTATCATCGATAGCCAGAGCGTAAAAACCACGGAAAGTGGCGGGGTTAGGGGCTATGACGCGGGTAAGAGGATCAAGGGTCGTAAGCGCCATATTGTGACTGACACGATCGGATTGCTTGTCGGCCTCGAGGTCCACAGCGCCGGTATTCAGGATCGTGACGGCGCACCGGATGTGCTGGAGGCTGTCGCCGGGCGTTACCCAATGCTCCACCATATTTTTGCTGACGGTGGTTATGCCGGACCTAAGCTGCGGGGCGCACTGAAAGCCATAGGCCGCTGGACCGTCCAGATCGTCAAACGCTCCGATGCAGCCCAAGGGTTCGAAATCCTGCCCCGTCGCTGGGTGGTTGAGCGGACCCTCGCATGGCTCAATCGCTGCCGCCGCCTGTCAAAGGATTGGGAAAAATCGATAGCCAGCGCTGAAGCCTGGATCCTAATTGCACACATTCGACGCGTCACCCGCCATCTCGCAAGACTCTGAAAAAGTGCGGTTAGTTTCGAATCAGACTCT
>CANMZB010000082.1 GCA_947502265.1 uncultured Sulfitobacter sp.
ACGTGGCGCGCAGTGATGCGCAGATCGCGGCGAATTATAGCGAAACGGTGGATCCCGGCACGGCGGGGTTGATGCACCGCTATGCCTTTGATGCAACTGGCGAAGACAGCGCCGGAACGCTTGATCTGCCTGCGGGCGGGCGCAGCTTTATCGCGGGTGCACCGCTTAATCTCGGGCCGCCCGCGAACCAGCCGCCGGTGGCGCAGGATGACGCGTTTACCTTGGCGCAGGGGTTTGATCCGGTGGCGTCACATCTGCACATTCTCGACAATGACAGCGATGCGGATGGTACGCTGAATCCGCAGATGGTCGAGATCGTCAGCCAGACAAGTTCCGGCACCGTCGAAATAATGGACACCGCGCAGGAGCTTGCCGACCGCGGGTTGATGCCGGGGCATTTCGGCCATGCAGAATATGTGCTCACCGATCCCGGCTTTCAGGGCATCGACAGCTTTACCTACCGGGTGCAGGACGACGAGGGCGCGTGGTCGAATGTTGCGACCGCGATAATCACCGTCGGCACGCCGCCGAACATGGCCCCCGATGGCACCGGAATCGTGCTGGAGACAGGTGAGGCCACGGGCAACGCGCCTTATCTTGTGACCTTCGACACGGATGCTTTTGATCCCGAAGGTGGCGCGCTGAGTTATCTGTGGGATTTCGGGGACGGCACGACCGCGACCACAGCGGACCCTGCTCACAGCTACGCAAACGAGGGCACCTATACCGTGACCCTGACAGCCACGGATGCGCAGGGTCTCGGCACACTCTACGATCCCGTCGACATCATTGTCTCGACCCCTCCGGTGGGCGGGACCCAGGCGATTGCGCTGACAGGTGGGCCCGGAGTTGTTTCGACAGGTCTTGTTGTTGGCACAGGCGGGTCGGATTTCACCATCGAGGGGTGGGTTCA
>CANMZB010000083.1 GCA_947502265.1 uncultured Sulfitobacter sp.
AGGGTCAGGACCTATTAACTGATTGATCTTATCGTCTTGCCATGATTCACGATCCTCAGTTGCAGGGGGATATCATGAGCAATCTTTACTGGTTGACTGAGGCACAGATGGAACGTCTTCGGCCTTACTTTCCGAAGAGCCGAGGCCGTGCCCGCGTTGATGATCGGCGCGTCCTGAGTGGCATAATCTTCATTAATCGCAATGGGTTGAGGTGGTGTGATGCGCCTGCGGAGTATGGCCCACCAAAGACGCTGTATAATCGCTGGAAGCGTTGGAGTGATATGGGCGTGTTTGCCCGGATCATGATGGGACTGGCCGAGCAGGCTCCCGACAACAAGACCATTTCGATTGATGCCACTTACCTCAAAGCACATCGCACGGCGTCCAGTCTGCGGTTAAAAAAGGGGGGCGTGGACGTCTGATTGGGCAAACCAAAGGCGGGATGAACACCAAGCTGCATGCGGTCACAGACACCATCGGGCGACCGATCCGCTTGTTTATCACTGCAGGCCAAGTGAGCGATTATACTGGCGCTGCTGCTTTGATGAACCGGTTGCCTGAAGCTGAATGGCTTCTCGCTGATCGTGGGTATGACGCTGACTGGTTCCGAGACACCCTTATAGATAAGGGGACAAGGCCCTGCATCCCCGGACGCAAGTCGCGCAAGAAGACCGTCAAATACGACAAACGCAGATACAAAAGACGCAACCGTATCGAAAGAATGTTCGGCAGGCTCAAGGATTGGCGCCGCGTCGCAACACGCTACGACAGATCACCAACCGTCTTCCTCTCTGCCATCGCTCTCGCAGCAACCGTCATATTTTGGTTATGAGTCCTGACCC
>CANMZB010000084.1 GCA_947502265.1 uncultured Sulfitobacter sp.
TGACCTGCCCCCCGAGGCTCCCTCATTCATAACGAGAGTCTGCGGGTTTGGATTTCATATTCTTCGTCGTCAGTTTGGGCAAGCGCGTCGTGCGCGGAGCCCTCAAATTGCTCAAGCGCTCGACGCGCTTCTGCGGGTGTTTGGTTTCCCAGCGATGAGTGCGGCCTGACCTGGTTGTAGTCGTACCGCCAAAGCGCCAGTTTGGGGCGAACGTCATCTAAAGTGTCGAAGATCTCCTCGTTCAGCAGCTCGCCTCTCAAGCTGCCATTGAAGCTTTCGATGAAGCCATTCTGCTGGGGCTTGCCTGGATCGATATAATGCCAATCAACTTTGTTATCCCCGGCCCATTTCAAAATCGCACGACTTGTGAACTCTGCGCCGTTATCGCTGACGATGCAGGATGGCTTGCCGTAGACACGGACAAGCGCGTCCAACTCCCGGGCAACTCGCGCACCAGAGATACTGGTATCAGCCATCAAACACAGGTTCTCGCGGCAGCAATCGTCGTTCACAGCCAACATGCGGAATTTGCGTGATGCGCCAAACGTGTCAGACACAAAATCCAAAGACCAGCGCTCGCCTGGGCGCAAAGCCACAGGCACCGGTGTTCGTGATCCACGCGCTCGTGTACGACCCCTGCGCCGCCTGACGCCCAGCTTTTCCTCGGTGTAGATACGATACAACTTCTTGTGGTTCATTATCATTCCCTTGCGCTCCAGCAGCACGCCGATCCGGCGATAACCGAACCGACGCCGCTTGCTGAC
>CANMZB010000085.1 GCA_947502265.1 uncultured Sulfitobacter sp.
TTGCACACATTCGACGCGTCACCCGCCATCTCGCAAGACTCTGAAAAAGTGCGGTTAGTTTCGAATCAGACTCTAAGGGCGAGGCTTGCCTCTCTCATCGCTGCAGGCAACGACTGCCGGGCAGTGGCGCGCTGTATTACAGTACGTGGCCTCTCACCAGATTTGCTGTGCAAATTGCTTGCCGGGTAACAGTAGGTGGCGCTCGCGTGACGAACATGCAAATATAATCGCACCATCAAACACCCAATTATGCATGTGAACCACTCAAATTTTAAGGGTACCAAACGTGCCGTCAAAACCCCGAATCATTACAGTTCCGCGTCCGGGTTTTTCACGAACAGAACGCATAAAACGCATAGGCTAAAGTCGGAACGGAAATTTCCGTGCCACCCCATTCGTAATGTATTGGGTGCACCTCGGCCCCTTTCGTATCTTCCTACAGATATCAAAGAGCCGCCGCACGCAATGCCCTCGCCCTCAAGGCGGAGGCATTGCGCGCGGCAAGACACGTTACACGAAATCGAAACCGTCGACAAACTGAAGGCCTGCCACATCCAGCGTCAGATATCCGGCACTATCTTCCCCGTCCCCGTCGAACCTGAAGTTATTGACCAGCCCACTTGTCGGAGCCGAGATGGAAAGCTCGTAAGTACCGGCGATCTCCACCGCCGACCTTGCCACGTCCCAGATCCGCACCTCGTCAAGGGCGCCTTCCAGATCGGCTGTACCGCCGCCGAAGGAGCCGCCGAGGCG
>CANMZB010000086.1 GCA_947502265.1 uncultured Sulfitobacter sp.
GCTGACGGTCTTCCATGCGCTTCCGGCTGTACCTGCTGCTCTATGGTTGCGAAAGCGGGCAAAAATCGAGGTGCCCTTTACGCAGGAATTTCCACCAAATGATTGAAGATCAACAAGACCAAATGATTTTCCTTCAGTAAGCCAAAATCGATAATATAACGGAATCGTATCTGCTTGGTACGATAGTACGGATATGTTTCAGTGTGCCGGACTTGCGGTCTTGTACTTCCGATCCATAGCCGTACTTTCCGTATTTTAATAGGCCATGAGCGCTGTTCTTGAAGTCGGTATCGGGCTCAAATCGGACAATTTTAGTTTTATCATCATCCAAAGAATTCTTTGCAATAGCAGAGCAGCAACTCCGAGCAAAATGAAGTAAATCCGCCGGACCTTTGTCGGATGTGAGGAATTGGGTTTTGTGGTTATGATAAACTTTTATTTTATAGTTTCTTAGACCGATTTGCATGCCACATCTCTGTTAACATTGTAACTTTAAGACTTTGCAACCCAAGGAAGGTGATGGCAAGTACCGTCAGAGCTCACTAACGAAAGTGACACTGACCTTCAAAACGTCCACGCAGCACAACCTGATATCGCCACCTTATCTATTACCCGGCGTTTCCTGTCTGTTTGGGGCTTCAATCGGCTTTGTTGCACAAATCTGGTTAAGGACGCTCTTCCGCTTACCCCAGACGGATTTAGCCTACGGGCTCAGTGATAG
>CANMZB010000087.1 GCA_947502265.1 uncultured Sulfitobacter sp.
AAGCGTATGACGCAATTGACGGCGCGCCCGAAGAAAAGGCCCGCGGGATCACGATTTCGACGTCGCACGTCGAGTACGAGACCGAAAACCGTCACTATGCGCACGTCGACTGCCCCGGGCACGCCGACTATGTGAAGAACATGATCACCGGTGCGGCGCAGATGGACGGCGCGATTCTGGTTGTGAACGCGGCCGACGGCCCGATGCCACAGACGCGCGAGCACATCCTGCTCGGCCGTCAGGTGGGCATCCCCTACATGGTCGTTTACATGAACAAAGTGGACCAGGTTGACGACGAAGAGCTGCTGGAGCTCGTTGAAATGGAAATCCGCGAGCTGCTGTCTTCCTACGAATACCCCGGCGACGACATTCCGATCATTCGCGGCTCCGCTCTGGCGGCGATGAACGGCACCGATCCCGAGATCGGCGAAGAGTCGATCAAGAAGCTGATGGCAGCCGTGGACGAGTACATCCCGACACCTGCGCGTGCCGTGGACCAGCCGTTCCTGATGCCGGTGGAAGACGTGTTCTCGATCTCCGGTCGGGGTACTGTTGTGACAGGCCGCATCGAGCGTGGCGTGGTTAACGTGGGCGACAGCATTGAAATCGTTGGCATTCGTGACACGAAAACAACGACCTGTACCGGTGTTGAAATGTTCCGCAAGCTGCTGGATCGCGGCGAAGCGGGCGACAACGTTGGCGT
>CANMZB010000088.1 GCA_947502265.1 uncultured Sulfitobacter sp.
TCAGGTCGCGATGATCTCCGGATCGAAACCGCTTGTTCACAGCACCCCGTGAGAATTTCCCCGCCACAAACGGCTTGCGAGCAACCATCCGTTCCATCGCAGCTTCCACATCGTCAGACATGAAATCGGATACCGGCCGATTGGGGGCGTTCACTGCTACAACATCTTCGAGAAAACCAACCATGACGCCCATGTCATTCCAGGCATCATAACCGTCAGCCTCATCCCGCCGTTCAAGATATCCATATACGCCACCGCAATCTTCAGGCGGGCAGGCTCCGGAACCGCCTATGCAGGCCGGATAGGTTTTCTTTGGTGGCGGATTAATCGCTTCAACACGGATTTCGTGTTCCCAGTGATCCCCCATATCGTAAACGTAAGAAAATCGTTGGTTCTCGCGGAATCCAAACTGCTGCAAGGATACATCCGGGTTTCCAGCATGCAACTCGAACGAGCCGTATTGTACCGCGTGAACCTCGAAGAGGAACAGATGAATGCCCTCCCAGCCCATCGCAACCTGAAGAATGCCGTGCAGTTCACGCAGAGTCGTCGAATCCGATACCAAAACACGCCGCCAGATCATCGGGCTCAACCCAAGAAGGCGTACCTTTAGCTGATAGATTTGAGAAGCGGATGACATCCAAAATCCTTGCCAGCATCAATCCCAAAATTCAACTGCCCCACACTTTGCGGTACTCTCC
>CANMZB010000089.1 GCA_947502265.1 uncultured Sulfitobacter sp.
AGCGTTCAGTAAGAGCAGCGCAGGTTGGCTCTCCATCGTAAGCACCATCCGCCAAGAATAGGTCAACTCGGCCGTCGATCTGATCCAGTAGGCTCGGCAGGGCGGTAGGATTGCCAACGTCATCTGGGGTCAATTCGGAGCAGACGATCTGGCTGCTGACAAGATCAAGACCAAGGTGCAGCTTGCGCCAAGAGCGCCGTTTGCGCTTGGTTTTGTGTTTTTGTTCCAGCCATTCGCCTTCGCCAAAAATCTTCAACCCGGTACTATCCACGGCCAGATGCATCGGTTCGCCGCTTTTGGGCGCAGCTTTGGTGGGCAGGCTCAGCCTGTGGCCCCTGCGTGACAAGGTCGTGAAGTGCGCACCGCGATCTCGCCCCTCAACAGCCCAGCGAACGAGTTCATCAAGCCTTCAGTCTGACGCAGGGGCTGCTTGAAGACGATGCGCAGCGTCAGGCAAAGCTCAATCGCCAAATCCGAATAGCTATGCTGACCACCAGGCGTTTTGCTGGGTGCCGCCTCCCACAAACCGAGCGCATCATCGCTGATCCAAACCGTCAGATCACCGCGTCTCCGCAGGCTTTCGTCGTACTCCGCCCAGCTGGTAACCCGCTGCTTCTGCTTCGGAATATTGTCGCTACGATCGGCGTTGAAT
>CANMZB010000090.1 GCA_947502265.1 uncultured Sulfitobacter sp.
AGCCGTAGGGTGGGGGCCTCCCCCACACACGTCTGACACACTGAAGGCCGCTCCTGACAAGGGGGCGGCCTTTTGCTCTTTGCTATGTATCGGCAATCGGTTTATCTGGAACGGGTGGAGACCATGATAATGCTTGAATATCTTGAAGGCTCCCGCTTGCGGGCGGGGTTCTTATGGTGATCCAACTGGCGCTGGGCAGCGTTATCATGACTGTCACTTTATTGATTGCGGCGCTGTCCTGGTGGGTGCTTGAAAGCTTTCTGAACAAGATCCACGATTGGCTTATACACCCGCCCTACGGCCCCAAACTGACGGGAATACTGTCGTTGGCGATGTTATGGGCGTTACTGATCATGACAGTGTCGGTCTGGATTTGGGCCACAGCCCTATGGTATATTGAGGTCTTTGTGACGATTGAGGCGTCGGTCTATTTCGCGCTTGTTGCGTTCACAACTCTGGGATTCGGAGACATTCTTCTACCGCTGGAATGGCGTCTTCTTGGCGGGATGGCTGCGGCAAACGGGCTGCTGGTTTTCGGGTTGCTCACCGCGATGCTGGTGGAAACCCTCAGAGCCTGATTTAAAACTAGTTGAGTAAGCTCAGTAGGTTGTGATTCAATTCGGTTGCGAAGCTGAACGGAGATCCC
>CANMZB010000091.1 GCA_947502265.1 uncultured Sulfitobacter sp.
TCGATCACGCGAGCCCGGCCGATGACAGCGAGACTGTCGCGATGGCCAATACCCTGATTTTGCTGAATGGCACGGCGACCGTGACCGATGGCGACGGGGATACCGGCACCGATACACATGCGATCAATATCGGTGACAAGTTTGTCTTTACCGATGATGGACCCGTTGTTGGCACAACCGCCGACGCCGATGTCGATGAGGCCGGTCTGGACACGACAGAAGGGACAATTTCGACTTCGCAGGACCTGGATATCGACTTTGGCGCCGACCGTGGCACGTCTTTGGGTGTTACGTTCAAATCCGCCCAGACGGCGCTGGCTGCGCTGGGGCTGCAAAGCGGTGGCGTTTCGCTGGTCTATACAATTTCGGGCAATACGCTGACGGCCAGCACGGCCAACGCCGCTGCAACCGAGGTGTTCTCGGTGACATTGACACAACCGAGCGGGCTCAATTCCTACAAGGCAAGCTATAGCTATACGCAAAGCGCACCGCTGGATCACCCGGATGCGGGCACGGATACGCTGTCGCTGCCATTTGACCTGACCGTCTCGGACGGGGATGGCGACACCGCTGACGCCAGCTTTGCCGTTGTTGTGACCGATGATGTGCCGGTAACCG
>CANMZB010000092.1 GCA_947502265.1 uncultured Sulfitobacter sp.
GCGTAGGCATGGCTTGAGCCCAGCATCGTTCTACAAGTTCAAAGCCAAATACGGAGGCATGAACGTGTCCGACACCCATCGCCTCAAATCGCTGGAAGATGAGAATGCGAAGCTGAAACGTCTGCTGGCCGATACCATGCTCGACAATGTTGTCCTGAAGGATTTGCTGGGAAAGAACTGACGGCACCGAATGTGCGACGGGCTGCGGCACGCAAGGCGATGCGGGATCATGATATCTCGCAACGTCGTGCGTGCAGGCTTGTTCACTGCCCGGCAGGGTATTGCGCAGCAATGTCCCGGGAGGGGGTGTCGATCCAAAGACTGTTCGGCGTGATCATCCGCCGGACAATCCTGAAGTTCGCGAAGAGATGAAGGCGATTGTCAGCAAGCGGCGTCGGTTCGGTTATCGCCGGATCGGCGTGCTGCTGGAGCGCAAGGGAATGATAATGAACCACAATAAGTTGTATCGTATCTACACCGAGGAAAAGCTGGGCGTCAGGCGGCGCAGGGGTCGTAAACGAGCGCGTGGATCACGAACACCGGTGCCTGTGGCTTTGCGCCCAGGCGAGCGC
>CANMZB010000093.1 GCA_947502265.1 uncultured Sulfitobacter sp.
GATCAGCTCTCTGACGGCCGGTCGGTCCGGACACTGAACGCCCTGGATGACTTCAATCGCGAGGGCCTTTGCATCGAAGTCGACTTCTCATTGCCAGCCGAGCGCGTGGTGCGGAGCCTGAACCAGATCATCGAATGGCGTGGAAAGCCCCAACAGAACGCCTACATCGAACGCTACAACCGCACAGTTCGCCCCTCTCATCGATACTGCGTATCGACTGCCGGGCAGCGGGACGAATGGCTCAGTCAATACATCTTTGAAATGATCGAGGAGGCATAGAATCAGGCCACGGTATGGCTCTGGACTTACAACAACGAACGACCCAACATGGGCATCGGCGGCATTACACCCGCAATGAAACTGAAAACAGCTGCGTGAATTCTACGGCTGACCCCCATTAAAAAAGGGGGACTACCCCTCGGGTAGAGCTGCTGGAGCAGACCGAACCCATGAAAAATCACCTTGGGTTCCTTAGGCCCAGGACCCATTAATTGATTGAGGTTGTCGCGTTGTCATGATTCACGATCCCCAGTTTCGGGGGATAACATGAGCAAT
>CANMZB010000094.1 GCA_947502265.1 uncultured Sulfitobacter sp.
CGCTGCATCTGCGCCTCAGTAAGCCAGTATAAATTGCTCATGTTATCCCCCGAAACTGGGGATCGTGAATCATGACACCGCGACAACCTCAATCAATTAGTGGGTCCTGACCCTAGTTATTGAAAATTTCTGGATCAAAGGCGCTCAGGCAAATCCAGCTCCAAAGCCTGAATAAACTCGGCCGGTTCCTGTCCCAAGGCTTTCAAAACCACCAGAAGCTCAATGACATCGAGTCTGCGCTCGCCCAATTCATATTTTCCGACTGAACCGCCCCGGTTTTACCGGAGACTGTTTAGTTCTTCTCAAGCGATTTTATCGAGTGTGTTCAAGTTTGCATAGAACGCCTCCTCTGCTTCAGTAGGTGTGATATATCCAATTGGTTCAAGCAGGCGGCGGTTGTTGAATCAGTCGACCCATTTGAAGCTTTCCCATTCGACCGCGTCAGCGGATTTCCAAGGGCCCAATCTGTGGATCACTTCGGCTTTGAAGAGGCCAATCA
>CANMZB010000095.1 GCA_947502265.1 uncultured Sulfitobacter sp.
TGCAGGGAGGATGAAGATGTCGGAACGCGCCCTACCCGAGACGGGCTTCAGGCGGTGCGTTCGAAATTTGGGCGACCAAGTTCGGTCATTCGGTTAAGGAACTGGACGCCTGCCTTGGTCTCTGTCTTCTGATTTTCGAATCCACACGCCTTGAGCTTGGGCCCATTGACAGCCTTCCAACGACTCATCGGGGTTTTACCCCGGCTCCGCTGATTGTAGCCCGATGCCTTCTGCCATGCCACCCGGCCATGGGCTGCTATGTCGGTAATTGGTGGTCACGTATGCTCGGGTTTTGGGCCGCGCCGGGGCTCAGGACCGCGTTCTTGGGTGGTGGAACCGCAACTTTGATCGCCGAACCAAAGCGTTCAGTAAGAGCAGCGCAGGTTGGCTCTCCATCGTAAGCACCATCCGCCAAGAATAGGTCAACTCGGCCGTCG
>CANMZB010000096.1 GCA_947502265.1 uncultured Sulfitobacter sp.
TTTGCGGCGGGTGCAAGCGTGTCCAAGACCGACGGCTTGTTTTATGCGCAAGACGAAAGCGGGGAAGGGTTTGATCTGAACTTCCACGGCGGGATCGGGCGGGTCTATTCGCGCGATTTGCGCACCGATCTGGTGGCCACGTCGACGCAGGTACAGGCGGGCGAGTGGCATCATGTTGCCCTGACGCGCGAGGCGGGCATCCTGTCGAGCTATATCGACGGCACGCTTGAGGGCAGCGCGACGCAGACGTTCACCGACGCGCTCGACATCCAGCGCCTCGGCGGCTCCTTCGGCGGCGGTACAGCCGATCTGGAAGGCGCCCTTGACGAGGTGCGGATCTGGGACGTGGCGCGCAGTGATGCGCAGATCGCGGCGAATTATAGCGAAACGGTGGATCCCGGCACGGCGGGGTTGATGCAC
>CANMZB010000097.1 GCA_947502265.1 uncultured Sulfitobacter sp.
TCGATTGATGCCACCTACCTCAAAGCACATCCATTGCCCGGCAATGCATGTTTACATGCATGAGAGGGGCACGGCCTTCAGCCTGCGGTTGAAAAAGGGGGGCGTGGACGCCTGATCACTGCCCGACAGGGTATTGCGCAGCAATGTCCCGAAAGGGATACTTGACGGTCTTCTTGCGCGACTTGCGTCCCGGGATGCAGGGCTTTGCGCCTTTATCGACAAGGGTTTCACGGAACCAATCGGCATCATACCCTCGATCAGCGAGAAGCCATTCGGCTTTTGGCAGGCCGTTCATCAAGGCCGCAACCGCATCGAAAGGATGTTCGGCAGGCTCAAAGACTGGCGACGTGTCTCAACCCGGTATGACCGATGCCCA
>CANMZB010000098.1 GCA_947502265.1 uncultured Sulfitobacter sp.
ACTGTCAATTTGGTTTGATCCTGAGATAGTTTGGGTGCCGCCGCCGAGCGGCAGGCGTGGTCGACAACAGAACTTCAGCGATGCTGCGATCCAAGCTTGTCTCACTTTGAAGGTTCTGTTCGGACTGCCATTGCGGCAGACCACAGGCTTTGTGCAAAGCTTGTTACAGCTCATTGGCTTGGATTGGGCGGTGCCCGATTTCAGCACCCTTTGCCGCCGTCAACGAACACTGAAAGTAAGTCTGCCATATCGCGACGGCACTGGTCCCCTGTACCTCTTGATCCCCTCTCGTGACATCACTGCGTGATGCACTGCCGGGCAGTGGACAGCACGGGCATCAAAGCAGAGGG
>CANMZB010000099.1 GCA_947502265.1 uncultured Sulfitobacter sp.
TTGGTGCCGACCGTCGGAGCGCGATGCTGGTGCTCGCGGCGGGCCGACCAGTGAGGAGAAGGCCCGGATCAAGGATCTTGAGCGTGAAGTTCGGGAGTTGCGCCAAGCAAATGAGATACTGAAGAAGGCTTCCGCGTATTTTGCCCCCTCTCGCGCATGTAAACATGCGCGTCCTGCGTCCTTGCCGGGCAGCGGTCGAACGCTTGATGAAAGTTATGGGGTTACAGGGCCCCTCTCGGCAGAACTGCTGTGCAATTCGCCTGTCCCGCTGCCCGACAGGGTCATGCAGCGCATGATCCCGAAAGGGGGCAATGGTTGTCCG
>CANMZB010000100.1 GCA_947502265.1 uncultured Sulfitobacter sp.
CAAGCCGTTTGTGGCGGGGAAATTCTCACGGGGTGCTGTGAACAAGCGGTTTCGATCCGGAGATCATCGCGACCTGATGCGCCAGCAGATGTGGTAAGGGCCGTCCGAAATGGTTCGGTTCTGGACAGGGCGTAATGATCTGTCCAGAAATTATCTTGAACCTGTATCGAACAGGTGTATGATTTTGGACATCATTTCCGGACAGAATTGCAATGCTGTGACCAGAACATTCGCCTACGCCAGAGTAGGGGTAGATTCCGGTAGGGGGCAGGATCGTATCACAAGGATTTCTGTCGCCGCCGCTTCATAATATCGAGCACAG
>CANMZB010000101.1 GCA_947502265.1 uncultured Sulfitobacter sp.
TTGCTCATGTTATCCCCCGAAACTAGGGATCGTGAATCATGACAACGCGACAACCTCAATCAATTAATGGGTCCTGAGCCTAGGGCGCGGACCAATAATGGCAGTTAACTGGAGGAGACAACAATGGAACGACCACTTCCGCCGAAGCGAATATACAAGTACCGAGCTTTCAGCAGTCGTGTCCTCGACATGCTCGTAGCCGACCAACTTGGACCTGTCGCGGTTTGATGCCGCTCCTTTGGTAGCATTTGCTGCAACAAAGGAGACGAACTATGGGACTGAAACGGACGGACGAATTCCGGCAAGATGCGGTGCGTAT
>CANMZB010000102.1 GCA_947502265.1 uncultured Sulfitobacter sp.
TAAAATTCGGGATGCGCTTCCGGCGCCATCCCTTGGGCGAAGCATCCCGGCGTCTTGCAAGAAGGCACGTTCGGGTCGTGCTCTTGCAAATGCTTGAGACGTCTGTATTCTTCGGTGATCGCGCGGTTATTCTTGATCCGCGAGGTCTTGTTGCAGGTCGGGCATTGAAAGAACTCTTCGTGCTTCTTGCCTTTGACCTCGCCTCGCAGGACACCCGGCGGTGCCGGTGGCTCCCCGCCTGGCCTTTTGAACGGGTCCGGATGCACACCGAAGCTGTCGCACGCGGGGTTGCGGCAAAAGTTCAGGTC
>CANMZB010000103.1 GCA_947502265.1 uncultured Sulfitobacter sp.
CGTGAATCGCTTTGTTGGGCACAGTGTTTGTGCTTCAGTGTGCGGACACGGTGTTTAGCGCTGCGATGGTTGCCCAAATACGGGCAAAGTCCCTGCGTTGAAGCACTGACATAGCTTGCGATTTGTTGTTAGCGTTGAGCGCGGTGCTAACTTCCTGCTTTCTGATTTGGAAATCAAACTTCAACGTCTCTTCGGAATCGTCTAGGGTCAGGACTCATAACCAGAATATTACTGTTGCGGCGAGAGCGATTGCTGACAGGAAGACCTTTGGGCATCG
>CANMZB010000104.1 GCA_947502265.1 uncultured Sulfitobacter sp.
TAAGGCGTGGGAGAGTAGGTCATCGCCAAACCTAACAAGCTTTCCAAACCTGTATCTCTCTTCGATGTAACAAAAACCAAAATACCTCACTCTTGGTAAGCGTTGTATCTAGCCCCCGGTTTAGAGCCTACCCACACCAACATGGGGGGAGAAATATAGAGGATTCCAGCCCATATTAGGGTCAGGACCCATTACTTGATTGAGGCTGTCGCGTTGTCATGATTCACGATCCCCAGTTTCGGGGGATAACATG
>CANMZB010000105.1 GCA_947502265.1 uncultured Sulfitobacter sp.
GGCGAGAGCGATTGCTGACAGGAAGACCTTTGGGCATCGGTCATACCGGGTTGAGACACGTCGCCAGTCTTTGAGCCCGCCGAACATCCTTTTGATGCGGTTGCGGCGTTTGTATCGGCGCTTGTCCACTGCCCGACAGGGTATTGCGCAGCAATACCCTGTCGGGCAGTGATCAGGCGTCCACGCCCCCCTTTTTCAACCGCAGGCTGGAGGCCGTGCCCCTCTCATGCATGTAAACAT
>CANMZB010000106.1 GCA_947502265.1 uncultured Sulfitobacter sp.
CCGCGAGCACCAGCATCGCGCTCCGACGGTCGGCACCAACCCCGCAGGCTATCTGGAGCACAGCCGAGCTTGGGCGCTATGGCCTGATAAGCAGCGTTGTCATTGAGATATTCCGACCGTTGCTCATTGAAAAGTCGAACACCGCGAGCGCGCAATTCAGCTGTGTAAGACGGGGTGTGTTTGCGCCGTGTCATAAGGTTCATCCTTGGAGAGTTTGCTCTCAGGTAAACCCGGGGCG
>CANMZB010000107.1 GCA_947502265.1 uncultured Sulfitobacter sp.
CCGAAACTTCCCTCACTTTAATGTAGAGTTTGCTCAACCTTCGAAGGAGTAAACAAATGCGACAGAGTCGTTTTACCCAAGCCCAAATAATCGGGATGATCAAAGAGCAAGAGGCTGGGTTGCCGACTGCAGAGGTGTTGCGTAGGCATGGCTTGAGCCAAGCATCGTTCTACAAGTTCAAAGCCAAATACGGAGGCATGAACGTGTCCGACACCCATCGCCTCAAATCGCTGGAAG
>CANMZB010000108.1 GCA_947502265.1 uncultured Sulfitobacter sp.
CGGTGATATCCGCTCCATCGTCGCCACAGGGTGCGACCCAGATATCGTTGGGCGCTGACCGCATCGTTACGGGCAATCGCTCCGTCGCTGGTCCACTGCCCGGCAAGGACGAAGGACGCGCATGCGAGCATGCACGAGAGGGGGCTTCCATGGCTTTGCGTTCTTACGCGGAGGGATCACCGCATAGGCGTCTCTAGCGGCAATAGCCTCGTGACATTTACGGGTATC
>CANMZB010000109.1 GCA_947502265.1 uncultured Sulfitobacter sp.
TGACCTGCCCCCCGAAACTTCCCTCACTTTAATGTAGAGTTTGCTCAACCTTCGAAGGAGTAAACAAATGCGACAGAGTCGTTTTACCGAAGCCCGAATAATCGGGATGCTCAAAGAGCAAGAGGCTGGGTTGCCGACTGCAGAGGTGTGGCGTAGGCATGGCTTGAGCCCAGCATCGTTCTACAAGTTCAAAGCCAAATACGGAGGCATGAACGTGTCCGACACCC